>NZ_CP011526.1:1377536-2755072 GCF_001027105.1 Staphylococcus aureus
ATATTGGGTAAGTCATGTAGATGATACACATTATTTATTAGGTTCTGCATTAGGTCCAGACCCGTTCCCAACGATTGTTAGAGATTTTCAGAGTGTGATTGGTAAAGAAATAAAATCACAGATATTGAAGAAAGAAGGTCGACTTCCGGATGCAATTGTAGCATGTATCGGTGGTGGCTCAAATGCAATCGGTACATTTTATCCATTTATTAAAGATGATGTTGCATTATACGGTGTTGAAGCCGCAGGTCAAGGCGATGATACTGATAAACATGCACTTGCAATTGGCAAAGGATCACCTGGCGTATTACATGGTACTAAAATGTATTTAATTCAAGATGAAGATGGGCAAGTGCAACTAGCACATTCTATTTCAGCAGGACTTGATTATCCTGGTATTGGACCAGAACATTCTTATTACCACGACATTGGTAGAGTAACTTTTGAAAATGCTAGTGATACACAAGCAATGAATGCTTTAATCAACTTTACAAAACATGAAGGTATTATACCTGCAATTGAAAGTGCACATGCACTGAGTTATGTTGAAAGACTAGCGCCTACGATGTCGAAAGAAGATATTATTGTAGTAACTATTTCTGGACGTGGCGATAAAGATATGGAAACAATTAGACAATATATGGTAGAGCGAGGTCTTGCAAATGACTAAATTATTTATACCTTATATTATGGGCAATAAAGATTTGATTGAAAATGCAACATTGTTGAGTGAAAATGGTGCAGATATAATTGAAATTGGAGTACCTTTCTCTGATCCGGTTGCTGATGGTCCAGTTATCATGGAAGCAGGTCAACAAGCGATTAAACAAGGCATCACGATAGATTATATTTTCAATCAATTAGAAAAACATGGTGATCAAATTAAGTGTAACTATGTATTAATGACGTATTATAATATTATTTGTCATTATGGAGAACAAGCGTTTTTTGAAAAATGTCGAGATACTGGTGTCTACGGCTTAATTATTCCTGATTTACCATATGAATTATCGCAGCGTTTAAAACAACAATTTAGTCACTATGGCGTCAAAATCATATCGTTAGTTGCGATGACTACTGATGACAAACGTATAAAAGATATCGTATCCCATGCGGAAGGCTTTATTTATACTGTGACGATGAATGCGACAACAGGGCAAAACGGTGCGTTTCATCCAGAATTAAAACGAAAAATTGAGTCAATTAAAGCGATAGCCAATGTGCCAGTTGTCGCAGGATTTGGTATAAGAACACCACAACATGTTGCAGATATAAAAGAGGTTGCAGATGGCATTGTCATTGGTAGCGAAATCGTTAAGCGATTTAAATCTAACACGCGTGAGGAAATCATTAAATATTTACAATCTATCCAACAAACATTGAATAATTAAGTTTACTTGATTTAAAAAAATTAGGCGAATACTGTTTGAAAAAGTGAAAAACGGTGAATTATAAAATTGAATACAATTTCAAAAAAAGTAATATGAGCAAACCCAAACGTTCATATTACTTTTTTTGAAATTGTATTCAAAAATCTAAATATTACTATAAAAGTATACGCAATTAAAGCGTTTATGTTTTAGTTTTAACATTAACTATTGTATACTTATTTAGATTAGATTTATTATTTTTGACATTTGCAGAGGGGAAATAGAAAAACTGCAAATACGGAAATGAAATTAATTAACGAGAGACAAATAGGAGTAATGATAATGAAGTTTACAAATTTAACAGCTAAAGAGTTTGGTGCCTTTACAGATAGCATGCCATACAGTCATTTCACGCAAACTGTTGGCCACTATGAGTTAAAGCTTGCTGAAGGTTATGAAACACATTTAGTGGGAATAAAAAACAATAATAACGAGGTCATTGCAGCTTGCTTACTTACTGCTGTACCTGTTATGAAAGTGTTCAAGTATTTTTATTCAAATCGCGGTCCAGTGATTGATTATGAAAATCAAGAACTCGTACACTTTTTCTTTAATGAATTATCAAAATATGTTAAAAAACATCGTTGTCTATACCTACATATCGATCCATATTTACCATATCAATACTTGAATCATGATGGCGAGATTACAGGTAATGCTGGTAATGATTGGTTCTTTGATAAAATGAGTAACTTAGGATTTGAACATACTGGATTCCATAAAGGATTTGATCCTGTGCTACAAATTCGTTATCACTCAGTGTTAGATTTAAAAGATAAAACAGCAGATGACATCATTAAAAATATGGATGGACTTAGAAAAAGAAACACGAAAAAAGTTAAAAAGAATGGTGTTAAAGTAAGATTTTTATCTGAAGAAGAACTACCAATTTTTAGATCATTTATGGAAGATACGTCAGAATCAAAAGCTTTTGCTGATCGTGATGACAAATTTTACTACAATCGCTTAAAATATTACAAAGACCGTGTGTTAGTACCTTTAGCGTATATCAACTTTGATGAATATATTAAAGAACTAAACGAAGAGCGTGATATTTTAAATAAAGATTTAAATAAAGCGTTAAAGGATATTGAAAAACGTCCTGAAAATAAAAAAGCACATAACAAGCGAGATAACTTACAACAACAACTTGATGCAAATGAGCAAAAGATTGAAGAAGGTAAACGTCTACAAGAAGAACATGGTAATGAATTACCTATCTCTGCTGGTTTCTTCTTTATCAATCCATTTGAAGTTGTTTATTATGCTGGTGGTACATCAAATGCATTCCGTCATTTTGCCGGAAGTTATGCAGTGCAATGGGAAATGATTAATTATGCATTAAATCATGGCATTGACCGTTATAATTTCTATGGTGTTAGTGGTAAATTTACAGAAGATGCTGAAGATGCTGGTGTAGTTAAATTCAAAAAAGGTTACAATGCTGAAATTATTGAATATGTTGGTGACTTTATTAAACCAATTAATAAACCTGTTTACGCAGCATATACCGCACTTAAAAAAGTTAAAGACAGAATTTTTTAGGAAGGGAATTATCAAAACATGAAATTTACAGAGTTAACTGTTACCGAATTTGACAACTTTGTACAAAATCCATCATTGGAAAGTCATTATTTCCAAGTAAAAGAAAATATAGTTACCCGTGAGAATGATGGCTTTGAAGTAGTTTTATTAGGTATTAAAGACGACAATAACAAAGTAATTGCAGCAAGCCTTTTCTCTAAAATTCCTACTATGGGAAGTTATGTTTACTATTCGAATCGTGGTCCAGTAATGGATTTTTCAGATTTAGGATTAGTTGATTATTATTTAAAAGAGTTAGATAAATATTTACAGCAACATCAATGTTTATATGTTAAATTAGATCCGTATTGGTTATATCATCTATATGATAAAGATATCGTGCCATTTGAAGGTCGCGAGAAAAATGATGCCCTAGTAAACTTGTTTAAATCACATGGTTACGAGCATCATGGCTTTACAACTGAGTATGATACATCGAGCCAAGTACGATGGATGGGCGTATTAAACCTTGAAGGTAAAACACCCGAAACATTGAAAAAGACATTTGATAGTCAACGTAAACGTAATATTAATAAAGCGATAAACTATGGTGTTAAAGTCAGATTCCTTGAACGTGATGAGTTCAATCTTTTCTTAGATTTATATCGTGAAACTGAAGAGCGTGCTGGATTTGTATCAAAAACAGATGATTATTTTTATAACTTTATTGACACATATGGAGATAAAGTATTAGTACCATTAGCATATATTGACCTTGATGAATATGTGTTAAAGTTGCAACAGGAATTGAATGACAAAGAAAATCGTCGTGATCAAATGATGGCGAAAGAAAACAAATCAGATAAGCAAATGAAGAAAATTGCAGAATTAGATAAGCAAATTGATCATGATCAGCATGAATTATTGAATGCAAGTGAATTGAGCAAAACGGACGGCCCAATTCTAAACCTTGCTTCTGGCGTTTATTTTGCAAATGCATATGAAGTGAATTATTTCTCTGGTGGTTCATCAGAAAAATATAATCAATTTATGGGACCATACATGATGCATTGGTTTATGATTAACTATTGCTTCGATAATGGCTATGATCGTTATAATTTCTATGGTTTATCAGGTGATTTTACGGAAAACAGTGAAGATTATGGCGTATACCGCTTTAAACGTGGATTTAATGTACAAATCGAAGAATTAATAGGGGATTTCTATAAACCAATTCATAAAGTGAAATATTGGTTGTTCACAACATTGGATAAATTACGTAAAAAATTAAAGAAATAGATGTAAATGATGTTAGGGCTTATAGTTATTGATACTATAGGCTCTTTTTTATATGTTTTTTAATAAAGCCTCGAATAATGATATATTAAATGACAAGTTTAACAAGTGATTGCAATAAATATAAATATGAATTGCACAACCTATTTGTAAATGATTGAGTTGAGTATACTTTTTAATTCATTCAATATGACTCAAAACAAGCCAATATGTATTATATTTTTGGTGAATAAACCTTAGCATAACAATTTATGTCTGATTATATATGTGTGTGTTTGCAAGTGTGTGATATCAAATGTCATATTTGTCTAATTGTAATTTATAAAATGCATGAGCAATGATTGCTGTAACAAATTCTAGCAAAGTATTCAGTTTGTATTTTAGAAATAAAAATGATGATAGATGTATGATCGATATAAAAGATTTAATATGCACCAAAACGTGAGTAATTGGTTTAATGAAACATAACATGAATGTAAATTTAGCTTACTGACATAAACACTACACAAACATACAGTTATATAAGTCCCCTTATGGAATTTCACATTCTAGTTTACATAATATATATTATAGGAAGTTATATGTGTGTAACGCAAAAGGTACCCTACATCATAATCATTATCTAATATCGTCACATAACTTACTTATGCTATAATCATGGTATTATATTGTTTGGAGTGATTTGATGAGATTTGTCTTTGATATTGATGGTACGCTTTGTTTTGACGGCCGATTAATTGACCAGACTATTATTGATACATTGTTACAATTACAACATGATGGTCATGAACTTATATTTGCATCAGCACGTCCGATTCGTGATTTGTTGCCAGTTTTACCATCAGTATTTCATCAGCACACATTAATTGGCGCAAATGGTGCTATGATTTCACAGCAATCAAAGATTTCTGTTATCAAACCAATTCATACTGATACATATCATCATATCTTCAAAATAATTCAAAAGTATGAGTTAGATTATATTATTGATGATGATTGGAATTATGCTGCACAACTTGACGCTGAGAACGCGATTTTTGAGCGTTTAGATCCACATAAGCTGGCCAGTTGTATTGATGTTGCAAATATCGACACGCCAATCAAGATTATTTTATTAAATATAGACCCGGCACAAATTACAACTATATTAGACGAGCTAGATAAATACCATCAAGAATTGGAAATGATTCACCATTCAAATGAGTATAACATTGATATAACAGCGCAAAATATTAACAAATATACTGCATTACAATATATATTTGATGCAGATGTTAAATATATAGCATTTGGTAATGACCACAATGATATTGTCATGTTACAACATGCTAGTAGTGGCTATATTATAGGACCATCAGAAGCATACACACACGCAATATTGAAACTTGATAAAATCAAACACATCAATAATAATGCACAAGCTATTTGCAAAGTCTTAAAATCATATAAATAAAAACACCCCTATCAAATGATAATCATTATCAATCGATAGGGGCTATTTTAATAAAATTCGTCCTCGAACATTTCTTCCTCTTCATCTAATCCAAATAATTCTGCCATTTCTCCATGTTCAATTAACATGTTTAAATATGCATCGCGGAGTTCTTCTTCACTCATATCATTAATCATTTCTTTAAGACTATCAATCCACATATTTCTGCGTAATTGATAGTCTTCTTCAACTTCGTTTAACATCATTATATGTTTATTTGCTGCTTCTGGACTAGCTGTAAAGAGTAATGCAATCATATGTTTACATATCACTCGTCTTCCATCAGCATGAGGACAATTACATATGGATTTTCTAGGATGTTCCATATCAATATAACAACGATATACTTTGTTGCCACTGCCCTTTACTTCAGCCTCATGCTGCGTTTCTGAAAATGATTTTAAGTTAATGACGCATTCACTTTGATAATAATTAAAGCCTCTTTCTATAGAACGAATACTTGCAATATCAAGTAATCCCATTAATGATACTCCTTTTTATTATTATTTTTAAATAAAGAAAATAAAATAGATAAGTGTCTAGATTAAAATACTTGATTTATCTATATTTTATAACAAGTCTAGAATTATCGCATTCTTAAATAACTAATATGAAAATGCTTGCACTAATTCTTTTGTATAAGGGTGTCTATCAACATTAAATAATTCCTCTATTGCAAAATCATCGACTATCATGCCATCCTTAAGAACGATAATTCTATTAACTAAGCGTTGTAACACGGATAAATCATGAGAAATAACGATAAAATGATTTAAGTTCGTAATCGTTTGCGCTTTTAATATATTGATTACATTTTGTTCAGCTATAACATCTAAATTTGAAGTTATCTCATCACATATTAAAACGCGAGGCTGTGCTAATAACGAACGCATGACATTAAATCTTTGTAATTGTCCGCCACTCACTTCGCTTGGTAATTTAGTCAATAATTGCGCGTTTAACTCAAAAGTAGATAAATGTTGTAATAATAATTGATCCTGAGCAGTATTATCAGTTAGACCTCTGTAATAATATAACGCTTCTTTTAATGAGGTCTCAATCGTCCAATCAGGGTTAAAGCTAGTTAAAGGGTGTTGGAAAATCGGTAACACAGCATTGTCACTTAAGTAAATCTCTCCTTTAACAGGTTTAAACAAGCCAAGAACCAATGAAGCGAGCGTACTTTTACCACAGCCACTTTCGCCTAAAATACCAACATTTTCTCCATCAGGTATAGTAATATTGATATCTTGTAGCACCATCTGCTTTTTATTATAACCAAAAGTCACATGTTTTAACTCAATCATAGTAATCCCTCTTTAATTGTGTTCTATATTTAATTAGACGTTCAGTATACGGATGCAAATGCTCATACTTGAAATGATTAATATTACCTCGTTCAATGATTTGACCTTCTTTTAAAACATAAATGTACTGACAATATTTCAATACATGACTTAAGTTATGTGTGATAATAAATAATGTTTGACCATGTTCTAATACAATATGCTGTAATAAATCCATCACTTGATTACCGTTCAAAGCATCCAATGATGCAACTGGTTCGTCTGCAATGATTAATTTAGGCTCCAACATGAGAACGCTTGCTATGTATACGCGTTCAAGTTGGCCCCCAGAAAGTTGGAAACTATATTTATTTAATATATCTTTGCTTTGTAAATTAACCCACGACAAAGCCTTATCAACTTTGGACAAAGCCTCTTCTTTACTACCTTTATAATGCTTACGATAAATCGCAGTTAACTGTTTACCTAATTTAGTATGGTCGTTAAAACTTTCTGCATAATTTTGAGAAATATAGCCAATTGTATGACCATAATATTGACTCAATCTACTAACATTTTCCCCATCAAATTGGTACGAATCATACGTGCAGCTTAAATCAAATGGTAAATATTCAAGTAAAGCTTTAGCAATCAAACTTTTTCCAGCGCCGCTCTCTCCAATCAAGGCATTAATCTGTTGACTAAAAATTTTCAAATCAATCCCTTTAATAAGAGATTTCTCACTAGTATTCTTTATTGTTAAATTTTGTATATCAATGAGACTCATCATATTCACCCCGTTGTTTCAGCAATCTATCTCTTAGTGCATCACCGGTTAAATTAAAAATTAAAATAGTTATAGCAATGACTGAAGCAGGTGCAATCAACATAATTGGATGAGACGAAATAAAATCACGACCTTGTTGCAACATAGCGCCCCACTCTGGTGTTGGCGGTTGTGCACCTAACCCAATAAATGATAGTGAACTTATATATAGAATGATTTTACCGAAATCAACGACCATCAAAACGATAATAGCCGGTATAATTTTAGGTGTTAAATGACGTATTAATATTGTTCTTGTTGGTACATGAAATAATTGTGCCATTTTTATATAAGGCTTATTCATTTCGCTATTAACTATACTTCTAGTCAACCTTGTGTAATTCATCCATTTTATTAATGTAATTGAGATAACTAAATTCCATAAAGATGGTTGAAAAAAACTTGCTAAAGCAATCATGATGATAAATTCTGGAATACTTAGACCAACATCAATAAACCTTAACACTAATCGTTCAATCCACCCTTTTTTGTATCCGGCAAATAGACCTAGTGTAACACCTATGACAACGATAGCTATTAATGTTAAAACAGTAACAAACAATGTTGAACGTGCACCGATAATAATTCGGGTAAATAAATCTCTCCCATAATCATCAGTTCCTAATAAATGCAACCAACTAATAGGTTCAAAAGTTTGTGATAAATTGACTTTGGTTGCATTTTCACTACTGACAAAGAATTGCAGTACAATTACCACAAAAATAAATGCAACGAATACAAAAAATATCAGGTTATTCTTTGAAAATATTTTATGCATGACGGTCACTACTTTCTGATATCAATGGTGTATTGGTTTTGATTTTTGGATTTCCTAATTGTAAACGCTGCTTCGGATCAAGTAATAACGTTAATAAATCAGCAATCGTATTGATAATAACAACGAAGAAGCCAATAAATAACACGCATCCTTGAATAACAGGATAATCTCGAGATTTAATACTATCCATTAATAGATAACCAATACCAGGTATATCAAATAAATTTTCAATCACTACAGTACCACCTATTAGACTGCCAAGTGAAATCCCTAGTAATGGGATAATCGGCAAAATTGTTGGTTTTAGTAAATCATGAATTAAAATATAACGTTCATTCATACCGCGTAATCTTGATGCTTGTACGATATTACTTTGCAATAACATCAATAAATTAGAACGCACTAAACGAATGATGTATGCACACATACCTAAAGATAGCGTGATTACAGGTAATATAAACTGACTTAGTATAACGCTATCTATATTCATTAAATTTGTGACAATAAATAATAAAATAATACCGATAAAGAACGCTGGTAAACTAATCGATAGTGTTGAGATCACTCTAATCACTTTATCCGTCCACTTATGAAATCGTTTGGCTGCTATAATGCCGAGCGGTATAGATATGCATAACGACACTACTAATGTTGAAAATGATATGAGTAATGTTATGGGTGCATAGTTGAATAATATCTGTGTTACCGGTTCTTTTGATTCAAAACTTTTTCCTAAATTAAAATGTAATAAATGATTCATCCAATGCCACCACTGTACCAATAAAGAATCATTTAATCCCAATTTATCTTTGGTTGCATTTATTTGTTCCGTCGACACTTGTGCTACATCAAGATGTAATATTTTATCAACAGGATTGCCTGGTGATAATTTCATTAAAATGAATGTAAGTGTAGAAATAACAAATAAAACAACTATCATTTGCATCAGTCTATACAACATAGACTTTATTATGAACATAATAGTCCCCCTCCTTGTGTAAGTTACTAACACTTTCTTTTTACATGAGAATGGCGCATGTATATGCAACTTACATATTAAGAACTAACGTTCATTATAGTATTATCCATAAAGAAATTGAAGTATATTTAATTTTTTAACAAAATCATTATAAAATATAATATTTTGAATCAAGTCAACCATGTAAAATATAAAAAAGTCAAAACAAAAACAACTATAGCACTGTATTCCATCTCTTTCGAAATAATTGTTACTGCAGTGTAACTTAAAAGTCGATGATTTTGTGCATATAGTTGTCGAATATTATTTTTTATCTTTACGGCGAAGTTCAGCGCCCTCATAGCCGTATTTTTCAATTTGCTTTTCTAATTTACGCGCTTTTCTTTCTTTACGCCAATTTCTAGTAAAATACCATAATAGAAAACTAATTAATAAACTCATAATCGCTAAAAATGCAGCGTATCCTAATAATGGTTGATATTTTATATCTTGAAAATTTGGAATAAAAAATGCAAGCACACCTAATATAACAAATGTAATTACTGCAGATACAAACCATTTATTTAAAACTAAGCAACAGAATATTGTTAATAAAATCATTATTAATGTTGTGATCCATAAATAATTAGGCATATCGAATAATGTCATATTCATTCTCCTTTTATTTCATTACTTTCCTTGTATACATTTTATTATAAATTTTTAAAAACTTAAACAATAGCAGTCAGTTTCAAGCAATATTCTATCTACTAATAGAAAAATCATTGTTCCTTGCGACATGGAAATCGTAACATTATCGTTTAGGAGACAAAATTATGTATAATGAATGTATTATACCAAAGGAGTGATTATATGTCTCAAGGTTTACCTTTAAGAGAAGATGTTCCTGTTTCAGAAACATGGGATTTAGTAGACTTATTTAAAGATGATCAACAATATTATGAAAGTATTGACGCTCTAGTACAACAAGCAAATCAATTTCATCATACATATGCAACAACATTAAATTCAATCGAACAAATTAATACTGCTTTAGCTGAATTAGAAAATATTTTAATTGCCTTAGATCGCTTAAGTAATTATGCAGAACTACGTTTAAGTGTAGATACTAGTAATATCGAGGCACAAGTATTGAGCGCTAAATTATCTACTACATACGGTAAAATTGTTAGCCAATTATCATTTGTAGAGTCAGAAATACTTGAATTACCAGAAGAAATACTTCAACAATTAGAAGAATCATGTCCATATCAACACTATATTAAACAGTTAATAAAACAAAAGCCATTCCAATTATCTGCGTCGGTAGAACAAGTATTAGCAACTTTATCACCTACGCTAAACAGTCCTTACGATTTATACGGCACGACAAAAATGCTAGATATTACATTCGATTCATTTGAACATGATGGTACAACGTACCCTGTCGACTATGCTACGTTTGAAAATGATTATGAAGATAATAAAGATCCTGAGTTTAGACGTAAAAGTTTCAAATCGTTTAGCGATGGGATTCGAAAATATCAGCATACTACCGCGGCTACATATAATATGCAAGTACAACAAGAAAAAATTGAAGCTGATTTACGTGGATTTGAATCAGTCATCGATTATTTATTACATAGTCAAGAAGTAACGCGTGATATGTTTGACCGTCAAATCGATATGATTATGCGTGACTTGGCACCAGTTATGCAGAAATATGCTAAACTTTTACAACGTATTCACGGATTAGATAACATGCGTTTTGAAGACTTGAAGATTTCTGTAGACCCTGATTATGAACCAGAGATTTCAATTGAAGACTCAAAAAATTATATTTTCGGTGCGTTAAGTGTTTTAGGTGATGACTATACAAACATGTTACGTGAAGCATACGATCAGCGATGGATTGATTTTGCACAAAATAAAGGTAAAGATACAGGCGCATTTTGTGCAAGTCCATACTTTACACATTCATATGTGTTTATTTCTTGGACTGGTAAAATGGCTGAAGCATTTGTCTTAGCACATGAATTAGGTCATGCAGGTCATTTTACATTAGCTCAAAAACATCAACCATATCTTGAATCAGAAGCATCAATGTACTTTGTTGAAGCCCCTTCTACAATGAATGAAATGTTGATGGCCAATTATTTATTTAACACAAGTGATAATCCAAGATTTAAGCGTTGGGTTATTGGCTCAATTTTATCTAGAACATATTATCATAATATGGTTACCCATTTATTAGAAGCTGCTTATCAACGTGAAGTGTATCACAAAGTAGATCAAGGTGAATCTTTAAATGCGCCGACATTAAATGAAATAATGCTAAATGTTTATAAACAATTTTTTGGAGATGCAGTAGACATGACTGAGGGTGCTGAATTAACATGGATGCGTCAACCTCATTACTATATGGGATTATATTCGTATACGTATTCTGCTGGCTTAACAATCGGAACTGTCGTTTCTCAAAAGATTAAAAATGAAGGCCAACCAGCTGTTGATGCTTGGTTAGAAACATTGAAAAAAGGTGGTAGTGTATCACCTGTCGAACTTGCAAACATTGCAGGTGTAGACATTACTACAGAACAGCCACTTAAATCTACAATTCAATATATTTCTGATTTAGTCGATGAAGTTGAAAAATTAACAGATGAAATTGAGCAAGCAAATAACTAAGATGCGAGACAATTTATAGTAGAACAATATAAACCAAGATTTTCACATTACTAATTGTGAGAATCTTGGTTTTTTTGAGGGTTTATGAATAATAGAAATATATATTTATCGTAAGGGATTTTATAGTAATAACTTTAAGTTATTGTTCGTAATGTGTACCTGTTAAATAAAAATAAACACTTTCAGCGATGTTAATAATATGATCACCAATACGTTCTAAATGTCTTGCTGCTAAATGAGCTTGTGCAGCGACAAATGGATCGTTATCAATAAGATACGTTGCGTTAATAATATGACTATATAAGTCATCGATATCTTCATCACGCTCAATTATTTCTCTTATTAATACGGTATCTTTCTTTTTAAATGCTTGATCTAAGTCCTTTAACATTAACATAGCTAATTTACCCATTGTCTTTAAACGGGTTAACACATAATCATCTGTAATCTTTGTACGCAATCGAATATTGGCAATACTCGAGGCATTATCTCCTATTCTTTCTAAATCGGAGGCGATTTTTAATGAAGAAATCATCATACGCAAATCACTCGCAATGGGCTGTTGCTTTGTAATTAACATGATAACTCGCTCATTAATATCATAATTTAATTGATTGATATGTTTATCGTTTTTAACTGTTTGTCGTGCAAAGCCTCTATCGTCAATACTTAATGATTTTATACCATTTTCAATACTCACATAGACATTTGCACCTAACCGACGTAATTCTTTTATTAAATCATCAAGTTGCTCCTGATATCGTTGTCTAATTATTGCCATTATATATCAACCAAACCTTCCTGAAATATAATCTTCTGTTTTCTTGTTTGATGGGTTAGAGAAAATTTTATCAGTATCATCATATTCATTGACATAACCATTTAAGAAAAATGCAGTTTTATCTGATACACGAGCTGCTTGTTGCATATTATGTGTAACCATAATAATTGTATACTTTTCTTTTAGTTCTTGAACCAACTCTTCTACTCTTAATGTTGAGATTGGATCTAATGCTGATGTCGGTTCATCCATTAAAATGACTTCAGGTTCAATTGCTAAACAACGCGCGATACAAACACGTTGTTGTTGCCCACCGGATAAACTATATGCATTTGTGTGCAACCTATCCTTTAATTCATCCCAAATTGCAGCGCCACGTAATGATTTCTCAACGATTTCATCAAGAACTTTTTTATTTTTAATACCGTGAATCTTTGGACCGTAAGTAATATTATCGTATATTGATTTTGGAAATGGATTAGGTTGTTGAAAGACCATGCCCACATTTGTACGTAATTGTTCTTTAGAATATTTTTGATCAAAAATGTCTTGATCTCGATATAATATTTTACCAGCTGTTTTCACAGAAGGTACTAACTCAACCATTCGATTCAAAGTTTTAATATATGTTGATTTGCCACAACCAGATGGACCTATAATGGCAGTAATTTGGTTTTCATAAATATCTAAATTAATATTTTGTAATGCATGATTTTCGCCATACCATAAGTCTAAATTTTGTGTTGAATATATAACAGAATGTGAGTTTGTATCATCTGGTGTTTTATGATGACTTTGTGAGACATCAAACGTATGACTTTGAGATATTTGTTTAGTTTGTGCAAGTGTTTGCGCCATATTTAAAACTCCCTTTTTAATAGATAAATGAGATTGATTGTTTAAATTAGAATTTTTTACTAAATTTGTTACGTAAAATAATCGCAACGCCATTCATTAAGATTAAGATAACTAGTAAAACGATAATGCCTGCCGATGCAACATTCTGGAATTCTTCTTGAGGCATTTTCGCCCAAGTAAATATTTGGATAGGTAATGCTGAAAATTGATCCAATATACTTCTAGGTGTTGCCAATAATATAGTCGGTATACCGATTAGCACAAGTGGCGCTGTTTCTCCCAGTGCTCTTGAAAGAGACAAAATGAATCCAGTTAAAATACCAGGTAACGCTGCTGGTAAGACAACACGTCTTATCGTTTGCCATTTATTAGCACCTAAGCCGTAAGAAGCTTCGCGTACTGAGTTAGGTACAGCTCTAATTGCTTCCTGACTTGAAACAATAATAATTGGTAATATCAGTAAGGTCATTGTTAGCGCTGCTGCCAATATACTGTTACCCATTTTCAAGGCTTCAATCCCTGCACCACCAACGAACAAAGTATAACCTAATAACCCAAATACAACTGATGGTACACCAGCTAAATTGGAAATACTGATTTTAACAAACTGAGTAAATTTGTTGTTTTTCGCATATTCTTCTAAGTATATAGCTGTACCTATTCCTAGGATGATTGATAATGGAATGATACTTAACATTAACCAAAGTGAACCGATTAACGCGCCTTTAACGCCAGCCATAGATGGTGTTGAAGAAGAAAAATTAGTGAAAAACTGTAAATTTAAATGACTTACCCCTTTAATCAATGTTTGAGTTAACAACGCAATAAGTACGACAAGTCCTAATAATGTACATGCTAAAAATATGAGTTTGAACACTTTATTTTTAACCGTTCTGGATGATAAATGTTTTTGGACAAGTTGTTGATCGACGAGTGATTGTCTATTATTATCTGTCGTTTCCATATTAATACTCCTCCCTAAAACGCTTAGAAATCCACTGAGAAAGTAAATTCATGATTAAGGTAAAGATAAATAGTGTGAACCCTACAGCATAAATACTGTAATAAATATTTGATCCAAATGTTGCATCACCTGTCGCTATCTCAACAATATATCCAGTCATTGTTTGAATCGAACTTGTTAAACTTAATGAAGCTGTTGGCGAACTACCTGCCGCTAATGATACAATCATCGTTTCTCCAATTGCTCTTGAAATCGCGAGAACGATTGAAGCTACAATACCTGATGTTGCTGCGGGAAGTACGACTTTAGTTGCTACTTCTAATTTAGTTGCTCCAAGTCCATAGGCACCTTCTCGAATTTTATTTGGTACAGATGCCATTGCATCCTCACTCAAACTTGTGATGAGAGGGACAATCATAATACCGACAACTAAGCCGGGACTTATAGCATTAAACTCTCCAAGACCTGGTATGAAAGATCTTAATACTGGTGTAACAAAGGTTAATGCAAAGAAACCAAACACAATTGTTGGTATTCCTGCTAAAATTTCTAATATCGGTTTAATTATGCGTCGTGCACGGTCACTTGCATATTCACTTAAATAAATTGCTGCACCAAGCCCGACTGGAACTGCAAATATAGTCGCAATAACTGTGATTTTTAAAGTCCCTATTATCAATGCCCAGATACCAAACTTAGGGTCTGAACCGGTAGGATTCCAAGTAGTAGAAAATAGAAATTCAGTTATTGGAATTCTGGTGAAAAAAGTGATGGTTTCTAAAAGCAATGTGATTAATATACCTAGTGTTGTTAAAATGGAAATCGCTGAAATTGCGGCTAAAATAACTGGTATAATTTTGTCATTATGCTTTCCTTTTTTATTATTATTTTTTTCGATTAAAGCTTTAACATTAGTAGATGAAGTCATAATCAAACCTCTTTCTATTACTCCCAAAATAATTAGATTTGTAAAATAATGATGAACCACTATTTTAAGTTGATAAGCTTGTAGACTAACTGAATGTCAAAATCAGCGTCTCGATAAATCAAGCTTTGTACTCTAAATAATGATTCACCATCAAAATCATGTTTCAAGACACATTTGAAATTGCGTCTTATTATTTTTTGTCTTCAGACTTTTTATCATCAGATTTCTTGTCGTCTGATTTTTGATTTTTATCAATAAATGCTTTTAAATCATCTAATTGTGATTTGTATGTTTTCTCTGGTGCTGCTACATATCCAGCTTCTTCAGCTGCTTTACCTTTATCTTCTAAGACGAATTTGATAAATTCTGACATTACTTTATTATCTTTCAATGCTTTTTCATTTACATAAATGAATAATGGTCTACTTAATGCATAAGAGTTATCTTGAATTGTTTTTTTCGTAGGCTCTGTTGCTTTACCATTTTCATCTTTGATTTTAACTTCTTTTAATTTATCTTTATTTTGTACGTAGAAGTTATATCCAAAGTATCCGATTCCCTCTTTGTTTTTCGTTACAGAAGAAACGATAGCATTTGTATCAGCATTTTTTTCTGCTTTAATATCTTCTTTATTCATTACTTCATTTTCAAAGAAGTCATAAGTACCATGACTTGAGTTTGGTGATACAGCATTTATTTTTTTATCTGGCCATTTACTATTAACATCTTTCCATGTTTTAGCTTTTCCAGAATAAATTGCTTTTAATTGCTGTTTGTCTAATTCATCTACAAAATCATTTTCTTTATTTACAGCAACCGTTACACCATCTTGCGCAATTTTGAATTCTTTGTATTTGATATTCTTATCTTGTAATTTTTGCTTCTCTTCATCTTTAATTGGTCTAGAAGCATCAGCGAAGTCGATATCTCCTGCAATGAATTTTTGGAAACCAGCACCTGTACCAGCTTGTCCTGCTGAGATTTTAGCATCCGAGTGATCTTGAGCCCATTTTTCATTTAATTTCTCCACAATTGGTGCTACTGTTGATGAGCCATCACCTTTAGCTTCCCCTTTTAAATCACTATTACCACTGCCACCATTACCGCCACCACAAGCACCTAATAATAGTGTTGCACCTAAAGCTGTAGTACCAACAAATTGCCATTTTTTCATTGAAATATCCTCCCTGTATGAACAACAAATAGTATTTGTATTGATTACATCTTTATCTTAACCTTGAATTATTAACCTCATTTTTAGAAACTGTAAATGTTACATAAAAAATTGTTAAGAAAATGTAAATATTAATTTTTGTTAATCTAAAAAATATTGCTTCATTAGTAAAATTAAAATGCTTCCTGAAAAATTATCGAAATTTAAATATGAATACAAAAATGGCTGGGACATAAATCCCTAAAAAAACAGCAGTAAGATAATTTTCAATTAGAAAATATCTTACTGCTGTTCTCTATTTATACAATACTTCGTATTGAATGGCTTCGCTTTGCCCGTCTGTCACATTACTGTAAAATTCTATAAATAGAATTTTTGATGACGGGTCCCTTCCTAGGGTGCCGTCTCAGCCACCCCAACCGGCACATTGTTGTAAGCTGACTATATGTCAGCTTCTGTGTTGGGGCCCCTGTCTTCGACTGGCACTGCTCCCTCAGGAGTCTCGCCATTAATACTACGTATTAACATGTAATTTTACTTTGAAATACATTAAAGCCCAAATTAATCAAAAGCTTTCTGAACCAGAAACGAAAAAAATCTATAGTCATAGAAAAATTTATGTAGAGCCTGTTTTTGGATTTATGAAGGCTATTTTGGGTTTCACTCGAATGTCAGTTCGAGGAATAAATAAAGTTAAACGAGAGCTAGGTTTTGTATTAATGGCACTTAATATAAGGAAAATAGCAGCTCAACGAGCTGTACATTATAAAATACATATCAAAAAAGCTGATTTCCATCAAATAATTAATAGAAATCAGCTTTTTTACATTGCCTAAGAACTTAATGTCCCAGCCTATTCGTTTGAATTATTTAATTTTTTACTTTGAAAGGAATGTTTAAAAAACTACTTCATCTGTCCGATTTAATATTGAATAAAAAAAACACGCATCCTACGACACGTGTAAAAATGATTATTCTTTTGAGTCCATTCGACTCCAACCTTTTTTAGTTAAAGCGATTTTACCTGTTTCTATATTAATAATCTTCTGTTTATATAAGTGACCGATTGCACGTTTGAATGAACCTTTACTCATATTGAATACTTCTTTAATCGCTTCAGGGCTTGATTTGTCCCAGAATGGTAATTCACCATCATATTCAACTAGTAAATCAAAGATGACTTGGCCGTCATCGTCTAAACGTTCATGTGCAAGTGGTAAAAATGAACCATTTAACTCACCTTTATCATTATGCCCGATAATTCTAACTTGAACAGATTCACCTAATCTTGGTTCAGCTTTACGTTCTGATTCATGTACGAAAATTTTGTAACCTGATTCGCTTAATAAAAAGCTACCAATTCGTAATACGCGGTAAGGTTTGGCTTCAATGACTTCGTTTTTTAAATTATCGTCGTGTACAGGTGTAAACATATTTTCTACAACAGATTCACTCGCTAAACGTCCATACATATGATTCTCACGGTCAATTCGTAATGTAACTAGCAAATAATCACCAGGTTGTGGCCATAGTGATTTCACTTTTGGTAAATCTTCCCATGGTACTAACACTTCACGGGGTAATCCAACATCTATACGTGCCCCATCGCGATCCGTTTTAAGTACTTTAGCAAAGTCATATTTATCTTTCGTAATATCAGGCATATTTTGAGTTGCAAATAATTCACCTGAACGGTTTGGATAAATGAAGAAACTATATTCTTCACCTACTTCTAATTCATCATCATCGTTCATTTCTGATTGGTTTAACTTTACGTTTTCACCGTTTGGTCCTTTTAAAAGGTAAGTTGAACCTTGTAACCCTACTACTTCAAGGAATTCTATAGAACCTACTATATCTTTGTCTAATGCCATGTTATTCTCCTTCGATTCTTGTATTCTTTATTATTATAACATGTGTGAGTCATTCTATCATTACAACTTATATGAGGTCGAAACTGTGACGATAATATGATATAATTCTTCCGTTAGAATATCGAATGAAAAAAAGGAGAAAATGCATGTTACAAGTAACTGATGTGAGTTTACGTTTTGGAGATCGTAAACTATTTGAAGATGTAAATATTAAATTTACAGAAGGTAATTGTTATGGATTAATTGGTGCGAATGGTGCAGGTAAATCAACATTCTTAAAAATATTATCTGGTGAATTAGATTCTCAAACAGGACATGTTTCATTAGGGAAAAATGAACGTCTAGCTGTTTTAAAACAGGACCACTATGCTTATGAAGATGAACGCGTGCTTGATGTTGTAATTAAAGGTCACGAACGTCTTTATGAGGTTATGAAAGAAAAAGATGAAATCTATATGAAGCCAGATTTCAGTGATGAAGATGGTATCCGTGCTGCTGAACTTGAAGGTGAATTTGCAGAAATGAATGGTTGGAATGCTGAAGCTGATGCTGCTAACCTTTTATCTGGTTTAGGTATCGATCCAACTTTACACGATAAAAAAATGGCTGAATTAGAAAACAACCAAAAAATTAAAGTATTATTAGCGCAAAGTTTATTCGGTGAACCAGACGTACTATTACTGGATGAGCCTACTAACGGTCTCGATATTCCAGCAATCAGTTGGTTAGAAGATTTCTTAATTAACTTTGATAATACTGTTATCGTAGTATCGCATGACCGTCATTTCTTAAATAATGTATGTACTCATATCGCTGATTTAGACTTCGGTAAAATTAAAGTTTATGTTGGTAACTATGATTTTTGGTATCAATCTAGTCAGTTAGCTCAAAAGATGGCTCAAGAACAAAACAAGAAAAAAGAAGAAAAAATGAAAGAGTTACAGGACTTTATTGCTCGTTTCTCAGCTAACGCTTCTAAATCTAAACAAGCAACAAGTCGTAAAAAACAACTCGAGAAAATTGAATTAGATGATATTCAACCATCATCAAGAAGATATCCTTTCGTTAAATTCACACCTGAGCGCGAAATCGGTAATGACTTACTAATCGTTCAAAATCTATCTAAAACGATTGACGGTGAAAAAGTATTAGATAATATTTCATTCACAATGAATCCAAATGATAAAGCAATTTTAATTGGGGATAGTGAAATTGCGAAAACCACATTGCTTAAAATATTAGCCGGTGAAATGGAACCAGACGAAGGTTCATATAAATGGGGTGTAACAACGTCATTAAGTTACTTCCCTAAAGATAACTCAGAATTCTTTGAGGGCGTTAATATGAACCTTGTAGATTGGTTAAGACAATACGCACCAGAAGATGAGCAAACTGAAACATTTTTACGCGGCTTCTTAGGCCGTATGCTATTTAGTGGAGAAGAAGTTAAGAAAAAAGCTAGTGTACTTTCAGGTGGAGAAAAAGTACGTTGTATGCTAAGTAAAATGATGTTATCAAGTGCAAACGTTCTTTTACTTGATGAACCAACAAACCACTTAGACTTAGAAAGTATTACTGCTGTTAATGATGGACTTAAATCATTCAAAGGTTCTATTATCTTTACTTCATATGACTTTGAATTTATCAATACAATCGCAAACCGTGTTATCGATTTAAATAAACAAGGTGGCGTTTCAAAAGAAATTCCATATGAAGAATATTTACAAGAAATCGGCGTTTTAAAATAAACATAATATGTAGAATTTCTTTTCGAAAATCTCTGTATTGAGGCCCGACCAACTTGCACATTATTGTAAGTTGGCTTACTGTCACCTTCTATATTGGGACTTATTCCGCAACTTGTATTGTTTGTAGAAATTAGGAATCCAATTTCTCTATGTGTTGCACCGACAAGGATTGAAAAAAGCTAGCTACAAAGTCATTTTCATTCAGTCAACTACTGTCAATATAACATTGCAGGGCCTAGGGCATTGATTCATGTCCGAGACTATATTCAATTTAATAGACATTAACTGGGCGTCTCGATGCTAATATTTATAGCATCGAGGTGTCCTTTTTATTTTATTTTTTAACACATCAGCATAGTGAACACCCCTTCTCTAAATTACAAATACAGTTATCAACGCATTAAAAGAGTACATTTATTTAATGTGCATATTGATTATGCTATAAGTATTTTGAATTTTATTTTTCAAAAAGTCTCATTATCACCACCTTTTAAAATATAAGCAACGCTATAACTTGAATTTTCAGGTTATTCCAAAAAATCTAAATTATCGGTTTACATTCATATTTGTCATATGTATAATGAACACATACCAATTTAATAATATTTTGATGAGGCGCATCAATCATGAGTAAAGTTTAGATTACTGTCTGCTAACAGCTAAATTTGAAAGGGTGCGATGCCGAAGCAATTATAATAGCAGTTATAATTTGTTGGACTTTTTGGTTAAGAGCTGAGAGTTTGTCATTATTTAAAAATAATGGAGTGCATCACTTGTATATAGATTAAGAGCAAGTTCGCATTCCGAACTTGTTCTTTTTTTATTATTGTGTGCCCTTCCTAACAATTAGGAGGATTATATGGTAACAAGAAGTGTGTTGAAATTTGGCGGATCATCCGTCAGTGATTTTACAAAAATAAAAAGGATCGCTGAAATGTTAAAGGAGCGAGTCAATCAAGATGAACAATTAATTGTCGTTGTAAGTGCTATGGGTAACACAACAGATCAATTAATGACGAATGTATCAACCTTGACTAAAGCACCAAAACAACAAGAACTGGCATTATTATTGACAACCGGAGAGCAACAAACTGTATCTTATTTATCAATGGTATTAAATGATATCGGTATGAATGCCAAAGCAATGACTGGCTATCAAGCGGGTATTAAAACCATTGGCCATCATTTAAAA
The DNA here is from genome assembly GCF_001027105.1 of Staphylococcus aureus. Classification (GTDB taxonomy): domain Bacteria; phylum Bacillota; class Bacilli; order Staphylococcales; family Staphylococcaceae; genus Staphylococcus; species Staphylococcus aureus. The sequence goes on from NZ_CP011526.1 coordinate 1,399,334, forward strand.
AGTAAAATTGCTCAAATTAATCCTCAAACATTTGAACAAGCCTTTCAAGAAAACGATATTTTAGTAGTTGCTGGATTTCAAGGCATCAATGAACATCAGGAATTAACAACTTTAGGCAGAGGTGGTTCTGATACGACCGCTGTGGCACTTGCTGTTAGTAATCAAATACCTTGTGAAATTTATACCGACGTTGATGGTGTGTATGCCACTGACCCAAGACTTTTACCAAAGGCTAAACGACTAGACATCGTCTCATATGAAGAAATGATGGAAATGAGCGCTTTAGGTGCTGGTGTACTTGAAACAAGAAGTGTTGAATTAGCTAAAAACTATAATATCCCTTTATATTTAGGAAAAACTTTATCGAACGTGAAAGGAACATGGATTATGTCAAATGAAGAAATATTAGAGAAAAAAGCAGTTACTGGTGTGGCTTTGGATAAACATATGATGCATGTAACAATTAGTTATCCCCTACCTGACAATCAGCTACTTACCCAACTATTTACGGAACTTGAAGAAGGTGCTGTAAATGTTGATATGATTTCACAAATCGTCAACTTGGATGGGCTACAACTATCCTTCACGATTAAAGATAGTGATTTTCATCAAATTTCTATGATTCTTGAAACATTAAAGAATCAATATGAAGCATTAGCTTATAAAATCAATGAGCATTATGTCAAAATTTCATTAATTGGCTCAGGCATGCGTGATATGTCAGGTGTGGCATCAAAAGCATTTTTGACATTAATTGAAAATAATATACCTTTCTACCAAACAACAACATCTGAAATAAGTATTTCATACGTCATTGATGATTTTAATGGGCAACAAGCGGTAGAAAAACTATATGACGCATTTAACATTTAATGGTAAAATGATTGTTAAAATATTCTAAAAATTGGAAATTATTATAAAATGGAGTGACAAGTTATGACAAAGTTAGCAGTTGTGGGTGCAACAGGATTAGTAGGTACAAAAATGTTGGAGACATTAAATCGTAAAAATATTCCTTTCGATGAATTAGTATTATTTTCATCAGCACGTTCTGCAGGGCAAGAAGTTGAATTTCAAGGAAAAACATATACAGTTCAAGAATTAACTGATGCTCGTGCAAGTGAACATTTCGATTATGTATTAATGAGTGCTGGTGGCGGTACAAGCGAACACTTTGCCCCACTTTTTGAAAAAGCTGGTGCAATCGTTATAGACAATTCAAGTCAATGGCGTATGGCAGAAGATATTGATTTAATCGTTCCGGAAGTCAATGAACCTACATTTACAAGAGGTATCATTGCCAATCCAAACTGCTCTACGATTCAATCTGTTGTACCTCTAAAAGTATTGCAAGATGCTTATGGTTTAAAACGAGTGGCATATACAACATATCAAGCTGTATCAGGTTCAGGGATGAAAGGTAAGAAAGATTTAGCTGAAGGTGTAAATGGTAAAGCACCAGAAGCATATCCACATCCAATTTATAATAATGTGTTACCGCATATTGATGTGTTTTTAGAAAACGGATATACAAAAGAAGAACAAAAAATGATTGATGAGACGAGAAAAATTTTAAATGCGCCAGACTTAAAAGTAACAGCAACATGCGCACGTGTGCCTGTTCAAGATAGTCATAGTGTTGAAATTGATGTAACGCTTGACAAAGAAACAACAGCAGAAGATATTAAAGCGTTATTTGATCAAGATGACCGCGTTGTTTTAGTAGACAATCCAGAGAACAATGAATATCCAATGGCAATCAATTCTACTAATAAAGATGAAGTGTTTGTTGGCCGTATACGTAGAGATGATTCATTAGAAAATACTTTCCATGTATGGTGTACATCAGACAATTTATTAAAAGGTGCTGCATTAAATGCTGTACAAGTATTGGAACAAGTTATGCGTTTAAAAGGAGCGAATTAAAATGACACATTTATTTGAGGGTGTTGGCGTTGCACTTACAACCCCTTTTACAAATAACAAAGTTAATATTGAAGCTTTGAAAACACACGTTAATTTTTTACTAGAAAATAATGCCCAAGCAATCATCGTTAATGGAACTACTGCTGAGAGCCCTACTTTAACAACAGATGAAAAAGAACGCATTCTAAAAACAGTTATTGATCTTGTAGATAAACGTGTTCCTGTCATAGCAGGAACTGGCACTAATGATACTGAAAAGTCAATCCAAGCTTCAATCCAAGCTAAAGCCTTAGGGGCTGATGCAATTATGTTAATTACGCCCTACTACAACAAAACGAACCAACGTGGTTTAGTCAAACACTTTGAAGCGATTGCAGATGCTGTGAAATTACCAGTCGTGCTGTACAATGTTCCTTCAAGAACGAACATGACAATTGAACCAGAAACTGTAGAAATATTAAGTCAACATCCTTATATAGTTGCTTTAAAAGATGCTACGAATGATTTTGAGTATTTAGAAGAAGTGAAAAAGCGCATTGATACAAATTCATTTGCATTATATAGTGGCAATGATGACAACGTCGTCGAATACTATCAACGTGGCGGTCAAGGGGTTATCTCTGTTATTGCCAATGTCATTCCTAAAGAATTTCAAGCGTTATACGATGCTCAACAAAGTGGATTAGATATTCAAGATCAATTTAAACCAATCGGCACACTGTTATCAGCTTTATCAGTTGATATTAACCCAATTCCTATTAAAGCTCTAACAAGTTATTTAGGATTTGGAAATTATGAATTACGTCTACCATTGGTTAGCCTAGAAGATACAGATACTAAAGTGCTTCGTGAAACATATGACACATTTAAAGCGGGTGAAAATGAGTGAAAATATTACTAATTGGCTATGGCGCAATGAATCAACGCGTTGCTAGATTAGCAGAAGAAAAAGGACATGAAATCGTTGGGGTCATTGAAAATACACCGAAAGCAACAACGCCATATCAACAATATCAACATATTGCAGATGTTAAAGGTGCCGATGTTGCAATAGATTTTTCAAATCCAAATCTGCTTTTCCCTTTATTAGATGAAGATTTTCATTTGCCATTAGTTGTGGCAACAACTGGCGAGAAAGAAAAACTACTTAATAAGTTAGATGAATTGAGTCAAAATATGCCTGTGTTTTTCAGCGCGAACATGAGTTATGGCGTTCATGCATTGACTAAAATTTTAGCAGCTGCTGTTCCCCTACTTGATGATTTCGACATCGAATTGACTGAGGCACATCATAATAAAAAAGTAGATGCACCAAGTGGTACGTTAGAAAAATTGTATGATGTGATCGTATCTTTGAAAGAAAATGTAACACCTGTGTATGATAGACATGAATTAAATGAAAAACGCCAGCCACAAGATATTGGTATACATTCTATTCGTGGAGGTACGATTGTCGGTGAACATGAAGTTCTATTTGCTGGCACTGATGAAACGATTCAAATCACGCATCGTGCACAATCAAAAGATATTTTTGCGAATGGTGCAATACAAGCAGCAGAACGCTTAGTTAATAAACCAAACGGCTTTTATACGTTTGACAACTTATAAACATATTAAAGGAGATCGATTATTTTATGGTACAACATTTAACAGCTGAAGAAATTATTCAATATATAAGTGATGCTAAAAAGTCTACACCAATAAAAGTATATTTAAATGGTAATTTTGAAGGCATCACATATCCAGAAAGTTTTAAAGTATTTGGTTCAGAACAATCTAAAGTAATCTTTTGTGAAGCGGATGATTGGAAACCTTTTTACGAAGCATATGGTAGTCAATTCGAAGATATAGAAATTGAAATGGATCGTCGCAATTCTGCTATTCCATTAAAAGACTTAACAAATACGAATGCACGAATTGAACCAGGTGCGTTTATTAGAGAACAAGCCATTATTGAAGATGGTGCTGTCGTTATGATGGGCGCAACAATTAATATTGGCGCAGTCGTTGGCGAAGGTACAATGATTGATATGAATGCTACTCTCGGTGGTCGTGCTACAACTGGTAAAAATGTACATGTAGGGGCTGGCGCAGTATTAGCAGGTGTGATTGAACCCCCTAGTGCTTCACCGGTTATAATCGAGGATGATGTATTAATCGGTGCAAATGCAGTTATTTTAGAAGGTGTACGTGTTGGTAAAGGTGCTATTGTTGCAGCTGGCGCGATTGTGACACAAGATGTACCAGCTGGTGCAGTTGTTGCTGGTACACCTGCAAAAGTGATTAAGCAAGCTTCTGAAGTACAAGATACTAAAAAAGAGATTGTAGCAGCATTAAGAAAACTGAATGACTAGTGACGTCAACGTATAATAATTTCAAGGTTGAGATACGATTATGTCTCAACCTTATTGTTTAGCATTGAATAAACTTATGATCACAAATTTCGAAATACGTTACACTATTTATATAGTAATTTAACACAAAGGATTGATAATTATGAATGAATTAGAATTTGTTACGAAACATCGCCGTCATTTACATCAACATCCTGAATTAAGCTTACATGAATTTGAAACAACTGCTTATATTAAAGCGTTTTTAGATAGTTTAAATATTAAATACGATTGCCCATTGGAAACTGGCGTCATTGCATACTTAGAAGGTAATGGCTCACATACGATAGCGTATAGAGCTGATATTGATGCGTTACCTATTTTAGAGGAAAATGATGTGCCTTATCGCAGTCAATCTGATCATGTGATGCATGCTTGTGGACATGATGGTCATACAACTGCATTAATGCTTTTTGTACAACGTTGCAAAGACATGCAAGATGCAGGTCAATTACCGCAAAATGTCGTTTTCATTTTCCAACCTGCAGAAGAAACTGGTGGCGGTGCAAATCGATTAATAAAAGCCGGTGCCTTTGATAAGTATCCAATTGAAGCGGTATTTGGTATTCATGTTAACCCATTTGCTGATGAAGGCATTGCAGTGATAAGAGATGAAGAAATTACGGCCAGCGCAACAGAGTATCGCTTTTTCTTAACAGGCCTGTCAAGTCATGTTGCTGATAAAGAACAAGGTCATTCTTGTGGTGAAGCATTACAACATGTATTAACTCAAATATCACAAATTCAACAATTTCACCTTAACGGTTTGAAACGAAATATTGTTCATATTGGTCATTTTAAAGCTGGTGAAGCGATTAACACTGTACCAAGTAATGGCTATTTAGAAGGTACTATTCGTACATATGATATTGATGATTTAACAATCGTTAAAAATCAAATGCACAAGATAGCAGAAAGTGTCAAGCTTCTGTTTAATGTAGATTGTGAAGTTAAATTTGCAGAAGGTTATCCCCCTACAATCAATAGTCCGAAATTACGTACTCAAATAGAGGACGCCTTAATAAAAGCTGATTTAAATGTCTATGACAAACCAACGCCATTCTTATTTGGGGAAGATTTTAGTTTTTATGGTCAACAACTAGCTCCAGCTTACTTTGTTTTTATAGGAACACGAAATGAAGATAAAGGTTTTGTAACTGGTTTGCACACATCACATTTAAATTTTGATGAAAAAGTGTTAATAAACGTGGTTAATTTTTACGAAAATTTATTAAATAATTACAAAGAGGTGTAATACATTGACAGCAACATGGTCTGTAAATAAGAAAATATTTTTACAAAATGCAATCACAGTCAAAAACAATCAGCCATTAATGGCAGTTGTTAAAAATAATGCATATCACTATGACCTAGAATTTGCTGTAACTCAGTTTATCCATGCAGGTATAGATACATTTAGCACAACATCACTACGAGAAGCAATTCAAATTAGACAACTTGCTCCAGATGCAACAATCTTTTTAATGAATGCAGTTTACGAGTTTGATTTAGTCCGTGAACATCAAATACACATGACTTTGCCGTCGTTGACATATTACTATAACCATAAAAATGATTTAGCTGGTATTCATGTTCACTTAGAATTTGAAAATTTATTACATCGGTCTGGATTTAAAGATTTAAACGAAATTAAAGAAGTATTGAAAGATCACCATCATAATCAAAATGCAAAAATGATTATTAGTGGTTTATGGACCCATTTTGGATATGCTGATGAATTCGATGTGTCAGATTATAATGTTGAACGTTCACAATGGATGGAAATTGTTGAAGCACTTTTATCTGAAGGTTATCAGTTCGACCTAATCCATGCTCAAAATAGTGCGAGTTTTTATCGGGAAGGACAAATATTACTACCCCACCATACACATGCGCGTGTAGGTATTGCGTTATACGGTTCAAGACCATATAGTTCACTGAATCAACATGATATAGTTCAGTCATTAACTTTAAAAGCACATGTTATTCAAGTGCGCGAAGTACAAGCTGGTGATTATTGCGGTTATAGCTTTGCCTTTGAAGTGACTAAAAACAATACAAAATTAGCTGTAGTTGATATCGGTTATGGCGATGGAATTTTAAGAACTCGTGCTAAACATGAAGCACTTATCAATGGTAAACGCTACCCGATACGTGCATTAATGATGAGCCATATGTTTGTTGAAGTAGATGGCAATGTACATGCACAAGATGAAGTTATTCTTTATAATAATGATATCCGCATCGATGAATATACCTTTAAAGGTGTTGGTGCAAATTCTGAACAATTAAGTGCTATGAATCATGATTCTTTAAAAAAGGAGTACATTTCAAATGACTGTTAAATATAATCAAAATGGCGAATTAACAATGGATGGTATTAGTTTAAAAACGATTGCACAAAGCTTTGGTACACCTACCATTGTTTATGATGAACTACAAATTAGAGAACAGATGCGCCGTTACCATCGCGCATTTAAAGATAGTGGATTAAAATACAATATTTCATACGCCTCAAAGGCATTTACTTGCATTCAAATGGTCAAACTTGTAGCTGAGGAAGATTTACAGTTAGATGTTGTTTCTGAAGGTGAATTATATACAGCTTTAGAAGCAGGTTTTGAACCGAGTCGCATCCATTTCCATGGTAACAATAAAACGAAACATGAAATTAGGTATGCTTTAGAAAATAATATCGGTTATTTTGTTATAGATTCATTAGAAGAAATTGAATTAATAGACCGCTATGCTAATGATACGGTTCAAGTTGTATTACGAGTTAATCCAGGTGTTGAAGCACATACACACGAATTTATTCAAACTGGGCAAGAAGATAGTAAGTTTGGATTATCAATTCAATATGGCTTAGCTAAAAAAGCAATTGACAAAGTCCAACAATCTAAACACTTAAAATTAAAAGGTGTACATTGTCATATTGGTTCACAGATTGAAGGTACAGAAGCATTTATTGAAACTGCTAAAATTGTTTTACGTTGGCTTAAAGAGCAAGGCATTCAAGTTGAATTATTAAACCTTGGTGGTGGCTTTGGTATTAAATATGTTGAAGGTGACGAAAGTTTCCCTATCGAAAGTGGTATTAAAGATATTACAGACGCAATAAAATCCGAAATTAAAGTTCTAGGTATAGATGCACCAGAAATAGGTATTGAACCGGGACGATCAATTGTAGGTGAAGCTGGCGTTACTTTATATGAAGTTGGAACCATTAAAGAAATTCCAGAGATTAATAAATATGTTTCAATCGATGGCGGTATGAGTGATCATATCAGAACTGCACTTTATGACGCAAAGTATCAAGCATTGCTTGTTAATAGAAATGAAGAAGCAGATGACAGTGTAACTATAGCTGGAAAATTATGTGAGTCTGGTGATATCATTATTAAAGACGCTAAATTACCTTCATCAGTCAAACGTGGAGACTATCTTGCTATATTATCAACTGGTGCATATCATTACTCTATGGCATCCAATTACAATCAAATGCAAAAGCCTTCTGTGTTTTTCTTAAAAGATGGCAAAGCACGTGAAGTTATAAAGCGACAATCGTTAAGACAACTCATTATTAATGATACAAAATAAAAATAAACAAAGTAATCCCCGAAGCACAGAAAATTATACTGTGACTCGGGGAATTTTTATGCATTATAGATGACTGTAGAAAACATGCTTGGACATATACTCTAAAAAAGGAAGAACAGCACATTTTTAGTTAGAAAGTATTTATTTCTTTTTGTCATTAATCCTTTATATTTAGTTAGCCCTATTCAACTAATTTAAAGCATCATATACATACCACACTTTAAACAAGCATCATGAAATTAGATTTTATGCTTTACTTGCTTTTTCAAATAATATAAAACGATAAGAATTAACAACAAATATAATGTATAAAACAGAATTTCATCAAATCCAAAATCTTTACTTGTAATTAATACATCAATATCTTCTAATTCCATCATCTCTGCTTTAATATAATTATTAAACTTTGGCAAAGTCATTAAATGTACATTGTAAATATAGTAATAAAAGTCGATAAATATGATGTTAAAAAATATGTATGTTTTATCAATATTAGTTTTGAAAAATAGTATCCCAGAAATCATTATCGGAATCACTAATACAATCATCATTGCTGCTAAAATATTAATATTTAATCCAATTGCAGATAATACACCGAAAACTAATAAATTAGCAACTAAACTAAGGATAAGATATTTCATAAAATCACCTCGTCGTTGTACACCATAATTATATTATATAAATATATTTTTCTATTGCAAACAATGTTGGTGATATAAAAAAAGAGTTCTCAATTTGGTTGAGAAACTCATCGCGTTAAGTATTTGTAATAAGCATATAAAAACACCTTACTTCTTGGTAAGGTGTTAGTTAAAATCAATGATTCAAATCTAAGAATTATAGTTTAACAACGTTTGCAGCTTGTGGACCGCGGTCGCCTTCAACTTCGATAAAGCCGAATCCTTTTTCAGCGTTAAACCATTTAACTGTACCTTGTTTCATAATCTGAAACCTCCAAGACTAAAATTCATTCAATATGCTTATTCGCATATTACAAAAAATACATGCAAATTTCACTCAAATATTCTTTGCAATATGGAATAATCATCTGCTTAACTTGTATTATAGTGCAGTTATTACCAAATTGCAATACAATAATAAAAAATATTCATTTAATCAATTATTGGTAGTTTATAATATACTTCATTATTTTGTAAAACAATGAAACTATAAAATATTTGTAAATCCTCTTCACAATCTTCGCAATAGTTCATGTCACAATTATTATAAAATGCATAAATATTATATTTGCCTGTGACATAGTTATCGAACTGAACTTTACATTGATTAATCAATTGTTGATAGTGCTTAAACATGTCATCAAAATCTTGATATTGATATTTTTCAACAATGTTTTCTGGCCAGTCACTGAATAACCACCATCCCTCATAATCGGCTCTAATTTTGGTAACTGTCCACATTATTAAAGACCCCTTCCATACTTCAAAAACTCTATACTTATTTTTATACCTTTATCCTCTGAAAATCAAGTTTGACGACTTGAAACAAACAAAGTAGTAACTATAGTAATTATTAGTTTTTTTAAGTAAAACTACGTATAATAACATTATGAGGTGGTAAAAATGAGACATATACATTTACAAGTATTCGGACGCGTTCAAGGCGTCGGATTTAGATATTTTACACAACGCATTGCAATGAACTATAACATTGTCGGTACTGTTCAAAATGTAGATGACTATGTAGAGATATATGCACAAGGGGATGACGCAGATATAGAGAGATTTATTCAAGGTGTAATTGAAGGTGCCTCACCAGCATCAAATGTAACAAGCCATCAACTTGAAGAGTTAGAACTAAATCAAAAATTATCGGATTTTCGATCAATATAAAATGCTAAATAAAGGAAGATGACAGTGAGATATAATATTTCTCATATATTTGGGGTGTTAGTGGGAATTCCTGTAGCGTTTTTAACAAGCATATTTGGGATGATTGCACTTGATGTATCTTTTTTAATTGATATGTCTATTGGTATTGTTGGCTTTTTAATGACATACCTACCGATACAAAAACTCACTTCACGCAAATATTTAAACGAAATTGGTTTGACTAGAAAAGACTATCGCTATATTCGAAATCAGTTAAATCATACACACCAAAAACTTAGAGGTATTTTAAAAACGTATGTCAATATAAGATCAATTAAAGATTTTAGGCAGATTAATGATATATACCAAATTTCACGTTCTATTTATACGACAGTTAGACAGAGACCTGCATCATTTTATAAAGTTGAAGGCTTTTTTTATTCTCATATTGATAATGCTTTAAATTTGGTTGATGCATATACACGTCTAGCAAAAATGCCCAAAAAATCAATTAATGAACAGCAAAAGTTAGAACAAACACGAATTACTTTGGATGAGGTCAAACGAACATTAATCGCTGATTTAAAGCGTCTCAACGAAGATGATTATGAACGTTTAGATATTGAAATGGAATTAAATAAGTTACATCAAAAACATCATCAAGATTGATGTAAAATAGCAACTATTGGAGAGATGATTGATGACTGAAAATAAAAGTTTCAAAGAAAGCCATCCACTAGATGATTTTATAAGCGATAAAGAATTATCGAATACTACTATTCAAAAAGAAAAGTTAACAATTGAACAACAAAAACAGGTAGACACAATCAGTAAACAAATTAACCCTTTAGACAATGAAGGTTTATTAGCGTTTGGTTCTGATTTACAGAAACAAATGTCTCAATTTTCACATCAAATGTTGGATGAAGTACAAAGTAAAGATGTTGGTCCTATTGGAGATACTTTGTCAGATCTAATGTCAAAACTAAAGTCAGTTAATCCAAATGAGTTAAATACTGATAAACCATCTATGTTAAAAAGAATTTTTAGCAGAGCAAAGTCGTCTATCAATGAAATCTTTTCAAGAATGCAATCAGTTAGTGCTCAAGTCGATCGCATAACGATTCAACTGCAGAAACATCAAACACATTTAACAAGAGATATTGAATTATTAGATACGCTATATGATAAAAACAAACAATACTTTGATGACTTATCATTGCATATCATTGCTGCACAGCAAAAAAAGTTGCAATTAGAAAATGAAAAGCTACCACAATTGCAACAGCAAGCGCAGCAATCCACTAATCAAATGGATATTCAACAAGTTGCAGATATGCAGCAATTTATAGATAGACTAGATAAACGCATATATGACTTACAGCTTTCAAGACAAATAGCTTTGCAAACTGCGCCACAAATTCGTATGATTCAAAATGTTAATCAAGCACTTGCCGAGAAGATACAAAGTTCAATTTTGACAAGTATTCCACTATGGAAAAATCAAATGGCCATTGCGCTTACATTAATGAGACAGCGTAATGCAGTTGCTGCACAACGAGCTGTCACTGATACAACTAATGATTTATTAACAGCAAATGCTGAAATGTTGAAACAAAATGCGATTGAAACTGCAACAGAAAATGAGCGTGGCATTGTTGATCTTGATACATTGAAACGTACACAGCGTAACATTATTGAGACAATTGAAGAAACATTAATTATTCAACAACACGGTCGCGAAGAACGACAATTAGCTGAAAAAGAATTACAACAATTAGAACAAGATTTAAAGTCACATTTAGTGAACATCAAAGGACCGAATAAACAATCATAAATTACGAATTAGATATAACAAAAAAGAGCTTGGGACATTAAGTTCCTTAAAGTTCTTAGGCAATGTAAAAAAGCTGATTTCTATTATTTATTTGATAGAAATCAGCTTTTTTGATATGTATTTTATAATGTACAGCTCGTTGAGCTGCTATTTTCCTTATATTAAGTGCCATTAATACAAAACCTAGCTCTCGTTTAACTTTATTTATTCCTCGAACTGACATTCGAGTGAAACCCAAAATAGCCTTCATAAATCCAAAAACAGGCTCTACATCAATTTTTCTTTGACTATAGATTTTTTCGTTTCTGGTTCAGAAAGCTTTTGATTAATTTGGGCTTTAAAGTATTCCCAATTATAATTCTTCATAATTTTCTTATTGGATTTCGAATTTGGCTTCATGCATTGATGTCTCAAAGAACATGATGAACAGTCATCACATTCATATAGCTTGAAGTCACGTTTAAAACTATATCTATCATTACGGTATGCATATCTTTTAAAACCTATTCTTTTGTTATTAGGACATATAAATTCATCGAATTCGCTATCAGATATCGTTTCAACAATTTCATTAACATATCGCGTATTATCATTTTGAGGAATTCTAACAGAAGTTTCTATTGGTAGTGTAAGTTGGGTCATGTTATAATTTTTATACATAAGGCACCTCGTTAATTTAGTTTAGTAGTATTTATTAAATTATACGAAGGGATCCAACACAGAAAATTTATTTTATTGAATTTTACATTTATGTGCAAGTTGGGCAAAGTGTCTTATTTTTTTAAAGTATTTCAAAGTAAAATTACACGTTAATACGTAGTATTAATGGCGAGACTCCTGAGGGAGCAGTGCCAGTCGAAGACCGAGGCTGAGACGGCACCCTAGGAAAGCGAAGCCATTCAATACGAAGTATTGTATAAATAGAGAACAGCAGTAAGATATTTTCTAATTGAAAATTATCTTACTGCTGTTTTTTTAGGGATTTATGTCCCAACCTCTTTTATATTATTCGTTATTCCTGTTGATATTTAATTGGATCTTGTTTTACAAATATGCCGACTAGATAGCCTAATATCGTTGCAATAATTGCTACTGGGAACCACTCTAAAGAATACGCTCTTAGAGGCAATGATTCTATAAAGTTAATTTTCAGCCAACCTAACTTACTAATAACACTGAAAATCGACAATATAAATACGATAATAACTGGAATTTGTTGTGAAATGCGTTTTGTCGGTATGAATTTGGCAATTAAAATTAATAATACAACAGTTATTGCTACTGGGTATACAATGCTTAATACCGGAATTGACATTGAGATAACAGCATTTAAACCTTGGTTAGCAATAATAAAACTCATTAAAATGAAAACTAATACAAATGCTTTGTATGATACTTTAGGTACGATTCTATGGAAATATTCAGAAACTGCAACAATAAGCCCGCATGCTGTAGTTAGACATGCCAGCGCCACAATGATGCCCAATAAATATTTTCCGAATGAACCAAATCCTGTTGAAGCCATTGTCGTTAATAAATATGTCCCAATGTTTCGATCTTTGGATTTCAATTGATCTAACGTCATGTCACTTACTGGCATATGATTACCAATATAACCTAATGAAATATATATGAAAATTAAAGCTACGGCTGCAATTAAACCAGCAGTCAAAGTTTGTTTGAATATTTGATTTGTTTTAGTAATGCCTGTTAGTTTTACTGCATTAACAACAATCATTGAAAAAGCAATTGCTGCAATGGCATCCATTGTTAAATAGCCTTGTGTAAAGCCTTCAGCAAAACTTGAAAAATTAGAATGATATAGTGCTTCATTGCCCTTTCCAGCACTATTACCGCTAAAGTCTAAGTATCCTTTAATAATCATCGCTAAAATAGTAATCAATAATAATGGTGTTAATAATGAACCAATACGATCGATTAACTTAGATGGATTTAAACAAATATACAAAACGACTATGAAGTAGATAATCGTAAATATAAATAAAGCGATACTACTATTGCTATGTATAATTGGTGTAATTGTCATTTCAAAAGATGTAGATGCAGTTCTAGGTATTGCAAAAAGTGGTCCTATAGTCAAATAAATGATGATTAAGAACAATATTGAAAATTTAGGTGAAATTTTATTTAATGCGCCAATATATCCTTCTTTATCAAGTGCACCTACAATCACACCTAATAATGGTAAACCAATCCCAGTTAGAACAAACGCTAAAATGGCGGGCCAGAAAAATTGACCACTATCCAATCCGAGATTAGGAGGAAAAATTAGATTGCCTGCGCCAAAAAACATAGCGAAGAGCGTAAACCCAATGACCCATGTATTTTTATTCATAGAGTTACTCCTTTTTTTAAAACACGAAATAATTTACAAGTAAATATTTTAGCACAAAAAATAATAAAGAGTCTATATGAAATATGTTGTACATAGCAGAAACAAAACACATGTGTTGTTTAAATCAAATTATGTCAGAAAATAAAATTCTTCAAATCCACTTTTTAAATAGTAACTGATGACTTTTATTCACAATTTCATATAAACTCATATTTTAAATTTATTTATAAAGATTTAAGTAGTAATTTTTTTAATAATGGAGAGAGATGTCCAGGTAAATGCGCAACACCTTCAACGAAAATAGCATATTGACCATAAATATTATGAATTGTTTGTTCAACATCTTCAGTTATTGGATCTTGACTCAAAAATACATTAAATACTTCAATACCAAATTTACGTGACATTTCTACAGCTTCATACGTATCAATAATACCATCTTGACTATAATTAAATGCAGACGGTTCGCCGTCTGAAAATACGATTAAAAATCGTTGATGTTGATTTCGACGCATTAATCGTTCACTTGCAACTCTAATAGCAACACCATCACGATTATCATCTTGAGGTTCAAGTGCCATAATACGTGGGCCATCTTTTTCAAAGGTTGAGTAATCATAGTTAATAATTTCATTAATGATATTTGGTTGTGCATGCTCGTCTGAATCAAAGGCATCCTCACTGAATGATAAAATTTCATGTTTAATGTTCAATGCTTTTAACGTCTCGTGGAATAACACTACACCTTTCTTCGTTTCAGCCATTTTATCATGCATACTTGCTGACGCATCAATTAACAATGTAAATGTCGCATCAAATGATTTACTTAAATCTTGTTTTTTGTAAAACAATTTATATTGATCGTCGATAAACCAATTAATTAAATCCTTTTGTAATCGCCCTTTTGTTAAATTAAAACGTGCATCTCGTTGTTCTCGTTCAATCGTTTTCTTTATAATTTGAATTAAGTCTTTGATTTCATATTGTACGTCTTGTTTCGATTCTTGATATTCTAAAACATATTGTGGCTCAATTTCAGGAATTTGCCATTTTATTTCTACATTTTTGTTCACACCATCAAGTTGAAATGCTTGGCTTTGACCAACAGCATCGCCTTCTTCACGATTTAGCGTATCGTTTGATCCTTTGCCCTTTTTGGTCATCATATCAGTCATATCATCTGTAGCATCGCCTTCACGTGCTTCATCATTACCTAATGTTTCACTATTTTGTCCTTCGTGAAGCTCCATTTCTAAATAGGCGCCACCTTTTGACTCACTATCTGCAGATTTAGAGTCAGCTTTTTCACTTTCGTTATCATCATCTTCTGAAGTATCATCTTGCCCATCGACTTGACTTGCATCAGTTCTCTTTAAATCATCAAACTCTGGACTAGCTAATGTATTATATAGTGTTTTAGGTAAGTAATAATATTCGTTTAGCATATCTTCTTTTAAAATATCATCTACTTGATACATAATTCTTTGAGCCAGATACATATTATCTTCAGAATTTTGATTTTGGAAAAAATTAGGTAAATATAAGAACATATTTACTAAAATATCATCTAAATCTGAATGTATAGATGGTATATCAAAGAAATCTTGGCTTAAAAATGCATGTTCTAAATACAAAAATAATAAATCTGTATATTGTGTTTTAGTACGATACACTTTAATTTGAGATTCCGTATATGATATACGTGTATCTAAGCGAAGATCAATTAATTTAGCAGTACTTGGGCGCTCAACTTTAATAGAATTTAATACGCGCATATCTTCTAATAATTTAAAAAGTTGTTGATAAAATTTAGGGTGTTTAAAAGTTTTATCTTGTACTACTTCATTTACAATTTGTACATCCATCATATGATAACCGTAAGCAGCTAACATAACATCTGTTTTTAAACCAGCCATTTCGATATGGCTTGGTCGATGTGACCAAAACCAACTCGTAATCAAAACATTTTGAACAGGATTATAGTAAGGGAATTTTTGGATTTTAACTTGTGTTTGTTCATTTTTTAATAAGAGTCGAGCTAAGTCTTGCAACATCATTACTTGCTTGGCATCTAACTGTTCGTCATTAAATTTTATGAAACGATCACTCATGTTTTATCCCTCTTTAAAAGTTTAGTTCTACAGCATTATATATTGCTTGTTGTTCACGTTCATCTTCCAATTTATCAATAATTGTACGTTTAATTGCACGTTCAACTGGCATTACAGTGATTAAATCACACAAGTCTAATAATGCACGGATACTAGCGGCTTCTTCAGAAATTTGTCCCTGCTTAGACATAGTACGTAAATCTTCATTAAACTTAATAATTTGTTCGATTTGTTTATCATCTTGTAATAAACTTTGCTCTTTAATCACATTTTTTAAAATGTCCCCATCAATATAATCAACGTGAATAACAACAAAGCGATTTTTTAGTGCTTCATTCATTGGCAAAGTACCAACATAACCTTCATTTATCGCTGCTATAACGTTAAATCCTGGTACAGCTTTGATTACTTCACCAGTGTATGGATTCGTAATTTGACGACGATAATCTAAGACCCCATTTAATACAGGCAATGTTTCAGGTTTAGCCATATTTATTTCATCAATATATAAAATATGCCCCTCTTTCATAGCTTTAATAACTGGACCATCTACAAAGACAATTTCTTGTTGACCTTCCGCATTTGTTTTAATTGTTTTAAAGCCTAATAAGCTTTCTGTATCTAAATCAACAGAACAATTGACTTGATGCATGGGTGTATCAACAACTTCACTTAATGTTTCTGCCAACTTTGTTTTCCCTGAACCTGTTGGACCTTTAAGTAAAATATTTTTATTTAAATCAAATAATGCCTTCGCATCATTGAAAACTGTTGAATCTGAATTCTTATAATGTTTTAGTGCCATTTTAAAACGTTCTCCTTTAAATAAATTAAAAAACTAAGACATGGAATAAGTTCTCCAAATGCCTTAGTTTACTATTCTATTCTGATATAAAACGCAATGCTTAGTATGCGAATTGTTTATATTTTACCAAATTTACTAATTGAAAATCTCATATTAGGCTTCATTTCAATAATTATGCGTTTAAACTTCTTTGAAATATGTTTTATAGTAACCGCCAACTAATCCAGAATTATCTATTATTTGATAATATTCTTCAGTTTCGTTGATAACATCATATTGTTTGCCAACCGTTAACATGTCAGAAACTGTAAATTTCTTTGCATCTGTATTAATGACTTCTACTTTCTTGATTGGTGTACGTTCTTTCCAAGTTTCATGTAACATAAATTTTGTCCTCGCTATCGTAAAAAAATTATTTTTGTAAAGTGAATATAAACGATAATCCACTGTTTTCAGTAATTCTAATTGATTCAATATCATCTTGCTCAAGCGTTTGATATGGTATTTCCACTTCATCTAAGCGCGATTTCGCTTGATTAAAGAAATCTGCATCTTTCGTTTCAAACTCAACTTGATCGACTGCGCCATATTCCGGCATTGTCATTTCGGTTTCTACAGGCATTAAATGTATTTCGCCACCTAGACCACCCGTTCCAACTTTGAATACTTGGACATGATAGTCAGCATTGTCGAAGGGTTGGTATTCTGCAAATACTTCAAGTCCGAATATATTTGTTAAAATTTGACCTGTAATATCTACATGATTCACTTTAAGAATCACTGGTCCTAAACCTTGCACTTGATGTAACGGATTGACCGCACTCTCAAAAGAAGGCATACCTAAACCAACGCCATAATTATTCTCGTTTGAATATATTGAGAAAATATGACCATTGTTATCTTCGAGACTGAAATATTTATTGCCATTTAATTCTTTAACTGTTGTAAATGGAATATCCTTATTCGATAATATTTCCGCATACTCCTCTAAACCTGAGTCAGTTGGTGTACGTAATCCAATACCCACAAAGTGAGATTCTTCTAATTGCTCACTTGGAACTTGTATAAATTGAAGTCTTGTTCCTGGGCTTATATCTGCATCGCCGAAACGAATTGAGTTTTCAAGAAGTTCTTCATAATTTAATCCTAATATGTCAACCATGAAATGTTTTGTCTGTTCTATATTTGTTGTACCTAATGTTATACTTCTAAGTCCACACATTATAGCCACCTCTATCTTTATCTTTACTATTATATTATAACTTATTTTAATCATAAATTATAGAATATCGGTCAGTTGATTTTGATTATAGATTAATATGTGAAAAATGTATTTCTTTAAAAGAACTATTTCATTTAAATAGGTAACATAATATTGTTATGGTTGCTATTGAGTGTGTCATTAATGAATATCTGTATATAGCAATTGAATATTTCGTTTTTTGTAGGACATGAAAAACATATATATGTCGTGTCCATAAAGCGAATTTACATCATGTTCAGATGATTTTAAATTAACTAAAGGCGCTTATAGAATTCATATATTTCATCGTTTGTTATTATCTAAAATGCATTCATTAGCATATTGAAACACGCTATTCTACCTATATTTCTATTGTGAGTCTATTTCAATAGAAATGATATATTTTTTAAGTAGTCAAAATTAAACCCACATTTTAATACGAATCATTATAAAAATAAAGTACAGCAGTAAGATATTTCGACTAGGAAATAATCTTACTGCTGTTTGTTATTGATTTAATCCCGCTTTTAGGAATAGTAAACTATTTTGTGTTGTGGATTAAGATTCTAATAATAAGTCTTCTGGGTTTTCAATTAATTCTTTAATTGTTTTTAAGAATCCAACTGCTTCTTTACCGTCAATAATTCTATGATCATAGCTTAATGCAATATACATCATTGGACGATTTTCGATTGTATCTTGATCAATCGCAATTGGTCTTGTAATAATTGAATGCATGCCTAAGATTGCAGCTTGATTACCATTGATAATTGGCGTACTCATCATTGATCCAAAAATACCGCCATTTGTAATCGTAAATGAACCATTAACCATATCATCTAAGCCAAGTTTTTTCTCTCGTGCTTTAACTGCTAAATTAGCAATTTCTGCTTCGATTTCTGCAAAATTCTTTTTATCACAATCTCTTACAAATGGTACTAATAATCCATCATCTGTAGAAACAGCTACACCAATATCATAATATTGTTTCGTAATCATGTCGTCGCCGTCGATTTCTGCATTAACTTCTGGATACTTTTTCAAAGCTGCTACAGAAGCTTTAGTAAAGAATGACATAAATCCTAATTTAGTACCATCATGATCTTTCATAAATTGTTCTTTCTTACGTTTACGCAATTCCATAACATTTGTCATGTCAACTTCGTTAAATGTTGTTAACATAGCTGTATTATTAGATACCTCTAATAATTTTTTGGCAGCTGTTTTCTTTCTACGTGACATTTTTTCACGAATCACTGGTTTTGTAGGATATTGATTGTATTTTTTCTCTTCTTTTGCAGATGCTTGTTGTGTTGTTTGTGTTGATGCCGGTGCCTGTTGTTTCTTATCAATATCTTCTTTACGAACCACATCATTTGTTTTCGGACTTACTTCAGCAAGATTCACACCATTTTCACGAGCATATCGACGCGCAGAAGGCGTAGCATTAATACGTTGCTGATTGTCATCATTTGCTTGATTTACTTCAGCTTTATCTACCGAATTATTTGTTGTTTCTTCTTTTTTATTATTTGTTTCTTCATTTTGTTGTGGAGTATTGTCGTTACTATTTTCTTTAGAAGCATTGCCACTACCTTCGCCGATGATAGCAATTGCTTGTCCAACTTCTACAGTGTCGCCTTCACTTGCAAGTTGTTCAGATAATACACCTGCTTCTTCAGATACAACTTCGACATTAACTTTATCAGTTTCTAATTCAAGAATAGCTTCACCTTTTTCTACGCTATCCCCTACGTTTTTCAACCATTCTGCAATGGTACCTTCTGTAATAGATTCTGCTAATTCTGGAACTTTAACCTCTGGCATGACTTATTTCCCCCTAGTTATTTTTTAATGCATTTTCTATAATTTTATTTTGAACAAGTTTATGAATTTCTCCATCGCCTTCAGCTGGAGCAGCCCTTTGAATTCTGCCATGATAACTTAAATCATATTTATCTGCAACTAGCACTTTAACATATGGATAGACATATAACCATGCACCTTGATTTTTAGGTTCTTCTTGTACCCATGACACTTCTTCAAGGTTTGGCAATTGTGCTAGTAATGCTTCAATCTCTTCCTCTGGGAATGGATACAATCTTTCAATCGCAACGAGTAATACTGATTCGTCTGGATTTTTAGCTAATGCTTCTTTTAAATCAATGAACATTTTACCAGTTGCCAAAATAACTTTTGTAACCTTATCCGCTTGATATGATTCTGTCAAAATTGGCTCAAATCCACCAGAAGTAAATTCATCAATTGGTTTTGCAACTGTTTTATTTCTCAGTAAGCTTTTTGGTGACATAACAACCAATGGTCGCATTTGTTCAGAATCTAAACTAGCCGCTTGTGCACGCAATAAGTGGAAATAATTACTTGAACTAGATAAGTTGACAACTGTGCAATTATTTTCAGCAGCTAATTGTAAAAATCGCTCTAATCTTGCTGATGAATGTTCAGGCCCTTGACCCTCATATGCATGAGGTAAGAATAATGTTAATCCTGAACGTTCTCCCCATTTTGAGCGAGAACTGAATAAGAAGTTGTCAAAAATCATTTGTGACATATTTGCAAAATCACCATATTGTGCTTCCCAAATATTGAAGCTTTTTTTGTTTTCCACATTATAGCCGTATTCAAAACCAACTACTGCTGCTTCTGAAAGCGGAGAATTGTGTATATCGAATGTCGCTTTTTGATCAGGAACATGATGTAAAGGTGTATATGTTTCACCTGTTTGCTCATCATGTAACACGGCATGCCTATGACTGAATGTACCACGTTCACTATCTTGACCAGTTAAGCGAATCGGTGTACCATCTTGTAAAATTGTCGCAAATGCAAGTTGTTCTGCTTGTGCCCAATCAACTAAACCATCTTCTTTATTAAACGGCTCATGACGCTTCTCAAGAACTTTGTTTAACTTTTTCAAAATGTTAAAGCCATCCGGATATGTTAACAATGCATCATTTATTTCTTTCAAGTGATCAAAAGTAAATGATTGTTCGTCTGCTTGTAACGGTAATGCAAGATCTGCAGGCTTTTCCATATCTGGATTATCCATTTTATCAGCTTTATTAATTTTATCATGAGCTTGTCTTAGTTCCTTTTGGACTTGTTCTATAAATGAATGCATTTCATCTTCTGAAATGACACCTTCATTAACAAGCTTTTTACCAAACACATATTCAACAGAGTCATGTTTGCGAATATTCTGATAAGGAACTGGATTAGTAATTGATGGTTCATCCATTTCGTTATGTCCGAAACGACGATAACCTACTAAATCAATAACGACGTCTTTATGAAACTCTTTTCTAAATTCCATTGCAATATCAATTGCTTCAATAGTAGCTTCAACGTCATCTGCATTGACATGGAATATTGGCACATCATAACCTTTGGCCACATCTGTAGAATAAGTTGTTGAACGTGCATCAATTGGTTCTGTAGTAAATCCAATTCTATTGTTAGTAATAATATGCAATGAACCACCCGTAGAATAGCCTTTCAAGTTTCCTAAGTTCATTGTTTCGAAGTTAATTCCTTGACCAGGATAAGCAGCATCGCCATGTATAATAATTGGCATTGCTTTATGATGATCAGTCGTCGGAGCCCCAGCTCGTTGTGTATCATCTTGTGCTGCTCTCGTACGCCCCTCAACAACAGGTGCAACAATTTCCAAGTGACTTGGATTGTTAGCCAGTGCAATACGCTGCATTGTACCGTATGAATCAGTAGTTTTAATGCCACCAAGGTGATATTTCACATCACCAGTCCATCCAGCAGTTAACTGCAAGCTACCATCTTCAGGTAAGAATTTCATTGGATCTGTATGCATAAATTCTGAAATCATCATTTCGTACGGTTTTTCTAAGACATGCGTTAAAACGTTTAAACGTCCACGGTGAGCCATGCCTATTTGTATATTTTTAATACCTTCTTTCGCAGCAATCGTAATAGTACGTTGTAACATCGGTACAAGTGCGTCTACCCCTTCAATTGAAAAACGCTTTGCACCAACGAAGTTTTTATGAAGATATTTTTCAAACCCTTCAACATACGCTAATTGTTTGAATAGTGCCCTTTTTTCGTTATTATTTAACGTTACTTTATATGGCGTTTCAATTCTTCTTTTTAACCAACCACGTTCGGTATTGTTATTAATATGTGTATACTCAAATGCAATTGGTCCTTTGTAACGTTTTTCCATTCTTAAAATTGCTTCATAAGCATTATCATAAATGTCGGCAAAGTGATCTGAAACAATTCCTGCTGATATACCTTCCAAAGTCTGTTGATCTAAATCAAAGTCTTCAATCTCTAATTTAGGTACATGTTTCCTTTTTGGAGGATTTACAGGATAAATATCGGCTTTAAGATGCCCGTATTGGCGAATATTATCAATTAAACGCATGACACGCTTAATTGTGCCGTCGCTATTTTGACTACTTGTACTTTTTAAAGCTGGTACAATTGAGTCATCATTCTTAATTGTGCTGAATAAGACTTGTAAATCTTCTGGTACAGATGATGGATCTTGTAAAAAGTCATCATATAGATCTAACATTAGACCTAAATTCGCACCGAAGTTTACAGGAGCCTCTGAAACTTCTTTTCTTTCGTTAGTCATTTTACACCCTCCACAAAAATGTTGAAACGCTTACAATGTAATAATATCACTATTTAGTTATTTGTTAAAGTAGATTTACCTATTTATCTGCTAAAAAGAAGAATCAACAAAAGCGTTGATTCTTCTAGGTTTATAGATGTATTTTATTGTAAATTTTGGGAGTACAACAGAAATGATAAAGAACCACTGTTTATTTGTTTTATAGTTGTTCTTATACATTAGTCACAGCTAATGTGTACTTAAAAAATTGATCCTATGACTTTGATTGACGTCTCAGTCATGATTAAAATATGATTTTAAACGTTGTTCCTTTGTTAATTTCACTTTTAATTTTAATCGATCCTCCGTTTAATTGAATGATTTTTTGAGCAATAGATAATCCGAGTCCATTACCGCCTTGACTTCTTGAACGAGATTTATCCACTCGATAAAAGCGATCAAAAATGAAATCTTGATCTTCCTCTGGAATACCAATTCCATGATCTGTAATTTCAATTATTTTTTGCTTATTTTTTAACCTTGTCTTAACTTTAATTTTCTTATTCTTCACATCATATTTGATTGCATTATCAATAAAGATTAAAAATAATTGTTCGAATTGATGAGGTTTCATTTTAATTTCTAGATTTTTAGATGTCAGATCCGTATCAAATTGATAATCAGGATGCAATTGTTTTAATGAGTGTATTCGCGAGCGAATTTCATCATTAATATGCACGGTCTGTGCTTCAGAAGAAATGTCATTTACATCTCCTTTAGTCAATTCAAGTAATTCTTCGACTAATTTTATGATACGATTCATTTCTTCAATAGAAATATTTAACGATTCTTCTAATACTGCTGGGTCTTTTTTTCCCCATCGCTGAATCAAATTTAAATGACCTTGAATAATTTGTAATGGTGTTCGTAATTCATGTGACGCATCTTCAACAAATTGTCTTTGTTGATTAAATGATTCTTCAATTTGGCTCATCATCTCATTAAACGTATTTGCTAAATTATCTATTTCTTCATAATTTGTATTTAATTGCAATTTATTTTGAAAACCATCTCGTCGAATCTCAATCATTTTATTTGATAAACTGACAAGCGGTTTAGTAATTTGTGTTGAAAATACATAACTGATTGTGGCAGTTATAATTGTTGCAATCACTCCAAATGCCAGCGCAATGATATACAATGATTTTACGATGTTATCATAATTTTCTAGTGAATGAATTAACAAGCTATACCCTTTGAAATCTTGCGTTGTAATTGGTTCTTTAATAATTAAATATTCAATGCCTTTATAGCGTTTTTTTATTACGCGGTCAAAATAACGGTGTTCATAACCTGGTTCAACTCTCACTGTGTTATCATTCGATGTCTCAAATAATTTATTATTATGCTCATCATAAATAATTATCTCTTGAAAATTACCTAAAGATGCATTCAAGTCTAATGCAGATATATCTTTAACAGGCTTAGAATGAAATAAATTATTAATATCGCTTGAGCTTCGTTCTGCATCATCAAGCTCACTATTATGCAGTGTATCTTTCAAGAAAAAAATAATAATTAAACAAAACAAAAATATCGTGACAAACGTAATCATCGTGGTAACAATAATCCAGTTATTGCGCAATTTACGTTTTGTCATCGTATCACATACCCAACGCCACGAACTGTTTCAATCATTTTGTCACGATCGTATGGTTTTAACTTGTTTCGTAAATATCTTATATAAACATCTACGACATTTGTTTCTACTTCACTATTATAACCCCATACATGATTTAAAATTTGTTCCCGTTGCATAACATGGTTTTTATTTTCAGCTAGAAGATATAGTAAATCATACTCTGTTTTTGTTAATTCAATTTCTGCGCCATTTACCGTCACTTTAAAAGCGTTCTTATCAATTGTAATACCGTTGACATCGATAATATCCTTTTGTGGCTGACGACGTAAAATTGCACGAATTCTTGCTAAAAGTTCTTCAATATCAAACGGCTTAACTATATAATCGTCTGCACCGTAATCAAGCCCAGCAACTTTGTCATACGTATCACTTTTCGCTGTAATTATAATGATAGGTGTAGATTGTTGTTGTCTAATTTTGCGACAAATTTCTAAGCCATTAATTGACGGCAACATTAAATCTAATATGATTAAATCATAGTAATGGCTAAGCGCTTTATCTAAACCGTCTTGTCCATCATACTCTGTGTCCACATTGTAATTTTCATGTGTGAGTTCCAATTCAAGAAATCTTGCTAAGTTTTGTTCATCTTCTACTATTAAAATTTGCGTCATTTGTACACCTCATATTACGACTTTTTCTAATAAGGTAATATATTTTAAATTTTGTATTTTTCTATACAATAGTTGCTTTTTAAATTAGTTTGTTTACGTTTAAATTTTATCACAAATCAATAACCATGTTTTAAATTTTTCAAGCTACAATCATTAATTATTTATTAACTCAAATATTTAATAATCAGTTAATGGCATTCTGTTAATTCTGATTGCAGTACTTAAATATAGAATACTGTAACACAAGGCCTTACCGCAATATTAATTGTTGTCATATACTGACTTTTCACTATTGTAAAATGAATAGTTATTATCTTTATTTTCACAAAATGACCGTAGTTTAAACATTTCACACATCATTTCAATGTGCGATTTTGAACTTGGAAGTAACATTTCATAATGTATGAATTCAAAAGGAGTATGTAAACAATATAATGTTTAAACCTCATCACTTTTAAATATTCTAATTCTAATGAGAAATACAAATTTTTTTATTTTCTAAAATAGCGTAATCATGCGTTTTATTTACTATTCTTAAAAAATATTCAAAAAAAGTTTTAGTTTCTAATTGACAATGATTCTCACTAATGTATAATAGTAGTTGAAAATGATTATCAATACCACATAGAACATCCCCCCCACAACGTTTCGTTCTTGTTGGATTGGTCATTTTCAAATATTCCCCTTTTATATGCCCGTAAAAGACAATATACGTTATAACAACGTTTTATAAAAGCAGTAAACCCTTACGACACTTTAGGTTTACTGCTTTTGTTTTTTTACTATTTAATTTATTAATTTATTTCTAAGTAATAACGTTGATAAAATAATGCAAAATAATCCACCAATAATGCCGGCAATAATATCTGTTGGATAATGTACACCTAGATATACACGTGATATGGAAATCAATAAAATCATAGCTGCACATAACCCTATAAGAATACCTTTTGAATTACCTTGATTTAATCGATTTAATAGATAGATACCACTTCCAAAATATGCAGTTGATCCCATAGCATGACCGCTAGGAAAACTAAATCCTGTTATATCAATTAAACGCAGCAATGTAGGTCTTTCTCTATCGAATATATTTTTTAATGCTGGATTCAAAATTCCAGATAATGCCATTGTTAATGCAAAAAATAATGCTTCAATTTTGTGGCGCTTTAACATGAGATATGCCACAAGAAGTAATGAAATACATAACATTGCCCAGACTTCACCTACTTTAGTAGCCCCAAGCATGATAGATGTCGTAATAAAGCTCTCTGATGAATATACAAACTCATAAACTTCATTATCAATCCATTTCCCAAGTCTTGATTCGTGGAAAAACGCGATAATTCCAAAAACCAATGTAAAAACGATGAGCAAAGAGATACGTTTCCATTGACTCATAAAGCATTACCCCCCCATTAATTCAATGCGTCTTTAATCATCTTATCAAATAAAGCTTCTTTCGTATAACTTTGTTCATACGATTTCATATTATTGATAATTCGAGTTCTTTCCTGTTCCATTTCATTTAGTTCTTGTAATAAAATTTGTGCTGTTAATTGTTCTTCATCAATCGCTTTAGCATATCCTTTATCAGCAAAATGATTTGCATTGTCAATTTGGTCGCCTCGGGATTGATCTAAACCTAATGGTACTAATAACATTGGTATACGTAATGTTAAGAACTCATAAATCGCATTTGATCCAGCTCTACTTATTACTGTATCCGTAATTGCTAATAAATCTGTTAAATCCTCTTTAACAAATTCATATTGTATATATCCTGATTTTTTAACTTGAGCATCTTTTAATCCTTTACCAGTTAAATGTATCACTTGATATTGTTGTAATAATGCATCTAAGTTTTCGCGAATAATGCTATTTAATTTTTTACTTCCTAAGCTTCCACCCATAACGAGTAAAACTTTTTTATTTTCATTAAAGCCTGTTAATTGATAACCATTATGTGCATTACCATTTTTTAAATCTTCTCGAATTGTTGCTCCAATAAAATCAGCTTTCTCTTTAGGTAAGTAGTTTAGCGTTTCTTCAAATGTTGTATATATTTTCTTGGCAAATTTAAGTGCTATCTTATTCGCTAATCCTGGTGTTAAGTCAGATTCATGAATAATAGTTGGTATATTTAATGATTTGGCTGCAATAACAACAGGCACAGATACAAATCCACCTTTTGAAAATAATAGATCAGGTTTTTCTTTTTTCAAAACTTTACGAGCATCAAGAATACCTTTCAATACTTTAAATACGTCTTTGGCATTTTCTAAAGAAATATATCTTCTTAATTTACCACTCGAAATAGGATAATACTTAATTTCTGGTAGTTGTGATTCAATCATTTCTCTTTCAATACCATTTTTAGAACCAATATAAAGCGCTTCATAACCTTGTGATAATGCAGTTGGAATTAAACTTAAATTTACTGATACGTGTCCAACTGTTCCCCCTCCGGTAAATGCGATTTTCGTCATTAATATTACCTCTATTCTTTTAAATTTTTATAATATGCATAAAATGGTTCACCTTTATCATATGGCGGATATTCCATTAATTGTTCACCGACCTTATGAAATCCAAATTTGGCAAATAAACCTTGTGCAGGTTTGTTTAACGCAAAGGTGTCCGTTAAAATAACTTCTGCACCACGTGCTTTAACTACATCAATAACATAATTGAATAATTCTGTAGCAGCTCCTTTATATTCTTTCGAACCAGTTAATCGATGAATAACAAAGGCGCCTTCTCTATTTACTGGCCAGTCAATGTCATCATACCATTCTGCTTGGTCTTGGTCGACAACAATAAAGCCATAAATTTTGTCATTTTCCTCTAATACGTACAAATAATCTTTAGCAATATCTTCTTCAAAATGTTCTAAAAGTGGGTACTGATCGTCCCATTGCTCGTTGTCGTGTTCTTTCATTAATTCTTTTGCTTCTTCTACTAGATTTAAGATTTGATCTAAATCTGACATTTTACCTAGACGGATCATGTACGTCACTCCTTATATCATTATGTTAAACATGTTTTTCAGTACATGTTAATCTTACACACTATTAACATGCTTTAAACCTTTATTATGAATGAAAAATAGTAATTATCACACTATGGGATAAAAATAACCAATAAAAGTATCATATACCAATTAATTGATTGTTAAAACTAGTGAATAATACTATTTAAAAAGTATATGCTCATTGCATATTAAACCATGAATTGTTATCAGCGATGATAGAAATTGCGTTATTTACATCATTTGTAAATGTCTAATTTATATCTTTTAGAGTTAGACGTCAATAAAAATAAACACGCCTCCTAAATTGCTATCTTTGCAAATTTAGGAGGCGTGTCATTAACATAATAATAATACAATTTTAGTAGTGTGTATCGCTTATTTTAAAATATTAATCAACTTATCGAGAACATCATCATGTTTATTAGCTTTTTCAACTAATAACTCAGTAAATTTATTATTCGTTTCTTTATTAAATTCACCAGTTACCTCAAGTTTATTCGCTTGTTGGAAAGCTTTAACTTGATTTTCTAAAGCTTTATCAAATTGCGTTGATTCATTATCAACTTTATAACCTAAAGCTGATAAACCAATTTTAATAGTTTTAATATTTTTATCATCGTCTCCAACTTTAAATGTTTTCGTATTAGGAATGACATTTAAAGATTGATATTTAGGTGTGTCAATAGTAACGTCTGGTTTAATGCCTTTACCGTGAATATAATGACCATCTGGCGTTAACCATTTCATTTCAGTATATTTTAACAATGAACCATCCTTAAACTCTCTTGTAGTTTGTACGACACCTTTGCCGAATGTTTTTGACCCATAAACTTTAGCTTTATTATAGTCTTTTAGCGCACCAGTAAACACTTCAGAAGCGCTAGCTGAACCTTCATTCACTAAGATGGATATATCCATGTCTTTCGCTTCTTTTAACGCATCATTAGAAGTTTGAATTGCTTCAGTATCTTTACCTTTTTCTAGTTTAACAACAGTTTTTCCTTTATCGATAAAAATATTTGCCATTTTAACAGCTTCATCTAGTAGTCCACCTGGATTATTTCTTAAATCTAAAACAATCTTTTTCAAACCATCTTTGTGAGCTTTTAGAACTGCATCTTTCAATTCACCTGATGTATCATTCTGGAATTTATTAATAGTAATAACTCCAACTTTACCTTTTTTCTTATACTCAACACTTTTAACATGAATTTTTTCACGTTTAATCTTAACGTCTTTTTCTTCACTACCTCGTTGAACAGTTAAAGTGACTTCAGTGTTTTCTTTACCACGAACATCTTTGACAACTTCATCTAATGCTTTACCTTTAATTGATTTTCCATTTACTTTAGTAATGACATCTTTAGGACGAATGCCAGCACGTTCTGCTGGAGATCCCTTCATAGGACTAGTAACCATAATTTGATCATTTTTCTTTTGCATTTCTGCACCAATACCTACAAAATCACCTGAAACACCTTCATTAAAGGATTTCGTTTGTTCTTTTGTTAAATATTCAGAATAAGGATCTTTTAATTCTTTGACCATGCCATCAATTGCAGCTTTACTTAACTTGTCAGAGTCCTGTTTTTTGTAATAATCACTATTTAAGATTTTATACACATTTTCAATTTTATTTAAGTTTGCTTGATCAGTTTTGTTTAAACCACTTATTTTTTGATTTATAAAAATATATGCAACAACTGTGATGACAGCTGTTATTAGGATTGTACCAATTAATATTGATATGAATTGCCAACGTTTTAAGTGAACGCGTTTCGATGAATTAGTTTCTTGGTCTTGATTGCTTGTTGCAATTTCAGCGCGTTCATCATCGGATGAAGATGTGTGTTGCTTATCATCCATTGTATCACTTCCTTATTATGTATTATGTACTTTTAAATTCTGTGTAGTTAATCATATCAATTTATGCAAG
This sequence comes from Staphylococcus aureus, assembly GCF_001027105.1. Taxonomy (GTDB): domain Bacteria; phylum Bacillota; class Bacilli; order Staphylococcales; family Staphylococcaceae; genus Staphylococcus; species Staphylococcus aureus. Next base: position 1,429,341 of record NZ_CP011526.1, read on the forward strand.
ATAGCGCACCATATTTCACTATAATTGATTAATTTTTAGTCACAACTTAGTTTATTTTAAATTAAAACCAGGATAACGAATTGCATCACCCTGGTTCTAACTATTATTATTAAAAATTATATTAAAATTTTAGCCATTCCGTATATTCTTCATATAAATCATCAAATACAGACATTGGCAATGTGAAATCACCATGTGTCTCAATATAATCAGACAGTATGTTAAAATCATCATCGTGTTTTGGGAAAGCAAGATCGTCAAATATCTCTTCTGCTAGACGACCTTTATCGTCGTGTCGACCACGAACTGTCATGACAAATTGATAAAACGAATAGTTTTTCATTAGTTCATTGTCACATCAATCACTTTTGTTTCACCTTTAATCACAGCATTTTCATCATAAATATTAATTGAAGCTGCTTGATCAGTGTTAGTAATTATAATTGGTGAAATTACAGATTTAGCGTTATTATTAATATATTCAAGGTTGAATCTTACTAATGGATCTCCGACGTTAACTTCGTCACCACTAGACACTAACACTTCAAATCCTTCACCGTCTAATTGAACTGTGTCTAAACCGATATGAACTAATAATTCTAATCCGTTATCTGCTTTTAACCCAATCGCATGCTTAGTTGGAAAGACATTGTCAACACGTCCTGCAATTGGAGACACAACTTCTCCTTCAGTTGGATTAATACCAAAACCTTCGCCCATCATTTTTTGTGCGAATACAGGATCTGGAATATCTTCAATTTTCACGAATTCTCCAGTTAATGGTGCATAAATTGCGATATCTTTCTGAACTTCTTTGCCTTTTCCGAATAATTTTTTAAACATACTTTCCACTCCTACTTATCAAAATGTGATATTAAATCGCCATAACCCAATTCTTCTAACTTTTCATATGGAATAAATTGAATTGCAGCGGAATTGATACAGTATCTTAAGCCGCCACTTTCTTTAGGTCCATCATTAAAGACATGTCCTAAATGACTATTTGATTCTTCTGAACGCACTTCAGTTCTCAACATACCAAATGATTTGTCGACTAATTCTATAATTTCATCGTCATCAAGCGCTTTGGAAAAGCTAGGCCATCCACATTCAGAATGAAACTTTTCTTCAGATGTAAATAAAGGTTTACCAGAAATTTTATCTACATAAATTCCTTTAGCAAAATGATTCCAATATTCATTCATAAATGGTGGTTCAGTGCCGTTTTCTTGTGTAACAATATATTCTATATCTGTTAGTTCACTTTTATCTTTTTTAAGCATTTTGATTCCCCCAATGTGATTCTATAAACGCTTTTCTACCTGAACCACGTTGATATTGGTAATAATGTACCGGGTTCTTTTTGTAATAATCTTGATGGTAGTCTTCAGCTGGATAGAAATTTTTATATGGTTTAATAGGTGTAATCACTGGTTTCTTGAAAATACCTTGTTCATTTAATTGTTGCTTTTTAAACTCAGCAGCCTTTTTCTGATGTTCATCATGATAGAAAATGACTGGTTGATAGCTTTCGCCTCTATCGAAAAATTGCCCTTGATCATCAGTTGGGTCAAATGTTTTGAAATATATGTCTAATATATTTTCAAAGGAAGTAACCTCTGGATCAAACGTAATTTGTACTGCTTCGACATGGCCGGTTTGATTCGTACATACCTGTTCATAAGTTGGGTTGTCAACATGACCGCCACTATAACCAGATACGACTGACTTGATGCCTGGATATGATGTAAATGGTTTAACCATGCACCAGAAACATCCTCCTGCTAATGTTGCATATTCTTTTGTCATATGAATTACCTCCTCTATCTATCTAATTATAAATTTAGTCTATAAAGGATTGAAATGGAAGTAATTAACACTGAAAAGATTAAATTTACTTCTTAAGGACTACGAGGCCAATCGCACCTTGACCAGTATGTGCAGAAATAACTGGTGTAGTTACATTTATATCGTAATTATTCACATGAAAAGCTTCATTAAAAACTTTCTTCAATTTATCAACATATTCAATGACGTTAGCATGTGCGACACCAATGGATTTGATTTCATGATCTCCTATAAATTCAGCAATTTCCTTTTTCAAGTATTGGATACTAGAATTTTGAGTTCTCGCATTGTGCACAAGCTCTAAGCGACCATCATCTAGTGTACCAATTGGTTTAATTTTCATAAGATTACCAATCAAACCTTTTGTTTTACTAATTCTGCCACCTTTAATTAATTGATTCAATTGCCCTATAACTACAAATAATTTAATGTTTTCTCTTAAATGATTTAACTTTTTAACTATTTCAGAAGTTGAGACACCTTCTTTTACAAGCTCTACTAGGTGTTGTATTTGATACCCTAAACCAAAAGAAATAGATTTTGAATCAATAACAGTTACATTAGCATCTACCATTTGACTTGCTTGGTAAGCAGTGTTATATGTACCACTTAATCCTGAAGAAAGATGAATACTTATGATTTCAGAGCCATCTTTTCCTAGTTCTTCATAAGCAGATATAAATTCACCTATGGCTGGCTGACTTGTCTTTACATCTTCATCATTTTCAATATGATTAATAAATTCTTCTGATGTAATATCTACTTGGTCAACGTATGAAGCTCCTTCAATAGTTAAACTTAAAGGAATTACATGAATGTTGTTTGCTTCTAAGTATTCTTTAGATAAATCGGATGTTGAGTCTGTTACTATAATCTGTTTTGTCATGGTCGTTTTCCCCCTTATTTTTTACGAATTAAATGTAGAAAGGTATGTGGAATTGTATTTTTCTCATCTAGTTTACCTTCAACTGAAGAGGCAACTTCCCAGTCTTCAAATGTATAAGGTGGAAAGAACGTATCACCACGGAATTTACCTTCAATAACAGTAATATACATGTCGTCCACTTTATCAATCATTTCTTCAAATAATGTTTGCCCTCCAAATATGAAAACATGGCCCGGTAGTTGGTAAATATCTTCAATAGAGTGAATTACATCAACGCCCTCTACGTTGAAACTTGTATCTGAAGTAAGTACAACATTTCGACGATTCGGTAGTGGTTTACCAATCGATTCAAATGTCTTACGACCCATTACTAAAGTATGACCTGTTGATAATTTTTTAACATGCTTCAAATCATTTGGTAGGTGCCAAGGTAATTGATTTTCAAAACCAATTACTCGTTGCAAGTCATGTGCAACTAGAATGGATAAAGTCATAATTATCCTCCTTCTTCTATCATTTCATTTTTTATTACTAAGTTATCTTTAATTTAACACAATTTTTATCATAAAGTGTGATAGAAATAATGATTTTGCATAATTTATGAAAACGTTTAACACAAAAAAGTACTTTTTTGCACTTGAAAATACTATGATGTCATTTTGATGTCTATATGGTTAGCTAACTATGCAATGACTACACTGCTATTGGAGCTTTTATTGCTGGATGTGATTCATAGTCAACAATTTCCAAATCTTCATAATTTATGTCGAAAATAGACTTGTCACTGTTAATTTTTAATGTTGGAGGATTGAAGCTTTCACGTGCTAATTGTGTTTGAATCGCATCAATATGATTTGAATAAATATGTGCATCTCCAAATGTATGCACAAATTCACCCACTTCAAGTCCACATTCTTTGGCAATAAGGTGTGTCAATAAAGCGTAGCTTGCGATATTAAATGGCACACCTAAAAAGATATCTGCGCTACGTTGGTATAACTGGCAACTTAACTTACCATCTTGGACATAAAACTGGAACATGGTATGACAAGGCGGAAGTGCCATTGTATCAATTTCTGTTGGATTCCATGCAGATACGATGTGTCGCCTTGAATCTGGATTATGCTTAATTTGTTCAATTACTGTTTTAAGTTGATCAAAATGATTACCATCTTTATCAACCCAATCTCGCCATTGTTTACCATAAACATTTCCTAAATCCCCGAATTGCTTCGCAAATGTATCATCTTCAAGAATACGTTGCTTAAATTGTTTCATTTGTTCTTTATATTGTTCGTTAAATTCAGGATCACTCAATGCACGATGCCCGAAATCTGTCATATCTGGACCTTTATACTCGTCTGATTTGATATAATTTTCAAAAGCCCATTCGTTCCATATATTATTATTATATTTTAATAAGTATTGGATGTTTGTATCTCCTTTAATGAACCATAATAATTCGGTTGCTACTAATTTAAAAGAAACTTTCTTTGTCGTTAATAGTGGAAATCCTTTAGATAAGTCAAAGCGAAGTTGATGACCAAATTTCGAAATCGTACCTGTATTTGTGCGATCATTTCGTGTATTTCCTATTTCTAAAACTTCTTCACAAAGACTGTGATATGCTGCATCAAATGAATTCAACATATGCGATAACACCTCATTTTCATTATTTATAGTATGTATATTTAGTTTGATATAACTTAACTTTATGTAGCATTTTGTTATCACTCATTTTAGGAATATGATATTAATATCATGAATTCCGTTACTTTATTTATAAAATGCTGATTAAGTACCTACCCCATCGTAACGTGATATATGTTTCCAATTGGTAATTGTTTACCCAAATCTATAACTTTAATGCTAAAAAATTTTAAAAAAGAGGTTAACACATGATTTGAATATTATGTTTGATGTCCTATTAAAACAGTTAAATTTCTAGAAAATATAGTTGGTAAAAACGGACTTTATTTAACAAATAGAATACAACTATATTCTCTATTTTCAATGACAGACACCATTTTTAATATTATAAAATGTGTTAACCTTTATATTTATTTATGTGTACTATTTACAATTTTCGTCAAAGGCATCCTTTAAGTCCATTGCAATGTCATTAATATCTCTACCTTCGATAAATTCTCTAGGCATAAAATAAACTAAATCTTGACCTTTGAATAAAGCATACGAAGGACTAGATGGTGCTTGCTGAATGAATTCTCGCATTGTAGCAGTTGCTTCTTTATCTTGCCCAGCAAAAACTGTAACTGTATTTGTAGGTCTATGTTCATTTTGTGTTGCAACTGCTACTGCAGCTGGTCTTGCTAATCCAGCTGCACAGCCGCATGTAGAGTTAATAACTACAAAAGTAGTGTCATCAGCATTTACTTGGTTCATATACTCCGATACTGCTTCGCTCGTTTCTAAACTTGTAAAACCATTTTGAGTTAATTCGCCACGCATTTGTTGCGCAATTTCTTTCATATAAGCATCATATGCATTCATATTTAATTCCTCCAATTAAATTGTTCTGTTTGCCATTTGTTTCCATACTGAACCAAGTGCTTCATCTCCGTTTTCAATACGAGATATGGCCATTTCAATTTGTAATTTAACTTCAAACGCATTGTCATTAATATGGGCTTTTAGTGCGGGAAGCTGCTCTGCATTACCTTCATCAAAGATAAACATAGCAGCACGCCACCTAACGATTTTCTGTGGATCATCTAATAGTAGCACCATTTCTGGTAGTGCCTCTGGATACCCTAAATCGCTTATGCAATCCCCTGCTGTTCTTCTTACAGCAGGACTTTTATCACGAAGCCCCTTATATAAATACGGTAAAATTTCTTTACTTTCAATCATACCTAATAATACAATCGCTTGACGTCTAACCGGTACTTTTTCATCAGATAAAGCTAAATCAAGCAGCGGTATATCTTCAAAAGTCGGCTTTGGAAAATGGTTTAACATTCGTAATCGAGTCTTCCAATTATCAGTTGCATGATATTCATCCAAAGAGACATGTCGATAGAAATGATAATTATTAGTTGCGTGATTTTCTTCTAAAGCATGTTTTACCAATACGGGTAACTGTGATTCTGGATAGGTAGCTAGCACTTCTTCTAGGACACCATCCATTACTTCTTGAATATTTCCATAGCGATTTCCTAAATCTAGCCATTTACGCATAAAAACAATATTGTCATGTGCTGTTTGCGCTTGAGTCATATGGTCAACATATGTTTGTGGTAATTGTTCTCTTAATTCTTGGTCAGCAGAAGTTAGCTTAATTTGATACGGTATACCCTTAAAAGTTAATAATTCAGCTTTAATTTCACCAAAATGATTGTCAATTTGAGGTTCATTTACAGATTCTAAAACCTTATTCGCATCAGAAAAAGCAGCTTTAATATCAGGTAATATGACTTCCCAATCAGCTTTTGGTGCCTTATCAACAGCTAAGAAGTTCATGACATGAAAAATGGAAGTGATACCATCTATAGATAACAACTGATTTATAAATCTTGGTTGTGTTTCTTCTACTTTTTTATAAGTATTAGATAACTTGTCTTCTCTTGTATATGACAAAACAACTTTCATTGTATTTGGACTTGGTGTTGGCTCTATACGTAAAATTTCCATATACTTTATTCCCCCCGAATACTAGTTGATGAAAAATTTATTCGAATACAGCCTCTACTTTTGGCAATACTGTTTCCCAATTTGCGTCATTTTCTTTATCTACTGAAATAAAGTCCATAACATGGAAAATTGATTTAACGCCTTCAACCTTTAAGATGTCATTAATAAATGCTGGCTGTGAATCATCAACTTTAGTATACGTATCTGATGTCATACCTTCTCTGCTTTCACTAAGTGTAATCTTCATTGTGTTGTGGTTCGGTGTTTCTGATATAGATATAATTTTCATTTGACTTCCTCCTATTGAAGTTCATTTCCTAATTGTTTTATTTCTTTCCCTATTGAACACTCATTGATACAAAAATGATGCGCCTTCGTTTTCCCCTCTAATTTACGCAGACGAGTTTTGATTGGACATTGATTGCAATAAGTATTCATTAAATCATCTATTTTCGCGAGTGCATTTTGCTCTGAAAAAGTTAAAATACGCGACACTTCCTTTATTACTTCAAAATATTGCAACCTTGTAAATAAGTGTTACTGTTTTAAATTTGACATAAAAATATTATAACATTTTTGACCCTAAGATTTGAATGAAACCTTTTATAATTCTATACGTAAAATGTATTTATATTCAAATGCTATTGCATCGCAAACGATTTTTCAGTAAAATGAGTTAGTTATTTATTGAGCGGTTTCTAAACACCCGCATGATCAAAATTTAGGAGGACATTTTAATATGTATAATGAAATTTTAGGACTAGTTACGTTTATTGCAACGTTCGTGCTTATGGTACTTATGTATCGCTTTTTTGGTAAACAAGGTTTAATTGCATGGGTTGCAATTGGCACAATCATTGCCAACATACAAGTGATTAAAACTGTAGAAATCTTTGGTATTTCAGCAACTTTAGGTAATGTCATGTTTGCTTCTATTTATTTAGCAACAGATATATTAAACGATATTTATGGGCGTAGAGTTGCAAAAAGAGCAGTTTGGTTAGGCTTTTCATCAACATTAATTATGATTATTGTTATGCAATTGTCATTACATTTTATTCCTGCACCAGAAGATATGGCACAAAAAGCATTACACGCAATCTTTGATGTTGTGCCACGCATTGCTTTAGGCTCAATCGTCGCATATATTATTGGTCAACATATTGATGTATTTATCTTTTCACTAATTAAAAAAGTATTTAGTTCTGATAAAACGTTTTTCATCCGTGCATATGGTAGTACATTTTTAAGCTCAATAATTGATACAGCTTTATTTGTAGCTATCGCATTTATCGGAAGTTTACCTGGTACAGTTGTATTTGAAATATTTATTACAACGTACGTATTAAAATTAGCTTCAACAGTTTTCAATGTACCATTTGGATATATTGCTAAATCATTTTATCGTAAAGGTAAGATTGATAAGTTAGATCAAGGCTATTAACGCACTTACTACACAAAAGAATAAGTTTTAAGGGAGTGGGACAGAAATAATATTTTCGCAAAATTTATTTCGTCGTCCCACCCCAACTTGCATTGTCTGTAGAAATTGGGAATCCAATTTCTCTTTGTTGGGGCCCATCCCAAACTTGCACATTATTGTAAGCTGACTTTTCGTCATCTTCTGTGTTGGGACCCACACCCCAACTCGCATTGCCTGTAGAATTTCTTTTCGAAATTCTCTGTGTTGGGGCCCCTGACTAGAATTGAAAAAAGCTTGTTACAAGCGCATTTTCGTTCAGTCAACTACTGCCAATATAACATCGTAGAGCATAGAACATTGATTTATGTCCCAGCCTGAAGATGATTTTTTTAGGAAGTATATTACAGTACTACGTATTAGAAAATCATCTTTGAATCAGCGAGTATTTTAAACACGTGTTACTTATTTAAGTGATGCGTGTTTTTTAATGGATTACCCAACATATTTTGTATTACAGTAATAGTAACTTTAACTAAGTATTGAATAGAAAGTAGGTTTATTATGGCGAAAATAAATTTTGATGCTGCGACGAAAGGAAATCCAGGCATAAGTACATGTGCCATTGTAATCAAAGAAGATGAGCAGCATTATACATATACACATGAGTTAGGCGAAATGGATAACCACACTGCAGAATGGGCTGCATGTATTTATGCACTAGAACATGCACGTGAATTAAATGTTCAAAACGCACTATTATATACAGACTCAAAGCTAATTGCAGATAGCATTGAAGCTGGTTATGTGAAAAACGCAAATTTCAAACCTTATTTTGATCAAATAGAAATATTTGAAAAAGATTTTGATTTATTATTTGTTAAATGGATACCGAGAGAACAAAACAAAGAAGCGAATCAACACGCTCAACAGGCATTGTATAAATTAATTAAAAAGAATAAATAAAAGGAGCACCGACTGATGTGATGTCAATCGGTGCTCCTCTATTTATCAAAGAAACAAATTATTTTTTATTTTTCTTAGCTTTCTTTTTCTTCTTTTTAGCTGCTACCTTTTTAGAAGTATTTTTTGATGCTGACTTTTTGTCTTTGGATTGGTTATCTTTTTGATTTTTCTTTTTAGCCAATAATAAAGGAACGTCCTCATCTTTAGATTCAATACTAGTTGTTGTTTCAACATCTTCCTCTTTATCTTTGCGTCGTTTTGCGAATAAGAGTGGTGAATGTTCGTTATCTTTCAACACTTTTTCATCTGTGTTTTCATTTGTAACTTCCACATCTTCTTCATCTTCTTTACGACGACGTTTTGGTAAGAAGAACGGCGTATGTTTAACTTTATCGAGTGACTCGCCATTATTTAGCGAATCTTTTTCTTCAACAGTAACATCTTCTTCATCTTCTTTTCTGCGACGTTTCGCAAATAAAAGTGGTAAATGTTTTGTATCGTCTAAAGTCTCTTTTATTGAATCTTTATTATTATCTCTTATTTCTAATTCTTCCTCTTCATCTTCTTTACGACGACGTTTGGCAATGAAGAACCAGAAACTAGCTAGTAAACCAGAGATACCCACCACACCAATAGCGTTTTTAATAACATTACCGAAATTATTACTAAAGTGACGCATATGAAGTGGATCAATGTCATCATCTTCATCAAGTTTCTTTTTATGTCCAATAGTCGAACTGTTAAATGGATGATTTGCAGTTCCATAACCAATTGTTAAATGGCTATTAGATTCATTTCCAGTACTTGACGATTGTTTAGCACGATCAGATGTTACAATTTGTACTGCTGAAATTCGAGCAATACCATTGTTCAATGCAGCCTCAACTTGCTGTAATGTATGCGCATTATTAATATCTCTAATTGTTTCAAGCACAATTTCGTTAATTTGATTCATTGCTGCTTGTTTTTCATCAGCTGTGCCAATTTCACTATTTCGAATACTATTTATTTTTTCATTTGAAAAGTCTTTAATTCTACTAATAGCTTCTTGCTTGCGTTTAGCTAGTTCTTTTGCTGTTGGATTAGCTGCTTTCATTTGAGCTTTAAATTGTTCCAATTGCTCACTTATTTCATCGATGCTTTGCGCACGTTGAATCGCTTGAATTGCTTGTTCTTTTAATTGATTTAACTTAGCAATAGCTTCTTGCTTCTCTTTATCTGTTAGATCAGTACGAGCTTTGATTTCATCAATCATATGTTGAATTGCATCTTCAATCGATTTAATTGCATTTGATTTTGCTTGTTCAATCGTAAATTGTTCTGGATTAAATTGTTCAATATGCGCTTGTTCTTGTTGTTGAATTTCTTCAACTGAATGAACATCAGGTGCATTGTTAACATGATCAATTGCTTGTTGTTTAAGCTTATTAACTTCTGCAATTGCAGCTTCTTTTTGTTCCAGTGTTAATGTCACACTATTATTGATTTCATTAATCTTTTGTTGTGCCGCATTTTCGATTGATTCAATTGCCTGTTGTTTGACTACTGACAATTCTTTTTCTACAACTTTTACAGGAACATTAACAATCACTTTTGATCCATCAAGCAATGTAACTTCAACTTTTGCTGTTAAGCTATCAGAAATCGTTGCAGTTGATGGTGTATCGATGACTTCTGCTGAAAGCTGATCAATTAAGTTTATGTGTGCAAGAATATCTTGTTCTGTAATGATGTCATCACGATGTACAATGAGTTCACCATTAACTAGGATTTGCTCAGGTGTTGCTTCAAAAATTTCATTTACAGCAGGTTGTTCATCAACCTCCCATACATGTGTATTTCTAATGTCATCTAAACCTAAGTTTAATCCTCGATTTAATTGATCTATAGTTTGAGCATTCTCAACGTTTTGTAGTGCTCGTTTTTCAGCTTCGTCAATTTCTTTGAGCGCTTTTGCTTTTTGCTCAGGTGTTAAATCTGGATTTGAATTGATTTGATCACGCTTCGCATTAGCTAAGGCTTTTATTGCATTTTTCGCATCTTCTTTAGCTTTCACTAAATCTTTGATGTCTTGCAATGCTTGTGCAAGTTGTGCTTTTGCCTGCTCAATTTCTTCTTTAGTCAGCGCATTGTTAATGTCGTTATGACCTTGTTGAAGTATTTGATTAATTCGATCTTTAAGTGCTTGTTTTTCCTTATCTGTTAGATTTGGATTTTGATCGATTTCGTCAATTAAAGCTTGTACACGTTTATCAATATCATTTTTCGCATCTTCTTTAGCTTTCACTAAATCTTTGATGTCTTGCAATGCTTGCGCTAAACGTTCTTTTGCTTGTTCAATTGCTTCTTTTGTCATCGCATTGTTAATGTCGTTATGACCTTGTTGAAGTATTTGATTAATACGATCTTTAAGTGCTTGTTTTTCCTTATCTGTTAGATTTGGATTTTGATCGATTTCGTCAATTAAAGCTTGAACTTGTTTATCAACATCTTGTTTCGCATCTTCTTTAGCTTTCACTAAATCTTTGATGTCTTGTAATGCTTGCGCAAGTTGTGCTTTGGCTTGTTCAATTTCTTCTTTAGTCATCGCATTGTTAATGCCGTTATGACCTTGTTGAAGTATTTGATTAATACGATCTTTAAGTGCTTGTTTTTCCTTATCTGTTAGATTTGGATTTCGATCAATTTCGTCAATTAATGCTTGAACTTGCTTATCAACGTCTTTATTGGCATCAATTTTTGCTTTTGGTATTTCATTGGCATGCACTTGTTCAATCGCGTGGTTGCCTGCTGTTTGAACTTGAGATACAGCCTGATTACTTGTTGCTTTATTAATGTTGTTGATGATGCTGTTTGCCAATTCTTCTGCTTTATTTTTCGCAATAAGCTTGTCTTGATCCGTCGCATTTGAAGCTTCGATTTCTTTTAGCTTATTAGCTAAAGCTTGATTAATAGATTGAATTGCCTTGTCTTTAGCATCTTGTAGTCGTTGATCACCATTAAGATTATGGATTGCATCATTGACTGCTTGGATTGCGCCATTGATATCATTCACATTTGTGTTATCACTATTTAGCAATGTATTTGCTAGACGTTTGGCATCATCGAAGTTTGTTTTAGCATTATCGTCAGCGTTTTGGTAATTGACAGTTTGCTCTGCATTTGGAATTTCATTGTCAACTAAATGTTTCAATGTTTCCATTGCATCATTTAAGTCAATTTGATTATTAACAATATCTGTTACATCTGATACAGTATCGGCATTGTTAATTGCTTTATGTGCAAGATCTTGTTGCTGTTGATTTAATCCATTTAACGAATTAACAAACGCATTTGCTTTATCTTTGGCATTTGCAAGGTTTTGGTCTCCATTTAATGCATTTTGAGCATCGATAATATTTTGTTTCAATTGCTCTGCTTCAGCTTTTGCAATTGCATTACCTTGCACTTTATCTAACTCATGTGCTGCATTCGCAATTGCATTATCATAATTTGCTTTCAAATTGTCATCTGCATTGATGTAATTTGTGCTGCTGATAACACCAAGGTGCTGTTCGTCAATATATTGTTGTACTGAACCCATTGCATTATCTAATTTAGTTGCTCTATTAATTGCTCGAGATGCTTTATTTAGCGTTTCAGCATTATTAATTTGTTGGATTGCTAATTGTCTTTGAGCATTGTTTAGATGTGTTAATTGATCCAATCTTTGTAATGCTTCAGCTTTACGATTATTAAGTCTTTCTTCACCATTTAATGCTTTCTTAGCTGCAGTGACTGCATCATTTAATTTGATAACTTGTTTTGCAGTTAAGTTTTGACCAGTCGATTTATCAAGTGCTTGTTTCGCTTTATCAACCGTTTCATCATATACTTGTTTGACTTGTGTATCTGCATTGACATAGTTCGTGCTACCTTTCGTGCGTCCTTCATTGTCAGTGATTTCTTGTGACAATTGATCCATTGCACGATTAAGTGCCTTAGCCTCATCTACAATTTGTTGGATTTGATTTAAATCGTTTGATTGATCGATGCGACCTTTAAATCCATCTTGTTGAGCATTGTTTAATGCATTCAATTGGTCGATGTCATGTTTACCATTTGTTTTAGCAAGTGCTACACGTTCATCACCATTTAATGCTTGTTTTGCATTTAAAATATTTTGAAGTGCTTGATCCACTTGTTGCTTATTCGCATTTTGTTTCAATACATTTTCAGCATCAGCAATAGCTTGTTTATAAGCATTTTGTTTATCTGAATCTGCTTGTGTGTAATCTACAGTTTGCTCAACGTTAGCATGTTCATTAACTGCTTGTTGTAATTGATCCATAGATTGATTCAATTGCGTTGCTTGATCTACTAATTCAGCAATTGGTTGAAGTTTCGTCGCTTGATCAATGTTTTGTTTAGCAGTTGCAATTTGATCAGCATTTAAATGTGTTAATTGGTCAATAGTTTGTTTCGCTTGTGTTTTAGCTTCAGCGACTCTCTCATTACCATTTAACTCATTTTCTTTTTCTTGAAGCTTAGTTAATACTTGGTCTACAGCGTCTTTATTCGCATTTGAACCATTAGTTGGATCTGTAATGCTTTCTGCAGCTTGTAACGCTTGATCTACTGCTTCTTTTTTATCAGTTGACGCTTCAGTGTAATTTGGTTGAGCCTTATCTGTATTCACTTGATCAACTTTATTTTTCAATGTTTCCATCGCGTGATCAAGTTCAGTAGCAGTTTGAACATGTTGTGCAACCTCTGTTCTTGTAGGCGCTGCATTTATAGCATCAGTTAATGCTTGTTGTTGTGCATGATTTAAGTTTGGCAATGCATTTACAGTTGTTACTGCTTGTTGTTGATCACGAGCAAGTTTTTGATCACCATGTAGATTATCTTTTGCAGTTGTTACTGCTTGTGTCAATTGTTCTACTTGTGATTTGTCGAGTGTTGGATTACCTGTTTGGTTAATTAAATCTTTTGCATTTTGAACTGCTGCTTGGTAAGCATCTTTTTGCGGTTTATCTTCATTGATAAACTTGCTACCAGATTCTGTTTGTTGTTGATCTTGAATACTATTACGTAATGCTTGCATTGCTTGATCAAGCGCTTTTGCTTCAGCTAATTTTTGTGCTACTTCGCCACGAGTTGCTGCGTTGTTTATTTGGCTTTCAAGTGCTTGACGTTGCGGATTATTCAAACCATTTAATTGATTTAAATCAGTAACCGCATGTTGTTTATCGTCTGCAAGTTTTTGATCACCGTGTAGGTTATCTTTAGCTTGGTTAACAGCTTGTGTCAATTGTTCAACTTGTGCTTTATCAAGCGTTGGATTGTTAGTTTGATTAATTAAATCTTTTGCATTTTGAACTGCTGCTTGGTAAGCATCTTTTTGTGGTTTATCTTCATTGATAAACTTGCTACCCGCTTCCGTTTGCTGTTGATCTTGAATGCTATTACGTAAAGCTTCCATTGCTTGGTTAAGTGCTTGTGCTTCAGTTAATTTTTGTGCTACTTCGCCACGAGTTGCTGCATTATTAATTTGATTTTCAAGTGCTTGACGTTGTGGTGTATTCAAGTTAGACAAGTTATTTAACGTTTCTGTTGCACGTTGCTTATCTTGAGCTAGTTTTTGATCACCATGTAAATTGTTTTTAGCATCTGTCACTGCCTGTGTCGCTTGATCAATGATTGATTTAGCTAATGTAGGATCAGTTGTTTTGTTAATCAAATCTTTCGCGTGTTGTACTGCTTGCGTATAAGCATCTTTTTGCGCTTGATCCTCGTTAATAAATTTACTACTTGCTTCAGTTTGTGGTTGATCCTTAATACTTTCTTTTAATGCTTTCATCGCTTCATTTAATGCTTGCGCTTGTGCAATGATTTCAGCCACTTTATCACGAGTTGTTGCATTATTAATTTGATTTTCTAGCGCTTGTTGTTGAGCTGGTGTTAATTGATCTAAATGATTTAGAGAATTTCCAGCAGTTTGCTTATCTTGAGCTAATCGTTCAACACCATCTAATGCATTTTTAGATGATATTACTGCTTGAGTCGCACTTGATACATTACCTTTATTGATAGTTGGATTATTTAATCCTGCAATGATAGACTCAGCATTTTGAACTGCTTCATCATAGGATTGTTTTTTATTCGGTTCTGCATTGACATATGCACTGCTCGCACGTGTTGCATCTTTGTCAGCAATACTTTGTTGTAATGCATCCATAAGTTGATCTAATGCTTGTGCTTCAGTCAAATCTTGCTTAACTGCTGTTCTAGTTGTTTCACTATCAATTAACGTATCTTCCATATGTTTTTGTGCATTGTTTAGATGTGCTAATTGACTAACCGTTTGCTTAGCATGATCTTTATCATTTTGTAACTTCACATCACCATGTAATGCTGCTTTCGTTGTATTCACAGTTGTCGCTGCTTGATTAATCGCATTATTATCTAATGTTGCAGTTTGTTCATTGATAATATTATTTGCGGCTTGAACAGCTTGATCATAGTTTTGTTGCTCTGGTTGATCTTCGTTGATATATTTGCTATTTGCTTTAGTTGCTGCGTTATCTTGAATGCTCTGTCTTAAACCATGCATTGCTTGGTTAAGCGTATTCGCATTTTGTTCAATTTGATGAACTGCAGTTACTAAAGTTGCAGCTGTAACTTGGTCTTTTAATGCTGTTTTTTGAGGATCATTTAAGCTTGTTAAAGCATCAATTGCTTGCGTCGCATTTGTTTTAGCAACTTGTAAATTATGGTCTCCATTTAACGCTTGAAGTGTTGTTTGAACTTTAGTAATAGCTTGTTCTACTTCTGTTTGGTTCGCATTTTGACCAGTTTGTTTGTTAATCATTGCTGCTGCTTCATTTACCGCTGTATTATAAGCAGTTTGTTTATCAGTATCAGCATTGATGAAGTTACCACGTTGTTCAACGGCTTGATGATCTGCAATCGCATTAATTAAGTTACCCATCGCAGTATTTAAAGATTCTGCTGTTTGTTTGTGACCATTAACTGCAGCAATATCAGATGATTGCGTAATTTGTGATTGTAACTGTTGCTTTTGCGCATTATTCAAATGATCTAATTGATCAAGTCTGTTGTTTGCTTGTTGTTTAGCTGCTGCAAGGTTTTCATCACCATCTAATGCAACTTTCGTATTATTCACTTGTGTCGTTGCACCATTAACATCATCTGGATTCATCGTAGGCGATGTAGTTTGATTAATTATATTATTAGCAGCTGTTACAGCTTGGTTATAGTCATTTTGTCTTTGCGCAGTTGCATCATGATAATCTTCAGACGCTAATGTCGTTTGATTATCCGCAACACTATTTCTTAATAATTCCATCGCATGATCTAACGTTTGTGCTTTTTGATTAATCGTAGTGACATCTGTAACAAGTGGCGCTTGTGTAATTTGACTTTCAAATGATTGTTTTTGTGCATCATTTAAGTGTGTTAAGTTCGCCAATTGTTGTTTTGCTTGTTGTTTTGCATTTGCCAAATTGTCATTACCATTTAATGCTTGTTTCGCTGCGTTCACTTCATTAGTGATGCTTTCAACTTGTGCTTGTACTTCATTAGTACCACTTTGTTTATTCAATAATGCTTCAGCTTTTGCTACTGCCTGTTTATACGCATTTTGTTTGTCAGGATCTGCATTTAAGTAATTACCGTCCGCTAATGTTTGAGCTTTATCATTAATAGCTTGTGATAATTGATCCATTGCTTGATCTAGGCTCGTTGCTGTTTGTTTAACTTGGTTCACTGTAGCAATTTCAGGCGATTGATCGATTTGACCTTTTAATGCTTGTTTTTGAGCATCGTTTAAATGCGTCATCCCACTTACGGCATCTTTAGCATTTTGCTTTTCAGTTGCCAATTTAGCTTCACCGTTTAAGCCATTTTTAGCATCAGTCACTTGAGTTAATGCACGTGTTATTTCATCTGGGTTAAGCGTTGGATTTGTCGTTTGATTGATAATACCTTCCGCTTGAGACACTGCATTTGTATATGCTGTTTGCTTATCGGCATCAGCATCATGATAGTTCTCACTTGCTTTGACAGTATCTTTGTTTGCAATACCTTGTTTCAAGTTACTCATTGCTGTATTCACATTTTGTGCATTTTGTTTAGTTTGTTCAACTGTAGCTAACGCTTGTGCTTGATTGATTTGGTTACGTAATGCATCACGTTGTGGTTGATTTAAATCGCGTAACGTATCAAGATTTGCTAAAGCTTCTTGTTTCGCTTGTGCTAATTTTTCATCACCGTTTAATGCATCTTTCGCTTGATTCATAGTTGTCACTGCTTGTGTTACTGTATCAGGCGTCAATACAGGTGTTGGTATGCCATTTGCGATTTGTTGCGCTTGGTTAGCCGCATTGTTATATGCTTGTTGTTTGTCTTGATCCGCTTGTGTAAAGTCAACTGACTGTGGTACTTGACTGTTCGCTTGAATTTGTTGTTTCAATGTACCCATTGCATTATTTAACGCATCAGCATTTTGCTTAATAGCATTAACACCTGTAACAAGTTCTGCATGCGACACTTGGTCTTTTAATGCTGTTTTTTGTGGTTGATTTAAGTTTGGTAACTGATCAATGGCTGTATTTGCATTGTCTTTAGCAACTTGTAAGTTATGGTTACCGTTTAAATCACCCTTAGCTTGATTCACTTGTTGTAACGCTTGAGCCACTTGTTGTGGATCCACGTTTGCATTTGGTGTACCACTAATTATTTGTTCAGCATGTGCTACCGCATTGTTGTAAGCATTTTGCTTATCAGTATCAGCATTGACAAAGTTACCATTTGCTTTAGTTTGGTCTTTATCTGCAATACCTTGTTTCAATTGTGTCATTGCTTGATTTAAATCTTGTGCTGTTTGCTTAATCGTGTTTACATTTGCAACAGTTTGCGCAGCATCGACTTGTTGTTTTAATGCATCTTTTTGCGCTTGATTTAAATCATTTGCATTTGTAATCACTTGTTTCGCTGCATCTTTTGCACGTTGTACATTGTCATTACCATTCAATGCTTGTTTCGCTTCGTTCACACGTTGCATCGCTTGTTCCACTTCAGTTTGACTTGCATTGCTGCCATTTGCTTTAGATAAAATACCTTCTGCATGTGAAACCGCATTAGTATAAGCATCTTTCTTAGCTTGATCTGCATCAGTAAAGTTAATGCTATTTAATGTCTCAGTTTTATCTTGTAATGCATTGTTTAAGTTAGTCATAGCATTATTCAGATTTTGAGCATTTTGCTTAACATTATTAACTGTTGCAATATCTGGTGCTTGTTCAACTTGAGTTGTTAGCGCTTGTTTTTGAGCATCATTTAAATGATCTAGTGTACCAAGTGTTGTCTTAGCATCTTGTTTGGCATCAGCTAATTTTTGATTACCGTTAAGTGCTTGATTTGTGTCATTCACTTTAGTTAATGCTTGTTGAATTGTATTTGGATCCATTGTTGGATTTGTTGTTTGTTTTAACAATTCTTCTGCTTTTGTTACTGCATTATCATATGCTGTTTGCTTGTCAGTATCAGCATCGTGATAGTTCTCGCTACCTTTAATTTGTGCTTTATTCGCAATACCTTGTTTCAATTGTGTCATCGCGTCATTAAGCGTTGTCGCCGCTTGTTGAATAGCATTGACGTTTGGTACAAGTGTTGCTTGCGTGATTTGTTTGCTGTATTCATCACGTTGCGCTTGGTTTAAGTTTGGCAATTGATCAATAGCATGTTGAACATTTTGTTTCGCCGTTGCTAAGTTTGTATTACCATTTAAATCATTTTTAGCTTGCGTAACTTTATTTAACGCTGCAGTAATTTCGCTAGGTGTAACGACAACATCAGGCGTAGCACTAATTAATGCTTCAGCTTTCGCTACTGCTTGATTATATGCATTTTGCTTATCAGGATCTGCATTGACAAAGTTACCATCAGCTTTTGTTTGTTCTTTATCTGCAATGCCTTGTTTTAATTGTGTCATAGCATTGTTTAACTCTTGTGCTGTTTGTTTAACATTGTTTACACCAGCTACAGTAGTTGCATTTTGAACTTGTTGTTTTAATGCGTCTTTTTGTGCTTGGTTAAGGTCATTAGAGCTATTAATTAATGCTGTTGCTTCGTCTTTTGCATGTTGAACGTTGGCATTACCATTTAATGCTTGTTTTGCAGCATTAACTTGTTTGATTGCTTGTTCAACTTCAGCTTGTGTTGCATTGCCGCCATTAGCTTTTGAAATGATATTTTCAGCATTTGTAACAGCAGTGTTATATGCTTGTTGTTTTGCTTGATCTGCATCAGTGAAGTTAACTGTCGCTTTCGTAGCATCTTTGTCAGCTATCGCTTGTTTCAAGTTACCCATCGCTGTATTTAAGTTTTGCGCATTTTGCTTAATTTGATTTGCTTCATCAACAGTATGCGCGCCATTAATTTGATCAGTAACTGTTTGTTTTTGCGCATTATTTAAGTTATCTAATGAACCTAATGATTGTGACGCTTGTTGTTTCGCTGCCTCTAGGTTTTCATTACCATTTAATGCATTTTTAGTTGTGCTTACTTGTCCAGCAGCTTGATTGATAACAGTCGGATCTAAAGTTGGACTTGTAGTTTGATCAATAATACCTTGTGCAGTTGTGACAGCATTATTGTACGCATCCTTTTTATTCTGACTTGCATCAGTATAATTTTGGTTTTGTTTTGTTGTCGCATTATCTGCAATACTTTGACGTAATTTGTCCATTGCTGCATCAACATTGTTTGCTTTTTGCTCATTACCTTGTGCTTCTGCAACAGTAGTCGATTGTTGTACCAATTGTTTTAATGCCTCTTTTTGTGCATTTGTTAAATGGCTTAAACCGTCAATTGCTGTATTTGCGTGTTGTTTAGCTTTTTCAAGGTTTTGAGTACCATTAAGCGCTGCTTTTGTAGCATTCACTTGATTCATAGCTGCTTCAACTTGATCTTTAGGCACGTTCGTACCTGTAGATTTATTTAAAATATTTTCAGCATTATGAACCGCTTCATTGTATGCATTTTTCTTCTCTGGATCTGCATCTGCAAAGTTTTGACTGCCAAGTGTAGTGTCTTTATCATTCAAGCTATTTTTCAAGTTACCCATCGCTGTATTCAGTTCCTGAGCGGTTTGAATGGCTTGCGTTACTTCAGCTACAGTGTGCGCTTGATTGATGTTTCCAGTAACAGCACCTTTTTGTGCATTGTTTAAGTTATCTAACGTAGATAATGTTTGGTTTGCATTGTTTTTAGCATCTGTTACTTTTCTATCACCATTCAACGCTTGTTTCGTAGTTGTTACAGTTGAAAGTGCTGCTTCAACTTGTGATTGGTTCGCATTTGTACCATTTGCTTGATTAATAATATTTTCAGCAGCAGTTACCGCATTGTTGTATGCTGTTTGTTTTTCTGGATCTGCATCTGTAAAGTTAACACTTTGTTTCACTTGATCTTTGTCTTGGATTCCGTTGATTAAACGTTCCATTGCTTGATCTAATTGTTCAGCTTTAGTTTTCACTTGATTTACTGTGCTAATATTTGGTGCATTTGTCACTTGCGTATTTAAATCTTGCTTTTGAGCATTATTTAAATGACTTAATTGGTTGATGTTAGCAGTCGTTTCTTGCTTTTTATTCGCTAAGTTTTGTGCACCATTAAGCGCAGTTTTGTTAGTGCTCACTTGATTAGCTGCTTGTGTTACTGCAGATGGATCAAGTGTCGGCTGACTCGTTGCATTAATGATATTTTCAGCATTTGTAACTGCTGTATTGTATGCATTTTGTTTATCTCTATCTGCATCAACATATGGTTGACTCGCTTTTACATCATCTTTATTCGCAATACTATTTCGAAGTTGATTCATTGCATTATCAAGATTTGTCGCGTTGTCTTTCACACTTTGAACGCCAGTTACTTGTGTCGCGCTATCAATTTGACCAGTAATACTTTGTTTTTGTGCATCAGATAAATGTGTCATTTGACGTAATGCATCTTTAGCTTGTTGCTTCGCAGTTGCTAAGTTTGTATCACCGTTTAAACCTGTTTCAGCATTATTAACACGTTGTGTTGCTGCTGTAACATCTGCTGCATTTGTAATCACATTAGGCGAACCATTTACAATGTTTTTCGCAGCATTATATGCATCAGTATAAGCACCTTGCTTATCAGGACTCGCGTTAGTGTAATTACCACTAGCTACAATTGTGTCATGATCAGCAATTGCTTGTTTTAATTGATCCATCGCATTATTAAGTGATGTAGCACTATTTTTCAGATCAGTTACACCTGATACACGTTGCGCAGCGTTCACTTGTTGTTTTAATGCTGTTTTTTGTGGTGTATTCAAATGTGTCAAGTTATCGATAGCTTGTATAGCTTCAGTTTTAGCGCGTTGTAAGTTCGCGTCACCGTTCAAAGCATTTTCAGTAGACGTTACACTTTGAATTGCTTGTTCAACAGCTTGCTTATCTTTATTCGCACCGTGATCTTTATTTAAGTAAGATTCAGCTTGTGTGATAGCATTATCAAATGCTGTTTTCTTAGTTGGATCTGCGTCGATGTAATTTTCGCTCGCTTTAGTTTGATCTTTATTTGCTATAGCTGATTGTAATCGTTGCATTGCACCATCTAAGTCTTGTGCTTTCGTTTTAACACCATTTACACCGTTGACTGTTGTTGCGCCTTCGATTTGTGATGTTAAATCTTGTTTTTGTGCATTATTTAAGTGTGTTAATGTACCTAAGTTTGCTTTCGCATCTGATTTTGCTTGTCTTACATTTGCGTCACCGTTTAAAGCATTCTTAGCAGTCGTTACTTGATTTAATGCAGCTTCAACTTGTGCTTTCGTCATATTTTGACCGTGTGCTTTATCTAAAATACCTTGAGCATTCGTAACAGCATTTGTGTAAGCATCTTTCTTACCTTGGTCAGCATCTGTAAAGTTCACTTGTTGTTTAACAGTGTTTTGGTCATTTATACCATTTTGAAGTTGACCCATTGCTGTATTTAATTCATTAGCAGTATTTTGTGCAGCAGTTACGCCTGCTACTGTCGTTGCATTGTCAATTTGACTAGTTGCTGCAGTTGATTGCGCATTATTCAAGTTACTATATGAAGCTAATGCACGTTTCGCTGACTCTTTTGCTTGAGCAACTTTATTATCACCATTCAAGTCATTTTTAGCTTGATTCAATTGGTTTAGTGCTGCTTGAACTTGTGTTTCATTCGCGTTGCTGCCATTAGCATTAGTAATTGCTTCTGCTTGTGTAACCGCAGTATCATACGCTTGTTGTTTTGGTTGATCCGCATCTGTGTAATTGACACTACGTTTCGTATTATCCTTTTCAGCAAGTGCATGTTTCAAATTACCCATCGCTGTGTTTAACGATGTTGCTTTATTTTTAGCCGCTGTGACAGCTGCAAGATTTGGTGCTTGATCCACTTCAGCATTTGCCGCAGTTCGTTGTGCATTGTTCAAGTCTGTCAAACGACCGATATCTGATTTCGCAGTTTGTTTTGCTGCTGCTAATTTTTCATCACCGTTCAATGCAGACTTCGCACTGTTCACTTGGCTCGCTTTTTGGTTAATTGTATCAGGATTCATTTCAGGGTTATTCGTTGCACTAATAATACCTTCAGCATTAGTTACCGCATCATTGTATGCATTTTGTAAATCTGCATTCGCGTCTTGATAATCTTCGCTTGATTTAGTCGCATCTTTAGAAGCAATACTTTGTCTTAATTGATTCATTGCTTGATCTAAAGTACCGGCATTAGCTTGAATACCTTGAACACCTGCAACAGTCGTACCACTTTCGATTTGCGATGTTAAGTTTGCTTTTTGAGCATCAGTTAAGTGTGACATTGTCGCTACTTGTTGTTTAGCTGTGTTCTTCGCTTCATTTAATCGCTCGTCACCATTTAATGCTGTTTTAGCAGTATTCACACGTTGTAATGCTTGTTCAACAGCTGCTTTATTGTCATTTGAACCAGCTGTTTTATCTAATAACGTTTTAGCTGCTGTTACAGCGTCATTGTATGCAGTTTGTTTTTCTCTATCTGCATCAGTATATTTCTGAGCTGCTTTTGTAGCTGCTTCATCATTAATACCATTTTGTAAGTTGCTCATTGCTGTATTTAATTCAGATGCCGTTGTAGACACTTGATTTACACCTGCAACTGTTGTCGCACCTTCAATTTGTGATTTCAATGCTTCTTTTTGTGCATTATTAATTGATGTTAGGTTATTCAATGCATTTTTCGCAGTTGTCTTAGCGTTCGCAACATTTTGATTACCGTTCAATTCGTTTTTAGCACGTTGTACATTTTCTAACGCAGTTTCGACACCGTCTTTTGAAGTATTTGGACCTTGTGCTTTATTTAAAATTTGTTCAGCTTGCGTCACTGCATTTGTATATGCATTACGTTTCGCTTCGTCGGCATCAGTGAAGTTAACACCTTGCTTAATCGTATTCTGATCTTGAATACCATTTTTCAAGTTCGTCATAGCTGTATTTAATGCATCCGCATTATTTTGTGCTTGTGTTACTTCATTAACATGCGTTGCACCTTCGATTTGACGTTTCACTGCATCTTTTTGAGCGTCAGTTAAGTCACTTAAGCCGTTCAAATGTTGCTTCGCATTTGTTTGCGCAGTTCTTAAGTTTTCTTGACCGTTTAACGCTTGTTGTTTAGCTGTCACTTGGTCTTTCGCTTGATTAATTTCTTGCGCATTCATTGATGGACTAGTTGTTTGACCAATGATTGCTTTTGCTGCAGTGACTGCACTGTTGTAGTCAGTTTGTTTGTTTTGACTTGCATCTGTGTAGTTTTGACCTGCTTTAATCGTTGCTTCATTCGCAATGCTATCTCGTAGACCTTTCATTGCAGTGTTTAATGTTTGTGCATTATCACGAACAGTTTGAACATTTGGCAACGTCGTCGCTTGACCCACTTGTTCTTTAAGTTTTGCTTTTTGCGGACCATTTAAAGAAGTTAAACCATCAATTGCAGTGTTAGCATTTTGTTTCGCTACTTCTAAATTATGATTACCGTTTAACTGCGTCTTAGCATTCGTTACTTGCGTTGCTGCATTTGTAACATCTGCTGGTGTTAACGTTGGTGTTGGTGTACCACTAACGATATTTTCGGCAGCTGTAACTTTTTCATCATATGCTTGACGTTTATTCGCATCAGCATTGACATAGTTACCACTAGCTTTTGTCTCAGCTTTATCAGCAATGGCACGCTTTAAAGCTGTCATCGCAGTATTTAATTCAGTCGCAGTATGTTCAACACCATTTGCTGCAGATACACGTCCTGCACTTGTTACTTGTGCTTTTAATGCTTCTTTTTGTTTTGTATTTAAGTCCGAAGCATTTGTAATCGCTGTGTTAGCAGCCTGTTTCGCACGATCTAAGTTTTGAATACCGTTTAATGCAGTATTTGCTTGTGTAACAGCTTGCATTGCTCTTTCAACATCTGCTTTAGGTGTATTACCGCCAGCTGTTTTATTTAAAATAGTTGCTGCTGCATTTACTGCTTGAGAATAAGCAGTTCGTTTAGCATCATCAGCATCTTGATAATTTTGACTTTGTAACGTCGTGTCTTTATCACGAATTGATGTTTCTAATTGACCCATAGCACCATCTAATTGTTGCGCTTTGGCTTTAACTGTATTAACACCTTCAACATTTGTTGCTTGTGTAATTTCATTGTCTAACGCTGTACGTTGTGCATTATTAATGTGTGTTAATGTACCTAACGTTTGTTTCGCAGCTGCTTTAGCTTCATTTAATTTCGCATCACCGTTCAACGCCGTCTTCGTACTGTTCACATTTTGCAATGCTTGTTCAACTGCTGCTTTGTCTACATTTTGACCACTAGCTTTTGTTAAAATTGCTTTCGCTGCATTTACTGCTTGATCATAAGCTGATTTCTTACTTGGCTCTGCATCTAGGTATTTCTGAGTTTGTTTTGTTTGTGTCTCATCATTGATACCATTTTGTAAACTATGCATTGCGTTATTTAATTCTGTTGCTTTTGCAGTTTCTTGATTTACACCAGCTACTGTTGTTGCACCATCAATGCTACGCGTTAACGCATCTTTTTGTGCATTGTTAATTGATGTTAAGTTATTCAAGTTGTTTTTCGCAGTTGTCTTAGCTTGAGCTAAGTTTCGCGCACCATTTAATGCCTGTTCTTTAGTTGTCACTTGTGAAGTTACTTGCGTAATAGTATTTGGTTCCATCGTTGGGTTCGATGTTTGATTAATGATTGCTTTTGCTGCAGTAACTGCACTGTCGTACTCGTTACGATTATTTGGACTTGCGTCAGTGTAGTTTTGACCTGCTTTAATTGTTGCTTCATTCGCAATACTATCTCTTAAGCCTTTCATCGCTGTATTCAACGTTTGAGAACTATTTTTAACAGTTTGAACACCATCTAATGTAGTTGCACTTTGAACTTGTTCTTTTAATTTTGCTTTTTGTGCATTATTCAATTGTGCTAAGCCGTCAATTGTATTGTTGGCATGCTCTTTCGCTACACGTAAGTTGTTATCACCATTTAATGCTGTTTTAGCCGCATTGACTTGTGATGCCGCACTATTTACGTCATTGACTGTTAATGTCGCATTCGGTGTACCACTAATGATATTTTCAGCGTTAGTCACTTTTGAATCATACGCTTGACGTTTTTCTTGATCAGCATTGACATAATTACCGCTTGCTTTTGTTCTTTCTTTATCAGCAATAGCTGCTTTAAGTGCTGTCATCGCACTGTTCAATTCAGTTGCAGTGTGTTGAACGTTATTTGCATCAGATACACGTTGTGCATTGTTAACTTGTGTTTTTAATACATCTTTTTGTTTTTGGTTTAAGTCATGTGCGTTGTTAATTGTGTTCGTCGCATTTGTTTTAGCTTGAGCTAAGTTTTGTGCACCATTTAACGCTGCTTTTGTTGTATTGACTTGATTTGCCATGCCATTAATCGCATTAGCATCCATATTTGGATTGTTCGTTGCATTAATAACACCATTTGCATTATTTACAGCAGTATTGTAATTATTTTTGTTGCTGTCAGATGCATCAAGATAATTTTGACTTGTTTTCGTCGTATTATCATTTTGGATACTTGTACGTAATGCACCCATGGCAGTATTTAACGTATTACCTTTATCTTTAACACCATTTACACCTGCTACATTTTGCGCTTGTTCAACTTGATGCTTCAAGTTGTCTTTTTGTAATTGTGTTAAGTTAGGTAAACCATCAATCGTATTTGTTGCTGAAGTTTTCGCATTTCTTAAGTTGTCAGCACCATTTAAAGCCGCTTTCGCTCTTGTAACTGCATTTAATGCATTATCAACGTCTGCTTTAGATGTGTTACCACCAGTTTGTTTATTTAAAATGCCTTCAGCCGCTGTGACAGCTTGCGTATATGCATTTCGTTTTGATTCATCCGCATCAAGATAATTTTGATTTCTTAATGTCGCATCTTTATCATTGATTGAACCTTGTAAGCTATTCATTGCGCCGTCTAATGTATTGGCATTTGTTTTTACAGTATTAACGCCATCAACAGTCGTCGCTTGATTGATTTGGCCTTCTAAGTCAGTACGTTGTGCATTCGTAATATGGTTTAAAGTGCCTAAGTTTTGTTTAGCTGCCGCTTTCGCTTCTGCCAGTTTTGCATCACCATTCAATGCATCTTTCGTACTTGTTACTTGTTGTAATGCACGGTCAACTGCTGCTTTATCTGAATTTGAACCTGTTTGTTTATTTAAAATTGCTTTCGCAGCAGCTACAGCTTGATCATAAGCAGTTTTCTTACTTTGTTCAGCGTCACGATATTTTTGAGTTTGTTTTGTTGCATTTTCATCATCAATACCATGTTGTAATTGACCCATAGCTGTATTAAGTTCATTTGCAGTTTGTTGGATACTTGTTACATTTGCAACACGTTGCGCACTTGTAACTTGTGCTTTTAACGCATCTTTTTGCGCTTTATTTAAGTTAGTAGCACCATCGATGGCATTTGTTGCTGTTTGTTTCGCTTGCGTTAAATTATGTGTACCATCTAATGCATTTTTCGTTGATGTCACTTGTGTAGCGATTTGGTTAATTGCATTAGCATCCATATTTGGATTGCTTGTTGCATTAATGACACCATTAGCACTATCAACAGCATTGTTATAGTTTGTTTTGTTACGTTCTGTAGCATCAAGATAGTTTTGGCCATTTTTCGTAGCTGTGTTATCTTGTATGCTATTTCTTAACGTACCCATAGCACCATTTAATGTGTTGGCACTTGATTTAACAGTATCTACACCTGCAACATTTTGTGCTTGTTGCACTTGTTGTTTCAATTTATCTTTTTGAGCAGTTGTTAAATGTTGAAGTCCGTTTATAGTAGTGTTTGCATTTGATTTAGCTTGCTCTAAATTATGGTTACCATTTAGGGCACCTTTCGCATTAGCAACTTGTGACAACGCGTTTTCAACGGCAGTTTTGTCTAAATTTGATCCACTATTTTTATTTAAAATATTTTCTGCGTTCGTAACGGCTTGAGTATAAGCAGTTTTCTTATCTGAATCAGCATCATGATAGTTTTCACTTGCTAGTGTATTTGTTTTATCATTAATACCATTTTGCAAGTTAGCCATCGCTGTATTCAATTGTGTACTCGTATTAGATACAGCTTCAACACCAGCTACAGTTGTTGCTTGATCAATTTTAGTTGTTAAGTCACGTTTTTGTGCATTATTAATTGACGTTAAGTTATTTAATGCATTTTTAGCTGCATTCTTCGCATTTGTAACGTTTTGATCACCATTCAATGCATTTTTAGCACTTGAAACATTTTGAATAGCCGCTTCAACATCTTGTTTAGACGTATTTGCACCTTGCGTTTTATTCAGAATTGCTTCAGCTCTGCTTACCGCATTTGTATACGCATCACGTTTAGCTTTATCTGCATCAGTAAATTTAACACTTTGTTTAACTGTGTTTTGATCATGGATAGCTTGTTCCAAGTTACCCATTTGCGTATTCAACTCAGTTGCTGCATTTTTAGTAGCAGTTACCTCACTCACATGACCTGCACGATCAATTTGTGATGAGATGGCAGATTTTTGGTTATTTGTTAAGTGTGATAATGTATTTAAGTTTTGCTTAGCAGTGTTTTGTGCATTTCTTAAGTTTTCAGCACCGTTTAAACCATTTTTAGCATTATTCACTTGTGTTGTAGCTTGGGTAATCGCACTAGTATCCATAGTCGGATTGTTAGTTTGATTAATGATACCTTTCGCATTTGACACAGCGCTATTATATGTTGATTGGTTATTCGGACTTGCGTCTGTATAGTTTTG
The DNA here is from genome assembly GCF_001027105.1 of Staphylococcus aureus. Lineage (GTDB taxonomy): Bacteria > Bacillota > Bacilli > Staphylococcales > Staphylococcaceae > Staphylococcus > Staphylococcus aureus. Next base: position 1,457,505 of record NZ_CP011526.1, read on the forward strand.
ACTTGTTTTGACTGTTGTTTCGTTAGCAATACTATCTCTTAAGCCTTTCATTGCATTGTTCAATGCTTGTCCATTTGTTTGAACAGTTTGTACGTCTTCTAATCTATTGGCTTGTCCCACTTGTTCTTTTAATTTAGCTTTTTGAGGTGTATTTAATTGTGTTAATGCATCAATAGCAGTATTGGCGTTTTGTTTTGCTTCACGTAATCTTTCGTCACCATTTAATTCTTGTTTCGCGCTGTTTACTTGATTAGCTGCAGCTGTTACTTCTGAAGGTGTCGTAACAACCGTTGGCGTACCGCTAATAATATGTTCAGCATTGGTAACTTTAGTTGTGTAAGCATTTTGTTTAGTGCTATCGGCATTAACATATTTACTGCTTGCTAACGTATTCGTCTTATCTGCGATGGCATGTTTTAATGTGCCCATTGCCGTGTTCAGTTCAGTCGCATTGTGCTGTACATCTTGTGCATTAGATACGCGTTGAGCACCATTAGCTTGTGCTTTTAATGCATCTTTTTGTTTTTGATTTAAATCAGATGCGCCATTGATTGCTGTAATCGCTGCTTGTTTCGCATTGTTTAAGTTTTGCGTACCATTTAATGCATGTTTCGCATTATTAACATTATTAAGTGCTTGTTCGACTGCTGTTTTCGCTGTATTCGGTCCAGTTTGTTTATTTAAAATGGTTTCGGCTGCTGATACAGCTTGATTGTATGCATTACGTTTTTGCTCATCAGCATCCAAGAAGTTTTGGCTCGCTAATGTTCCTGACTTATCGTTGATAGCCGTTTGTAAGTTACCCATAGCACCATCTAAACTATTCGCATTTTGTTTAACAGATTCAACACCAGCTAAGTTTGTAGCTTGTGAAATTTGATTTGTTAAATCATTACGTTGAGCTGTAGTGATATGCGTTAAAGTACCTAAATGTTGTTTCGCTGCGTTTTGAGCTGCAATTAATTTTGCATCACCATTCAATGCATCTTTCGCATTATTAACACGTTGTAATGCTGCTTCAACTGCATTTTGCGCAGTGTTTGGACCTGTCGATTTATTTAAAATCGCTTTCGCTGCAGTAATAGCATTATCATACTCTTGTTGTTTATTTGTATCAGCATCACGATATTTCTCAGATGATTTCACTTGAGATTCGTTGTTAATACCATTCTGTAAGCTAGCCATAGCTTGGTCTAGATGTTGCGCATTTTGTTTTACAGTATCAACACCACTCACTCTTGTCGCACTAGTAATTTGACTAATCAAATTGTTCTTTTGAGCATCTGTAATACTTGTCAATGTGTTTAAGTACGTTTTCGCATTTTGTTTTGCAGCAGCTAAGTTTTCATCACCGTTAAGTGCCGTTTTAGAACTATTCACTTGCTCTGCTTTTTGTGTAATCGTACTTGGATTCATTTCTGGATTACTATTAGCATTAATAATCGTTTCAGCAGCAGCTACTGCGTTGTTATATGCTGTTTGCTTATCATTATTAGCATCTACGTAATCTTCACTTGCTTTAGTCGCATCTTTGTTGGCAATACTTTGTCTTAACGTATTCATGGCTTGATCTAATGTATTGGCATTTGATTGAACCGTTTGAACACCAGCGACAGTAGTACCACTATTAATTTGGTTTGTTAAATTCGTTTTTTGTGCAGTTGTTAAATGCGTCATATTATTTAACTGCTGTTTTGCTGTTTGCTTCGCTTGATCTAATAAACGCGTACCATCTAAGTTATTTTTAGCAGAATTCACTTGATTCATCGCTTCAGTAACTTGATCTTTCGTTTTATTTTGACCATTTGATTTATTTAAAATATCTTTCGCAGCTTGTACCGCATTTGTGTATGCTGTTTTCTTACTAGGTGTCGCATCTTGATAGTTTTGACTATTAAGCGTCGTTTGTTCATCATTGATTGCACCTTGCAAGTTACCCATCGCTGTATTTAAATCTGTACCTTGTTGTTTAACAGTATTTACGCCAGCAATATTTGATGCAGCATTAATTTTAGATTTAACATCTGCTTTTTGTGCATTATTTAAATGTGGTAATGCATCAATTGCTCTTGCAGCATCTGTTTTAGATTGTGCTAATTTTTCATAACCATTTAATGCATTTTTATTAGAAGTAACAGCTGAAGTTGCACGATTAACATCATCAACAGACATCGTTGGATTTGTTGTTTGATTAATGATTGTTTCGGCACTTGAAACTGCACTGTTATATGCATTTTGTTTAGCTGTATCTGCATCCGCATAATCTTCTGTACGTTTCACTTGATCTTTATCTGCAACAGCTTGTCTTAAGTTACCCATTGCACTATTCAAGTTTGTTGCATTTTGCTTAATTGTATTAACTGCATCAATTTGATGCGCACCATTAATTTGCGATTGTAAGTTTTGACGTTGTGCATTATTTAAATTGTTTAAATGACCTAATGCAGTATTCGCTTCTTGTTTCGCAGCATTTAACTTAGCTTCACCATTCAATGCATGTTCTTTACTTGTGACATTTGATAAAGCATTGTTAACATCACTTGGTGTTATAACTGGATGTTGTGCATTACCATTAATAATGTCATTCGCATGGTTGTATGCATTGTTGTAATCATTTTTCTTATTAGTATCTGCGTTGACATAATTATCACTTTGTACGACTTGGTTATGATTAGCAACGCCACGTTTTAAACCTGTCATAGCAGTATTTAAGCTTTGAGTCGTTTGTTTAATATCATTTACTGCTTGCACGTTTTGTGCACTATTCACTTGTTGTGTTAATGCATTCTTTTGTGCTTGGTTTAAATCACTTGCATGCGTAATCGCATTTGTTGCTTCTGTTTTCGCACGTTGTAAGTTTTGTTGACCATCTAAAGCATCTTTCGTCGATTTAACAGATGCTGCTTTTTGGTTCACTGTGTTAACATCCATCGTTGGATTAGTCGTTTCTCCAATGACACCTTTAGCCGCATTAACTGCATTATCATACGCTTGTTTATTAGCTGGTGTTGCGTCAGTGTAATTTTGATCTGATTTAATTGTATTATTATCCGCAACACTGTCTTTTAATTTCGTCATCGCAGTATTTAAAGCCGTAATGTTAGACTTAATTGTTTCAAGCGCAGCATGATTTTGAGCAGCATTAATTTGTTGCGTGAAATTATTTTGTTGTGCTTGGTTTAAGTTAGATGCACCATGTAATGTTGTTAACGCTGGCTGTCTATCTAATGTTAAACCTTGACGTGCTGTATTTAATTGATCCTTAGCTTGGTTTGCCTCTGTCACTTTATCATTGATATTTTGGACAGTTGGGTTGCCATTCAACACTTGATTAATTTCAGTTAACTTTTGACGCGCTGCTTGTAATTTTTGGTTGTACGCATTTAACGAAGCGGTCGTCATACCTGTTGTATCCGTTGGTTGATTAATGCTTTGTTCTAATTGCGTTTTCGCAGTTTGAAGCGGCGCTTTATCTGGTGTTAAAGCTTGACGTGCATGATCTAAATCAGATTTAGCTTGATTTGCTGTAGACGTATTTGTATTAATTTGTTCTACAGTCGGTGAACCTGCTAATACTTGATTGATTTGTTGAATCTTATTACGTGCAGCTGTTAACTTCGCATTGTATGCATTTATAGAGTCTTGTGTCATACCAGTTGTACTTGTTTGCGTGTCAATACTATGTTGTAGTTGATTTTTCGCATTTTCTAAAGGCGCTTTATCGACTGTTAAGCCATTACGTGCTTGATCAAGTGCTGATTTAGCGGCATTCGCTGCTGTCACGTTTTGACGTATTGTCGCAACATCTGGATGTGAGGCTAATACACGATCAATTTCTTGAATTTTAGTTCTAGCTGCTGAAAGTTTTTCATTAAATGCTGCAATAGATGCGCTTGTCATACCAGTCGTACTCGTTGGCTGATCAATATCATTTTGCAACTGAGTTTTTGCAGTTTGTAATGGTGCCAAGTCTGGAGTTAATCCAGCAATTGCTTGTTTTAAGCTATTATATTTTTCTTCTACTTTTGTTTTTTCTGCGGCAATTTGTTGGTCAGTCGCATCACCATTGTTAATAACATTTTGTGCATTTGTTGATTCTGTTTGACCCGCACGTTTAGCATTTTCATATGCTTGGATTGATGATTGTGTCATACCATCAGTAGTTACTGATTTATTGATTTCTTCATCAAGTTTCGTCTTAGCAGTTTTTAAAGCACTATTATCAGCTAAAGGTACTAATTGATTAATTGCTTGCGTTAATCGCTCATTGACACGATTTACATTTGTTAACGCAGATTGCACTTCTTGTACTGTTCTTATTGGCTTTTGAATAATAGCATTAGCGCTATTTTTAGCACTTGTTAAGTCACTTTGAAGTGCACGAATCGAATTATTGTAAGCAGTAATACTTGCCGGCTTCTTACCAGTCGTTGTACCTGTGCGATTCAATTGTTGCACTGCTTGCTCTAAGGCATGTGTATCTGCAGTTAAATCATGTTTCGCTTGGTTTAATGCTGTTAATGCGTTATCGACACGATGTTTTTCATCTGAAATTTGTTGTGCAGTTGCATCGCCATTGTCAATAACACGTTGAGCTGCAGTTATTTCAGTTTCTGCTTCACGCTTCTTCGCATTATAGTTATCAATACTTTGTTGCGTCATACCAGCAGTTGATGGTACTTGGTTCACAGAACTTTGTAAGTTATTTTTAGACGTTACTAATTGGCTATTATCTTCTTTATTTTGAAGTAATGCTTTAGCTTGATCAATCTTAGTTTGTGCTGCACGAACTTTAGTTAGTGCGTCAGAAACTTGTTGTGGTGTTGCACGCTCATTATTAATCACTTGTTGTGCTTCTGTTTTCGCAGTATTGATTTGTTGTTGCGCATTATGCATTGCATTATTGTACTGCGTAATTGTACCTGGCTTTTTACCTTCAGTGCTTACTGGATCATCTAAATGATTTTTAGCTGTGATTAACTCACGTTTATCCGCTTTTGTGAAAATGGACTCTTGTACTTCTTCAGTACTACCATCATTGTAAGTTACTGTCACAGGAATCGTCGTTGTGCTACCACCAGCTAAATTAGTAGGCATTGCTGTGCCATTTTTAATCGTTGCAGTACGTTTATTAGCAACTTGAACTGCATTGTTAATTTCAGCTGCTGTTACATTTGAACCATAATCTTTCACAATTTCAGTTGTGTTGACAGTATGAGCTGCCGGTGCAGTTAATGTACTTGGATTACTACTTACTGAGTGACCTGTACCTGCTTTCGGAGTAATTGTGATTGATGAATTTGGTTTTATAGTATTGGCATTGAACGTCACTTTACCAGTTTGTGCATCTAACGTTACATAGTCAGGCTTATTCGCAATTGTCCATTGATTATTTTGACCACGAACAACATTAATTGTCTTACTATGTTCTGCACCATTACCCACTTTTTCAGTGTAAGCAATATCCATTGCTTGAGTTGGATTAATTAAATGTCCTGATGGATTATTAGGCGTGATATCAATATGACCATTTTGCCAAATCTTAGTAGTCGCTTGGTTCGGTTGTGGTGCGACAACTGTGAAATCATCACTACGTTGCTCATCACTCACTGTCTCTCCGCTTCCTTGCGTTGCAACAACTTGAATTGTATCAGCAGGGTTGAAAGTACCTGCTGCAACAGTAATACCATTATTAGTTCCAGCAATACCTGCTACAGTTGCTGCAGATGCTTCTTTCACCCATGGACTCGTATTATTGCGACGTGTAAATGTCGTCACAACGTTACCATTACGTTTAATAACTAATTTATCAGCGTATGTCGTTACGTTACCGGCATGTGTATTCACTGTTTGGTTTGCTCCAGGTGCAATTGTAATCGCTCCTGCCGCTGTTTCAGTCACAGTTGGTTTCGCTGGTTGCACATCTTTTACTACAAATTTCGCTGGTAAAGATGTTGCAAAAGTATGTCCGTTATAGATGACGTCATATTTTGCGTTAACGACTTTAGCCACATTCGGTTTATTCATAGCTGACCAGTTTGCGTCATTTGTACCTGTAGTATCACGATTCCATTTATACGTAAATCCATCTGTTGGTAAACCAGTAGCATTTTGCATATGTGCATATCCTGATGCTTGCGTACCACTTGCTAAAGTGCCTCCAACCGTTGTCGTATAAGTAGTTTGAGGGAATTCAAATTGATATACATTAACAGTAACAGGAACTCGTTTAGCAGCTGAAATACCTGGATATGTGACATCGACATTTAAATGTTGCACGCCTGCTTGTTGGTTATTTGGTTGTTGTCTATTTGCCCATGCTGCAGTGATACCATTTGTGTTTGTATTTGGATCAAATGTAATGTAGTTCATCGCATCCGTTCCATTAGTCAAATTTTGACCTTTCACATCACGTGATGGCGCCTTTGCATTAGCAACTGGATAAACTTTGACTGGAACTTCAACATTACGCGTACCTTGACCATTAGGTAATGTTACAACCGCAGTTTTATGAGTGTTACCGACTGTATTCTTCCATGTATCTGGACTATCATGCCATGCAACCGTTGCCCCATGTGGCGGGTTTTGAATAAATCTTTCTACGTGTCCGAAATCAAAACCGTCGCCACCTTTAATAAATACAGCGCCTTCAGTAGTTGCTTGTAATTGTGGTGTCACTGTTACTGTTGCACTGTCATTTGAATCAACAGATTCATTTCTTGTTACTGTAACAACTTGACCATGTTCGTCTTGCGTCGTATACGTCACATTGTTCATTGAAATTGAAGATTTTGCTTTAATTCCGCCATTTGGTAACGCGTCACTTACTGTCACAACCGAACTAAAACCGCTACCATGAGTAATATTTGTGACATTTAATGGTGTATTATCTGCTTTAAATAATTTTACTGACGAGTTATTTAATACGTTATTAACTTTAATTTCTTGGTTTGTAAGACCTGCTTTATATGTCACAGAGTTTGCGTCAATTCTAGGTGGGTCAGGTTTAACTTTAGATAAAATAGTTAAATCTTCTGTTTGTCTATTATCATATGTCACTCTAATAAGACGAGTAGATATGCCTACAACATCTTTGTTAGGACCATATGTTCCAACAAATTGGAAATTCATATGTTGCGCATTTGTCGACCAAGAATTATTTACTGGCTTAACATATTGTTTCGCATCATACATATCTGAAACACCTGGGTATAAAACACCTCTGGCTGTTTCAAAGACATGTTTCGGTACAGTTCTTACTACTTTATATGTTGCTGTTTTCGTAATCGGCGTTGTTTCGCCATCAATTAAGATATGTGCAGTTACAGTTATATCTTCACCAATACGTGTATTATCTTTATTTGGCGCTTGTCCACTTACCCATGTAATAGTTGCATCTGCAATGTCACTACCATTAGATAACTTAAAGTAATCTGATGCACTAGAACCATTACCTGCTGGGAAGTCTTGGCCTTGTACAGTGTAATGCGAATGTGCAACGATTTCTGGAATGACATGCTTTACAGGTACAGTCACTGTTGATGTTGTTCCATCTTGATAAGTAACAGTTACTGTGACATTGGCATTATTTCCAGTACGATTGACATTACTAACTGTTTTACTAGTGATTTCATTCGCACTTGCTCTTGCATAACTTCTATTTGGTACTGTTTCAGTAAACGTTAACGAATTAATAATTGTCGTTTGATCAGCTTGTGATACTGTCGCATTATTCGAAATATTGGCAATTCTCACAGGATTAGCAGCCGTTGATGAAGTACCAACTCGATATTTATCACGCAAAGGTTTCACTGTTACATTGAACGAAGTTGTAGCTGTATTGCCGCTTGTATCAGTTGCTAATAAATTGATTGTCTTATTAGTTGCTGATGTCACATTTGGTGCCGTTGCAGAAACATGTTGATGGTTATTATCAACAGTACCTGTAATTTGTGATGTATTTGGTACAGTTACAGATTGCACACCAAAGTTATCATTCGCTGTAATAGTATTTGTAAATGTTTCACCTGAGAACACTTGATGATTAGTGTAATTACCTACTGAAATTGTTGGATTCACTAAGTCACTTGGTACAAAATAAATGTTAATAGCGTCAGTAGTATTTCCTGTATTTTGATTTAAATGTTCAACATATTGTTTTGGACCATATGGCGTTAAGTATAACTGTGCTTTATAAACTGCATCACTTGCATTATGTGTAGAATTACTTTTTACAACGTGGTCAATTGTAAATGCGCCAGCACCATTAGCTGCCGGTTCGTTTACGTTAACAACAGTTGAGTTACTATGGTTTGCACGAGTATTTGAATTTGTAACAGGTTGCCCACCATAACCGTTTGAAGGGTTGATGATGTCTAACACTTGAATCACTTGACCATTCAACGTAAATTGACGTTGACCATCAGTTGTCGCATTTGATTGTGAATAACCAGTCGTTCTAAAGTTAGGTCTTCCGCCAGCTTCTGCTTGTGATTTTTCATTACCAGTAATGTTATTTCGCAATCCAGGCACTGTAGTTGTTGCTTTTAACATTGTTAAAATATCATTCGTCGTAATTTGAGTACCTAATGTAGCATCATAACGATAAATTAAAGATTTATGGTCATCAGACCATGATAAACCACCATCTGTTGGTCTGTTTGCAATTTTTGCATTCGTCCATGTCACTGTATAATCTTGTGGGAAATTAACCCAACGCAAGAAATTCATATTAGCTAGGTTTGACGCGAATGATTTCGTTAATCGACCTTTATTAATATTTACTGTAATAGTACTTACATTAGCACCATTAGGTGTATTTGTAACTGAAATATCACCTTCGGCAAGCGTAATTACATCTCTATTTGCATTAATAAATGCTTGTTTTACTTTTGAGATTTCATCAGTAGTTAAATCATATGTTGATGTACGATATACACGTTGATCGCCTTCTGGTTGTTTCACATCGATGATTTTCAAACTAATATAGAAGTCTTCACTATCTTTATGATACGCATTTGTAGCAGTTATATGGTATAACTGCGTGCCTGCGTTCATTTGACTAACTTCTTGTGCAGTTGGAATAGTTCTATCAGATGTAATATTTGTAAATGTGCCACTTGGAATAGGTTGTCCATTACTTAAAGTAAAATATTGTTTAATATCACCAATACTAAATGATTGTCCTTTAGCAATCGTTACCGTTGCTGTTTTAGCAGCATTGACAGTTTGGTATTCAGGTTTCACAACTGGTTCGTATGTCATCACATTTGTAGCATCAAGCGTTGTCGATGAGCCATCACGGTAATGTAATGTGACATTACCATTATTATCGACAGTTACTGGATCAGTTGATGCTAAATATCCTCTTATATTTTGGTTTTTATTCATAAAGGCAGTAATTATGCTTTGCTTTTCATCATTAGATACAGCAGTCGGATTGACTACTACAACTTTCTCAGTATTTCCTAATACAATCGGATGAGCATCTTCACTAATTTTACCTACATGAATTGAAACATGTTTAGATTGACTATCATTTGTCGTATTATTGACATTGTCTGTCGCTGACACTTTAAATGTAATATCACTGTTAAATGCCTGATTCATACTCACTCTACCTGTAATAGATAATGAGCCATTATTCTTATCCGCTTTTGTTAAATTTGATGTCCAACCATTCGGCAATGTCGTAATAGTTGTATTTTTTATACCAGAATGTCTATCAGAGACACCCATTGTAAAGTTGACTTCGTCGCCTCGATAGTATTTGGCATTTATTCCAACAGGATTATTGATTGTTGGTGGAATGTCATCTGGCAAAATAGTAACAGCATTACTCATATTAGATGCAACTACTTTATTATAATAAACTACTGCTCTAATTTGTTTACCTACAGGTGGTATGAATACAACATAATCTTGCGGTCGTATAGTAATTGTATTATGCACCCCATCAGGTGTACCAGTCGCAAGTATCGTATAACCAGATGGTATTTGATCTGCCTCACTACCACCATTCGTAGTTTGATTTGTTGGTGCAACTAAATAAACCAATGCCGATGGATCCAACGGTATTCCCGAAATATTAACAGGCACTTTTTGTAATGCTGTACCTCTTAATTGCTCAGCTGTCGTTGTAATTGTTGGTGTATGTGGTTTAACACGAATTTCGAATAATTGTTCTTTACGTCCAAAACGTATCGTTCCAAAGTAATCCCCTGGTAATAAGTTACCAACAAGTTCAATATTGCGTTCTCTGGCATTATTAGGTCTATTTGTCGAGTTTTCAATGTGTAATGTACGCGGAATACCTGTAATTTGCCAATCTTTATCTGTAAAATTCTCATTACTTGTTAAATTAATACGTAATGGTTGAATAGATGTTACGCTACCACCTAAATTCACGGAAGCATTCCCTTGGTTACCTGCATATACATAGAAAACTGGATGCCCAGCTTGTTTTGAAAATGGTTTTTCAGCAATATTTTGAGTATCGTCATTTTTAAAGAATTTAATATTATGTTGGATTTCAGGTAATACCGTTAAGTTAACAGGAACTAAAGTTTCACTATTACCATAAGCATCAGGATAGTCGAAACCAATCATTAATCTTATTGGGTTTCTAGTTCTTGCTGCTTCTTGTAATTTTTGATCAGTAAATAATTGACTTAATTGATATTCATTTAATTGTTGGGCTCCACCCGGTCTAAAAGCATTAGTATTTGCATTATTCGAATAAAATCCTAACACTTTATTACTCGGCGTCTTAACATAACTTAAAGGATCATCAACAAAATCATCTATATTTAGGTTTGTACTTTCTAATACCTTTTTCGTTTGTACATTTCCTTGACTCACTTCTACACGTTTAGTTGTACCTATGCGATATGTACGATTAACCACTTGTCTTAAACCATTAAGACGTTGTTGATGGTCTTGCGTTGATTCGACGTATAGTTGACTGTACATAAATAATTGATTGTACTCTAAAGCACGCCCACCTGCTGCATAGTACAATTTATTAACAGTTGGACCTTGTGTTTTAAATGAAATTGTATAACTTGCATCACCTTGACCGATGAAAGTATAAACTTTAGGAACACCCGGTGATTCAGCAGGTTTTTGACCATTAATATATTCAAAATTTTGTCTACCAAAAGCTTTAGTAGCAGGTGTCGCTCCAGCTTCACTAAAATAATCACTCGCTCTAGATAAATCTTCTAAAGAATAAATATGGACAGTTGGCCAGTCATATATTACTTGGCCACTTCTATTTCTTATTTTAAAGTCATGTGAACGATGAGGATCATTTACTCCATATTCCCACATTTGTTGAAGTGGTTTATTTGCACCTGCTCCTGCTCCATGACTCCATTGTACATTTGTTCCATCTGAATTAACTGTTACAAAGTCAGTTCTTCCTACTGGCACTTGGTCTGCTGGTAATGCAAACCAAAAGATCATATTTTGATGTGGAGCATGTCCTTTATTAAACTTAATAACCCATTGGTACCCGTCTCCAGTTTGTTTCGCTGTCATAAGAGCAATTTCCTTTGAGTCAGAGGCCTTCAATGTATTCCATGGTGTAGTTGGTAAATTATATGGCGCCCCTTTACTAGAAGCATTGATATATGTACCAACAGGATAGCCCGAACCATCATTAGCATTTTCAACATAATATGATGAATTTGCATTTTGATAGTCTGATACTGATCTAGGCTCTGCAGCTCTTGACTCAACCGAACGCGTTTGAATTCTATTTGAACGTCGGCTAGTCTGTTGACGTTGAGGCATTGTACGAATTAAAGCAACAGCTTGTTCCAATTCTTTGTATGCAAGTTGCAAGTCTTTATTGTTTATTGGATCATTACTGCCTAATAACGTATTAATCTTATCAAAAATGCCTTTTACATAGTTAAATGTGCCAGAATCTGCATTTTCACGGTCAATAAAGCGATAATCATGATAATTTGCATCAAAAAACGCTTGTAATTCATTTCGGTCATGTTGTACGTTACCATTATCAGATGAATCTGAAGCTGTTACTACATTTGCTTCATGATTTTCTACATGAGCCGCTCTATTGTCGTTTCCATTTTTATTAGCAGATTGACTTTCGTTTTGTTTATGCTTACTTTGTTCTTTATCTGGTTGTGTTGTCGCAGCCGTTGCCGAATCTTTCTTTGTATTTACATTTTGAGATGCTGGTTGTTCATCATTAGTAGTAGATGATTGCGCTACTTTTTGATCTACTAAATTAGCTTGACTAATATTTGGTTGCTCATTTTCATGAGTAGCAGATAATGATTGACCATTTTGTGAATTTTGAGAATTTTGTACTTGAGATTCTCGATTCTCAGTCTGTTCATTATTACTTTGTTGTTTCTGTTTAACCACGCTTGCTGGTTGATTTGTTTCAGCAGCATGTGCTTGTGATGTATTGAATCCTAAAAATACCAATGTCGCAATGACAGTTGAAAATGTACCAACTGTATATTTACGAATACTAAACTTTTGAATTTTATCACGATAATTCACAGCTATTGTTCACTCCTTATCTTGTTGTTATGTCTCTGTTGTGTTGTGAATGTATTTACTTTTGATTGCTTGTGTATTGTAATGCTCATTCCATTCTCATTTAAAAATTTAAAACGATGACGATTCAATACAATTTCGCAATCTATCCAAAAAGTATTGAAACACATTACAACTATGTGTTGAACAATTTATTTATGCTCCAGAATATAATAACACAAAATATATTGTAAGGTAAATTGAATTTGTGACAATTTATAATAATTATAAATAAAGTAGCGTAAAAGAGTAATAAAAAACCAATCCCTATGTTCATTTAAAATAATGACACATAAGAATCGGTTTATATTTTTGTTTAATATTGTAGCGACTTGTATGATTTCAATTTAATTCTCAATTATCATAATTGAGTGTCGTTTTGTTTAGGCACAAGTAACAAAATGATAACGAATGATAATATTCCCATACCTGCATTTAACCATAATGCAATCATTGCACCTGTATAAATGTTTGTCATATTTGATACGATTGCATATACTGCACCACTCAATGCGACGCCAAATGCTCCACCTAATGCAGAAGCCATTTTATAGATACCTGCAGCAACGCCTACTTTTTCTAACGGTGCATTTGCAATTGCTGTATCTGTTGATGGTGTAGCATATATCCCTAGTCCTAAACCAAAGAATAAATAACCTATAATACAACAAATGACATAGAATATTTCTGGCAAGAAAGTTAATGAAATGAGACATTCTCCGACAATAAGAACTCCTGTTCCAATTAACATTGGTTTCTTGCATCCGAGTGTTTGAAGTAACTTTTCACCAACACGAATCATAATTAGTACCATTACTAAATAAGTGATTGATAAACTTCCTGCTTGCAATGAAGAATATCCTAAACCTCTTTGAACAAATGTGTTGGCTACTATTAATGTTCCTGCAACACCATTTAACAAAAAGTTTGAAGCTGTTGCACCTGTGTAAGCTTTATTTTTAAATAATTTAAAATCGATTAAAGGATTTGTAGCACGCTTTTCAAGAACTATAAATAAACTAAAAGATCCAATTGCAATAGCTAATAAAGTAATAAAAAGAAGTGAGGTTACACCTAATTCTGATCCTTTAGTAATTAAAATATTTAAACTGAGGAGCATAATGACTAAAAGAACCAGACCTTTAATGTCAAATTTATTTAGAGAAATCGATTTAGATTTAGTTTCAGGTGTGCCTTTAATAAGAAACAGTGCAATTAATGAAATTATAATTGATAGGATGAAAATCCAACGCCAACCTAAAAGCGTTGCAACTGCACCTCCAAAAAATGAACAAACACCAGAGCCGCCCCATGAGCCAATTGACCAATAACTTAAAGCGCGTTGTCTATCTTTCCCAATGTAATATGACTTAATAATAGACAAAGTTGCAGGCATAATACATGCTGCTGAAAGTCCTTGAATTAATCTTCCTATAATAAGTAATAAAGGAATATTTGAAATAATGATTAATAATGAACCTAATATATTTAAGATAATACCAATGTTCGTGAGTTTAATTCTGCCATATTTATCAGCAAGACCACCTGCTCCTACTACAAACATTCCTGAAAATAAAGCAGTTATACTAACGGCGATATTAACCGTTCCAATATCTGTATTGAAACTATCTTCAAGTATTGGTACAACATTAACCAATGATTGTGCAAATAGCCAAAACGTTATTACACTTAGAACAATTCCTATTAACAACTTATTATTGCCTTCAAATGCCTCTCTTGACGGCTTTTCCATCTCTATTTGCCTCCCTATACTTTTGAAAAACAGACAAATTCCATAACAGAAATTTGTCTGTTCCATAGAATAATTGAATGGTTTTTGATTTTAATGTGTAAAACTTTAAATTTATTAGTAGTCCATCCATTTATTCTCAATGCTAGTTATCTTACCTTATGCTGCTTTTTGTTTCTTTTTATAGTAATAAACTGGTATACCAAGTGCTGTTATTAGAATTCCAATGATTGCTAATATAAATTGTGTAAACAGTGTATTAATTAATACAAATGATCCTGCCAAAATAGCAATTAAAGGTATGATCGGATATAACGGTACTTTATATGGTCGTTCCATATTTGGTTCACGTTTTCTTAAAATTATTACCGCAACAAATGACATACAATAGAACAACCAAATAACAAAGATTAACATATTTGTAATTGTATCAAATGCTCCCATTGACATCATGATGATAGCGATTATAAGTTGTATAATTGCGCCAAACCATGGTGCGCCAGATTTTGTTAATTTTGCGAATAAATGGCTAAATGGCAATAATTTTCTTTCAGCCATTGCATATGGTACGCGCATACCAGTCATAGTATAGCCATTGATCGTACCATAAACAGAAATTAATATACCGATTGTAATAATCTTACCGCCATTTTCACCAAATAATATTTTTGATGTATCTGAAGCTGCATTTAAATTACCAGCAAGTAGTTCTATTGGCAACGTTAATAAGAATGTAGCGTTAATTAATAAATACACAGCCATAATACAACCGATACCAACTGAAATCGCTAAAGGTAAATCGCGTTTAGGATTTTTAAGTTCCCCCGCAACATTTCCTACATGAATCCAACCATCATATGCAAACATAGTTGCTAATAAACCACTACCAATTGCTGTAAAGAAGCCATTTCCTGAATTACCTGTAGTTGGAATTAATGAAAAAGTGATATCTCCAGATTGAAAAATACCAAAAATTACAATAACGATGATTGGAATCAGTTTAATTACTAAAGTAACTGATTGTAAAATTCCGCCTGCTTTTGAACCTAGGAAATTTATCAACACAATAGATAACGCAGATGCGATTGCTATTGGTATTAACGAACCTATAGATAAATGGAATAAATTAATTAGCTGTGTCGCAAATACGATAGACAATGCTGCTACGTTAGCTGGAAAATAAATAAATGATTGCGCCCAACCTGATAGGAAGCCCCAGAAATCACCGTATGTATATTCTATATACTTCGTTAAGCCACCTGTTTCAGGGATTGCAGCAGCAAGTTCTGCTGCTGTTAACCCCGCACAAATGGTAATGATGCCGCCTAGGAACCATACAAACAAGGCCATTCCTGCTGTTCCTGTTACTTCTGTTACGTTTGATATTTTAAAGAATACTCCTGAACCAATAACTGTCCCCATAACAATAGCAAACGCTGAGAAGAAACCTATATTTTTTTGTAATTCTTTACCATTTGACATAATTACACCTCATTTTTAAGATTAAATGTTTTAACCTACCACACCCTTGCTTGTATCTGCAATATTCAGTCCATGTTCAATGACACCTGAAACTCTAGTTAAGTCAACATTCCCGCCTGAAACTAATGCAACAACATTTTTATCTTCAAGCCATTTATTGTTTATTTTTCCACTTAAAATTGCAGCTGTTGGTAATGCGCCTGCACCTTCAGTAATAATTTTGGCACGCTGCATTAAATCTTTCATAGCATGTTCAATTTCTTCTTCAGTAACAAGAATAAATTCATCTACTAAATGTTTAACTACTTCATATGTTTGTTCACCAGGAACTTTTACATCACAACCATCTGCTATTGTGCTATCCACTCGATGTTCAGTTAAATCTCTCTTATAGAAAGACTCAGCCATACCATGAACATTCTCAGATTGAACACCGATAATATGAATTGAAGGGTTAAATGATTTTAATGCGGTGGCAATACCTGCAATTAATCCTCCACCGCCAACTGGTACGATGACTGTATTCACATTCCAAATATCATCTAAAATTTCTAAACCAATTGTTCCTTGGCCTGCCATTACAAACTTATCGTCATATGGATGAACGATTGTCATGCCATTTTCTTTCGCTAATTCTTCCATATAAAGTCTAGTTTCGTTAAAGTTTTTACCTTTTAAAATAACCTTTGCCCCATAGCCTTTTGTTGCTTGTTGTTTCGCTTGTGGTGCTGTTTCAGGCATTACAATCGTTGCATCAATGCCTAATAATTTAGCTGTTAAAGCAACACCTTGTGCATGGTTCCCAGCAGATGCTGCGATAATGCCTTTTTCTTTTTGTTCATCTGTTAAGTGATTAATTTTATTGCTAGCGCCTCTAAATTTAAAAGATCCTGTGAATTGCATATTTTCTAATTTTAGAAATACATTCCCTTTAGTTATACTTTGGCTTAAATACATTGATTTAATTAGAGGTGTTCGACGAATAAATGGTTTAATGCTTGCTTTAGCTTCTTCGATATCTCCTAAACTTACAATATGTGCTGTTTGTAATGTAACTGTGTTGGTTGTCATAATAATTACATCCTTCCGTTTTGTAAATTTTTAGTCCAAACTATAATGCTATATTTAAAATATTCATTTCACTCAATTTCATTTAAATTACTATCTATTCGATAACATTTAATATTTCTTTATAATCTAGGTCATGTGATGAAGCTAATCCTTGATTTGTCACTTGTCCTTGGTAAATGTTTACACCAGTACTTAAGGCTTCATTATCTTTAATTGCTTGTTCTAAGCCTTTGTCACAAATTTCTAATATATAATCAATATTTCCTTGTGCTAATGCCATTGTTGAAGTTCTTGGGACTGCTCCTGGTTGATTTGGTACACCATAATGAATCACACCTTCTTCTTCATACACTGGATCAGAAATTGTAGTTGGTCTAATTGTTTCAATAGTTCCACCTTGGTCAATAGCTATATCGATTAATACTGAACCTTTTTTCATTGATTTAACCATCTCACGAGTAACCAATTTTGGCGGTTTCGCACCTGAAATTAAAATTGTAGAAATAAATACATCTGCTTTCTTAATTTGTTCTGCTAAATTTTCTGGTGTTGATTTGACTACTGTGACATCTTTTTCTGCATACATATCTTCAAGATATTTAATGCGGTCATCGTTTAACTCGATAATGATTACTTTAGCATTTAGTCCCAAGGCAACATTTGCTGCATTTGTTGCTGCTACTCCACCACCGAAAATCACATATGTACTACCAGGTATATCCACATTTTCATGTACACCAGTCACTAAAGTACCTTGACCACCATGTTGTGCTTCAGAGTAGTAAGCTCCCATAATTGCTGAGCGTTGACCTGCTATAGCACTCATTGGCGCTAATAATTCTGCTTTTCCATTTTTTATAATGGTTTCACCACTAATCGCAGTTACACCAACTTCTTGCATTTTTTCTACTATTTCTTTTGAAGATGCTAGATGTAAAAATCCCCAGATAATTTGATTCTTTTTGAAATATTGATATTCGCTTTCATGAGGTTCTTTTACTTTGATAACAAGATCAGCTTCCCATGCTTGTTCGTGAGTTACGATCTTAGCGCCTTCTTTTTCATACATATCGTTAGAAAATCCTGAACCAATGCCAGCATTTTTTTCAACAATTACTTTATGTCCTGCATCCGTTAACTTACGCACATTTTCGGGTGTGCAAGCTACACGTCCTTCACCTTGTTTTAATTCTTTGACTACTGCAACTAACATTTGCAACACTCCTCTTTCATTTGTGAATAATTTCACAATTATTTTATCCTTTGGTTATGAATATGTAAATACCATTAATTAATTATTCATATTTTATCTATAATTTGTTAATAAATATTTAATATATTATTCTTATTCTTAAATATTATGTGCAATTATACCACTATATTTATTTCTTATACTCCATTTGATTTATAGTTGTATTAATACATTGACTCAAAAACTAATTAATCAAATATGTTTTTTAGATTAATAAAGTTGTAACTGTACTATTTTGTAGTGTATGGTAATTTATTTGGATGAAATATAATTCTTTATACTCTATTGATTAATCAAATATGTATCTATCAAAATTCGGCTTATTTATTCACTCTGACATA
The DNA here is from genome assembly GCF_001027105.1 of Staphylococcus aureus. Taxonomy (GTDB): domain Bacteria; phylum Bacillota; class Bacilli; order Staphylococcales; family Staphylococcaceae; genus Staphylococcus; species Staphylococcus aureus. The sequence continues at coordinate 1,475,977 of NZ_CP011526.1, forward strand.
TCCAAATACGCAAAAAGACTATTTCTACCTTGTATCGATAGAAATAGTCTTTTTATACTTAATTGGTTTAATTTTTCATAAAATCTTATACTTTTTAAAAATGGGATGAAATATATTTTCCTGAAACATGTAATTCATGTTCGTTACAAATTGATAAAATATGATTAAGCGTTGTTGCAAATGACATTTTCTCAAAAAGCGCTTCACTATCAATTGGTACTTGTGTGTGAATTTCAGCCAGTCGCTTCGATAAATATAGTTCATCTAAATTGTCATTAATCTTATTACGTTGCCCAGCTGATAATGCATCAATGTTTTCAACCACATTTTCAACGCTTTGATATTGCTGAATTAACTTAATAGCCGTTTTCTCGCCAATACCTTTAACACCCGCATATCCATCTGCTGTATCACCCATAAACGCTTTAATATCGATTAGTTGTTGTGGTTCAAGGGCATATTCTTCGTTAAAACGATGTAATGTATATCTATTATAAATGTTAAAACCTTTTTTAATTAGCCAAACTTCAACATTGTCATTAATACATTGCAGTAAATCTTTGTCGCCCGTAATAATATAGACATCGTTATCAGTTGAATATTGTTGTGCTAATGTACCTATAACATCATCCGCTTCATAGTTTTTAACGCCAATATTTACAAAGCCAAATTGCTCTGAAATTTCTTTAACATAATCAAATTGTGGTATCAATTCTTCTGGTGGTGCAGAACGATTTTGCTTATAACCATCAAACATATCATTTCTAAAAGTTGATTGTCCCATATCCCAACATACAGCTACATGTGTAGGGCGTATTTCATGTATTGCCGAAAAGATATGACGCACAAATCCTTGTATTCCATTTGTAGGTTCACCTTGTGAATTGTACATAAATTGTTTATGAAGACTTGTAGCATAGAAATGTCTAAATAATAGCGCCATACCATCTACAAGTAATATTTTATTAGGCATTTAAAACGTTCCTTCTTTCTTAATATAAAATAGTTTTCAGTTGTTGATGTTTATCTTTCAATTGATTGATAAGTGTTGTATCTAAATCAAATGCTAATAAATCGTTTATTTGCGTTTGAATATTAGCTTCAAAACTTTCAAATTGCGATTCAGCTTCTACAGCCATTTGCTTTACATATAATTCAAGCTGTTGCCTCAATAATCCCATTTGTGGTTGTAATAATCCTAACGTACTTTGACAAATTGATTCATGTATATCTCTTTGCCCATTTGGATTCAAAATTTTACGTTTTGTTAATTGTTTAGGCAATGCATTTAGCATATCGTTGAAATCGATGTGCAATAATGGTTGCTCTATATTAGCTGATTCAAAGTTAAACTGAGGATTAATAATGACATGTAAATCTGCTAATTGTTGAACGATTGGTGCAATTTGCTCAGTGAGTTGCTTATTAAAGTATTTTTTTATACGTTCTGTAATTAAAGATTGCTCTAAAAACAATCGTTGATGAATTTGATCTAAGTATACTCTCGTAGACACTTTCTTTTCTTCATTAAAATCACTATTTTGCGTCATTTGAGAATTAAACACTGATTTAACATCGTCAAGTAGTTGTAGTTTTAAACGGGCATTTAAATGATAAACTTGTTCTTCAACTTCGTTGTCTGTATGTTGTAACGTCGCATCAATTAATTGATGTTGTAAACGCTGTTTATCTTTATAATCTGTTAACCTTTGTTGGCGACGTGAAATATCAGCTTTATTTGTTTCAAATTCTGTAATCATCTCTACATAAGAACGATCCATTTGTTGAAGCTGATGAATCATTTGTTGTTCTAAAATTGATTTAGATTCAACATCAACAAATTGTTGTATGCTTTGTTTTAATTGATCAATGCCCTTATCTTCAGCTTGCAATGCATTTCGACTTGATACAGCAAAAATGTCTGATTGTAAGTGTACTTGTCTTAATGCATCTGATACATATGTTTCAACTGCTTCAAGATCATCTTGACTTTCTGCTAAATCAGCAGCATTAATTACCATTTTAAATGCTTGGTTTTCATTCAACTGGTTCATATCTTTCATGTGTTCTATAAACGCTTTGTCATTATCAGTAAATGAATGATTAAAATAACTTACATACAATATTAAGTCTGAAGAAGTTAAAATTTGTTCGGTTTCATTTGTATGCCTTTGGTTATTTGAGTGTAGCCCTAATGAATCAACAATTATTTTACCTTTTAACCAATCATGCATTAATGCAATGTGTACTGTCTTAACAAATGTTGCATATTCATCTTCTGCACTCCACTTTTTCAATTCCTGTTGATTAATGGCATGTTTTTCTCCATTTTCCAACATATTGACATACAATTTATAATGTTTTTCAACTGCCTGAATAAAAGCGAGTTGATTTTTATTTAAATGTGATTTTAACTTTTCTAAATCTGAATTAATAAAGTCTTCTATAGTCGAATAAGACATATCTTGGTATTCAACTACTGCATTAATTTCATCTAATAATTGCGATTGTGATTTTAGCGTTATATAACTCTCGTCTCCATAAGATATTTCTGTAGTAGCTGCTGTAGTAGGATTTGGAGAACTGACTAAAATATGCTCGCCTAATAATGCATTTATCAAACTACTTTTACCAGCACTAAATGTTCCAAATACACCTATTTTTATTAATTTATTATCTATACGTGTTAATGTTTCGTGGATATCTTGCTTTGTACGCTTGAACAAAGGCACATCCGAAATTATATCAAGCGCTTTTTGAATATCTATAGACATATTTGTTGTAGCTGTATTTTGATTTAGCTGCTGATTATCACGATTATCCTGAGCATTATCAGTAGCCACTTGATATGTTGTCTCTTGTCGACCTATTAATTTATCTAGAGATTCATCTAAATGAATATAGTAGTGACGATAATTCTTAGTCGTCAATGACTGACGCAGCTCATTTAATTCTGTATAACGTTGATATTCTTTTAAATCATCACTTTCTTCTGTTGGTAATTCATCTGCCTGCACATTTTCTATTATTTCTTTAAAAATTGGTGTTGATTGTTGTTCAACATATTTCTTAATGGCTTTAACCACTTCGTCTGAAAATGTAAGTACATAAGTATTGCTGATTGATGTTTGTGGTTGATATAAACCTTCAATCATTTCTGGCTTAACGTCATAATGCTGATTTAATACTTTATCTGAAGCTTCTTTTTTATTGATAAAACGCGTAACAAATGACATATCTTCTCGCATTGGTTGACGAATTTGTTGATTAACATGTTCTTGTAACGCATCTGTCGCTGTTAATAATCGCTGTTGTTGAATTTGTAGTTTTTTCTTCTTTTTATTAAAAAATCCGCCAACATTAAAGTCTTGAGACATACTTTCCAAATAACTTCGTAACATTTCTCTCATATTATGCGGCATAATGTATGCATTTTCTAAAATATTTTTACGCTTATTCTTTAAAAATGCCATTAATTCATCTGGATTATTTAAAAGTTGTGCCTCTTCACTAATTGCTTGATGTTGTTGACTATTTAAAAATGCTTGTTCAAACTCCGCTTCTTCGATACCTAAATCTTCTAGTACTTCCTGAATTTCAGACTGAATGTAATCTAGCTGAGCTTCGGTAATGTATTCAACCGTTCTTGATGTATAATCCTCTATTGTCTCTCTATGTTGATCTAATGAAATTAGATAACTTGATAATACTTCAAGTTCATTTTCAGGGTGATCAAATTTAGATACATAAAAGGTGCGTTCTAATTTAATACCCCAATCTGCAATTGATTTTTCAACTCGAGATTTAAACGTAGAGAATGACAATTCATCGTCTTGATGCTTGTCAATTTGATTAATGATAAACACAACAGGTATTCCAACATCATTTATATGCTTCATAAACTTAAAGTTAAGTTCAGATTGAACGTGGTTATAGTCAACCGTATAAAATATCATATTACTTGTATACATATATTGTTCTGTTATTGACTGATGTGATGCAACATTTGAATCAACACCTGGTGTATCTTGCAACGTAAACCCATTTTCAAATTTAGCTGATTGAAAATTAATTTCTACAGATTCAACGTCGACATTTTGGCGATTCATTTCCCTTACTTCATCATAATTAGATAATTTGGCATACGTTTGATTCGGCAAATTAGCAATAATATCGTGATTGTCTGAAACTGACACAATAGCAGTATTACTTGTCGTTGGTACAGGTGAACTTGGTAAGATATCTTGTTCAATTAATAAATTTATCAGTGTCGATTTACCTGCAGAAAAATGTCCAACGAACGAACATGTATATTGCTGCAAATATACTTTCTTAATTACTTGGTTAATTGTATGTAAAAGTGCTTCATTTCGCGACTTTTCAACTTCTTTTTTTAATTTATATAAAAGATCTAATTGTTCTTTATTAATCATGTTACTTTCCCCTTTGGTTCGTTCACATAGAAATGCTTGCTTGTTACAACGAATTCATACAATATCGATGTCCATTTAAACATAGATCGTTAAATGGCTCGCATTGTATTATGTTTAAATTTTATCATAGCTGCTTGATAAAACATACGAATAATCAATTTTCTTCAAACATTCCAACTTAAAAGTTCATTTTTCTAAAAATCACAAATCATCGTTAAATTTTTCTAGAAAATAAATATTGTCACAGTTTGTTCACACACATCACAGAATTGACACCGTATAATAGCCAATTGGGAGGGAAATATGAAAAATACATTTAATCCATTACAAAGATTACATTTCTATGCAGCAATATTTATTGCTCCACTGTTAATCACTTTAACCATTTCGGGCATTGGTTACTTGTTCTTTCCAGAAGTTGAAAATAATATTTATAAGAATGAGTTTTTTGGTGACAGTGATGTAAAAACGCATCAAACATTAAATGATGCAGTACATCAAGTTGAACAACAATATGAAGGATTCTTTGTAAGTAAAGTTAGCATACTTGATGAACCATATAACAAACGAATTACACTGAGTGATATGGCAGGAAATCAACGTTACGTCTTTCTAGATCATAACAATCAATTTGTTGCAGATCAAAATGCGAAACATACGTATTCTAATGTGATGCGAAGTATACATAGTTCTTTGTTTACTGAAAATACTATTATTAATTATTTAGTAGAGTTAACCGCATGTTGGATGATATTCATGATTTTATCTGGTACTTATTTACTCATTAAGAAGCATTTAATTTCTAACAAAAGTAAGGCACTTCGTTGGCAAAAGTGGCACGCAATGATTGGAGTTATCATTGCAATTCCAGTATTTGTATTAGTCTTAACTGGATTGCCATGGTCTGGTTTTATGGGCAGTAAAATTGCCGGTATGATGGACACAAACGGTGACCTTGGTCAAGGTGAATTAGCGATTAATCCACCTAAATCAGATTTGAACGAATTACCTTGGGCTACACGTAAAAATAAACAGCCAGCTTCATCCGAAAAAGGTTCAAGTGGTCATCATGGTAATGCAGCAATGCCTCAAACCAAATTAGATTATCAAATATCTATTGATAAGGTCGTTGAACAGGCGCAAAAAGCTGGTATTAAAAAGCCGTTTTCAATCGTATATCCAAGTGATAAAAATGGTACCTTTATTGTATCTAATACTAGTAATTCAGGTGTTACTGGGCTAGATGTATCACCATACAAGGAACAAACACTTTATTTCGATCAATATAGCGGTAAAAAGCTAGGTACGATTAAATATGATGACTACGGTATTATTGCTAAATGGTTTACATGGGGCATTCCGCTTCACGAAGGTCATTTATTCGGCATTTTAAATAAAATCATTAATTTATTTGTATGTATCGCTTTATTAGTAGCCATTGGCATGGGGTTTGTCTCTTGGATAAAGCGTACAAAAAATACTGCAGTAAAAGTACCACATCGCGTAAAAAAACCAGCATCTATATCACTCATAATATGTTTAATTGTATTAGGATTATTAATGCCATTATTTGGATTATCACTTATCCTTGTATTTATAATTGAATTAATATTATATATTAAAGATCGTCGTGCTAAACAATAATGCACTTAAAGTTTTGAACTGACGAAATTTACAAAATGATTCTCGTCTCTCTAATTACTTAAAACGGGTTCTATAATAAATCGTACTGATGGAAAGTTTTTACTTTTTATCTGTCCGATTTTTTGAATTTGAAGATAAAAAAGCATCTAAAACGCATAAGAAGATAACTCTACTTCTTCAAAATTACGTTATAGATGCTTTTTTATTAATTCATATGCATGTCGTGAATTTTCATCATTAAACCGTGTGGGACGTCATCATGTTTAACAATCTCTTGTTTATAAAATGTCTTCCCATCATCTTTAGAAACTAATTTTACAAAGTCTCCTTTTTTCGGCTTGAAATCATTAGATGGTTCTACTTTGATATTATGTTTGACTAATCCATCTTTTTCACTGACAACTTTTTCTGCATTTGTATTACTATTCATATAACCAAAATAAGTCGTTTTTTGACTAGAAAAAATCATTAAACATACAACGGCAATACCAATAACAACCAATGCAATAGATAAACCTAGACCCATTTTTTTACCCATTTATAGACTCCTCCATTTTTCAAAAATACCTATTATCATGAGAACTTAATTATTACTAATTTTAGTCACGCATTAGAAACACTTTAGTTTTCAATAGTTTTACGTTCTGTCTTTTTACCCCAGTATTGATAATAAGTACATTCTATATATCCATTAAATAACTTACGTCGCTTTGTTGCTTTACGATCTACTAAATATTCAAATTCTTTATTACTTGTTAAAATGTATGTAGATAAAAATGGATGTTGTTTCATTAGTTTACCAATATAACGGTACATTTCTTCAACTTCTTCACGATCACCAATACGTTCACCATATGGAGGATTTCCAATTAACGCCACCGGTTCTTCTGTATCAATTGTTAATGTATTGACATCTTTTACACTAAATTTAATAATATCAGACAACCCAACTTCTTCAGCGTTACGCTTAGCAATCTCTACCATTTCTGGATCGATATCAGAAGCATATACTTCGATTTCTTTATCATAATCAGCCATCTTATCCGCTTCATCACGGTAATCATCATAAATATTTGCTGGCATGATGTTCCATTGCTCTGATACGAACTCGCGATTAAAACCAGGTGCGATATTTTGAGCAATTAAACAAGCTTCTATAGCTATTGTACCCGAACCGCAAAATGGATCAATTAAAGGTGTATCACCTTTCCAGTTTGCAAGACGGATTAAACTTGCTGCCAACGTTTCTTTAATTGGTGCTTCACCTTGTGCTAATCTATAACCACGTCTGTTCAAACCAGAACCTGATGTGTCGATAGTCAATAATACATTATCTTTTAAAATGGCAACTTCAACAGGGTATTTGGCACCTGATTCATTTAACCAACCTTTTTCGTTATATGCGCGACGTAATCGTTCAACAATAGCTTTCTTAGTTATCGCCTGACAATCTGGCACACTATGTAGTGTTGATTTAACGCTTCTACCTTGAACTGGGAAGTTACCCTCTTTATCAATTATAGATTCCCAAGGGAGCGCTTTGGTTTGTTCGAATAATTCGTCAAACGTTGTTGCGTTAAAACGTCCAACAACAATTTTGATTCGGTCTGCTGTGCGCAACCATAAATTTGCCTTTACAATTGCACTTGCGTCTCCTTCAAAAAATATACGACCATTTTCAACATTTGTTTCATAGCCTAATTCTTGAATTTCCCTAGCAACAACAGCTTCTAATCCCATCGGACAAACTGCAAGTAATTGAAACATATATGATTCTCCTTTTATACAGGTATTTTATTCTTAGCTTGTGTTTTTTATACATTTCCAACAAATTTAATCGCTGATACATTAACGCATCCGCTTACTATTTTAAAACAAGGCAGTGTCATTATATCAAGACAAGGCGTTAATTTTAAGTGTTCTTTTCATGAAAAAAGCTCTCCATCATCTAGGAGAGCTAAACTAGTAGTGATATTTCTATAAGCCATGTTCTGTTCCATCGTACTCATCACGTGCACTAGTCACACTGGTACTCAGGTGATAACCATCTGTCTACACCACTTCATTTCGCGAAGTGTGTCTCGTTTATACGTTGAATTCCGTTAAACAAGTGCTCCTACCAAATTTGGATTGCTCACTCGAGGGGTTTACCGCGTTCCACCTTTTATATTTCTATAAAAGCTACGTCACTGTGGCACTTTCAAATTACTCTATCCATATCGAAAGACTTAGGATATTTCATTGCCGTCAAATTAATGCCTTGATTTATTGTTTCATCAAGCACGAACACTACAATCATCTCAGACTGTGTGAGCATGGACTTTCCTCTATATAATATAGCGATTACCCAAAATATCACTTTTAAAATTATAACATAGTCATTATTAGTAAGACAGTTAAACTTTTGTATTTAGTAATTATTTACCAAATACAGCTTTTTCTAAGTTTGAAATACGTTTTAAAATATCTACATTATTTGAAGATGTATTTGTTGTTGTATTATTCGAAGAAAAACTTTTATTGTCCTGAGGTCTTGATGTTGCTACACGTAGTCTTAATTCTTCTAATTCTTTTTTAAGTTTATGATTCTCTTCTGATAATTTTACAACTTCATTATTCATATCGGCCATTTTTTGATAATCAGCAATAATGTCATCTAAAAATGCATCTACTTCTTCTCTTCTATAGCCACGAGCCATCGTTTTTTCAAAATCTTTTTCATAAATATCTTTTGCTGATAATTTCAATGAAACATCTGACATTTTTTCCACCTCATTAGAAACTTTGATCTTCAGACCACTGTAAGTCATTGATGAATGCTGTTAATTCATCGAACGTCACAATATCACAAGTATAGTTTGTTTTATCCATAAAATCAACTAACATCTGCTTGAAGAACTTAGGACTCGCCTCTTGTTCCTCATCATAAATGAGCAATGTTTGATCCGAATGTTCAAGCATAAATTGATCTGCTTGTTTAAATTGAAAAGGACCTTGATACGACGTATGAAAAATACTATCAACATAATCTGCATGCTTAATTATGTTGGCATACTTACTTTGATTATGTTCATTCCACTTTTCTGTATGTCCTTGGAACGGTGTAATTACAGCAAACTTTAACGAATCATATGTTCGTTGTAATTCAATAACAACTTCTGCAGTCCATAATTCTATACCCATTTGCCCTTGTATTAACACCCATTCTAATCCTTCATCCAACAGTTGTTCAATTTTATGTTTTATAAATTGTTTTAAATAATGTACTTCAGGTGCGTCATCTTTAAAAATGTTTAATTCGAATGATTTGTAACCTGTTACATAAACTGTTTTAACCATCAGTACCCTCTTTTGTTACGCCATCTAATATATTTTGTAAATCATATTGAACACTTTTAAGCTTTTCTATAAATAACTTTCGACTTGTTCGCTTAAAATGACATTCGACAGAAAGTTGTTCAATGTTAGCAATCAGTAGCTCAAATTTCCTTGAATTCATATAAGGTACTTCTATAATAAATTCACGATGTAATTTGATCTCATTGAGTATGCTATCAATATGTTCAGTATATGGCTTTACAGTTTGGTAAAAATCATGATCTTGTTGTTGTGATTTCACATTTTCAAAATTTTGTTGCATGTTGTTAACTTCATAAATTAGTGATTCGACTACATCATTCATGAGGACGCCTCCTACATTTTTTAATTTATCACAATATACTGTATTCGTCATGTTTTAACACTCTATATAATTTGATTTAACTATTTTTTCAAATGTGTTATCTGTTAAATCAAGTAAATCTAAAAACTTCCTATATAAATACAAAATTTTATCGTGTATGTTGTTATACGATGAAAATACTTTTAATCTAATAAAATCATTTAAATCAAATACACCTCTGCTGATTAACAACACATACTTGTACTTGCCTCAAAAATAAAAATTACTAATCATGATTTGACTTTTATAACAAAATTCAAAAATATTGTAATGAGTATTCATTTTTATAAGCAAAACTTTTCAATTAATTAAAATTGTGTGTAAAATTCCAACATTAACGGTAAATGTATTATAATATTATTGTGTTAATGCTGAAATCACGTTAAAATAAGCTTTGGTGTATTGTGTCTTTCGCATTTATACTAATTTAAGTTTGGTGTTTCACTATAATGTTGTGTATAATAAACAACGTTTACTACCAAACTTGTGTGGTGAAATTTATGAATTATCCAAATGGTAAACCATATCGTAAAAATAGTGCTATAGACGGAGGGAAAAAGACCGCTGCCTTTAGTAATATTGAGTATGGTGGACGTGGTATGTCACTTGAAAAAGATATCGAACATTCAAATACGTTTTATCTTAAAAGCGACATTGCAGTTATTCACAAAAAGCCTACGCCAGTACAAATAGTTAATGTCAACTATCCTAAGCGGAGTAAAGCTGTGATTAACGAAGCTTATTTTCGTACACCTTCAACAACTGATTACAACGGCGTTTATCAAGGTTATTATATTGATTTTGAAGCAAAGGAAACTAAAAACAAGACGTCCTTTCCTTTAAATAATATTCATGACCATCAAGTCGAACATATGAAAAATGCATATCAACAAAAAGGTATTGTGTTTTTAATGATTCGTTTTAAAACGCTAGATGAAGTTTATCTTTTACCCTATTCAAAATTCGAAGTATTTTGGAAGAGATATAAAGATAATATTAAAAAGTCTATAACAGTTGATGAAATACGAAAAAATGGTTACCATATTCCTTATCAGTATCAACCAAGATTAGACTATCTAAAAGCAGTTGATAAGTTGATATTAGATGAAAGTGAGGACCGCGTATGACGGAAAACAAAGGATCTTCTCAGCCTAAGAAAAACGGTAATAATGGTGGGAAATCCAACTCAAAAAAGAATAGAAATGTGAAGAGAACGATTATTAAGATTATTGGCTTCATGATTATTGCATTTTTCGTTGTTCTTTTACTAGGTATCTTATTGTTTGCTTATTATGCTTGGAAAGCACCTGCTTTTACCGAAGCTAAATTACAAGATCCGATTCCTGCAAAGATATATGACAAGAACGGAGAACTTGTTAAAACATTAGATAATGGCCAAAGACATGAGCATGTAAATTTAAAAGACGTGCCGAAATCAATGAAAGACGCAGTACTTGCAACTGAAGACAATCGTTTCTACGAACATGGCGCACTTGATTATAAACGTTTATTCGGTGCAATTGGTAAGAACTTGACTGGTGGATTTGGTTCTGAAGGTGCCTCAACATTAACACAACAAGTTGTTAAAGATGCATTTTTATCACAACATAAATCTATTGGACGTAAAGCTCAAGAAGCATACTTATCATATCGTTTAGAACAAGAGTATAGTAAAGATGATATCTTCCAAGTATATCTAAACAAAATTTACTATTCTGATGGCGTAACAGGTATTAAAGCTGCTGCTAAGTATTACTTTAATAAAGATTTAAAAGATTTAAACTTAGCGGAAGAAGCTTATTTAGCCGGTTTACCTCAGGTTCCAAACAACTATAATATTTATGATCATCCAAAAGCTGCTGAAGATCGTAAAAACACTGTTTTATACTTAATGCATTATCATAAACGCATTACAGATAAACAGTGGGAAGATGCTAAGAAAATCGATTTAAAAGCGAACTTAGTAAATCGTACTCCTGAAGAACGTCAAAACATTGATACAAATCAAGATTCTGAGTATAATTCATACGTTAACTTTGTAAAATCTGAATTAATGAATAATAAAGCATTCAAAGATGAAAATTTAGGTAATGTATTACAAAGTGGTATTAAAATTTATACAAACATGGATAAAGATGTTCAAAAAACATTACAAAATGATGTTGATAATGGTAGCTTCTACAAGAATAAAGACCAACAAGTTGGTGCAACAATTCTTGATAGTAAAACTGGTGGTTTAGTTGCTATATCTGGTGGACGTGATTTCAAAGACGTCGTTAACAGAAACCAAGCAACAGATCCTCACCCTACTGGTTCATCTTTAAAACCTTTCTTAGCGTATGGACCTGCCATTGAAAATATGAAATGGGCAACAAACCATGCGATTCAAGATGAATCTTCATATCAAGTTGATGGTTCTACATTTAGAAACTATGATACGAAGAGTCACGGTACTGTATCTATTTATGATGCTTTACGACAAAGTTTCAATATCCCAGCTTTAAAAGCTTGGCAATCAGTTAAGCAAAATGCTGGTAATGATGCACCTAAGAAATTCGCTGCCAAACTTGGCTTAAACTACGAAGGCGATATTGGTCCATCTGAAGTACTTGGTGGTTCTGCTTCAGAATTCTCACCAACACAATTAGCATCAGCATTTGCTGCAATCGCTAACGGTGGTACTTATAACAACGCGCATTCAATTCAAAAAGTAGTTACTCGTGATGGTGAAACAATCGAATACGATCATACTAGCCATAAAGCGATGAGTGATTACACTGCATACATGTTAGCTGAGATGCTAAAAGGTACATTTAAACCATATGGTTCTGCATATGGCCATGGTGTATCTGGAGTAAATATGGGTGCTAAGACAGGTACTGGTACTTACGGTGCTGAAACTTATTCACAATATAATTTACCTGATAATGCAGCGAAAGACGTGTGGATTAACGGCTTTACACCTCAATACACTATGTCAGTGTGGATGGGCTTCAGTAAAGTTAAACAATATGGTGAAAACTCATTTGTGGGACATAGCCAACAAGAATATCCACAGTTCTTATATGAAAATGTGATGTCAAAAATTTCATCTAGAGATGGCGAAGACTTTAAACGTCCTAGCTCAGTAAGTGGTAGTATCCCATCAATCAATGTTTCTGGTAGTCAAGATAACAACACTACAAATCGTAGTACACACGGTGGTAGTGACACATCAGCAAACAGCAGTGGTACTGCACAATCAAATAACAATACTAGATCTCAACAATCTAGAAACAGCGGTGGATTAACAGGTATATTCAACTAATCCACTCAACATAAAATCCTCAGTTATACCATATTTATGGTGTAGCCGAGGATTTTTTTAGGTTCTTCATCTTTTATGGTGGGAAGGTAAAACTTCCTGCTTTTTTTATAAGTATTCATACGCTATTGCTATATTAGTAGAAACCGTAAAATCAGTCATTCACATACATTTTGAAACATCTAAATAGTTTTTCATATTCACATCTTTAGCTATGTAAAATTATTGAATTTGAATAAGTGGTTGTTCCCATTTTTAAAATTATGATTATATTTTCTCATAGTCATCTTAGACGCTGTTTTAAATTGATATATTTATTAATTCCCTGTGTACGTTAATCAGTGAAATATCAACATGTTTGCAACATATTTTCACAATCATAGATATAAGAAATCCACCTACGATTCGAAATAGATATCTTAAAGCATATCTCAAGATATCCATTATGATGTAGATGGACAGTTTTTATATTAAGACGTTGTAATGACACGACACCTAACATAATTATAAATATGTGTGCATGAATTAGTTTTATATATTTTCAACATTAGGAAATGATCAATCTTGTCTATACCTGCTTATTCTTTAACCTTGTTTGATAACTAGCATTCATTTTAATCAATTCAGTTTTAAAGGTCTTCATTTGTCGATAGCCCATAAAATGATATTTACGTTCAATCATATAATCATATCTTTCTTTAAAATTCATTGGCACAACAGGATATTGATTTAATTTATCAAAATCAATATTGCCAGTTATGTCATTAACCTGCTTAAAATAATCAATAATTTTACTATGGTATTCATCCAAGTAGGGCTTTGCTTCACTAGAACCTAATGTCTTATTTTTGGCAAATAAATCAATCTCTTGTTCTAAATTATCAAATACCTCTTTTGTAATATTTGTCATGTTATCACGCTTCTTTCAAACTAGCTTTATAACGTTTTTGTCCTTCTCTACAATCTTCTAATAGTGGACAAATATCGCATTTAGGTTTTCGGGCTAAACAGTGGTATCTTCCAAAGAAAATGAGTTGATGATGGCTCCTATTCCATCTATCTCTAGGTATGACAGAACATAAACGGTCTTCTACCTGTCTCACATTATCTTTCCAACGATTAATACCTAAGCGTTTAGAAACACGTTCTACATGCGTATCAACAGCTAATGAAGGTTCATCAAATGCTACACTCATGACTACATTAGCAGTTTTACGTCCTACACCTGCTAAACTTTCTAATTCCTTATGTGTTTGTGGTATTTCTCCATTAAATTGATCAATCAAAGATTGACAAAGTTTCTTAATATTCTTAGCTTTGTTACGATACAGACCGATAGAACGAATATCATTCATAAGTTCTTCATCACTGACTGCCAAATAATCTTCAGGCGTTTTGTATTTTTTAAACAGCTCAGTTGTTACTCTATTTACTAGAACGTCTGTACATTGCGCTGACAATAATACAGCAATAGTTAATTCGAACGGATTATCATGTTTTAATTCACATTCTGCATCCGGAAACATATTTGCTATAACATCAATCATTTCTAATGCTTTTTTCTTACTTACCATCAAGGTTCTCCCCGTTTAACCAATCAAATTTAGGTACCGTTTTAACTGTGTGCGTCATTTTCGGTTTATTGAATTTTTCTCTTATTTTTCTAGAATCGTCAATTGTTTTGACATTGTTTTTCTTCCAATTAAGTAAAATACGATCTATATATTTAAAGCTAAGTTTATTCAAACTATTCGCCTCGTCTAATGCCGCTTGTATAATTGCAGTATCGTGTTTATCAACATCAATCCATTGATTTAACGTTTCTATTTCATATGGAGATAACGGCCTTGCAAATGTATCCTCTAAAACTCTAAATAATTGTTTAAATTTTTCTTTACTATTTAGCTCTTTCGTTTCCATACTTTGTTGCTTCAATATATGACTTAATTTTTCGAAAAAAGGATCTAGATTCATATATTCGGTAAATCTACCTTCTTCATCTTTTTGAACTTGTAATTCTAGCAATTCACGTTGTATCAAATTTTGAATAACCATTGTAATATCACGTGGTTGCATAGTTGAGCCCTTCTGAAGCAATTCAATTGAAGGCTGTTTATTTGATGTTTCGGAAGCATAAATCAATTTAAGCAAAATGACTAAATCTTGCTCATCTAAACCTAAGTCACTGTAATGGTCTAATAATTCTCTTCGTATCACTACAGGTCTTGCTTTTAATTGATATTTATCCATGTTCGTGCCCCCTTTTAAATTTAACCATTACTTAATAGTATAAATCATTTTCTTTAATTTTCGACTAAAATGCTTAATATATTTAACTAGTAGCAAACAAATTTTAAATAACAGTATTTTTTAACACTAGATTTTAACAATGAACTTTATGGATAATCAGATGAACTATTTATTTTCCAAATATAGTTACTAAACAAAAGTTTGTTCATGATTAATATAAGCCGTTATCAATCTTCATTTTCCAAGAATAAATCGCCCAGCTATTAATATAGGCTGGACGATTCTTTTTATTATCATAATATATATTTTAAGTAACGACCCTAAAACTTATGGATATAAACGGTTTAATAATCTTGGGAATGGCGCTGTTTCACGAACGTGTTCAACACCAGAAATCCATGCTACTGTACGCTCTAAACCTAAACCAAATCCACAGTGTGGCACACTACCATAACGACGTAAGTCTAAGTAGTAACTATATGCTTCTTCGTCTAATCCATGTTCTTTAACGCGTTGTTCTAACAATTCTAAGTCATCCACACGTTCAGATCCACCAATAATTTCACCGTATCCTTCAGGTGCAATTAAGTCTGCACATAATACAGTTTCTTCATTTTCAGGATTTGGTTGCATATAGAAAGGCTTAATTTTAGTTGGATAATTAGTAATAAACACCGGTAAATCATAATGATTAGCAATGGCTGTTTCATGTGGCGCACCAAAATCTTCGCCCCATTCAATATCATCAAAGCCTTCTGCTTTTAAGAATTCAATTGCATCATCATATGAAATTCTAGGGAATGGTGTCGCAACTTTTTCAAGTTTTGATGTATCACGCTCTAAAATTTTCAACTCTAGTTTACAATTTTCTAAAACTGATTTTACAACATGTGTTACATATTGTTCTTGAATTTCTAAACTTTCAGCATGATTTGTGAAAGCCATTTCTCCTTCAATCATCCAGAACTCGATCAAGTGTCTACGTGTTTTTGATTTTTCAGCTCTGAAAGTTGGACCAAATGAAAATACTTTTCCGTGTGCCATTGCTGCAGCTTCTAAGTATAACTGACCACTTTGAGATAAAAACGCATCTTGATCAAAGTATTTAGTATGGAATAATTCACTTGTACCTTCTGGCGCACTTGCTGTCAAAATTGGTGGATCAACCTTTGTAAATCCATCTTTGTTGAAAAATTCATACGTTGCACGAATAACTTCATTTCTAATTTTCATTACAGCATGTTGTTTTTTAGAACGTAACCATAAATGACGGTGATCCATTAAGAATTCTGTACCATGATTTTTAGGTGTAATCGGATAGTCATGCGCTTCTGAAATAACTTCAATTGATTTCACTTGCATTTCGTATCCTAAGTCAGAACGATTATCTTCTGTAATTGTGCCTGTAACGTATAGAGATGATTCTTGAGTAATTTCTTTCGCAAGTTTGAATACCTCTTCATCAACTTCTGATTTAACTACTACGCCTTGCATAAAGCCTGTTCCATCACGTAATTGTAAAAAGGCGATTTTACCACTTGAACGTTTATTTGTTAACCAAGCACCAATTGTAACGTCTTGGTTTAAATGATCTTTCGCTTGTTTAATCGTTGTTTTCATAACCATTCTCCTATTTATTTTTTCGTTATACAATACTCATTCATTTTAACAAAATCCGCTTTCAAGTTCTAGAACTAGACTAAAAGATAACGTGTAAATGGTAATGATTTACGCACAGATTTGAACATTAATTTATATTAAGACAATACAATCATCAGTTTCAGACAAAATATATAATAAAGCCTCAATATTATTAGTATGAAGGTCGTTTTTTGTGCTAACATTCAAGTTTAATTATAAAACTCAAATTTTGACGACCAAACAAAAATTCTTGTAACAGAACATAGCACATGTCATGTCACAAGAATTTTACTTTGTATTTCACTTTTTCTTTTTTTGAATTTGTCTTAATAATTTTCCAAACTGTTGAATGTCGCCTTTTTTCTGACGATAATTTTCAAGTGTTTGTTCAAAAAAGTTTTTATAATTACTGTTTATGAGTCGATCATCAAATGAAACTATTATGCCGCGATCATTTTCATTTCTAATTAATCTTCCAAGTCCTTGTCTAAAACGTGTAACTGCATCAGGTAATACATATTCCTTGAAAGTTGAAGTGAATTCAGAATCCATAAGCCAATATTTTGCATTATGCTTGTTCATAAACGGTAACTTCGCTATCATCACACATTTAATACCATTTGCTTGAAAATCAAAACCTTCAAAAAATGTTGACGTACCAAGCAGTATGGCCTTATCAAAATTATTAAACTGTTGTACTATTTTATAATTTTGGTTCTGCTGTTGTGTTAATACAACATAATCTTCAAATTCTGGCAATTCATTTAGCATATCTTGTACCATATGCATCATTTTATAACTCGTAAATAAGACTAAACATTTTGATGACGTTATAGTCGTATATTCAATAATATAGCTTACAATCGATGCTACATACTCATCTATATTTTTATATTGATAAGATGCTACATCACTCGGTATAAATACACTTGTATTTTTTGCACTTTGTAACGACGTGTTAACTTCAAATGTATTAAAGTGAACATCTTTGTTGAATAACTGTTTAAAAGCTTCAAACGAATGATTAAATTTTAAAGTACCAGATATAAAAATGAGTGATTTAAATTTTTCCAATACTTGTTTCGTTAATACATCTTTTACAGCGTAATCTTTCACATATAAACGTATTGTTGATTTTTGAGATAAATTTTTAATCGAAATGAAACTAGTATGTCCAGCTTTTAAACTTTGTTCGATATTTTTAAATTTATCTTTTAAATACAACAACTGTTTCCGTAATGATTTAACTGTTTTATGACTAATGCCATTGAATATTTCTAGCGTTTTATTTAACTTATCGATAATCGCATGTAAATCCTTCAAAATGTCTTTTGTTTCAAAAGTAAATACATTATGGAAGCGATGAATATCATCATCATAAACATCAGAATCATTGATAATCGTAAATATCGTTGAGAACAATTGCTCATTTAACTCATGAATCTCATTCATACTAGCCTTCAAGCCAAAAATATCAATTGGTGCAATATCTAATTTTTCCAAAATTCGCTGCTTTTCCAGTTGATCAATTGCCTTTAACAATTTTTCATTTTCGTTTTTACCAATCAAACCAAGCTGATATTTAATATCAGCATAACTCAACTCATTTGTCACTTGATTTAAGGCATAGTCTGGTAAGCGATGTGCTTCATCCACTATACAATCATCAAACAATTGATATATTGAATTTTCAACATCAGAATGAATTAAATGTGCATGATTTGTAATACCAATTTGAATGTTCTGTGCATTTCGCTTAATAAAATTATAATAATGAACATCGTGACGTGCCGGTACATATGTTTCAATTTTCTGGTCAAAATACATCTTTTGACCACCTTTTAAATTTAATTCCTGTATATCTCCGGACGGCGTCTCTGTAATCCAAATCAGCAATTGCATTTTCAAGATATTCACTTCGTAATTACTTGTGTCATCTTTTAAAATTTGACTAATAAGCCCCAATGAAATGTAATCACTTTTACTTTTAATCAATAGTGCATTAATTTTAAAATTCAACGCTTCATTCATTGCTGGAATATCTTTTTCTAACAATTGACTTTGCAGTAATTTAGTATTGGTAGAAATCATGACATGCTTCCCAGTTTCAATATTATACATCAAGGCCGCAAGTAAATATGCTAATGATTTACCACTGCCTAGTGATGCTTCAATCATTGCTTTTTCACTATGCATGAGCTGATCTAATATAGTTTCCGCTAAATATAATTGTTGCGGTCGATATGTTAAGCCAAGTTGATCTACAGCTTTGCTATATAAAGACTTCAAGCTGCCATTATAATTTGTTGTCGGCTTTTTAAAATCAACTTGCTTACGATAGATAATCTGTTCGAACTTTTCGTACGATTTATCCAATGGCTTTGCATCATATTGCCTAACCATCTCAAAGAAAATATCATACAAATCGTATTTCAACTGTTTACTTAAATAATATAATTGCTTCAAAGTATCTAACGGTAACTTTTCAAATTTTTCAAAAGCTAATATCATCAATTTAGCAGTAGTAGCGGCATCTTCGTCAGCTCGATGGGCATTTGCTAAGGTAATACCATGTGCCTCTGCTAATTCACTTAATTGATAGCTTTTATCTGTAGGAAAAGCTATTTTAAAGATTTCTAGTGTATCTATAACTTTTTTGGGACGATATTGAATATTACAATCTTTAAATGCCTTTTTAATAAAATTCAAATCAAAATCTACATTATGAGCTACAAAAATGCAATCTTTTATCTTATCGTAGATTTCTTGTGCAACTTGATTAAAATATGGCGCTTGTTGTAGCATATTTTCTTCAATGGATGTTAACGCTTGAATGAACGGCGGAATCTCTAAATTTGTTCTAATCATAGAATGATATGTATCAATAATTTGGTTATTGCGCACAAACGTTATACCAATTTGAATGATATCGTCAAAATCTAATTGGTTGCCTGTTGTTTCCAAATCCACAACGGCATAGGTTGCCATACCCATAGCTATCTCTCCTTGCTTTAGTGTTAAAAATCTATATCTGCACTAATTAAACGGTGTGATTCACCCGCTTCATCTCTAACAATTAGATAGCCATCGTAATCTAAATCAATTGCTTGTCCTTTAAACTGTTTATCATTTTCTGTAAATAGCAACGTTCTATTCCAAATATTAGAAGCTGCAGTATATTCTTCACGAATTTCAGAAAAAGGTAACGTTAAAAATTGATTATATCTTTTTTCAATTTCTTGAAGTAATATCTCTAAAAATTGATATCTATCTAATTTATTTTTATCATGTAATTGTATACTTGTTGCTCTATGTCTAATACTTTCATCAAAGTTTTCTAGTTGTTGCGTCAAATTAATACCTATACCACATATTATTGCTTCTATACCATCATTATTAGCAACCATTTCAGTTAAGAAACCACACACTTTACCATTATCAATAAATATATCATTCGGCCATTTCACTTTGACTTCATCTTGACTAAAATGTTGAATCGCATCTCTTATCCCTAATGCAATAAATAAATTAAATTTAGATATCATTGAGAATGCAACGTTAGGTCTTAACACGACAGACATCCAAAGTCCTTGCCCTTTTGAAGAACTCCAATGTCTATTAAATCGCCCACGACCTTTCGTTTGTTCATCACTCAAGATAAAAAATGAAGATTGATTTCCAACAAGTGACTTTTTCGCAGCAAGTTGTGTAGAATCTATTGAATCGTATACTTCACTAAAATCAAACAAAGCAGAACTTTTTGTATATTGGTCTATTATACCTTGATACCAAATATCTGGGAGCTGTTGTAATAAATGCCCTTTATGATTTACTGAATCTATTTTACATCCCTCTAACTTTAATTGGTCAATCACTTTTTTTACTGCAGTGCGTGAAATATTAAGTGATTCCGCAATGCTTTGTCCAGATATATAATTCGGTTTATTTTTATAGAGTAATTGAAGTACATCTTGACTATATTTTGACATGATTATCCACCCATTTCAAAATTTCAGTTTCTTCGTTGCTTACTTTACCTGTTACAATCGCTATCTCAATTTGTCTTAGCACATCTTTTAACCACGGACCACTTTTGGCATTTAAATGTGCCATAAGTACACCGCCATTAACCATCATGTCTTTTCTATTATGCATAGGTAAACGATGTAATGTTTCATCAATCGTTTGAAGGTTAACGATTAATGGTTCATGTCCTTGAATATCATTTGCCTTTAACACGTCTGCTGCAACCATTACATTTTTAATGAGATGCGTATCATAATCATAAACAAACATTTTTAATTGTTCTTTTGTAATAATACTTGGTAATGCATTCATAATTTGAATATATTGATTGATATCTTTTACTTGTCGGTTACTTAGCTTTAAAGGCTTCAATGAGTAATTAATATCAAATTTAACTGATACTATAGCAATCAACAATTCTAAATCAATTGCTTCAGTTACATTAATTTGATTCATATCAAGATGTTCGAAATACGGCATATAATTAAATGCTTTCAGCGATTTTAAATGATTAAAACTCTTTTCAACATTAATACCTCGCATTAATTTAGTTAGTTCAATCACTATACGCTCAATTGATAAAAATTTAATATCTGCCATTTGTATACGCATCGCTTCGAATGTTTCCGTTGCAATATCAAATGATAATTGTGACTGGAACCTTAAACATCGAATCATACGTAAAGCATCTTCTTGGAATCGTTCCTCAGCTATACCTACAGTTCTTATTATTCGATTATTAATATCTTGTTGACCATCAAAATAATCATACAATTTGTATGCTGTATCCATTGCTATCGCATTCATCGTGAAATCTCGTCGTTGCAAATCTTCGTATAAATCACGAACAAATGTAACACCACTTGGTCTACGGTGATCGACATAATCTTCTTCAGCCCGGAATGTTGTCACTTCATAATTTTCATCATTAAAAACTACATTTATCGTGCCATGTTCTTTACCTACAGGTATCGTATGACTAAAGATAGATTCTATTTCATCCGGCGTTGCACTTGTTGTGATATCTATATCATGAATATTTCTTCCCATGACATAATCTCTTACAGAGCCACCTACATAATATGCTTCAAAACCATTGTCTTGAATTTGTTCTAATATAGGCCTTGCCTGTTCAAATAATGATTTATCCATATTATTACTCGCCTTTACTTTTGTTATGCTCATTTAGCATTTTTTGATAATAATACTCATATTGATCTGTAATAAGTTCTGATCCAAAACGTTCAGCAATATCTGCTAGCATGTTTTTCTGAAGTTTGTTGTATAACACCTTATCTTCAAGTAATCGGATAGCATAGTCACTCGCTGAATCACAATCACCCACATCTACGACAAATCCAGTTTCACCATGTTTAATAACCTCTTTAATTCCACCGGCATTTGAACCAATTGGAACGACGCCTGTTTTCATAGCCTCAAGTAAAGTTAGTCCAAAGCTTTCTTTTTCACTTAATAATAATACTAAGTCAGATAATTGGTAAAATTCACTTACGCAATCTTGTTTCCCTAAAAATAAAACATCCTCTTCTACGTTTAACTCTTTCGTCAATTGACGCATTGGCACTAATTCAGGACCATCTCCAAGTAAAATTAATTTACTAGGTATCTTTTCACGTACTTTTGCAAATGTTTCTATAATAGTATCTATGCGTTTTACTTGTCTAAAATTCGATACATGTATTAACACTTTTTCATCTGGTGCTATACCAAATTGTGATTTTAATGCTGTGTTATGTTTAGTTGGAAACTCATTTTCACGTACAAAATTATAAATCGGTATAATTTCTTTGTTAGTTTCAATAATTTCATGTGTTTCTTGTGCTAAAGATTTACTCACACTTGTCACAATATCACTTTTTTTAATGCCAAATTTAATTGCACCTTGGAGTGAATGATCATAGCCCAAAACAGTAATATCAGTACCGTGTAGCGTTGTCATAATTTTTATATCTTTACCTGACATCTCACGAGCTAAAATCCCACAAATTGCATGAGGTACAGCATAGTGCATATGCAACAAATCAAGATCATATTCTTTAATAACTTCAGCGATTTTAGTACTTAACGTAATATCATACGGTGGATACTGAAATACTGCATATTGATTCACTTCAACTTGATGAAAAATCATATTCGGTAATGGTTTTCTTATTCTAAACGGGATATTTGAAGTGATAAAATGTACTTCGTGACCTCGCTCTGCTAATTTAATTCCTAATTCTGTGGCAATAATTCCAGAACCACCCATGGACGGGTAACATGTTATACCTATCTTCATTCGCTTGCCCATCCTTTCTTTCTATTTCTCTCTATTATTCTCGATGCGTAGATAATTGTTTAAATTTAAGTTTATAGTAATGTTGAGTTTATAATTTCATATATCTAAAAACAGGTGTTGTATATATAATCATTCATCTAGTTATACTTACTTTAAAAATAATATAATTTCATGCGATGCAATTCATTGATGGATGTTTTTAATCTTAATCAAATCCAAATAAAGCATATATTTTTAAATTCACTTTCTTTCGAATCGATTTTTATCTCTTGTATTAAACTTTTCCATTGTTTCATTAAAGCTCTCTGTCATATCTATTCCCATTGAATTCGCTAAACATAACAACACAAATAAATTATCACCTAATTCTGCTTTAATCGTATTTGCTTCCTCTGAATCTTTCTTCTTTTTTTCACCATAGGTATGATTTATTTCACGTGCAAGTTCGCCCACTTCTTCAGTCAATCTAGCTAAGTTAGCTAATGGTGAAAAATATCCTGTTTTAAATTGTCCAATATATTCATCAACTTCACGTTGCATTTCTACCATTGATTTCATTTCTACGTTCTCCTTATATTGCATTTCTAATATAGTATATATCAATTTGAAGTCTCATGCATGTTTAGTGCAATCTACTGACTCTAGCTAAACTAGATGACAAGTTGTTTATTTTAGAAGTTTAATAATTCAGTTTATATAAATGTAATGCATTCCTAACTAAATTAAATCAATTGAAATTGGGATTATAACTTTATGATACGTACCACTACAATAAAATAATATAGTGAATAATCTACCATTAGAAAAATAAGCACAAAAAAACTAGCAACCACACAAAAATGTGATTAGCTAGTTAATAAGTGTCTAATTTAAGTTAATTGTTAATCTATAAGATTAATCACTTGAACGCGCAATCAAAATAATACGTACAAGCTCTGCTACAGCGACTGCAGTTGCTGCAACATAAGTCATTGCTGCTGCAGATAATACTTTACGCGCATGCTTGTATTCTTTTTCATTTACAATGTTCAATGCCGTAATTTGTTTCATCGCTCTTGAACTCGCATCAAACTCAACTGGTAACGTAACAATTGAGAATAATACCGCTAATGACATTAAACCAGCACCAATCCATAAAGCAGTTGAACCAAATGCACTACCTATCGCTGTTAAGATAATACCTAACATGATGATCATATAACTTAATGAACTCCCTAGGTTTGCAACAGGTACTAATGCTGCTCTGAATCTTAAGAACCAATATCCTTGGTGATCTTGAATGGCATGACCAACTTCGTGGGCTGCAATTGCAGTTCCAGCAACTGATGGTCTGTCATAGTTTGCAGGAGATAGTGAAACAACTTTCTTTTTAGGATCGTAATGATCTGTTAAGAATCCTTCACCTTTAACAACTTCGACATCATAAATACCGTTTGCATGTAAAATTTCTAATGCAACTTCACGACCCGTTTTACCACTAGTTGATCTAACTTGTGAATATTTCTCATAGTTAGATTTAACTTTGTGTTGTGCCCATAAAGGAAGCACCATTAATATTACGAAATAAATTATCATAGTAAAAATTGAAGACAATAAACTCACTCTCCTTTATAAATATTTTACTGTCATTTGCCGTTTTTATCAAATCATTTACACTTTAATAATTTGTTTAATTCAATATAAAGCAAAAGTCCAAAAACACTTAGACAACATGATAATACACCAATTTGCCACACATGTGTAGTTATAAAATCATAATATGGAAATTGAAGGTGAAAATAGTCAATATAATCATTCAAAAACACCCAAATCATCGCTACACTGATTCCAATCATAGAACGTTTAAACCTAGGATAGAAGTAAATTGCCTGAACAGCCATTATACTGTGGGAAAACATTAATACCAAACCATTTACTGTAATATCACCTTGTTCAATAATAAATAATATATTCATTATAACTGCCCAAATCCCATATTTGAATAATGTTACAAATGCCAGTGCATCGATAATACTATTTTGTTTTTGAATTAATATCAATGAGATAGAAATAACTAAGTATAATATTGCAGTTGGGCTATCTGGAACAAAAATCTTAAAATGCCAGGGCGTATGACTTAATTGTTCACCATACCATATATAACCATAAATCATCCCTAATATATTACAAATGAGTAGCATCATTAACCAAGAACGTTGATAAAGTGTATATTGCCAAAATGCTTTAATTGTCATCTGCTAAGTCCTCAAATTGATTATGTTTATTTACTAGCTTGAGTGTATTTAAAATTTGCGTTAGTTGATAAAAACGTTGCTTTTCATTCATCTGTAAACTTAAATCAATATTGTGTAACAAGTAATCTATTAATAACGCATGTTTATGCCGATCTATAGCCATACTATTTAAGTCATGAAGATAAGTTTGATAACTGGGCGATTCCGTTAGTTGAGCAACTATTAAATCATCTAGCCTTTGCTCACGCTTTGACACGTTTGCGAAGTGAATTTGAATATCAAAAGCACAGTTATGATTAGCGATATAATCAAATATTTCATTTGTATTCATTAACTTTATATTACGCTTAGTAAATTGAATTGCAGAAGCGTGACTTCCCACTTCTGCAATTTCTAATGTTTCATGATGATTAATTTTTGTATCTACAAAATGAATGTTTGCCAATTTCGCCTCATTCACTTTTATATAGTTAAGCACCCAAACTGCAATACGCGACTTAAATCGATATTGAAAAAGTAAATATTCAATAAAACTTTCTTTAATTTGATTGAGTGTCTCTGACATCAAATACCCCATTTTAAGATTGCAATCTTGATAATTCGTCATGCCAATTTTCGTTACTTGGCTCTAGTTCCAACAATTGATTTAAAATAGTAATTGCTTGTTCCTTTTGACCAATTTCAATTAAATAGAAATAATAATCACTCATAAAATCAATATTTGTTTTCATCGTTGGATATGCTAATTCAAAGAAATGTTGAGCTTCTTTATCTCGCTCTTCTTGACCATAGGCGAACGCTAAATGCCACATGAATGTAGGATCCAAATCTTCTTCATCTACATATGTTAATAATTCAATGATTGCTTCATAATCTTCTTCATTACGATATAAATCGCTTAAAATCAATAAAGGTTCTTGGTAAGCATTATCAACCTCTAATGCTTGTTTTAACAATAATACACCTTCATTAGCATCGCCGTGTTCTATTTCCAAACATCCAGTTGTATACATTAACTCTTTATAAAATTGACTTAGTCGTAATCCTTCTTTACCCGTTTCAATGGCATCTGGATAATTTTTTTCATTTTCATATAATGATTGTAAATACAAGTAGCCTTGAATATAATCAGGATCTTTAGAAAGTAATGTAGTCATTATTTTAATTGCTTCTTGAGTGATGTCATTTTTATCGTAAGAAATGGCTTTTTTGAGATAATCTTCTGAAGTCATTTCATCTTCATTAATTTCATCGTATAAGCGAATCGCATCACTATAGTTACCACTTTGTAAACTACAATCTGCCATACGAGAGAATAAGTTTACACCATTAACTTGATATTCACCAGTTTCTAAAACGGTTTCGTATTCAGAGGTAGCACGTAAATATTGACCATCATAATATAACATTTCAGCCAATGCAAAATGGATTATTGGATCATTTGGCTCTAGTTCAAGTGCTTCTTGTAATTTATCAATAGCAACTTCCATCATATTAATTTGTTGATATAAATCTGCTTCTAACATCAACTTTTCAGGTGATGGTTCAACATAACTTAAATATTCTAACGCTTCGTCAGTTTGATTTTCAGACATTAAACCTTCAATAAAATAAATCAGCAATTCACTTTCGTCTGGATATTTGTGATATAACACGCGGAATACTTCCAAACCTTGTGGCATTAATCCAAAATTGTAAAGTGTCTCTCCTAGAATAAATAATGCGTCATCGTTGTCAGTAGTTATTGCTTCATTAACACGAGAGTCTAAATTTTCTAGTTTTTGTAGATTGATATCGTCTATTAATTTATAGATATCTTCCATTTTATATTATCCCTCATTTTCTAAAAGCTTTAGTTTTGGTAAAAATCCTGGAAATGATACATTTACAGCATCAAATTGTTTGATTTTGACAGGCTCGCTTGAAAGTAGAGAAGCAACTGCAAGCATCATTCCTATTCGATGATCAGTTAAACTATCAACTGTTGCATTTGTTTTAAATTCTGACGGATGAATAATCAATCCATCATTAGTTGGTTGTAATTCAAACCCTAACAAGTTTAACATATCAGCCGTTGTATCAATTCTATTTGTTTCTTTTACTTTTAATTCCTCGGCATCTTTAATTGTACTCGTGCCAACTGCTTGTGTACAAAGTAATGCTATTACAGGCAGTTCATCAATTGCTTTTGGAACTAATTCTCCTTCGATTGTTATTGGTTGAAGCATTGGTGTGTATTGAATACGAATAGAAGCAGTAGGTTCAGCACCAGTTGTTTGATTGAAAAGTTGGATATTACCGCCCATTTTTTCAACAATATCAATAATACCTGAACGTGTTGGATTGATTCCAACATTATGAATTGTTACATCACTTCCTGGTGTGATAAGTGCTGCAACAATAAAGAACGCTGCAGATGAAATATCGCCAGGAACATGAAAATCTGCAGGTTTAATGTATCGAATTGCTTCAGGGGTTGTATTAATTGATAACCCTTCTGCTTCAATTGGAATATTAAAATGTTTGAACATCGTCTCAGTATGATTTCGACTTACATCTAATTCTTTAATGATGGTCGGTTCCTTAGAAAACAAACTTGCAAATAAAATGGCACTTTTTACTTGTGCACTTGCAACTTCCATTTGATAATTTATACCTTTTATGACAGATGGCTTAATAATTAATGGTGTATAATTATCTTCAATACCTTCAATATTCGCATCCATAAGTTTCAATGGTCTCAAGACACGATCCATTGGCCTTTTACCAATTGAAACATCGCCAGACAAAACACTTTCAATACCTAAACCACTTAACAAACCTGCCAATAATCGTGTTGTCGTACCAGAATTACCTGTATACAATACTTGATGTGGCGTGTTAAAAGATTGATATCCTGGGGAAGTCACAACTAATTTTTCATCATCTTCTTTGATTTCTACACCTAACAGTCGGAAAATGTCCATCGTACGACGACAATCTTCGCCAAGTAGTGGCTTATATATAGTAGATACACCTTCAGCTAGCGACGCCAACATGATTGCACGGTGTGTCATTGACTTATCGCCCGGCACTTCTATTTCGCCCTTTAACGGACCTGAAATATCAATGATTTGTTCATTTACCATTTCATTCACCTACTTAAAATATGTTTTTAATTGTTCACATGCATGTTGTAATGTTAGTTGATCAACATGTTGTACAACGATATCTCCAAATTGTCTAATCAAGACCATTTGTACACCTTGCTTATCATTCTTTTTATCACTTAGCATATATTGGTATAACGTTTCAAAATCCAAGTCAGTTATCATGTCTAAAGGATAGCCGAGTTGTATTAAATATTGAATATAATGATTAATATCATGCTTAGAATCAAACAAAGCATTCGCAACTATAAATTGATAGATAATGCCAACCATCACTGCATGACCATGAGGTATTTTATGATAGTATTCAACAGCATGACCAAATGTATGACCTAAATTTAAAAATTTACGTACACCTTGTTCTTTTTCATCTGCAATAACAATATCCAGCTTCGTTTCAATACCTTTAGCAATATATTTATCCATACCATTTAATGACTGTAATATCTCTCTATCTTTAAAGTGCTGTTCGATATCTTGCGTCGCTGATTCACCATTCAATAACGCATGCTTATAAACTTCTGCATAGCCACTTAATATT
The DNA here is from genome assembly GCF_001027105.1 of Staphylococcus aureus. Lineage (GTDB taxonomy): Bacteria > Bacillota > Bacilli > Staphylococcales > Staphylococcaceae > Staphylococcus > Staphylococcus aureus. Next base: position 1,505,219 of record NZ_CP011526.1, read on the forward strand.
TGCTCAAATGGTAACGTCTTTAAAAAGACTAAATCATAAATCACAGCAGTTGGACGATAAAATGCACCGATAAGGTTTTTACCTTGCTTTGAGTTAATACCCACTTTACCGCCAACACTAGAATCATGCGCTAGTATAGTCGTTGGCACTTGTATAAAGTGAACGCCTCGTAAAAGTGTCGCCGCAATAAACCCAGCAAAATCACCAGTTGCACCACCACCAACAGCAATAATTGCTGTATTACGAGTTACATGATGGGATAAAATATACTCTAATGTTTCTTGATATTGCTCAAATGTTTTCGTCTTTTCACCAGCTGGAATAATAACTTTATGTACATTTTCATATGATAAAATATCATCAAATTTATCAGCAAAATATTGATTTACATGCTCGTCAATTAATATAAAACTTTGATCAAACTGATCAATATACGTGCTAATATGGTCAATTGCACCGTGTTCAACATATATTGGATAATTATTTGAAGGGTATGTTGTTTGTAATTTCATGATTACACCTCAATTGTTCTTGTTGTTAAAACTCAATATTTAATTGTCTGCGCTCAATAATTTGTTGTTTAAGTTGCTCAATATGATTTGATTGGAATTCTTCCAATAATGCTTTTGCTATTTCAAATGCTACGACATGTTCGCAGACGATACTTGCTGCAGGAACAGCACAACTATCAGAACGTTCAATTGTTGCTTTAAAGTCTTCTTTAGTATTAATGTCTACTGAATTTAATGGTTTATATAACGTTGGAATTGGTTTCATTACACCATTAACGATAATTGGCATTCCATTTGACATACCGCCTTCTAAACCACCTAAGTGATTAGATCCACGATAATAACCAATTTCACTATTATATAGAATTTCATCTTGAATCTCACTACCTGGCTTTTCAGCTGCTTTAAATCCTTCACCAAAGCTTACACCTTTAAAAGCATTTATGCTGACAACACCTTGTGCAATCTTACCATCTAACTTACGATCATAATGCACATAACTACCTACACCAACAGGCATATTTTCAACTACAACTTGAACGACACCGCCAATTGAATCTCCTTCATTTTTAGCTTCGTCAATTTTATCTCGCATTGCTTGTGCGATACTGTCATCAATTACACGAACATCATTACGATCAAGATTTGCTTTAAATGTTTCTGAATCATAAAAATCTTTATCTTTAATTCCACCTATTTCAACAACACGACTGTATATATCGATATCTAACTGTTGTAATAACACTTTACATAAGGCACCGACTGCAACTCGAGCTGCTGTTTCTCTAGCAGATGATCGCTCTAGCACATTTCGTAAATCACGATGATTATATTTCATACCTCCAACCAAATCTGCATGACCAGGTCTTGGTTTTGTAATAGTACGTTTCATATTTTCACGTTCTTCTTCACTTATTGGAGCTGCTCCCATAATTTTTCTCCAATGCGTAAAGTCATCATTGGTTACAACCATAGTAATTGGACTACCTAATGTATAACCATTTCTAACGCCTGATACTATTTCTACTGTATCTTTCTCAATTTGCATACGACGTCCACGTCCGTAACCGCCTTGACGCTTAAACATTTCTTTATTAATATCCTCAACCTTAATTTCTATATTTGCAGGTACACCTTCAACAATAACTGTTAATTGAGGTCCATGTGATTCTCCTGATGTTAGGTATCTCATACACACTCGCTCCTTTCATACTTCCACGATAACATTATAATATGTTGTTAATCTTATCATATTCATTGTGCATTCATAAATGTTTGTTTTCAAGCTCAATTAAGAAAATGGATGACATCTCATTTTAAATGTCAGAATTATCTTAATATTAAACGAACTAAAATTAATTATAATATATTCGTCTGTAGAAAAGTATCATGAATTTCTAAACAGTTGCATCATATAATCATTAATTAAAAATGATTAGCCGTTTTAATATAATCGTATCGCAACTTTAGCAAATAATATACTGACTACATTTCTTAATACAAAAGAACGAACTGTTAATTATTAATAAAGTTAATCAGTCCGTTTAAAAAAATTATGATATTAAAATATACATATGTTAAGCGCTTTTGTTATACTTTGACTTCAAAAATATAATCAATTCTTTTACTAATACATAAAAAATATAAATGAGAGTCAGTATAAAAATAATTTTTGTTATAGGATTAAGTGGTTTATCTAAAAATATAGCACCATATAGTAATTCCATTAATTTTAAGAACATTAAAATCCCCAAAATAATCGAAATAATATTCTTCATTTTAACAACCCCTTCTCTCTGTTTAGTTTCATTTGATAAAGAATATTCCTCTCTTTTTAATACGTGTTACCAAAAAACTATAAAATTTTTCAAGTAATTTACTACAACATAAAAAACGGGCCTTGTTATGTATAATCATAATGACTAACCACATAACAAAACCCTTTCTACCTTTATAAATAAATCGTAAAGGTTTACAGTTTATATTTTATTCATATAACCATGCATCACGTGGTGAAGCATAGCTAGTAATTTCATTTTCATTAAACCATAGATTAATTTCACGTTCAGCAGACTCTAATGAATCTGAACCGTGAATGATATTTCTACCAACAGTTAAACCTAAATCACCTCTAATTGATCCTGGTGAAGCTTCTGAAGGATTGGTGCTGCCAATAATATGTCTAGATACATTAACTGCATCTTCACCTTCAACTACCATTGCGAACACTGGTGCTGATGTAATAAATGAAATTAAATCATTATAAAATGGTTTACCTTGGTGTTCACCATAATGTGTTTCAGCAAGTTCCATTGGTACTTGCATTAATTTACCACCGACAAGTTTTAGTCCTTTTCTTTCAATTCTTGAAATTACTTCACCAATTAGATTTCTTTGTACTGCATCTGGTTTAATCATTAAAAATGTACGTTCCACTTTATGTATCCCCCTGTGTTTAATAGGTTTATGTATATTACTATTATATATTAACAGGTTGGTAAAGCGCTTTCAATACTTTTCATAAATACTACGTGTTTCTTGAACCCATTTTTTTCGTCAAACTTAAAAGTAGTGATTTCGGATGTCCATCTGGTAACTCAGAAATCAAATTCAAAGCTTTACTTAAATACTTCGAACTTACTGCCTTAGCCTCATCGATGCTGTCAGATTTTCTAATGATTTGGATACATTCTTCAAATTCTTTGCGTTCACTATCACGACGTAACTGTTCGATTTTCAATTTGAAGTCTGGATTTTTACGCATTTCTAATAAAATCGGTAACGTAATATGACCATTAAGCAAATCACTTCCGACCGGCTTACCTAATTTCTTTTCGGTACTTGTGAAGTCTAATACATCATCAATGATTTGGAAGCTCATACCTATATAATGACCAATCATTTTCAATTTTCGTACAGTCTCTTTATCAGATTGAGAAGTAATTGCACCAACTTCAGTTGATATTTGAATTAACAGTGCTGTTTTGCGATTGATACGTCGTAAATAATTAATAATTGTCTGTTGACTGTTAAATTGGTCTTGAAATTGGAAAAGTTCCCCTCTACAAACATCAACGATAGATTCAGATATCAATTGATGTACACGATTATCTTTAACGGCCATTAAGTGTTCAAGTCCTAATGCCAATAAAAAATTCCCAGTTAAAATAGCAGTTGTCTGATCCCATTTCTTTGATATGGTTAACTTGCCTCGACGCTTGTCGCTTTTATCAATAACGTCATCATGAACAAGTGTTGCCATATGAATTAACTCTAATGCGACTGCAACTTGATACGTTTGTTCAGACGTTTGTTCATCTTTGCCAAATTGGCTACTCAGAATAACAAATGCTGGGCGTACTCTTTTACCACCAGAAGACAATAAGTGTAATGATGCCTGTTCTAATACAGAATCTTTACTTTTTATTGCCTTTTCAAGTCGTTGTTCCACTTTCTTAATTTCATTGTTCATGTTTAACTTTGCCACGTTAATCACCTTTGGTATTATCTTTTTCTTTATAGCCAAGGTGCATTGCAGCAACGCCCCCTGTAAAACTACGTACTCTTACATTTATGAAACCTGCTTCTTCAAACATGCGCTTCAACTCTTCTTTTCCAGGAAAATTAAACGTAGATTGCTGTAACCATTCATATTCTTCTTTTGATTTTGCAAATAATTTTCCAAAAATAGGCATAACAAATTTAAAGTATAGTGCATACATTTGTTTAAAGACTGGCAAAGTTGGTTGGCTCGTTTCAAGACATACCACCATACCACCTGGTTTAAGTACTCTATTCATTTCTTTTAACGCGACTAAATAGTCTGGCACATTTCTTAATCCAAACCCAATTGTTACATAATCAAAAGAATTGTCTTCAAACGGCAATTCCATTGCATCACCATGAACAAGTTTAACATTTTCCATTGAAGCAGTTTTTTCTTTTCCTACTTCTAACATATTCTCACTAAAGTCAATACCAGTAACTTCACCTGTTGGTCCTACAGCTTTGCTTAATGCGATTGTCCAATCACCAGTACCACAACAAACATCTAATGCTTTCGTCCCTTTTCTAACACCCATGTCTTTCATGACGCGTTTTCTCCATACTTTATGCTGCTCAAAACTAATAATATTATTTAATCTATCATATTTTTTTGAAATATTTTGAAAAACGCGATGTACTTGCTCTTTATTTGCTTTATTGTCAGCCATGCTTAATTACCTCTACTTTTTAAATAACTTTTTTGGATATCGTGTAAGTAATGCTTTACTTCACTTTGATTATATTTCTTGAAGTATGATGGATAGTAATCAGACATATCTTCAAATAAATAATTATATATTTCCGACTCATCAATATTGATACCGAAATGAGATAACGTAATATATGGGAAAAGTGTTTCAATTTTTACTATTGCTTGAGAAATTTCATAATCATTTAAAGCTTGATGATGTAATGAAGATTTCAATTCATTAATTTCAACAATTGCTTTACTAATTTCATTTTGAAATGATAAATCATTGATTTCTGCTAGTAGCGTATAAAAATGTGCACTAATTAAATCTCCAATCAAAATGGAATGTTTAGACAAATGATTATATGTAATGTCATCAAGGTGTCTCATTGATGTGTCAATTGTGAGGCATGCCACTTTGGCAACATCTGGAATATCATATAAATCAAGTAACTTACCTAACCGATGATTAATATTAATGGATTCATATTCTGATACGCCCTTTAATCTTTCTTCTATTTGTCTTTCCAATTTGCTAACAGTTGTTTCCATGTCTACACCTCACGATATTATCACTATTCATATTAACATTATATGTAAGAAATTAAAATCTTTTGAAGCATTAAGATTACTTATCATTTTTAAATTTCAATTTAAACTAACAGTAATTTATGTAGCTTTTGTAATTCTCATAATAACCTTTACTTCATTTACATTATTCATCTTTTTAAATAACGTAAAATACTATAGTAGACATGGTTACCTTTTAAGTAAATTCAACGCTAACAATTAATCTCAATATTCATATGTATATTTTGTAGTTGCTATTTTTATCAAAACTATTATGTCATGTAATATTTTGAACGCTTAAACAATGAATGTTCCAAAGATTAAAAACTTAGAAGAACATTACAATTTATGTACAGGTTGTAAGTATTAAAAGCAAAATAAAAAGCCCTTATTCAGGGCTTTTTAAGTAAAATTATTTTACAGCATCTTTTAATGCTTTACCAGCTTTGAATGCTGGAACTTTACTTGCTGGGATATCAATTTCTTTACCAGTTTGAGGGTTACGACCTTTACGTGCAGCACGTTCACGTACCTCAAAGTTACCGAAACCAATTAATTGTACTTTTTCACCTTTAGCAAGTGAGTTTTGGATTGATTCGAATACAGCATCTACTGCTGAACCAGCTTCTTTTTTAGTTAAATCAGCTTGCTCTGCAACTGCATTGATTAAATCTGTTTTGTTCATTAGACATTCACCTCCTGAGGTTTGATAATGATATGTTTATATCATTATGGTAAAACTTTAACACAAGCATTACATAAATCGCAATCATTTATGTGGCAAAAACGTTGAATTTAAGCCATTTCTATTCATTTTACGTAATTATTAGCCGTATATGTGTAATAATACACATTTTATTCAGATTTTTTATCGCGCTCCATTAAATCTTTTACGCATTCTTTTACTGAGATATTTTCAAATAATACTCTATATAATGCATTTGTAATTGGCATATCCACATTTTTTTCTTTAGCTAAATGATAAACTGATTTAGTTGTATAAATACCTTCAACAACCATATTCATTTCAGATAATGCTTGATCCATTGATTCACCTTGTCCAAGTTTATATCCTAATGTGAAATTCCGAGAATGTGTTGATGTGCAAGTAACGATTAAGTCACCGATACCACCTAAACCTAGAAATGTCATAGGATCGGCACCTAACTTTTCACCTAATCTACTAATTTCCGCTAAGCCACGAGTCATTAATGCAGCTTTTGCATTATCACCGTAGCCAATTCCAGCTACGATACCACTTGCTACTGCGATGATATTTTTCAATGCACCACCAAGTTCAACACCAATCAAGTCATCATTCGTGTACACACGCAAATAATCATTCATAAATAAATCTTGCGTTAATTTACTTACACTTTTATCTTTTGATGAAGCAGCAACTGTAGTTGGTTGCTTGACTACAACTTCTTCCGCATGACTTGGCCCTGACAACACGCCAATACCTGCATTATATTCAGGTGAAATAGAATCTTCAATCATTTCTGACACACGTTTAAACGTCCCATTTTCAATACCTTTAGCAACATGTATAAAAGTCTTTTTAGAGGTCAGCTTATCATTAATTTGAGAAGCAACTTCTCGCATTGCTTTAGTAGGTAAAGCCATTAAGTAAATATCTGCAAATTGAATTGCTTTGGTCATATCTGAAGTAGCGATGATGTTAACATCTAATTTCGCGTATTTTAAATACTTTTTATTTGTATGACATGTATTTAATTCATCAACAGCATCTTGATTTTTACCCCACATCAAAACATCATGTCCATTTTCTGCAAGAACATTGGCAAGGGCTGTCCCAAAACTTCCCATACCAAAAACGGTAATTTTAGTCATTGTTATCCCCCAATCGTTAATTTCTCTTTCGAGCTATAATATGAATTGGTGTACCTTCAAAACCAAAAGCGGCACGGATTTGATTCTCTAAATAGCGTTTATAAGAAAAATGCATTAATTCTACATCATTAACAAATACAACAAATGTCGGTGGTTCTATAGCAACTTGTGTTGCATAAAAGACATTCAAACGTCTACCTTTGTCTGTTGGTGTAGGGTTCATGGAAATTGCATCAGTAACAACTTCATTTAAAGTTGAACTTTGAACACGTTTTTTATGGTTTTCACTTGCTTCATTGATGTAAGGGAATAATGTACGTAATCTTGTGCGTTCTTTAGCAGACACAAAAGCAATTTGTGCATAATCTAAAAATTGGAATTCTTTACGTACTTCATCTTCAAATTTCTTCATCGTTTTACTATCTTTTTCCACAGTATCCCATTTATTTACGACAATCACGACTGCTTTACCTTGTTCATGTGCATATCCTGCAACACGTTTATCTTGTTCAATGATGCCTTGTTCTGCATCTATGACCACTAAAACAACATTTGAACGTTCAATCGCTTTTAAAGCTCTTAATACTGAATATTTCTCAGTTGATTCATATACTTTTCCTTTTTTACGCATACCAGCAGTATCGATTAAAACATAATCTTGTCCATCATAACTATACTCTGTATCAATAGCGTCTCTCGTTGTCCCTGCAACATTAGAAACGATAACGCGATCTTCACCTAAAATAGCATTTACTAAACTTGATTTACCTACGTTTGGTCGTCCAATAATGGATAGTCGAATTGTATCTTCATCATAAGGATCTTCTTCCTCTTCACCAAAATGAGAAACAACTGCATCTAACAAGTCACCAAGACCTAAACCATGTGACCCTGATATCGGATACGGTTCACCAAATCCTAATGAATAGAAATCATACACGTCTGTACGCATTTCCATATTATCTACTTTGTTAACCGCTAATACGACCGGTTTTTTAGATTTGTATAAAATTTGAGCGACCATTTCATCGCTTTGTGTCAATCCTTCACGCACGTTAACCATAAAAATAATAACATCCGCTTCATCTATGGCGATTTCTGCCTGCGCTCTAATTTGTGTTTGGAATGGTGCATCACCAATTTCAATACCACCTGTATCAATAATATTGAAATCATGTGTTAACCATTCACCTGAAGAATAAATACGATCTCGTGTTACACCTGGCGTGTCTTCCACAATCGAAACACGTTCTCCAACTATTCTATTAAAAATTGTAGATTTACCTACATTAGGCCTACCTACAATAGCTACTATAGGTTTAGTCATAAGCTAACTTCCTCTCTTTCTTATATCTTTTTAATAATATCACATGAGACTGTGTATTCAAAATGAGTTTATTACTGTAATGATAAAAATCAGCACTTAAAACTTTATCTTTTTAAACACTTAGTTAAATTTGTCCACGTTATCATTCCGAGTATATTTTGTTACATAAAAATACTCCACATGCAATCATAAACATGTGGAGTTGACTATTAAATATTAAATTATAGTTTAAGATTTTTAAGTTTATCACCAATCATATCGCCAATTGTTGGATTATCTTCTTCTTCGTTTTCTAAGTACGCCTTAGTCGTAGAAGGATCACTTTCAACAACATCTTCGTTTGGTAATGTTGCTTTAATAGATAGTGATACTCTTTCATTCTCTTCATCAATACCTAATATTTTAACATTTACTTGTTGACCAGGTTCTAACACTTCACCTGGCGTACCAATGTGTTTGTGTGCAATTTCAGAAATATGTACAAGTCCTTGTACACCTGGTGCAATTTCAACAAATGCACCAAAGTTTGCCAATCTTACTACGACACCTTCAATGACATCATTTTCGTGGAATTGACCTTTAATATTTTCGAAAGGTGTTGGTAACGTATCTTTGATTGATAATGAAATACGTTCTGTATCTCTATCAATAGATTTAATTTTAACTTTAACATCTTGACCAATTGAAACTACTTCTTCTGGTGTTTGAACATGTTCGTGAGAAAGTTCAGATACATGCACTAAACCATCAACACCGCCAATGTCTATAAATGCACCAAATTGAGTTAAACGCGCTACTTTACCATCAATAACATCGCCTTCATTTAAAGATTGTAATAATTGATCTTTTTTAGCATCGTTTTCTTCTTGTTCAACTGCTTTACGGCTTAAAATGACTCTATTATTTTCAGGATCCAATTCTTCAACTTTAATACGAATTGTTTGTCCATCAAACACAGAGAAATCCTCAATGAAGTCTGTTGAAATTAGTGAAGCCGGAACAAAACCTCTTTGTCCTACATCAACAACCAAACCACCTTTAACTACTTCTGTTACTTTCGCTTCGATGATTTCATTATTATCTAATTTTTCTTGTAAATAACTATAAGACTTCTCAGTTTCAAGTTGTCTTCTAGATAAGATGTAAGCTCCAGTTTCATTTTCTTCATCAAACTCAACTTTAGTGACATATGCTTCAACTTCGTCGCCCTCTTTTACAACTTCACTTGGGCTATCAATATGATGCGTAGATAGTTGACTAATAGGAATAATCCCATTAAATTTACCACCGTTGATATGAACAACAACTTGCTTGTCTTCAACTTGTTGTACCTCGCCAGTGACTTTGTCACCTTCTTTAATATCGTTAATCATTGATTCATTGAATTCTTCAGTCATCTTGTTTGCCTCCTTATACACTACATATTTATAACATCTTATAAACTGACAGAATTGTCAAGAAATTCTACCTCGATTACATTTTGCGAAATAGTCATATACATAAATATGTCACTTTATCATATTCAAGTCGTCATATCGATAAATATTTATTACAACCATTTTTGTATCAAAGTAATACAGTTTGCTATGTTTATACATATTTTTTGTATAAAAATTAGCATAGCTTACTATTTTGTTTTATAAGTCTGTCATTTCATTGTTCTCTACAAGATATATTATAGTAAAATTTTATACTTTTATAAAACAAAAAGCCACGCAAATAAGCAACTTTTACATTTGAATAGTAAGAAGACCGTATATAGTGCATCTTTCTCGAATTATTACATAGGACATTTTTTGTGACTAAATCAGCTTCTTTTGCAATATTTAGATTTGTAACACTCATTTTCTTACCATTTGTAAAATGCTTTATGAATGTAATGAATTATTTTTGGAATTCTAATAATTCACCTTTATTATTTCTTTTTACTTTTTGAAAAACTTACACAATTCACTGACGCATTAACTTTTACCAAAAATAAAAAGGCAACTTTCATTCATCATTGAATAAAAATCACCTTTTAATTTGAGTAAATCATTATCAGCACATTCATTTTGTATATGCGTTAAGCGTTGCACATTACAAATAGATAGTTATGACTTATTAGATTATTTAATTTGACTCACCATCGCTAAAATTTCGTCAGTAACTTCTTCAATCGACTTGCCTGTCGTATCTAATGTCACTGCATCATCTGCTTTTCTTAATGGTGATATTTCACGGTTCATGTCATATTGATCACGAGCTTCAATATCACGTTTTAAATCTTCAAAATTTGATTCGATACCTCTTAATTGATTATCTTTATATCTTCTTTCTGCTCGCTCTTCAACTGATGCAATCATATATACTTTTAAATCTGCATCTGGTAGCACTACAGTTCCGATATCGCGACCATCCATTACGATACCTTTTTCTGCAGCTAACTCTTTTTGTTTTTTAACGGCGAATGAACGTACTGGCTCTTTAGATGCAACGTATGAAACATGTTGCGTCACATCATTATTTCTTAAAAAGTCTGTTACATCTTCGTTATCTAAAATGACACATTGACCTTTATCTGCTTTATAAGTTAAATCTAATGTTGTTTGGTCAACTAGTTTTGCAAAGTCCTCAGTTTTGTTTAATTTTAAATATTTGTATGTTAATGCACGATACATTGCTCCTGTATCGACATAAATCATTGATAGTTCGCTGGCTACACGTTTCGCAATTGTACTTTTTCCGGCAGCAGCTGGACCATCTAATGCAATATTAATGGCTTTCATGCGTCATTTCCCTTCCTTGTCGTTTTATGAATAATATTTTATCATAATTAGGTAAATTAAATATAGGAGGAAATATATGAAACATCTACTTGTTATTCATACTGGTGGCACCATTAGTATGTCACAAGACCAATCTAATAAAGTAGTAACAAATGATATCAACCCTATTTCAATGCATCAAGATGTCATAAATCAATATGCACAAATAGATGAATTAAATCCTTTTAATGTACCATCACCTCATATGACAATCCAACATGTTAAACAATTAAAGGATATTATTTTAGAAGCAGTAACAAATAAATATTATGATGGTTTCGTTATCACGCATGGTACCGATACGTTAGAAGAAACTGCCTTTTTACTTGATTTAATATTAGGTATCGAGCAACCTGTTGTTATTACTGGCGCAATGCGCTCGTCTAATGAAATTGGTTCTGACGGATTATATAATTATATTTCCGCTATTCGCGTTGCCTCTGATGAAAAGGCCCGTCATAAAGGCGTGATGGTTGTATTTAATGATGAAATTCATACGGCGCGTAATGTTACCAAAACACATACGTCTAATACAAACACATTTCAAAGTCCAAATCATGGTCCGCTAGGTGTATTGACAAAGGATCGTGTGCAATTCCATCATATGCCATATCGCCAACAAGCATTGGAAAATGTCAATGACAAACTAAATGTACCATTAGTAAAAGCATATATGGGTATGCCAGGTGACATTTTTAGTTTTTATAGTCGAGAAGGTATCGATGGTATGGTTATTGAAGCGTTAGGACAAGGCAACATACCTCCAAGCGCATTAGAAGGCATTCAACAATTAGTATCTTTAAATATACCTATTGTGCTAGTTTCACGTTCCTTTAATGGTATTGTGAGTCCAACTTACGCATACGATGGTGGTGGTTACCAACTCGCACAACAAGGTTTTATTTTTTCTAACGGCTTGAATGGTCCAAAAGCAAGATTAAAATTATTAGTCGCGTTAAGCAACAATTTAGATAAAGCTGAAATCAAATCATATTTTGAATTATAATGAATACGTAACATAAAAAGGTCTATGTACAATCAATAGTCATCAACCTCATTTGACATATCATGAATGTCAGTCGTTGTAAAACTAAGTTATTTAGTACATAGACCTTTATTTTTATGATTCTAAGGGCGTTTGTTTCTTAGCTAGCATGCTTTGAGCAATAATGCCCCCGTGGAATTTACCATTTTCAATAAAAATGGTATTCGCATCGTTCCCTGCAGCAATTACACCTGCAATATAGCAATTTTCGATATTTGTTTCGTATGTTTCTTTATTATACATAGGCGCTGTTCCAAATTCATTTGTATTAATTTGAATGCCTACAGATTTTAAAAATTCATAATCGGGATGATAACCAATCATCGCAAATACATAATCATTGTGTATCGTTTTACTTTCACCATTTACTTCATAAGTCACAGTATCTTCAGTTATTTGGGTAACATTAGCATTAAATTCCATGTCAATTTTTTCATGATTTACTAATGCTGTGAAATTTGGAAGTATCCACGGTTTAATTGAAGGCGAATAATCTCCACCACGATATAGAACCGTCACGTTAGCACCAGCTTTTTCCAACTCCAAAGCAGCATCGATAGCCGAATTCTTACCACCGATAATTACAACATCTTGATCAAAATACGGATGTGCCTCTTTAAAATAATGGAACACTTTAGGTAAATCCGCACCTTCAACTTCTAATGTATTATGCTGACCATAATAGCCTGTCGCGATTGTTAAAAATCGACATTCATAAACATCTTTCGTCGTAGTAATAGTAAATTTATTATTCATTTTTTTAACAGTTAATACTTCTTCAAATGCATTTACTTTTAATTGATGATGTTTTACAACTTCTCGGTAATAAACTAGCGCTTGATTACGTCTTGGTTTACTTTCTTCAACGATAAACGGTACGTCCCCAATACTTAATTTATCACTTGATGAGAAAAATGTTTGGTGAGTAGGATAATTGTAGATTGATTCAACGACATTACCCTTTTCAATAATTAAGGTATCAATACCTTTTCTTTTTTGTTCAATAGCCGCACTTAATCCGCATGGCCCTCCACCAATTATGATACTTTCAACTTTTTGCATTGTTTCGGCCTCCTTTAATCCCAAACTATTATAACAGTTCAGTGATTGATGCGCTAAGTCTGTGCTTGAAGATTTATGATATATTTTTGACAATTTGTTTAATGTGCATAGAGAATTGTTAGCTACGGAGTTGAATAACACTACAATTTAATATGTTGATTTATTTTTTATTCTTCCTCGTTAAATTTGTTGATTGTGGTGTTTTATCTTTTTGATGACTATTTAAAAAGTTAAATTGATATGCCAATATTCGAGACAAGACCTTGTTAAATAACAAACTTTGAAAAATGAAAAAACCGCTACATACTTATAAGCGCAATTTAAGTTCTCCAAAATATTTAGAGATACTTATAATATGCACGTTTGTATATAGCAGTTCAGTTACAATTTATATAGTTATATTATGGAATAACGATTTGTTGACCGTTTCTAATATTGTTACCACTTAAACCATTGGCACGTCTAATTTTTTCAACATTTTCCGGTGAACCTGAACCGTAGTATTGAATTGCGATACGGTATAAGTTTTCTTGACCATTCACTGTATGTCTTTGGCCACCACCTTGACGTTGTTGTTGCTGTTGTTGATTTTGATTAGCTTGTTGTTGATTTTGATTATTTTGTGCTTGATTGTTCGCTTGATTAGCGTTGTTTTGATCATTATCAGATTCATCTTTAGTCGCTTTGTCTTGATCCTCTTTTGATTTATCACTGTCTGTAGATTTTGATTTATCTTTAGAAGCGTCTTTAGATGTGTCTTTGTCTTTACTTTCATCAGCATTATTTTTATTTGTATTCGCGATTTTATTTTCTTTTGTACCATTATTATGATTGTTTAATGCCATGCCTCCAAATATCGCTAATGCACCGATAATTAGTACAGCTGCAATTAATGGTAACAATACTTTGGCCATGCCACCTTTTTTACGTTCTTTATCTCTGTCATGATTGTCATGTTCATCATGGTTTTGGCTTGCATTATTAGAGGCATGTGGTTTTGAAGCGGCAGAAGCACTTTTACTTGCTGCGCCTCCAGCCAAACCTGCTGTTCCAGCACCGATCGCTGCACCTTTTTTGCCATTATGATGATCTTTAGACTTATCTTGAGACGCTTTATCCTCAGTCGAGTTATTCGCCTTGCCAGAATTACTTTTGTTTTGAGCGTCATTTGAATGTTTCTTAGCTTTAGAAGCAGCCATTGCACCAGCTGCACCTGCAACACCTGCTGTTCCAGCACCAATAGCTGCTGCTTTTTTACCATTATGATGTTCTTTAGGTTCATCTTGATCTTGTTTTACAGAATCATTATCATGTTCATTTTTTGATGTTTCTGATTGGTTAGCACCTGTTGTAAAATATGGTTTAGGTTGCTGAGATTGTTCAGCTTCACTCTTATCAGAAACTGTTGAATGCTCAGTGTTATTTTCTGCATTTTTAATAGTATCGTGTTTATCATTGTCTTCGATTGGTTCTGGATGTGATTTATCCATTGCAAAAGCATTCTTATTATAATATTCCTCTTCATGTTGAGGTGTACTGTCTTGATGGCTAGGTTCTTGACTTTCAGTACTGTGTGATGATTCGACTTGACGATCATCTATTGTGCCAGCCTCATTTTGAACATTGTCTTCAGATGTTTGTGATTCATTGTGAACTTGTTTATTATGATTCGTTGCTAAATCACGGCGTCTTTTTCTTCTTTGGGCATTTCTTGGCGGAAACTGTTGCTCCGTATTCTCTATTGTATCCTGATGTTCTAATTCTGATTGGTCTTTTTCAACATCTTCCGTATGGTCTTGATGTGAATTTGTGTCTATCGATTGACGATTTTTTTCAAAGTCATCTTTAAAATTATTAGACATAGCCATCTTCCTTTCTATTCTATTACAATGATTTTACATAAAATATACCCACATGACATATGTTTATGTATATTTTTCAAAATTATTTCAATCATTTTTCAATTGTGTATACACTAATTATAGCTTGTCAATTTTCTTTTAGTAAAGTAATACTATCTGAGAAATAAATTTTGCAACTTTTCATCAAATCCAATACTTCTAATTACCTTCTTCTTATTTAAAATTGCGATATCAGTTATATTAGAATCATTGTCACAACATCGATCTTGTGCCGGTGGATATTCACCGAAAAATTCTAATAAATACTTCCGTCTACATTGATCCAATTTGCAATAGCCAATCATGCGAAAGAATCCTAATTGCTTTCGTTTAAATGATTGCTTAAATATCTGTTTCAAGGCGCCGATACTATAGAATGATTGCAACGTTGTCAAAACGGCTTGTTTATCGGGAGCTAAAAATTCTCCTATTTCGAAATTTTGTACATCTTCTTCTGTTATCATATCTGCAAATAATAACGTTTCTAAAATATATTTATCGTCCGGTTGGAATAAACTAATTGCCTGACTTAGTTCACCATCGCGACCCGCACGGCCAATTTCTTGAATGTAGTTAGAAGGACTTGTTGAAAGATGAAAGTGAATGATTGTGCGAATATCTTTTTTATTAATTCCCATACCAAAAGCACTCGTTGCGACTATAATCGGAATATCATTATTTAAAAATTGTTGTTGAACTGTGTGTCGCTCTTGATAATTCATATCACCATGATAAATACCTGTAAGAAAACCTGAATCATAAATAAGTTGCGCTAAATTCAGACACATCTTTTTCGATGAGACATAAATAATCGTTGGTCCCGACTGTTGTAGAAACGGCAGCAACCATTCAATTTTATCTTCATCATCATGAAAATTAAGATGCTTAAAGCTTATATTTGGGCGATTCATTGTAGTTTTAATAACATTGAATTGAATCGCTAACATTTCCGTCAAATCATCTTGTAAATGCGGTGGTGCAGTTGCTGTCAATGCTAAGACAACCGCTTCTTTAAAATGCTTTGTTACTTTTCCTATTAGAGCATAATGTGGTCTGAAATCATATCCCCATTCAGATAGGCAATGTGCTTCATCTAGAACAATCATGCCAAAGTCTATCATAGATATTAATTTAAAATTTGACGGTTGCAGGAGAAATTCTGGACTTAGAAAGATGAAGCGGCTATGTCGTAAACATTTAATATTATGCTTTTTCTCAATTTCATCCATACCAGAGTGAATACATGTTACACGTTTTTCTCCATTTATTTTCAACTGCATAACTTGGTCATCCATTAAAGATATTAACGGTGAGATAATTAATGTCGGCTTACCTGATAAATACGTAGGTATTTGATAACACAAACTCTTTCCACTTCCAGTTGGAAGTATACCTAGAGTGTGTTGTTGAGACATTATACTTTCTATAATTTCCTGTTGTCCCGGTTTAAAACTCTCGAATCCAAATTTGTTTCGTAAAATATCATGCAACATTCAGATCACCTCTTTCAAATCCAACGATTAATACTTTTAATTGAAAATATGATAACGTGTCAAATTGTTCTTTGTAAAATTTTAATCGTTCGCCACGATGCTGTTGATAAAAATTCAAAAACTGGAGTTGATCTTCTAGTTCAACATAATCATCGTAATTAGACATGTAACCTTTGATTAAGATTTCAAGTACATGATCTTCGATAGTATTGATTTTAACTTGTTGTTGAGCCGCTATATCTTCCATCGTGAATTGTTCAAGCAATTTTGTATAAGTAATATAAGTTTGATTTAATAATGTAGGTTTCATTATTATTTTTGATAAAATAGTATATTCTCCACTTTCTAATTCAAACATCATTGTCACTAAATTATTCATTTCGTATTCAAACAATTGCTGTTGAGATAGCTTTTCTATTAAACTAACTTGCTGTCTCGTATACATTGGTTCATCATAGCCTTGCAAATAATAATGTAAGTAACATGGCCCTTTTAAAGTTATTGCTTTAAACAAGTTATGTAGTTCATTTTCAAAATCAATTTGTAATTGGTTTTCTTTAATGTAGTTATAGACAATCTTTACAGTTTCTTGTATCTTATTATTTTGAGAGATTGGTACAAAATGAAAAACATGTTGTTTGGTATTAGACATGGTTTGCACTAATAGTTGAATTGCTTGAAATGTTTGCCCCATGCTTTCAAATGTATATCTAGGATGCAACATGATTTCCATTTCAGCATTAAATTCATTGATTTTTTCTAAAAATAGCTCAAAAGACGGATATTTTAATAGTGGTAAACTGTGATATAATGACAACTGTTGTTGACTACAAGCGTCAAAAAAGGTTTGGTGAGATTTCTTACCAACTAAGATATTGTAAATACTTTTATTTGTTTTATAGTTAAATGTTTGTTGTAATGCTGTTTTTATAATGTGTTGCAAATTTAACCCTCACTCTGTAAAACGGATAATTTGAAAATAAAAATGATGCTGTCTAAAATTTTAGTCACATTACTATTTTAGCATTTTTATCAAAGGAGGCGAAGACATTGGCAAAATATACAATCGTTGATATGGATACTTGTATTGCATGTGGTGCATGCGGTGCAGCAGCGCCAGATATATATGATTACGACGACGAAGGTATTGCTTTCGTAATCCTTGACGATAACCAAGGTACTGCAGAAGTACCTGAGGAATTATATGAAGATATGGAAGATGCAATTGATGGATGCCCTACAGATTCTATTAAAATTGCAGACGAATCATTTGATGGGGACGCTTTAAAATTTGAATAATTGATTTTTTAGACAAATGTTCTATAGAAAAAGCAGGCAAGCTATCGTTTATTGATAGTCACCTGCTTTTTATTATTATGTGTATATTATTTTGCTTTAATTTGATTAAATTCTTTTCAAGAAATTCGCAAGCCTTCTATATAGTAAAATAAATACAATAGAAATAACGATACCTTTAATAATATTGAATGGTATAATTCCTGAAACAATGATTACTTTAAGATTATTTGCGATATCAGCTAAGTTAAATATCATACCGTACAAAGGTAATAGAACGAAATAGTTCAAAATACTCAACACGATAGTCATAACGATTGTTGCAATGATTAATCCAGTAATCAAAGATTTTGTTGAACGTTTATTTTTATAGATGGCGTAAGCAGTTAATAAGAAACTTGCGCCTGCTAAAAAGTTAGCAAATGGTCCAACTGGATCGCCCATACTAAATAAGTAGTTCAATAAATTTTTAACCAGTGCAACTACGATACCGGCAACTGGTCCAAACGTAAATGTAGCTAGTAGTGACGGTACATCACTAAAATCTAAAGTTAAGTATGGTGGCAAAAATGGTATAGGAAACTTGATAAAAGTTAACACAAACGCAATCGCGCTCAACATACTTATTGTGATAAGACGTTTATTTTGTTGCATATTCAATTTTCTCCTTCCATTCATCTCGTAAGAATAGGAGGATTATTGCACAACAAAAAACCTCCATCTTCTCCCATCCAGACTATACTGTCGGCTCTAGAATCTCACTAGATCAGCCACTAATATGATACATACTAGCAGGTCGCAGGCTTTATTTACTGCCGGTTGGGAATTACACCCGACCCCGAAGATGAATTTTACATTATTAAATTTAATTCTCATTAATTTTATACTATATATCACAAAACCTCAATAACTATGCTTAAATTAAATCATAGTTACGTAATTGGAGAGTGATACATTGGTGATTTGCGAGCATTGTTTGGAATGTTGTTTGCTTGATTAATTTTTGAGATGGCTTTTTTGATTCTATCACTCAATTGAGTAAAAATCGTCATAAAATGGAAAGCAAATTATAAGAATCTAGTAGGTTAAAAAGTTTTATATCAGTACTTCCATTTATATTATTATTTAAATCACCAGAAATTACACTTAAAATCTTCTACTTATTTGCCTTCACAACAATAGTAGAATTATCTTTTTATTCTTGATCTACTCAATATACACTATTCTCCGTTAAATTTTCATCATTAATTTTATTCTTGATCAAACACACCATATTCTGAAGTGCTTTCACCGTTAAAATTTGGTTTAACCGTATTTATTTTATTGTCCGAAAATTTTATACTAAGCTCTATACCGTTTGGTATCTCTTTATCTTTTTTTATTTCTTCTGCCATTTTTATTACATTTTCACTGTTACTTTTTTTAGTATAGTTCTTTTTTTTACTAAATAGAGTAGTAGTTACCGAAACTTTAGACTTATCTTTTAATTGCTTCTTAACATTTGACAATTCTTTTGAAAATTCACTGTCACTTTTGTTTAACAATGGTTCAAAATAGTCTCTATACTCAGCTAAATTATAAGGTATGGCCGAAATATAAAAATATTCATTTTCATAACCACTATTTTGCGTCTTATTAATTGCTTCTTTTGTAAATCCTGTATATTGATATTTCTCTTCATTATCTTTGAAAAATTTATATAATTTATCATATTTTTCTTTTTGTGCTCGATATTCAAACCCACTGAGTACTGCACCAACTAAAGTACTCATATCATCACCTTTATCCTTACTTCTTAATGAGCTATCACTGTCAATAATTGATTTATCAAATGGAATACTCGCATTAAATACGATGTCGTGGTCATCACAATGCACGAATACTTCTACACCATCGCCACTACCTATAACATTTGTAGCTTTAACTTTTAGACCGAAGTTATCCATAAAAAATTGTTCGCCTCGCTTAGCAATTTTATCTTTA
Organism: Staphylococcus aureus; assembly: GCF_001027105.1. GTDB lineage: Bacteria > Bacillota > Bacilli > Staphylococcales > Staphylococcaceae > Staphylococcus > Staphylococcus aureus. The sequence continues at coordinate 1,525,306 of NZ_CP011526.1, forward strand.
TGCTTCTTTGCAAATTCAATCGCATCTTTTTCTGCAGGTGGTTGGAATCCTTGTCCTACATATTTTGAAGCATCCATTTCTTCTGGTACAGATTTTGTTTCTTTGTTGGATTCGTTATTGGTAGTTGAACATCCTGATAGTAGTATCGTTGCCATTAAGATAAATTTTGCTTTTTTAAGCATATCTCATCACCTATTTATGCGCTTTTAAAAGTTTCATTTTGTAAATAATTATACTCTCTTAATTTATTTGTGTCTTTTAGTTTCTCTCTATATAAATCTTCAAATACATCTGCCTGCTTAAATCGTTTTTCGTTAACTGTAAAGTCATTATCTTTATTGATGTCTTGATAAACCCTATAGCTACTCAATTCTGTTAAATCTCTATCATTTATTTTATTCATCTTCAAATGCTCCAAACGACACTACTTTCTTATCATCAAAACGAGCTTTTTTTGTGCCAATAAGTTTATTTCCTAATTGAGTAGTTATAGTATTCTTGATTGGCATATCTTTTGTTCTTTCAATTTTCTCGGATAAATCTATTACATTATTTATCTTTTCTTTTCTATTCCTTTCATCATTCGTACTAAACAACGTTGCTACAGTATTTGTATTAGCAGTATAGTTTAGCTCTTTTCTAGCTCGTTGCATACCTTCTTTAAACTCTTTATCATTTTTATGTATCAATGGTTCGTAATATTTTCTATATTCTTTTAAATTTCTTGATAAATATGTAATATAAAAATATTCATTTTGATACCCGACGTTTTGCGTCTTGTTAATTGCTTCTTTAGTAAAACCTGTATATTGATATTGCTTTTCATTTTCTTTTAAAAATTTATATAAATTATCATACTTTTCTTTTTGCGCTCGATATTCAAAGCCACTCAGCACTGTACCCACCATCATACTCATATCATCACCGTTGTCATTACTACGCATTGATCCTTTTTGATGGATGGCATCTTTGTACAAAGGTAGACTTGCATTAAATACAATGCCATGATCTTCGCAATGCACATAAACTTCTACACCATCATCTTTACCTACAACATTTGTAGCTTTAACTTTTAGTCCAAAGTTATCTTTAAAGAATTGTTCACCTACTTTTTCAAATTCTTTACGATGCTTCTTCACAAATTCAATCGCATCTTTTTCTGCAGGTGGTTGAAAGCCTTGTCCTACATATTTTGAAGCTTCCATTTCTTCTGGTACTGATTTTGTTTCTGTATTTGTTTCTGTATTTGTTTCTGTATTTGTGTCTTTTTTTGATTCATTATTCATCGCTGAACATCCTGATAACAGTAGCGTTGCTATTAAGATTAATTTCGCCTTTTTAAACATAGCTCATCACCCATTTATGTGTTTATATAGAATATTAAAAAGCATTTTAAAAAAAATTTATTCATCTTTACGATACACTCCATATTCTATTGGATCATTATCATCATAAAAGGCTTTTTTAGTATTAATAGTAGGCTTTCCTATTTGAATTGTAATTGTAGATTTTTCTGGCTTATTTTTAAAATTATATAGTTTATCACTCAGTTCAATTACATCATCAACTGTATTGTCTTTAGTAAAATTTTCCTTTGTACTAAACAATGTTGTTACTGTATCTGTATTAGCAGCGTAATTCACTTCTTTTCTGGCTTGTTCCATTCCTTCTTTAAATTCTTTATCATTTTTATGAATCAATGGTTCGTAATACTTACGATATTCTTTTAAGCTTCTTGACGAGTAAGTGATATAAAAATATTCATTTTTATATCCGACATTTTGCGTCTTGTTTATTGCTTCTTTTGTAAAGCCTGTATATTGGTATTTCTCTTCATTATCTTTGAAAAATTTATATAAATTGTCATACTTTTCTTTTTGTGTTCGATATTCAAAGCCACTCAACACTGTACCAACTAAAGTACTCATATCATCGCCTTTGTCCTCACTTCTTAATGAGCTATCACTCTCAATTATTGATTTATCAAATGGAATACTCGCATTAAATACGATATCGTGGTCATCACAATGCACGAATACTTCTACGCCTTTTCCACTACCTACAACATTGGTAGCTTTAACTTTTAGACCGAAATTATCCATAAAAAATTGTTCGCCTCGTTTGGCAATTTTATCTTTATGCTTTTTCGCAAATTCAACCACATCTTTTTCTGCAGGTGGTTGGAAGCCTTGACCTACATATTTTGAAGCTTCCATTTCTTCTGGCACTGATTTTGTTTCTTTATTAGATTCGTTATTGGTAGTTGAACATCCTGATAGCAGTAATGTTGCTATTAAGATTAGTTTAGTTCTTTTAAACATAGCTCATCACCCATTTATGTGTTTGTAAAACTTTTATGTTTGAAAAAGCTACTTATTCTCAATGAAAACAAGTAGCATTTAATAAATTAATTAGTATACAGCTAGTTTTTCTAATTGTTCTTTAACTTGAATTAAGTTTGACCGTATTAGAGAGGCAGATTGATCCATCGTTTGAATTGCTTGTCCTTCATTTTCGTTCAAGCCATTACAAACAACTTCAAACTGTTGTGCCATTTGATCAAGACGCGCATGAGCTTGTGTGTTTAAAATAAACATATCGTCATAATGTGATGGTTCAAATATCATTTGTACAATCAAAGGCTTCATGTTCTTAACAATATCATCTAAATGGTTATCTAAAATTGGTGACACTGCTTTTAAATCATTAAGAAAAGGCTCCCATTTGCCTAAAGTATTATCTAATTCTTCTAATTTAGTTTTAATATAATTACAAGTTACATTAGGAATCAGGGACAAAAATTCTTTCTTTTTTACATTTAACATTTCAATTGCATGTCTTAAATTCTTACGTATTTTGGGAATTGTATTAATCAAATATTTTATTACATCGACAATTTTCGATGCATATTCATCATATATACCTTGAACATAGTCTGCTATTTTTTTAATACCATCATCGATATGGTCTTTTAATATTTTCATTTTTCTTCCTAAATAATTAGAAGGTATAACTAGACCCTGTACCATATTTTCGCCGCTACAATTAATTTGAAAATTTCCATCTAAAATTGTTGCATCTTGTTGTTTCATAATACTTCTAATATCTGCAATTTGCCTACCATAAATATCATTTTGATTTTTTATTTGGTCTATATTCTGTTTCACTACTTTCAAATGTTTCATCATTTCTTCAGATACTCCATCTCTGAAGTCGTGATCTATATTTTTGAAAATTTCTAAAATTTCATTATCTATACTATCATACACTTTTTCTATAAAAGATTTTATACCTTTAAACAACTCATTAATTCTTTCTTTTAATGCATCCAATGCAAAATCAGGTAATAAGTGTTTAACAGCACTAATACTTTCTATTGTTTCATCTGCAACTTCTTCAAGTGAGTTTATTTTACTAATTAAAGTTCTTTCCATTTCTTCTAACTGAAATAAGTTAATCTTATCCTTAAATCCTTCTGATAATTGTTTCTTTCTATCTGCAAAATTTTTATTTTCATTTTCTGAGATGTTAAAACTTTCATTTAAAAAGATTACGCATTCTGCTAACATACCACTTGTTTCACCAGTAATCAGTTTACTCAACGCATCAAGATTTTCTAAATTAAGTTTAATTAAAGTTCCTCTTCCAGAACGTGCAATCGAATCTCCTGTCCAAACATTTATTGGAATTCGCCCATCCATATCTAATGTTATGTTAATAGTCTTTTTTACTTTTTTTCCATTTTTAATTTCTGTATCTTTTACCGACTTTATTTTGATTAGTGGTACAGTATCGTATGTGTTATCTTTTCTATTTAACTTCCTTTTATAACCTACATGGCTGTCTATTAAAGTATCTAACCTGGGCACACCATCATTAATGTTAACGCGTTTTCCTGGCATATCTTTGATGAATGGATCTTGTAACCATGTTAATAAATCGTTGGTACTATTAAAACTAATCATATTATCAAAGCGTGGTCTAGCAAATTTCTGCCAAGCAGCATAAGGAATCATTGCTGAGTCAGTAGCAACAACTTTTTCATTCGGATGTTTCGCTCCTTGATATTTTGCTCCTGCACCGCCTTCCGAATTACCGCCATCCGCCACAATGGTTTTGTTTTTGAAGTTACTTGATTCCATTCTATATTTTTTTAAAAAATCACTATTTGATAATCTATCTGCATCTTCTAACTTTATTTTATATTGATTTGATAATTGATCTGTTTGCTTTAAATAATCTGTGCTTTCATTATCATTATTCATTAATTTAGCATTTTGGAGCCAATCATCTCCAAACCCCGATGATTTTAATGGATTATTTGGATTAATTGCCTCATTAGATGTTCCTTGATAAATTATTGTCTGTTGACCAGTTGGTTTACTTTTATCATCTAATAACTCATATATTTTAATATCAGCAGCACCATTCAAATTACTATTCTTATCATCATTATAACTGTCTACTTGTTTAAACCTTTTTCCATTAACTTTAAATTCTTTTTTTATATCAATATTTTGATAAACCCAGTAACTACTTAATTCTGTTAAATCCCTATCATTAATTTTATTCATCTTTACTGTGCACCCCATATTCTATTGGACGATTATCATCATAAAAGGCTTTCTTAGTATTAATAGTGGGTTTCCCTATTTGTATTGTGATTGTAGATTTATCTGGTTTATTTTTTAAATTATATAATTTATCACTTAGTTCGATTACATCATCTACTGTATTGTCTTTAGTAAAGTTTTTCTTAGTAGAAAAAAGTGTAGCAACAGCATCTGTATTTGCAGCGTAATTCACTTCTTTTCTTGCTCGTTCCATTCCTTCTTTAAATTCTTTATCATTTTTTCGAATCAGTGGTTCATAATACTTTCGATATTCTTTTAAACTTCTAGAAGAGTATGTAATATAAAAATATTCATTTTTATATCCGACATTTTGTGTCTTGTTAATTGCCTCTTTTGTAAAGCCTGTATATTGATATTTCTTTTCATTTTCTTTGAAGAATTTATATAAGTTATCATACTTTTCTTTTTGCGCTCGATATTCAAAGCCACTCAGCACTGTACCCACCATCATACTCATATCATCACCATTGTCATTACTGCGCATTGATCCTTTTTGATGGATGGCATCTTTGTACAAAGGTAGACTTGCATTAAATACAATGCCATGATCTTCACAATGCACATAAACTTCTACACCATCATCTTTACCTACAACATTTGTAGCTTTAACTTTTAGTCCAAAGTTATCTTTAAAGAATTGTTCACCTACTTTTTCAAATTCTTTACGATGCTTCTTCGCAAATTCAATCGCATTTTTTTCTGCAGGCGGTTGGAAGCCTTGGCCTACATATTTTGAAGCTTCCATTTCTTCTGGTACAGATTTTGTTTCTGTTTTTGTGTCTTTTTTTGATTCATTTTCCATCGTGGAACATCCCCCTAAAATTAATGTCGTAGCTAAAACTGATCCAATGAATTTTTTCATATGACACCTCGAATAATTTAATTAATACAATATATCTATATTTTACCCTATTTTTATAATCAAATAAATAACTTTATCAAACTTTATATTTTTGTATAAATTAGTAATATATTTAATAGTTGATATTCGCAAAAACCCTAAGTTCTAATCCACATACAAAATTCCCCACATCAATCAAAAAACGCATGCTATAAATTAGAGTCTCTAATCAATAACATGCGTTCTGAAATAACTATATTCAATTTTATTCTGGTTTTGGTAGTTTAATAATAAATGTTGTGCCTTTCCCTAATTCGCTTTTAACATCTATGGAACCACCATGCTCTTCGATAATCATTTTACAAATGAACAAACCTAAACCGGTACCTTGTTTACCTCGCGTTCTCGCTGCATCAACTTTATAAAAACGATCAAATACTTGTTGTAAATGTTCTGGTGCAATGCCTGTACCTGTATCTTTAATGTATAAAATATCTTCGCTTTCATTTTCATCACAAGTAATTGCAATTTCATCTCCAGGTTTCGTATAACGTGATGCATTATCAATTAAGTTCGTTAGTACTTGGTCCATGCGATCCATATCATAACTCCAAACACGCTTCTTACAATAATTAAAAGTCATATTTAGACCTAAATCATCAGCTTGTTGGCGATACTTAATTTTCATCTTATCTAGTAACGCTGCAATAGGCTGAACTTCTTTATTTACGGATAACCCTTCAGCATCCATGCGTGCGACATTTAACAATTCATTAACTAAACGATTTAAACGTTTCGATTCATCAAGGACAATGGCAAGCGATTCTTTTATTTCATCCGGTTCTGTAACAATACCATCTACAATTGATTCAGTATAACCTTGAAGTAATGATATCGGTGTACGTAATTCATGTGATACATTAGCAATGAAATCTTTCTTCATTTGATCTAGATTGTGCTCATTAGTCATATCACGAACTGTCACAACAACACCACTTTTACCTCCCTGTTCAATCTTGTCGATATAGCTTGTGGTCACAACAAAGAATCGTGCATTCATTTCTAAATCGCGCATTTCAGTTTGTTTTGATTTAAAAGTATCTTCTATTTGTCTTAATAAGAAAGCTTTAGCATCTTCATCAATATTGTCCATAATATCATTCGCCATCTTATTAGATAAGATAATTTGTCGACTCTCATTAATACCTAGGACACCTTCTACCATAGAGTTAATTAAGCTGTCTCTAATATTTTTAGATGTGGATAATGCGTCGACATGCTCTTCGATTTCTGTACTCATCTGATTAAATGCCTGCGATAATTGACCAATTTCATCTTTCGTTGTGACAGAAGGTTTATAAGAGTAATCCCCTTCAGATACACGTGTAGCTTGGTCTCTTAAACGTCTTAAAGGTTTTGTAATTCTTGACGATAAGAAAAACGCAAAGACTGTTGTAATTGTTAAGAAAATAACAGCCGTAATTATGGTGATAATCGTAATAGCATTATTTGTATCTTCGATTGATTTCAAGTCTTTATATATAAAGACTCCACTATATTTGCTATGACTATTCTTCTGTGCTTTTGTTGGATAGCCTAACAAAATATATGTTTGAGATGAGCCCTTTTCTTTAATCGTTACATTTCGAGTAACAGATTTACCTTTATCAAACACATCGTCAAAATGGTCGTTGTTGACTACTTCATTCAACATTTGCTTTTTAATATTAGAAAGTGAAGCCGTTGATTGACGATGTTTATTATTTATAATCATCAACCCACCAGGATTTTCAATTAATGTTTGACTATATTTTATTGCTTCTTCTTTATTATGTGATTGTTCGACCAGTGAACTTATACGTCTAGCATCTTCTCTTATGGCATTTTCGGTTTCTTGTGTGAAATAGTATTGCATAAAGGTAATTAAAGCAATACTTAATAAAATTAAAACTGTCGTCACTATTAAAATAATAGTTAACCACAGTTTAATTACGACACTATTTAGCCGGCTCATCATTAGATTTAACCTCAAATTTATACCCAACGCCCCAGACTGTTTGAATCATATGCGCAGCTTCACTAGACACACGATTTAACTTTTCTCTAAGTCGTTTAACATGAGTATCAACTGTTCTTAAATCACCATAGAATTCATAATGCCAAACTTCTTTTAATAATTGTTCACGGTCAAATACTTTATTTGGTGTTTTAGCTAAATATATTAATAATTCGTACTCTTTAGGAGTCAAATTAACTTCTTGATTATCAGCAAGTACGCGATGTGCATCATTATCTATTTCTAAATGTTTAAATTCAATCACATCACGTGCGTGAGGTTCGCTTTGTTCTACAGTTGTAGATTGCGTTCTTCTTAGAAGTGCTTTAACTCTTAAGACTACTTCTCTTGGTGAAAATGGTTTGACGATATAATCATCTGCACCAGATTCAAAACCTTCAACACGGTTTGTTTCTTCACCTTTAGCAGTCAACATAATAATCGGTGTTTGTTTATGTTCACGCAATTTAGTTGCCACCTGGATACCATCCATTTCAGGCAACATTAAATCTAGTAGTATGCAAGCATAATTATTCTCCATTGCAAGTTCATAAGCCTCTTGGCCATTACTTGCTTCATGGATTTCAAAAGATTCTCTTTCTAAATACATTTTAAGTAATCTTCTGATTCTATCCTCATCATCTACGATAAGTATTTCGTTCGACATACAGGTCATACCTCCCACACATGCTTTTCTTTACAAAAGTATTATATCACAGGAAAGCGCATACAGTTATTAAAAACCTAAAATTTTGTGAAAAAATTCTCAAACTTTGTGATAAATACATATTTTATTTAATTATTTCCCATGTTCTGCTAAATGACGCATCACTTTTACTTCATGAGGCGTCAATACACGTCCTTCACCAGCATTCAAACCGACAACATTTAAAGGCCCATATTCAATACGAGACAGTTTCGTCACTTGATGACCAAAATGTTCGAACATTCTTCTGACTTGGCGATTACGACCTTCTGTAATTGTAATTTCAACCAATGTTGTGTTTTTATCTTTATCTTGTTTCTTAACTTTCACTTCAGCCGGTTGCGTCATACCATCTTCTAATTCAATACCTTTTTCTAGCGCTTTCACTTCTTCTCTCATTAAATAACCTTTTAATTTCGCAACATATTTTTTCTTAATTTGATATCTTGGATGTGTCATTAAATTAGTAAATTCACCATCATTTGTGAGTAATAACAATCCAGAAGTATCATAGTCTAAACGACCAACAGGATAAATACGTGCTTCTATATCTTTAAAGTAATCTGTAACCACTGTACGTCCTCTATCATCAGATACACTTGTTATCACTTGAGTTGGTTTATGGAATAAAATGTAAATTTTGTCTTCTAGTTCTATTTTAATACCTTCAACTTCAATCGTATCTGATGGCTTCACTTTTGTTCCTAATTCAGTGACAGTCGTACCATTCACTTTCACTTTTCCTTCAGAAATTAAAGTTTCTGCCTTACGTCTTGAAGTATAACCGCTATTAGCTATACGTTTTTGTAATCGTTCTAATTCTTTAGTCATTATTTTCTCCTTTTTGATTGACTAGATTACTGAAAAAAGCATCCATTTCTTCATCGTCTTCTTCAGTTGTCGGCAAATCTTCTATATTGGAAATACCAAATACATTTAAAAATAAATCAGTAGTAATTAACTGTTGGCTACGCTGTTCATTAACCACTTTAGCCTCAACTAGTCCTTTGGCAATCAATGTCTTAACTGCACCATCTGAATTGATACTACGAATTAATTCAATATCACTTCTTGATAATGGCTGGTTATAAGCAATAATTGATAGTACTTCCATTGCTGCTTGTGATAATTTCATTTGTGACTTTTGTTCAATTAATTGTTCAATATACGTTGCCGCTTCTTTTTTAGTCGTTAAAACATACGTCATTCCAAATCGTTGTATCATTAATCCATGTGATGAATAATTTTCAATTAATTCAACGAGTTGGTCTTTCGACATATCTAATATTTCTAATAGTTGTTTTTCATCTAAACCTTCATCGCCAGCTGTAAATAAAAGCGACTCTAATATACCATGATTATCCAAAATGGTAGTTCACTCCTCTAATAATGTTAATATCTTCAAAATTACGTTGTTGCTCAATATTAATTATTCCTGCTTTTGACATCTCTAAAATAGCTAAAAAGTGAGTGACTACTTGTTCAATTGGCTCAGAAAACGTAAACAGACTAAAGAAGTTAAAATGATCTTTATCTTTCAATCTCGATGTCACTTGTTCTGTAGCTTGTTGAATGGTAAATGTCTCTTTTCGGATTTCAACAGATTTAGGTGTATTTAACTCAACTCTATTTTTAACTCTTTGATAAGCTACAATTAATTCAGTTAAATCAATCGTATGATTTGGATCCCAAGATTCATCTGTTTCCAAATGAGATAAATCTGTCGGTCTTTTTGTAAAATAAAAATCTCTTTCTTCTTTCATGTCATTTAAAATAGCAGTATATTCTTTATAATTTTGATATTCTATTAAACGCCCAACTAAATCTTCCCGTGGGTCATCATCAACATCCATATCTGATGTTGATTGTGGTAATAGCATCTTACTTTTAATCATTAAGAGTTCTGACGCTAATACTAGGTATTCACTTGCAATATTAATTTCAAGCTGTTTCATTGCATGAACGTACTGCATATACTGCTCTGTTAATGCTTGCATAGGAATATCATAAATATCTATTTCAAATTTTTGGATAAGATGCAGCAATAAATCTAATGGTCCATTGAAAGCATCTAATTTAACTTCATACATAATATCTACCTCGTATTGCGTCATATGTGCATAATTCTCTAAAATATTATAGCATGAAAATAACTTACTTTTAAATTGGGGTGATAACAAAATGCAACAGGCACTGATAAATTTCTATTATCAATTTCATACTAAGCAACATTATTTCCTATGTCATGACATTTTAGAAGATGCATGGAAAGCTGAAAATAACTACAGTAAGCAAGATGCAGTTGTTAGTTTAATCTTGTTTGCAACTGCTTGTTACCATTATCGCCGCAATAATTTAAAAGGCGCCTATAAGTCTTTTAATAAATCTAAAGAAATAATACAAAATGCTAAAGATAGAGATGCGTTATACCTTAATTTAAATGATTATCAGTTGTTAATTGAGCAACAGATTGCAAAATTGAATGCAGCAAAGCCTTTTTCATCTGTTATATTACCAATAACTCCAGTCTTTGAACGCATCATCAAGGCCAACTATCCAGACTATGATTATAATCAGGAAACAGCAACAGATCCTTTTATTGTAGACCATCACATGCGCCGTGATCGTTCAGAAGTGATTGCAGCAAAAGAAGAAGCGATTCAATTAAGAAAACATAGACGTAATTAATCAACCAATTTAAAAAAGCCACAATAGCACAGACATTTTTAGTCATGTGTATTGTGACTTTTGAGTTATTGTTCACTTTATGCTCTAGGATGAAATTGGTTATACATTTTTCTAATTTGAGATTTCGAAACATGTGTATAGAGTTGGGTAGTAGATATGTCAGAGTGACCTAACATCTCTTGCACTGCTCTTAAATCTGCGCCATTTTCCAATAAATGTGTCGCAAAAGAGTGGCGTAACGTATGTGGCGTTAACGTCTTTTTAATGTTTGCCTTTACACCATTTTGTTTAATCATTTTCCATATTGCTTGTCGTGATAAAGGTTTACCATGCATATTTAAAAATAAGACTTCAGTAACAGTCTTTTTTAAAAGTTGCGGTCTAATCGTTTCAATATAAGTAGTTAAGTACTCAATGACTGCGTCGCCTAATGGTACAATTCTTTCTTTATCGCCTTTACCAAATACGCGTACAAATCCCATTATTAAGTTCACGTTTTCTAACTCTAAATGTATCAATTCAGATACACGCATTCCCGTTGCGTACAGAAGTTCTAACATCGTACGATCACGATATCCATTAATTTTATTTAAATCTGGCGTTTCTAATAAAGCCAACACTTCGTCAACATTTAAAACGTCAGGCAATTTTTTGTCATATTTTGGTGAATCTAATAATACCGTTGGATCTTTCGCCGCATATTTTTCTCTTATAGCAAATTGATGAAAACTACGGATTGTTGAAATAAATCGCGCAATAGATTTAGCAGATTGCCCTTGGTCTATTAAATGCCCCAAACACTCTTGAATTAATTGTCGATCTATAAAATCAATATGCGAGATATGATGTTCAGTCATATAATCTTGATACTTTTTCAAATCACGTCTATAAGCACCAATTGTGTTAGAACTTAGTCCTTTTTCAATTTGTATAAAACGCAAATATTCTTCAATAATTGTTTCCATAACCACACCTCTAAAAAAAGCGAAGGTTAATTTAACCTACGCAATTTACTATCCTTTACCTTTAGCTTGGCACGTTTCACACACACCATGGAAAGTTAAACGATGATCTAAAATTTTAAAATTGAACTCATTTTCAACTCGATTTTCAACTTCTGGTAACAAATCTTCATCGATTTCATCTACACGACCACATTCCATACATACTAAATGATGGTGGAAATGTTTTGCGCCTTCTTTTCTTAAATCAAAACGAGCGACGCCATCACCAAAGTTAATTTTGTCGACAACTTTTAGTTCAGCTAACAACTCTAACGTTCTGTATACTGTCGCCAAGCCAATTTCAGGCGCTTTATCTTTTACTTTCAGATATACGTCTTCAGCACTTAGATGATCTTTTTCATTTTCAATTAGAACTCTAACAGTAGCTTCGCGTTGTGGCGTTAGCTTATATGATGATTGTTGTAATTGTTGCTTAACGCGATTTAATCGTTCTTCCAACGATGTCCACTCCCCTACTAATAATTAAAATCATTACAAATTATTTCAAACTTCACAATTAAAACTAACAGTTTTCTCAATAAAATGCAAGCTTTTCTCATTTGTTATTTAGAATGATTATAATTTAATAATAGGTGTTGCAATGCAATGATAGTCTTCGCATCTTCTATTTCTTTATTCATTAGCATCGATTTAACATTCTCAATCGGAACTTTAATGACTTCGACAAATTCATCTTCATCTAAGTGAACTGTACCTTCTTCTAAATTATCCGTAAAATATATTGATAATTGTTCATCGCAAAAACCTGGTGAACCATACATATCTACAACATGTGTTAACTCTTTGGCAATATATCCTGTTTCTTCTTCTAATTCACGTTTTGCCGCTTCGACTCTATCTTCATCATCTTCTAATTTACCAGCTGGAATTTCTAGCAATGGTTTTTCTACTGGTTTACGATACTGTTTCACTAATACGACTTCTTTTTTAGGTGTCACTGCACAAACAGCAACTGCACCATTATGATAAACTAATTCTCTTGTTGACGTTTCACCGTTTGGTAATGTCACTGTATGAATTTCTACATCTACAATTTTGCCATTATAAATAACTGTTCGATCAATTGTTTTTTCATTTAAATCCATTATAATCACGTTCCTTTAAATTCATATTATATATTGATACACTATGCTTGTTAGCTAAAGTGTATCGAAAGGAGAACAGACATGCAAAAAAATATATTAAAAAGTGGTATTTCATTATCTGAATTAGGTCTAGGTTGCATGAGTTTAGGTACAGATTTAAAAAAAGCCGAACAAATTATAGATTGTGCTGTTGAAAATGGTATCACTTATTTTGATACAGCAGATATGTACGATAAAGGTATAAATGAATCAGTTGTTGGTAAGGCACTTCTTAAATATCAACAACGCGATGATATTTTTATTGGTACAAAAGTAGGCAATCGTTTAACAAAAGATGGCAGTACAACATGGGATCCGAGTAAATCCTATATTAAAGAGGCAGTTAAAGGTTCACTAAAGCGTTTAGGTATCGATCATATCGATTTATATCAACTTCATGGCGGAACCATTGATGACCCATTAGACGAAACAATAAGCGCATTTGATGAATTGAAACAAGAAGGAATTATACGTGCTTACGGTATTTCTTCTATTCGCCCAAATGTAATTGATTATTATTTAAAACATAGTCAAATCGAAACGATAATGTCTCAATTCAATTTGATTGATAATCGTCCAGAATCATTATTAGATGCAATTCACAACAATGATGTTAAAGTATTGGCAAGAGGACCTGTGTCTAAAGGATTATTAACTTCAAACAGTGTTAATGTGCTCGACAATAAATTTAAAGATGGTATTTTTGATTATTCTCATGATGAATTGGGTGAAACAATAGCCTCTATTAAAGAAATTGAAAGTAATTTATCTGCATTGACATTTAGTTATTTAACATCACATGACGTGCTTGGTTCCATCATTGTAGGTGCAAGTAGCGTCGACCAATTAAAAGAAAATATTGAAAACTATCATACTAAAGTTAGTTTAGATCAGATTAAAACAGCAAGAGCTCGTGTAAAGGATTTGGAATATACCAATCATTTAGTGTAGAAGTCATTTTCAGTAATAAAAACAGCAGCATGAGGCGTTTCATTATAAAAATGCCTTACTGCTGTTGTTTATGTACAATTCGCTATAATTTATGATTATGATTACTCACTTATGATAGAAATTAAAGCGTTGTCCTCACGCATCAGTATTTAGTAATTTCGCCTTGCGGCATTGCCTTAAGCAAACTTCTGCCACTTCATCTCTTAATAATTTTATTAAAACATCTTTCTATATTTCACTTCGCATGTTGATTCATCATTATTAGTTATTATTTGTACACCCAGCACATTTCCTTGCAACACAAGTAGTTTGAATTTTTCACAAGTATAATATAATGTACCGTCTGAAATTTGGTCTACAGAAATATCGCCTAAAATATCCAGCACTGTAAATTCTTCAAATACTGATAGTTGTTCCGCATATCGTACACAAAGTCTTACCACACTCTCCGATTGACAGTTCATTGCCATCCCACCTATTTATGCTTTATTTTTAAATAATTTAGGGAAACATCGTTCAAAAAATCTAGGCGCAATTTGATACATTTTCAACGCATGATGCATCCATTTAGGCCGATTAATTTCCAATTGTTTTGTTTTAATGCCATAAATGATATCTTCTGCAAGCTGATTAGCATCAAGCATAATTTCCCCCATCTTTTTAGCATACTTCATTGATGGGTCGGCTTTTTGATGAAAAGGTGTATCAATCGGGCCAACATTAACTGTCATGATATGTAAGTTTGGTGACTCTAGTCTTAAAGCATTCATTAATGCATAAAACCCTGCTTTCGATGCCCCATAATGTGCAGCATTTGCTTGTGTGGAAAATGCAGCTTGACTTGAAATACCTACAATATGTGCGTTAGATGTTAAATATGGTCTCAACACAGTATATAAAACATTAAAACTAATTAAATTAAGCTGATACGTTTCAATCATTTCTGAAAAACTATGGTCTGAAATAGATTTGAAATAACCTAAACCTGCACTATAAATGAATCCATCGAATGATGTATTGTCTTCAAATTGCAGTGCCTGTATCGACTTCAAATCATTTAAGTCACAAGGAATAACATTTATAGTTTTCCCCAATTCCTGTTCAAAGATTCTAGTTGCTTTATCAACATCACGCACCAACAACGTTACATGCACTTTATTTTCTAGTAACTTTCGGACAATCGATAAACCTAAACCACTCGTACCACCAGTCACTATAAAATGTTGTCCTTTCATCAATTAACCTTCCTTTTCAATTATATAGAATGCAATTTATCAACTTTACATAATTGAGACAAGTTGATTATCTTTCCTAATATATATACAATAATAAGAAAATATAACATACAAATCAAAAACTAAAGGGATGTGACGTTAATGAAACTCGTATTTTATGGAGCTGGTAATATGGCACAAGCTATATTTACAGGAATTATTAACTCAAGCAACTTAGATGCCAATGATATATATTTAACAAATAAATCTAATGAACAAGCTTTAAAAGCATTCGCTGAAAAACTAGGTGTTAACTATAGTTATGATGATGCGACATTATTAAAAGATGCAGATTATGTATTTTTAGGTACCAAACCACATGACTTTGATGCTCTAGCAACACGCATCAAACCACATATTACAAAAGACAATTGCTTCATTTCAATTATGGCAGGTATTCCGATTGATTATATTAAACAACAATTAGAATGCCAAAATCCAGTTGCTAGAATTATGCCAAACACAAATGCGCAAGTTGGACACTCTGTTACTGGCATTAGTTTTTCAAACAACTTTGACCCTAAATCTAAAGATGAAATTAACGATTTAGTTAAAGCATTTGGTTCTGTAATTGAAGTATCAGAAGATCATTTACATCAAGTAACAGCTATCACCGGAAGCGGCCCAGCATTTTTATATCATGTATTCGAGCAATATGTTAAAGCTGGTACGAAACTTGGTCTAGAAAAAGAACAAGTTGAAGAATCTATACGCAACCTTATTATAGGTACAAGTAAGATGATTGAACGTTCAGATTTGAGCATGGCTCAATTAAGAAAAAATATTACCTCTAAAGGTGGTACGACACAAGCTGGCCTTGATACATTGTCACAATATGATTTAGTATCTATTTTCGAAGATTGTCTAAACGCTGCCGTCGACCGTAGTATTGAACTTTCTAATATAGAAGACCAATAAAAACAAACCCGCCAACACATGTATGCATCATCGCAAGCACTGTGTTTGACGGGTTATTTTTATAATTTATTGTTATTTGGCAAGCATTGTTTATTACTTTGTCATTAGATTTTAAAACTATCAAAATCTTTTACAAAATTAAAATTAGGTGTATCTTCATTTTGTATCAATGTTTGATAAATTTCATTTATATCTTCTGTATTATAGCGATTGCTCAAATGTGTAATCAACGTACGTTTAACATTGGCTTCTTTTATCAATGCAAATACGTCTTCAATATGGCTATGATGATAATTGTTGGCTAAATGCTTTTCACCATCTATATAGGTCGCTTCATGTACCATCACATCAGCATCTCTAGAAATCACACGTTCATTAGAACATGGTTTTGTATCACCAAAAATTGCTACAACTGGACCCTGTTTGGACTCACCTCTAAAATCTTTTGATTGATAAACTTGACCATTATGTTCAAATGTATCATGAGATTTTACTTCTTGATATTTAGGACCTGGTTCAAGACCAATGTTTTTTAACGCTTCAACATTGATTGTACCTGTAGTTTCAGGTGCCATTACTCTATATCCATATGATGGAATACCATGATTAAGTAAATGCGCCTCTACAGTAAAACCATCATGATGATATGTCAGATGATCATCGATTTCAATATATGTAATTGGATAGTTTAAATGTGACTCTGATAAATTCATAGACATTTCCACATATGCTTTAATTCCTTTTGGTCCAACCAATGTAAGCGGCTTCTGTTCACCGCCCTGAAAAGAACGACTAGAAAGTAATCCTGGCAAACCAAAAATATGATCGCCATGCATATGAGTAATAAATATATGTGTCACTTTTCCTAATTTAATTGCATGATGTAAAATTTGGTGCTGTGTACCTTCACCAACGTCGAAAAGCCATATGGAATTGGAATATGGTTCTAAATTTAAGGCGATTGCTTGTGTATTTCTCTCTTTTGTAGGCAAACCTGCACTCGTTCCAAAAAATGTAACTTCCATATATGCCCCTCCTTTTCTTCAATTCATTTTATCATAAAATTTGTATCAATTTAGTTTTAATTTATACTTGAATCAAAATCTGTTAAAAATTCGTCTTTGCTAGTTAATTTTTCTAACTTTAACGTAGACATAACTATATAAATTTTGATAATTACGTTATACTTATCATTAATAAGTATCACAT
This sequence comes from Staphylococcus aureus, assembly GCF_001027105.1. Lineage (GTDB taxonomy): Bacteria > Bacillota > Bacilli > Staphylococcales > Staphylococcaceae > Staphylococcus > Staphylococcus aureus. The sequence goes on from NZ_CP011526.1 coordinate 1,542,732, forward strand.
TAAACATGATACATGAATCGATATTTCATTTAAGACACTGCATACAGTCGAGCATATTGTATGACCTACTGAATGGATTATCTTATAATAATAAATCATATATCTAATTAAGAATTGAGGTTTTAATCTTGAGTACTAAAAACAAACACATCCCATGTTTAATCACAATCTTTGGTGCAACTGGTGACTTAAGCCATCGTAAGTTGTTTCCATCAATATTCCATCTCTACCAACAAGACAATTTAGATGAACATATTGCCATCATCGGTATTGGACGTCGTGACATTACTAATGATGATTTCCGTAATCAAGTAAAATCATCAATTCAAAAGCACGTAAAAGATACAAACAAAATTGACGCGTTTATGGAACATGTCTTCTATCATAGACATGATGTTAGTAATGAAGAAAGCTATCAAGAATTACTAGATTTTAGTAATGAATTAGATAGCCAATTTGAATTAAAAGGTAATCGACTATTCTATTTAGCAATGGCACCACAATTCTTTGGCGTTATTTCTGATTATCTAAAATCTTCTGGTCTTACTGATACAAAAGGATTTAAACGCCTTGTTATCGAAAAACCATTCGGTAGTGATTTAAAATCAGCCGAAGCATTAAACAATCAAATTCGTAAATCATTTAAAGAAGAAGAAATTTATCGTATTGACCACTATTTAGGAAAAGACATGGTTCAAAATATCGAGGTATTACGTTTTGCGAATGCGATGTTTGAACCATTATGGAATAACAAATATATTTCAAACATCCAAGTTACATCTTCTGAAATACTAGGTGTTGAAGATCGTGGTGGTTATTATGAATCAAGTGGCGCGCTAAAAGATATGGTGCAAAACCACATGTTACAAATGGTTGCATTATTAGCTATGGAAGCACCTATTAGTTTAAATAGTGAAGATATCCGTGCTGAGAAAGTAAAAGTACTTAAATCACTGCGTCATTTCCAATCTGAAGATGTTAAAAAGAACTTTGTTCGTGGTCAATATGGCGAAGGCTATATCGATGGTAAACAAGTTAAAGCATACCGTGATGAAGATCGCGTTGCAGATGACTCTAACACACCTACCTTTGTTTCAGGTAAATTAACAATTGATAACTTTAGATGGGCTGGTGTACCATTCTATATTCGTACTGGTAAACGTATGAAATCTAAAACAATTCAAGTTGTCGTTGAATTTAAAGAAGTACCAATGAACTTATACTATGAAACTGATAAACTGTTAGATTCAAACCTATTAGTAATCAATATCCAACCTAATGAAGGTGTATCTTTACATCTAAATGCTAAGAAAAATACACAAGGTATCGAAACAGAACCTGTCCAATTGTCTTACTCAATGAGCGCTCAAGATAAAATGAATACTGTAGATGCATATGAAAATCTATTATTTGATTGTCTTAAAGGTGATGCCACTAACTTCACGCACTGGGAAGAATTAAAATCAACATGGAAATTTGTTGATGCAATTCAAGATGAATGGAATATGGTTGATCCAGAATTCCCTAACTATGAATCAGGTACTAATGGTCCATTAGAAAGTGATTTACTACTTGCTCGTGATGGTAACCATTGGTGGGACGATATTCAATAATTGAATTAAAACGCACATGTTAAACAAAAATAAATGAGCGAATGACAAGGATTGATTACGAATCAAGTAAATCAATTGTTCTATCATTCGCTTTTTTTCTAGACTATATTATGAAATTATATTTTACAATGCCCAAAACTATTTTAATAATCATTGAACAAATGGGTGTATAATTTATAGAAATAATGTAGAATAAAAATAAATGATTGAATTAATTGGAGTGAAAGTTTTGGACGTTATCAAGCAAATACAACAGGCAATTGTTTATATTGAAGATCGTTTATTAGAGCCTTTCAATTTGCAAGAATTAAGTGATTACGTTGGTCTTTCGCCATACCATCTTGATCAATCATTTAAAATGATTGTCGGCTTATCTCCAGAAGCTTATGCACGCGCGCGTAAAATGACACTCGCTGCAAATGATGTGATTAATGGTGCTACACGACTTGTAGATATCGCTAAAAAATATCACTATGCAAATTCAAATGATTTTGCAAATGATTTTAGTGATTTTCACGGCGTATCACCTATTCAAGCCTCTACTAAAAAAGATGAATTACAAATTCAAGAGCGATTATATATCAAATTATCAACTACTGAGAGAGCACCTTATCCATGCAGATTAGAAGAGACAGATGATATTTCATTGGTTGGATATGCACGATTTATAGACACTAAGTATTTGTCACATCCTTTTAATGTTCCGGATTTTTTAGAAGACTTGCTCATTGATGGTAAAATTAAAGAGTTACGACGATATAATGACGTTAGTCCATTTGAACTATTTGTTATTAGTTGTCCTCTTGAAAATGGTTTAGAAATATTTGTAGGTGTACCAAGTGAACGTTATCCTGCACACTTAGAAAGTCGATTTTTACCTGGCAAACATTGTGCGAAATTCAATTTACAAGGTGAAATTGATTATGCAACTAATGAAGCTTGGTACTATATTGAATCAAGTTTGCAGTTAACATTGCCATATGAACGAAATGATTTATATGTTGAAGTGTACCCTCTCGATATTTCATTTAATGACCCATTCACTAAAATTCAGCTTTGGATTCCTGTTAAACAGAGTCCTTATGACGAAGATTAAATAATAAAAAACAAAGAAGCCCCCTAATATATCTATAGGTCTACAAATGGCCTTAGATTCTATTAGGGGGCATATTAATATGTTAATTTAGTTCGATAACACATGCTTCATATGGACGTAACTGTTTTAAATTAACTTTGGCATCATAATTAAATAGCTTTACTTCTCCATGGCTTAAATCAAATGGTACAGTTAATTCTGCTTCGTGGTTAGTAAGATTACCTACAATAAGAACTTGCTTTTCATTTAATGTTCTCGTGTACGCAAAAACTTGTGAATTTTCAGCATCTACTAAATCAAATTGACCATATACGTATACATCATTAGACTTTCTTAATTGAATTAAATCTTTATAAAATTGTAATACTGAATGCTCATCTTCTAATTGTTGTGCAACATTGATAGTTTTATAATTCGGATTCACTGGGAACCACGGTTCACCATTTGTAAATCCTCCATTTAACGTATCATCCCATTGCATTGGTGTGCGAGAATTATCTCGGTTCTCATCTTTATATTTCGCAAGTAAAGCGTCTACATCTCCACCTTGAGCTTTCACTATTTGATAGTCATTTTTAACAGCAACATCGTTAAACGTTTCAATACTTTCAAATGGATAATTCGTCATACCAATTTCTTGACCTTGATAAATGAATGGCGTACCTTGTTGCAAGAAATAAACAGCTGCATGACTTGTTGCTGATTCATACCAATACTTGTCATCGTCACCCCACGTCGATACACGTCGTGGTTGGTCGTGATTTTCAATAAACAACGCATTCCAACCTTTATTTTCAAGTTGTTTTTGCCATCTATTTAATACAGATTTATACGAATTTACATCAAAGTGAGAATCACCACTATTCCACAGTCCCAAATGTTCAAATTGGAATATCATATTAAATTTACCATTTTCTTCCCCGACCCAGTCATCAGCATCATCAGGGCTTACACCATTCGCTTCACCAACAGTCATAATGTCATACTTACTTAATGAGCGATCTTTCATCTCTTGTAACCAAGTTTGTATACCTGGCTGATTCATATCTACATCAAATGCTGGGGCATATGTTTTACCCTCAGGTACAGGTAAGTCACCCGCTTCAAACGTCTTCTTAATATGCGTAATTGCATCTACTCTAAATCCATCAATGCCTTTATCAAACCACCAGTTCATCATTTCAAATACAGCATCTCTAACTTCCGGATTACCCCAATTCAAATCAGGTTGTTTTTTACTGAATAAATGGAAATAATATTGCTCAGTATTAGCATCATATTCCCATGTAGATCCATTAAATATACTTTCCCAGTTGTTAGGTTCAGAGCCATCTGGCTTTGGATCTTGCCAAATGTACCAATCACGTTTGGGATTGTCTTTACTAGATTTGGATTCTATAAACCAAGGATGTTCATCAGATGTATGATTTACAACTAAATCTAAAATAAGCTTCATGCCTCTATCATGAACACCTTTTAATAAACGATCAAAGTCTTCCATCGTTCCAAATTCATCCATAATCTCTTGGTAGTCACTAATATCATAACCATTGTCATCATTAGGTGATTTAAACATTGGACTGAGCCAAATGACATCGATACCGAAATCTTTTAAGTAGTCCAATTTATCAATCATTCCAGGTAAATCCCCAATACCATCGTGATTACTATCATTAAAACTTCTTGGATATACTTGATATGCTACTGCTTCTTTCCACCATTGCTTATTCATTTTAAAACTCCTTTGCTATCGCTGTGTTGATTTTCTTATTTTTAATTCTGTATCTATAATGACGAGTTCAATAACATCCTGTGCTTTGTTTTTCAATATATTTAAAATTGCTGCACCAGCCTGTTGACCTAACATTCGAGGCTTGATGTCAATACAGGTTTGTGGTGGTGACGCAATTTCGGTTAAATAAGAATCATTGAACGTTGCTGTCATTACATCTTTCGGAATTTCAATATTAAGTTCATATAGGACACTTAAAATCGCTAAATGTAACATAGCATCTAACGAAATGATTGCCTGTTTAATATTTGGGTCCTTCAAACGCGTATGTAGATTTTGCATGTAATTAAAAATAACTTCTCTTTCATTACTAGTCTCAATAATTTGATAATTAATTTTATTTTGAGAAGCTATCGTTTCAAATCCTTGAATTCTATCTTTTGAAACTTCAAAATTTCCTTTTTCTGTAATAAATATTAATTCATCTACACCTTGTTCAATAACATGTCGTGTCAAATTTTCAGAAGCTAATATATTATCATTATCTATATGTGTAAATTGATGATCTATATCCGATGTAGGCTTACCAATCACAATAAATGGCATGCTTTCATCAATTAACATTTGTTTAATCGGATCATTTTCTTTTGAATAGAGCAGTATAAACGCATCAACCATTCGTTGTTTAATCATTTTATAAACTTCATCCATTAAATCATTCATATTATTTGAGACTGTCGTTTGTGTACCATAGCCATGCTGGTTACACGTTTCAGAAATTCCTAGCAATACATTGATGTAGAATGGATTCAGTCGAATAGGCTCCTCAGACCCTTTTAACACTAAACCAATTTTATATGTTTGGTTTGTAATTAAAGTTCTAGCAGCGGTATTAGGAAAATAATTCAATTCTTCCATAACTTTCTTCACTTTTGAAATTGTCGCTTCGCTAATACGTTGATTTCCTTTTATAACTCTTGAAACTGTCGAAGGAGAAACACCGGCTTTTAGTGCAACATCTTTAATCGTAACCATTTAATCACCTCCTGTTAATTTCTGCATTGGAAAACGCTTCCAACCACTGTATAATACCAGTTTAGTCACACTTTCTAAAAAAGTCAAAAGATTTGTGCAAACGATTGCATAAAACGATAAAAATAAAACCTTCATACTGAAATTCAATCCGAAAATCAATATAAAGGTTTGTATAAATATTAAAATCGATTGTTTAGTCACTAACTGCAAAATAGTTACCTTGGCCATCTTGAAAATTAAATACACGTTGACCATTCATTTCTACTATATCATGCCCAGTTAAACCTAAATCATTTAATTTTGAGTATAATGCATCAAAGTTTTTCTCTTTAAACATTAAAGATGGTGTTCCTAGGTTCACTTCCGGGCTATGCTTTTCAATAAATTCTTTTGCCATAATCGTCAATGACGTTTCAGCATCTTTGGTAGGTGATACTTCAACTGCAACATAGTCCTCAGCTAACGGTGTTTCACTTACAACAACAAATTCTAAAGTTTCTGTCCAAAATGCTTTCGCTTTTTCGACATCATCAACATATAACATAACTTGATTTAACTTTTCCATAAAATAGTACCTCTATTTCTCTATAGTACATGCTATCATAACACAGTAAATATTTTATTACTTCACAAAATGCTTAAAAATATGGCGGGATGCTTTTAAGGTCAAGGATAATACTTGTGTAATTTTTTATAGGTTGTAGCTACTCTATCACACTCTCTTTTATATTTATCAAAAGATATAAAAAAGGATAGTATCTTTCAACTATCCTTTAATCAATATTATTCTTCAATCCATTGTGTATGGAATACGCCTTCTTTATCTTTTCTTTCGTACGTATGAGCACCGAAGTAGTCACGTTGTGCTTGAATTAAGTTTGCAGGTAAATCAGCAGCACGGTAACTATCATAGTAATTAATACTTGATGAGAAACCAGGTGTTGGTACACCATTTTGAACACCAGTTGCGACAACATCACGTAACGCATCTTGATATTCAGTAACGATGTTTTTAAAGTAAGGATCTAGCAATAAGTTTTGTAATCCTGGATTATTATCGTAAGCATCTTTGATCTTTTGTAAGAATTGTGCACGGATAATGCAACCTTCTCTCCAAATCATAGCTAAATCACCAAGTTTTAAATTCCATTCATTATCTTCACTTGCTTTACGCATTTGCGCGAAACCTTGTGCATAAGAACAAATTTTACTCATATATAATGCTTTACGAATTTTTTCTAAAAAGTCTTTCTTGTCACCATCAAATGATGCTTTTGGACCATTTAATTCTTTAGAAGCATTTACGCGCTCTTCTTTGATTGAAGAGATAAAACGTGCAAATACAGATTCAGTAATGATTGTTAATGGAATACCTAATTCTAATGCGTTAATTGAAGTCCATTTTCCTGTACCTTTTTGACCTGCAGTATCAAGAATTTTTTCAACTAATGCTTCTTTATTTTCATCTAATTTCATGAAAATATCACCAGTGATTTCAATTAAATAACTTTCTAATTCACCAGCATTCCAGTCTTTGAACGTTTGAGCAATGTCTTCATGAGACATGCCTAATAATTCTTTCATCATAGCATAACTTTCTGCAATTAATTGCATGTCAGCATATTCGATACCATTGTGTACCATTTTCACATAGTGTCCAGCACCATTAGGTCCAATATAAGTAACACATGAAGCACCGTCTTTTGCCTTTGCAGCAATTGCATCAAGAATATCTGCAACTTTGTTATAAGCTTCTTCTTGTCCACCCGGCATTAATGACGGACCAGTTAACGCTCCAATTTCACCACCAGAAACGCCCATACCAATAAAGTTGATTGCACTTTGTGCTAATGCTTTATTACGTCTGATAGTATCTTGATAGTTTGTATTACCACCATCAATTAAAATATCTCCATCATCTAATAAAGGTAACAAACTATCAATCGTTGCGTCCGTAGCTTTACCTGCTTGAACCATTAATAAAATTTTACGTGGTTTTTCTAAAGAATTAACAAATTCTTCCAATGAATACGTTGGATGAATATTTTTCCCTTTTGATTCTTCAACCATTAAATCAGTTTTTTCACTTGAGCGGTTAAATACAGATACACTATATCCGCGTGATTCAATATTCCAAGCTAGGTTTTTACCCATAACGGCTAAACCAATAACTCCAATTTGTTGTGTCATATTACTTACCTCACTTGTTGATTTTTCATTAGTATTGTATCACAAAATAGACATACACTACACTAAATCATTTCGAATGTCGCGCAACTATTTTGATTATTTCTAACACTTGACTTGCAAGCAAGTTCAATGATTTAATCGGCATTCTCTCATTTGTTGTATGGATTTTTTCATAACCCACTCCTAAAATGACTGAAGGAATACCAAATGTATTAATAATACTGCCGTCTGAACCGCCACCAGAAATAATTGTATTTGCAGATAATCCTAAATTACGAGCACTTTCTTGTGCAATTTTAACAACCGCTTCATTATCATTAATTTTAAATCCTGGATAACTTTGCTCCACTGTAACTACTGCTTTCCCACCTAATTCTGATGCAGTAGTTTCAAACACATCAGTCATATGTTTGACTTGTGTTTTTATTCTTTCTGGATCGTGAGAACGTGCCTCTGCTTCTAAAATGACTTCATCTGCAACAATATTCGTAGCTGAACCGCCATGAAACTTACCAATATTGGCAGTAGTTATTTCATCAACTTGTCCTAATTTCATTCGACTAATTGCTTTCGCCGCAATATTAATAGCACTAACACCCTCTTTTGGCGTACTTGCATGAGCCGTTTTGCCAAAAATTTTAGCTGAAATTAACATTTGCGTCGGTGCACCTACAACCGTAGTACCGACATCAGCACTTGCATCAATAGCATAACCAAAGTCCGCGTCCAACAACTCTGAATTTAATTCTTTAGCACCAATTAAACCTGATTCTTCTCCAACAGTAATCACAAATTGAATTTGTCCATGTGGGATTTGTTGTTCCTTTATCACTTGCAAAACTTCAAGCATCGCTGCTAATCCTGCTTTATCATCTGCACCTAGAATAGTCGTACCATCAGAGTATATGTAGCCGTCATCTTTTACAATTGGCTTTACATTAATTGCGGGTACAACAGTATCCATATGGCTCGTCAAATATAATTTAGGTACTTCGCCTTCTTCGATAGTACTATTCATTGTACACACTAGATTATTGGCACCTAATTTAGGATGTTTAGCCGCTTCATCTTCTTTAACATCTAACCCTAATGCTATGAATTTTTCTTTTAAAATAGGTTGGATTGTTGATTCATTCCCTGTCTCAGAATCGATTTGTACAAGTTCAAAAAACGTATTAAGTAATCTTTGCTCATTAATCATAATGGAACCCCTTTTATCAAAATTTTCATGTACGCCAAACGGTAAAAATTGATGAAATAAAATGTTACAGTAATTGACGTTACACAGATTTATCAGGTTTGTAAATTGTGTCATATTATTTTCAATTTATTATATATAATTATTGTAACTCAAACTAAGCTTTGTCAAAAATATATTGATTGATTTTTCAAAGATATCGTATAATGAGGAAAATGACATAAGCAAACTTACTCATGTTTTTTATTATATTCCTTTATGATGATTGCTAGTTATATCGTCTCAAGTTAAAAGTTTTATATCTTATGTCGTAATTATTAATACAAAGGTTATTCATTTGGAGGCACACAAAATGCAAAATAAAGTTTTAAGAATTATCATTATCGTTATGCTTGTATCAGTTGTATTAGCATTGTTATTAACGAGTATCATTCCAATTTTATAAACTATATCTCAACTACCTATACAAAATCATACAATTAAAAATCCATCCATTATAAACGCATGTATTAATAAGTTATCGTATTGCAACGATTACTTTCAAACATGGGTCATACGGATGGATTATTTTTTAAGCTACTTCACTATGCATTTTCAATGAACCAAATTGCGATTTGATTTGTAAATATTCTTCTAATTCATTTAATATTTGAATAATACTTGCTCTCGAGTTAAGCGCTTTGTGTGTTGTTGGCAATGGCAGTTCATCCAATTTCAAACGCGTCTCATACAAATTGTGTAAACGCATTGCTGTATAGTCATTACTATTCACATTTAGACCAATTTCTTTCAGCAGTGACGCAACATCATTTAAAAGCGGATCTTTATGACAGATACTTTCGATGAGCGGTTTCATTCTCATTAACAATTCCACTTGCTCTTCTCGCATATCAAAATAATGATAGTATGAATTTTCGTTTCTAACAAAATGATTTTTAACATCTCGGAACGCGATAGACTTCGCCTTTTTAATATTTAAAAGTAACACTTCAAATTCAATCGCAATGGTATCTTCATATTTTTCACAAATATAACTATATTTACTAAAAATATCAGCAATTTGTTGCTCAATTTTACATTTGTATTCGTCTAGTTGTTTGTCTAAACTTGGCATCATTAAATTCATTGTAAATGCAATGCTTAGTCCAATTAACAGTAATAATGTTTCATTAACAATTAAATGTGCATCAATTGATTTTGCATTAAAAACATGAAGTAATATAACGCAACTCGTAATGACACCTTCTTGTACTTTTAATACGACAGTTAATGGTATAAATAACAATACGATAATACCGAGTACAATTGGACTCTGACCTAATAAACTAAATATTGCTGAACCTAAAAACAATACTAAAAAACATGATACTAATCTTGAAATAATCGCTTGTAGCGAATGTACTTTTGTATGTTTAATACATAATACGACTAATATGGCGCTTGAAGCATAATTATCTAAACCTAACAGCTTACTAATAATTACACCTAAAGTCATACCCACTGCTGTTTTTATTGTTCTAAATCCAATCTTGTAAGGATTTAACTTTAACATGGGTTAGCGCCTCTTATCTTTCTTCACAATATTTATTGAATAATGTTTGTAATTGATTAATTACGTTCATCACATCATGACCTTCGATTTGATGTCTTTCAATCATTTCTGTAATCTTTCCATCTTTTACTAATGCAAATGACGGACTTGAAGGCGCATAACCTTCGAAGTATTCACGCGCTCTTTGTGTCGCTTCTTTATCTTGTCCAGCAAATACTGTCACTAGACGATCAGGTAATACGTCATAATGTAAAGCATGTGATGCTGCTGGTCTTGCGATACCACCTGCACAACCACATACAGAATTGATCATAACTAGTGTTGTACCATCTTGTTTAAGAACTTTGTCAACATCTTCTGCAGTAGTTAATTGCTCATATCCCGCAGATTCAATTTCATTCCTTGCTTGTTCTACAACACCGTTCATGTATAAATCGAAATTCATGTCCATAAGTTCAATCACCTATCCCTTTATATTTAAACTATCCTCATTCTACTAATTAATAACATATTGTTCAATAAACTAATCTGAATCACACCTATATTTAGACACAATTTTAACAATATACCAAACATTATTGTGCTTAAAATCATGGTAACTAATTTGTTCACATGTTTTCATTAATATGTTTCAAGTATGATGTCTTATTTTGACTTTACTGCAAAAATGCATTCAACCATGTTGATTATTGTTCTTTATCTTTTTTGAATATATTGCACATATTTTAGTGCCAAAAAATAATACATCCATCGACAAGAACAAGATAAAACAAGTTGTCGATAGATGCATCTATGTTATCACTAATATATATTTGTATTTTCTAAAGTATACTGTTCGATACGCTGTTTAATATGATTCATAAATTTACCTGTTTGTAAACCATCTAAAATACGATGATCAATTGAAATACATAAATTAACCATGTTACGAATTGCAATCATATCATTAATTACTACTGGCTTTTTAACGATTGATTCTACTTGTAAAATCGCTGCTTGTGGATGATTTATAATACCCATTGATGATACTGAACCAAATGTACCAGTATTATTTACCGTAAATGTACCGCCCTGCATATCTTCAGCTGTCAATTGCTTATTACGCGCTTTCGTTGCTAAAGTATTAATTTCTCTAGCTATACCTTTGATTGACTTTTCGTCTGCATGCTTAATCACAGGTACGTATAATTTATTTTCATCAGCAACAGCAATTGAAATATTAATGTCTTTATGTAAGACAATTTCATTTCCTTGCCAGCTACTATTTAATAAAGGATATGCTTTTAAAGCATCTGCTACAGCTTTTACAAAGAAAGCAAAGAACGTTAGATTATATCCTTCTTTATTTTTAAAGCTGTTTTTATAATGATTTCTCGTATTCACAAGATTTGTAGCATCTACTTCAATCATCATCCATGCATGTGGAATCTCTGTTACACTATTAACCATATTTTGCGCAATTGCTTTACGCACACCATTTACTGGTATTGTGCTGTTTTCACTATTGTCTTCAGATGATTGGTTACTTGATGTATCTACTGATGTTGATTTTGTTTGAACTTGTTTGTCAGATTGAGCTGTGGTACCACCATTTTCAATAACTGACATTATATCCTTCTTAGTTACACGACCTTCAAATCCACTACCTACAACTTGTGATAAATCAATGTCATGCTCTGAAGCGAGTTTAAATACAACAGGTGAAAAGCGACCATTATTACGTGGTTGATTTTGTTTAGCAGTAGATGTCTGTTCCACTGTTGCACTAGCTTTTTTAGTAGATTTCTGAGTATGCTCATCCACTTTTGCTTGTATCTCTTCAGTTGTTTCATTTGTCTTTTCATCAGCAGTTTCAATTTTACAGATAATTGTATCAATAGCTACTGTCTGCCCCGCTTCAACTAAAATTTCTGTAATTGTTCCTGATATCGTGGAAGGGACTTCAGCTGTCACTTTATCTGTAATAACTTCACATAATGGTTCATATTCATCAATATGATCACCAACAGAAACTAACCATTGTTCAATGGTGCCTTCATGAACACTCTCACCTAACTTAGGCATTGTTATTTCCATGACTTTCCCTCCCTAGAATTCTGCTAATTCACGCATTTTATTTAAGATTTTTTCTGGATTCATCATAATTTCATTTTCTAATACAGGAGAAAATGGCATAGATGGTACATCTGGAGCAGCTAAACGCATGATTGGTGCATCTAAATCGAACAAGCAATGCTCTGCAATAATCGCTGACACTTCTGACATAATACTACCTTCTAAATTATCTTCAGTTACAAGTAAAACTTTACCTGTATGTTTAGCACGATCAATAATTGTTTCTTTATCTAATGGATAAACAGTTCGTAAATCAACGACTTCAACATTGATACCGTCTGCAGCTAAAATATCCGCTGCTTGTAAACAATAATTGACCATTAATCCATAACAAAATACTGTTAAATCTTCACCTTCACGTTTCACATCTGCTTTTCCTAAAGGTACAGTGTAATATTCTTCTGGCACTTCTTCCTTTAAGAAACGATAAGCTTTTTTATGCTCAAAGTACAATACTGGATCATTTGATTCGATAGATGATAATAAAAGCCCTTTAGCATCATACGGTGTGGAAGGAATAACAATTGTTAAACCTGGCGATGAAGCAAATATACTTTCAATACTTTGTGAATGATATAGTCCTCCGTGAACACCGCCACCAAATGGTGCACGAATCGTTAATGGGCATTGCCAATCATTATTTGAACGATAACGCATTTTCGCAGCTTCACTAATAATTTGATTTGTCGCAGGTAAAATAAAATCTGCAAATTGAATTTCTGCAATTGGTCTTTTACCTACCATAGCTGCACCAATGGCAGTTCCAACAATATTTGACTCAGCTAATGGCGTATCGATAACTCTGTCTTCACCATATTTTTGTTGCAGTCCTTGAGTAGTACCAAATACGCCACCTTTTCTACCAACATCTTCACCAAGAATAAACACATCTTTATTTTGTTGTAATGCTAAGTCTTGTGCCTGGCGTATCGCCTCTAAATAAGATAATTTAGCCATTAGTTAAGACTCCCTTCTTCGTACACAAATGCATAGGCTTCTTCGACACTTGGATATGGCGCGTCTTCAGCAGCCTTTGTCGCTTTATTGATGATGTCTTTATGCTCCGCTTCTATTTCTGCCAACCAAGCATCATCGATAATGCCAGCTGAAAGCAACTCTTTTTTGAACTTTTCATTGCAGTCTGCTTTTTTAAGCGTTTCACGCTCTTCTTTCGTACGATATTGGTCGTCATCATCTGATGAATGAGCTGTCATACGACTTGTTACTGCTTCAATCAAAGTTGAACCTTGACCAGAAATAGCTCGATCTCTTGCTTCTTTCATCGCTTTATACATTGCTAATGGATCATTACCATCTACTTGTTCACCATGTATACCGTAACCAAGTGCTCTATCCGATAATTTTTCAGCTGCGTATTGTAATGAATCAGGTACTGAAATTGCATATTTATTATTTATAATGACACATACAAAAGGAAGTTTGTGTACACCCGCGAAGTTTAAACCTTCATGGAAGTCACCTTGGTTTGAGCTACCTTCACCAACAGTTGCTGTTGCAATTTTCTTCTTACCATCCATTTTTAAAGCTAAAGCAGCACCAACAGCATGGGGTATTTGAGTTGCTACCGGTGAACTTTGAGACAAAATATTCTTAGCTCTACTACTAAAGTGTGATGGCATTTGTTTTCCACCAGAGTTAACATCGTCTTTCTTTCCAAACGCTGATAAAAACGTATCATACGCTGAGATACCCATATAAGTAACGAAAGCTAGATCTCTATAATAAGGCGCTGTAATATCACCTTCTTCTAATGCGTATGCCATCCCAATCTGAGTTGCTTCTTGTCCTTGACCACTTACAACAAATGGAATTTTACCTGCACGGTTCAATAACCACAGTCTTTCATCTATTTTTCTACCTAAATCCATCCATTTATATATTACTTTTAGGTCTTCTTCGCTAAGGCCTAATGATTTATAATCAATCATGTTAAATCCTCCTATTTATACGTGAATAGCTCTACTTTCTGCTTTCAATCCTAATTCCATCAACACTTCAGAGATGGAAGGATGTGCGTGTGTTGTTAGTCCTAATTCTAATGCCGAGCCATTCATGAACTGTAACAGTGATGCCTCATTAATCAATTCTGTTACATGTGGACCAATCATATTAATACCCACAATTTCTTCAGTTGATTGATCAATCACCATTTCGCTATACCCTTCGTTTGTGTCATGGCTATCAATCACTGCTTTACCAATTGCTTTAAATGGTACTTTAAAACTTTTAACTTTCATTCCCTCTGCCTTTGCTTGTTCAATGTTTAAACCGATAGAAGCAATTTCAGGTTGTGAATAAATACACTTAGGCATCATGTTATAGTTTACTGGGATTGGGTTCCCCTCAAACATATGATCAACAGCCACAACACCTTCTTTTGATCCAACATGTGCCAATTGTAATTTTCCTATACAATCACCAGCTGCATAAATATGTTTATCTTCAGTTTGTTGAAATTCGTTCGTTAAAATATGTCCTGATGTTGAAAGTTTTATTTTAGTGTTGTTTAAACCAATATCTGATGTGTTAGGTTTTCTACCAATCGATAGCAACACTTTATCTACTTTAATTATGTCTGAGGAAATTTCAAACGTAACACCATCTTCGTTAACATTTATATCATTTTCAGAAAGTTTTATTCCCTCATAGAATTTAACACCACGTGCTGACAATGATTTTTTTAATAGTTGTGAAGCTTGTTTACTTTCAGTTGGTAAAATTCTTTCACCTGCTTCTATAACTGTTACGTCAACACCTAAATCTATCATCAATGATGCAAATTCCATTCCGATAACACCACCACCAATAATACCAATACTTGATGGTAACGTCTTTAATGATAATATATCATCGCTAGATAAAATTTTATCATGATCAAATGATAAGAATGGCAACTCTGCAGGCGAAGAACCAGTTGCAATTAATACAAATTGGTTGGGTAATAAGTCTGATTCACCATCTTCATATTCGACAGAAATTGTGCCACTTTGAGGTGAAAATATAGATGTACCTAGAATACGTCCCGTGCCATTATAAATGTCAATGTGATTGTGTTGCATTAAATGCTTTACACCTTGATACATTTGATTAATAATGTCTTCTTTTCGTGCCAACATATTTTCAAAATTAACATTAGCATCTTTGACATCAACGCCAAACATTGCTGCCTGTTTTACTGTTTGAAATACTTCAGCAGATTTAAGCAGCGATTTAGTAGGAATACAACCTTTATGGAGACAAGTACCTCCTAATAGTTGTCGTTCTACTATTGCCACTTTTTTACCTAATTGAGACGCACGTATCGCAGCAACATATCCTGCAGTACCTCCACCGAGAACGACTAAATCATATTGTTTCTCTGACATGTTCTTACTCCTAACTAATGATATATATCCATTGAAAATTTATTAATACATAGTTTTCATGTCCATTAATTACCTATTTTACATGATTGTCTATTTAGTTTGAATGCACATAAATAAATCCATAAATGAGTATTCAACACACTTTGGAAATTATCTACGTCTTTGATTGTGTTGTATCATTTCTCTTGCATTTTCTCGAGTTAAATCAGTAACACTTGCACCTGAAATCATTCGTGCAATTTCATCTACTTTATCATCGCTAATTAACTCTTGAACTTGTGTTGTTGTACGATCATCTTTTGATGATTTCGAAATTAATAAATGATGGTCGCTCATCGATGCAACTTGTGGTAAGTGAGAGATACAAATAACTTGTATATATTCTGCTATATCTCGCATTTTCTCTGCCATTTTTTGTGCAGCTTGTCCAGATACACCTGAGTCAACCTCATCGAATAAAATTGCAGTTTGACCTCTCGATTTAACAAAAATACTTTTTAACGCTAACATAATTCTAGAAAGTTCTCCACCTGACGCAATTTTATTTAAACTTTTTAATGGTTCCCCTTTATTTGGACTGATTAAAAATTCTACAAATTCGATTCCATCAATATTCGGTTCTTCTAATTTTTTAAATGAAATCTCAAGATTTGCGTCTTTCATTTGTAAGTTTTGAATTTCCGATACAATGTGGTCTCTTAACTCCCTAGCGACTATACGACGCTGCTTTGATAACGCTTGTCCAACCTCTATAACTTGATTATACAATGCATTTATTTCTTCTCGTAACTGCGATGTACTTTGTTCATAGTTTTCAATTTTATTGATTTCATTATTAAGCTTTTCTTGATATGCGATTAATTCTGAAATATCTTTTCCATATTTACGTTTTAAATTATTCAGCAAATTCATACGAGATTCATACTCGTTTAACACTTGTTCGTCGAATTCTGTATTAGCCATTTCATCATATAACTCATGTTTTGCATCTTCTAAAATGTAGTAAAATTGATCAATATCTTCTTTTAATTTGTCATATTTGTTTGGAACTATATCGTTTATTGTTAACAAATGGTTGCTTAGTTCATATAAACGATCAGTGATAGCATTTTCATCCGTTAATGTCATATATGCGTTATTAAGCGCTAAGCTTAATTTTTCAGAGTTTTGAATGCGTTTAATATCTATTTCAAGTTGCTCTATTTCGCCTTCTTTTAGATGTGCTTCAGACAATTCTTCTAATTGGAATTTCATTAAATCTAAACGCTGTAGCAATGCTTGGTCTGCTGATTCTATATCTTCTAACTCTTGCTTTTTGGCTTTATAATTTTGAAAAGTTTGGTGATATTTATCCAACAAATCTTGATAACGTGATTCTGCGTAATTATCCAATAATGTTAAATGGTATTTTTGTTTCAACAAAGACTGCGTTTCATGTTGGCCATGAATATCTAATAATTCTTGCATAACTTTTCGTAAATCTTGTAAAGTAACTGTTTGATTATTAATTTTACAAAGACTTTTACCAGAGCTGAAAATTTCCCGTTTAACTAATAAAAAATCTTCATCTACATCAATATCCATATTTTTCAATATATGTATAGCATCTTTACTCTCGTCAATATCAAATATACCTTCGATGACAGCCTTTTTTTCACCATGTCTTACAAAATCAGATGAAGCTCTCATTCCAATTAATTGTCCAATTGCATCTATAATAATTGACTTACCTGAACCCGTTTCACCACTTAAAACAGTTAAACCATCAGAAAATTGAATTTCTAATTCTTCAATAATAGCAAATTGCTTGATTGATAAGGTTTGTAACATAAACTCATCGCATCCTTATAACAAATTGAAAATTCTTGACTTGATTTCATCACTTGCCTCTTTGCTTCGACAAATAATTAAACAAGTATCATCACCACAAATTGTGCCTAGTACTTCTTCCCAATTGATTTGGTCTAATATAGCTCCAATAGATTGTGCATTACCAGGTAATGTTTTTAGAACAAGTAAATTATCAGTACCATCTATATTAACAAAGGAATCCATTAAATAACGTCCCAATTTTTCTAAAGGATGGAATTTTCTATCATTTGGTAAACTATAAACATATTGACCTGAAGGTATAGGTACTTTAATAAGTTGTAGTTCTTTAATATCACGAGAAACAGTTGCTTGAGTGACATTTAAATCATAATCGTTTAATCGTTTAACTAATTCATCTTGTGTCTCTATCTGTTCATTTGAAATAATTTCTCTAATTTTTATATGCCTAACCGATTTTTTGGGCACAGTAAACACCTCTGATTACGAATATTTATACATTTATTTTAACACATGCACTGATTTACGACTACTAAACACCTTTACGTAAAAAGGGTAAACATGGTTTATCTATCTTGGTTATCTATTTATAAATATTTTTCATATTACGCATAACAATTGCTTAAAATATGTATAAAAATGAATATATGTGTAATAAACTTGCTAATTATTAGATTTAATAAGCGTCAATTGTTTGAACATATTTAATTAAAATCACATTGATATCACAGATACGAATATTGTCGTATAGAAATTGAAAATTCTATTTTTTAAATGAAAGTCTTCAACATAATTTTAAGTTTCAACATGAGAAAAATCGATTAACAAACAACGTCAGTTGAATATGCCTTTTGAGACATTTCAAACTTTACAATTGTTGCTAATCGATATATTTGCTTTTAGTGATCCCTGCTATAAAATAAATCAACGATTTCTAATAAGTGTTTTGTATTGAATTGTTCATCAATTTGCGTTAGTTCATCCACTGCTGCGTCTCTATGATAAGTCAATTTATCTTCTGCGCCATCTTTCCCTAATAAACTCACGTACGTACTTTTATTATTTTCAAGATCGCTGCCCACTTTTTTACCTAACTTTGCTTCATCACCATAGCAGTCTAATAAATCATCTTTAATCTGGAACATCATACCTAAATGATAACTATAACTTTCTAAATGTTCTTTAGTTGTATCATCGACATTAGCGATATCTGCTGCACTCATAACCGCAAAAGTTAATAATGCTCCTGTTTTTGTTTTGTGTATCATTTCCAAAGTTTCAAGATCAATTGGTTGGCCTTCGCTTTGCATATCTAACATTTGACCGCCGACCATTCCAACATGACCACTTGCTATTGACAGCCGTTGTAGAACTTTTATTTTTACTTCATCAGTTAATCTATCATCACTTGAAATAAGTTCAAATGCTTTAGTTAATAAAGCATCACCTGCTAATATCGCAGTCCACTCACCATATACTTTATGATTTGTTAATTTTCCTCGTCGATAATCATCATTATCCATCGCTGGTAGGTCATCATGAATAAGTGAATATGTATGAATCATTTCTAGTGCAATTGCGCTCTTCATACCTAACTCATACTCGGTATTTAGTGAATCTAAAGTGAGTAATAACAGAACTGGTCGGATGCGTTTACCTCCAGCATTTAATGAATACAACATACTTTCTTCTAGCTGAGTATCCATTACTGATTTATTTATCGCAACCGATAATTCATTATTGACTTCATCTATTAATTTATTCATCGGTAGATTCGTCATTTTTTACATCCTCAGCTTCTTCTTTTATTAAGTCATTCACCTTTTTTTCGGCATTTTTTAAAGTTGTGTCACAAGCTGCTGATAGTTTCATACCACGTTGATATAAATCTAATGATTCCTCTAAAGATACTGTTTCATTATCTAATTTTTGAACAATTTGCTCTAATTCTTGCATCATTTCTTCAAAACTTTGCGTTTCTTTAGTCATTATTACACCTTACTTTCGTAACTTTTGCATCTACTAAGCCATCTTTCATTGTTAACGTCAATTGATCATTTTCTGTTAAATCTTTAGTACTCGTAATGACTTCGTCTTTTTTATTAACAATTGCATATCCACGCAACATTGTATTAGTTGGACTTAAATTGTTTAAGTTTTCTACTTTATTTTTCAAATCATTTTTATAACTTAATATCTTAGAATTCAATAATTTAACAAGTTGGTTTGTCAATTGAAGATTATTTTGTTGTTCTTGATTAACACTACTTAGTAATGCTTTTAAATTATAACGTTGTTGCAACAGCATTAATCGATGTCTCTGTTGTTCAAAAGTTGCCTGAATTTGTTGTTTCAGTCTCTTTTCTAAATCATCTCGACGTTGTATCTGTTGATCATACAATAAAGTTGGTTGTTTAAACTTGTAATACGATGACAAATGTTCAACATGTTTACGTTGTTGTTCTAAATGTTTCTTGATGAAACGAGTCAATGTAAACTGATATTGCTGTATTTGTTGCAGCAATTCATATTGGTCTGGTGTTGCAATAACAGCAGCTTGAGTTGGAGTCGCAGCTCTGATGTCTGCAGCAAAATCACTTAATGTAAAGTCTGTTTCATGACCAACTGCTGATATAATCGGTGTCTTACAATTATATATTGCACGGACGACAGCTTCTTCGTTGAAATTCCATAAATCTTCTATGGATCCACCGCCTCGACCTACAATAATGGTATCTACACCTAAACTATCTGCATATTCAATTTTTTCAATAATGTCGTCTTTTGCTTTTTCACCTTGAACCAAAGTACTAATTTGTATTTGTTCAGCTAATGGAAAACGACTATTTATCGTTGAATGGATATCTCGAATTGCGGCACCTGTACTCGCTGTTAAAACTGCAATTTTTTTAGGAAACTTAGGTATTGATTTCTTATTCGCTTTATCAAAACAACCTTCTTCAGTTAATTTTTTCTTTAATGCTTCTAATTTTTGATATAAGTTCCCTATACCATCTAATTGCATTTTATTTACATAAATTTGATAGTTTCCACGACGTTCAAAAACAGAAACACGTGCTTCTAATAAGACTTCATCTCCTTCTTTAGGTTCGAAGTTTAATTTAGAAGCACTACCTTTGAACATCATGGCACTTATAACGCTTTCTTTATCTTTCACATTAAAGTATAAATGACCACTTGAATGCTTTTTGAAATTTGAAAGCTCACCTTTAATCAATACAGATTGGAGATGTGGATCTTGATCAAATTTATATTTAATATATTTCGTTAAAGCTGAAACACTTAAATAATCTGACATATAACATCACTCAATTTTATTTTTTTATATTACTCAATACACCATTTATAAATTTATAATGATCATCATCACTGAATTGTTTTGTTAATTCAACTGCTTCATTCATTACGACTTTAGCAGGTGTATCACTGTGTAATATTTCATATGTTGCCATTCTTAAAATAATACGATCCGTTTTTAATAAACGTGCAATAGTCCAATCTTTTAAATAAGGACTAATTGTCTCGTCTAATACAGGTTCGTGATCTTTAACGCCAGAAACTAGCCAATGAATAAATTCGAAGTCTAAATCTGGATTATCGTCTTTAATAAAGCTTATCGCTTCATTTATCGTTAAATCACTGTCCTTCATTTCTAATTGAAATAAAGTTTGAAAAGCTTGCACTCGGGATTCTTTACGACTCATTTTTAACTCCTTCAAACGTTTGTATTTTTCTTTATTTAATTACTGAATTAGGTATGACATTACTTTTCAATAACGATTTGTGTAATGTGAATATTAATTTGCTTAGGTTCTATCGCTGTCATATTAGAAATTGAATTAAAAATTGACGTTTGAATTTTGTTTGCAGTTTTTGAAATATTAACACCATGTTTTAATGCACAATATACATCTATATATATGCCATCTTCTTTACTCTCGATTTTTAAATCACGGCTTAAATTTTTACGACTAACTTTTTCTAAATTTGTTTCTTTTAATTCAGCAAAATGGCCAGTGATGCCTTCGACTTCCGAAGTAGCTATACTTGCAATAACAGATAGCACTTCTGGCGCTATTTCTACTTTACCTAATTTTGAATTTGAATAATCAGTTACTTTGACCATGGATTGACCTCCTATTAACCTTCATCATTCATAATGCTATTTTGCTCTAAAAAGTTTGTATTAAATTTACCGCTTCTAAATATATCGTTATTCAATAATTTAATATGGAATGGAATAGTTGTATCAATACCAAGAACCACAAATTCACTTAGTGCACGAATGCCAGCCATAATCGCTTCATCTCGTGTCGGTTCATGTATGATTAATTTCGCTACCATCGAATCATAATATGGCGGTATCGTATAATTAGTATAACATGCTGACTCTATTCGAACACCATATCCACCTGGTGCAAGATATTGCTCAATTTTACCTGGTGATGGCATAAAGTTCTTGTAAGGATTTTCAGCATTAATTCTAAATTCAATTGCGTGTCCTGTTAATTTAATATCTTCTTGTTTATACGGTAACACGTCACCCATAGCAACTTGTAATTGTAATTTAACTAAATCAATTCCTGTTACCATTTCAGTTACAGGATGTTCTACTTGAATACGTGTATTCATTTCCATAAAATAAAATTTATTATCATTTAAATCATATATAAACTCAATTGTTCCCGCATTTTCATAATTTACAGCTTTCGCTGCACGAACTGCGGCATTTCCCATTTCACGACGTGTTTCATCATCTAAAATTGGGGAAGGTGCTTCTTCCACTAATTTCTGCATACGTCTTTGAATTGTACAATCACGTTCTCCTAAATGAATTACATTACCATAGCTGTCCCCAACAATTTGGATTTCAATATGGCGGAAGTTTTCGATGAATTTCTCCATATAAAGTCCACCATTACCAAATGCAGTTTGAGCTTCTTGTTCTGTCATTCGGAAGCCAGTTTCAAGTTCTTTTTCATCACGAGCAACACGGATACCTTTTCCGCCACCGCCAGCAGTAGCTTTAATGATGACCGGATAGCCAATTTTTTTGGCGATTTTCTTAGCTTCTGAGACGTCTTTCATTAAACCGTCACTACCAGGAACAACTGGAACATTGGCTTTGATCATTTCTGCCTTAGCAACATCTTTGATACCCATTTTTTGGATAGATTGATAACTTGGTCCAATGAACTTCAATTGGCATGCTTCGCATAATTCTGCAAAATCAGCATTTTCAGCTAAAAAGCCATAACCCGGATGAACGCCATCACAACCTGTAGAAGTTGCAATAGATAAGATGTTCGGAATATTTAAATATGAATCTTTAGACAAAGTGGGACCTACGCAATATGCTTCATCAGCAATTTGAGTATGTAGCGCATCTTTATCCCCTTCAGAATAGATTGCAACAGTTTGGATGCCTAAATCACGACAAGCGCGAATAATCCTAACTGCGATTTCACCGCGGTTTGCAATTAAAACCTTTTTCATTATTTCACCTTAAATAACGGTTGGCCATACTCTACCATTTGTCCGTCTTCTACTAAGATTTCAACAATTTCACCTGAAATTTCTGCTTGAATTTCATTAAATAGTTTCATTGCCTCTAAAATACACACTGTTGTTTCATTTGAAACAGTGTCCCCAACTTGCACATATGCTTCTTCGTCTGGAGATGGCGATTTGTAAAATGTACCTACCATAGGTGCATTAATTGTTTTGTGATTATCTGAAGTTGGCTTTGGAGCTTCAGTTTTATTGCTATCAGTTGATTGTGCTTGAGGCATAGGCATTGCCGCAGCTTCAACTGGCATTTGTGAGATTTGTGGCGTGATAATCTCAGTTTCTTTTTCTTTCTTAAGCGTCACTTTGCCTTTAGTATCTTCAATATTGATTTCCGTTAAAGTTGATTTATCCAGAATTTCAATTAATTCTTTGATTTCTTTAAAGTTCATTATTACTGACTCCTTCAGTTTGTTTTCATCTACCCGTCTATTTTACTTGAGACAACTCTTCAATTCAAGCATGTTCATATTGCTGGCGACATTATAAGTCTATCCCAAAGTTATAATAAAACCACATTTTAAATTAAAAACACTTGTGTATTTATTACTTAACATTGACTCATCTTAACTCTTGATTAAAAATTTTATGCATTCAGTTAAACATATCAATGTTATTTTTATTAGCTATTATGTTTTATCCTCAACAATATGATATGTAGATATATACCTTTACTCATGTCTATGTTTTTTCACTACCAATTAGACGATTCGTTTTATATTTTAAAAATTATTTTAAAAATAAAAAGCCTCATATCAGCATATAACCTATAATCATTTTAGGCAATAGCTTTATGAGACTTATTTAGAATATCTTACGTTAAATCAGTATAGTGAATACAAGCTATTTGTTAACAAATTAGAGATTATCCTCTTGAAATGTAGCTTCCATCACCAGTGTTGATAATTAAAACGTCACCTTCGTTTACAAATAAAGGTACATTTAATGTATAACCAGTTTCAACAGTTGCCGATTTAGTGGCACCAGTTGCAGTATCACCTTTAATACCAGGTTCTGTTTCAGTTACTGTTAATTCAACAGTTTTAGGTAATTCAACACCGATAGTTTCACCTTCGTATGTTTGAATTTGTACTTCCATACCTTCTTTTAAGTAATTCAATTCTTCTTTTAAGTAATCACTTGAAAGTTCTGTTTGTTCAAAGCTTTCATTATCCATAAATACATGATTATCTCCGTCAGCATATAAATATTGCATGCGACGATTTTCAATCATTGCTGGTTCAACTTTTTCACCAGCTCTAAACGTTTTCTCTTGAATTGCACCAGTTCTTAAATTACGTAATTTTGAACGAACGAATGCTGAACCTTTACCAGGCTTTACATGTTGGAAGTCTATAACTTTCCAAATAGCGTTATCAACAGAAATTGTTAAACCTGTTTTAAAATCATTAACCGAAATCATTCAGTTTCCTCCTCATTTTACACGCTTATGTTAAAACTATAAGGTCTTTTGTGCATTTAGTAAAGACTTGACAACCATTTTCTGTAATTAAAATATCATCTTCTATTCTTATACCGCCCAAACCTTCTATATAAACACCAGGTTCTACTGTAACACAGTTGTTAACTTGAAGTTTATCTTGTATCGTACGAGCCAGCATTGGCCCTTCATGGATTTCTAAACCAATACCATGTCCTAGTGAATGTCCAAATTCTTTTCCATACCCTTTTGACTCTAAATAGTTTCTTGAAATGGCATCAGCTTCTGCACCAGTCATGCCAGGTCTAATCTCATTAATTGCTTTCATTTGAGATTCAAGTACTATTTGATATATTTCTTTCAGTTTAGGATCTGGTTCTCCAATAGCAAATGTTCTAGTAATATCTGAACAATAGCCGTTATAATACGCGCCAAAATCTAATGTAATCATGTCGCCTTTTTCAATAATTTTATCACTTGCAACACCATGTGGTAATGCACCTCTATGACCAGATGCTACAATCGTATCGAATGATGGTCCATCTGCTCCTAATTCTAGCATTTTGCTTTCTAATATTGCCTTTAATTCTTTTTCAGTCATGCCTGCTTTTACAACAGTTAAAATATATTCATATGTTTCATCAACAATATTAGCTGCTTTTTGAATTAAAGCAATTTCGTCAGCATCTTTGACGTCTCTAATTTTATCTACAGTATTAGAAATGCTTATTAATGATATACGGCTTTTATTTAATTCAAGGTATGTATCATAACTTACATGATGCCCCTCAAAACCTACATTTTCAAAATTTTCTTGGTGTAGCAATTCTTTAATCTCACCAATAATAGTAGATTTACGATTAATAATTTCATAATTTGGCGCCTGCTTAGTTGCTTGATCAATATATCTAAAGTCTGTTATCAAATATTGTTTATCTTTAGATATGATAAGTGCTCCACTGGTACCAGTAAAACCTGATAAATATCTTCTATTGTAATCCGAAAGAATGATAATCGCATCTAAATGTTTTTGTTCTAAAATACGATGCACTTGTGTTATTCTGCTCATCTTATTACCTCCTAGTGAAACGTTTGTGCATTTCAACTTTATACATTAAAATAATATCATAATAAGGATAAAAAATAATAGATATTGATTTTAGGGAGATAGTAATGAAAAAATTGGTTTCAATTGTTGGCGCAACATTATTGTTAGCTGGATGTGGATCACAAAATTTAGCACCATTAGAAGAAAAAACAACAGATTTAAGAGAAGATAATCATCAACTCAAACTAGATATTCAAGAACTTAATCAACAAATTAGTGATTCTAAATCTAAAATTAAAGGGCTTGAAAAGGATAAAGAAAACAGTAAAAAAACTGCATCTAATAATACGAAAATTAAATTGATGAATGTTACATCAACATACTACGACAAAGTTGCTAAAGCTTTGAAATCCTATAACGATATTGAGAAAGATGTAAGTAAAAACAAAGGCGATAAGAATGTTCAATCGAAATTAAATCAAATTTCTAATGATATTCAAAGTGCTCACACTTCATACAAAGATGCTATCGATGGTTTATCACTTAGTGATGATGATAAAAAAACGTCTAAAAATATCGATAAATTAAACTCTGATTTGAATCATGCATTTGATGATATTAAAAATGGCTATCAAAATAAAGATAAAAAACAACTTACAAAAGGACAACAAGCGTTGTCAAAATTAAACTTAAATGCAAAATCATGATAGGAGTCTTTTAATGCGTAATATAATATTTTATCTTGTACTTATTATTGCTGCGATTGGATTAGTAATGAATCTAGATGCCTTTATTTTTTCAATCGTCAGAATGTTAATCAGCTTTGCTGTAATAGCTGGTATTATTTATCTGATTTATTATTTCTTCATCTTAACTGAAGACCAACGCAAATATCGCAAAGCAATGCGTAAGTATAAAAGAAATCAAAGAAGAAAATAGATAAAAAAACGGAAGCACTTGTAGGTAAAATAGTCTACGTGCTTCCATTTTTTATTCTAAAAACTACTTTCTAAACATCCATTCATCTGAACGATATTTTTCAGTTAATTCTTCCACTTCTGCCAATTGAGCTTCTGTTAATTCAAGTGGCTTTAATTCTATATTTAAACCTTTCTTAAAACCTTTCTCGAAAGCTTCTTCCATTTGACTAATAGTAATGTGTTCATCTGAAATATCATTGATGGCAACTGCTTTTTCAACGAATGCCTCTTTCATTTTTAATTTTAATCTTTCATTTTTATAAATAAACATATCAAACAGTTCATCAATATCAATATCTTGTAAAATCGAACCGTGTTGGAGGATTACGCCCTTTTGTCTCGTTTGAGCACTCCCAGCAATCTTACGGCCTTCAACAACTAGCTCATACCAACTTGGTGCATCAAAACACACTGAACTTCGAGGTTGTTTTAATTTTTGACGCTCTTCAGGCGTTTTAGGTACCGCAAAATAAGTATCAAATCCTAAGTTTTTAAATCCTTCTAATAATCCTTGTGAAATCACTCTGTACGCTTCTGTAACTGTAGAAGGCATATTCGGATGCGATTCAGGCACAATCACACTGTAAGTTAACTCTTTATCATGTAGCACCCCACGGCCACCAGTTTGACGCCTTACGAGACCAAAACCTTTCTCTTTAACCTTATCAATATCAATTTCTTTTTGTAGCCTTTGGAAATACCCTATTGATAATGTTGCAGGATTCCATGTGTAAAAACGTATAACTGGATCAATTTCACCTCTAGAGACAAAATTTAATAACGCTTCATCCATTGCCATATTATAATATGGGTCTTTACTTCCTGTATTAATAAAATTCCAAGTTTCAGTCATATTCAAGAACTCCTATCAGCAAAATGTATAATATTTGATTCGCTAATTAATCAATTTAACTAAATGAATAATAATTGCAATTCTTTAGTGAAATATTTTGATAATTTGACCTAACAGTCTTATAATTATATTATCGTTTAATTAGGGAGGATGCAAGATGAGTGCTAGTTTGTACATCGCAATAATTTTAGTTATAGCAATTATTGCTTATATGATTGTTCAACAAATTCTTAACAAGCGAGCTGTTAAAGAATTAGATCAAAATGAATTCCATAATGGGATTAGAAAAGCTCAAGTCATCGATGTTAGAGAGAAAGTTGACTATGACTACGGTCACATTAATGGGTCTCGCAATATTCCTATGACAATGTTCAGGCAACGATTCCAAGGATTAAGAAAAGATCAACCGGTATACTTATGTGATGCCAATGGGATTGCTAGCTATAGAGCCGCTCGTATTTTGAAAAAGAATGGATATACAGATATCTATATGTTAAAAGGCGGCTATAAAAAATGGACTGGAAAAATAAAGTCTAAAAAATAGTTTTTGTAAATTTAATATACGATTTAATAAAATCTGAGTGTTAATTGATCATCAATAACAATACTCAGATTTTAATTTTTTAACAAAGTCTGTTACTATATTTCTCTAGCTTCACTGATCATTAAACTTAGTTTCAGCATAATAAAGAAAGTTCAGCTCATTTTCAATACGATTCAATTACCGCAATCTAAAAAATGAAAAGACAATTTCTATGAAAGAATAATACCAAACCCTAAGAGTTATTACTTCGGTTTAGTTTTCTTGTTTAAATAGAAATTGTCTTTTTCAATTGATTTTGAAACCATTATCCTTAAATCTTCATACAAAGTTAGAATAATAATTCTCGGAATATGTGTTTAATACTTTATTTTTCCTGTTTAAGATTTTCAAACTTTAATATTGGTTTACGAGCAGCTGTAGCTTCGTCTAATCGATCAATCACAGTTGTATGTGGTGCTTCTAGCACTTTATCAGGATCATTTTTAGCTTCTTCAGCAATACTAATTAATGTATCGATAAAATAATCAAGTGTTTCTTTAGACTCTGTCTCAGTCGGTTCAATCATCATACCTTCTTCAACATTTAATGGGAAGTATATTGTTGGTGGATGTACACCGAAATCTAATAATCGCTTAGCCATGTCTAAAGTACGTACACCAAATTCTTTTTGACGCACACCACTTAACACAAACTCGTGTTTACAATATTGTTTATAAGGTATTTCAAAGTGTTTAGATAAACGTGCTTTAATATAATTCGCATTAAGAACCGCTGCTTCAGAAACCTCTTTAAGTCCAGTTGCTCCCATAGTTCGAATATACGTATAAGCTCTTAAGTAAATACCAAAGTTACCATAAAATGGTTTTACACGTCCGATAGAATTTTTAATGTCATTATCATATTTAAATTTGTCGCCATCTTTAATAACCATTGGCTTTGGTAAGTAACTTGCTAGTTCTTTTACTACACCGACTGGACCTGAACCAGGACCGCCACCACCATGTGGACCAGTAAATGTTTTATGCAAGTTTAAATGAACAGCATCAAATCCCATATCTCCTGGGCGAACTTTGTCCATAATAGCGTTTAAATTCGCACCATCATAATATAATAGACCACCAGCATTATGGACGATTTCACGGATTTCCATAATATTTTTTTCGAAAATACCTAAAGTGTTTGGATTAGTTAACATAATAGCTGCTGTATTTTCATTTACAACACGTTTCAAGTCATCAATATCAACTTCGCCACGTTCGTTTGATTTTACAGTAACTGATTTAAATCCTGCAAATGAAGCTGAGGCTGGATTCGTACCATGCGCAGAATCTGGCACAATGACTTCATCACGATGACCTTCACCATTATTCTCATGGTAAGCTTTAAATATCATCAATGCAGTCCATTCACCATGTGCGCCAGCAGCTGGTTGTAATGTCACCTCATCCATACCAGTAATTTCTTTTAATTCTTCTTGCAAACTATAAATAATTTCTAATGAACCTTGAACTTGATCTTCATCTTGTAATGGATGTGATTCACTAAATCCTGGTATTCTAGCAACCTTTTCATTAATTTTAGGGTTATACTTCATCGTACATGAACCCAATGGATAAAATCCGTTGTCTACACCGAAATTTTTATTTGAAAGTTCAGTATAATGACGTACTAAGTCTAGTTCAGCAACTTCAGGAAACTCCGCTTTGTTTTTACGAATAAATTTATCATCTAACAATGACTCAACAGAATTTGTTTTAATATCACTTTTTGGTAATGAATATGCATATCTGCCTTCACGAGATCTTTCAAAAATTAATGGACTTGATTTACTAGTCATTTAACTCACCAGCCTTTTCTACAAATGTATCGATTTCATCTTTTGTTCTTAATTCAGTTACAGCTATTAACATGTGATTTTTAAAGTCGTCTGAAACAACACCTAAATCAAAACCACCGATAATATTGTACTTCACTAATTCCTCGTTAACTTGTTGAATTGGTTTGTCAAATTTGACTACAAACTCATTGAAAGATGTACCATCTAATACTTCAAAACCTTTTTTAATAAATTGTTGTTTAGCATAGTTAGCATGTTCTATATTTTGAACTGCAATATCATAGATACCTTGTTTACCAAGTGCTGACATTGCAATTGATGACGCTAAAGCATTTAATGCTTGGTTAGAACAAATATTAGATGTCGCTTTATCGCGTCGAATATGTTGTTCACGTGCTTGTAATGTTAATACAAAGCCACGATTACCTTCATCATCTTGTGTTTGACCGACTAATCTACCTGGCACTTTACGCATTAACTTTTTCGTCGTTGCAAAATATCCACAATGTGGCCCACCGAATTGAGCAGGAATTCCGAATGGCTGAGTATCACCTACAACAATATCTGCACCAAATGAACCTGGAGGTGTAAGTAATCCCAATGCTAATGGATTTGCATATACGATAAATAATGCTTTTTTATCTTCAATAAAGCTATGAATCTTTTCAAGATCTTCAATTGAACCGTAAAAGTTTGGATATTGTACTGCAACAGCTGCTGTTTCATCATCCACTGCTGCTTCTAATTTTTTCAAATCTGTAACAGTGCCATCTAAATCGATTTCCACTACTTCGAATTCCTTACGCGTCTTAGCATAAGTATGAAGTACTTGTAATGCTTGATAATGTAAACCTTTTGAGACTACAATTTTATTTTTCTTTGTTTGACTAAATGCTAAGATACATGCTTCAGCAAAGCTAGTCATCCCATCATACATAGAAGAATTTGCTACATCCATATCTGTTAATTCACAAATTAAAGTTTGGAACTCAAAAATGGCTTGTAATTCACCTTGAGAAATTTCCGGTTGATATGGCGTATATGCTGTGTAAAATTCTGATCTTGAAATCATAGCATCCACAACTGATGGCGCGTAATGATCATAAACACCAGCACCCAAAAATGATGTATGCGTTTCTTTAGTGATATTCTT
Source organism: Staphylococcus aureus (assembly GCF_001027105.1). Lineage (GTDB taxonomy): Bacteria > Bacillota > Bacilli > Staphylococcales > Staphylococcaceae > Staphylococcus > Staphylococcus aureus. Next base: position 1,573,924 of record NZ_CP011526.1, read on the forward strand.
GCTTGCAATGCGATTTAATCTTCTAAGTAACGTTGTTTCCGCTTCGCCTTCAGCAATATTTAAATCTCTATTTAATAAAATGTCACTTGGTACATCACCGAATAATTCTCCTATAGATTTTGCACCAATTGTTTGTAACATTTCTTGCTTGTCTTTTTCAGTTAAAGGTATATAACGATGACTCACAATGCACACCCCTTTTTAATTATTTATCAATTTGATTTTTCTTAACAATTTTCGCTTTTAATTGACGCTTACGAACTTGAACAAGCAACTCTCTACCCATTTCAAACTCATCTCTTTTTATCATTGCAAGTGCAATTGATTTTCCTGATGATGGAGACTGTGTTCCTGAAGTTACTTCTCCAATAATATTTCCATCTAAATCCATAACTTCATAACCAGTTCTTGCAATTCCTTTTTCAAGTAATTCTAATCCCACTGTTCTTCTTGGTGCACCATTTTCTTTTTGATCTTTTAATACAGATTTACCAATAAAATCAGCATCAATTAATGGTTTACTTGCAAAAGCGATACCACCTTCATATGGTGTAATTGATTCAGTTAAATCTTGTCCATGTAATGGCAATCCAGCCTCTAATCTTAATGTATCACGAGCGCCTAACCCACATGGCATAACATTATACTCTAATAAACCATCCCAAATTTTTTCAGTATCATCGATATTACAATAAATTTCAAACCCATCTTCACCTGTGTAACCTGACTGAGATAAAATGACGTTTGCTCCAAATAATTTGACACCCTGTTTAAATTCAAACATTTTCATTTCAGTTACATCTTCATCAACTAATTGATTAATTAAATCTCTAGCTTTTGGTCCTTGTATTGCTAATTGACCATATTGGTTTGATACATTTTGTACTTCAACATCAAATTTCTCTTTGTGTTTTAAAATCCAATTAAAATCTTTTTCAGTATTAGCAGCATTAACAACTAATAAATAATTGTCGTCAGCTAATTTATATATTACTAAATCATCAATAATACCGCCTTCTTCATTACATAAAGCAGTATATAATGCTTTTGAAGTAGTTAAATTATCAGTATCATTTGATAATAAATATTGCACAAACTGACTAGCATCTTTACCTGTTACTTCAATTTCACCCATATGACTAACATCAAACAGGCCAATTTCGTATCGAACAGCATTATGCTCCTCTTTAATACTTGAAAATTGAACAGGCATCGCCCATCCTCCGAATTCCACAATTTTTGCACCTCTATCAACATAATTTTGATATAAAGGTGTTTGTTTTAAATCACTTGACATTGAAATACCCCCTTAAAATTATAAAAACAGGATAGCAATCGCTACCCTGTTTATAAATCACCAATTCAGGAACGCGTTACAGTATTATCCTTTTGCCTGAGAGTTTCGTAATAAATTACTTGCACCTTCGGCGATAGAGTCTTAACGCTCTATTCTCTCTAATACTGATCACTCGCTTTTATTAAATTTAGCAATTCATAATATATTTCTGAAATTGATAGCAAATGACTATCAAATTTCTTGAATGCGATTTCATTATATCTTAAATTCCGCGAGCAATACAAGTCATTTAACTGCTTGATTGTCTTATTATTTGCATTAGGTCGATGTGGGTCATCATTGATTCGACTATATATAATATCAATATTACAATCTAACCAAATAATGTTTTTTTGATTTTTCAAAAAATTAAATGCCTCTTCACTCTCAATAATACCACCACCAGTAGCAATTATATCTGCAGTGTTAATACATTCTTGCAAACATGTGAACTCTAAATTCCTGAAATATTGTTCACCATGTTTACAAAATATTTCTGGTATTGTTAACTTATACTTCTCTTCGATATATGAATCTATATCAATAAATGATAAATTTTGCTCATCTGCAACGTATTTACCAATCGTAGATTTACCGGTACCCATGAAACCAATTAAAATTATTGGTGATTTATCATGATTCATGCGTTTTCCCTTCTTTCAATAACAAAACAATCTTATAGTTATAGTCAGTTTCAATATTATATAATGTCTTTAATTTTAAACTATATTGACTGATATAAAAAGTGAAAATGGAAAAATAAATTGCTGTTAGCATCAATAAGAACGGCGTAACATATCCTTTTTCTTTATATAAATCAAAATTAATAAATTATTTCACATCCTTTTTAATAGTACTCATTTAAATACTAGTAAGTTATACATAAATAGTTTTAGTCTGCACATTTGTACCGACTTTAACTGTTATCGTTATTTTAATAATGGATTTATAGTAGATATTTGCAGTAAATGCTGTAACATTATTAATCATTGTTATATTTCCTCTGTCATTTACAACTTTAATAATTTTATTATTAATTAATTTGTATTCGATCATTTCTTCACCTTTATGTAAAATGATACGGTGTTGCCTAATTTCAATATCGTTTCTATCTACTCCTTTAAAATCATCTAGAATATCTCTTGAGAAAAATTCGAAATCTACAGTTGTTAAATCCCTACTTTCAATTAGAAAAGTTTTACTAAGTCTAATTAAGTCTGGAACAATTAGTAAAGTTATACTTATAACCATCATCGCTACTAACATTTCAATGAGCGAAAAAGCTTTGACATTAATACTGTATACATGTCTTTTGATAAGAAGTGGTATTTTTTGAAATAGCACAAATTTGTTGGTCACTTTGCTTAATATCATACTTCCCTATAGTTACCCCCTTCTTAAGTTCTTCTTTATTAATTTTAGATACAGTCGTCAAAATTACTTTAGAAGCATCAATTGTTTGTAGTTTATGGTTTATACTCGCTTGCATTTGATTCATCATTGGTATCAATAGTAATGTAATCAATCCAATTAGCAAAAATCCAGCCATACTATCTATTAAGAATGAACCTTTACACTTATAGCTTTTCATAACGAATTCTTCCTTTTTCAATATGGAATATTATTCTATAAATTGAATTGTTATTGTAAATTGTTATGCTACCAAATTTATTGATATTCCCTTTTTTATCAAAGGCAATAATATCAACTTTTGCAACATTAATTATTTTGCCTACTTTTAATTTTAGAAATCGTATTTTATTATTCTCTATTACTTTAATAGTGTCACTGTTTTCATAAAATCTAACATTGATATATCCTTGATTTGCTATAGCTTGCGACTTAATATAATTCAATTCAGTAATAAAAGAAATGATATTTGCCTCATCATCTATTACTCTAAGATTGCTTAATCCTTTAGATGTCATTGTCAAAAGTAGAAATATACTGATTAACATCATTACCACAAGCATCTCAATCATAGTAAATGCTGACTGCTTTCTAATTTGCAACTGCTTCTCCATTACTAATTGTGATTGTCTCTCCTGATTTACATGTCTTTTGTGCTTCTTTTATAAAACCATCTGCAATTAAGTCTTCAATAGACGATGGATTTCTATTATGTTTCAATGCATACGCTTCAATTTGACTATTAACCATTTTTACCTGTGCATTACAACCTGTTGATTGTATGTGAGCAGTTTGTTTAGCAATATTTGGAATGATTAAAATTAATAATAAACTGATGATTAATAACACTAATAGCATCTCTATCAATGTAAACGCTTGAGTTTTCTTAAGAAATTTAAACATATATTAACCTCCATTATTTTATACTTTGCATCATTTGAAACATTGGTAACATAATTACTAAATAAATTGCGACAATAAATAAACCTAAAATCAAAAATAAAATAGGCTGTAAAAACTGAGTCTGTTTTATCGCTTTATCTTCTATTTGTTTTACTAATATTTGCGAATATAACTTTAGTTCTACTTCTAGCTTCCCTCTCTTTTCACCTTGTAGCACAAACTTAATTAATTGAGGCTTAAAGCATTTTAGTTTTTCTAAAATTTGAGGCAAACCATATCCCATTTCTGAATAAGTTAATAAGTATTTACCTAGAAACTGTCTAAATGGATCACTACTATGGTTAATATAAACGTCTACTATTGATTGAAGTGTAATACCATTTTTATAAAACAACACTAATTCATTAGTTACAAAATAAGTTTTAAATAATTGGAAATAGCCTGATATTAGCGGTAGTTTCATCACAAAGTTTATCTTATTGAGCATATTTAAATTGTTATAAATTAATTTCATAATAATAGCCAACATAGATACTATTATGAGCATTACTACAATTATAGTAGGTAAGCTGGTAATGAAAAAAGACAATGTTTTTTGAAAAGAAGATAGTTGAATATTCATAGAAGTATATAATTGTTGAAACTGTGGAATTACTGTGAGGTTTAATATAATAATCATAGCAATAAAGATAGAAACTAGTATTAAGGGGTATTGCAGTGTCTTTAACAATCGTTGTTCTGACTTTCTATTCACTTTCATATAATTTACGGTTTCTTCTAGAACGTCTATAATATTGCCAAATCTTTCTGCCAAATATACTTGCATGACGATAGTATCGCTATAACCTATCAGTGATAATATTTGATTGCATGGTGCACCATTTGAAATTTCACTTAGAATGGTGGTACCTAATTGCTTATTTTTATATGTCATTTGAAGATTTAAAAATTAAAAACTTTGATACAGAGTGAAACCATATTTCAACAAATTACATAAATTTGAAAGTAAGTCGATTTGTTGGGCCTTACTTAATTGTCGCTTCTTAGAATGTAGTTTAAATGTATTTATGCATTGTAGTTTCACAAATGACACCTGCTTTTGTCATATCATCAAGTTTATCTTCTAAGTTCTTAAATGATGATGGTAATGAATGATTATGGGAAAAGAAATATCGGAGTTGTTGCTGAGATAGAATTTCACATACTAATTGTCGCTGTTGCTTAATAGTAGTTACAAGTCGTTGGTTTATAATTAAGTTAGTTGCCTGTATCAATTCTTGTACAGAAATGCCCATTTCTAATAGCCTTAAAATAGCACCTTTACAATCAGTTGCATGCAATGTAGTCAGAACAAGGTGACCACTTAAACTAGCCTGTATAACACACTTGGCAACATCTTTATCTCTGATTTCACCTATTAAAATAACATCAGGATCACATCTTAAAATAGCTTTAAACGAATTTACATAGTTTATGCCAGCTTTATCATTCACATTAATTTGGACGATACCAGGAATTTGCATCTCTACAGGATCCTCTATAGAAATTACATTTAAATTCAAGGCTTTATTCGCGTATGAGACCATTTGATACATTAATGTACTCTTTCCTGAACCAGTTGGTCCACTAAACAATAGTAATCCTTGTTTCTTATTCATGAGGTGTTTAAAATCATTGAATTTATAAGTTGATTTCTGTGGTTGAAAAAATTGAGGTACAATTCTGATAACACAACTTTCTTGGCCAAGTGACAATGGTAAAGTTGATATTCTCAAAAAATATATTTTATTGAAAAGGTAACTATATCGACCGCTCTGTGCGACTTGCTGTGTAGAAACATCAAGCCCAGCTTGAAACTTCATATAAACTAATAACTTTTGATAAATGCTATTCCCAATTTGTTCATACTGCTCCAAGTTATCATTAATTCTAAATTTAATACTTACTTCATTTTTAACTGGAATAAAATGTACATCACTCGCTTTCATTTCTATCGCTTTATTAATTATTTCTTGAAATAGAATCTTCAAAAAAACACCTCCTACATATAATCACGTAGGAGGTGTTTTTATTACTTCAATTTAACCGTGTAAAAATGGATTTAATTGTTCATCATCAACCGTCGTATATGGACCATGTCCAGGGAATAAAGGTAAATCGCCTTCTAATTCAAATATTTTATCTTGAATAGAATCAACTAGCGTTTCATAATCACCTTTATATAAATCTGTACGTCCGATTCCATTATTAAATAATGTATCTCCAACAACTGCGAATTCATCGAACACATATGTTAAACTTCCTGGTGAATGTCCAGGTGTGTGTAACACATTAAACTTAAATCCTTCTATTTCTGTGCTACCTTCGTTTAACTTTTCAGGAGTTACCTTACTTGTAATAATTGGTAATCCATATTGCTTAAATTTATCTGCCCCATTTTTAACGGGATCTTTTAGAAAATCAAACTCTGCTTCATGCATATAAACCGGGACATCGAATCGATCAACTATATCATCGACTGCTCCGATATGATCAAAGTGTGCATGTGTTAATAAAATAGCTTTTAACGGTTTATTTATTTGGTTTAATTTTTTAATAATTTTTTCACTTTCACCTGAAGGGTCAATCAGAATAACAGCTTTGTCATTTTCGATGAAATACGTATTAGTATCAACTAAGCCTAAAGTTAAGCTTGAAATCCTCATAGGTTTTCACCACTATTTTCTAAATGTTTTTGTACTGATGTTAGTTTATCATTCATTTTTCTAGATTTGTCTCGTCGGTCATCAATACGGATATTTGTACAAACTCTACTTAAACCTTTATCAAAAGGTAATTCATGTATCACTTGCACAACTTCTAATACATCGCTTAATTCACCTTCAATTAGAGTATTCATTGGTGTTAATTGAAAATCAATTTTACCCATTGCTTTATATTCTTGAAGTTTTTTCTGAATATCTGCAATATATTTACTAACACTCGGACCTTCCGTTCCAACTGGAATAACAACCACATCAACAATAGCCATTATTTTACCCCCTCTTTATCTAATACATAGGTCTTGATTAATCCTGCTGCTCCTGTAATACCTGCATCATTACCTAATTTCGCTTGTACAATTTCAGTTTCAAATTGAGCAGGTGCAAATGTTAAATTATGATATTCTGTTTTAATATTTTCAATTAAAATAGGTCCTGCAGTAGACATTCCTCCACCTAGAACGATATATTTCGGATTACTTGTAACACTAATAATACTACATAAATATCCAATATAGTTTGCAACCTTTTCAGTAATGAAAATACAGAATTGGTCACCAGCTTTTGCCGCATCAAAAACAGCTTTTGCTGTAACCTTATTTTCTTTAATCAATTCTAATATAGAAGATCTAAACGTCAACTTCGGATAGTAGAAGTTAACTAAGTTAACAACGCCTGTCGCTGAAGCAACTGTTTCAATACATCCAGAACGACCACAATTACATTTAAATCGTTGATCGAAGTCTGCTCTAAAATGACCTATTTCTGCGCCAGAGCCATTATGACCATGTACGATTTCACCATTTGAAATAATTCCTCCACCTAGACCTGTACCAAGTGTGATGGCAACAACATCATCGGCACCTTCACCAGCACCTTTGTGTTTCTCCCCTAAAGCAGCTATGTTAGCATCATTATCTACATACACTGGACAATCAACGAATTGTTCAAAAATCTCACGTACATTAACTTTTTCTGGCCAATATAAGTTTACTGCTCCATTTACTGTACCTTTTTCAAAGTCAACAGGACCTGGTACACCAATACCTACGCCAAGTACATTTGAAAAATTATAATTATTTTCATTTACTTTTTCAACAAACGAATCATAAATTCCTTTCAAAAGTGTATATCCTGTACTATCAGATGTATCAGTGTGAATAGACCATTTATGTAATTGTTCTAATTCAGGTGTGAAAATACCTAATTTACAAGTCGTCCCGCCTACATCAGCTGCTAAAATAATTTTTGTCATTTCTGTTCATTCCTTCTCTGATTAATTATCAACGTACATTTCAAATATTCTTCCTTAGATAACAGTTCATATTGATACAATGATGAAATCTCCTGTTGAATCATTTCGTACATATCTTCTGGATTTTTAAAATATATTAGAAATCCGTAACTTTTCAATAACTGTTGTACATCATAAAAGTTATTTATTTTTCGACTCATTTGATTTAGTCAACTCTTTTTCTAAGTTAATATAATCTGTATTTTTAGGGTCTGCATTTAATGCTTTACGCACATATTTTAATGCTTTTTCATCATCATTTAATGAACGATTTGCTATCGCTAACTCAAAATTTAATAAACCTGATTTAGGAAACATTCTAAGTCCTCGCTCCCATTCTGTCATACCTTCGGACTTAGAATTGATAGTAGCCATAATCATACCACTTAAATAATATGTTTGATCATCGGCATAATTTTTATTTATTGTCTGCTTCGCAATATTTTGAGCATTATCATAATTACCACTAGTCATATCATCTTTGATCAATTTATTATAAATATTATCTTCTTTAATTGTAAAAATTCTAATTTGAAGTGCAATAAATATAACAAGCATACCAATTAGTAAAATCCAAAAAATATTACGATTCACTTTATAGTAATAGCCAATTAAAGTTATTAATAAACCACCAATGAATCCTCCAATATGCGCCACAATATTTATATTTGACATAAACAGAGAAACACCAACTAATATCACTAATGCAATTAATAACTGTCCTAACATTTTTTTGTTAAATGTTTTTGAAACATACATCATCGCAAAAATTGATCCAATCAGACCAAATATAGCACCACTAGCCCCAACTGAAATTGTAGTCGTATTAAATGATAGTGATACAAAGTTTCCAAACAACCCTGCAATAAAGTATACAGTTAACATCCGCCATGAACCAATAATTGCTTCGACTATTTTACCAAAAATAAATAATGAAAGCATATTCATAAGTATATGTTCAAAACTAAAATGTAAAAACATCGATGTAACAATTCGATACCATTCACCATGTACGACATTAAAATGCACTAACCCGCCAACATCTAATAATTTTACATCCGAAAAATTATTTAAATATAAAATCATACATAACCATATTAAGACATTTACAAATATTATTGTGTATGTTGCCGGTGAAAATTTCTGCATATATTTATCTAAAAAGTTATCGGTTAATACTTTGCGTTTATAGAACATATATGTCTTTTTATCATTATCTTCTGAAATAAGTCTAGCCAAAAATATATTCGGCATATGCTTTATCAAATCTTTTGTGTGTCTTATAACATTGAATTTAATTCTAATTGGCGAAACTTCATTTAATTGTTCTTCTGAAAATTCCGATTCTGTAAAATAATAAAATTCAAAACTTTGTGGTTCGAAAGAAATAAAATTTGCTATTTCATCTTTGTGTTCAAGCACTTTCGCTTTGTCAAAACGTATTTCTTGGGTAGACTTGATATGTTGTTTAAAAATGACTACTTGTTTTTTTCTTTTATGGGCTAACCAAATTTCTTGGTCATCTTTTTCCCTACTGACAATATCAAAATTCAAGTACCTAATCCAATAATATATTGTTTTCCAAAATTGTTTGTCTATGTTCATTTAGTCCTCCACTATGCTGCTTGATATATAATCAATTTATCGACTGGTTGATCGAATGATTCCGGTTCAAATGATGTTATTTGAAAATCGTATAATAAGCTTATTGTCTTTGTCTGATAATTAGCTAAAAACCTGTCGTAATAGCCACCACCATACCCAATTCTATATCCATCGTCTTGAAATCCAACACCAGGAACAACAATTAAATCTAGGTTATTCGTTGTTTCACCTTTTGAAGTTGGATAGTAAATCCCCTTATTATCGACATCAATATCTTTGAGATTAAATATCTCTTTAAAAGTCATTTGATGATTTAAATAATCCATTTTCGGTACAAAAATACGTTTATGATCCATTAAGGCTTGTTCAATAATAGAAAAAGTATCTACTTCATGATTAAAAGAAAGAACTAGCGCAATTGCGTTTGCTTCTTTGTATTCTTCAGTTGCAAAAAATTGATTTCTTAACCATGTGTCTGCTTTTCGCTTTTCAGCTTTATTAAAATTCTTCATTTTATGTAAAATGTATTTTCTAATCTCATTTTTAGTCACATTATCACCCACTTTATTCAATTCTATTATATCGTTAATAACAATACATGTCATTATGTTGTCATGATGAATTATGCGACAATTCTAAAATTTATTATTTCAATTGAAAATCTTTTATCATTTCATACGTGTGCATAATTAAAAAGGTGAAACCTCTTATTTTGAGATTTCACCTTTTTTATTGTTAATTTAAATTTAATTTTAATGATTATTTTGTTTCACGGTGTAAAGTTTGTTTGTTTTCACGTGAACAGAATTTCTTCATTTCAACACGTTCTGGATTATTTCTTTTGTTCTTAGTTGTAATGTAGTTTCTGTCACCACATTCCGTACAAGCTAAAGTTACGTTTACGCGCATGGTTATTCCTCCTTATCATTTCTAAATACGACTTTATTATTATACCAACATCTATAATATTTGCAAAGTTAAAATTTTACAACCATGCGCTACACAATCGTCAGGTTAAATTTTATTTGTCTTTGTCTTTATTTTTATCATCTTTACCTAACTGCTTAAAGTAGTAGTTAATTACATCTCTACCTAAGTCTCCACCTGTTAACCATGGTGGTGGTACAGGCTGATTTGTATATACAATTGAAAACGCTAATTTTGGATCATCAATTGGCGCGTATCCTATATAAGTAGAGTTAACTCTTGGCTCTCCGTTTTGGAACACTTCTGCGGTACCCGTTTTACCAGCAGTAGGTACTACTGTATCTTTAAAACTAACATATCCAGTACCATCTTTATCATTAAATGCCATTTTGAATCCTTCTTGAATTTGTTTGATTTCCTTTTCAGTATTATTAACCTTGTTCAAGACAGTGCCATTAATTTTCTTCTTGAGTGGACCAACCTCATCTTTATTAGTTGATTCATGAATCGTTAATCCAATGTGTGGCTGTATTCTATAACCATCATTCGCTATAGTTGAAACATATTGTGATAATTGTAATGGTGTATAGGTATCATATTGACCAATTGATAAATCTAGATAATTACCTGGATTATTTGTTAATGGTTCGATTTGACCTCTTGTTTCATTTGGTAAATCTATCCCTGTTTTCACACCTAAGCCTACTTGATTTAATCCTCTTCTTAGCTTTTGGGCAGGTGAACTTATGTCTGAAGGTAAAGCCATACCAGAATAATAAGGGTCTCCCGCTAATTTTAATGCTGTTTTAAACATATATACGTTTGATGAATGCATCAAAGCTTGCTTATCATTAATAGTTACATGCCCGTTTTTATTGAAGTATGATCGTTTTGTCAAACCACCTTGGAAATGTAATGGTTCATCGACCATTGTTTCTCCAACTTTGATAGCTTTATTCTGATAACCGGCTAATAATGTTCCACCTTTTACAGAAGATCCAACCGCAAATTGAGAAGTAAACGTACCAATGTCATAATCAGTCATTTTACCACTCTTATTAATCTGCTTTCCGGCAAGCGCAAGAATGTCTCCATTTTTAGGATTTTGTACAACCATCATTGCATTATCCATATCTTTGGCACCTTGACTGCGAAGCTTCTTAATTTGTTTATCTAATAATGCTTCTACTTCTTTTTGAAGATCTATATCGATCGTTAATTTCAAATCTTGACCGCGAGCGCCAGGATTTAACACTTCTGAAGATGTAACTTTACCAGATTTGTCCGTTGTGTATTTCATTTCTTTCTTCTTACCACGCAATACATCTTCATATTGATATTCTAGGTAAGATTTTCCAACACGATCATTGCGTGAATATCCTTTGGATAAGTAATGTTCTGTCAATTCTTTTGGAATACCTTCAGCAGGTGTCGATACATCTCCGAATATACCTCTTAAAGTATCGCCATATGGATATTTTCTATCCCAATCCATAGACGTGTTAACACCTGGTAATTTGGAAAGTTGCTGAGAAACTGCTGCATACTCTTTTTCACTGACATCTTCATTTTTTATCATTTGTGGATCTAAAACTGTTCCTGCATTCATCTCTCGAAAAATAGCTAAAACTTGTAAATCTTTAGAAGACAATTCATCTAATTGTGATTTTCCGATTTTCGATAACAGTTGTTTATCATATTGATCTTGTTTAATACTTCCATCTGCTAACATAGCTTGTTCTTTTGTCATCATTGCTTTTGCTTTTTTAGGATGCAACTGAATCCAGAAATCTTTCTTATCACGTTCTGTAATTTTCTTAGTATCCATCTTGATTAGCTTTGATAACTTTTCAGCCGTATCCAACATTTCCGATTGTGTTGTTTTTCGACCCCTAGTATATGTAATAGCCATTTTAGAAGCATTATCAACTAAAACTTTCCCATTTCTGTCTAAAATACGACCTCTTGGCACAGACTCATTCACTGTAATGTTTTCATCATTTTTTATAATTTGTTTATAATGTGAGCCTTGTGCGATTTGTAAATAACCTAAACGTAGTACTAGTACTGCAAAAATAAATACAATCACACCAAATATAAAGTTAATTCTCTTGTTAATTGTATTTTGAACGATTTCATCATTTGATTTTTCTTTTAGTCTTTTTAACAAAACTACCTACCTCTATTCAAAGTCTTTCACTTTAAATCATATATGAATTTAGAAATTATTTCTATCTTTTTGACAAAAAAATAACGGTCTCATTTAAGAGACCGAACAAGTAATCATACTTTATTTTGTTGCATTATATAATTCGTCAACTTTTTCCCAGTTAACTACATTCCAAAATGCGCCAATGTAGTCAGGGCGTTTGTTTTGATATTTTAGGTAATAAGCGTGTTCCCATACGTCTAAACCTAAAATAGGTGTTTTACCCTCAGTTAATGGATTATCTTGGTTTGGTGTAGTCACAATTTCTAACTGGCCATTGTTTACGACTAACCAAGCCCAACCTGAACCAAAGCGTGCAGCTGCTTTGTCAGCAAATTCTTTTTTAAATTCTTCTAAAGAACCCCATTGTTCTTTAATTTTTTCTACTACAGTACCTTTTTCTTCTGAGTTTGGTGAAAGTAACTCCCAGAATAATGAATGGTTTAAATGTCCACCGCCATTATTACGTACAGCAGTTTGGATGTTAGCTGGTACACTGTCTAAATTAGCAACAATTTCTTCAATAGATTTAGATTCTAAATCTGTACCTTCTACTGCAGCATTTAATTTCGTAACATACGTGTTATGATGTCTGTCATGGTGAATTTCCATAGTTTCTTTGTCAAAATGTGGTTCTAATGCATCAAATGCGTATGGTAATTTTGGTAATTCAAAAGCCATAAATAATCATCCTCCTAAAATGTCTGTAAGTAAATAATAACAAGCAGTGACTGGTTCAACAAAGAATTTGCTTAAATTCTACTACTTATTATTTTCTCTACTCATTTAATATAACTCAAATCAAAAATAATTAAACATTTTGTATATAAAAAGTTAACAGATTTGCCATAAAATCATACGAACGGAGTATGAAATGAACCTTTATCTTCTATAATTTAAAAAATGAGATTTATGCATACATCTGACCAAATGTGCATAAATCTCATTTCTTTATATTAATCTTGGCAAGACTCACATACACCATAAACTTCAAGTTTGTGTTTGTGAATATTAACACCAGGTAGTGATAATTTTATCTGATCTATTGGACAATAATCTATTACCTTTGTATCTCCACACTTTTCACAGATAAAATGATGATGATGATGGTTTGTACAAGCGATTCTAAACTTCATTTCACCATCAAGTTCTGTATTTTCAATAATTCCTAAATCTTTAAATAAGTGCAGGTTTCTATATATTGTGTCGAATGAAATTCCAGGATAATTTTCATCCATAACTTGTTGTATATACTTTGCGTTTATATACTTATCTTCTTCGACAAAAATATCTAACATATCTTTACGTTTATCTGTATATTTTAAACCGTTCTCTTTTAAAATTTTAATAGCATCATTTGTATTCATTGATATTAGCTCCCTTTTTAAACTTCATTCGCATTTTCTGATAAGCCATTGTAATCATAAGTAAAATAACAAGTAGAACTACAATTACACCACCCGGAGAAATGTCCATATAGAAAGCTAGGACTAAGCCTAATATTACTGATAATTCACCTAAAAATACACTTAGTAATATCAATTGCTTAAAACTTTTTGTTATTCGCATACTTATTGCAATTGGTAACGTGATTAACGCACTTACTAACAGTATCCCTACAACACGCATTGAGGCAGAAATAACCATCGCTACAATAACAATAAATAAAAATTGAATCCATTTAGGAATGCCAATGACTTTACTATATTCCTCATCAAATGACAATATAAATAATTCTTTATAAAACAATGTAATAAACAGAACAACTATGATGGCAATGACAATAATCGTTGTTAAATCACTTATATTCACTGCGCTTATTGAGCCAAATAGCAATCCAACAATTTCTTGATTGAACCCATCAGCTAATGAAATGAAGATTGCACTCAAGGCGATACCAGCACTCATTATAATTGGAATAGCAATTTCTTGGTAAGCAGTGTATGACGTTCTTAATTTTTCAATTAGAAGCGCACCTACTATTGCGAATAAGATTCCAAACCACATTGGATTAATAAATACTAGTGTTGGCATAATAGTAAGTAAAAACATACCGAAAGATATACCACCTAAAGTTACATGACTTAGAGCATCAGCTATAAGTGATAGTCGTCTAACAACGATAAAAGCACCGATTAGAGGCGCAATAAAACCTATCAAGATACCACTAATTAAAGAGTACCTCATAAAATCAAAATTCAATAATGCATCTATCAATTGTGACACGCCTTTCCATTTTAAATAAACTCAAATCTTTATTAATTACAACATTCTCGATTATGCTGATGATCGACAAAACGTACAGGATGTCCATAAATTTTTGAAATTTCAACTTCATCAAGTGATTTAAACTCATCAGTTGTACCATGGAAATGCAAATGCTTATTTAAACATGCTACTTCAGTAGCAGTATCTGCTACAACACCGATATCATGAGTAACTAAGATAATGGTGATACCTTCTTGTTTTAATTGATCTAAAGTATTATAAAATTCACTTACATGTTTTGCATCAATACCATTCGTTGGTTCATCAAGTACTAATACTGCAGGTTCTGAAATCAATGCTCGAGCAATCATTACACGTTGTTGTTGACCACCTGATAATTCTGCTATATTTTTATGAATTAAATCACTTATATTCAGTCTTTCTAGTACTTTAATCACTTTTTCATTATCTTTGCTATTAAATGTTTGGAAAAGACGTTTTGTCTTTGTTAATCCGCTTAAAACAACTTCTTTAACACTTGCTGGGAAACCTGAATTAAAGGCATTTGCTTTTTGTGATACATAGCTTAATTTAATTGATGTTTTCTTATTTTTAAAATCAATACCTTCAACAAAAATCTCACCACTTTGTAAAGGTAATAACCCTAGAATCAACTTCAATAATGTTGATTTACCAGCACCATTTGGTCCAACAATTGCTAAAAATTCACCTTTATTTATTTTAATGTTTATATTTTCTAACACTTTTTTATGATCATAGTAGTAATTGACATTTTTCAATTCAAAGACTGGTGTCATCGTATTCTCACCTCGCATTCAACTATACAACTCCTAGTAACATATGTAAACAGTAATGTTTACGACTCAAAATTAGACAAAATAAAGAGATATGCCCCCTTCAAGTTTTATTTATCGCATTTCTTGAAGAGAGCATTATCATTTTATTGTTGCATAACCTTATTTTTTAATTCTGGGTCAAATTGCTGTTGTTTTAACATTTCAATTTCAAGTTTATATGGCGGTTTTTTATTTTTCTTATCTTCACCAACATAAGGTGTTTCTAAGATTTTCGGAATATCTTTAAAACTATCATGATGCACAATGTAATTTAATGCATCAAAACCAATGTAACCGAAGCCAATATTTTCATGTCGGTCTTTTTGAGCGCCACGGTCATTTTTAGAATCATTGACATGAACAACTTTGATTCTGTCGACTCCAATGATTTTATCAAATTCATTTAATACGCCATCAAAGTCCTCTTTAACATTATATCCAGCATCATGCGTATGACATGTATCAAAACATACTGATAAACGTTCGTTATTATGAACTCCATCAATAATACGTGCTAACTCTTCAAATGAGCGACCAATCTCTGTACCTTTACCTGCCATCGTTTCAAGCGCAATACGTACATTATTGTCATTCGTTAAAACTTCATTTAATCCTTCAATAATCTTATTAATTCCGGCATCAACACCAGCTCCAACATGCGCACCTGGATGTAATACAATATCTTTAGCCCCTATAGCTTGCGTTCTTTCAATTTCTTGTTGCAAGAAATCTACACCAAGATTAAACGTTTCTGGTTTGGTTGTATTTGCAATATTAATGATGTATGGTGCATGAACAACAATATTAGATAAACCATATTTTTCCATCACTTCATGACCTTTAGTTATATTTAAATCTTCAATACTTTTACGGCGCGTGTTTTGAGGTGCACCAGTATAAATCATAAATGTTGTTTCACCATATTCATGCGCTTCTATAGCAGAACCTTCTAACATCTTTTTACCACTCATTGAAACATGTGATCCTAATAACATAAAACACACCTAACCTTTTTTGTTTTGCTTACGTTTTTGTCTATTTTGCTGCTTACTAAATTGCTTACGCTCTTGACGTTTCATTTTTTCAACTTCTTGTTTAAATTTCTTCTTATAACCTGGTTTAACTTTGTTTTTAATTTTACTTCGAACTTTGTTCTTCACTTGATTAGTTAAATGGTCATCTTTGCGCATTCTTGCTTGACGCTGATTGTGCGCTTTAACTTCTTTTAACTCACCATCTTTAATATCAACAGTATTGAATACAAAACCGCGATCTTCTATTAATGAAATATTGTGTTCTTCATCAGGACTATAAAGCGTAATTGCTACACCTTTATAATTCCCACGACCAGTTCGTCCGACTCTATGCGTAAAGAAGTCAATATCATTTGGCACATCAAAATTGATGACATGACTAACACCTTCAATATCAATACCACGAGATGCTAAATCGCTGGCAATAACGTATTGGAATTCTAAATTACGTATACGTTTCATTTGTTGTTTACGTTCACGTGGCGTTAAGCCACCATGAATCATACCAACTTTAATACCAGCTTCATTTAGTGAACGTGCTAAATCATTTGCATTATCTCTACTATTACAGAAAATAATACATAAGTATGGATTTAGTATATCAATTAAATTTAAAGTCTTTTCAACTTTAGCTGCACCTTTAGTAGGTATTAAATAGAATTCGATGTTCTTTTTATTTTGTTTTTTACTGTCGACAGCTACATATTCTGGATGACTTAAATATTTATTTAAAAATGGTTGTAACTGTTGTGGGATTGTAGCACTAAACACCGCAATATTTGCATTATCTTCCAATCTTGCAGCAATGTAATCTACATCTTCAATTAATCCTAAGTCAATCATAAGATCCGCTTCATCAATAACTAAATATGATGCTAAGTGCACATGTAAATGTCCCGTTTTAGCTAAGTCATTAATTCTAGTAGGGGTGCCTATAATCAATTGTGGTTGTGCATTACAACGTTGTCTATCTTTCTCTATATCTGTACCACCAATAAAAACTTTAACTGAAACACCAGCTTTAAATTGGCTTAAATGGTTCGCTGCATCGTATAGTTGTTGTGCAAGTTCTCTTGTTGGTGCAACTACGATTGCTTGTGGTTCTTTTATTTCACTATCAATTAACTGCATTAATGGTAATAAAAATGCATGAGATTTCCCTGTACCCGTTTGAGATTGACCAATTAAATTTGTTCTCTTTAGTATTCTTGGAATAATTCGATTCTGAATTTCAGTTGGTTTTTCAAAATTAAGGTCTTTCACAGCGTCAATTAAACTAGATTCTAGATTAAATTGTTCGAATGGATGTTTTGCCATGATTTGGCCTCCTTATATGTTCATCTTTACTATTATAAAGTATAAATGTGCTATTTTAAATAAAAATATTAAAACCTCGAAATTTCAAAATTTAGAAATCCCGAGATTTTAGTTTAAATATATTGAAATGGATCTGTATTAATTGTAGATGCTTCAACATCTAAATTTATTTTTTCTGTATTGAACCAATTCATTAGTAACGCTTTTAAACCTTCTTTCATCACATATTCGCTGTAATGATTAATATCAATTAAATTCACACCATGAATTTTAGCATCTAAGGCATCATGATGTTTAATATCACCTGTAACAAAGACATCTGCGCCTTGTTGGACAGCTTGATATTCATATCCAATACCTGAACCACCAATAATTGCAATACGTTTAATTTTCTGATTAGACTCACCAACAAAACGGACACTTGGGATATTTAATTTAGATTTAATATCAGCTGCGAAATCTTCCAATGTCATTTGATTATCCACTTCTGCCATAACGCCAAGTCCATAAAGGGATGTTTGTTTTATCTCAATAAAATCAAATACCGGTGTTTCATATGGATGGTATTGTTTAATTAATTGCTCAGCCCTTGACTTTTGATATGCATCTATCATAAATTCAATTTTAACTTCATCTACATATTCAATTTTATCAATTTGTCCTATTGTTGGATTAGCTTCACCAACTGGTTTGAATTGCCCTCTTCCTTCACTTTCAAAGAAACAATATTCATAATTACCTTCTTGCGCTAATCCATTTTCACTAAGCTTATCTTTAAATGGTCCAACATTATCCTTAGGTATATATGTTTGAACTTTATAGTATACATCTTGTTGATTATTTATTATTGAAATGTTCTTCAAACCCATCGCCTTCGCCAACATCATATTGACACCATACGGATTTACATCTAAATTTGTATGCATCGCTATTAAATTAATGTCATGTTGAATTAGTTTTCTAATGATCAAACCATAACCATTAGCTTTTAATGATGTTACGCCTTTAAAGATTAGAGGATGATGACTAATAATAGTATTATAACCTTTTTCGATTGCTTCATTTACTACTTCCAACGTACAGTCTAATGCTGTTAAAACACCAGTAACTTCAACATCTTCATCACCTATTAACAATCCTACATTATCCCAAGATTCAGCAGTACTAAATGGCACATGATGATCTAACAATGTCATTAAATCAGCTATTTTCATTACTATAACACCCTTTCAATTACAGCAATTTCGTCATTAATTTGAGCTAAACGTTGATGATGTTGTTCAGTATTGAGTTTCGATTTAATATGATAAAGTGCTTCTAACTCTCTTTGCCATTTTTTTATAAAATATTCATTTTTGTTGTTCAGCAATTTTGGTCCGAATTTCAATTCATCAGATGATAGCTCTATTAATTCTGTAGAATATTCTGCTACAACAATTTCATAAATATGGCCTTTTTCTTCCATTATTATTTCATCAATTATTTCATAATTCAATTGTTGTAATGTTTGTCTTAAATTTTCAGTTTGGATATTACTTTGTAAAATCAACCTTGGATGTTGACTTAACTTATCTTGCCCATCTTTTAAAATTTTAGCAATAAGTGGTCCGCCCATACCACAAATTGTGATATTATCGATTACGTCCTCAGGTTGAATAACACTTAAGCCATCCCCTAAACGTACATCAATTCTATCTACTAATTGGTTTGCAGCTACATTTTTCACAGCAGCTTGAAAAGGGCCTTGAATAACTTCTCCAGCAATACCGCATTCGCATAAATGGTTTTGAATTGCATAGATTGGCAAATAAGCATGATCTGAGCCAATATCCGCGATTGTACCTTGTTTTAAAAATCGACTTACCGTCGTTAATCGGTTATTTAACGAAATCATTTTATTCTCCTTTATGAAAAAAGAGGTTGAACATTATTCAATGTACCAACCTCACTCAAGTTAAATCTTAATCTAAAAATAAATAAGCGCTTATTCATGTCTTGGTATCAATCATTAAAATTGATATAAATTAATCCATAAAGTCTTTCAAACGTTTACTACGACTTGGATGTCTTAATTTTCTAAGTGCTTTTGCTTCAATTTGTCGAATACGTTCACGTGTAACACCGAAAACTTTACCAACTTCTTCAAGTGTTCTTGTTCTGCCGTCATCAAGACCAAATCTTAATCGTAATACATTTTCTTCTCTATCAGTTAATGTATCAAGCACATCTTCTAATTGCTCTTTTAATAATTCATAAGCAGCATGATCTGAAGGACTTTGTGCTTCCTGATCCTCAATAAAGTCTCCTAAATGACTATCATCTTCTTCACCAATTGGTGTTTCTAATGAAACAGGTTCTTGCGCAATTTTTAAAATTTCACGAACTTTTTCTGCTGGTAAATCCATTTCTTCACCAATTTCTTCTGGTGCTGGATCTCGACCTAAGTCCTGTAATAATTGACGTTGAACACGAATTAATTTATTAATTGTTTCTACCATATGCACAGGGATACGAATCGTACGTGCTTGGTCAGCAATTGCACGAGTGATTGCTTGTCTAATCCACCATGTTGCATATGTTGAAAACTTAAATCCTTTGTTAAAGTCAAATTTTTCAACAGCTTTAATAAGACCCATATTACCTTCTTGGATTAAATCAAGGAATAACATACCACGACCTACGTATCTTTTAGCAATACTTACAACTAAACGTAAGTTCGCTTCTGCAAGTCTTGATTTTGCTACTTCATCACCTTGTTCAATACGTTTGGCTAATTCGATTTCTTCTTGTGCACTTAATAAGTTAACACGCCCAATTTCTTTAAGGTACATACGAACTGGGTCATTTATTTTAACACCTGGAGGGGCACTAAGATCACTTGGATTCAGTTTCTCGTCAGTATCTGAACTATCTTTTTCATTAACTAGTGAAATATCATTATCATTTAATTGATCAAAGAAATCATCCATTTGATCAGAGTCGATATCAAAATTCTGAAGTTTTTCAGCAATTTCTTCATGACTTAAATGACCCTCTTTTTTACCTTTTTCAATTAATTGCTTCTTAACATCTTCTAATGTTAATGTCGGATCAATTGTTTGTTTTTTAATTTTAACTGTGTTATCAGACATGAAACGGCCTCCCGATTTTAAATATGAACATTCGAAATTTATTCAATATTGCTATTTTAAACTAAATTCTTAATTAATTCATCCATATTTTTAATTTTATTTTACAAATTGGAACTAATCCCAATATTTATTTTTCAATAGTGTTGTTTAAATGCGGTAACTATCATTTACCCTTATACATTTTGACATAATCATTATTCGTATTATTCTTTAAAATCACATGCTACATGCGTTCTTTATTCTTAGCAACAATTTGCTGTAAATAGTATTTTTGTAATTCTACATCGCCAATCCTTGTAGCTTCCCTTAATTTATGATTCAATGACTCAATTGTTTCTTGTCCTTTTTCATTAATAACATTGACATAATCATCAATTTCATTTTCATATGGTTCGTCATTCAAATTATATTGTTCTAAGCTAATTAGTGTTTCTCTCAACTCATTTGAATTAACATACTGCACAGCATCACTGATATTATATTGATCATTTTCCGCATAAAAATCATGTAAGACTTCGAATACATATTTAAAATGCTGATTTGTGAAGTTATCCTTATCAACACTTTCATAATAATTTAAAAATGTATCTTTATCTCTCATTAAATGTTTTAAAAATGCTCGCTCCGCTTTTTCTTGACGGCTCAAATTGTCAAATTGTGCCATACCAATTGGCTCAGGTTCAATGTAACCGCCATACTCATCTTCTGGATAATAATTGGCTGGTGCTTGATTGAATTGTATTTCGTTAGCTAATTGCTCAGGACTAACATTGAAAAATGGTGCAACATCATTTAAAGCCTTTTGTTGCAAAATCGATGATTTCATAAGCGAAATATCATGACTTAGTTCTTTCAAATAACGTTCATATGAAAGGTCATTATGTGCAATTTCATCTTTTAATATACTCACTTTATAATGTGCAAATGACTTTTTGTCATTTTTTACAAAAGCAGTAAATGCATCGTTGCCATACTTACCAATGTATTCATCCGGATCCATGCCTGATGGCAATTGTATAACAAATACATTTAGCCCTTGCTGTAACAAATTTTGACCTGTTTTAAGTGTTGCTTCACTACCCGCAAAATCCCCATCAAACATTAATGTTATATTTGATGTTAACTTTCGTATAAAAGTAATATGTTCATCTGACAACTGTGTACCCATTGTTGCAACAACGTTTTTCAAGCCAGCAGTATCAGATTTTATAACATCCATAAAACCTTCTAGTAATACGATTTCATCTAATTTTCTAATTGATTTACGCGCTTTATCTAAGTTGTATAACAACTTTCTTTTTTGAAAGATAGGTGTTTCAGGACTATTTAAGTATTTTGGTTCTTGACCGGTATATGTTCGACCTGAATATCCAACAATTCTTCCTTGCGCATTTTTCAAAGGAAACATAATACGATTTCGAAATCTATCGTAATAACTGAAATTTTCTTCGTTACGTGATAATAATCCGGCTTCATATGCTAATTCAATATCGTAACCCTTTTTTTGAAGAAAATCATGACAAAAATGTGAGCTATCGGGTGCAAAGCCAATGCCTCGCTCTTTAATAAGCGCATCTGTAAAACCACGTTCTTGTAAGTACGTTAATGCTTGTTCGCCTTCGACTGTCTTTGTTAAAGCGTAATAATAAAATTCTTGTATTAACTCATGCATTTCAATCATTTGTAAATCATCAGAAGCAATTTGAACATTTGAGTTAGATTGTGTTGCCTCAATATCTACAGCAACATTAACTCTATCACCTAATTCTTTAACCGCTTCAACAAATGATATGTCTTTAATTTCTTGAGTAAATTGAAAAACATTGCCACCTTTTTTACAACCAAAACAATGACAAATTTGTTTATCTTCAGAAACTGTAAATGAAGGTGTCTTTTCATCATGAAAAGGACACAAACCTATATAATTGCGTCCTCTCTTTTCTAATTTTACATATTCACTTACCAAGTCTAAAATGTCGGTTTTATCTTTTATTTCATTAATGATCGATTGATCTATTCGCAAATTAAATCACCTATTAAGCATTAGTTATACTATTATACCTAATTTTCGACAAAAATGAAATCATTTCGATTTATTTTGTTCAATATAATGGATTATATCGTTTGCTGTTTCTTCGATTGCTTTTTGAGAAACATCAATGACAGGACATCCAATTTCACTTACGATTTCTTCAAAGTAATTCAATTCTTCTTGAATTCGTGCTTCTGTTGCATATCGAGCTGTGTCACCTAGTCCTAATTGTTTTAGTCGCTCTTTTCTAATGCGATTTAATTTTTCTTCACTTATTTTAAGTGCGATACATTTCTTTGGATTAATATCATATAAGCCATCTGGCGGTGTCACTTCTGGTACAATCGGTACATTCATAACTTTGTAACTCTTATGCGCTAAATACTGAGATAATGGTGTCTTTGAAGTTCTCGAAATACCAAGTAAAACAATATCAGCTTTAGGTAATCCTTTAGGATCTTTACCATCATCATATTTAACTGCAAACTCTATCGCATCAATTTTCTTGAAATATGCATCATCTAATCTATGAACGATACCTGGCTCATTATAAGGTTTTTCTTCAACCGAAGCAGATAATAAATCCATTAATGGCCCCATGATATCGACAGACTTCAATTGGAATTCTGCTACTTTCTCACTCATATATTGCTTCATTTCAGGTTTAATAAGTGTATAAACAATGATAGCATTTGTATCTTTTGCAACTTGAATCACTTCATCAACATCTTCAAAAGATTCAATATATGGATATCTTAATAATTCATTTTTACATTGCTTAGGATTGAATTGTGAAATACCTGCCCTAGCAACTAACTCTGCCGTTTCACCTATAGAATCTGAAGCTACGATAATTTTAATTTTTTCCATTACTTCTCACCTATTCTTTATATAATGCTACTAATAACTTAGCTATTGTTGTTTTGGAAATTCTTCCAATTACTTCATACTTTTGATTATCTTTTTTTCTTACAATTGGAATCGAATCAATTTCTTTTTCAATCATTCTATCTGCTGCGTATATGACTAATTCGCTTTCCTCTAAATAAGTGACATTAGGCATACGTGTCATATTTACACTGATAGGTACTTTATGAATATCTGCTCCAATCATTGAAGCTCTTAATAAATCTTTTCTTGAACACACACCAACAAAATCGTTATCTTCATTAATAATAAATAATGTACTTACATCTTCTAAAAAAATTGTACAAATAGCGTCATAAACTGTTGTATTCTCTCTTAGCACAACAGGTTGAGACATATAGTCCTTAACCTCAAATTGTCGAAGTTTTTCATTAAAAAATTTGCCTTTTGATTTACCTGAATAATAATATCCAACTCGGGGACGCGCTTCTAAAAAACCTGACATTGTTAATATCGCTAAATCTGGTCTAAGCGTTGCTCTTGTTAAATTCAACTTATCTGCTATTTGTTCACCAGTAATGGGTCCTTTAGTTTTAACAATTTCGATGATTCGTTCTTGTCTTTGACTGAGTTCTATAGGTCTTCACCCCTTTTTTATTCACCTATTATTATACCGATATTTCTTTCATGTCACAAACACATTAATTTTACTTGCCTTTAAATAATCTATCAATTAGAATAAACGTACAGCGAGTTAAGGATAGTGTAAGCTTAACAATAAGATTGGCGCAACGAATCATTTTAAAATAAAAGCGAGTGACTACACTAATTTGGGTGGAACCGCGGGTTAAATACGTAACTTATTTTGTATTATATACAATTTAAAATATTAACTCGTCCCATGGAAGTAAAGCATATTTACTATGCTGTTATTTTCCATGGGGCGTTTTCATGTATGAGGAGAGGTAATTATGGCAAAAGATATGGATACAATTGTTTCATTAGCAAAACACAGAGGTTTTGTGTTCCCTGGTAGTGATATTTACGGTGGTTTATCAAACACATGGGATTATGGTCCTTTAGGTGTTGAATTAAAGAATAATGTTAAAAAAGCTTGGTGGCAAAAATTCATTACACAATCACCGTTTAACGTTGGTATCGATGCTGCAATCTTAATGAATCCAAAAGTATGGGAAGCTTCAGGACACTTAAACAACTTCAACGACCCAATGATTGATAATAAAGATAGTAAAATTCGATATCGCGCTGATAAATTAATTGAAGATTATATGCAAGATGTTAAAGGTGATGAAAACTTCATTGCCGATGGTTTAAGTTTTGAACAAATGAAAAAAATTATTGACGATGAAGGTATTGTTTGTCCTGTAAGTAAAACTGCTAACTGGACTGAAATTCGCCAATTCAATTTAATGTTTAAAACATTCCAAGGTGTAACTGAAGATTCTACAAATGAAATTTTCTTACGTCCTGAAACAGCACAAGGTATTTTTGTAAACTATAAAAACGTGCAACGTTCAATGCGTAAAAAATTACCATTTGGTATCGGTCAAATTGGTAAATCATTCCGTAATGAAATCACTCCAGGTAACTTCATTTTCAGAACAAGAGAATTTGAACAAATGGAACTTGAATTCTTCTGTAAACCTGGAGAAGAAATCGAATGGCAAAATTATTGGAAAACTTTTGCAAGTGACTGGTTAACAAGCTTAAATATGAGCAGTGAAAATATGCGTTTACGTGATCATGATGAAGATGAATTATCTCATTACTCAAATGCAACAACTGATATTGAATATAAATTCCCATTTGGTTGGGGTGAGTTATGGGGTATCGCAAGTCGTACAGACTTCGACTTACGTAAACATGCTGAACACTCTGGTGAAGATTTCAGATACCATGATCCAGAAACGAACGAAAAATATATTCCATATTGTATCGAGCCATCACTTGGTGCAGATCGTGTAACATTAGCTTTCTTATGTGATGCATATGATGAAGAAGGCGTTGAAGGTAGTAAAGATGCACGTACAGTTTTACACTTCCATCCTGCATTAGCACCATATAAAGCAGCGATTTTACCTTTAAGTAAGAAATTATCTGGCGAAGCGATTAAGATTTTTGAGCAATTAAGTTCTAAATTCTCAATCGATTTCGATGAATCACAATCTATCGGTAAAAGATACCGTCGTCAAGATGAAATCGGTACACCTTATTGTGTAACATTCGACTTTGATTCATTAGAAGATAATCAAGTTACAGTACGTGACAGAGATTCAATGGAACAAGTTCGTATGCCAATCTCAGAGTTAGAAGCTTTCTTAACTGAAAAAACAAAATTCTAATTAAAAAGACTTTCCACCATATGTGGTGGCTATATAATTTATAAAAAGAGATACTGGTTAGTAAAATTGCCAGTATCTCTTTTCTATTCAAAAAGGTATTCAAATAAACACATCTATGTGGCTACTTGAATACCTTTTATTATTTTATGTTATTGTTCCAATCTTTTTAATTGGTTGATTAGTTTCTGACTTTTAAAAAACATACCTGCATATTCACGATATAACATTAAAATGATATCTGACATTTCATCAATAATTTCTTGATGGATATTCAATGAATTCATTTTATCTATCGGTAATTTTTGTAATACATCTAATAAATATAGTGTTTTATTCGATAATATAACTGCATGTACATCTTTAGAAGCCTCTTGCCTTGAAATCGCACCGTCAAACTTAAAACTATAACCTATTAAATCTGCTTGTGTGTCATTACCACTCACAGCACAGCGATTAAATGATGCAGTAAAACCAAATCGTTTCATGCACTTTAACATAACTACGACTGACATTAACTGTGCAGATGTACCTGATTCTATTTTTTCAAGAACAAATTGTAATAATTGATAGTTATATGGTGCAATGTCACCTTCATCCATTGAGCGCTCAATAGTTTCAGCTGCCAGAGCGGCATAACTGCTTACGTAAAGGTCCATTTGTAATTTATAATGTTGACTAATAACATCTACAGAATTTAACGTTCCCATACCTCGCCACTGATTGTAAATAAACAAACCATAAACAAACAATTGCGTTTGCGCTTGTAAACCCGTCTTAACTTTTTTAGCACGCCTTGCCATAAGTGGTACTTTTGCACCATGCTCATTTAAAATCGTGATAATTTTATCAGATTCACCATAATCAACTGCTTTGATGATAATCCCTTTTTGGCGCATTAACAATTATCTTCACCACTTTTAAGATTAATCTTGGTCTTCAACATAACCAATTTGGCGAATAAAGTTAACTTTGTTTCGCCAGTCTCTTTGAACTTTGACCCATAATTCTAAGTAAACTTTAGAGCCTAGAAGCATTTCTATATCACGTCTCGCACGTTTTCCTACTTCTTTTAACTTTTTACCGCCTTTTCCAATGACAATTCCTTTTTGCGAACCTCTTTCAACATATATAGTTGCTTCGATATGAACACGATCTTCGCTTTCTTTAACCATACGGTCCACATTAACACCAATCGCATGAGGGATTTCTTCACTTGTAAGATGAAGGATTTTTTCACGAATGATTTCACCCACTACAAATTGTTCAGGATGGTCTGAAATTTGATCATCTGGATAATATTTAGGTCCTTCGGGTAAATACGTCTTTAAAACATCAATAAAATGATCGACATTTAGCCCTTCTAATGCTGAAATAGGTACAATCTCTGTAAAGTCCATATAACTTTGATATTCTTCAATCTTTGGCATTAATTCATCTGGATGCACTAAATCTATTTTATTTAATACTAAAAATACTGGTGTCTTAACATTTTTCAACATTTCTATAATATATTCATCGCCTCGTCCAATTTCCTCATTGGCATTAACCATAAACATGATTGCATCTATCTCAGATAATGTATTTTTAGCGACTTTCATCATATAGTCACCTAATTTGTGTTTAGGTTTATGAATACCTGGCGTATCAATGAATATAATTTGCGCGTCATCTCTTGTCATAACACCTTGAATTTTATTTCTAGTTGTTTGAGCTTTATCGGACATGATTGCTATTTTATGGCCGATCACTCTATTAACAAATGTTGACTTTCCTACATTTGGTCTACCTATAATTGAAACAAATCCTGATTTATGTTCTGTCATTTATTCTAAATCCTTTCCTGAAAATCCAAATGGTAGTAACTCTGCGACTGTCATCATAACCATATCTCCTTTATGATTTGTCATATACACAGGCATATCATCATCACATAATTCCTTCAAAACTTGACGACATGCACCACAAGGTGATGACGGTTTATCTGCATCTACGGTTACAGTTATTGATTCAAAATCACCTGGTCTGTATCCTTGAGAAATTGCCGATACCAAACTAGCTCGTTCAGCACATATCGATAATGGATAAGAAGCATTTTCTACATTGGTACCATAAAAAGTTCTACCGTCTTTCGTTTTTAAATAAGCCCCTACTTTAAATTGACTGTATGGCGAATATGATTCTTGTTGTGCTTTTCTAACTTCTTGAAAATAATGAGGTTGATAACTCATATATGCCTCCCTAAAATAACGCTATAAAATGTGGTAAAAATACTATTAAACCTATAATAAATGCTAATATTGAAACTATAAGTACACTAAAAGCCGCAATATCTTTAGCGTATTTAGCTAAATCATGATATTCAACGGTCACTAAATCGACAACATATTCAATAGCAGTGTTTAAAGCTTCAACAGTGAGAACTAATGCAATAGCAATGAGTATAAATATCCACTCAATCCGATTAATATTTAGTACGAGACCAAAGACAATAGCAACAATCATTGCAAACACATGTAAAAGAAATTTATAGTCTTTTTGAATTAAGATTTTCAGCCCATCAAGTGCATATTTAAACCTTTTCATAATTAGTCTCGTGTTAATCCATATGCGTTTAATATTGTATCTTGTCGACCAAACATTTCCTTTTCATCCGCTTCAGTCATATGATCATAACCTAATAGATGCAAAAATCCATGTAATGCTAAAAATCCTAATTCTCGTTCAAAAGAATGTCCGTAATTGTTTGCTTGTTCTTGCGCTACATCCGTACAGATAATTATATCCCCTAAAACACGTGGTATATCAAGACCACTAAAATCAATCTCTGGCTCATCTTCTTCTAAAGCAAATGAGATTACATCTGTAACTTTATCTTTATCTCTATATGTTCGATTAATTTCTTGTATTTCTTGTTTATCTACAAATGTAACAGAAAGCTCAGCATCGTCTTCTATATGCTCTTCTTTTTTAGCAAATTCTAATAAATCTTCAATTTGTTTATACCAAGCATCTTTAACTAAGCCTGTGTGATCGCTAAAATCTATCGTAAACATTTAATTCTCTCCTTCATAATGTTCAATGATCTTACTTACCAATGGATGTCTGACTACATCGCTCTGATCTAATTTCAATATACTTATACCTTTAACGTTGTGTAACCTACTGACCGCTTCCTTAAGTCCACTTTTAACACCTTTAGGTAAATCGATTTGAGTTTGGTCACCAGTAACTACCATTTTTGAGCCAAAACCTAGTCTTGTTAAAAACATTTTCATTTGCGCATGTGTCGTATTCTGCGCCTCATCAAGAATTACAAATGCATCTTCTAATGTTCGTCCGCGCATATATGCAAGTGGCGCTATTTCGATAATGCCTCTTTCAATAAATCGCTCTGTTTGTTCACGCCCAAGAACAGTATATAGACCATCATATAAAGGTCTTAAATATGGATCTACCTTTTCTTTCAAATCTCCTGGTAAAAATCCAAGTGACTCTCCTGCTTCAACAGCAGGTCTTGTTAATACAATACGTTTAACAGCACCTTTACGGAGTTGCTTTGCTGCATAAACTACAGCTAAGAATGTCTTACCTGTACCAGCAGGACCTATACCAAATACTAAATCATTATTTTTCATGGCATTAACATATATACGTTGCCCCATCGTTTTCGCACGAATCGTCTTACCAAATGCATCTTTAGTTATCTCTTCATCATATAAATCTAACAGATGTTGAATTGTGTTATTATGCGCCATTTTAATAGCTGCTTCAACATCTTTAATTGTAATATTATTACCTAAATCAATAACCTTCAGCAAATTGATTAATACTGATTCCGCTTTTTCTACGTTTTCTATTTTTGTACCTTTAACGGCAACTTCTTGTCCTCTTGCATGGATGACAACATCGAAACTCTCTTCAATTGCTTTTAAATGTTCATCATTATTTCCAATTAAAGCTTGAGATTGGTTCATATCGTCTATTTGTATAATTCCAGGCATACACGCGCTCCTTTTCATATATCATTTATATTCATTCTATGATGCTTTAATATCTACTTAATTATATCATGCAATTGATTGATTTAAACATCTTTGCATTGACTTACTCATTTTTCTTTAATTTAAAATAATCATTTATACTTTTCACCTTGTCATAAAAGCAGATTCAATTTTAGACTAATCAATTTTTTGCTGTAATTTAAATAACTAATATTTCTCGAAAAATTCTCTTTGTTTTTTAATTTTTCTTAACGTAAAAAAACAAGCAACTACCATTACGATAGTGCTTGTTTTCAAAAAATTTTATAATTGTTTTGGTTTAGCTAAAATTTCTGACCATATCATACCATTGATTACTTCATCTTTATCAAATTGGAACGCTGATTTAGTCAAATCTTTTTCGACATTTTGAGAATTAAGCAGCTGCTTTAATTTCAAACGTTTTGTACGTTCAGATAAGTATTTATCCTCAATAATATCTCTAGCACGTTTTTCCATTTTAGCAATTTGCTTTTCTTTTTCTCTATCAATGTCAGTACGAATCGTTTTAATATCATCTCTAAGTGATTTTTCTAATTGACGTCTAATTTCGTCAGAATTATCTTGTCTAGAAGGTCTATGTTTCTGCTCCACCGGTTCTGCTTTAGGCACTGTGATTGGTTTCTCTGTCATCGGTTTTGTTTCTTGTTGTTTTTTAGGTGCCATAGGTTCTACAACAGGTTTCGATTTAGGCTCTTCCTTTGGAAGTTCATCGAATAAAGGTGGTAACGTATCATCATATTTTCGTTTCGATGATTTCTTTTCTTCTTCATTTAATTCTTCACTTATTTCTTTAAACGTTCGCTCAATTTCTTCAAAAAAGCCACCTTTTTTTGGTTCATTATCGGTAGATGTTTTTTGAGGTGGCTTTTGATTTTGTCTATCTTTATGACTATTTTCGCGCATAGTAGTAATGATAGAAATGATCACTGATATGACAAAAATTAGAATACCGACACTCATTTAATCACCTCTCGACTTAATGTTCAGGTGACTCATCATCACTTTGATCAGTTCGTTTATTAATTGCATTTCTCATGCCTGTATCAGCTTCGATATTTTTCAAATTATAATAATCTTTAACACTGATATTACCTGAACGTAATGCTTCAGCCATAGCTAATGGTACTTCAGATTCGGCTTCAACTACTTTAGCATGCATTTCTTGTACACGCGCTTTCATTTCTTGCTCAGTTGCTACAGCCATAGCTCTACGTTCTTCAGCTTTTGCTTGTGCAATATTTTTGTCTGCTAATGCTTGTTCAGTTTGTAAGTCTGCACCAATATTTTTACTAATATCAACGTCAGCAATATCAATTGATAAAATTTCAAATGCAGTACCTGAATCTAAACCTTTGCTTAAAACTGTTTTAGAAATATTATCTGGGTTTTCAAGTACTTCTGTATGATGCTTACTAGAACCAATTGTTGAAACGATACCTTCACCAACACGTGCGATGATTGTTTCTTCACCAGCACCACCAACAAGTCGAGCAATATTAGCTCTAACTGTGATACGAGCTTTGGCTTTCACTTCAATACCGTTCATTGCTACACCTGCGATAAATGGTGTTTCAATGACTTTAGGATTAACAGACATTTGAACCGCTTCTAATACGTCACGTCCTGCAAGGTCAATTGCAGCAGCACGTTCGAAAGGAAGATCAATGTCAGCACGTTGTGCAGCAATATTAGCGTCAACAACTCTGTCAACATTTCCTCCTGCTAGATAATGCGATTCTAATTGGTTTGTTGTTAATGCTAGTCCTGCTTTGTGCGCTT
This sequence comes from Staphylococcus aureus, assembly GCF_001027105.1. GTDB lineage: Bacteria > Bacillota > Bacilli > Staphylococcales > Staphylococcaceae > Staphylococcus > Staphylococcus aureus. The sequence continues at coordinate 1,606,001 of NZ_CP011526.1, forward strand.
TAATTAATGGCGCTATAACTTTTCTTGGAGATACACGACGTAAACGCATACCAACCAATGTACCTATACCAACATGAACGCCAGCTGCTAACGCTGAAATCCATAAACCAATGGGTACAAATGAGAATAAAATAAGTAATGCAACTACTATAATAACTGCTATTACGATAAAACTTAAACTAAACATGGTATCGCTCCTTTTAATTAATCTACTTCCCTCACAACTACTCTTGTTCCTTCAACTTCAAGGATTTTTACCGTTTTATTGCGCAAAATAAAGTTGCCATCTGAAACAGCATCAATACGTTCATTTTCACAAAAAATAATCCCTGCAGGTCGAAGATCTGTAACTGTTTGAGCAGTCTTTCCTACGAGGTGCGAGCGGTTATCATGAGAATTGTAACCTGACTCAGAATTAGTTGAATCTTTTAAGATAACTTTATCCAAAAACGGAATCTTTCTGTTGAAAATCTTCACTAATATCACCCATTCTACAATCGTTAAAATCAAGGCAACGATAACATTCGCAAGCATAAATAGCAAATTATCACCGAGCGTTGTTATGCTTATAGTTATCAGTATCATGCCAATAATACCAATTACTGCACCAACTACAAATAATTCAATTACAACTAATATAACGCCAATTGAGAATATTAAGATAGAATGCATATTGACATTTCCTTGGATTAGAAATCCCAAAAATAAAATAAGTAATGATAATGTGGCGATAATACCAGCTGCATTGATTTTTTTAGAGTAAAGTTGATATACAAATCCTAAGAATGTCAAACAGGTTAATATTAACGTAAAAATAGGTTGAACAATTATATTGCTAACTTGTTCAACCCAAGTATCTCCAGCCGTTGATTCCAAGATAGTTGTCATTTGTAAAAAATTATTATAACTCACAATTTCACCTCGCCCTCACATTAATTATACATGAAATTGAATATACTTTATAGTTATAAGAACCTATAGAATATCAATTTGATTATTTATAAACTATATAACTTTTTTTAATTAAAAATTGACAACAAAAAAACATCACATATTAGTGTCAGACACTAACTTGTGATGTTTGTTTTATATAATTAATATTCGTGTTGAGGGAGTCAACAGAGGTATTAATTATTTGAATTTACGTTTACGTGCAGCTTCTGATTTCTTTTTACGTTTTACGCTTGGTTTTTCGTAAAATTCACGTTTACGTACTTCTTGGATTGTTCCACTTTTAGAAACTGAACGTTTAAATCTACGTAACGCATCTTCAAGTGATTCATTTTTACGTACTACTGTTTTAGACATCTGTATTTCCCTCCCTCCAAATATCAACGGAACTTTATAGTCAATTGCACAGTAAAACTATGCATTTATAAGTATAATATATCTGTAATTTATGGTCAATTAGTAAATTGTTTTTTATTTGAAACATATTTCACATCAAAATCACAAAGACTTTTAGATTTTGTTCTAAAAATCTCTTAATAATTTATTTAATGAGAAGAGTTGCTTATATAGTAAATTGTGAAGCCGTTAAAACAACGTTACAAAACCTATATCTTTAATACGGAACCATATGGTATGAATCAAGGAATACTTAAACTAAAACTTCTCTATCAGATTTATTTGTTGCGAAATCAACAACTTTAATTGCTTGCCCTTCATTTAATGGATAATTTGCTTGCGTAATTTTAACTTTTACAATTTGACCTATGAGTGATTCGTCACCTTCAAATTGTACTTTCATATAATTATCTGCATATCCAACTAATGTACCTTCTGTGTCACCCTGTTCCTCAGGAATTACTTCAAGCACATCTTGATCAAATTTAGACGCATATAACTTTCCGAGTTGATTGCTTAGCGTAATTAACTTATGCACCCGTTCATTTTTAATTTCTTCATCAATTTGGTCATCCATTCTTGCAGCTGGCGTGCCAATTCTAGGAGAATAAGGGAAAACATGCAGTTCAGAGAACTTATGCTTTACGATAAAATCATATGTTTCTTGGAACTCAGCTTCAGTTTCACCTGGGAAACCAACAATTACATCACTCGTAACTGCCAAGTCTGGTAAAGCTTTATGCAATTTTGTTAATCGTTCTGAAAATCTATCCATTGTATACTTACGTCTCATACGTTTTAATACTGTATCTGAACCAGATTGTAATGGAATATGCAAATGACGCACAACTTTTGTTGAACGTTCTAAAACGTCAATTACTTCATCTGTAAGTTGACTTGCTTCAATTGAAGAAATTCGAATTCGTTCTAATCCATTAATCGTTTCAAGATCACGTAATAATTGGGCCAAGTTATAATCTTTTAAATCTTGACCATATCCACCTGTATGAATTCCCGTCAATACAATTTCCTTATATCCTGAATTCACTAGTTGCGTCGCTTGTTCAACTACTTTTTCCGGATCTCTTGAACGCATTAAGCCACGAGCCCATGGAATAATACAGAATGTGCAGAAGTTGTTACAACCTTCTTGAATTTTTAATGACGCACGTGTTCTATCTGTAAAATAAGGGACATCTAATTCTTCATATTTACGATTTTTCATGATATTTCCAACACCATTAATTGGTTGGCGTTCTTTACGGAATTCGTCAATGTAACCTAATAGTTTATGTCTATCTTGTGTACCAACTACTACATCGACACCAGGAATTTCCATAATTTCAGCTGATGAAGTTTGCGCATAACAACCTGTTACACAGATTACAGCATCAGGATTTTGTCTTATTGCACGTCTAATTATTTGACGACTTTTTTTATCACCCGTATTCGTTACTGTACAAGTATTAATAACAAATACATCAGCATTCGCTTCAAAGTCAACGCGCTCATAGTTTGCTTCTTTAAATAATTGCCAGATTGCTTCAGTTTCATAATGGTTTACTTTACAACCTAATGTGTGAAACGCAACTGTTGACATAAATATTCACCCCATTAATTCTTTTTCATAACTTATTGCACTTAACGCATACAATGGCGCAGTTTCTGCCCGTAAAATTCTCGGCCCAAGACCAACAACTGTACTAGTATTACTAAATAATGAAATTTCATTTTCTGACAAACCACCCTCAGGACCAAAAATCATCAACACTTTATCCTGAGCATTGAATTGTTGTAAAGTTTGCTTGAAATTGCTTAACTCACCATCTTTTGCTTCCTCTTCATATGCAATAAGAATATAGTCATAATTATCAATAGTATCACAAATTAATTTTAAATTCGACTCGAATTGAATAGATGGAATCACTAAACGATAGCTTTGTTCAGCAGCTTCTTTAATTATTTTTTGCCAACGCTCTATCTTTTTGGCAACTTTTGCCTCGTTTAATTTAACAATTGAACGTTCCATGCTCACAGCTATAAATGATGAAGCACCCAATTCAGTAGCTTTTTGTAGCAACCACTCATATTTGTCAGCTTTGATTAGTCCACTGCAAATCGTAACATCAACTGGCAATTCTGTATTAATATTTTGTTTTTCTTTTAAATCAACTTCAATTTTATCACTTGTTATGTCAGCAATTTCACATAAATAAACTGTTTGATCATTAAAAGTTAAAATAATTTTACTACCAACATCATATCTCATTACATTTGTTATATGATGAATATCTTCTTTTTTTGTAATAAAAAAACGCTGACTTACATCAGCGTTTTGGTCTATGAAATAACGTTGCACATTATTCACTCACTTTCTGGCCAACAAGACAAACCCAACCGTTGTCATGTTGTTCTGAAATAATTTTAAAACCTACACGCTCCATATGTGACTGTATACCTTCATACTTCTCTTTTATAATACCAGAAGTAATAAAATAACCGCCTTCATTTAGAGTATTATAAGCATCTTCAATCATTTCATCAATAATATGCGCTAAAATATTTGCTATTACAATATCAAATTTTTCTGTTTCGTCTTTCAATAAGTTACCTGGAACAGCTTCAATTAACGTTTCACAATGATTTCTTCTGAAGTTTTCTTTAGCTACACTCACTGCCATTTCATCAATATCCAACGCTTTAATACGTTTTACACCGATTAGATGACTTGCAATACTTAATATACCTGAGCCAGTACCAACATCAATTACTGAATGCTGTGGCAATACATATGTTTCTATTGCCTTCAAACACATACTTGTAGTCGGATGATCACCTGTTCCAAAAGCCATACCTGGGTCGAGCTCAATGCAAAGCTCTTCATCCGCTTCTTTAGCATATGTTTCCCAACTAGGAACTATTGTGAACTTCTTCGACGCTCGGAATGGATGGAAATAGTTTTTCCATTCATTTTCCCAATCCGTCTCTGCAATAATTTGCTCACTGAATTGAACGTTATGTTGATCAAGTTCATCTAAATTTAATAACTCATCTTTAATTTGCTGTCGCAACTTATCATCATAAGTCATTTCATTAAAATAGGCTTTCAATCTTACTCCCTTATCTGGATAATCCTCTTTTTTCAAAGCGTAAATTTCACCGTATTTATCTTCTGGTTGGTTAATTAAATCATCTGAATCTTCTATCACGACACCATTTGATCCATGATTTTCAAGTATATTGGTAGCCAATTCTACTGCTTCATGATTAATAATAATTGAAAGCTCTGTCCAGTTCATACTTTATTCTCCCTTAAAGAATCTTTTTGCTCTATCTTTAAAATTCGAAGGTTGTTCATTAATTTCTTCACCATTTAATTGGGCAAATTCTTTCATTAGTTCTTTTTGTCTATCTGTTAATTTAGTAGGCGTTACTACTTTAATATCAACATATAAATCTCCGTATCCATAGCCATGAACATTTTTTATACCCTTTTCTTTTAAGCGGAATTGCTTACCTGTTTGTGTACCAGCAGGGATTGTTAACATAACTTCATTATTTAATGTTGGTATTTTTATTTCATCGCCTAAAGCTGCTTGTGGGAAGCTAACATTTAATTTGTAATAAATATCATCACCATCACGTTTAAATGTTTCAGATGGTTTAACTCTAAATACTACGTATAAATCACCAGCAGGTCCTCCATTCACGCCTGGAGAGCCTTCACCAGCTAATCTAATTTGTTGTTCATTGTCGACACCTTCAGGTACTTTCACTTCTAATTTAACTGTTTTATTTTCAGTACCTTTTCCGTGACATGTTGGACAAGCTTCTTCAAATTCTTGACCACTTCCATTACATTTAGGACAAACTTGTTCAGTACGAACTCTACCTAAAATTGTGTTTTGTTCTACAGCTACATGACCAGCGCCATTACAGTAACTACAAGTCTTTTTACTTGTTCCAGGCTTTGCACCATCACCATGACATGTTTCGCATGTTACATCTTTACGGATTGAAATTTCTTTTGTTGTACCAAATACCGCTTCTTCAAATGTTAATGTCATTGTATACTGAAGATCATCACCTTTTTGCGGTGCATTTGGATCTCTTTGTCTGCCGCCACCGAAGAAAGAGCTAAAGATATCTTCAAAACCGCCGCCACCGAAGCCACTAAAACCGCCAAAGTCAGAGCCATTGAATCCTTGTCCACCAAAACCTTGTGGACCATCATGTCCAAATTGATCATAGCTTGCGCGTTTATTATCATCACTTAAAACTTCATAGGCTTCAGAAATTTCTTTAAACTTTTCATCTGCACCTTCTTCTTTGTTAATATCTGGATGATATTTTTTCGAAAGCTTTCGATACGCTTTTTTGATTTCATCTTTTGAAGCATCCTTACTAATGCCTAAAACTTCATAATAATCTCTTTTGGCCACAGCTATCTCTCCTTTTCTTAATTAACTCATATAGTTTAACGTAATATGTCATACTATCCAAATAAAAAGCCAAAGCCAATGTTCTATTGACTTTGACTTTTCAGATCATGACAACATTCTAATTGTATTGTTTAATTATTTTTTGTCGTCGTCTTTTACTTCTTTAAATTCAGCATCTTCTACAGTACTATCATTGTTTTGACCAGCATTAGCACCTTGTGCTTGTTGTTGCTGTTGAGCCGCTTGCTCATATACTTTTGCTGATAATTCTTGAATCACTTTTTCAAGTTCTTCTTTTTTAGATTTAATATCTTCTATATCTTGACCTTCTAAAGCAGTTTTAAGAGCGTCTTTTTTCTCTTCAGCAGATTTTTTATCTTCTTCACCGATATTTTCGCCTAAATCAGTTAAAGTTTTTTCAACTTGGAATACTAGACTGTCAGCTTCGTTTCTTAAGTCTACTTCTTCACGACGTTTTTTATCTGCTTCAGCGTTAACTTCAGCATCTTTTACCATACGGTCGATTTCTTCGTCTGATAATGAAGAACTTGATTGAATTGTAATTCTTTGTTCTTTATTTGTACCTAAGTCTTTTGCAGTTACATTTACAATACCGTTTTTATCGATATCAAACGTTACTTCAATTTGAGGTTTACCACGTTCAGCTGGTGGAATATCAGTCAATTGGAATCTACCAAGTGTTTTATTATCCGCAGCCATTGGACGTTCACCTTGTAATACGTGTACATCTACTGATGGTTGATTATCTACTGCTGTTGAATAGATTTGAGATTTAGATGTAGGAATCGTAGTGTTACGTTCAATTAACGTATTCATACGTCCACCTAAAATTTCAATACCTAAAGATAGTGGTGTTACGTCTAATAATACTACGTCTTTAACGTCACCTGTGATAACGCCACCTTGGATTGCAGCTCCCATTGCCACTACTTCGTCCGGGTTTACTCCTTTGTTAGGCTCTTTACCGATTTCTTTTTTGACAGCTTCTTGTACTGCTGGAATACGAGTTGATCCACCAACTAAGATAACTTCATCGATATCTGAGTTTGTTAAGCCAGCGTCTTTCATTGCTTGGCGTGTAGGTTCCATTGTTCTTCTAATTAATGAATCTGATAATTCTTCAAATTTAGAACGAGTTAAGTTTACTTCTAAGTGTAATGGACCGTTTTCACCAGCTGAGATAAATGGTAATGAGATTTGAGTTTGTGATACACCTGATAAGTCTTTTTTAGCTTTTTCAGCAGCATCTTTCAAACGTTGTAATGCCATTTTATCTTGAGATAAGTCTACGCCATTTTCTTTTTTGAATTCTGCAACTAGGTAGTCAATAATTACTTGGTCAAAATCATCACCGCCAAGTTTGTTGTCACCGGCTGTTGATAGTACTTCGAATACACCGTCACCTAATTCTAGGATAGATACGTCAAATGTACCGCCACCTAAGTCAAAAACAAGAACTTTTTCATCTTTATCAGTTTTGTCTAAACCATATGCTAATGCTGCAGCTGTTGGTTCATTAATGATACGCTCAACTTCTAAACCAGCAATTTTACCAGCATCTTTAGTTGCTTGACGTTCAGCATCGTTAAAGTATGCAGGTACTGTAATTACAGCTTTGTCAACTTTCTCACCTAAATAGCTTTCAGCTGTATTTTTTAAGTTTTGTAAAATCATAGCTGAGATTTCTTGTGGTGTGTATGATTTACCTTCAATATCTACTTTATAATCAGTACCCATATGACGTTTAATAGATTGAACAGTGTTTGGGTTTGTAATAGCTTGACGTTTTGCTACTTCACCAACTTGAGTTTCTCCATTTTTGAAAGCTACAACAGATGGTGTTGTACGTGAACCTTCAGGGTTTTGAATTACTTTTGGCTCATCGCCTTCTAATACTGTTACACATGAATTTGTTGTACCTAAGTCTATACCAATAATTTTACTCATAATAAAATTCCTCCATTTAATCATTAAATTAATTTAATTTTAAACAATGTCTTTTCGCCAAATTTAAGTTATTGGTTTACTTTGACCATTGATGGTCTTAATACTCTATCTTTAAGCTTGTATCCTTTTTGTAGTTCTTGAGTGATTTCGCCAGATTCAAAATCAGGGTTATCATCTTGAACTACAGCTTGGTGAATATTTGGATCAAATGCTTCACCTTCAGTTTTAATAACTTCAAGACCATTATCTTTTAGTGCGTTAATCAAACTTTCATGCACCATTTGTACACCTTTTTGAAGAGATTTAAAAGTCTCATCATCACCTTCAATTTGAAGTGCACGTTCTATATTGTCTATTGCTGGTAAAATATCTGTTAACACACGTTGTGCTTGATATGTTTTGTTTATTTCATTTTCTTTTTGAATTCTACGCTTATAATTTTCAAACTCAGCGTAGAGCCTTAAATATTTCTCTTCGTTTTCATCTGCTAATTGTTGAAGTTCATTAATTTTTTGATCTTTTGGATCTATTTCTTCAATAACATTCTCGTCAGACGTTTCTTCTATTGCTTCATCTTGTAAATGACCTTTACTTTCTTCAGCTTGTTCAACTGAATCATCAATATTTTGTTTGACGTTTGTTTCTTCAACTGTTGATTCAGTGTTTTTTTCAACTGATTCGTCTTTATTTGTCATTTTCTGTCCTCCAATACTTTCTAATCCATCATTACCAAATTCTATTTAATAATTGAATGACATTTTGATAATGCATAGCTGTAGGTCCAATCACAGCGATTTGACCTTTTAACGTTTCATCAAAATGATATTGACTTGTTACAATTGAAATATCACTTAAGCTGTCATCAATTTCATTACCAATTTTTACATTAATATTTGGTGAAGATATATCTTGTAATAATTCTGCAATTCTATTTGATTCTATATATTGTAGAATGGGCTGAATTGAAGATACATTACTTTCATTCAATGCATCAATAAGTTTAACCTTTCCACCCATATAAATGCTATTACTTTGATTAGAAATATGATTATTCATCGTATTTAACAATTTATTGATAAAAATTTCTTCCTGCTCTGATTGAACAAAAGAGACAATATCATCTTGTAAATTCTGATTAAACTCAGTTAGTTTGTTTGTAACAAAATTTGATATTGTATTTAGTTTGTCATTATTAAACGGTATGTCTGAAGCAAGATGTACATGCTCAACATGACCTGATGAAAATACGATAACCATTATAACTAAATTAGGATTAGCACGAATCAAGTGTACATTATTGATAATATCTTGTTTATGATTAGGATGAACAACTAAAGTTGTATATTGAGATATATTTGATAATTCATCTGCAAAATATGTCAATGCTGATGATACATCATATTGATTCTCAACTAACAATTGATTTAATCGTCTTAATTTATTTGTTTTTTGATGAGATGTTTGTTCAAGTAAACGATTGACATAATACCTAAAACCTAATTGTGATGGCGAACGCCCTGAAGAACTATGTGTCTTCTCGATATAGTTTAAATCTTCAAGCTGTTTCATCTCATTTCTAATTGTAGCAGGACTAACATTCAAGTTATGTCGCTCAATTAGTGTTTTAGAACCAACGGGTTGTCCAAAATCAACATAATCCTCAACAATTGCGTTTAATATACTCAATTGCCTATCTGTAATCATGTTTTCACCTCATTAGCACTCACTTATCTCAAGTGCTAATTATAATTTATCAAATTGGTCAAAGTAAGTCAATGTTAAAGACTCGAAATTTCAATTTTTTTTAATCATTTATTAGGAAAGCTTCAAAAACCTCATTACCTATGACTTTCCCTCTATTTGTAAGTGCAATCACATCGTTCTTTTCTACAATTAATTCCTTCTCTTTTAAATTATTTATTGTTTGACCAAAGACACTTTCAATAGATTGGTCAAACTTCTTTTTGAACCTACTACTACTCACACCTTCATTTAAACGCAACCCAAGAAACATTTCTTCTTCCATTCTCTCAGTCAAAGAAGGTTTATTTGATACTAAAATTGCTTTACTTTCTTTATTTATAGCTTTGATATAATGATTCACTGGATTGATATTCGTATAACGCACACCATCTACATAACCACTTGCACCTGCTCCAAATCCATAATATTCCTCATTAAACCAGTAAACCTTATTATGTTCTGATTCATGGCCATCTAATGCAAAATTAGATATTTCGTATTGATGGAAAGGAGATTGTTCTATCTTAGACATCAGCAACTGATACATGTCAGCACCTAAATCCTCATTAGGAAGTTTGAGCAAGCCTTTTCTATACATATTATAAAATTGGGTTTTAGGTTCAAGTATTAAGCCGTAACTCGAAATATGTTGAATATCCATATCTAAAGCTAGATCTAAACTTTGTTCAAAATCTTCAATCGTCTGTTTCGGTAAATGATACATTAAATCTAAACTGATTGATTTAATACCTGCGTTTTTAGCATTTAACACCGAAGTGTAAATATCTTCAGTATTGTGCGTTCTACCTAAAACAGACAATAACTCCGGCTTGAATGTTTGAACGCCCATTGAAATCCTTTTTACTCCATATTTCTCTAATAGTTGGACTTTCTCTTTAGTTAACTCATCAGGATTTGCTTCAAATGTATACTCGCCTGTGATTGTAAACGTATCACGTATTGCTTTAAGTAATCTTTCCAACTGATTAATAGAAAGGGCCGTTGGTGTGCCGCCACCTACATACATGGTCTTTAAGATCCTATATTTTGCTGTAGACATTTCTGTGATTAGTGCATCTAAGTACTCATCTACAGGTTGATTCTGTATAAAATATTTATTGAAATCACAATATGTACATATTCTTACACAAAATGGAATATGTATATATGCACTTTGTACCGTCATTTTAATGCCCCGCTTCTCAGACTTTTTATCCAATCGGCTATATCCTGTTGGACTATCTGCAATTATTCTTACTTTTAACTTTAACGTTTAATCAATGATTGTCTAATATATCGATTCATTTTAATATTTATTCTTGTTTAGAGGGAGTGAGATAGAAATAATAAAGAACCACTAATGATTTATTATGTAGTGGCTCTTACACATTAGCCAGATGTAATATGTCCTTAAAAATAAAATTACATGAGTAAAACTCATGCATAAGGGAGTGGGACAGAAATGATATTTTCGCAAAATTTATTTCGTCGTCCCACCCCAACTTGCATTGCCTGTAGAATTTCTTTTCGAAATTCTCTATGTTGGGGCCCCACCCCAACTTGCACATTATAGTAAGCTGACTTTTCGTCAGCTTCTGTGTTGGGGCCCCATTGTTATAAGCTCATTTTAACTCTGTCGATGGCTGCCAATATAACATTGTAAAGCCCAGGACGTTAATTTATCCTAGGCTCCCTCTTTTTAGTTATTAAACTTTATTCATTGTAAATTGTTAATTGATTTTTTAAAATTATTCATCATCCATTTTCAATACAGCCAAGAAAGCATCTTGTGGAATTTCAACATTACCAACTGCTTTCATCTTAGCTTTACCTGCTTTTTGTTTTTCAAGTAATTTACGTTTACGGCTTATGTCACCGCCATAACATTTAGCTAAAACGTTTTTACCCATTGATTTAATATTTGTACGCGCTACAATTTTTTGTCCTATTGCAGCCTGTACAGGTACTTCAAATTGCTGTCTTGGAATTAACGTTTTAAGTTTTTCAACTAATGCTTTACCACGTTCATATGCAAAATCTCTATGAACTATGAAGCTTAGCGCATCCACTTTATCACCATTTAATAAAATATCCATCTTGACTAAATTACTTTCTTTATTTTCGATGAATTCATAATCAAATGATGCATATCCTTTAGTATTAGATTTAAGTTGATCGAAGAAATCAAATACAACTTCAGCTAAAGGTAATTCATAAACAATATTTACACGAATATCATCTAAATAGTCCATATTTATAAATTGTCCACGTTTACGTTGACATAATTCCATTACTGCACCGACATAGTCATTTGGAACCATCATAGTTGCACGAACATATGGCTCAAATATTTTATCAATTTTATCACGATCTGGCATTTGTGCTGGGTTATCAACCGTCACTTCTGAACCGTCCCTTAAAACACATTGATAAATTACAGATGGTGCAGTTGCAATTAATTCAATACCAAATTCTCTTTCAATTCTTTCTTGAATTATTTCCATGTGTAACATACCTAAGAAACCAGTTCTATAACCAAAACCTAATGCTTGTGACGATTCAGGCTCAAATTCTAATGATGCATCATTCAATTGTAATTTTTCTAATGCTTCTCTTAAATCATTATAATTTTTGTTATCTATTGGGAACAGTCCGCAATATACCATTGGATTCATTTTCTTATAACCTTGCAATGGTTCTGATGCAGGTCTACTAGCTAATGTGATGGTGTCACCAACCCTAGAATCATCAACATTTTTAATACTTGCAATAATATAACCAACATCACCAACTGTTAATTCATCAACTGGAAGCTGCTTAGGTGTATTAATTCCAACTTCTGTTACTTCGAACTCTTTACCAGTGGCCATCATTCGAATTTTATCTCCGGCTTTAACAACACCGTCCACAATTCTTATCGATGAAATTACCCCTCTATATGGATCATACTCAGAATCAAATATTAACGCTTTTAGTGGTGCTTCTGGGTCACCATCTGGAGCTGGCACAACTTCAACTATTTTCTCTAGTATCTCTTCAATTCCAATGTTAGATTTAGCACTTGCTAAAACAACATCGTCTTGGTCTAAACCTATCATATCTTCAATTTCTTGTTTCACGCGTTCAGGTTCTGCAGCAGGTAAATCAATTTTGTTAATAACAGGCAATAACTCTAACTCATTATCTAATGCTAAATAAACATTTGCTAATGTTTGTGCTTCGATACCTTGAGCCGCATCTACTACTAAAATCGCGCCCTCACAAGCTGCCAAAGAACGTGACACTTCATATGTAAAATCGACGTGTCCAGGCGTATCGATTAAATGGAATGTATAAGTATTTCCATCTTTAGCTTCGTACTTTAAACGTACTGCGTTTAATTTGATTGTAATACCACGTTCTCTTTCTAAATCCATTGAATCTAGTAACTGATCTTGCATATCTCTTGTTTCAACTGATTTGGTATTTTCTAAAATTCTATCAGCCAATGTAGATTTTCCGTGGTCAATATGTGCTATAATCGAGAAATTCCTTATATTCTCTCTTCTTTTTAAGCGTTGCTCATTATCCATTTTATCCTTCTCACTTTCATAAAATAAACCCGTATTATCTTTCGCATCTTTGATATAATAACGTTTTTAATAGGTAAATGCAAACGCCATAATCTTGGATGAACTTTGAAATTATAACAATCTTTATTTAAATACATACTTGCGATATGTTAATATGTTAATTACGTACTTATAATTATAAAACGTATTGATTGTGTTTCCAACACAATTTATTAAATCTGCAAAATTTTAAGCTAACCCCATCAAATAAATGATTGCACAACGGTTAGACTTTTGTTAAAATATTTCTTGTTGTAATCAAATAAAATTTTGATAAGATGAACTCACTTTTAGGAGGTGACAGAAATGGCAAATATCAAATCTGCAATTAAACGTGTAAAAACAACTGAAAAAGCTGAAGCACGCAACATTTCACAAAAGAGTGCAATGCGTACAGCAGTTAAAAACGCTAAAACAGCTGTTTCAAATAACGCTGATAATAAAAATGAATTAGTAAGCTTAGCAGTTAAGTTAGTAGACAAAGCTGCTCAAAGTAATTTAATACATTCAAACAAAGCTGACCGTATTAAATCACAATTAATGACTGCAAATAAATAATCTTTTTAAATAAAAGTTCAAGCGCATGCTTGAACTTTTATTTTTTATAAAGATAGAATGAATAATTCCAGTATTAACTGTTTATCCATATATGATGATTTAAGTTTATAATCAGTTTCCGCACAAGCATCTATAATATTCAATAATTCATCAAGTTGATAATGTCTTACTTGTCCTAACGCTAATTTTACTCTGTATGGATGTACTCCTATTGTTTTAGCAATTTGCTGTCCACTATATCCTTTTTGACTCAGAATCTTACATTGATAAAATAATCGGTAATTACTTGTAATTAGTGCAAGTAATTTAATTGGTTCTTCTTTCATAGTTATTAAATCTTTTACTAAATGAATTGCTTGTTCTTTCTTTCTTTTCTGAATGTATTCAGTCAGTAAAAATACATTTTGCTCTAAACTTCTATTAATAATTTGGTTAACATCCTGCTTATTAATTGTTGGTCTATCGCCTAAAAATAAAATCAACTTTTCTATCTCTTGTGAGACAATATTAAAGTTAATACCTGTCAACTCAATAAATAAATCTAATGCATCTCTTTTGATATCTTTGAAATTCTCATTTAATTTACTTTGAATCCATTTTTTTATTTCTTCTTCAGACATTTGCTCTATTTTTTTAAGCCTTGCATGCTTTTTTAGAGTTTTAGTTAACTTTTTTCTTTCATCAAGTTTATTTTGATATATCTCAAAGACAATCAAATTTTCGCCATCATATTTTTCAATAAATTCTATTAATTGATCTACATTATGAGCCATATCTTTTGGCGCTTTTTCACCTGTAAATATATATGCATTTTTAACCAAAATTGCTTTTTTATCTGAAAAGAAAGGCAATGTTAATGTTTCTTCAACAATTGGTGCAATCTCTGTTTCGTATAAATTATATTTCACAAAGTTAAAGTCATCTCTATCACTTTTCAAAAATTGTGATATGATTTCTGCACTTTGTTTTTCAACCAATTCAGGCACATCTCCATAAATAGCTACAATATTGTCGCTCATTCATTACACCCTTTCATTCGTTTGACACATCAATAGATTATATCATGTTTCTGTATCTATAAACCACTTGCATTTCCATAAGAGCTTGAATCAACTTTTAAATTATCATCTAAGTCAATTGTAACTTGACCGTTTTGTTGACTATTGTAAATGCGACTGCGAATCCTTTGCAATCGTTTAACAACTTCTATATTAGGAAGATGATACATATTGTTCTTCCCAGAAGAAATCAAACTTATTTTAGGCTTAATCATCTCTATAAATTCTTTAGAACTACTTGTCTTGCTCCCATGATGTCCTACTTTTAAAATATCAATCTCCGGCAAGTTATATTTTTTTAGTAGTAAAGATTCATTATTTTTACTAGCATCGCCCATTAATAAAACTTTTTTATTTTGATATGTAATCATAGTAATAATCGAATACTCATTTTTATCTCGGCTATTTGGAATAAAACTATCAAAAAATAGAAAACTACTATCTCCAAGTTTAAAACTACTAACTTGTCTTACATCCATAAGTTTAATGTTGTACTTATGGCTTAATTTCGATAATAACATCAATGTATTACTACTATATCCCTTATTGTATATCACTATATGTTTAATTTTAATATGACTAATAATATATTCCACTTCACCAATATGGTCATTGTGTGGATGTGTTAAAATTAGATACTCTAATTCATTTATCCCTCTTTCATTTAGCGTTGGTAAAATATGATATTTAGAAATTGAATAACTAGGTTGTTTAGTATCATCAATCACTTTCCCACCTGTATCAATCAAGACATTTTGGTTCTTACCGCCTTCATATAAAATACTGTCTCCCTGCCCCACATTTAACATTGTAATTTTGTGATGTGAATTTGTTGGAAACGTTATTAATAATGTCAGAATAATTATAGTCCAAAACGTAACCAATATATATTTACGTTTAGCCAATAACCAAAATATGTAATAAACAGAAATTATAAATACTATAAATATCCAATCATTAAACTTGGGAACAGAAAAATGTGATTGCTTGATTCTTGTGAATAGGTCTAGTAACCAGTCATGAAAATTAAAACTTAGGTCAACCAAGTAATTTAGCGGCGTTAATCCCACAATAAAATGACTTGTAATAAAGAATAAAATAGATAGCGGAAACAATATAATCGAATAGTACGGTACAAAAATCAAATTAGATAAAAATCCCACCCATTGAAGTTGATGAAAGCTTGGAATGGCAACGATAAATGAAGCTAATTGTGCAATAAACGTAATTATGAATAATGATTGTAACTTTGACAATTGCTGTAAAAAAGGAAAAAGTAGCATAATAAAAAATGAAATGATGAATGAAAATTGAAATCCAATATCATAAACAACTAGTGGATTTAAAATAAACATAATTATAAATGCAAATGCTAATAGCTGAATACCCTTTATTTTAATTTGCTTAGTAATAACCAGTACAAGAGTTGTCATTATTATAGCTCTTACAGCACTAGGTGCATAATTTGTGTATTGAGCAAATAAAGCTAATACAATGATTGTAATTCCTTTAATGACAAATAAAGGTAAATTTAATCGTTTTAAAGGTTGGTAAATTAAAAATACAATTGCAGCTATATGCGAGCCACTAACTGCCAGCAAATGATATATACCTATCTCTTTAACACGTTCCTTAAATTGCTCATTAACTTCTTTTACGTCACCAGTAATCAATGCCATAATACGATCCGGAAACTTAATACCCGAATCATAAATTCGATTCATTATAAACTGTTTATGTTTCTCAATTAAATTAGACCGGTTCGATTCTAGGCAGCTTTGTACAACTATACTTTGTAATTTAAGAGTTACAAACTTATTGTCATTAACTTTGAATTGTCCTTTAACAATACAATTACGACTTTCAATTTTCTTTAAATCAAAATTCTTTTTATCTGTTAAAAAGAAAGGATATATTTCATTTTTTAAACTCAACCTACCTTTATATGTGTCACTACCTTGACGTTGAATTTGGATTACTTGAGCACGCTCATTAAACTGAGAATTACGTTCAATATAATTGATATAATTAAATATTGCTTGTTGTGAATAATGTAAATACCATGCGGAGAAAATGATTAAAAAGAGAGAAATAGGGGCATAAACGATTTTATTTTTACGATAAGTAATATACAAAAGTAAAATGAAAAGAAATGTAGAGAGCACTTTGCTAGAATTCCAAAGCACTCCTACAATCATTGATAACGCGACAAACAGCAAAACATTAACCTTTAGTCAGATATTTAGCAACATATTCTGGTGAAAATGGAATTTTTTTAAATTCAATACCAGATTGTTTGAGTAATTTAGTTGCATATTCATGGTTATGATAATCTTCTGCATAGTAGATACGCTTTATACCTGCTTGAATAATTGACTTTGTACAATTTAGGCATGGAAAATGAGTAACATAGATTGTTGCACCTTCAGTAGATACACCTTGTTTTGCACATTGTAATAAAGCATTCATTTCTGCATGTATCGTTCTGATACAATGTCCATCTTCAATTAAACATCCTTCATCTATACAATGCACCTCGCCAGCTACAGAGCCATTATAACCACCAGCAATAATACGATTATCCTTAACAATCGTTGCACCTACAGATAATCTTTGACAAGTTGAACGTAATGCTAGCAAATGACTTTGTGCCATAAAATATTCTTCCCATTTGATTCTTTCCAAGATGTTCACCTTCCATACTTAAAATTTAGTAACATTTTCTAATAATATAAGATTAATCACAAAAAATAAAATTTGCAATTAAAATAATCCATTATGTCGTGAAATAAGATTTCAGTTTATCAAAAGTTTTACTTCCAAAACCTTTTACTTTTTTCAAATCGTCAATTTCTTGAAATGCACCTTGTTGGTTGCGATATTCAACAATTGCATTAGCTTTAGCTTGCCCAACTCCAGGAACAGACATCAATTCTGATACAGATGCCGTATTTAAATTTACTTTAGTATTATTTGTGTTCCCATTTTTTTCGTGCACACTGTTTACTTCAATTTGTGGTTCAACATTCTTTTGTCCTTTATGAGGTATGAAAATCATTTTTTGATCTGTTAATTTTTCAGACAAATTAATTTGACTTACATCTGCATCCTCCAATAATTGTGCTTTATCAAGTAAATCAACTACTCTATCCTTAGATGTCATTTTATAAACATTAGGATGTTTAACAGCACCTTTTACATCGACATATACAGGACCCTTATTTTTGGAATTATCTCCATCTTTGACCTGGACATCTTCTACTTTGGACAAACTACTATTTTCACTAGTGCTTTGTTTCAGAGCAGTATCTTTATTTTCAAAATTTCTTGAAGTATAATCATCTTGTCTCCAGAATATAAAACCAATTAATACCATAATTAAAACAACAGCACTTAGAATATATAACTTCCATTGAGTTAAAAAATCTTTATAGCGTAATAAAAATTGATACAATAAAACCACTCCTCAACTTTATACACGTCTGAGCGAGTGGTTTTACTTTTATTTTTTCGCAATGAAAAACAATCTTTCTGCATCTTCATTATGTTCATCTATATTAAAATCAGTAAATGTTTCAACATGTTTAAAACCAACTTGAGCTAACCAAGACAAATATGTCTTTTCATCAAATGTTCTCTGAAAATGAGACTCATCAAATCTTGAATATGTTTCATCTTCATGTCGAATGAAAAATGTCATATCATGATAAACACTTAAAGGTAAATCTCCTTGCACAGCATCCCATGCTAAAAAAATGTCCCCTTTATCATCAATATAACTTTGATTATTAAACAAAGTCATCATTTTATAAACAGTATGTACATCAAAAATAAATACACCTGAATCAGTCAGATGATGATAAACATTGATGAATGTTTCAATCACTGCAGTTTCATCTTGCAAATAATTTAGAGAGTCACAAAAAATAGTGATGATATCAAATTGTTGTTGCAAATCAAAAGATGTCATATCTCCTTCAATCCAATTTACATTTGCTGATTTTTGAGCTGCAACAGTCAACATATCAACACTTAAATCCATACCAGTAACATTACCTAAAGCTTCTAATTGAACTGTTAAACTACCAGTACCGCATCCAATATCTAAAATATTTGATTCATCTTTGCAGTGATTTTTTACAATTTCAAACCATTTTTCATATGGTTGATCTTGAGTCAATTGATCGTACACTAGGCTCATTTCTGCATATTGCGACATAATTAATACGCAACCTGACTATATGATTCTAATGGTGCATCTTGATATAACTTTTCAATATTATAATAATTTCTTTCGTCTTTATGGAAAACATGTACCACAACATCAGCTAAGTCAATTAATATCCAACGCGCTTCATTGTATCCTTCCATACGTTTTACTTCTATATTTTGTTCATTGGCTACTTCTTTCACCGCTCTAGCAATCGCTTGAACTTGTCGTTCATTATTTCCGTGCGTTACAACAAAATAATCTGTCATATCGCTGATACCTTTCATTTCTAAAGAAATCGTATCTTCGCCTTTTTTATTGTCAATTGCATCCACAGCAATTGCTAATAATTCTTGTGAATTCATTTAATCATCCTTTATTCTTTCGTCACTATAGTTATAATAATTTAAACAGTCAATCGTCTTATTATATACCGTAATATCTTTCTGTATTAAAAATAGTACTGTGCGTTTAGAAATTTCATAAATTGTCTTATCTAAACTACCTTGATTGTATGCCATATCTCGAATATCATCAACTCCTGGGATTGTTCTTCCAGGTTCGATGTAATCTGCAATAAAAATCAGTTTTTCAGTTTTTGTCATTTGTTGACGTCCAGTAGTATGGTATTTGATAGCCATTAATACTTCCTCATCATTGATACCATATTCATGTTCCATGATTGCTGCACACACAGGGCCATGCAATATTTCACTACCATAACTCAGTAGATCATTACCTAATTCGTATTGTCGAACAATTTGATACATTTTACCTAAATCATCATATTTACAGAAATCATGTAATACACCTGCTAATTCTACTTTACTAGTGTCTCCATCATAAATTTCTGCCAATTTAATCGCTGTTTCTGCAACTCTTAAAGAATGATTATAACGTTTCTCTGGCAGTTTCTCTTTTGCAAGCCGTTTTGCTTTTTCAATGTTCATATAATCCTTCCCCCTTAATATAGTTTTCAACGGATTTAGGAACAAGAACTTGGATAGATTTCCCTTCACTAACTCTTTGTCGAATCATTGTCGAACTTATATCTACCCTAGGTATCTGAATTGCAATCATAGCATTTTCAACATTTTGACTATTTTTGTCTCGATTTACAACTACAAAAGTAACCATTTCTTTTAAGTATTCAATTTGATACCATTTCTCTAGTTGGTTATACTGATCCGTCCCAATAACAAAGTACAACTCACTGTCTTTGTGTTGCTCCTTGAATGCCTTGATCGTGTCATAGGTATAACTTTGACCACCACGTTTAATTTCATCGTCACAAATATCTCCAAAACCAAGCTCGTCGATAATCATCTGTATCATTGTTAATCTGTGCTGAACGTCTATAAAATCATGGTGCTTTTTCAATGGAGACATAAAACTAGGTAAAAAATAAAATTCATCTGGCTGTAATTCATGAAATACTTCGCTAGCTACTATCATATGTGCAGTATGGATAGGGTTAAACTGACCGCCGTAAAGTACTATCTTTTTCATTATTATGGCAATTCAATTTCTTTATTATCTTTAGATTCTCTATAAATCACTATCATAGATCCAATCACTTGCACTAATTCACTATGAGTAGCTTCGCTTAATGTTTCAGCTAATTCTTTTTTATCATCAAAGTTATTTTGTAGTACATGTACTTTAATCAATTCTCTGTTTTCTAACGTATCATCTATTTGTTTAATCATATTTTCGTTGATACCGCCTTTTCCAATTTGAAAAATCGGATCAATATTGTGTGCTAAACTTCTTAAGTATCTTTTTTGTTTGCCAGTAAGCATATGTTATTCTCCTTTTAATTGTTGTAAAACTGCTGTTTTCATAGAATTAATATCAGCATCTTTATTAGTCCAAATTTTAAAGCTTTCCGCACCCTGGTAAACAAACATATCTAAGCCATTATAAATATGGTTTCCCTTGCGCTCTGCTTCCTCTAAAATAGGTGTTTTATACGGTATATAAACAATATCACTCATTAAAGTATTGGGAGAAAGATGCTTTAAATTAATAATACTTTCGTTATTTCCAGCCATACCCGCTGGTGTTGTATTAATAACGATATCGAATTCAGCTAAATACTTTTCAGCATCTGCTAATGAAATTTGGTTTATATTTAAATTCCAAGATTCAAAACGAGCCATCGTTCTATTCGCAACAGTTAATTTGGGCTTTACAAATTTTGCTAATTCATAAGCAATACCTTTACTTGCACCACCTGCGCCCAAAATTAAAATGTATGCATTTTCTAAATCTGGATAAACGCTGTGCAATCCTTTAACATAACCAATACCATCTGTATTATACCCTATCCACTTGCCATCTTTTATCAAAACAGTGTTAACTGCACCTGCATTAATCGCTTGTTCATCAACATAATCTAAATACGGTATGATACGTTCTTTATGAGGAATTGTGATATTAAAGCCTTCTAATTCTTTTTTCGAAATAATTTCTTTAATTAAATGAAAATCTTCAATTGGAATATTTAAAGCTTCATAAGTATCATCTAATCCTAAAGAATTAAAATTTGCTCTATGCATAACGGGCGACAAGGAATGTGAAATAGGATTTCCTATAACTGCAAATTTCATTTTTTTAATCACCTTATAAAATAGAATTTCTTAATACAACATCAACATTTTTAGGAACACGAACGATTACTTTAGCCCCTGGTCCTATAGTTATAAAGCCTAGACCAGAGATCATAACATCGCGTTTCTCTTTGCCTGTTTCAAGTCTAACAGCCTTTACCTCATTAAGATCAAAATTTTGTGGATTTCCAGGTGGCGTTAATAAATCGCCAAGTTGATTACGCCATAAATCATTAGCCTTCTCCGTTTTAGTACGATGTATATTCAAGTCATTAGAAAAGAAACAAACTAACGGACGTTTACCACCTGATACATAATCTATGCGCGCTAGACCGCCGAAGAATAATGTCTGCGCCTCATTTAATTGATATACGCGTTGTTTTATTTCTTTCTTAGGCATAATAATTTTCAATTCTTTTTCACTAACTAAATGCGTCATTTGGTGATCTTGAATAATACCTGGTGTATCATACATAAATGATGTTTCATCTAAAGGAATATCTATCATATCTAAAGTTGTTCCAGGGAATCTTGAAGTTGTTACTACATCTTTTTCACCAACACTAGCTTCAATCAGTTTATTAATCAATGTAGATTTCCCAACATTCGTTGTCCCTACAATATACACATCTTCATTTTCTCGAATATTCGCAATTGATGATAATAAGTCGTCTATGCCCCAGCCTTTTTCAGCTGAAATTAATACGACATCGTCAGCTTCCAAACCATATTTTCTTGCTGTTCGTTTTAACCATTCTTTAACTCGACGTTTATTAATTTGTTTCGGCAATAAATCCAATTTATTTGCTGCTAAAATGATTTTTTTGTTTCCGACAATACGTTTAACTGCATTAATAAATGATCCTTCAAAGTCAAATACATCCACGACATTGACGACAATACCCTTTTTATCCGCAAGTCCTGATAATAATTTTAAAAAGTCTTCACTTTCTAATCCTACATCTTGAACTTCGTTATAATTTTTCAAGCGGAAACAACGTCTGCAAATCACGTCATCACGAAACATATTATGCTCTGGTACAAAACCAGGTTTATTTTTATCTTCAGATTGAAGTGGCGCACCACAACCGATACATTTTAAAATGTCAGACAATCAATTTTCCTCCCATGTGATATAACCTTTTTTACTGAAATGACGTAATAATCGTCTTTCAATTAATCTATTAAACTTAGTAATAAAGCCATCAGTTCGTTTAACTGGAACAACCATAATTGTATATAGACCTCGACGATTACCACCAAATACATCAGTAAGCATTTGGTCACCTATAACAACAGTTTGATCTGGTCTGATATTCATCTTAGTTATTGCTTTATCAAACGCTTTCCCCATTGGCTTTCTCGCTTTAAAAATAAAATCGATGTCTAAATGCTGACTAAAACTAGCAACACGAGACTCATTATTATTAGACACGATTGTAATAGTGATTCCTTTTTCATTAGCTTCCTTAAACCATGCTTTAACACGTTCTGTAGGTTCTTTAACATCCCAACCTACTAGCGTATTATCTAAATCTGTAATAATACCTTTAACGCCTTTGTCCACTAACTTGTCTAAATCAATTTGAAATATTGATTGAACATATGAATTCGGCATAAAAAACTTGCGAACTAAACCCATTTAACTCACCTTTACCTTTTTATAATTGAGACACTAATGCTTCAACAGTTTGACTTGATGATACAGCTGCTTTTTCTAAAAATGCTTCGAAGCTCATTTCCGCTTCTCCATTTGCTAAGTCTGAAACTGCACGAACTACAACAAATGGTACATTAAATTGATAACATGTTTGTGCAATTGCAGTTGCTTCCATTTCAACCGCCATCGCATTTGGAAATGCTTTTTTAATTTTTTGGCGTTGTTCAACACTACCGATAAAGCTATCACCACTTACAATTAAGCCTACTTTAGCTGTTAATTGTTGTTGTTGTACAACTTGAGATACTTTTTCTATTAAAGGTTTACTTGATTGAAATGCTACCGGCATCTGTGGTATTTGTCCATATTCATAACCAAATGCTGTTGCGTCTGCATCATGATATTTTACATCATCACTTATAAGAACGTCACCTACATTTAAACTTTCATCTAAAGCTCCAGCAGAACCTGTATTAATAATGACGTCCGGTTTAAACTTATTAATTAATAATGTCGTAGAAATTGCAGCATTAACTTTTCCAATGCCACTTTGGGTAATCACTACTTCTCTATCTTTTAAAATGCCAGTATAAAATTTAACATGTGCAACTGAAATTTCGCTTAATTGTGTTAATTTATTTTTTAATATTGTTACTTCTTCTTCCATGGCACCAATTATACCAATCATCTTTTGATTCACCTCTTTTAAAAAATCCTAGCATTTGTTATTTTATCACATTTTAATCACTACAACGACAAGTATCATGATTTTCATTACTGTATAAAACTTTTGCTTTATTTTTATAAAAAGCTCTTTCAATAACTTGGTATCATAAATAATTATTTTTGAACTCATAACAGTGAATTCGATGCTTCTAATTTGTCTATTTTTCAAAAACTAATCATATCAATTACATCAACCAATCGTGTCAAGAAACTTTATTAAATAACAGGAAAATGATATGTTTAAAATAATAATGATGAAATAAGAGGATTTTACAATGGCTGAAAATAATCAAAATAGTCTCGTAACAAAGATAGCTACATACGGCAGTTTTATTGCAATTGCGTCGTTTGTCATTTTATTTATAAGTATATTTTTAAAGTTTTCATTTAATATCGAGTTTACAGCAACAATTATGAACATATGTCGCTACACTCTAATTCTAGGATTTATACTTATGTCCTTACCTGATGTTGTTGATAAAAACATCAAGAAAATTATATTCGATGCATTTATTATCATCGTCTTTATCTTCTTTTTACTATAGTAGTTTTATTTTGTAATTACACAGTTAATCATATTTGTTTCGTATCGAATTCCTTTGTGCATTAAAGATAATTCTAATAGAAAACAGCAGTAAGACTTTTCTAAGTGTTAGCATCCTTACTGCTGTTTTTATTTGTAACAACATAATGACAGGTACTTTATATTTCACTGTCAAAGATTATTAACGATTAACTTAATTAAATTATGATTTGAATAAATAGATATCTAAATGCAATTTGTCACTATTGATAGTTTTATTATCAGCATACATTTTTAATACCTCACGACCATACTCACCATTTAAATTATAAAAATCATATTCTACATTTTGTTCATCATCATTATAATATTTAACATACCCTTTAACAATGTCGCCACCTTGTTCGTACAACTTATACTTCTCATTCAAATAATTTCTTAATTGAACCTCTAATTCTTGAATAGTAACAATTTTCTTTTTCGTTTTTACTGCAGTTAGTTCTATTTCTGTTTGATGTCCGTCAATCCATAAATTACAAGGTATATTCTTATAATCATCGTATTTATTATTGTCACTTAAAGTAACACCACCATAACTACATTGCGTTTTATTGGTTGCTCCCCCATGACATCCGTATCCATAATTTCCAGCAAATATATCGATATCCTTATTTATAAATTTCTTTGAAAGTGCCTCATTTTCAAATTCAACTTTAAAATCCTTTTTCCAATCATCATTTACGAACATGTCATGAAATAACAAATCATGCTTCAACAGTCTATCGTTTGTGTTTTTATTTTCAAGCTGAGTTGGATTGATGAATGACATCTTAGCATTACTTAGACGCTTTGAATCAAACTTACTTTTATGATGTAAGTCTGAATATTCGATTGCACTCGCTGAATTTGTAAAAATTCCTTCTAACAATAATATTAAAATAAATCCTGTTAAATATTTAACTTCAAACTCCCCCAAAACAATTATTAATTTACATTTGAGAGCGAGACATAAATGATAAAGAACCGCTTATGGTTTATTATGTAGTGGTTCTTGAGCCTACAATTTTGATTATGTATCACGCTCATAATACTTTTCAATTTGAAATACTCTGTTCGCAATTATTAGTTGAGTTATATCAACCAATACAGTGTATACCTAAAAATTCCAAACCGTTTAACAGTATATAAGAAAAAATGATAATCATTTCTTTTATTTTTATTAAATTTCATAATGATTCATATAATATTCTCATTAAAACATCACAATACTGATACACAACAAAAAGAGCAGTACATTTGTCATGCACCACTCTCAACAAATATATTTTTTCAATGAAGCAATTACGCGATCTTACAAATACTATAAGTATAGCTGATCACATATTATATTTATTTTATAATCGAATTTAGAAATTCATCACTTATCTCATAAATTGTTGGTCTACTTTTAATTTTAACTAAGTAGTTATCATATTTTTTAATTGTATTATTAATTTTTACTCTTCCTACTCCCAATATGTTTTCTAAATCAATTAATGTTAATCTATTTCTTTTATTTCCAAACAATTTATCCATTGAAAGGAGATACAAAAATTCATAATCTATCTGTTTATAATGACTAGTTAAATAAAGCGTTAATTTTTCAGTCGCATCCATTTTTGGTATTAACTCATCAAGTATTCTTTCTTGTCCTGCTATCAATAGCTCAAGCATTGTGTCAATAAATTCCGTCAAATCACCACAATTCAAATGATTTGAAGCAGTCATAAACGCCTTGTAATATTTCGATTTATTTCTATTTATAACATATGAAAATGTCAAAGCAGTATAATTATCATAATAATCACTCAAGAGCTTGGCAATTATAAATCTTCCAACTCTACCATTGCCATCATAAAAAGGATGTATATATTCAAACAGATAATGACTAGCCATGATTTTGAACGGCTGAGGCGCATCAAAATATTTTAAAAATGTTAGCATTTCACCTATAAATTCAACAATTTTGGTTTCAGGTTGTAACCCAACATGTATATATTTATTCGTTGACCCATCATGCACACCGACAAAATTTTTACGAAATAGCTCTCCATCTAACTTATCTTGTTCGTTAATTTCATTTGAAACTAATTTATCATAAATCGCTCTAATGTCTCTTACATTATCAACTTTAATTTTTTTATTAAGTTCTATCTCTTTATATTGATCCACGAGGCCTCTGAACTTAAGAAATTCTGATGCTTGGTTATTTAACGCATGTGCAATCTCTTGTTTAGTACTAAATACATTTTCAATTTCATTAGTACTTTGTAATTCATCGATTAATAAATCATTAAAATATTGTTCTCTAGCTGCATATGGTAAAGAATTAAGTGCTCTATCAATTTTTCTACTATTAATTGATATTAATTCTTGTTTTTTTGATAGATTTTTAGTCACCATAAAGAATAGAGGATATTCCAAATCATTAACTTTTTTTCCATTTTCCATAGGTATGATATTAATATTAGTATTGAAAGAAGCTAAAGAATTAAATCTTTTAATATACTCTTCCTTCATTTTACTTTCATTGTGTTCATGAAAAATACTTTTTAAAGTTCTGTAACCCATTTGCAGCCTCCTCTACTCATTTAAAATGTATTTTTTGTCCAATAAATCAATTTTCATTAGATTAGCTAAATATTATCACTTTTTTTCTTTAAAAACTATATAAATAACTATTTTCTCAATCAATAGAAAAAGATTTTTCATCACAACAAAAAGAGCAGTACATTTGTCATGCACCACTCTCCCTTAAAATATATCTAATTATGCTTTATAAATGAATCACCGGAAATCAAAATATATCTTGCCTAATACTAACAACATTTACAGTGATGCTATTAGTCGAAATGTCTTTTAAAATAACTGAAGTACTTCTTTGAATGAGAATATACCTGTCAATATTGTAACAAGTACTGCAACGATACCAAAGATGAACATCCAATTTGGGTGTTTATAATCACCAACAATTGATTTCTTTTTACTTGCAATCAAAATTGCACCTAACGTAATAGGTAAAATCCATCCATTTATCGCGCCTGCTATAATTAAAAGGCTGATTGGTTTTCCAATAAATAAGAAAATCATTGTTGAAATAACGATAAACACAATCACAATTAAATTACTTCTTTCGTTAAGTGATTTATGAAGTGTTTTTAAAAATGTTGCGCTTGTGTATGCTGAGCCAATTACTGATGACATAGCTGCAGCAAATAACACAATACCAAAAATATTCTTTCCAATTGGTCCAATTGCGTGTTCAAAAACTGACGCTGGTGGATTTTCAGAACTTAGTGTCACACCTGTTACAACAACTCCTAATACCGCTAGGAATAGTAACGTTCTCATAATACCTGTAGTTAAAATACCAGCAATTGCTGATTGATTTACAAATGGTAAATATTGCTTACCTTTAATGCCAGAGTCTAATATACGATGTGCACCTGCAAAGGTAATATAACCACCTACAGTTCCACCAACTAACGTAATGATGGGCAAGACTAATTTCATTGGATGTTCTGGCGCAAATGTATGCACAAAAGCATCACCATAAGGTGGATTAGAAACAAACATCACATATGCCACAACTAAAATCATCACAATACCAAGAATCATTGAAACAACGTCCATAATTTTTTGGCCACTTTTACTTACAAAGATTAATATTGCAAAGATTGCAGTAATAGCTGCGCCCCATTTTACATCTAATCCAAAAATTGCATTTAAACCTAAACCGGCACCAGCAATATTACCAATATTAAAAGCTAGACCACCAAATGCAATCAATATTGAGATAACAGTACCAAGCCCAGGAACAACTTTATTTGATATTTCTTGACCTCTTAAACCAGTTACAACTAATATGCGCCATATATTAATTTGTGCACCAATGTCAATGATGATAGACAGTAATATGGCAAATGCGAAACTTGCAAAAAATTGTGATGTAAATACTGCTGTTTGCGTTAAAAATGCTGGCCCAATTGCAGAAGTTGCCATCAAAAATACAGAACCTAATAATAACCTTTTATGATTTTTTGTGAATTCAAAGTCACTTTCTTTTTTAAGCTTTAAATTTCTCCCCATTTTTTTAGCCCCCTATAAGGATTGAATATCAATGCCTTCTTTCATTAAAATTTCTCTAATTTTCGAAACAAATAATAATGCATGTTCTCCATCACCATGCACACAAATTGTATCTGCTTGTAACGTTACTTCCTTATTGTTTTTTGAAATAACTTTATTTTCCTTCACCATCTTTAAAACCTGCTTAAGTGCTTCGTCAGTATCAGTAATCACAGCATCACTTTCTTTTCTACTAACGAGCTGCCCATCATCTTCGTATCGTCTATCAGCAAACACTTCAGAAGCTGTAATTAATCCGACATTCTTTGCTTCTGAAATTAGATATGAATTTGCTAATCCTACTAACACTAGTGATGGATCAAAGTCATAAACAGCTTGTGCTATAACGTTTGCTATTTCTCTGTCTTTTGCACCCATCTGATACAATGCACCATGCGGTTTAACATGATTAATTTTAACTTGATGAATGCGACAAAACCCTTGTAATGCACCTAATTGATAAATCATCAAATTATAAATCTCGTCGTTAGAGATATCTATATTTCGTCTGCCAAAGCCTTTCAAATCAGGTAAACCAGGATGTGCACCTACTGCAACATTATGTGCTTTGGCAAGTTTTACCGTTTCATTCATTACATTTTCATCACCAGCGTGAAAACCACAAGCAACATTCGCACTTGTAATTAACGGAATAATTTGATGATCACCACCAAAGGAATAATTTCCAAATGCTTCGCCTAAATCACAATTCAAATCAACTCGCATTATAATTCCACCCCTTTAACAATTTGATGTTTTTCTAAAAATTTAATATCAACATCTTTTGCATCTCCATCACGATATAGTGGATAATTTAAAACTGCATATAAAAAATCGGCAGTTGTAGAAAATCCATCTATCACCATTTCATCTAAGGTGACTTTCAACTTATCAATTGCTGAAGCTCTATCATGAGATTTTACAATTACTTTAGCTACTAAAGAATCATAATATGGTGAAACTTGATAACCGTGATATAGTAAAGAATCGACTCGCACATTAAAGCCTTGAGGTAAATGTAACGCTGTCACTTTACCTGGTGTTGGTTGAAATTTCTTTTCAGGATTTTCGGCATTTATTCTCGCTTCTATCACATGACCATTAAATTGAATATCGCTTT
Source organism: Staphylococcus aureus (assembly GCF_001027105.1). Lineage (GTDB taxonomy): Bacteria > Bacillota > Bacilli > Staphylococcales > Staphylococcaceae > Staphylococcus > Staphylococcus aureus. The sequence goes on from NZ_CP011526.1 coordinate 1,635,746, forward strand.
GTGAAAAAGGTAAATGATTATGTTCCAATAAATACAGTTGTGCTGCAACCAAATCACGTTCTGCTCGCATCTCTGTAACAGTATGTTCAACTTGTATTCGAGCATTCATTTCAATAAAGTAATGTGCGGTATCAGTTACTAAAAATTCAATCGTACCTGCACTTCTATAATTTGCTGCACGTGCAACTTTAACAGCATCGTTACATATTTGTTGTCGTCTTTCTTCAGTTAATGCTGCACAAGGAGATTCTTCGATTAATTTTTGATTTTTACGTTGTACAGAACAATCACGTTCCCCTAAATGTACATAATTATCCTGCCCATCTCCCATAACTTGAACTTCAACATGTTTTGCAACAGGTATAAAAGCCTCAACATAAACACGATCATCATCAAAGTATTTTTTTCCTTCACTTTTAGCTTCTTTAAATGCCTTTTCTAAATCTTCAGCTTTCTTTACAATACGTATACCTTTACCACCACCGCCACTGGCAGCTTTGATAACAACTGGATAACCGATGTCTTTGGCAAGATTCTCAATTTCAGACACATGATTCACAGCACCATTTGATCCTGGAATCACAGGAACACCTGCATGATGAACTGTTTGTCTTGCTGTTATTTTATCCCCCATCATTTCCATCGTTTTTTTAGTAGGCCCTATAAACGCTATGCCTTGTTCCTCAACGGTTTGAGCAAATTTTGTTGATTCTGATAAAAAGCCATATCCTGGGTGAATTGCATTAGCACCAGTGATTTGTGCAGCAGATATGATGCGGTCAATATTTAAATAACTATCTAAAGCATTAGCTTCCCCAATACATATAGCTTGATCTGCTAAATGTACATGCAAGCTTTGCTCGTCCCCTTTTGCATAAACTGCTACAGTTTCAATCCCATATTCTCTGCAAGCTCTTATAATCCTTACAGCAATTTCACCTCTGTTCGCAATTAAACAACGAAGCATTTACTTACCCCCTTTACTTAATACGTACCAAAACTTGGTCGTATTCAACATTTGTGCCATGATCAGCTACTATTTCAGTAATTTCTCCAGCAACATCTGTTGTTACCTCGTTTAATACTTTCATCGCTTCAACATATCCTATAATATCTCCCTTGTTAACTTTGTCACCGACATTCACAATTGGTTCAGTTAATTCTTTACTATCTTGTAAAAAGAATGTACCTATCATTGGTGATTTAATGTCATGATAATCATTTGTCGAAACATCGGAGTTATCATTCGCTTTTGAAGCTGTCAAATCATTATTGTTCATACTTTGATTTGATTGATTACTGTGTGCAGCCAAATGATTCGAGTCAGTGAAGTCAATTTCTATTTCATCTTCAAAATTTTTATATTTAAATTTCTTAACATCATTTTCCTTCACTAATTTGATTATTTGTTCGATTTTTTCAATATTCATTTTACAAATCCCCTTTTAAAATTGTTGCTAATTTTTTCGAAGTATGTCGCAAGCTAGATGTATCAAAAATTGGAGTCTTTTGATGACTCTTAAGAATTTCATTAAACAGAGACATTTGTTCCCGATTCTTATCTACAGCTTCTTGGAATGATATCCATTTAAATTGAATTGTATCTTGTGGTTTCATCTGTGCTAACTTTGGCAGATCAAATTTGCATACAGTTGCAATTTTGGTATAACCACCTATCGTTTGTTTATCATTAAGCAGAATAATAGGTTGACCATCATTTGGTACCTGAACACTACCAAGAGCAACCGGTTCAGAAATGATATCTGCTTGATTAATTGGTGCAACGCTGTCACCTTCCAAACGATAGCCCATACGGTCTGATTGTTCAGTAATTAAATATGGATGATTTACAATTTTCGCTCTAGCCTCTTCAGAAAATGCCTCGAATTGAGGTCCTTGAAGAATGTGTATAATATTATTTTCTGGCAATAAATCGTCCTGTAAATGAATCGTCTTTCCAATGTTTTCTTTAAAGTCATTATTTATTTTCACTGTTATTACATCATCAGCTAATAACTTTCTACCTTTGAATCCTCCTATACTGCTTCGGGTATGTGTTGCATAACTTTCAGCAATAGAAGGTACGTTGATAGAATGACCAAAAGTAAGATAACCGCGTGCACCTTTGGTTATAGCACCTATTTTTAAAATGTCACCTTTCTCAGCTAATATGACAGAATTCATTGATATAGTTTTATTATTTAGCGAAGCATTAATACTACCACCGGTTATAACAAATGTATTTTGCGTATTAAATTGAATGGTAGGACCAATCAAAGTATATTCAATCGCTGGACCATCATTGTTAATTAATGACTGCGCAACCTTAAAACTAAATTGATCCATGGCACCTGCGCCTGAAAATCCAATATGTTCATAACCTATTCTTCCTAGATCTTGTACCGTTGAAAAGAGACCTGGTTGTAAAATCTTAATTGACATTTTCAATCACCACCCAGTCATCAACATTAAAGTTGCCATCTGATATATCTCTTTCGATTTGTATAAATTTCTGTTCATCTATTGCATAAAATTGTATCCATTCTCCTGCTTCGTACATTGACATTGGTTCACGCTCGCTGCTAAATACTTTTAACGGTGTGCGTCCAATAATTTGCCATCCGCCAGGAGAATCTGATGGATATAGTCCTGTTTGATTATTCGCAATACCTACAGAACCTGCATGAATTTTTAACCTTGGCTGATTACGTCTAGGTGTATGTAGTTGTTCATCAAGTCCGCCTAAGTATGGAAATCCTGGCATAAATCCTAGCATATATATTAAATAAGGTTTACTTGTATGTTTTTCAATAACTTGCTCAACAGTTATTCGATTATGCTTTGCTACTTCTTCAATATCTGGTCCATATGTACCACCATATTGAACAGGTATTTTAATAATACGATTGGTTTGATTCACAGCATGAACATTTTTTTCATTAAATTTGTTAAGTTCTAAATTTTCAATTAATTTAGAAGATGTTATAGCTTGTTCATCAAAATATATTAGAACTGCTCGATACGAAGGGACAATATCTTGAATTTCTAATATTTCTTTTTCTCGTATCCACCGTACCATTGCTGTGACATTACGATATGTCTCTTCGGATATTTTATTTTCAAAATAAATCATAATTGTCTGCTCGTTAATAAATCTTACATCCACTTTAAATCCCCCTTTGTATTGCAATAAACCAGTATTGAATACCTTTTCATTGTATCATTGAGAAGCACAAGTTGTTTAATAAGTAATTCAAATCGCATACAATAACAAATGATAATCAATTTGTTTTCTCGGAAATATTTTGCTTTTTTAAAATGGAGTAGTTAATATTGTAACTCTTACACTAATTTAGGTTCTGCTATCATTCGGTCTGATGGAAAATTTTTACTTTTCATCTGTCCGATTTTTTGATTTTGAATATAAAAAAGCACGACCGAAGTATCATTAACACACTTCAATCGCGCAATTAAATAATCTATTTGATCATTTATTGGATATTAACAATTTTTACGTTCATTTCGCCACCATTAGGTAGTGGAACACGAACTTCATCATCTAAACCTTTACCAATTAACGCTTTAGCCATTGGTGATTCATTTGAAATCTTACCATTAAATGCATCTGATTCAGCTGAACCAACGATTTGATAACTTTCCTCTTCATCACCTGGTAATTCTACAAACGTTACTGTTTTACCAATTTTAACAACGTTGTTATCTCCAGTATCTTCAATGATTAATGCATTTCTTAACATATGCTCAATTCTTTGAATATCTTGTTCGATGAATCCTTGTTCATCTTTTGCTGCATCATACTCAGAGTTCTCTGATAAGTCACCAAATGAACGTGCAACTTTAATTTTCTCTACAACTTCAGGACGCTTAACTGTTTTTAATTCTTCAAGTTCACGCTCTAATTTTTCAAAACCTTCTTGAGTCATTGGATATTGCTTTTGATTTTCCATATTGTCATCTTCCTTTACTGAATTATACTATTGCTTGCTAACTAAAGACTGAATTTTTGTTGTCATAATATCTATTGCAACTTTATTGCTCCCACCTTCAGGAATAATTATATCAGCATATTTCTTAGTCGGTTCAATAAATTGGTCATGCATAGGTCTAACAACACTTAAATATTGATTGATAACAGAGTCCATTGAACGCCCACGCTCTTTAGTATCTCGTGTTAAACGGCGTAATATTCTCAAGTCTGCATCTGTATCAACATATATTTTAACATCCATCATATCACGTAATACCTTATTTTCTAAAGCGAAAATGCCTTCTACGATAATAACATCTTTAGGTTTAAAATCAATGGTAATGTCACTTCTTGTATGACTAGCATAATCATATGTCGGTACTTCTACTGCTTTACCATTTTTCAAGTCTTTAAGATTTTCAATTAATAAATCATTATCGAATGCAAATGGATGGTCATAATTGGTTTCTAGGCGCTCGTCGAAAGTCAAGTGCTTTTGATCTTTATAATAGTAATCTTGAGCAAGTAAAGCGACACTATGACCTTCTAAGTTTTTCATAATTTCGTTAGTTACAGTTGTTTTTCCTGAGCCAGATCCACCAGCTATGCCAATGATTGTAGTAGCTTTCATTAGCCAATTTCCTTTCTCATCATGTTGTTTGGATATATCGGGCGATCCACTTTAATTTGAACGATTTGTAATGGATGGCGCGCCGCGTCTAAGCTGTTACCTTCTTCATCATAAATTGCTTCTACTACTTGTGTAAATGTTTCAATTTCTGGACCAAAGAATTCTATTTCTTGACCTGGTTTAAAGTTATTTCGTTGTTGAATAGTCGCAATTTTTGTATCTTCATTATAGTCTAATACCAAACCACAAAAATCAAATGGTGATTTTTTAGATTGTTGTTGACCAAACATCTGTTCTTCATAACCAGGTGTTCCCTCAAAGAATGCTGGTGCAGTGTCTCTATTTGCACATTTATCTAACTCTATTAACCATTCCGGATTAATCTTAAAGTTGTCAGGATCTGCCGCATACGCATCAATGACTTTACGATATACTGAGACAACTGTTGCAATATAATGAATTGACTTCATACGTCCTTCAATTTTTAATGAGTCCACACCAATATCCATCATTTGAGGAATTGATTCGATTAATTTTAAATCTTTAGGACTCATCGCAAACGGTGTAACTTCACCTTGATTATAAAAAACATCAAGTTCACCATTATCATCAACTTCTAATAATTCATAATCCCAACGGCAACTTTGACAGCAACCGCCTCTGTTGGAATCCCTTGCAGTCATATGATTACTTAATGTACATCTACCTGAATAGGCGATACACATAGCACCATGAATAAATGCTTCGATTTCAATATCTACTTTTTCCTTCATTTCACGCATTTCCATCGCGCCGGTCTCACGTGCTAATACAACACGATCCAATCCTTCTTCTTTCCAATATTCTACAGCTTTGTAATTAGAAAGTGATTGTTGAGTAGATAAATGAATTTCAAGTTTTGGCGCAACTTCTTTACATGTTTCGATAATTAAAGGATCTGCAACAATGATACCTGTCGCACCAGTCTTTTCCAAATTACGCAAATATGATTCTAGACCTTCAATATTCTCATCATGTGCAATAATATTTGTCGTAACATAAATTTTGGCACCGTAACGGTTCGCAAATTCAACACCTTCAGCTATTTCTTCCATCGTGAAATTATCAGCATTTGAACGTAATCCATATTCTTGACCACCTAAAAATACGGCATCAGCGCCATAATGTACTGCTATTTTTAACTTTTCTAAGTTTCCAGCAGGTGCTAATAATTCTGGTTTCTTCATAACTGTTTTAGGAGTTGATTTAATCTCTTCTATTGTCTTCATGATTAACCTCCTTAATATACTGTTTGTTTATATAAGAAACCTTCGTCAAATGGTCGATGATCAGGTTGAATTTCTTCAATTGGATCCATCAACATAAATTTCTCATCTTCATAGATTTCAGGATCTTCATTGTACAAATCTATCGCTTGACGATACTGTTCCGTTACCACATTAATATATTCTTCCGTTTGTAGAATACCATCGATTTTAAATGAATCTATACCCGCCTCAAAAAATGGTGCTAATTCTTCAATTAAACAAATGTCGTTTGGTGACATAATGTGCGTACCATTGTAATCTTCGTAAACTGGGTAATTATTTTGTCTTTCTTCATCATAAAGTAATAAAGATTGTTCATCATTGCGACGTTCAATTTTCATTTGGCGATCTTGGAACGTATAATAATTGCCTAGTAGCATACGCTTTGATTGAAACATACAAGTCATTCCTTGAACTTGCACCTCAATTTCCACATTTGAATTTTCTTTTATATTAATAATTTCATCCAAATTCAGCTCACGTGCTAAGACAGCTCTTGATGCGCCTCTTTTACCCCAGTAATTACATTGAAAATGATTAGTTACTAACGTCTCTGCATTCCAATGAAGTGGTATTGGATTTTCTTGCGCCTTCACATACATTACTACTGCTGGATCCCCGAAAATAATTCTGTCAACTCGTATTTCATGTAAAAAATTAATATAATCTTCTACAGCATCTAAATGATAATTATGAAATAATCCATTCACTGCCGCATATACTTTTTTATCGTTTTTGTGAGCTAATGCGACAGCCTCTGTCATTTGTTGTCTATTGAATTCCCCTGGAAGTCTTAAACCAAACTTTTGCTCGCCAATTACAAAAGCATCTGCACCTAAATCAATAAGTGTTTCCATATGGCTTAATGACTTGGGTGTGACAAGTAATTCTGTCATAGTCATTCTCCTTTAATTGAAATCGCTAATCCATCGTCTATATTTAAAAAATTCGTTGTATATCCTGGTTGCTTTATTAACCACTCATTATAATCTTGAACCTTTTTAACCATTTGTCTTACATTTCTCGATCTAACAATCCCAATATCCGATACAAAACCGTGATATAAAACATTATCTGTAATTACGAGACCTTGGTGCTTTAAAAGTGGTGTATATATTTCAAAAAATTTCTTTGATTGCGCTTTTGCTGCATCAATAAATATCATATCATAAACTTTGTCATTTACATTTTCAAATTGCTCTAAAGCATTACCTTCAATAATTCGAACCTGGTTTTCAAAATGATAAGTAGCTAAATTTTGTTTAGCATATTGAATCATCGTTTCATTACGCTCTATCGTTGTGACATGAATGTCATCAGATATAGAAGCGAATTGCATAGAACTATAGCCGATTGCTGTACCAATTTCTAAAATATTTTTAACATTATTCATACGAATTAATTGCTTAATTAAATCTAATGTTAAACGATCTACAATTGGCACTTCATTTACCTCGGCAAATTCACGCAAAACTTCGATTGAACTATTTTGATGTTGATGTAAATCTATTAAATATTTTTTATTTAGGTCATCCATGTTTTAAACTTCCTTTATGTAAAATAAGTCAATATGATTATGACAATAAAATAAATCAGCCTTCACAATTGATTATAATTTTGCCAACCAATTAAATGACTGATTTCGTGTTAGACGCAAAGCTATTTTATTTATAGAAGCGAATCATTCATATAAAATTTAACTTTAGATATTTTACCATATTTTCAATAAAATTATAAGCGTTAATTATTTATACATTGCTTGACTTAAAAAATACTCTTGCCTCCCCATCTTTAAGGTTAGCAAGAGTAAAATCTTTTTAATTATTCTTCCATTTCAGTATTTACAACTTCTTCAATCATGTCCCATTCTTCATCAGTTTCGATTGGTACTAACTTACCACCGTCACCTGACTCATCTGGTTCATTGATCATTGGTACAAGCTCAATCATATCGTCTTCATCTGATTGAGCACCTTCTTCAGCTAAGATAACATACTCTTTTTTGAATTCAGGATGATAAAATTCTAAAACTTTTCGGTATAAAACTTCATTTCCCTCTTCATCGAATAAAGTTAATAATTCTTCTTCGTTATTAATTTCTAGTTGTGAATCATGATTATGTTCAGTCATAGTAAAATCTCCTTTTAATGTAGTGAATCTAAATAGCCTTGTAAAATAAATACCGCTGCCATTTTATCAATCACTTGTTTTCTTTTTTGTCTTGAAACATCTGCTTCTAATAATGATCGTTCAGCAGCCATTGTGCTTAATCTTTCATCCCACATCACAATCTCAATAGAAGGATAAGCTTCTAATAATTTTTCTTTATATGTTAACGAAGCTTCGCCTCGAAATCCTATTGAATTATTCATGTTTTTAGGTAGTCCTATTACGACTGTACCCACATTATGTTTTTTAATAATGTCTACTAATTGGTCAATACCTAATTCATTATTTTCTTCATTGATTCGGAGTGTGTCTAATCCTTGTGCCGTCCAACCCATTATATCACTAATTGCAATTCCTACCGTTCTACTACCGACATCGAGTCCTAAAATTTTATGTTGTAACATAAATTATTTATTTTGCTCTTTTAAATAGTAAGAAACAAGCTCTTCCATAATAACATCTCTATCAATATGACGAATTTGATTTCTTGCTTCATTTTGGCGTGGAATATACGCAGGGTCACCTGATAATAAATAACCTACAATTTGGTTTACGGCATTATATCCTCGTTCATCTAATGTTCGATAAACATTATTTAAAACATCTCTTACATCTTGCGTTGGAAGTTCTTCATAGTCGAATTTCATTGTTTTATCAAAGTTTTCCATTTGCGACACTCCTTTAATTACAAATATAACTCACTATCATCATACAATATTATGGCTTTAAATTATAGATTTTTAATGTAATCTTTAATAAAGCTTAATGATTTTGAGATATTTTCAGGTTGTGTACCGCCACCTTGAGCCATATCTGGACGACCGCCACCTTTACCACCAACGATTGGTGCCATTTGTTTGATAAGATCACCGGCTTTAACGTTATTTGTTAAAGATTTAGGGACAGTTGCAACCATCGATACTTTATCATCAACATTACTTGCAAGAATGATAATTGTATCTTGTAGTTTAGATTTAAAATCGTCCATTGTCGAGCGAATTGCTTTCGCATTTGGTACATCCACTTCAGTAACCAATACTTTATAGCCATTGATTTCTTCAACTTGATCTTCAATATTACCCATTTTAAGTGATGTGATTTCTTTGTCACGTTGCTCTAATTGTTTTAATAATGCTTTTTCTTCATCTTGTAATTGTGTTAACTTATCGACTACTTGATCATCAGATTTCACTTTCAGCTGTGATTTCATCGTATTAAATTTCTCTTGAATATCTTCTAAATATAAGAAAGCTGCTTTACCTGTTAATGCTTCAATACGACGCACACCAGCTCCTGTACCTGACTCACTTACTATTTTGAATAAGCCAATTTCAGAAGTATTGCGGACATGAATACCACCACATAATTCAATTGAAAATGGTGCCATATTTACTACACGCACAACATCACCATATTTTTCACCGAATAATGCCATTGCGCCCATTTCTTTAGCTGAAGCAATATCCATTTCTTGAATGTTAACGTCAATACCTTTCCAAATTTCTTCATTTACTAAGCGTTCAACTTGATCAATTTCATCATTAGTCATTGGACCAAAATGAGAGAAATCAAAACGTAAACGATCTGCTTCTACTAGTGAACCAGCTTGGTTAACATGATCACCCAGTACTGATTTCAACGCTGCATGTAATAAATGTGTTGCACTATGGTTCTTTTGAATGTCACGTCGATCATTTTGGTTCACTTCAGCAGACACTGTAGCGCCAACATTTACTTGGCCAAATTGTACTACTCCTTTATGCAAGTTTTGACCATTTGGTGCTTTGGTTACTTCACTAACAGCAATTTCAAAATTGTCATTATAAACAATACCTGTATCCGCAACTTGTCCACCACTGATTGCATAAAATGGTGTTTCCGTTAACATGAAGTATACTGTTTCACCCGCTTCAACTTGTGAAACTTCTTCACCATTGTATATCAAGTGTGTTAGTGTTGTTTGAGCTGTCGCAGTATCATAACCAACAAAAGTACTTGCAGATGTAATATTTTTCAATACTTCACTTTGAACTTGCATTGATTGAGAATTTTGACGTGCTTGACGTGCACGATCACGTTGTTGTTGCATTTCTGACTCGAATGTTGTCATATCAACTTTCAATCCTGCTTGCACTGCTATTTCTTCAGTTAATTCAATTGGGAACCCATACGTATCATACAATTTAAATGCATCTTTCCCATTAATTTCATTTGTTGTCGCTTTAGCTTTTTTAATTAATTCATTTAAAATCGCTAAACCATCTTCTAATGTTTCATGGAATCGTTCTTCTTCAGACTTTATAACACGCTTAATGAAATCTGCTTTTTCCTTAACATTTGGATAATATGGTTCCATAATGTCTGCAACAATATCAACAAGTTTGTACATAAATGGCTCATTGATTCCTAACGTTTGACTAAAACGAACGGCACGACGTAACAATCGACGTAATACATACCCTCTACCTTCATTGGCAGGTAATGCACCATCAGAAATTGCAAATGCAATCGTACGAATGTGGTCAGCAATTACTTTAAATGCCACATCTTGTTCGTTGTTTACTAAATATTGTTTACCTGATACTTTTTCGATTTCATTCATTATAGGCATAAATAAATCTGTTTCATAGTTAGTACGTACATTTTGAGAAACTGAGGCCATACGCTCAAGCCCCATGCCAGTATCAATATTTTTATTAGGTAATGGTGTGTAACTATGATCTTTATTATGATTGAATTCACTAAATACTAAGTTCCATACTTCAAGATAGCGTTCATTTTCTCCACCTGGATACATTTCTTCTGCCGGATCGTCTTGTCCATATGCTTCTCCGCGATCATAGAAAATCTCAGTGTTCGGTCCTGAAGGCCCTTCACCAATATCCCAGAAGTTACCTTCAATGCGAATAATACGACTTTCTTCAAGCCCAATATCTTTATGCCAAATGTTGTATGCTTCCATATCTTCCGGATGAATCGTAACGTACAATTTATCTGGCTCCATACCCATCCATTTATCACTCGTTAAAAATTCCCAAGCAAATTCAATCGCTTCTTGTTTAAAATAATCACCAATTGAGAAGTTACCTAACATTTCAAAGAATGTATGGTGACGCGCTGTGAAACCAACATTTTCAATATCATTTGTACGAATAGCTTTTTGAGAGTTTACAATTCTTGGCTTTTTAGGTGTTTCACGTCCATCAAAATATTTCTTTAATGTTGCTACACCTGAATTAATCCATAATAATGTATCATCATCAATTGGCACTAATGGTGCAGAAGGTTCAACCATATGTCCTTTTTCAACAAAGAAATCTAGATATTTTTGTCTAATTTCACTCGCTTTTAACTTTTTCATCATTTACACATCCTATTTACTGTTTTTAAATTACCATTCCATAAAAATTGATGACACAGATAGTCGATTTGCAAAACTAGTATAAATCAATATCATTTTTTATTATTAAAAAATAAAAAACGCCCATCCTCAAAAGGGACGAACGTTATCGCGGTACCACCCTAGTTATAAATGCAATTCAACACATTTATCACTTTAATTCGACTATACAGTTGTGCATAAAGTAGCGTTCACTAATGTTTGTTGTACTTTTCACCAACCAGTACATCTCTGATAAACAAATCATTAACTACTCATCTTTATACGAATTTAATTCTATTTTAGTTACATTTACGCTTGTTGTCAACGTTCTATAAAGTCATACGGCGTGATTTCTCCCATATTAATCATTGGGTCAATTTTAAACATTGTAGCTTCCGTTAATACATTTGTATCTGTTTTTGTTGAATCAGACATAACTTCTTCACTATCATTCGATGACATTGGCGCTTCTACTTGATCATCTATTGTCGTTTGTGAAGCTCCTGTATCATTAGTTGCTGTGTTTTCCAGCATTTCTTCATCTTCTGAATTAAAATAATTTTTCAACAATGTACATAATTGTGTTAAACGCGCTTGACCATTTGTTTTCAATCCAATATCAAATGCTTCCGGATCACCAAGTAAAACTAAACTCGTTTTCGCTCTAGTTAAACCAGTATATAATATCGGTCTTTGTAACATTCTAAAATACTGTTTAACAATAGGCATGATAACAATAGGAAATTCTGAACCTTGTGATTTATGGATTGATGTACAATAAGCATGTGTTAATTCCATCATATCTTGTTTCGTAAATGTAATTTCATTACCTTCAAAATCCACAACAAGTACATCTTTATTAAGGGCATTTTCTTTCGCCCAAAAAATACCAACAATAACTCCTATGTCACCATTGAATATGTTATCATTTGGCCTATTAACAAGTTGTAATACTTTGTCACCTTTTCTAAAGACTACATCACCAAACTCAATTTCTCGTGTGTCTTTCTTTTTAGGGTTTAAAATATCTTGTAAAACTTGATTTAAACGTTTAATACCGGCATTTCCTTTATACATTGGTGCAAGCACTTGAATATCAGCCATAGTATACCCTTTATTAACAGCACTAGTAACTACCTTCTCAACAACTGTTGGTATTTGGTTTGCCTGACAGTTAATAAAACTTCTATCATGAAAACGCTGTGTAATATCAATTTTCTGACCCAACTTCATTCGATGTGCTAATTCTATAATGCTTGAACCATCTTGTTGACGATATACTTCAGTCAGATTTACTCGTGGTATAGCTTTCGATTCAATTAAATCTTTAAATACTTGACCAGGACCTACAGAAGGCAATTGGTCCTCATCACCTACAAATATCAATTGTGCATCTAAAGGAACTGCACTTAAAAATTGGTGGAACAACCAAGTATCTACCATAGACATCTCATCAATGATTATGAGTCGTGCGTTTATTTCATTTTCTAATATATCCTCTGGCTTTGTGTCTTGATTCCAACCTATTAAACGATGAATCGTCATTGCTTCTAATCCAGTTGACTCTTGTAGTCTCTTAGACGCTCTTCCTGTTGGCGCTGCTAATACAACTGGATAATCATCATTGACATAATCATCATAATCTAATGATAAGCCATGAATCTCAGCATATAATTCAACAATACCTTTAATTACTGTCGTTTTTCCTGTTCCCGGTCCACCGGTTAATAGCATCACCTTAGAATTGATAGCCGTTTGCAAAGCTTCTTTTTGTGAAGCTGCATAGTTCACTTGATTCGCATCTTCTATTTCACCAATATGCATTTGTAAATCTGACTGTTCAATTTCTGTAAGTTTATTTGTATGCGTCTTTATTCTGAATAAGTTTTGAACACTTTTGATTTCAGAATAATACAAACTTGGAATTGCAACTTGTTCATTGTCAATAATTAGTCGTTTTTCCTCATTTAAGTATTGCAACATTTCGTCTAATTTTTCAGGTTCGATGACCTCTTCATCTTGATAATTTAATACATCAACCGTTAAATCTATAACAACATTGATAGGCAAATATGTATGTCCCTGTTTAATACATTCTTCTTCTAACGTATAGAGCAACGCAGCTTTTAATCGTTCATTATCGTTATAAGCGATACCAATATTTCTAGCAAGTTGATCTGCTTTATTAAAACCAATACCTTTAATATCATAAATCAATTGATATGGATTTCGATCTAAAATAGTCAGTGTATCGCCGAGATAAAACTGATAAATTGCCATTGAAAGTTTAGGACCAAACCCTAAATCATGTAAACGAATCATTATTTTTTCAGATTCTTGATTTGCTGAAATTTGTTCTGCAATTTGTTTCTGTTTCTTTTTAGATAATCCCGAAACTTTTTCTAGCACTGAATGGTCATCTAATATATCATTTATCGCATTGTCACCTAATGTATTAACAATATTTTGAGCTGTCTTTTTACCTACACCTTTAAACAAATCACTAGATAAATAACTTATAATTGCTTCTTTCGTTTGTGGCATTTCTTTTTCAAAAGTCTCTGCTTTTAATTGTTTACCATAACGTGGATGATCAACAACTTGCCCTTTAAATGTGTAGACATCGCCTTCAACAATATTCGGAAGAAACCCTACAACAGTTGGCATTGTATCAAAGTCTTCATTTGTTTCAATAGTATCTACTTTAAGCACTGTATAAAAATTATCACTGTTTTGAAACAATATCGCTTCAACAGTACCTTTGATCATTGAATAATCAAATAGTGTAGGGTCTGACATGTTACTCCTCCTCTTTCATTTTAGTGAATGTTTTCAGCGCATGCTGACTTAATAAGTGTTTAGGGTCGATAGTCACAGCTTCTTTAAAATGAGTTATTGCTTCATCAATATCTTCATTTTTCATAAATAACGCTAAGCCCAAATTGTATCTTGCATCAACATGATTTTTATCAATCGTTAATACATGTTTAAGTTGAGTTATGGCTTCATTAAACATTTCTAATTGACATAATACAAGACCATATTGAAATTGAACTTCTGCATCTTTGTCTTTATCTAGTTCCGCAGCAGTCATTAAATACGGCAATGCCAGCTTAAATGATTCTAACTGATTAAACGCCATACCGATCATATAATTACAATCAACTTGTTCAATCTCTGTTTGTAATGCTTGTTGATATAATTTAATAGCTTCTTGATAACGTTGCTGATTATAATATACATTTGCTAGATTAAAAAATACGACGCCATTCTTCGGATCTATTGTTAAAGCTTTTTGGAAAAAACGCTCTGCCTTTTCAATCTCATTCGCATCAGCAAGTACGATACCAGCATTAATATAATTTTCAATAATTGTAGGATTTTCTTCGATATTTCCGAACAATGCTTGTAACGCTTCTTCTATTTTTCCATTTTGTATGTATTGATAAATTGTTTGTTGATCTATCATTTACGAACCTCATTTCTCATCAATTATAACATCTTGATAAATTGTATGTCTCGAATCACTTAACAACGAATAAAATATAATCTAATATCATCTTCATTCATGAAAAAGCGGGAATGGAATAGAAATGCTTAAGAACCATTAACGGTTTATTATGTAATGGTTCTTCCACATTAGCCACCACTATTATGTACTTAAAAATAAGAATACATAATTAGATTCATGCATAGGGAGTGGGACAGAAATGATATTTTAACAAAATTAAATTCGTTATCCCCAACTGGCATTGCCTGTAGAATTTCTTTACGAAATTCTCTATGTTGTGGTCCCGCCAATATAACATTGTAGAGCCTAGGACATTGTGATGTCCCAGACTCTATCCTCATGAATTATTCTCATCAAAAACTGTCTTTCGTCATTTTCAACGTTGAAACTTCAAATAAGTAATTTATTGTTGCCATTGTTTATACAACATAATTTAATTGACCTTCATTTTTGAACACATCGTCAATTGTTGCACCACCAAGACACACATCACCTTGATAAAAAACAACTGCTTGTCCAGGTGTGATTGCTCTTACTGGCTCAGCAAAAGTAACACGTAGTGCATGGTCGTTTTCACGTTTCACAAAAACTTTCGTATCTTTTTGGCGATATCTAAATTTAGCTGTACATTCAAAACCTTGATCTAAGTCATTATCTTCTGGATTTACAAATGAATAGTCTGAAGCAATTAAGTAATCACTGTATAATGCATCGTGATGGAATCCTTGTTCTACATATAAAACATTATCTTTTAGGTTTTTACCGACAACAAACCAAGGATCGCCATCTCCACCTATACCTAATCCATGTCTTTGTCCTATTGTGTAATACATCAAACCACTATGTTTACCCATTTTCTTACCATCAAGTGTTATCATATCACCCGGTTGTGCAGGTAAATATTGTGATAAAAATGTTTTAAAGTTTTTTTCGCCGATAAAACAAATGCCTGTAGAATCTTTTTTCTTAGCAGTAACAAGTCCTTGTTCTTCAGCAATTCGACGCACTTCACTCTTTTCGATGTCGCCAATTGGGAACATCACTTTTGAAAGTTGTTGTTGAGATAATTGATTCAAGAAGTATGTTTGATCTTTATTATTATCTACACCACGTAACATTTCAACATGACCATCTTCATGACGATGTATGCGTGCGTAATGTCCTGTTGCTACATAATCTGCACCTAAATTCATCGCATGATCTAAAAAGGCTTTAAACTTAATTTCTTTATTACACATAACGTCTGGATTTGGAGTACGACCTTTTTTGTATTCATCTAAGAAATACGTAAAGACTTTATCCCAATATTCTTTTTCAAAATTAACAGCGTAATACGGAATGCCAATTTGATTACACACTTCAATAACATCGTTGTAATCTTCAGTTGCAGTACATACGCCATTTTCGTCAGTGTCATCCCAGTTTTTCATAAATATGCCAATGACATCATAACCTTGTTCTTTTAAGACGTGGGCTGTTACAGAACTATCTACACCGCCTGACATACCAACGACAACACGTATATCTTTATTTGACAATTATGACTCCTCCTTAAATTTAAAATATATTTTATGAATTTCAGCTACAATTGCATTAATTTCATTTTCAGTAGTCAATTCGTTAAAACTAAATCGAATCGAATGATTTGATCGCTCCTCATCTTCGAACATTGCATCTAAAACATGCGACGGTTGTGTAGAGCCTGCTGTACATGCAGATCCAGACGACACATAGATTTGTGCCATATCCAACAATGTTAACATCGTTTCAACTTCAACAAACGGAAAATATAGATTTACAATATGGCCTGTAGCATCCGTCATTGAACCATTTAATTCAAATGGAATCGCTCTTTCTTGTAATTTAACTAAAAATTGTTCTTTTAAATTCATTAAATGAATATTGTTATCGTCTCGATTCTTTTCTGCTAATTGTAATGCTTTAGCCATCCCAACAATTTGCGCAAGATTTTCAGTGCCTGCACGGCGTTTCAATTCTTGTTCACCGCCAAGTTGAGGATAATCTAGTGTAACATGGTCTTTAACTAGTAATGCACCGACACCTTTTGGTCCGCCAAACTTATGAGCAGTAATACTCATTGCGTCGATCTCAAATTCGTCAAACTTAACATCAAGATGTCCAATTGCTTGAACCGCATCAACATGGAAATATGCATTTGTCTCAGCAATAATATCTTGAATATCATAAATTTGTTGCACTGTGCCAACTTCATTATTTACAAACATAATAGATACTAAAATCGTCTTATCTGTAATTGTTTCTTCAAGTTGATCTAAATCAATAGCACCTGTATCATCAACATCTAGATATGTTACATCAAAACCTTCTCGCTCTAATTGTTCAAAAACATGTAACACAGAATGATGTTCAATCTTCGATGTGATAATGTGATTACCCAATTGTTCATTTGCTTTTACTATGCCTTTAATTGCCGTATTATTCGATTCTGTTGCGCCACTCGTAAATATAATTTCATGTGTATCTGCACCAAGTAATTGTGCAATTTGACGTCTTGACTCATCTAAATATTTACGCGCATCTCTTCCCTTAGCATGTATTGATGATGGATTACCATAATGCGAATTGTAAATCGTCATCATCGCATCTACTACTTCAGGTTTTACTGGTGTGGTCGCAGCATAATCTGCATAAATTTCCATGTTTGGACACTCCTCACAATTTTATCAATGTTCCAATAATAGCACCTTACATACTATTTTTCTACTTTTCTGTTTAACTTTATTTATAATGTTTTTAATTATATTTTACCATTTTCTACACATGCTTTTCGATAGGCTTTTTTAAGTTTATCGCTTTATTCTTGTCTTTTTTATAAATTTTAGTATTTGCAGATATTTTTTTATTTGTAAAATGTAACGTACTATTATTTTGGTTATGAGCAATTTAATATTTATCTGGTTATTCGATTGGTATACTTCTTATATCATAAAAAAGGAAGGACGATATAAAAATGGCGATTAAATATTCAGCATTAAACCTTGTCCCTATTCGAGAAGGTGAAGATGAACAAACAGCAATTAATGATATGGTTAATCTCGCACAACATTTAGACGAATTATCATATGAAAGATATTGGATTGCTGAACACCATAACGCTCCCAACCTAGTAAGTTCAGCAACTGCTTTATTAATTCAACATACGTTAGAACATACGAAACACATACGTGTAGGTTCTGGAGGCATCATGTTACCTAATCATGCTCCATTAATCGTTGCGGAACAATTTGGCACGATGGCAACATTATTTCCAAATCGTGTCGATTTAGGATTAGGACGTGCACCTGGAACAGATATGATGACCGCAAGTGCATTAAGACGAGATCAACATGATGGTGTTTATAAATTTCCAGAAGAGGTTTCATTATTACAACAATATTTCGGCCCTGCTCACCAACAAGCATATGTTCGTGCTTATCCAGCAGTAGGTAAAAATGTGCCTTTATACATTCTTGGTTCTTCAACAGATTCTGCACATTTAGCTGCTCGCAAAGGGCTTCCATATGTGTTCGCTGGACATTTTGCACCTCAACAAATGAAAGAAGCTATCGAAATTTACAAAACGTTATTTGAACCTTCTGATGTATTAGACGAACCTTATGTTATTGTATGTTTAAATACAATCGTTGCTGAAAATGATGACGAAGCACAATATTTAGCTTCATCTATGGCACAAGTAATGGTTAGTATCACTCGTGGCAGAATGCAGCCCGTTCAACCGCCAACACATGAACTACAAAATATATTAACGCCGAGAGAATACGCGATGGCTATGGAAAGACAGAAAATATCATTAATAGGTTCAGAAAATACTGTTCAACAAAAAATTCAAGATTTTATGGAAACTTATGGTGAAGTCAACGAAATTATGGCAATAAGTTATATTTATGATAAAGATATGCAATTAGACTCTTATCGTCGGTTCAAGAATGTTATAAATCAGATAAATGAAAAAAACACTTTATAATGTGATAAATAAACTAAGTGAAAGTATGTATCCATAATATTAATAAAAATATACAGTAACAGCATTTTGAATGAAAGATGTCTTTATTGTTCAATCATTTATTTTAGTAATGATTCAAATTCACTTAAAATTCTAATGCAAATATGAAAGCGCCCCTTCAACTTTACACTGTGTAAGTGTTTATTTGATGGGGCGCTTTCAAAATATTGAAAAGCATATCCAAAATTTAAAGAAATTTATTTCTCTTTATCTTCATTTTCTTTTTTCTCTTCGTTATTCGATCCTGTATATTCATTTATCTTATCTTTTACATTTTTAACTTGTTCATTATCGCTATTTTTAAATTTTTCTACTGCGTCTTTAGCTTTATCCATAAAACTCATATTAATCGCTCCTCTTATATTTGATTAGTTTAATTGAACTTATTTTTTAAGTTTATCAATTGCATCAGTTATTTTGTTTTTAGCATTTTCAACAACTTCTTTTGCTTTACCAGTCGCTTTATCTTGCTGACCTTCTTTTTCTAATTCTTTGTTATCAGTAACGTTACCTACTGTTTCTTTAACATTTCCTTTAAATTGATCGAACTTACTTTCGTCTGCCATAGTGAAACCTCCTTGGATGTATATATTTATATACCACTAAGGAGGTTCGCTAAACATTATAATATGAAGTTTTTATGTTATAGTATAGTATTTATACGATTAAATATAAAACATGTATCCGTCTAAATCTTCACTTGTATCTACATATTCCGCTAAATATTTCAATGTTGTATTATCTAAAACATCTCTCACTGCATCTCTCATGCGAATCCATAGTTGTTTTTGCGCAGGTGGTTCTGATTCAATACTTTCAACAAATGTAATTGGACCTTCTAACAGTCTTATAATATCCCCTGCTGAGATTTCTTCCGCTGGCACTCTTAATTGGTATCCACCTTTAGCACCGCGTACACTTCGAATTAACCCCGCATTTCTTAAAGGACCTACAAGCTGTTCTAAATATAAATCACTCAAATTATTTTCTTCAGCAATTGACTTTAATGATATACATCCTTGCCCCTCTTTTTTAGCAAGAGAAATCATCAATGTAAGTCCATATCTCCCTTTAGTAGAAATTTTCATTGTATAACCTCACTTAATTCGAATATTGATATTCCCATTTTAGCATTTTTTGAGTTAAGATAGTATAAGAAAGGTGTGACAAATGTGAGTACAGAACCATTAGCATCGAGAATGCGCCCAAAAAATATAGATGAAATCATTTCCCAACAACATTTAGTTGGACCAAGAGGCATTATCAGAAGAATGGTTGATACAAAAAAATTAACTTCAATGATTTTTTATGGTCCACCTGGTATAGGCAAAACAAGTATTGCCAAAGCAATTTCGGGCAGTACGCAATATAAATTCAGACAATTGAATGCTGTAACTAACACTAAAAAAGATATGCAACTTGTTGTTGAAGAAGCTAAAATGTCTGGTCAAGTTATCTTGTTATTAGATGAAATACATCGACTAGATAAAGCTAAACAAGACTTTTTATTACCTCATTTAGAAAATGGCAAAATCGTCTTGATCGGTGCTACAACTTCAAATCCTTATCATGCTATCAATCCAGCGATTCGTTCAAGAGCGCAAATTTTCGAGTTATATCCTTTAAATGACGAAGATGTGCGCCAAGCGTTAACTCGTGCAATAGAAGATGATGAGAATGGTTTGAAAACATATCAACCCAAAATTGATGAAGATGCCATGACCTACTTTTCTACACAAAGCCAAGGTGATGTTCGTAGTGCGTTAAATGCATTGGAATTAGCTGTATTAAGCGCAGATAATGACAAAGACGGTTATCGACATGTTACATTGCAAGATGCTAAAGACTGTTTACAAAAAGGTGCATTTGTAAGTGACAAGGATGGTGACATGCATTACGATGTTATGAGCGCTTTCCAAAAATCTATCCGTGGTAGCGACGTCAATGCCGCTTTACATTATTTAGCACGATTAATTGAAGCTGGAGATTTACCTACAATAGTTCGACGATTACTTGTAATTAGCTATGAGGATATAGGCTTAGCCTCACCTAATGCTGGTCAGAGAACACTTGCTGCTATTGAATCAGCAGAACGTCTAGGTTTACCAGAAGCTAGAATTCCACTAAGCCAAGCAGTAATCGAACTATGCTTATCACCTAAGTCAAATTCAGCAATGAGTGCCATTGATAGTGCATTGTCCGATATTAGAAACGGTCATGTGGGCCAAATTCCAAACCATTTAAAAGATGGACATTATCAAGGTGCTAAAGATCTAGGCCGATCTATTGGTTACAAATATCCACACCAATATGTTAATGGCTATGTTTCACAGCAATATTTACCTGATAAACTAAAAAACAAAATTTATTACGAACCAAAAACGACATCTAAAAGTGAACAACAACTCAAAGAAATATATAACAACTTACTTAAACAAAGGCCGTAAAAATAAGATTAAATCGATTACCTTTGATATTTTAGCTATAATCAAATCAAAACTGACTAGTACACGAGGCATATTCTACTATGCTTGCGAACTAGTCAGTTTTAGTTTTATGGTGTGGTTACACTTGCCTTACGTTGAAAATTATCCCTTTCAAAATGAATTATTGCCCTTTGTCTTTAATGCGACGAACTGGAATATCTTTTAATACGTCATTCACCACATAACTTGCACAAATTAATCCAACAACACTTGGCACAAAGGCATTTGAAGAAGGTGGCATTTGTCCTTTTCGATTGATAGCATTTTTATCTCCAACTATATCTTTTACATCTTCTCTTATGACAATTGGACTTTCATCTGAAAATACAACTGGAATCCCTTTACGAATTCCTAGTTTTTTCAATTTTTGACGAATAATTTTGGCCATTGGATCGGTATGTGTTTTAGAGATATCTGAAATTGTAAAACGTGTTGGATCTGTTTTATTTGCAGCACCCATACTGGAAATCACTTTAATCCCTCGGTCAAGACACTCTTTCATTAAGTGTACTTTGTACATTATTGTATCACTTGCATCTACAAAATAATCTATATCGTAGTTATCGAAAATTTCTTCATATGTCTCTTCTGTATAAAACATATGTAAGGGCGTGACTTTACAATCTGGATTAATTAATTTAATACGTTCTTCCATCAAAGAAACTTTACTTTGTCCTACCGTTGTAGTTAAAGCGTGTAATTGTCTGTTTACATTTGTAATATCAACATCATCTTTATCTATTAATATAATATGACCAATATTCGTTCTTGCTAATGCTTCAGCAGCAAATGAACCAACACCTCCAACGCCAAGTATGACAACAGTTTGTTGCTTCAATAAATCTAAACCTTGTTGTCCAATCGCTAGTTCATTTCTTGAAAATTGATGTTTCATTATTTTACCTCTTTCACTGATTTATACATAAGTACATAGTAACTTAAAATTTTATATTTAGCATTATCACTTTGATTATTTTCCCAAAATTCAACGAGGAAACATTTATTAAACGCTATAAAACCCAACTAATTCTTTATTAAAAACTTAAAGAAACGCATAAAAATACGCAAGACAAAGTCTTGCGTATCGATAGAGTCCGTATTGCCGTAGTTATAATAGCTTGATCATTCGGCCTGTTATATACAGGTGGGTGCCCTGTTTCTTGTTTTGTACGTCCTTCATATAAGGCGTGTACGCTGCAAGAAAACCCATTGGGCTCCCTTGATCAAAGAGTGTTAGGCCCAAATTAAAAAGCAAACTTACGAACAACTCAGATGACTATCTTATGATGTTATATTACCACATAATTAAAATTAATGAAATTATAACAAACCAAAGTTTATTGATTTTTTAAAATTTAGTGACGAATTCGCAAAGAAAGTTCTTCTAATTGTTTATCAGAAACTTCACTAGGCGCATTCGTTAATAAACATGTAGCAGATGCTGTTTTAGGGAATGCGATTGTATCTCTCAAGTTTGTTCTATTAGTCAATAACATGACTAATCGGTCTAATCCTAATGCAATACCGCCATGTGGTGGTGCACCATATTTAAATGCATCTAGTAAGAAGCCGAACTGTTCTTGTGCTTGTTCTTTAGTAAATCCAAGAACTTCGAACATTTTTTCTTGTAACTCACCATCATGAATTCTGATTGAACCGCCACCTAATTCATAACCATTTAATACTATGTCATAAGCATTTGCCTCAGCTTCTTCTGGCGCAGTGCCAAGCTTAGCAATATCAGCTTCTTTTGGAGATGTAAATGGATGATGTGCTGCAACGTAACGTTTCGCATCTTCATCATATTCTAATAATGGCCAATCTGTCACCCATAAGAAGTTTAATTTTGTTTCATCGATTAAACCTAATTCTTTAGCTAATTTGACACGTAATGCACCTAAACTTTGTGCAACGACATTTGGTTTGTCTGCAACAAACATTACTAAGTCACCAGCTTCAGCACCAGTTAATGTAAGTAATGTTTCAACATTTTCTGTTTCAAAGAAACGTCCAATTGGACCTGTCAAACCATCTTCCACAACTTTAACCCACGCTAATCCTTTAGCACCATAGATGTTTACAAATTCTGTTAAAGCATCCATATCTTTACGAGTATATTGTTCAGCTGCACCTTTAGCGACAATTGCTTTAATTTCACCATCATTTTCAACAGTATCTTTAAATACTTTAAAGTCCATATCACGTCCTAATTGAGAAACGTCAATTAATTCCATTTCAAAACGTGTATCTGGTTTATCAGAACCATAGCGACGCATCGCTTCTTTATATGTCATGCGTGGGAAAGCGCCATTAATTTCAACGCCTTTAACTTCTTTAACAACTTTTTTAAGCATTTCTTCACCCATTTGCATCACATCTTCTTGGTCTACAAAACTCATTTCAATATCGACTTGTGTAAATTCAGGTTGACGATCTGCACGTAAATCTTCGTCACGGAAGCATTTTACGATTTGGTAGTATTTGTCAAATCCACTAATCATCAATAATTGCTTAAATAATTGTGGTGATTGTGGTAATGCATAAAATTCACCATCATGAACACGAGATGGTACTAAATAGTCACGTGCACCCTCAGGTGTTGACTTCGTTAGTACTGGTGTTTCGATGTCAAAGAACCCTTCATCATCCAAATATTGACGAATAGAACGTGTAATTTGATGTCTCATTTTAAATGTTTGCGCTAACTCTTGACGACGTAAATCTAAATAACGGTATTTTAATCGAATATTTTCATCAACGTTAACATTTTCTTCATTTATAGAAAATGGTGGTGTCTCAGATTTATTAATCACTTTAATATTTGTAACTTGTACTTCAACTTGGCCAGTTTTAATTTTAGGATTAACTGTTTCAGGGTCACGCTTCGTAACTGTACCTTGAACTTCTACAACATATTCAGAACGTACTGTTTCAGCAATTTTCAATGCCTCTTCTGAAAATGCAGGATTAAACACGACTTGTACAATTCCTTCTCTATCTCTTAAATCAACGAAAATCAATCCACCAAGGTCACGACGATTGTTAACCCATCCTTTTAATGTAATTTCTTGTCCTAAAAATGCCTCAGTAACTAATCCACAATAAGTTGTTCTCTTACTCATATTTTAACGCCCTCTCTACTTCTTAAAATATTCGACTAATGCGTCTAATTCAATTGTTTCAGATTCACCAGTTGTCATATTTTTAACATCGATTTTATTATTTTCTAATTCTTGATCACCAATAACGATTGTAAACTTGGCACCTAAACGGTCTGCTTGTTTCATTTGTCCTTTAATTTTACGCTGTAAATAGTCTTTATCTGCTTTAATACCATTATGTCTCAAATGATTTAATAGCTTCACAGCATATCGATCTGCTTGATCACCCATTGTAACAATGAATAAATCTAAGTTTTCTTCAATATCTAATTCGATACCTTCTTCTTCAAGTGCAAGCAATAATCGTTCTATACTTAGCGCAAAACCAATACCTGTTTCACTTGGACCATCTAGCAATTCTAATAAACCATTATAACGGCCACCACCACAAAGCGTTGTAATGGCACCATCATAGTTAGGGTTATCCATCATTAATTCAAATGCTGTATGTGTATAATAATCCAATCCACGAACTAAGTTAGGATCTTCAATATATGGAATACCTAAATCATCTAAATAAGCTTTTACTTGTTCATAATATGCCTTAGATTCCTCATTTAAGAAATCAGTGATTCTAGGTGCAGTCTTAATCGCTTCTTTATCACGGTCTACTTTACAATCCAAAATTCGCATCGGATTTGTATGCAAACGTGATTGACAATCTGAACAAAATTCATGAATTACTGGTTCAAAGTGTTTCACTAACGCTTCGTTATATTCTTTTCGAGACGCCATATCCCCTACACTATTAATAACAAGCTTTAAATGTTTTAATCCAAATGATTGATAAATATGCATAACCATAGCTAATACTTCTGCATCTACGCTAGGATTTTCAGCACCAATAGCTTCTACACCAAATTGATTAAATTGACGATAGCGTCCTTTTTGCTTACGTTCATATCTAAACATCGGTCCATTGTAATAAAGTTTAATTGGTTGGTTTGGATTACCTTGCATTTTATGTTCAATATATGAACGCACAACTGCAGCTGTTCCCTCAGGTCTTAATGTAATACTTCTATCGCCTTTATCTTTAAATGTATACATTTCTTTTTGTACGACATCGGTTGAATCACCAACACCTCTTGCAAAAAGATCTGTACTTTCAAAAATTGGTGTTCTTATTTCTTTATAATTATAAAATGTCATTAATTCATCTAATTGATTTTCAATGTAACGCCATTTCTTTGAATCTTCAGGTAAAATATCCTGCGTCCCTCTAGGTATTTTAATCATTTTGACATCTCCCTCGGCAAACTATTTTATTTAATTACCTTTTTAAAACTAAAACTATATACGACCACTTAACTTTGCACGATAAATCATAATCTTAAAAGCAAAAGAAAAAGCCCTTGCACAGCCTGAAACTGCACAAGGGACGAATATCCGTGTTGCCACCCTCATTGGTTTAAAAAACATGCCTAATTGTAATCATCATTACTTTTTATAAGCGTGCATTTAATAAACCCACTCAAAACGTTTAACGTACGTTTAACGGCTTTACTTTTCATAAAGCACCTCTTCTTGTGTTCAATGTATATAAACTACTCAGCATAATCTTTCAGTCTATGGATTATATTCCTACACAATCTTAGTTAGATTGCTACCTATTTCATTTACCATTTCAAGAATACTAACGGTTTTAGTTATAAAATTCAATATCAATGATAACTACTTTCACATATTTTTGCAAGCCCTACGCAGAAAAATAAATTTTAAGGCCATCAACAATTGCTTGTTCTAAAATTTGTCTATGTAATTGATCTTTAATCATCGTTTCATCAGTTGGGTTACTAATATAACCTAATTCTAATAAAACAGCAGGAACTTTTGTTTGTCTTAACACTTGATAATTTTCTTGTCTTGAACCGCGATTAGAAAGTAGACCTTTCTTCTGAATCGTAGCGTCTAACGTATCTGCTAAAGCTCTTTGATTATCATGATACCAATAAACTGTCATTCCATTTGCATTAGATGATTCTAACGCATCATTATGTATACTCAAATAGGCATCGCCTTTGATATCACGATTTTCTAGTGAAACATATGTATCGTCTGTTCTTGTCATCTTAACAGTTGCGCCTTCTTTTTCTAAAGTACGCTGCAATTCTTTTGCTGTTTTCAACGTATAATCTTTTTCTAAACTTTTATATTTAGTATTGCTTGAAGCACCCTGGTCACTACCTCCATGACCAGGATCAAGCACTATTGTTTTACCTTGCAAAGGATTTTTCTCCTTCGTATTATCCGCGACAATATCTAAATTTGTGTGCCATCCAGCTATCCAACCTTTTTCATTACTGGATGTATCTTCAACTTCAATCCATTTACCTACTTTACCAATCTTTTTAAAATGGTCACCTTTTTCAACTTTATATATGACTGGATACGCAGCGTTTGGACCTGTACGTAATTCAGCATTTTCAGTTATCGTGATGTTCCCACTATCTTCACTATTGCTATTCAGCAATAAAAATAAAAAGATGATAAATAAGACAAAGGCAATCACTACTATTAGAGTACGTTTATTTTTAAGACCCTTTTTAGATAACCATGCCTCTATTTTTTTCATTGAATTTTGCCGTCCTGACTTTCATAAATAATAGTGACTGGACCATCATTATTTATGCTAACATTCATGTGTGTTCCAAATTCACCTGTTTTCACAGTAAGACCATACGCTCGTAGCGCATCATTAAAATACTCATAAATTTTTACCGCTTGATCAGGATTTTTAGAATTTGAGAAACCTGGACGGTTACCTTTTTTTACATCTGCATAGAGAGTAAATTGTGAAACTGATAGTATTTCACCATTCATTTGTTGGATATTAAAGTTTAATTTATTATTGTCATCTTCAAATAATCTTGCATTAGCAATTTTCTTTGCAATTACATCTGCATCTTGCTCTGTAGAGTTCTGACCGATACCGACTAATAAACAATATCCTTTTTTGATTTGATTATTTAATGTATCATTCGTCACCGATGCTTCTTTAACTCTTTGTACAACTACTTTCATATTTTGCACCTCTAGTTCCAAACTCTTGTTACTGTATAAACATCACCAAGTTGTTTGATCTTTTCTACCACACGATAAACATCATTCACGTTTTTCACCATGACACTAATATTTATTATTGCATTTTTATCAATATCTGAACGTCCTGAAACTTTAATTAAATTGCCGGCTGTCGAGCTAACAGCTTGTAGTACTTCATTCAACAAGCCATTTCGGTCATACGCAGTTACCTCTAAATCAACCTGATATTTTTGAGTTGCGTCTTTTGATTTTACCCATTCAACATTAATTAGTCGTTCAGTTTCGTTCTTAATATTTGGGCAATCAGTGCGATGTACTTTAATACCGTGACCTTTGGTGATATAACCTACAATATCATCACCTGGTATAGGATTACAACATTTTGACAACTTGATAAGTACATTTTCTAAACCTTCTACATAGACACCACTATCAGTAATGATGTTGTCTTTAATAGGCAATGATTTCGTAACTTCTTGTGCTTCATTTAAAGCACGTTGTTTATCTAAAATACGTTGTCTTTCAGTTAATTTATTAACAATCTGTAAGGATGTCACGCCGCCAAATCCTACAGCTGCGAATAAATCATCTTCATTTGCAAAGTTATATTTTTCATTAACAACCTGAATATTTTTCTCTGTCAAAATATCTTCGACTCTAAATCCTTGCTCTTTTATTTCAGCTTCAACCATCATTCGGCCTTTTTCAATATTAGATGAACGATCTTGTTTTTTGAAGAAACTTTTAATTTTACCTTTGGCACTAGACGATTTAACAATTTTCAACCAATCACGACTTGGTCCATATGAATGTTTACTAGTACGTATTTCAACAATATCGCCTGTTTGTAAAATATAGTCAATTGGTACAATTTTGCCATTCACCTTGGCACCAATCATCTTATTACCTACTTCACTGTGAATCGCATAAGCAAAATCAATCGGCACAGCACCATATGGCAACTCAATAACATCACTCGCTGGGGTAAATGCGTATACTTTGTCACTCTGTAAGTCATATTTTAAGGTTTCCATAAATTCTTGAGCGTCAGACGATGTATGATCCGCTTCAGCTAATTCTTTTAACCAATTTAACTTATTTTGATAAGTTTGATCTTTTTCACTTACTTTTTTACCTTCTTTGTAAGCCCAGTGTGCTGCAACACCATGCTCAGCAATTTCGTGCATATCAAACGTTCGTATTTGGATTTCGAGCGGGTCTCCATTTGGGCCTACTACTGTAGTATGCAATGACTGATACAAATTTTGTTTAGGCATTGCAATATAATCTTTAAAACGTCCTGGCATCGGTTTCCATAACGTATGCACCAACCCAAGTATCGCATAACAATCATTAATAGAATTGACAATAACACGTATCGCCAACAAATCAAAAATTTGATCAAATTGTTTTTTCTGCTTCATCATTTTCCGATAAATACTGTAAATATGTTTAGGTCTACCATTTATATCGCCTTCGATATTCATTCGGTCCATTTCAGTACGTATTCTATCAATAGCCGTTTCGATATACGCTTCACGTTCACTACGTTTCTTCTTCATTAAATTGACTATTCTAAAATATTGCACATTATCAATATAACGAAGAGCCGTATCTTCTAGTTCCCATTTGATTGTATTAATACCAAGACGATGTGCTAATGGTGCATAAATTTCTAATGTTTCTCGAGAAATTCTAATTTGTTTTTCGCGCGGCATGGCTTTCAAGGTACGCATATTATGTAATCTGTCTGCTAATTTCACCAAAATTACGCGTACATCTTTGGCAATCGCAATAAATAACTTGCGATGATTTTCAGCTTGTTGTTCTTCTTTTGAGCGGTATTTTA
The DNA here is from genome assembly GCF_001027105.1 of Staphylococcus aureus. GTDB lineage: Bacteria > Bacillota > Bacilli > Staphylococcales > Staphylococcaceae > Staphylococcus > Staphylococcus aureus. The sequence continues at coordinate 1,665,320 of NZ_CP011526.1, forward strand.
CTTTTTTAAGCTTCGTCACACCATCAACAATTCGAGCAACTTCTTCATTGAACATTTCTTTTACATCTTCAAATGTATACGGTGTATCTTCAATTACATCATGCAAAAAACCTGCGACAATCGTCGGTCCGTCTAATCGCATTTCTGTTAAAATACCTGCAACTTGTATAGGATGCATAATGTATGGTAATCCGTTTTTTCGGAACTGACCTTTATGTGCTTCATAAGCAATATGATAGCTTTTTAAAACATACTCATATTCATCTGCTGACAAATATGATTTTGCTTTGTGAAGAACTTCGTCTGCACTATATGGATATTCGTTGTTCATTATATGATACACCCCATTCATATTTATTACTTCGCCTTAAACAATGATTTAGGTACTCTTGTTGAATAGTATTTGTCCCACACCAATCATACGTCCGTCGACGATAAATATTTATCCTGTCGTCATTAATCGTAATATTAATTTTACTTGAGCGAGTTTAATTTGTATACTATTCCTACTTTTAAAACTTTTACAAAAATTCGACCTAAATCTACTGTTTCATTTTTTAAATATTAGTTCTATGATACTACAATTTATGAAATAAATAAACGATGTTATTAAGGTATAATGCTCAATCATCTAACATTTTCAGTAAATAAAAAATCCTAACATCTCATGTTAAGAAAACTTAAACAACTTTTTTAATTAAGTCATTGGTTCTTATACATTTGATGAAGGATTTCATTTGATAAAATTATATTATTTATTATTCGTCGTATGAGATTAAACTCATAACATCGTAATCTTTAATTTTTTCAATACCATTTAAATATTTCAATTCAATTATAAATGCAATACCTACTACGATACCGCCTAATTTTTCAACTAATTTTATTGCTGCTTCAATCGTACCACCAGTAGCTAATAAATCATCTGTAATTAACACACGTTGACCTGGTTTAATTGCATCTTTGTGCATTGTTAAAACATTTGTACCATATTCTAGGTCATACTCATAACGAATGACTTCACGAGGTAATTTCCCTTCTTTTCTAACAGGTGCAAAGCCAATCCCCATTGAATAAGCTACAGGACAGCCAATGATAAAGCCACGCGCTTCAGGTCCTACAACGATATCAACATCTCTGTCTTTTGCGTATTCTACAATTTTATCTGTTGCATAGCCATATGCTTCACCATTATCCATAATTGTAGTAATATCCTTGAAACTAACACCTGGTTTCGGCCAATCTTGAACTTCTGATACGTATTGCTTTAAATCCATTAATATTTCCTCCTAAATTGCTCACGACAATTGTGACTTTATCCAATTTTTTATTTCTGAAAAATCTTGATATAATAATTGCTTTTCAACATCCATACGTTGTTGTCTTAATTGATATACTTTGCTGGAATCAATCGATCTTTTATCAGGTTGTTGATTGATTCGAATTAAACCATCTTCTTGTGTTACAAATTTTAAGTCTAAGAAAACTTTCAACATGAATTTAAGTGTATCTGGTTTCACACTTAAATGTTGACACAATAACATACCCTCTTTCTGGATATTTGTTTCTTGTTTAGTTATTAATGCTTTATAACACTTTTTAAAAATATCCATATTAGGTATACCATCGAAGTAAATCGAATGATTATGTTGCAAAACTATATAAAGTTGAGAAAATTGCAGTTGTTGCAAGGAATTAGACAAGTCTTCCATTGACGTTGGTAAATCTCTTAATACTACTTTATCAGTTTGTTGTTTAATTTCTTCACCATAATAATATTCATTCGCATTTACTTTATCACTTTTAGGATGAATAAGCACGACAATATTTTCATCATTTTCTGTAAAAGGTAAACTTTTTCGCTTACTTCTATAATCTAATATTTGCTGTTCATTCATCGCAATATCTTGAATAATTATTTGCGGTGATTGATTACCATTCCATTCGTTGATTTGAACAGATCCTAATATATTAATTGGCTGTTCATCTTGTAACTCAGGTTCTAAGTGTCCATTTTGCCAAAATAGCGCGGCGATATTACTTTCACCAAGTGTCAATTTTAGATGATTTTTTTGTTGACCTATCGCCTTAACTGAAGAAACTGATAAATCATCCATTTCAAAAATAGGTCTAGAAAAATCTGTTCCGAAGGGTCTTAAACGATTCATATCACGAATATTTTTAATCGTTATATCATTTTCTGTTAATAATACATCTACTTGCTTTACGGGATCTAACGAAGTTGTTTTAGATAATTCTTTCATCCATTTATTTAAACCTTCAGCTAACGATTCTATATTTTCAATATCCATCGTCATACCTGCAGCCATATGATGGCCGCCAAATTTAGCGATTAACTCTTGATGTGCTGATAGTATTTCAAACATCGACACTTGATCAATTGATCTGGCGGAGCCTTTTGCATGATTTTGCTCCCTATCAATATTTAAAATTAATGTTGGCAAAGCAAATGTTTCGACAATTTTCGAAGCAACAATACCTAAGACACCTTCATGCCAATTTTCTTTTGCTAAAAGTAAAAATAAATCTCCCTTTTTAACTTTCGTTTCTGCCATAGCCATTGCTTCTTCTGTGATAGTTGCTACAATATCTTTTCTTTCACGGTTAAAATGTTCAACTTGTTCTGCTAAAAATGCAGCTTCTTCTTCGACGTCAGTCATCAACAATTCGCAAGCTAATGATGCGTCATCTAAACGACCTACAGCATTAAGTCTAGGTCCAATAATAAAACCAATTGTTTCTTCATCAATATTGTCATTGTATCCCGCTTCTTTTAGCAATGCTTTAACAGAGGTCGGACATTGATCATTTAAGACTTTTAATCCTTGTTTCACTAATGATCGATTTTCATCAGTTAAGGATACTAAATCCGCAATGGTACCTATCGCAACTAATGCTTTAAAATAATCAGGTACATTTTCAATCAATGCTTGTGCTAATTTGTATGCAACACCTGCACCACACAATTGTTGGAACGGATAATTAAACGATGGATGCATTGGATGTACGATTGCATATGCTTCTGGTAATGTACTACCAATTTCATGATGATCAGTTACAATGACATCAACTCCTAAATCTTGAACCATTTTAATTTCATTATGACCTTGTATGCCATTATCAACAGTTATGATTAATGTTATGCCTTCATCATGAGCATTTCTAAATGCTAGTTCGTTTGGTCCATATCCTTCGGTAAAGCGGTTAGGAATATGCCATCCTACTTGTGCACCTAAAAGTTGTAATGTTATCACTAAAATTGTAGTTGCGGTAACACCGTCGGCATCGTAATCACCATAAACTAGGATTTTCTCATCATTCGCTATCGCTCTTTTAATTCTTTCAATAGTCTTAGTCATATCGCTCAATTGCAGTGCATCATGATTGATATCTGTATCTGAAATGATGGATTCTATTGCTTGTTCATCAATAATCGATTTACTTTCTAATATTTTTTTTACGATTGGCGTTAACTTTAATTTTGATGTTAATTCATCACTTATGTATTCAGCTGGTTTAGTTAATTTCCACTTATACTTCGGTTTAATCATATATATTTACGCCTCATTTCCAAAAGACATTATATCTAAAATTACTTTAAATAAAAAGCACTTATCTAAATAATCAAGACTTTAATTATACCATTTTTTAAAAATGAATGCGGGAACTTATTTATATATATTTTGTTAAATTTAAATAAAGTAAAAAGCGGTATGTGAACTCTTTATTGTTTCACATACCGCTTAATTCATTTTAAACTAAAATCTTTTCATCGTTCGATTTCTTTTCTTTATATACAACTAATTTGTGTTTCGGCGATTTTTTCAACTGACGTTTTTTCATTATTCCCCATAGCGGAACGGCAATGAAGATTGAAGAGAATACACCAGAAATCAATCCGATAAATAATGCTAAAGTAAAGTTGAATATCGTAGGAGCACCGAAGAATAGTATAGCAACTACTACTACAATAACTGTTAATACTGTATTAATTGAACGTGTCATTGTCTGTCTAATTGATCTATTAACGATATCATCAATTTGTTCTGTTGTCGTAATCACTTTAACCTTTTGTAAGTTTTCACGTACACGGTCAAACGTTACGATTGTATCATTAATTGAATAACCGACAATTGTTAATACAGCGGCGATAAATGTTAAATCTACTTCAATTCTAAATAAACTGAAAATCGCTACTATAATGAATACATCATGTAATAATGCCAATACAGATGAAAGACCCATGCGCCATTCAAATCGTAATGATACATAGATGATGATACCTATCGATGCATAGATTAATGCAAGCATTGCATTTTTTGCTAATTCCTGTCCAATAATTGGTGATACAGTGTTAATTTGAGGTGTGTCACCGAATTTCGATTTAATATTATCACTCAATTTATTATCTTGAGCACGCGTTAAATCGTCTTTAAATTGAACAGTTGCTACTTTATTGTCTTTACCATTGATCTGAATTTGATCCGCTTTAAGTCCACTATCTTTTACAACTTGCTCTACCTTTTGTTGAGTAATTGCTTGTTTAGATTGGAAATCTACGCGTGTACCACTTGAGAAATCAATTCCTAAGTTTAACTTGAAGATATAAAGAATAACTAAACCGACAACTACAATTAAAATACTTACTCCAATTAATGGCTTAGCTAATTTAACAAAATTCCATTTCTCGAATGAAGTTTTAAGGTCATGAACATCTACACCTTCATTAATATCATGTCGTTTATTCTTTTTAACACCAAATAACCAAAATTGATTTTTGAATATATTTGATGAAACAAGTAATGATAATAAGAATCTTGATAAGAACACGGCTGTAACAAAGATCATTAGAATACCTAATAATAACATTGTCGCGAAACCTTTAACTGAACTTTCACCGAAGAAGAATAATACTGCTGCGGCGATAACTGTTGTTAAGTTAGAATCAAAAATTGTTAGGAATGAACTTTTGTTTGCTTTAGAAAAGGCTTGCTTTATCGTTCTACCTATTCGAAGTTCATCCTTAATACGCTCATACATGATAATATTGGCATCTACAGCCATACCTACACCTAATACCAACGCCGCTAATCCTGGTAAAGTTAGAACCCCGGAAATGAAATTAAATGCTACTAACGTTAGATAGATATAAGTTGTCAATGCAATAATCGCTACTAAACCAGGTAATCGGTAGAATCCAAGCATGAATAAATAAATTAATGCTACACCAATAAACGATGCAAACACAGTTTTATCTAATGCATCTTGACCAAATTGGGCACCTACTGAGTTTGAATAAATTTCTTTCAAGTCAACTGGTAAAGAACCTGCATTTAACAATTCGGCGATTTGTTTTGCTTTTTTAACGCCTTCTTGTCCTTTAAATCCACCCGAGATTTCTACGCTATCAGAATTGATTGGTTGATCAACACTTGCTGCAGAAATAAATTTAGGGTTTTTCTTTTGTGCTTCTTTTTTATAGCTGTCACCTTTTTTGAAATCTAACCAAACAACCATGACATTATCACGTTTCTTAGAGATTTCTTCCGTTACTTTTTTAAATTTGTTTTTGTCTTTTACTTTAAAAGTAACTGTAGGCTGGTTTGTTTCCTGTTTAAATTCTTGTTTGGCAGATCCCTGTTTAATATCAGAACCGCTTAATTTTACTTTATCTTCTGCATCGCGAATTGTTAAATTAGCTTGAGAAGATAAAATTTTACGTGCTTCATTCTGGTCTGTTACACCAGCAAGTTGTACTCTAATTCTATTAGGTTCTTCAACTTGAATTTTAGGTTCCGAAACACCTAAAACGTTAACACGATTTTCTAATGTTTGCGCTGTTGATTGTAAGGCTTTTTTATCTATTTTGTCGCCTTTATTTAAAGGATCGACTTGATAAAGCACCTCAAATCCACCTTGCAAATCAAGTCCTAAATTGACATTCTTTATAACACTTTTATAAGTTGCAGCCATTCCGGCAAACAACAATACGACTAAAAGCAAGAACGCAATTATTCTACTACTTTTCTTCACATGAACACCTCATTATTTACGTATGTATTTAGAATACTTGAATACTATTTTATAACGCAAGTTAAATCTTTCTTACAAAATTTATTAGCCTTATACATATTAACATACTAGAGCAGGGAGTAAAAATAGTCATAGATATATTTAATTTAAATTTAACAATTATTATGTATCACAATTTCTTTTTTTGGAATAAAAATAAGCTATTCTACATACTACTTATAACTTAAAAAGGATGAAACGCTATTCGTTTCATCCTTTTTAATACCACTTCTCATTATGAAGGGTCAACTTGTTTAATAGCAGGTTTTTCGAAAGTTAATTCAGTACCATGACCATTAACTGTAATAACAACAGTTGTTTCATCTACTGCTTTAACAGTACCTTTAATACCACCAATAGTTGTAATTCTTTGACCAGATTGAATGTTATTAATCAACTCACGATGCTGTTTCGCACGTTTTTGTTGTGGTCTGATCATCAAGAAATACATAACCGCAAAAATTACGACTATATATATTAGTAATGAAAATTGCATTTTATACGCTCCTCTTGCTTAAAAGTTTTTTGGGTTCTCAACATTTAATCCATATTGCTCGAAGAATTCTTCTTTGAAATCTAAAAGACGATCTTCTCGAATGGCTTGTCTTATATCTTCCATTAATTTTAGCAGAAAATGTAAATTATGAATAGTAGTAAGACGAATACCAAAAGTTTCCTCTGCCTTGATTAAATGACGTATATACGCTCTTGAATAGTTTTGACATGTATAACAGTCACAATTCTCATCTAACGGTCTTAAATCATCTGCAAATTTTGCATTTTTAATAACTAAACGACCTTGCGATGTCATACAAGTACCATTTCTGGCAATACGTGTCGGTAAGACACAATCAAACATATCCATGCCGCGAATACTACATTCGATTAACGCATCTGGAGATCCTACACCCATTAAATATCTTGGTTTATCTTTAGGCATAAACTGCTCTGTATGTTCAACCATTTTATACATAACCGGTTTAGGTTCACCAACTGACAAACCGCCGATTGCATAACCAGGAAAATCTAATTCTACTAAATCCTTTGCACTTTGTTCTCTTAAATCTTCATATTCGCCACCTTGTATAATGCCGAACAATGCTTGATCTTCAGGTCTTTGGTGTGCATCTAGACATCTTTTCGCCCAACGTGTTGTACGTTCAATAGATTTTTTTACATAATCATATTCAGCAGGCATCGGTGGACATTCATCAAATGCCATCATAATATCAGATCCTAAATCATTTTGAATTTGCATTGATTTCTCAGGACTCAAAAATAATTTAGACCCATTAGTATGATGTCTAAATTCCACGCCTTCTTCTGTAATTTTACGTAAATTACTTAAACTAAACACTTGGAAACCGCCTGAATCTGTAAGAATCGGACCATCCCAATTCATGAATTTATGTAATCCCCCAGCGTGTTTGATAATATCATTTCCGGGTTGTAACCACAAATGATATGTGTTGCCCAAAATGATTTTTGCTTCAATTTGTCTTAACTCTTCTGGACTCATTGTTTTAACGGTTGCTTTAGTACCAACTGGCATAAACATAGGTGTTTCAAATGAACCGTGTGGTGTGTGCACGATACCTAAACGCGCACCTGATTGTTTACAAGTTTTAATGTGTTCGTATGTTACTGCAGGCATATTCAAAATCCTCACATTCTTTTTATATAATTAACATTGCATCGCCAAAACTAAAGAATCTATATTCTAAATTTACTGCCGTTTTATAAGCATTCAGAACATTTTCACGACTACTAAACGCTGATACTAGCATAACTAATGTTGATTTTGGTAAATGAAAATTAGTAATCTGGCCATCAATTGCTTTAAAATCAAATCCTGGATAAATAAATATATTAGTCCAGCCACTCGTTTCAACAAATTTATCATGATCGCGTCGAATTGTTTCAAGTGTACGTGTTGAAGTTGTACCAACTGATATAATGCGATGTCCTTTGGACTTAGTATCATTTAATAAATCAGCTGTTTCTTGTGTCATTTGATAATATTCACTATGCATTTCGTGGTCATTCACATCGTCTACGCTCACCGGTCTAAACGTACCTAACCCAACATGTAATGTAACAAATGCGATATTAACACCTTTATTTTTAATTTCAATTAATAACTCATCAGTAAAATGTAATCCTGCTGTTGGTGCTGCCGCTGAACCACTTTCTTTAGCGTAAACTGTTTGATAACGATCTGGATCATCTAAACGTTCTTTGATGTATGGTGGCAGTGGCATTTCCCCTAATTCATCTAATCTTTCTTGTAAAATACCTTCATAATGTAAACGCATGATGCGTCCACCTTGATCCATTTCTTTTATGCATTCAGCTATAATTTTGCCATTACCAAAATTCAATTTATTACCAACTTTAATACGCTTAGCTGGTTTCAGTAAGACTTCCCAATCATTACCTTCAATTTGAGTTAACATTAACATTTCAACTTTTGCACCAGTTTCTTCTTTTAAACCAAAAAGTCTAGCTGGCATTACTCGCGTATCGTTAAGCACTAATGTATCACCAGGTCTAAAATACTCAATGATATCTTTGAAATGTAAATGTTTCATTTCACCAGTTTCTCTATCCATGACTAATAAACGACTATGATCACGATCTTTTAAAGGCGTTTGAGCAATTAATGATTCTGGTAAGTCATAGTCAAATTCTTCAATATTCACGTTATTCTCTCTCCTCATTCGACTTTGCAAAATGTTCATAAGCTAATGGTGTTGCTTTTCTGCCACGTGGCGTACGTTCTAAAAAGCCTTTCTGAATAAGAAATGGCTCATAAACGTCCTCAATTGTAATACGTTCTTCACCAATTGTTACGGCAATCGTATCTAAACCAACAGGTCCGCCATTATACTGCTTAATAATACAGTTCATCATTTTATGATCAATGTAATCTAGTCCGTGTTGATCAACTTGAAGTAAACCTAATGCGTGCTTCGTTGTTTCAATGTATATTTGTTCATCTTCATTCACTTGCTGGAAGTCTCTTACCCGCTTCAATAGTCGATTTGCTACTCTTGGAGTCCCTCTAGAACGTTTAGCAAGTTCAATGGCACTTTCTTCATCAATACCTGTGCCTAAAACCTCAGCTGTTCTAATAATGATTTCTTTTAAATCTGATTCGTTATAATATTCTAATCTTAAGTGCACACCAAATCGATCCCTTAGTGGACCTGTTAAGCTGCCAGCTCGCGTTGTTGCACCTACCAAAGTGAATGGAGGTAAGTCGATACGGATACTTCTAGCCTCATCGCCTTTACCAATGATAATATCTAAAAAGAAATCTTCCATTGCAGGGTATAACACTTCTTCAACAACACTACTCAGTCTGTGTATTTCATCAATAAACAAAACATCTCCAGGTTGAAGTCCTGATAAAATTGCAGCCAAATCACCAGGTCTTTCTAATGAAGGCCCTGATACTGTACGTATATTAACTTCCATTTCATTGGCAATGATATTAGATAATGTTGTCTTACCTAATCCAGGGGGGCCAAAAAGCAATACATGATCTAATGGTTCATGACGAAGTTTAGCCGCTTTAATAAATACTTCTAAATTACTTTTTATTGAATTTTGACCAATATATTGTCGTAATCTCGTAGGTCTAAGCGACAATTCGAAATCAGTTTCTTCACTATGCATTGATTGATCAACCATACGCTCATTCATGACAACACTTCCCCTATTAATCTATTTAAAATTAAGATACAACTAATTGAAGACCTGCCTTAACAGCTTCATCAACTGAGTCATATTTATTTTTATTTAACGTTTTCTCAACTTTTGCAAGCTCTCGTTTAGAATAACCTAATGCTTCTAACGCTAACATTGCTTCTTGCACGAATTGATCTTGCACCGTCGAAGTAGCGTCTACTTGTAATAATGAATCGCTATCTTCTTCAGTAATTTTCACTTTACCTTTTAAATCTAAGACAATCTGTCTTGCCGTTTTCTTACCAATTCCTGGGAATTTAGTTAAATACGTATCATTTTCATTTTCAATGGCACGTTTTACTTCATTAGGCGTACTTGTCGCTAAAATAGCTAAAGCTGATTTCGGACCAATACCAGTAACTTTAATTAAACTCAAGAACATATCTTTCTCTTCTTCACTACTAAATCCATACAATAATTGTGCATCTTCACGAACAATTAAAGATGTATGAATTAAAACTTCATGATCTAGATGCTTTTGAAAACGATAAGAATTTGGTGTTTGAATTTCATAACCAACACCAGCAGTTTCAACAACTACGTGTGTAGGATATAAATGTGTTAACTTACCTTTGACATACGCGTACATTATAGGCACATCCTTACATACTCATACTAATTAATTCTACTTTTGATACATAATCTAAATTTCTCAAAGCGCCAATAACATCTTCTACTGAAGTTTCTTTAGATTTAGCATTCAGTGATAATGTTATTGTTGCTTTTTCTTCCATTGGAATACTTTGATGAATCGTTAATACAGATAGTTCTAACTTTGATATAACATCTAGTACACGTGCCAACATACCAACAATATCAGTTACATATAAAATTAATGTAAATTCTCGATGGTCAAGCATTTTATCGTCTACTGGAAATATCGTTTCTCTATATTTATAAAAAGCACTTCTAGATAGATCAAACTGTTTAACGGCATCATAAATGGACAATGTCGGATCACTTTTTAAGGCATCTTTAATCTTCAATGTTTTAACCACGGATTCAGGCAAGACATCTTCTCTAATTAAATAAAACTTTTTATAATCTTTATTGTCCATCATGTTTCGCTCCTATTCAACGAATTCAAATTCTCCGCCAAGAATTCTAACGATATCACCATTTTTACAACCACGTTCTCTAAGCGCATCATCAATACCCATCGAACGCATTTGACGAGCAAATCGACGTACTGCTGGATCACTGTTAAAGTCAGTCATTTTAAACATTCTTTCAATAGCATTACCACTTACCACATAAGCACCATCATCATCTCTTGAAATTGTAAATTTATCTTGTGACGGTGTATGTTTATATAATACTCGGTTAATGCCAACTGACTCCTCTTCTTCAACTGTGAAGTCAACATCTTTATATTCTTCTAATTTATCTGCTATTGCATATAATAATTGATCAATATTATCACGCGTTATTGTTGAAACTGGAATAACTGGCACATCTTCGCCAATTTCTTCTTTAAACAAGTTTAAATTATCTTGTGATTCAGGTAAATCCATCTTGTTAGCTACTACGATTTGAGGTCTATCTTCTAAACGTTGCTCGTACGCAGCTAATTCTTGATTAATGACTTTATAATCTTCAATAGGTTCTCTACCTTCAGAACCGCTCATATCAATCATGTGAACAATAACTTTTGTTCTCTCTACATGTCTTAAAAATTGATGTCCTAATCCAACGCCATCAGATGCACCTTCAATTAAACCTGGTAAATCTGCCATAACAAAACTACGTTGATCAGGCGTTGAAACAACACCTAGATTTGGTTTAATCGTTGTAAAATGATATGCCCCAATTTTAGGCTTAGCTTTTGAAACGATAGATAATAAAGTCGATTTACCCACACTAGGGAAACCTACTAATCCTACATCAGCTAATAATTTCAATTCTAAAGATACATCTAATTCCTCACCTGGTTCACCTTTTTCACTGAAGTCAGGTGCAGGGTTTCTAGGTGTTGCAAAACGTGAATTACCTCGGCCACCTCGACCGCCCTTCGCTACTACAGCTCTTTGACCATCTTCAACAAGATCTGCTAACACTTCGTCTGTTTCAACATTTTTAATAATTGTACCAGGTGGAACTTTTAATACTAAATCTTCCGCATTTTTACCATGCATATTACTACTTTGGCCATTTTCACCTTTGCTTGCTTTAAAATGACGTTGATATCTAAAATCTAATAACGTTCTTAAACCTTCATCCACTTCAAATACGACTGAAGCACCTTTACCACCGTCACCGCCAGCTGGTCCACCAAATGGTACATATTTTTCTCTTCTGTATGCGGTAATACCATTACCACCATCACCGGCTTTAAGAGATATTTTGACTTGATCGACAAACATATATCTCACCTCTTTTACATATAATTTTCATTTTCCCAATAATTATAGCATATTAGAGCCCCTTATATATTGTAAATAATTAGGGGCTCTTATGCAGTTACTTTTATAAATCTTTGCTTTAAAATACTTATATTTCTCAGCACCAATTGTGGTACAGTTTATTCTTTAAACGCTGCAACTGTATTCCTTTGTCCCCCTTATAGTTTAGTGATTAGGGGCTCTTATACAGTTGCACATTTAGTATAACGTCTAAAATTCCCATTTTTTAATAACATAATGAAAATAATAATGAAAAACATTTTATAAAAAGTAAAAAACACCAGAAGATTCACTTCTGGTGTTAACTAGACAAAATTATTCAGCTACTGCATATACAGAAACTTGTTTTTTGTCGCGACCTTTACGTTCGAATTTAACAACGCCGTCGATTTTAGCGAATAATGTATCATCGCCACCACGACCTACATTTTCACCAGGGTAAATTTTAGTACCACGTTGGCGATATAAAATTGAACCACCTGTTACGAATTGACCGTCAGCACGTTTAGCACCTAAGCGTTTTGATTCAGAGTCACGTCCGTTTTTTGTAGAACTTACCCCTTTTTTAGATGCGAAGAATTGTAAGTTTAATTTTAACATCGGAATGCACCTCACTTATAATTTAATCTAATATTCTCATTATATTCTTCTTCAATAGTTTGTAAAGACACAAGCATTGTTTGAAGAATTAGTTGCGCTTCATCGTTGTTTGTATCAACGCTTCTTATATGAAAATGACCACCATTGTCGTCATAATTGATATCTGGTCTCTCAGATGTCAATCCTATAATCGCATTAACACTACCAAACAATACAGCTGAAGCTCCAGCACAAACGATATCATGACCATATTCACCATGGTCAGCATGGCCATCCATAATAACGTCTGTTACTTTGCCTTCATCATTAACTGTAATATCAACAGTAATCATAATAATTACGCGTTGATTTTATCGATTGTTAATTTAGTGTATGGTTGACGATGGCCTTTTTTACGTTTTGAATTTTTACGACGTTTGTATGTGAATACAGTGATTTTTTTACCGCGACCTTGTTTATTAACAGTAGCAGTAACTGTTGCACCTTCAACTGTTGGCGCTCCAACTTTAACTGAATCTCCACCTACAAATAATACTTTATCAAATGTAAAAGTATCTCCTTCGTTTACGTCTAATTTTTCAACGAAGATTTCTTGACCTTCTTCTACTTTGATTTGTTTTCCACCTGTTTCAATAATAGCAAACATACTTTGCACCTCCTGTATAATAAGTCACGCCATACATAGGTGACATTTCGTTATTGAGTCAAGCGTTTGCACTCTGTGGGAAAATCGCTTTCTTCATTAAAAATGTTCTTGAACCTATATTTGAGCGGTTGTATGTAGCTACTTATAACTACTCAACTATTGCATCTTACCATTGACGACGTTTCATGTCAATGTCATTGTTTGTTTTTTTAAGGAACTTTATAATCAACGGATAAAGCATAATCAACAGTACAAAATTCATAATTAATGTTGGCAATAATCTAAAGACTACAAAATGAATAATATCAAATTGAATGAATCCTAACATACCGTATATTAATGCCACATAGACTTCTAATAATAAGGTGCTGGCTAATATAATAATGAATAACATCGAATGATCTTTGTAAAAAATTTTAAAGAATCGATCTATAAGTGCTAAAAACAATATATAGCCAAATAAGTACACTCCATAAATACTACCAAAGTATACATCAGTCATTACGCCTAAAAATATGCTGAGCAATAATGATACGCCAAAGCCACGATACACTACCATCATTAAAATATACATAAATGTAAGGTGTGGTACAAATACAAGTTCAAACTTACCTATGTGCATTGGAATAAGAAGCCCAATTGCAGTATCTATATAAAATAGTAAAATACCTATCAAAAAATAATACAGTGTACGCATTATTTATCCCTGCTTTCATCATCAGGAATTGTTTTAGGATCTCTTTTTGCAACATAAACATGACTCAAATCTGTTAAGTCCGCACCAGTCTTAACCCTAACTTCTTTAGCTAAGCCGTATTGATCATTTTGAACCTTAGTCACTTCTCCTATATATAAATTACTTGGTAGTTGATCAGCTAATCCACTTGTAACGACTTTATCACCTTTTGAGATATTATCTCTATTATTAATGTCACTAATTACAAGTTCTGAGTTCTTTTCATCATAACGATCAATTAAACCAAATATATTTTTAGAACCGTGTTGTATATTTACAGATAATTTACCCGCACGTGTATTAGTTGAGATTAAATCAACTTGTGAAGAAAATTTATTAACTTTAGTAACTCTTCCAACAAAACCTTGTGATGTCATCACAGCCATATTTGAAGTTATACCTGATTTAGATCCCTTATCAATTACAATTGTATTCATCCACTGATCCGGATTTCTTGCCAAAACCGTAGTAGAAATAGGATCAAATTTTGAAATATCTTTTAAATCAAGCTCTTTTTTTAATTTTTCATTTTCCGCTTCTAATTGTTGGTTCTTAGATTCTAACTGGCTAATCTTATTTTTAGATTCTTTAGAATCTCCTTTTTTAAAAAAGTCCCCAATCGTACCAGCAACAAAATTAACTGGATAACTCACAACTCGTTGTCCAAAAGACACAGAATCACCTATATATTGTTCAGGAGGTGATTGAGATTGTGAACGTATGGACAGCCCAATTAATGCAATAAAAACGATAATTGCACATAAAACAACAATTAATTTGTTATTTTTAAAAAACTTAAGCACCCAGAACACCTCTATTATGTCAAAATATTGTATATCCTTTTCTATTTTATATTACTCCCATTATGAAATAAAGCACTAACTACGAATTACTTTGAAAATGAACAACTCCGTAAAAAATTTGTGGCATTTTAAAAACAAAAAAACTACTAGCAAACATTCCAGTCACTAGTAGTTTAAATAATCGATTTAAATTTTAAAATTATTTGTTTGTATCGTTCGAGGATTCACTGTTCGAATTCTGAAGTTGTCTCCAACGTGCGAATAAGTTCTGGGCCTTTTGTTGTTCATTAGCTTGTTTCTGTTTTGATTGTTCTGCCATTTGAACTACACCAACCTTTTAAATTTATTCTAGTGACAGGATAACTAAAATATATTTCTTATGCAATAATTTCCTATTGATAAGCATTTTCAGATTTTAGTTGTAAATTTTGCCCTAATTCATTTAAGTCTTGTTGCATTTCAAATTCAGTATTGTAAACACGCATTGACTCATCTCCAAATTTATAAAGAATAAATTCGTCTCCTCTTTGACCTATAATATATTGATCATTATAAGCCATGCGATTCATTCCAGACACAGCCATAAACTCTTGTTTATCTATCATTTTAAATACATTTTTAATTTGGCTTAATGGTACATTCTTTATTAAATCATTTTCTTTTAATGAATATTTCTCACCACTTACATAAACATGTTGGGCATCATTAGTGGGTTGCGTAACTTGATTCATTTGATCATTATCGTGATTTACAGGATTCCAATCTTGTTCTTTTAAAAAAGGTGCGTATTTCAAGGCGATATAAACAATTATCACAATTGCTATTACTGCTATAATGTTTTTAATCATACTAAATATCAATCTCATAGTTCGCCTCCAATGTCTTCATCTAATTATATATTTTATTATGTATATTTTCCTCAGTCTTCAGCCTTAATCATGATATATCTTAGGACTGATGCACGTTCATTTAAAATAGCTTATAATTTTGTTATGATTTAAAAGCGTATTAGGAGGTTTGTAGCATTGAGTATACTAACAATTATTTTAATAGCACTATTAGTCATCCTCCTTTTTAGAGTTGGACTTTCTATTTTGCGATTTTTAATTTATGTCGGACTTGTTTTATTATGTATTTACTTAGGATATCAAGGTTTAATTTGGTTGCTCGATTTTTTTCAAATAAATAGTGGATTTTTACCGCACTTTCAATTTAACAATTAAATTTATTCTGCATAACAAAACTCCTAATGTACTAGTTTAGAATTTTTTAACTAGTTCCACATTAGGAGTTTTAGTTTGTTTTCAAGCACGGATACTACTTGATGAACAGATTACTATTACTTACGCCCAAATGCGTTAGATAAAAATCGTATCAGCGCGTAGCTACCACTTAGTAAAAGGCCCCAAACGATTCCAGTAAAAATTGAGCCAATTGCTACACTTAATAAAGGAAAAGCTTGTTTCGTAACGATTACACCTGCTAACGCGGTTACTAAAATACCTAACGTAGATAAAGCTAATGTTATTAAAAGATTGCGCTTTGTTACAGGTTCATTTTTAATATTTAACTGCATGGTATAAACCATTGGCACGAGAACCCCGATAATAATAAATAGAGTCACTATTTTTCCTCCAATGAAAGTACTTCGTAGGTATTATACACAAGATACGTCATTAATTCTATCAACTTCAATCATTTTCATCAAAGTAACCCGCTTCTACAAGACTGGTAAATCTATTATCACCGATTATAATATGATCCAATAAATCTATCCCTAAAATCAAACCACACTCCTTCAACCTCATTGTTGTTATGATATCTTCTTGTGAGGGCGTTACATCACCGGATGGATGATTATGAACTGCGATGATTGCATTGGCATTTTCTCTCACCGCAATACTAAAAATTTCACGTGGATGTACAATCGAACTATTTAATGTACCTTTAAAAACACAGGTTTCTTTAATCACTACATTTTTTGAATTTAACAATAAAATGACAAAATGTTCTTGTGTTAAATCTTTCATTGTTGGAATCATATAATCAGCAACATCACTTGGTTGCGTTATTTTTATACGATTATTTTCAGCTCTTCTCCCCATCCTTTCCCCTAACTCAAATGCTGCTTTTAAAGTAATTGCTTTTTGTAATCCAATCCCTTTAACTTTTATCAAATCGTTAATTGAAGATTTTTTCAATTCATTCAGATTCGAAGCAGATTTAAGCAGTTCATTACTAATGTCTATGCTCGAGAATCCTTTTCTTCCGGTGTTAATTAATATAGCTAATAATTCTGTATTCGAAAGACTTTTTGCACCATGGCTTAACAAACGTTCTCTTGGCATTTCTGAAGTTACCATTTCTTTAATTTTCAAAAATATACGCCTCCTAAAAATTGATGGATATCATTATAAAAAAGTGAATTGATAAAAAAGGAAATAAATATAAATGGAACAAGGGGTAATAGTTTAATCGGCTTAAATATCATGGTAATTAAAGCAACTAAACCAGCAATGACAAATGTAAATAAAATGACATAAATAGTGAATTGGAGAGGGAAAAACAAAGAAAGTGCAGATATTAGTAAAACGTCACCATAACCAATATATGCCCGAAATAAAAAGTAGAATATATGCGTGGTCATACTAATAATGATAAAAGCTACTGGATAAATCATACTTAACGAGAGAGAAACGATACAATAAATTATAATTAAGCGACAATCTAACATTAAAGAAGTGATATCGGTCATAGTAAAAATAAGCAGAAAAACATATGTAGTTATAAATAGCGTAGCATTTACGTATGTGAAATCATACTTAATAAAGACGATAGGTATTAAAGCAAAGGTTTCCCCTAAGAAATGTGTTAGGGAAATACGCTTTCGACAGTTTCGACATCGCCCTTTTAATAATAAAAAACTAATAATCGGCATTAATTCATACCATTTGAGTGACGAATTACAATAATCACATTTCGATCTTCTATGTAAATAATCAAATGACGTTTCTTCTATAGATATAAATTGATATAGAAAACTAAAAATACAACTGCAACTATAAGATAACAATACTACCAAATGACAACCTCCTTATGTAAATTATAGTTAGTTATTACCAAAATGTAAATATACACTATTTTTCAAGAATTGAACCGCTTTTTCATTTAAATTTTTCAATATTGCTAAGCATAATTGATGGATACTTTAACAACCCATTACTGCTCGGCAAAATTAATAATGGCAAGAAATTGAACCTTATAAACACATACGATTTAGAGCATAAAAAATAACCATGAAGCTCTACCTATTGATTAAATAGATTCTTCATGGCTATTTTAGTTTTAGTTTTATAATGCTTCAAAGTCTAATTTTGATTTAACTTCACTTATGAAATACAGACTACCGGTAATTACTAATGTATCACCTTGATAATTTTTTATAAATTCAACGTAGTCATCTACTAATTGTATTTCATCATTTTCAATACTACCTACAATTTCTTCTTTGCGTAACGCTTTCGGAAAATCAAATTCAGTTGCATAAAACGTATGCGCAATTAAACTTAAATGTTTGACCATCTCGTTAATCGGTTTTCCGTTTATTGCTGAGAACAAAATATCTACTTTTTCTTTATCATGGTACTGTTTAATTGTATCAATTAGAGCATCTATACTCTCTGAATTATGTGCGCCATCCAAAATGATTAAAGGTTTGTCATGCACCTGCTCAATACGTCCAGTCCAACGAACTGATTCAATACCGTCTATCATCTTATTGAAATCTAATTCAATTAATCCTTGTTCATTTAATTCAATAAGAGCTGTTATGGCTAATGCAGCATTTTGTTTCTGATGTTCACCTAACATGCTTAAAATGATTGTTTCTAATTCATAATCTTTATAACGGTAAGTAAATTCATCATTTTGCGATACAACAACAATTTCTCTATCTAATTCAATTGGCTTTGCATGTTGTTCAATTGCGCGTTCACGAACATATTTTAATGCATCTTCATTTTTAACAGCATATATCACTGGAACGTTAGGCTTTATAATCGCGCCTTTATCCCTAGCAATATCTAGATAAGTACCACCTAAAATATCTGTATGGTCTAGACCGATACTAGTTAAGATTGATAAAACCGGTGTAAAGACATTTGTCGAATCGTTCTTTATACCCAATCCAGCCTCAACAATGACAAAATCAACAGGATGTATTTCACCAAAATATAAAAACATCATCGCTGTGATTATTTCGAATTCAGTTGCAACACCTAAATCTGTTTCACGTTCCATCATTTCACTTACTGGTTTAATACGTGATACTAATTCTACAATAGCGTCATTTGATATTGGCACACCATTTAGACTAATTCGTTCATTAAATGTTTCAATAAACGGCGACGTAAATGTACCTACTTCATAACCATTTTCAACTAAAGCTGTTCTAAGGTAAGCAACTGTAGAGCCTTTACCATTTGTGCCACCTACATGAATACCCTTAATGTTATTTTGAGGATTATTAAATTGTGCTAGCATCCATTCCATACGTTTAACACCTGGTTTGATGCCAAATTTAGTTCTTTCGTGTATCCAATACAAGCTCTCTAGGTAATTCATTGTTACTAACTCCTATGCTTTTAATTGTTCAATTCTTGCCTTCACACCATCATATTTTTCTTGATAATCTTGTTTTTTACGTTTTTCTTCATTTATAACCTTTTCAGGTGCTTTACTTACAAAGTTTTCATTAGAGAGCTTTTTATCTACTCTATCTAATTCGCTTTGAAGTTTAGCTAATTCTTTTTCCAAACGGCTGATTTCCTTATCCATATCAATTAGCCCTTCTAATGGTAATACCACTTTACCTGCAATTACAACTGATGTCATTGCTTTCTCAGGAATTTCCACGTCAGTGCTAATATTTAAGGTACTAGGATTACAGAATTTGATTAAATAATCTTTGTTTTGTGATAAAGTTGTTTCAATTTCTTTATCTTTAGCTTGAATTAAAATAGGTATTTCTTTAGACAATGGCGTATTTACTTCTACACGTGATTGTCTTACAGATTTAATGATTTCAACAAGTTGTTGCATTGTTTGTTTACTTTCTTCAAAAATCAATGATTCACGCACTTCTGGCCATGAAGCTTTAACAATTGTGTCACCTTCATGTGGTAAACTTTGCCATATTTTCTCTGTTACAAATGGCATGAATGGATGTAGCATTCTCATAATATTGTCTAAAGTATAACTCAATACTGAACGTGTAACTTGTTTTTGTTCTTCATCATTACTATTCATTGGAATTTTACTCATTTCAATGTACCAATCACAGAAATCATCCCAAATGAAATTATATAATGCACGTCCAACTTCGCCGAATTCATATTTGTCACTTAAATCAGTAACTGTTGCAATCGTTTCATTTAAACGTGTTAGAATCCATTTATCTGCTAATGATAAGTTACCACTTAAATCGATATCTTCAACTTTAAAGTCTTCACCGATATTCATTAAACTGAAACGTGCCCCATTCCAGATTTTATTGATAAAGTTCCACACTGACTCAACTTTTTCAGTTGAGTATCTTAAATCATGTCCTGGAGATGAACCTGTTGCTAAGAAGTAACGCAAGCTATCAGCACCGTATTCGTCAATAACATCCATTGGATCCACACCATTACCTAATGATTTACTCATCTTACGCCCGTCTTCAGCACGAACTAAACCGTGTAATAATACATCATTAAATGGACGACGATCTGTAAATTCTAAGCCTTGGAATATCATGCGTGCTACCCAGAAAAAGATAATATCGTAACCTGTAACTAAGGCATTTGTTGGGTAGTATCGTTTAAAGTCTTCACTTTCTAAATCAGGCCAACCTAACGTAGAGAAAGGCCATAAAGCACTTGAGAACCACGTATCTAATACATCTTCATCTTGTTGCCAATTTTCAATATCAGTTGGCGCTTCTTCTCCAACATATATTTCGCCTGTTTCTTTAT
Organism: Staphylococcus aureus; assembly: GCF_001027105.1. Taxonomy (GTDB): domain Bacteria; phylum Bacillota; class Bacilli; order Staphylococcales; family Staphylococcaceae; genus Staphylococcus; species Staphylococcus aureus. The sequence continues at coordinate 1,686,367 of NZ_CP011526.1, forward strand.
GATACCAAGCCGGAATTTGATGACCCCACCATAATTGTCTTGAAATCGTCCAATCTCTAATATTTTCCATCCATTGGTTAAATGTATGTTCGAAACGTTGCGGATAAAAATCAATACGATCATCTGTTTTTTGGTTATCTAATGAACGTTTCGCTAAGTCTTCCATGCGCACAAACCATTGTGTTGATAAATATGGTTCAACAACAGCGCCAGATCGTTCTGAATGACCTACAGAATGAACATGATCTTCAATCTTGATAACTAAATCTTGTTCTTTTAAATCTTTAACTAGCTGTTTACGACAATCAAAACGGTCCATACCTTCATATTTACCCGCTTTGTCGTTCATTTTACCATTTTCATCCATAACGATAATATTTTCTAATTGATGTCTTTGACCAATTTCAAAATCATTAGGGTCATGTGCTGGTGTCACTTTCATAGCACCAGAACCGAAGTCTATATCAACATACTCATCTGCTAAAATAGGCAGTTCGCGTCCTACGATTGGTAATATAACAGTTTTACCGATTACATCTTTGTATCGTTCGTCATTAGGGTTAACAACAATCGCTGTATCACCTAACATCGTTTCTGGTCTTGTTGTTGCAATTTCAATAAAACCTTCACCATCAGCGTAAGGATATTTAAAATGATAAAACGCACCTTGAACATCTTCATGTATTACTTCAATATCAGATAAAGCTGTACGTGCTTTAGGATCCCAATTTATAATACGTTCGCCACGATAAATAATTCCTTTATTGTATAAATCAACAAAAACTTTTTTAACTGCTTTACTTAAACCTTCATCTAAAGTAAAACGTTCTCTACTATAATCTAAACCTAGACCTAATTTAGCCCATTGCGCACGAATAAATGACGCATACTCTTCTTTCCAATCCCATGCCTGTTCTAAAAACTTTTCACGACCAAGATCATATCTAGTTATTCCTTGTTCATTTAATTTAGCTTCTACCTTTGCCTGTGTCGCAATACCAGCATGATCCATACCTGGTAAGTATAACGTATCGTATCCTTGCATACGTTTCATACGTGTAATGATATCTTGTAAAGTCGTATCCCATGCATGTCCTAAATGTAATTTACCAGTTACATTTGGTGGCGGGATAACAATTGTATATGTTTCTTTTGATTTATCTTCTGACGGTTTAAAATAACCATTCTTTACCCATTCTTCATAACGTCCCGCTTCAACTTCACGAGGATCATATTTTGGTTTCATTTCCATTTGCTATACCTCCTAAAAAAATAAAAATATCCATCCTATATACAAATAGGACGGATATTCCGTGGTACCACCTATATTCAAGAAGGATGATTAATATCAAATTCACTCTTTTAACATAATTGGAATAATCATACCAATACTATCATCGTGAAATTTGAAATGCTTCATCTCTTCAAGCACTCTAGATTATGATTAACGCTCAAACACGTCTTAGCCTACTATTAATCACGTTCAGCTAAGATACTCTGTGGGCTACCTTCAGTAAAAATCATTTACATACTCACACCAAATCATATGCTCTCTTTAAAATAATTTGAACTTACTCTTCCCAAATCCTATATTAAACTCTTAACTTATAGTATAATGATTGACAAAATAAGTCAATGTATAGGTGGGAATAAAATGAATGAATGCGCATTTGGTACTAAAGATCCAGTCTACTTAGACTATCATGATCATGTATGGGGACAACCGCTCTATGATAGCAAGGCATTGTTTAAACTTTTAGCATTAGAATCACAACATGCTGGGCTATCTTGGTTAACTATTTTAAAAAAGAAAGAAGCCTATGAAGAAGCATTTTATGATTTCGAACCAGAAAAGGTAGCACAAATGACCGCTCAAGATATCGACCGCTTAATGACTTTTCCAAATATCGTTCATCATCGTAAAAAATTAGAAGCAATTGTTAATCAAGCTCAAGGGTATTTAAAAATTGAACAAGCATATGGTAGTTTTAGTAAATTTTTATGGTCATATGTAAATGGTAAGCCTAAAGATTTGCAGTATGAACATGCTTCTGATCGTATCACAGTTGATGATACTGCAACACAACTATCTAAAGATTTAAAACAATACGGGTTTAAATTTTTAGGTCCAGTAACAGTATTTTCGTTTTTAGAAGCAGCCGGTTTATATGATGCACATTTACAAGATTGTCCATCAAAGCCTAAACATAATTAATTTGCTATAGCATCATAAAGTAAACGAGACATCATCTATTTTTAACTAATAGACTGTCTCGTTTTTTAATGTGAAAATTTATTCAAATCATAAGTTAAAGTTCCAAGTTAATGCTCTGCTAATATTAGATATCTTAATCTAAAAATAGATGTACAACCTTTGCTTAAACCTTAATAATGAATTCTATCCTAAGCATAATTCAACTTAGATGGATGATAGTTTCTAATCTTCACGCTTATTCGAACGATATTTTAAAAAGTAATTAATTCCTGGTGCAATAATAAATAGGATGAAAAAGATTCGGAAAATATGATAACTCGTAATCATAGCAACATCGGCACCAGTAGCTAATGCAACTAAAACTATCTGATTAACCCCTCCTGGTGCTGCACCAAGAAACAATTCATTAATAGGATTATTATCAAAGAAATGTATGATATAAACCATGATTAGCGCACCAATTATCAACATAATATTTTGAATTGTAATTGCGATTGCTAGTCTACCTTTTAAATCTGACAATAAATGCGCAATTTGAACTCCAATTCTAATCATATATATTAGTTGTGCCATGTTCAACAACCAATGATCTAGTGTAAATGTTAAACCTGTAGAAAAATTCCAAACAATTAATACAATGAGTGGTGCTAATAATTGAAATGTTGGAAACTTTATTTTAGACATAATTAGATAAACTATAAAGATAGCTATCGCTAAAATAACTATTTGCCCTATGTTTAATACTTGTGATAAAGGCAAGACTTTTGTTAACTTTCCATTCGCATGCATGTTACCATCATGAAAAAAATATGAAATGAACGGTACTAAAACAACAACAAATATAATTCGTGATGTTTGCGTTAAGCTAACAACTAACAAATTAGCACGTTTGTCTTGTTCAGCCATGACCAGCATTTGTGTTAGTGCTCCTGGTATAACACTTAAAATAGCTGTTTCTGTATTAATACGTGCAATTTTTTTAAAAACAAATGCCATTACTATTGCAATTAATAATATCGAAATAGATACAACAATAATCGAAAGCCAATTGTTTTTAATATCCATAACGACATTTTTCGTAAACGTTGATCCGATTTGCACACCTAATAGTACAATACCTAATTCACTAAGTAAGAATGGCCATTTAATATCAAGTTTGAAAACTTTTACACAAATGATTGATGCGATAATAGGACCAAACATAAATGGAAGTAATACGTGCGATGAATACAGTAGAATACTAATAAAAAATGATAAAACGAACACAATGAAATTATTTCTATATATCATTGCCATGTTTTCCACTTCTTTCAATAAAAAATAAAATGACTAAATTGCTGCTTGAGCTTCACGTTTGTTAAGATAACAATATCCGCTAGCAGTTTTGACTACAAAGCATATATGGACTTTCACTATCAAGTCGCCGCCCATGCCTTATATACATTTAAAAAGAGCCTGAACAAAGTTCAGGCTCTCAATTTGTCCGTATATTTATTTTACAATACGACTTAAAGCCGTATCAAATGCTTGAATCGTTTTTTCAATATCTTCTTTCGTGTGTGCCGTAGATAAGAATGTACCTTCAAATTGAGATGGTGGTAAAAACACACCTTCTTTTGCCATTTCTCGATACATTTCTGCAAATAATTTCAAATCACTTTTATTCGCTTGTTCAAAATTAGTTACAGGTCCTTCATTTAAGAAATAACCAATCATTGAACCTGCTCTATTTACAGTTATTGGTACATTGTGTTTAGCAAATACACGTTTTAAACCGTCTTCAAGTATATCGCCTAACATATTAAAATACTCATATGTCTCTGGCGTTAATTGGCTTAACGTTTCATAACCACTTGTCATTGCAAGAGGATTTCCTGATAACGTACCCGCTTGATAAATATTTCCTAATGGTGCTATATGATCCATGATTTCTTTTTTACCACCAAATGCACCTACAGGTAGTCCTCCACCGATAACTTTTCCTAAGCAAGTTAAATCTGGTGTCACACCAAAGTAACCTTGTGCACAATGATAACCGACTCTGAAACCAGTCATTACTTCATCGAAAATTAGCAATGCGCCGTATTCAGTCGTAATATCTCTTAATCCCTGTAAAAAACCTTCAATCGGCGGTACGACACCCATATTACCAGCAACAGGTTCTACGATTACACCAGCAATATCGTTTCCAAATTTTTCGAAAGCGATTTTAAGTGCATCTAAATCATTGTATGGAACTGTAATTGTATTTTTAGCAATACCTTCAGGCACACCAGGAGAATCCGGCAATCCTAATGTTGCCACCCCAGAACCAGCTTTGATTAATAACGAATCACTATGACCATGATAGCAACCTTCAAATTTCACAATTTTATTTCTGCCAGTATAACCACGTGCTAATCTTAAAGTATCCAATGTAGCTTCTGTACCAGATGACACCATACGCACTTTTTCTATTGAAGGTACTCGGTCAATAACGAGCTGCGCCAATTTATTTTCAAGTAATGTTGATGCACCAAAACTTGTACCTTTATCAATTGCTTCATGTAAATGACTAATAACTTGAGGGTCTCTATGTCCTAAAATAAGTGGTCCCCAACTTAGTACATAGTCGATATACTCGTTACCATCGATATCATAAATTTTTGAACCTTTACCGTGATCCATAAAAATTGCTGGTGTATCTACTGATTTAAATGCGCGTACTGGACTATTTACACCACCAGGCATTAAAGTTTCAGCAACCTTCATTGCTTCTTCTGATTTCGTATATCTCATAAAGTAAATTCCTCCTACAGTTTATGGAAAATCATAAATATAAAACCTTATTTATCTAAATAGCGACAAATGTCCTTTGCAAAATACGTAATAATCATATCAGCACCTGCACGTTTCATTGAAACCATTTGTTCCATAACGACACGTTCTTCATCTATCCAACCATTTTGTGCCGCTGCTTTAGTCATACTATATTCTCCACTCACATTATATGCAACAACTGGAACATTCGTATGATTTTTAACATCTCGAACTATATCTAAATAACTTAGAGCAGGTTTAACAATCATCATGTCGCACCCTTCTTTAAGATCACTTTCTAATTCACGAAGTGCTTCCAAACGGTTAGCAGGGTCCATCTGATACGTTTTTCTATCCCCAAATGATGGCGCTGAATCTGCTGCATCTCTAAAAGGTCCAAAGAAACTTGATGCATACTTGACACCATAACTCATTATAGGAATATTGTAATAGCCGGCTTCATCTAATCCACGACGAATTTCAGCAACAAAACCATCCATCATATTACTTGGCGCAATAATATCAGCACCAGCTTCCACTTGAGAAATTGCTGTTTTAACAAGTAGTGGCAATGATTTATCATTGTCAACGTCATGTGTATGGTCATCAATCACGCCACAATGACCATGATCAGTATATTCACATAAACAAGTGTCTGCAACAATTAATAAGTCATCATACATTTTTTTAGCAATACGTGTTGCCTGTTGAATAACACCATCGTGAATGTATGCACCAGTACCTATATCATCTTTTGAGTTTGGAACACCGAAAAACATAATGGCACGTATGCCTAAGTCATAAGCTTCTTTTAATTCACTTTCAAGTAAATTCAAACTGATTTGGTATACACCTGGCAATGACTTAATTTCTTTTTTCACATCGTCTTTTTCAACTACAAAAATTGGATATATTAAATCTTCTTTTCTTACATGATTCTCTCTAACCATATCTCTCATTGTCGCTGATGATCTCAATCTTCTATGTCTATCAAATTTCATTTTTAGCCCCTACTTTCTAAAATCTTTTCAATTAGTGATTCGAGTGTTTGAATTTCTGCAATTGTTACTGGTTGTTGATATGATTTAATGGTCCGTGCTGTTTGTTCTCCAATAGCAAAATACGACTTGAATTTTGGTACAAATCCTTCATTAAAATAATAACGTACTGCCGACGAACTTGAAAATGTTAATGCATCGATTTGTTGATGTTCTATCATTTCTTTAACATCTTGTATATTTTGTTTGTTAGGCACTGAAGTATATAAATCTATTTTAACAACTTCATTATCTTTAGATAACGCTGCTAATAACAATGGTCTCGCCAATTCACTCGAAGGCAAAAGTATTTTTTGGTTAGTTTGATTAAATGATTTTAAAAATCCTTCTTGAGAAAAGTCGTTTGGCATAAAATCAACTCGAATGCCAAGTGATTCACAATATTGCGCTGTCTTACTTCCTATCACAGCAATGTTATCAACATTAATTCCTTTTAGATATTTATAAAAGAATTTCACAGCATTTTTAGATGAAAAAATAAGCCAGTCATAGCGTTGATTTAACAAATGAATATCAAAATTTAGTGGCTTTATATCAATAAAGGGTTTGTGAATAATTGATACTAAATCACTTTGCATGTCATTTGTTTGTGTCATAACTACAACTGGCTTCATATTTAAACGTCACTCCATTATTTAATGTTGTTCATTTAAGCGTTTTATAATTTCATAAGCACCTTGCTCTTTTAATTTGTTACTCACTGTTTTGCCTAACTCAACCGGATCTGTTCCGTTCATTGTATATTCAAATCGTTCTTTACCATCTGGGGTCATAATTAAACCTGTAAATTCGATTTCGTTTTGATCTGAGATTGTAGCATATCCTGCAATTGGCACCTGACAACTACCATCCATTTCTGCTAAAAACGTTCGTTCAGCAGTCACACATTTTGCAACCTCATCATTATGTACTTTGCTTAATAATGTTAATAGTTCTTCATCGTCACTACGACATTCTATCCCTAAAGCACCTTGTCCGATTGCAGGTAACAATGTATCTCTATCAAGATAAGATGTTACAATATCATCTGACCAGCCCATTCTTCTTAAACCAGCTGCAGCTAAAATAATCGCATCATAATCTTCAGTTTGTAACTTTTCTAATCGTGTATCTATATTACCTCTAATCCATTTAATCTCTAAATTAGGATACTTAGATAATATTTGTGCACCACGACGTAATGAACTAGTACCAATAATACTGCCTTCTGGCAATTGGGATAGTGGTGTATGTGTTTTAGAAATATACGCATCAAAAGGTAATTCTCTATCAGGGATACAACCTAATGTTAAACCTTCCGGAATTACACTTGGTACGTCTTTAAGCGAGTGTATTGCCATATCGATATTTTTTTCAAAAAGTTCATGTTGTATTTCTTTAACAAATAAGCCTTTGCCTCCGACTTTAGACAATTGTTTATCTACTATACGATCGCCTTTCGTGACAATTTCTTTAATTTCAATTTCTAGATTTGGCTCGACAGCTTTTAATTTATCAATAAATTGCTGGCTTTGTGTTAAAGCTAATTTACTTCTTCTGGAGCCAACGACTAATTTACGCATGTTCAATTCCTCCTAGGAACGGATTGCTCTAGATTATTTTCTCAATTCACAAAATGTGTTGCAAAAAATAAATTAATCATATTTAAGCAAAATAAAATAATGTTATAGTATATTAAATATCTTGAATTCAACCATTTGTTGATTCTAAGTAAAATATAACTTCCATATAATACTGTAATAATTGAAGAGAGTATTACCTTCGGGTCAATGAATATACGTTCACCAACTGAAATTACACCCCACTGTGTACCTAAAATAATACTAAATATGAGAATTATCCACCCACTTAACGTTGAGTAAAACACAATTGATTCAAGTGTAGCAACGCTACCAATTCTAAAGTATTTTTGATCAAAACGTTTTTCCTTCAAATTACGGTATTGCATGATATACAGTAATGCATTGACAAAAGCTAAGGCAAAGAAGACATAACTTAACACAGCTAGACCGATATGGACTAACAGTAACTCGTCTACAACAGCAATTTTCTGAACCTTATTAGTATAATGTGTCGGTTGAAATGTATTCATCCCTAAAAGTGTTAACCCTATTAAATTCAAGAAAAACACAGAGAAATTCAAAACTTTGATAAGGTTAAGAATTAAAGAGATTGAAATAATCAGCCAACTTAAAGTATAGAATACATCTGAAATAGACCCTAATGGAATATGTCTAGTTTGTATAATAAAAATAGATAAAGAGATTGTTTGTAAAACCCAAACAATCCCCAATAAATATATGCCTAAACTTCTAATCTTATGACTTTTTTGTACAAAATCATAAAAATAGCAAATGATACTGATTAAGTATATTAATAATATAATTTCATTGAATCGAATAAACAGGTTTTCTTGCATATTATCACCATATTAATATGCTTATTCAAAACTAAAGATACGTCGCGCTGAAATTTCCTTGACCTTGCTTTCTTTTTGTTGCTTCGCTTGCTCATGAGGACATTCAGCTTCGATATCAAATATATTTTGAAATAGCTCTAATTTTTCATTACTTTTCTTATCACTACTTAATTCTTTGGCCTGTTTAATAGGATCTTTCAACATTTGATTGATGATACTTTTTGTATGTTTAGATATAATTTTACGTTCTCTTTCGCTTAACCCTGGCAATTTACGATCAATACTGTCCATCGTTTCTGCTTGAATTGCCATAGCTTTTTCACGTAAAGCTCTAATCACTGGAACAACACCCAACATACTAATCCACTCATTGTGTGCATGTATTTCTGTAGGAATTTGTTCCGAAATTGTTGCAGCCGCTAATTGTCGCTCACGTAAGTTTGCATCAACTAAACCTTTTAAGTCATCAACATCATAATTAAAGATGTTTGTGATGGCACTAATACCAGGTTCAATATCTCGAGGAACTGCAATATCAATCAATACTAGTGAATCTTGCTTTCTATTTTCTGCAATTCTTTCTATCATTTCATTTGTAATGATATAAGATTGTGCACTCGTTGAACTAATCACAATATCTGCACTTTCAAGTAAATTTGGTAATGATGATAGTTCATCATATTTCACTTGATGCTTTGCTGCTAATTTCATAGCATTTTCAATTGTTCTATTTACTACTGTAATATCAGTAATTCCAGAACCAAGAAGATTTAATAGTGATAATTCACTCATTTCCCCTGCACCAATAATGATAGCTTGCTTACTTTTCAATTTGCCAAATACTTTTTTCGCCAACTCGACCGCAGCATAAGACACACTTACAGCATTATCAGCTATATCTGTTTCATTATGTGCTCTTTTTGCAAAAGTAATTGCCTGTTTAAATAGATGATTAAAAATTGTTCCTGTCGTACCTGTGCTTTGCGCTAAGAAAAATGCATCTCTTATTTGACCTAAAATTTGAGTTTCTCCAAGTACGATTGAATCTAAACCAGAAGTGACACGCAATAAATGTTCTACTGCTTCGTCCCCCACTTTTACTTCTGACATTGCTTTAATATCATCTACTTCAAATCCAAATGCACGAGCTAGAAATCGTTGAATATAGTAACGACCTGTGTGAATTTGATCAACAACAGCATATACTTCAGTTCGATTACATGTTGATAATATGACATTTTCTAAAATAGATTTAGTTTCATATAAATCTTCATGGGCAATTCGTAAGGCATCATCTCTAAAAGTAACTTGCTCTCTTAGTGCAACATCAGCTGTGCGATGATTTATACTAATTGCAATAAAATGCATTTGAAACGCCCCCATATATACTAACAATACAAATATTATAACATAATTTAAAATCCAATTAAGTACGATGCTTAAATAAATTATAATCTTTCTAATTTACTTTTGAGTTTTTGACAAAATGATGAACGTTGAAAAATGTTATCAATTGTGTACTAATTAAAAGTTTCGTGCTTACATTATTTTTAAAATTTTTGTATAAGTTTTGACGTACAAAAACTATGAAATATACGGTTCAATTAAATTCCATATTTGTTGTTGTTTATTATTTTGAATTGATGAATAACTTACAATTGTATCGTCTGGGTCCATATCTAATTGTGTCTTAATATTTTTAATATGCTTTTGAACCTTACCTTTTGGAATTTTGTCTTCTTTAGTGCATATAACTAAAGTAGGAATATCAAAATGTTTCAAATAATTGTACATTAAGATATCATCTTGTGTTGGATCATGTCTTAAATCAACTAATTGAATAACTAATTGCAAATTCTCTCTCTTAGTTATATATTCCTCAATCATTTTCCCAAATTTTTCACGTTGTGTTTTACTTACTTTAGCATATCCATACCCTGGAACATCCACAAAAATAAGTTGTTCATCTATATTATAAAAATTTAACGTTTGCGTTTTGCCGGGTTGCTGTGATGTACGTGCCATATTTTTTCTGCCAATCATACTATTGATAAATGTAGACTTACCTACATTAGATCGACCGCTCAGTGCAACTTCAGACAATTCTGTTTCTGGATATTGTTCTTCTTTTACTGCACTAATGATTAATTCTATATTATTAGGATTAACTTTCATTTTATATCCTCACTTTTTTATATTCTCTTTCAATTCTACCATTATATAATATTTGAACCTTTCGGTATACATTATAAAAAAGCTCCGATCAAAGTTAAACTATTTGAGCGTCAACTTTGATTGGAGCTTTTCACTTTTATAACACATCAATGATTAAGCTGATGTTTTACTATTATTAATTAAATTGCCTTCTGCGTCGTATAGTTCTGGTTCAGTTTCTTCATTAATTGTTTGTGCTGTAATAACTACCTTCGTTACATTTTCGTTAGAAGGCACATCAAACATAATATCGATTAACGATTCTTCTATGATTGAACGTAAACCACGCGCACCTGTTTTTCTTTCAATTGCTTTTTCACTAATTGCTGATAAAGCTTCTTCAGTGAACTCTAAATCCACATCATCTAATTCCAGCATTTTAGTATATTGTTTCACAAGTGCATTTTTAGGTTGCGTTAAGATGTTTTTCAACGCAGTTACATCTAATGTTTCTAAATTAGCTACAATTGGCACACGTCCGATAAATTCAGGAATCAAACCATAGGCTTGCAAATCTTCTGGGCGAATTTGTGCTAATAATGCTTGTTCGTCATATTTATCAGCTTCATTGCTTGAGAAACCAATAACTTTTTCACCAAGACGGCGCTTAATCACTTCTTCAATACCATCAAAGGCACCACCAAGAATAAATAAGATATTTGTTGTATCAATTTGAATCATTTCTTGGTTTGGATGTTTGCGTCCACCTTGTGGCGGAACACTTGCAGTCGTACCTTCTAAGATTTTAAGCAATGCTTGTTGAACACCTTCACCTGAAACGTCACGTGTTATAGATGTGTTTTCAGATTTACGTGCAATTTTATCAATTTCATCTACATAAATAATACCTTTTTCGGCTTTATCAATGTCAAAGTCAGCTGCTTGAATTAATCTCAACAAGATATTTTCAACATCATCGCCTACATAACCAGCTTCAGTTAAACTTGTCGCATCTGCAATTGCAAATGGTACATTCAACGTCTTGGCTAAGGTTTGAGCTAATAATGTTTTACCACTACCTGTTGGCCCAATTAATGCAATGTTACTTTTTTGTAATTCAACATCATCTTCTTTTGGTCCTAATTGTTGAATACGCTTATAGTGGTTATAAACAGCTACAGCTAAAGATTTTTTAGCTTTTTCTTGACCAATAACATATTCGTTTAAATGATCCATAATTTCTTTAGGAGTAGGTAATTCTGTCATCGCTTCAGAAGTGTTTTGAGCTAATTCTTCTTCGACGATTTCTGAGCATAATTCAATACACTCATTACAAATATATACACCACTTCCTGCTACAAGTTTTTTTACTTGATCTTGGTCTTTTCCGCAGAAAGAGCATTTCAAATTTTCTTCATCTTCATTGAATTTAAACATTCTTTTTACACCCCTATTCGTTAAAGACTATACTAGATTGGATGTTACAATGCAACATATTAACATACAAACTTTTTGCTTAAAGAATAGTAGCAGATACATAAGCTATGCATCTGCTACTCATTTTTGTAATTTAATATTTAATGAAGATTAATCTTCTTTAGTTCCTTCAACGAACTTTGCGTTATCTCTTAATAAATCGATAACTTTTTGGATACGAACATCATTTTTAATGATATCAGTATTACCTAAAGTATTTTTGATATCTTCAACTGAGATATTAAATTGTTTACTCATTTTTTCTAATTCTTTATCGATATCTTCATCAGTAGCTTCGATTTTTTCAGCTTCAGCGATCGCAGTTAAAGTTAAGTTAGTTTTAACACGTTGTTCTGCATCGTCTTTCATTTGCTCTCTTAATTGAGTTTCATCTTGACCTGAGATTTGGAAGTACGTTTGTAAATCTAAACCTTGTTGTTGAATTCTTTGTGCAAATTCAGACACCATACGATCTAATTCAGTATTAACCATTGCTTCAGGAATATCGATTGTTGTATTATCAGTAGCTTTTGTAATCGCTTCTTCTTTTTCAACATTTTCAGCATCTGTAGCTTTTTGTTCAGCTAAACGTTTACGTAAGTTTTCTTTGTACTCGTCTACTGTATTTGCTTCTGCATCTAATTCATTAGCAATTTCATCTGTTAATTCTGGGACTTCTTTAAATTTAATTTCGTTAACTTTTGTTTTGAAAGTTGCTTCTTTACCGGCTAATTCTTCAGCATGGTATTCTTCTGGGAATGTTACGACAACATCTTTTTCTTCGTCAACTTTCATACCTTCTAATTGCTCTTCGAAACCAGGTATGAATGAACCTGAACCGATTTCTAAATCGTAACCTTCAGCTTGTCCACCTTCGAATTCTTCTCCGTCAACTGAACCACTAAAGTCGATGTTAACTGTGTCGCCATTTTCAACAACACCATCTTCTTTAACGACCATTTCAGCTAAATGTCCTAAGCTGTGGTCAATCGCTTCTTGTAACTCATCATCAGATAATTCAGTTTCTTGTTTTTCAATTTCAAGACCTTTATAGTCTCCTAATTTAACTTCTGGCTCAACTGTAACTGTTGCTTCAAAAATGAAATCTTTACCTTTTTCAATTTGAGTAACACTTACTTCTGGTTGTGCAACTGGTTTAATATCAGTTTCGTCAATTGCTTCACCATAAGCATCTGGTAATAAAATGTCGATAGCATCTTGATATAATGCTTCTACACCAAAGCGTTGTTCAAAAATTGGACGTGGCACTTTACCTTTACGGAATCCAGGTACGTTAATTTGTTTAACCACTTTTTTGAATGCTTGATCTAACGCTTTGTTTACTTTTTCTGCAGGAACAGTAACAGTTAATAAACCTTCGTTACCTTCCTTTTTTTCCCAAGTTGCTGTCATGTATATATACCTCCATGATTAACTAATTTATTTTTTCAACTTCCCTATTATATCATACGTCTATTCCCTATACAAACATTGAAATCACAACGTTTATATATTTGTAAATCAACTTTTTTCGTCAAAACTATATTAAAATGCTGAGTATTATTTTGCAACAATTTAACTATTATTATTCAAATCTAATTGCTGAATAAAATTAAATGCATCGATACTTTGTAATTCACATTTAAGTCCTAACATATTTTTGAAATAACATTCGTATGCATTAATCCATTTATTCGTTTCAAACAAAGTTTCAATATCAATTGGATAAATCATGATAGAGTGATTATTCATAATATGGTGTGCTTCTTCAGCGATATGTAAAGCACCATCATTTAATGTTTCCATAACGTTAGGTATAACTTTTTCTTTAAGTGTTGTATGTTCTAGCCCTTTTAAATTAGCTGGTACAAAAGTTACATCCATACCATACTTTTCAATTGTCAGTTCTTGTGTACAATTTGCGAACCTTAAATACTCAATCATTAAACTAATGAGGTTATAACTGTACGTATTAGATTTTAATATATATAATACCGTTTCTTGAAATTGAAAATGACCATTGTCTATTAACTTCAAAATCAAGTGCGTCTGTTCCCTCATTGATAACGTATCAAAATCAGCTAATGACTGAGTCAATCGTTTTTCATCTTCAATTAATTTTGACTTAGCAAATTCTTTAAGAGGATGTAATGCCATTCTTGTTTTGTGATCTTTGACTTCATCAATAATTTGATGAATTACTTCTACCGCTTCAAAATATTGTCCCAAACCAATCAAACTTTTCACGTAATAAATCATCAATGCATCATATTGTTGTATGCCAGTTTTCAATAAGACAATTGTTTCTTCTCTTAATTCAAGAAATGACCCCGTCTCATATAACATACGGCATTTCATCATTGCTATTTCTTCAGTGAGTTCAAATTGACGTTCATATTGCACAATATATTCATACATCAGGTCATAGTTTTGGTCTTGTTCAGCACGTTTTATATCTTTATATAACTTTTTCGAAGAGTTAGGAAACTGAATAATATCTGACATATATGTCACCTCGTTTGATTATAAATCTTGAAGGATTAATGCACTCCACGTTTCGAAATCATCATATGACTCTATGTTGCCTTTTTCAACCCATTTTATTCGTAAAGTATCTGTTTCTTTAGCTTCTACATCATTCGTACTTACAGTGATTTTAAATACAACACCAATATGTACCTTGCCCACTTCATTATTATCGTCATTAATAAAACCGATATATTCCATATTTTGTGAATCTTGCTCACTTAAACCTACTTCTTCTTCTAATTCTCTCTGTGCATTAACTCTCAATACTTCGTTAATAGATTCTGCTCCTGGAACATCATTCATATGACCGCCTACACCTATTGAAGATTGTCCATGCAATCGAGCTTCTCCACCGCCAGATAATCGTTCATACACTAATATCTCGCCATGCTCATTTTCAAGTAAACAATAAGAAATGAGTTGTTTATATGATGGATCCTCTTCCATATCGCCGCGTCGCTTAACTTCATATTGACTTAGCGCATCAAAAATATTTTGACCTTCTGGTTTATTCTTATTTAAAAACCCATTGAAAGTATTCTTTTCATTATTAAAAATAATTTCTCTAGGTACTACAATGATTTGTTCATCAAATTTAGACATCGTATAAAACTCCTCACTTTAATGTTTGTTCTCTTAAATGCATTTTAGCAAATATGTCATATTTTAGCGATTAAATGTGGCATTTTGCTATTTAAAAAATAAAAAAGAGATGACAATGCCATCTCTTTTTTATAAGTGTTATTATTTTAAAGCATCTTTAGCTTTAGTTACTAATTGAGCAAATGCTTTTTCGTCAGAAATTGCGATTTCTGATAACATTTTACGGTTAATGTCGATACCAGCTTTTTTCAAACCGTTCATTAAACGTGAGTAGCTCATTTCATGTTGACGAGCTGCTGCGTTGATACGTGTAATCCATAATTTACGGAAGTCACGTTTACGTTGACGACGGTCACGGAAAGCATATTGACCTGATTTCATTACTTGTTGCTTAGCTACTTTGTATAATGTATGTTTTGAACCGAAGTAACCTTTAGCTAATTTAATCGTTTTTTTACGACGCGCTCTTGTTACTGTTCCACCTTTAACTCGTGGCATAAAAAATTCCTCCTTAGGTAATTCCTACCGATTTCTGTATTTGTTCTTATTTTTTGTATGCTAATAATTGTTTTACACGTTTCATATCGCTCTTAGACACTAATCTAGCTTTACGTAATTGACGTTTTTGTTTAGTGCTCTTGTTTGCGAATAAGTGAGATGTGAAAGCTCTTGAACGTTTTAATTGACCTGAAGCAGTTCTTTTAACACGTTTAGCTGCTCCGCGGTGAGTTTTCATTTTTGGCATAATATAAGTCCTCCTGTAATAGCTTTAATTATTTTTCAGCTGTTGGCGCTAACATGATAAACATTTGACGCCCGTCCATTTTAGGTTTTTGTTCAACTGTTGCTATATCTTTGCATTCATCTGCATATTTTTCTAGCACACGTTGACCAATTTCCTTATGCGTAATGGCACGCCCTCTGAAACGAATAGATACTTTACATTTATCGCCTTTAGTTAAGAATTTACGTCCGTTTTTCAACTTCGTTTGGAAATCATGTTCCTCAATTGTTGGACTTAAACGAATTTCTTTAACATTGATAATTTTTTGTTTCTTTTTCATTTCTTTTTCTTTTTTCTGTTGTTCGAATTTGAATTTACCGTAATCCATAATTCTTGCAACTGGTGGTTTCGCATTCGGTGCAACGACCACTAAGTCTAAATCTACACGTTCAGCCATTTCTAAAGCTTCACGCTTTGATTTAACACCAATTTGTTCACCATCTTGACCGATTAAACGTAATTCTTTTGCACGAATTTTGTCATTGATTTGAGTTTGATCTTTTGCTATGGTTGACACCTCCAAAATTTTTACGAAATTTGCACCAAGCAAAAAGGAAGAGCAGGTATAAAATACCCGCTCTTCCTTATACACAGTTATGTGTAATGTGATTAACCTGCCAACTGCTTTATGCGTCGCTACAGGTGAGAAGCGGGTGCTTCTACTTGGTTCGTTTCGTATTCAACGTTATTAATCATATCAACAATTCACATTTAAGTCAACACTATAACTGTAATTATTTTTATTTTAACCTTTTATTTCATCCATTGACACGTCTTGACGTAAATCTACTTGTTCTAATGGAATTTTTTTCGTTTTATATCGAAGCTTATGATAAATAAAGAATGCTAAAAATACTGGAATTCCCATATACGTAATTAAGAAGCGACTAAAATTAAAATCTCCTGTTTTAATAAAGTCAACATCTTGACCAATAATTACTACAATACATAAAAAGCCAGCAAATAATGGTCCGAATGGGAATAATTTAGCAGTATATTTTAATTTAGATTTGTCATAATTTTGTTTATCAAATGCTCTTCTAAATCGATAATGACTTACTGCTATACCTACCCAAGCAATAAAACCAGTTAAACCACTTGCTGCAACGATATATTCGTATGCACCTTTTGTAAGGCTTTGTAATACGAAAATTATCACTACAATGATTGCTGTAACGAGTAACGACATATATGGCACACCGTTTTTATTTGTTTTACCAAATGCTTCAAACGCTAATTTATCTTTACTCATTGAATATAGCATTCGAGTTGAAGCATACATACCTGAGTTACCTGCTGATAACACAGACGTTAAAATGACTGCATTCATAAATGATGCTGCAAACGCAAATCCAGCATTTTTAAACACTAATGTGAATGGAGACGTTGCTACATTATCACTACCCCCCATTAATGCACTACTATCATAAGGAATTAACATACCGATAACAAAAATGGCTAAAATGTAAAATAATAAAATTCTCCAGAATACTTGTTTAATTGCTTTCGGCACAGCACGTTCAGGATTTTCTGATTCACCAGCCGTAATACCAATTAACTCAGTACCTTGGAATGAGAAACCAGCGATTAAGAATACACCTAGAATTGATAACAAACTTCCTCCTAAGTTGCCACCAAGAATTGGACCTTCACCTTTATTAAATATTTCGAATCCTACAACATGACCACCCATGATTCCGACAATCGTTAATAAACCAATTGCAATGAAAACAATAACTGTAACCACTTTTATCAATGCCAACCAGTATTCACTTTCACCATAGACGCGAACTGATAACGAATTCAGACTAAAAATTATAACTAAGAACAACGCACTCCATGCCCAAGCGGGTATGCCTTGCAATGGTGTCCAATATTGAATGACTTGTGCTGCAATCGTAATATCTGCTGCTACAGTCACTACCCAGTTAAACCAATAGTTCCAACCAAGCGCAAACCCTAAAGATGGATCAACAAATCTTGTAGCATATGTACTAAATGAACCTGATACTGGCAAATACGTAGCCATTTCGCCAAGTGACGTCATTAAGAAAAATACCATTATTCCGATAATTGCGTATCCTATTAATGCACCCAAAGCACCTGCATCATGAATTGCTCCACCAGAAGTTACAAATAAACCTGTACCAATACAACCCCCAATCGCAATCATAGAAATATGACGATCTTTAAGTCCCCTTTTGACAACATTGTTACTTTCATTTTGAACTTTTGACATATAAGCTCCCTTTCCATGTTTTAGAGGCCAAGAAATAAATAACCTTTATTCACTTTCATACCCTTTTTTACAGAACATAGTGATATTAAAAGTAAAAAAGTGGCTACATACCTTTAAGATATGCAACCACTTTGGCAATTATCTATATAAGGTAGCACATCACATTCTGTGACAGTACAGTTCCTATTCGAAAACTGTCCCAATAGATATAATTTATGGTTTATATCTATTTCGGCATCTTTACCTTTCACTTGTTCAACTTATGTACCATAAATACTTCTGACAAGTTACTAATTAAACATGCAACCTCTAACTCAATTTAATATTTTAACTAACTTGTAATATACAGGATTCATCACGCATAATCAACCCTGTAAAACTTGATACGCAATAAAAGTTTTAAAGCATTTTATTGCGACAACTGTCTATCTATGTTTTTTCAAACGAATTTCATCAACTAGATTCCAGATAAATTCATCTTTTTCAACTGTTTCTTGGTCTTGCGATCCATATTGACGCACATTCACTTGATTATTTTCAACTTCCTTATCCCCAACTACGATTTGATAAGGTATTTTTTGCATTTGAGCTTCTCTGATTTTATAACCCATTTTTTCATTACGGTCATCAATACTTACACGAACGCCTTGAGATTTCAATTCATCTTGTAATTGGCGCGCATAATCATAATGTAAATCAACGTTAACTGGAATGATTTGAACTTGTTTTGGCGCTAACCAAGTTGGGAATGCACCTTTAGTTTCTTCAGTTAAAAATGCTACAAATCGTTCCATTGTTGATACAACACCACGATGAATAACAACTGGACGATGATGTTCACCATCTTGACCAATATAAGTTAAATCAAAACGTTCTGGTAATAAGAAATCAAGTTGTGCTGTTGATAATGTCTCTTCTTTACCCATCGCTGTTTTAACTTGAACATCTAGTTTCGGACCATAGAATGCCGCTTCACCAATCGCTTCTTCGTACGATAAGCCAAGCTCATCCGCTGCCTCTTTAAGCATATTTTCAGCTTTATTCCACATATCATCATCATCAAAGTACTTTTCTTTATCTTCAGGGTCTCTATAACTTAATCTAAAGCTATAATCCTCGAAACCAAAGTCTTTATACACATCAATAATCATGTTTACAACGCGTTTGAATTCTTCTTTAATTTGATCAGGTCGAACAAAGATATGTGAATCATTTAAAGTCATACCACGAACACGTTGTAATCCTGATACAGCACCACTTGCTTCATATCTATGCATCGTTCCTAGCTCAGCGATACGGATAGGTAATTCACGATATGAATGTGGTTTATTCGCATAAATCATCATATGATGTGGACAGTTCATTGGACGTAATACCATAGATTCAGTTTCATCTAACTGCATTGGTGGGAACATATCTTCTTGATAGTGATCCCAGTGACCAGATGTTTTGTATAAATCAACATTAGCAAGTACTGGTGTATAAACGTGGTCATATCCCATGCTAACTTCTTTATCAACAATGTAACGTTCAATTTCACGTCTAATTGTTGCACCGTTAGGTAACCATAATGGCAAACCAGCACCAACTAATTGGCTATTTGTGAATAGTTCTAACTCTTTACCAATTTTACGATGATCACGTTCTTTACGCTCTTCTAACATTTGTAAATGTGCTTTCAATTCTTTTTTATCAAAGAAAGCAGTACCGTATATACGTTGTAACATTTTGTTGTTACTATCTCCACGCCAGTATGCACCTGCTGTAGATAATAGTTTAAACTCTTTAATTTTAGCTGTTGATGGAACGTGAACTCCACGACATAAATCAGTAAAATCACCTTGACTATATAATGTTACATTTTCATCTTCAGGAATCGCGTCGATTAATTCTAATTTGTATTCATCATTGCTGAATAACTCTTTCACTTCATCTCGTGAAACCACTTTTCGTTCGATTTTCATATTTTCGTTAACGATTTGTTTCATTGTTTTTTCAATTTGTTCAAAGTCATCAGATGAGATGTTTTGGTCAATGTCGAAGTCATAGTAGAATCCACCTTCTATTACAGGACCTACACCAAATTTAACATTACCATATAACCTTTTAATCGCGTGTGCCATTAAATGTGCAGTAGAATGACGTAATACCTCTAACGCTTCTTCACTACCTGGTGTCACAATTTCAATTGATCCATCAGTTTCAAGCGGTTTAGTTAAATCTACAAGTTGCCCGTTAAATTTGCCGGCAACAGCTTTTTTACGTAATCCAGGACTAATTGATTGTGCTATATCTTCAGTAGTAGTACCTTTATCAAACGCCTTTTTATTACCATCTGGAAATTGAATATTAATTTGTTCCATGTTAAACCCTCCTATTTGCTTTATAAATACTTTTATCTGACCTCGTTAAAAAATTGAACAACAATCATCGTTTTAACATTAAACCTATTAACAATAAACAGGGAATTTATGACACCAACAAACATTTATGTCTGAAAAAAACAAAAAATCCCGCCCCTATACAAGGGACGAGATCGTCGTGGTACCACCCTAGTTATCTAATACAATTTATGTATTAAATATCTCTGCTTAAGATAACGGTCTTGATCCGGGTATTCATTACAAATACCATAAATGAAGTAGTAATCATCTAATTTATTAACCATATTCTCATCAAACAATGGCTTTCTGTGTAATATTGATTAGATCATCTTGTCTTCAATCATTTAAACGATTTAGATTTGTATTCATTATACACCAATCATTTTAAAATTCAATTGTTTCTGAAATTTTCTCCTGATAAAAAGTATGGTGTTGACAAAGATTTGACACGTTCAATAATACGTGCTGCTTTAGTCTTCTCTTCACCATCACGAGTCATCGCTAAATGATGTTCCAATTCACTATAGTCAAAATTAGAACTAAAGAATGTTGGTAATTCATGAACCATTCGATAATGTAGCAAAGGTCCAATTACCTCATCTCTCACCCATGGAGTCACTTCTTCAGCCCCAATATCATCAAGCATTAAAATGTTTGCTTCTCTTACGCGATGTAATTTCTTTTCAAAAGAACCATCTTTAAAGCCACCTTTTAATGTTCTAATAAATTCCGGTAAATAAATAATTGTCGAACGTACCTTCTTAGATTTGAGCTGATTCGCAATTGCACCTAGAATAAAAGATTTACCTGTCCCAAATGGACCATAAAGGTAAAGGCCTTTCACTTGTTCCCCATTAGTTATTGCTGTACAAATATCATCTGCTGCCATAGCTACATCAAGACGGTCTCGATGATTCATATAAATATCTTTCAATTTGGCATTTAAAGTATCTCGTTGCATATGATGAGATGTAATTAGCTCAGCTTCAAAGCGTTCTTCGTCGTACTTGATTTTACATGGGCATTGTAAATAGCGTATTTTAATTCGGTTATTATCAACATATAACTCAGGCACATGCCCCTTTACGAAATTTGGACAATCAGCAAATTTATGACCGTCATAATGTTTTTGTTGATCTTTATACTCTTGTAACACATTTAAGTCTTCATCAATCATAGCATTCGTTAATTCAGCTCGATGCGCTTCCAAAAATTGCTTAACATCTGGGTCATTGATTACTTCTTTTTTTATCTTTTCTATTCTTTTTTCAAAGTCCTGCGACGTGTTAATTATACTTTTAAATTGCTTCATTATTGACTGTCCTCCTCCCATTTTTTAGATAATTTATCTAGAAATGCTTGTCGATCTTGCTCTAATTGTTGATCATCTACGCTATTATCTTTAGCCGAATCTTCTTCACTAGGTTTATCTCTATTTTCTAACCATTTAGGTGTTTTTTCTTTTGAAATACGATTACGCTGCCCATAGTATGAACCACGCTTTTGGTAATTTCCGCTAGAACCCTCATTTTTAGGTTGATTAACTTTTTTAGCGTAATTATATGCTTCTTTAGCTGTCTTAATACCTTTTTTCTTCCAATTTGATGCTATTTCCAAAATATACGCTTTAGGAAGTTTCATATCTTCTTTTAACATGACAAATTGCAACAAAATATTAATGACGCCAAAAGACATTTTTTCACGTTCAATTAATTCTTCAACCATTGTCTTTTGCGATATAGTTGGTTCTGATTCAGACCAAGAAGCTAACATATCAATTGGACTCGTTTGTTCAAGTAACTCAAACCATTCATCACTTTGTGGCTTTGGATTCACTTCTGAAGATTTGCCCGCCGAAGATGATGTAGCAGGAGATTTCACCTGTAATTTAGGCATTTGATTTTCGTGTTCCATTAAGTAATACGAGCGTGCTTGTTTACGCATTTCTTCAAAGGATAACTGTTGTCCACTTGTAATTGAATTTAAAATAACATGCTTCATGCCATCTGCTGTTAAACCATATAAAGTCGCGAGTTGTGTAATTAAACGCTTTGCATCTTTGGTAACAATGTCTTGACTAATAAAATGTTTACCTAACATTTGTCTCAACATTTCAAAGTCAAAAGATTCATTTGATAAATCGATACCTTGGTACGGTTCATTAATCGGAATATCACTTGTATCGATATCTATTTTTGTAGACGGCACTTTAAAAACATCAGTAAATTGTCTTGTTACCTGTTTAAATTCACTCAAATCAATTTGTTGATACTCAAAGTATTTCTTCAACTCATGAAATCGACGATGCTCGACTTCACTATATAAAAAGATTGACAACATTGGATCATTAAAAAATAAATGTGCTGAAGGCGGTTGAATTAATTGGTAAACAAATTGTGTTTCTTGTTCATCATGTTTGACAAACGCCTTTAACAATCCAATCGCTTCAAGTAAGTCCATTTGTTGTCTAAACTCTAGTAAATTAATTTTAAGTTCATTCATAAAAATATAATGAGAAAGAATCAATGTTTCATTATGACTTTCTTTAACGAATTGAGTCATAAAATGATATAAACCCACTGCTTGCGTTCCAATTAGCGGTGTATACAGTCGATTCAATACCTCTAAATGATTCGTATTTAAATCAAAGTGTTGCATAACTTTGAATTGATCCTTTGGTCTTAAGCCGAATTCGAAGGCTTGTCGTCCCATTTAAGCATCACTCCGTTTGTTTTCGCTTAAAATCCCTTGCATCGATGCTAACAATTGATCAACATCTTTAAATTCTTTATAGACTGATGCAAATCTAACATATGAAACTTGATCAACATGCATTAACAAGTTCATAACGTGTTCACCTATATCTCGTGAAGACACTTCCGTATGACCTTCATCTCGTAATTGCCATTCAACCTTGTTAGTTATGTCTTCAAGTTGTTGATATCTAACTGGTCGTTTCTCACAAGAACGCACAAGTCCATTAAGTATCTTTTCTCTTGAAAACTGCTCTCTTGTGCCATCTTTTTTCACAACTATAAGCTGACTAACTTCGATATGTTCAAATGTAGTGAAACGTGTTCCACAATTTTCACATTCTCTTCGTCTTCGAATGGCATTTAATTCATCGGCATGCCTTGAATCTACAACTTTAGATTGTGTAGAATTACATTTCGGGCATTTCATTACATCACCCTCTTTATTTTGATTATGCCTAATTATACTATAAATCTAGAGATGAAAAAAGAATCCCTCAATTTAATTCATTTAACCAAATAATGAAACAATAAAAAACATTATATCGTTACTTATTAAGTAATTTGCATGACAATATTATTGTATTAAAAATAAAAAACCTAACTCCGAAGTCAGAGTTAGGCTATAAATTAATTGTATTAACTTGCACTTACAGTTTCTTTTGATGTCAAAAGTGCTCCAATTTGCTCAGCAACATCTACAACTCTATTTGAATAACCCCATTCATTATCATACCAAGCAATAACTTTTACTTTATTCCCTGACATGACCATTGTTGATTTTGCATCAATAATAGCTGAATTTGGATTAGTATTAAAATCAACAGACACTAGTGGTTGATGTTCGACTTCTATGATACCTTCTAAACCTGCATTTTCAAAAGCTTGGTTTACTTCTTCTGCAGTTACTTCTTTTTCTAAATCAACAACTAAATCAACGAGCGATACATTCTTTGTTGGTACACGTAATGCCATGCCGTGTAATTTACCTTCTAATTCTGGTAATACTTCTTTTAAAGCTTTCGCCGCACCAGTAGAAGTAGGAATAATGCTTTCATTACATGAACGTGCACGTCTTAAATCTTTATGTGGATTATCAATATTTTTTTGGTCATTTGTAATAGCGTGAACAGTAGTCATTAAACCATTAACTATTCCAAACTGATTATTTAAAACTTTTGCAACTGGACCAATGCAATTAGTAGTACATGAAGCATTACTAAAAATGTCAAATGCTTCTATATCTAATTGGTTATCATTTACGCCTTTAACTACCATTTGAACATGTCCACCTTTTGAAGGACCAGTTAACAAAACTTTTTTGGCACCTGCTTTAATATGTGCGATGGCTTTATCACCATGATTAAATTTACCAGTTGCATCTATAGCAATATCGATATCTAATTCTTTCCATGGCAAGTTTTCAGGATTGCGATCAGCAACCAATTTAATTTTATGATCTCCAACTTGCAATCCATTTTCAATCGGTTCAACTTTTAGATTATATTTTCCATGTGTCGTATCGTAATTGATTAAATGTGCAATTGTTTCGGGTGGATAACTAGCATTTATCGCTACTACATTTAAATTTTTATTTTGTAATGCAATACGTAATACCATTCTTCCAATTCTACCCATACCATTAATTGCAATATTCGTTGACATTAAAAGCACCCCTTGATCTTTATGTGTTATACTTTATGGAATTAGTATAGCATATTATATGAAATTTGAAAGCGTTTTCCGTTGATTTATTTATCTTTTTTATAAAAAATAGTCATTACTTACATACATCAACGCGTACGTAAAGTAATGACTTATTTATAGTGTAATATTAATCTTCTTCTCCGTAATTCGGCTTTTCAATATAACCTTCTTCTTCTAACAATCTCTCAAGGTTTTGTTTTAATTCAAGTTTATCCCCTAAATTATCGATAACATGATCGGCCATTCGGCTTTTTTTATCAATAGAAATTTGGCTATAGACACGTGCTTTCGCATCTTCTAATGACAAATTATTACGTTGCATTAAACGATCCATTTGTATACTTTCAGAAGTGTATACAACCCACACTTCGTCTACTGTATTTTCCAATTCATTTTCAAATAATAATGGAATATCCATGATTACATTATATCCTTGTTTTAAATATTCTTGCTTTTCTTCTTCCATAATATCTCGCACGATAGGATGTATGATAGCATTTAATTCTAAGCGTTTTTCTGGATGATTAAACACTAGATCACCCATATAACGACGATTCATCTCACCATTTTCATCAATTGCTTCATCACCAAAGACTTCTCGTACTTGAGCTAAACCTTTACTCCCCTTTTTAACAGCTTCCCTGGCTGCTTTATCAGCATCTACTACTTTAAAACCGAATACGGATAAGAGTTCTGATACTGTTGATTTTCCTGAGGCGATTCCACCTGTTAGACCAATAACTTTCGGCATAATTTCACTCTTTCTTTATTTTTGACATACTGGACAATAATGACTATTTCTTGTCGCGATGATTTTTGTTTCAATTTGACTTCCACACACTTTGCATACCGGCTGCTTATATACATTAAGATGCAATTGCATCTCACCAGTTTTTCCATCAGCATGACGATAATCTGAAATACTTGTACCGCCATATTTAATACCTTCTTCTAGTACTTCTCTAACATAATAAAAAACCATTTCTTGTTGTTGGTGTGTTAAGTCTTTTACTTTTTTATCTGGTAAAACACCTGCACGAAACAACGCTTCACATGCGTAAATATTTCCACAACCTGCGATTACTTTATGATCCAAAATCACTTGTTTGATTGGTTTATTCTTATTAGACTGTTGATGAATTCGATTTAAATAATACGTCAATGCTTCATTTGAAAAAGGTTCAGGCGCTATTTCTAAAAATGAAGGATAAGATGCTACAGACGCAACATTTCTAATTTCTCCAAAACGACGTATATCTGAATAAATTAACTTTTTGTCATTTGACAACTCAAAAATAACATGCCAATGCTTACGATAATTAGGTATCATAATATCTTCAAGTTCATCTACAATGAAAAAACCGCCCGCCATACCTAAATGACTAATTAATGTACGTTGTTCTCGTTTATTATCTAGCTGAAAAACGATATATTTACTTCTTCGTTCTACATTTGTAATGGTATAGCCTTCCGATAAAGTTTTAAAAGTATCTAATTCAATTCCTTTTATAATTGTTTCCTTGCCTTGAGCTTTACCTTCGATTACTTTATCCGAAAATATAACGTGTTCAATTTTTTGATTTATAACGTAGGGTTCAATTCCTCTTTTTACATGTTCTACTTCTGGTAATTCGGGCATACCATTAACCTCACTTTATTTTGCATCATACCAGGTTGCACCATAACTTGAGTCTACTTTTAATGGAACATCTAATTGCAATGCATTTTCCATTATCTCTTCTACAAATTCACTAAATGAATCTACTTCTGACTTAGGTACTTCAAAAATTAATTCATCGTGTACTTGTAATAATAGTTTAGCTTGATATGTTGTCTCTTTCATTTTTTGAGCAAATTTAACCATTGCCAGTTTAATGATATCTGCAGCACTGCCCTGTATTGGCGTATTCATAGCAGTACGTTCAGCAAAGCCGCGTAAATTAAAGTTACGACTCGTAATATCAGGAATATAGCGTCGACGATGTAGCAATGTTTCCACGTAACCTAAAGCTTTGGCATCTTTTACAATATCAGACATATATTGTTTTACACCTGGGAAACTAGCTAAATAATCATCAATGAATGCTTTTGCTTTTTTACGAGTAATACCTAAACTTTGACTTAAACCATAATCACTTATCCCATAAACAATTCCAAAGTTAACTGCTTTTGCTTGACGACGCATTAAACTATCGACTTGATCAGCTTCTACACCAAATACTTTCATAGCAGTTGCTGTATGAATATCATCGCCGTTGATAAATGCTTCTTTCATACTCTCATCTTGTGTAATGTGTGCTAATACACGCAATTCAATTTGAGAATAATCTGCTGATAATATAACGCTATCTTTTGAAGTTGGTTTAAAGGCTTTTCTTATTTTACGCCCTTCTTCAAGTCTAACCGGAATATTTTGTAAATTAGGATCTACACTTGATAAACGTCCAGTTTGCGCTAAAGTTTGATTAAAACGTGTATGGATACGTTGATCATCACTAATTACCTTTTGCAATCCTTCAACATAAGTAGACTGTAACTTAGATAATTGACGATATTCTAAAATATAATCAATGATAGGATGTTCACCTTGCAATTGCTCTAAGACATCTACAGCAGTAGAATATCCTGTTTTCGTCTTTTTAATAACAGGTAATTGTAATGTCTCAAACAATACAACACCTAATTGCTTAGGAGAATTTATATTAAAATCTTCACCAGCTGCATCATGGATATTTCGAATCAAGACGTCTAATTTTTCTTGAATTTCTTTTTCCATTTCTTCTAAATCATGAACATCTGTAAATATACCAATTTCTTCCATTTCACTTAAAATCTTAGCTAGCGGTAGCTCTAAATCAGCCAAGAGTTCTACCTGATTGTATTCTTCTAATTGTTTATCCATATTTGGTTTCGCAAAGTAAATTGCATCAGTAATAGAAGCAACATATGGATTTAAAACATCATCTTCAGGTACCTTAAATTTCTTACCTTTTCCATATATACTCACATCGTCTTTCACAAAACTTTGACCGTACAATGAAACAACTGATTGAACATCACTAATCGTACGAGATGGATCAATTATATAACTGGCCAACATAATATCGAAAGAAATATTTTGAATATCAATCCCCAATCTATGTGATGCTACATATGTTTTTTTAGCATCATATACGACTTTTTTCGAATTCGGATTTTCTAACCATGAAACTAGTTCGACATAATTATTTATGTCATCCGCATTAATTACAATATGTTTCTCACCTGTAAATAAAGAGAATTTTAAAATATTATTTCGCAAATAGTTACCACCGTCTAATTCGAAATGGATGGCCGCTTCTTTCAATGAAGTAAAATCAATATTATCAAAAGACGTTTCAATTTCAAATGTCTTTTCTATTGCATCTTCAACGCTTGCTGATTGATCAATGTCAGCCAACAATTGTTTGAATTCTAACTTCTTAAACAATTCGATTTTTTCTTGTTGTTCATCTTGATGAGTCATTAACGTATCTTCAAGTTTTACTTCAATCGGACTATCTACATTAATCGTTGCTAATTCTTTACTCATTAATGCATCTTCTTTGCTATTTTGAAGTTTTTCTTTTAACTTTTTACCTGAAATTTCATCTAAATGTTCATAGACACCTTCTACTGTGTCAAATTGGTTTAGCAATTTTATTGCTGTTTTCTCTCCAACACCTGCAACACCTGGTATATTATCAGAAGTATCTCCCATTAATCCTTTCATATCAATAATTTGATTAGGTGTTAACCCGTTGTATTTTTCCGCAATAAAGTCAGGTGTATAATGATCAACATCAGTAACACCTTTTTTAGTGTAATAAATGGTTACATTATCCGTTGCAAGTTGTGTTAAATCTCGGTCTCCCGTAATAATAATTGTCTGAAAGCCCGCTTTATCTGCTTCTTTACTTAAAGTTCCGATAATATCATCTGCCTCATAGTTATCTAATTCATAACGTTTAATATGATAAGCATCTAATAATTGGCGAATATAAGGAAATTGCTCACTTAGTTCAGGCGGCGTTTTCTGGCGTCCACCTTTATATTCACTATATTTTTCATGTCTGAAAGTCGTTTTACCTGCATCAAACGCTACTAAAAAATGATTTGGCTTTTCTTCTTTTAAAATCTTCTCTAGTAACATTGCAAAACCATATACTGCATTGGTATGAATGCCTGCTTTGTTTGATAACAAAGGTAATGCATAAAAAGCTCTAAAACTTAAGCTATTACCATCGATTAATACTAATTTATTCACAATTTTAACCTCCAGAACTAATTTATATATATTTTAGCATATTCGACTGTGATGTCGTAATTAAAGAAACTATCTCATAGAGTATTTATACACGACCTAATTTCAAATAAAACAAGTGCCTATATAGACTTAGCTAAAAAATAAAAAAGACATAATCATGATTGTTCTTGATGAGCACTCCATAAAGTCAGGTTAAAAGTCCAACTTTTGAGATGCACATTATCATTTCATGATTATGTCTACTTTTTAATATTTTTATGCTGCTATTTTAAATTTTTATAGGTAAGAATAAGTTATGAATCGTCTGAACCAAATGGAATATATTTAACTTTGGTCATTTTCGGTAATTCTTCATAATTATTAAACCACTCTTGGTAATTTTTATTGATTGGTGACGGATGATGCATATAATGTTCAAACGGCAATGATTCCACTGTATAAACCTCTTGTCGTGGATGATCTTTAATTTGTTGTTTTAATAACTGAACTCTTTTTTCATGTTCATAATGAACATAAATAAATGCACTAAGATATATCACAGCTAAAACTAGTGATGCACCTTTAATAAAATTAACATTGATTGACTTATATTTCCGAAATTCTTTTAATAAAATAATTAAAATGATTACATGTATCGTATAAACAATCAAAAAATTACCTGGTTCTATTGGAGTAACAATGACTAGTGTCGACGCCGAAACACATATTGCAATAAGTAAGGAATATAAAGTGATTTGTGTTTTACGATCATTAATAGACAAATAAATACCTACAAATATCGAAAACGCAAAGTAACCACATACAATTACGTTCACAAAACCAACCAATCCAATATCTGTATTTTTATTTAATAAAAACTGATTGTAAAATAGTAAATAATAAAGCGGTAAAGTGATAA
The DNA here is from genome assembly GCF_001027105.1 of Staphylococcus aureus. Lineage (GTDB taxonomy): Bacteria > Bacillota > Bacilli > Staphylococcales > Staphylococcaceae > Staphylococcus > Staphylococcus aureus. Next base: position 1,716,670 of record NZ_CP011526.1, read on the forward strand.
ATCCTATCATAATGATACGACGCTTTAATATTGTTAAATGTACATACCGATCACTTCTAAGCAGTAGATAAATAATAAGCGCTGCAATCATACTTAAAATTATAATCTGACTGAAAATGACACCATATGGAAGTGACGTTGATATCATTTCTGCAAATTTTGAAAAGATACCTTGATTATTTGAAACTTGTTGATATTCTGATCCTTCAAATAAAATTTTGCGATAATTTGGATTGGAAAACATAATGATTGTACCTATAGTAGCAATCATAAATGAAAACAATAATTTATAATTAAGTGTTCGATTTGCAGTAAATTCATACAGAAAAGCTAAAATTAAAATGATACAGTGGAATAATGTCACATTCTCCATAAATAATTGACCGAAGAAGCATAAAACATAGAATAGTACAGTAACACTTACCGGCTGCTTTTCTTTATATATAATTGCATTAATACAATAATAAATAATAAAGAGTGAAATTAGTGTTGATGTCGCATAATTATAAAATCCTGCAAACCAGCCATATGTATCTGCATAAATAGCACTTGGTAAAATTAACATTAAAGAAAATGCTAACAAATAATAGCTTGTCCACGCTTTACAACGTGTAATGTGCATAATCATCCAAATGATGCCCATACTAATGAGGCCATATGAAAGCCAACGTAACCAGCTTACATGTACAGCTATAATTTCAAAGATATTTCCGATATAGCGACCATTAAGTGATGCAAATCCTACTTTTAAAATATCAGTATTATAATTGCTAAACCATTGTAAATCATCGTGCATGAGTGGTAGTAAGATACCCATAAAAGTATAAAACAATAATATCGCAATTAATATCAAAGTTGTCTTGTGTAATTGAATTGTTTTCACTTTGCTAATCCTCAAATCTAGTTAAATTTTCCTCAACTTGTAGGTCGAAAAATTAATTCAATATTTTTAATGTATTTCTAATTTTCACCTATGCATGTTTCCTCAATCAAATTAGATAAACAAGGTATTTAATATTACTTTCAACAATTTATCTAAATCGCCCCTCGTCTTTTTCTATGACGAATGATTACACTTGTCTATTCAAGTGTTTAAATTAAGATTTATTTCCGTTCAAATAAAACTTATTACTTTTTAATTAAGCATCTATTTCAAGCGCGTTACTAAAATTTCTTTATTATAATAAATATATTATAAAATTGCTTGATTCACAACAATCTATTACTTATAACTTACAAATCGACATATACAAATGACAAAATTGACAACCGAATTTATTCCACTTCATTAACTCTAATTTAATACCAATAGAGATTTGAACGAAATAAAAAAGCAGCAACAACTTCGTGAAAAATACACGCGCTGTTACCACTTTAATTTTTATTCTTTATAATCTTTTAGAATAACTTTGAACGTTGAGCCTTTGCCAACTTGACTATTCACTTCAATATTGCCTTGGTGGGCCTCTACTATATGCTTTGTAATTGATAATCCAAGACCTGTCCCACCAGAATCTCTACTTCGTGCTTTATCTACTCTATAAAATCTTTCAAAAATACGTTGTTGGTCTTCTAATTTAATACCTATACCAAAATCTTGTACTTCGAAAATGACACGAAAGTCATCTCGATACACACGAACGTTAATATCTCCATCTTCATAAGAATAGTTAATTGCATTCGTTAACAAATTCGTGATAACTTGAGCAATTTTACTTTCTTGTGCTTTAACAATGACATCTTTTTCAATATCAGTATGAATGGAAATATTTTTTTGATTGGCTTGAGTCATCATATTATCAATAATACGCCGCGTTAAATCTGATAAATTCATATAGTCTGTATCTAACTCTGTATGTTGCTCAATATGCGATAAATCTAACAGATCTGTTACTAAAGATTCTATTCGATTTGATTCTTTTAAAATTATGTTTAAAAACATGTCTAATGATTCCGCATCATTTTTTGCACCATCAATAAGCGTTTCAGCAAACCCCTTAATTGAAGTAATAGGTGTTTTTAATTCATGTGAAACATTTGCTACAAATTCACGTCTTAGATTTTCAAGTTGTTTCAGATTTGTTATATCATGCATCACAACTAAAATCCCTTGCAAACTTTTTTGAGACCTAGTTAAAATCGGAACGCATGAAATATCAAAGTACTTGGCATGGACTTGGTTTATTGCAACTTCCAATTGTTCATAAATAGGTTTTTCAACTTTAAAACTTTCTAAAATTAATTGCTCAATTTCAGTATTAACATAGCCGTGATAGCCTACTTGTTCAATATTATGCGAGATGTTGAACTGTTCATAATACGCTTTATTTGCAACAACGATTTTTCCATTTCGATCTATCATTAAAATAGCACTTGGAATATTTTCAATCGTTGTTTTTAAACGGTTGGATTGAATTTTTTGCTCATTATTAAGCTTTTGAAGGCGTCGTGCTAAATCATTGGTAGACACAAAAAGCGCTTTAGTTTCTACAACATTACTTTCAGGTACACGTATGTGATAATAACCATTTGCCAACAATTGTGTTGCATAAGTAACTTCTTGAATGGGACGGATTAATGTACGCTTAAAACTACGGCTTGCAAAATACAGACAAATGAGTACAACTAAACATGTCAAAATAAGATATTTCCACAACGTCCAATGCATTTCTGTAATATCGTTATTGTAACCTTTAATCCATACATGATAACCGTTAACCTTCTTATTAAAAATAAAAACGTCCCTTTTTTGAATATAGCTATCACTATTTGGGATAGCTTTCAGTTTGCCACTACTAAACACCTTTTTATCATGCTTAGTTATCAATAAATCTATATTTTGCTGTTTTACAATTTTTTTAACTTTATCAATCTCATTATCTTGGACTAAATAAATATATGATCTTGCATCTGTTGCTAGAGCTTGTTCGTGTTTTTCTGATAAAACATATGTGATGGAAGCGTGAATAATAATGCCTAATGTAACAAAACTGATAATTAATATACTGCTTATCAATAACATTAAGCGGTGGTGAAACTTCATCATTGTTCTTTAGGTCTTTCCAATTTATAGCCTAAGCCACGCACAGTTTTAATAAGTTGTGGCTTCTTAGGATTATCTTCTAATTTATCTCTTAAATGACTGATATGTACATCAACAATTCTTGAGTCTCCTGCAAATTCATAATTCCATACCGTATTTAACATATGCTCTCTCGTAATGACTCTGCCTTGTCTTTCTATCAAATAAAGCAAGAGTTCAAATTCTTTCGGTGTTAGCTCCAATAACTCATTATGCTTATATACTTCAAAATAATCGGGTCTAATACGTATCGATCCGATGGTAATATCATCGTCAATCTCTTCTACTTCTTTTACAAATTGAGAACGTCTTAAAATGGCTTTCACACGGGCAACAACTTCTCTAGGTGAAAAAGGCTTAGTCATATAGTCATCGGCACCTAATTCTAAACCTAATACCCGATCAAATTCATCATTTTTCGCCGTTAACATTAATATAGGGACTAAATTTTTATTTGTTCTTACAGTCTTACATACGTCAATGCCATCTTTTTTAGGTAGCATAACATCTAAAATAATTAAATCTGGCTGTTCACTTTCTACCTTTTCTAAAGCCTCATCACCATCAAATGCGACAACAACTTCATAACCAGCTGTTTCTAAGTTATATTTAAGTAATGTTACGATTGAATGTTCGTCATCTACTACCAACACTTTTTGCGACATGGTATGCCTCCCTAACTTATAATTATATTTACATTATAACCGAACTATTTATAAAAATAACATCCTACACATTATCTTTACACATTTTTTACATTACTTTACATATAAATAAAATACTTCTTATATTTCCTTCTATCATTTGCATGACTTACTCTGGGACAACGAAATAAATTTTGTAAAAATAGCATTTCTATCCCACTACCTATGCATGAGTTTTACTCATTTATTCCTAAGCTTATGTACATATTCGCTTTGTCTAATGTGTAAGAAACACTACATAATCAATCATTGGTGACTCTTTATTATTTCTATCCTGTTGCCAACTTCAATTCATTTAAAAAGGCGAACCTAGCAATTAAAGTTGCTAGACTCACCTAATTTTATTTTGCTTATTTTAAATTTTTAATCAATTCATCTGCAAATGCTGATGTAGAAACTTCTTCAGCACCATCCATTAAACGGGCAAAGTCATAAGTAACAACTTTTGAAGCAATTGTATCTTCAATTGAATCTGTAATCTTATCTGCCGCTTCTTGCCATCCTAAATGTTCTAACATTAATACAGAACTTAAAATTACTGAAGATGGATTCACTTTATTTAAACCTGCATATTTTGGAGCTGTACCATGTGTTGCTTCAAAAATAGCATGACCTGTTTCATAATTAATGTTTGCACCTGGCGCAATACCAATACCACCAACTTGTGCAGCTAAAGCATCTGAAATATAGTCACCATTCAAGTTCATAGTTGCTACAACATCATGCTCAGCTGGACGAGTTAAAATTTGTTGTAAGAAAATGTCAGCAATAGAATCTTTAATGATAATCTTGCCTTCTTTTTCAGCTTTTTCTTGAGCAGCATTAGCAGCATCTCTGCCTTCATTTTCAACAATTTCGTCATATTGTTGCCAAGTGAATACTTGATCACCAAATTCAGATAATGCTAAATCGTAACCCCACTGCTTAAATGAGCCTTCTGTAAATTTCATAATATTACCTTTATGAACTAAAGTAACTGATTTACGGTTATTATCGATAGCATATTGTATAGCTGCTCTAACTAATCGCTCAGTTCCTTCTTTAGAAACTGGTTTAATACCAATACCTGAAGTTTCTGGGAATCGAATGTTTGTCGCACCCATTTCGTTTTGTAAGAAGTCAATTACCTTTTTAACTTCTGTTGTACCTTCTTTAAATTCAATACCAGCATAAATGTCTTCAGTATTTTCACGGAAAATAACCATATCAACATCTTGTGGACGTTTAACAGGTGATGGTACTCCTTTAAACCAACGTACCGGTCTTAAGCAAGTAAATAAATCTAATTCTTGGCGTAAAGCCACATTTAATGATCTAATACCACCACCAATTGGTGTTGTTAAAGGTCCTTTAACAGCAATTAAATATTCTTTAATTGTATCAAGTGTTTCTTGAGGTAACCATTCACCAGTTGTATCAAATGCTTTTTGGCCAGCTAGCACTTCTTTCCATTCAATGCGTTTTTCGCCATTATAGGCTTTCTCAACAGCAGCATCTATAACTCGGCTTGCTGCCTTCCAAATATCCGGTCCAATTCCATCACCGATAATAAATGGGATAATTGGTTCATTAGGTACGTTTAATCCTTCAGTTCCTTGAGTAATTTTTTCTGCAGTCATAGTTATTTTACCTCCAAATTTTACATCTTCATTTTTAATTTGTATTGATTATTTTCTTTCTTCAAGCGGGATATACTTACGATTCGTTTCGCCAATATATTTCGCTCTAGGACGCATAATTCTATTATCTTTATATTGTTCTAAAATATGAGCAATCCATCCTGCAGAACGACTTACAGCAAAGATTGGCGTGAATAAGTCATGAGGTATTTCCATACAGTGATAAACACTCGCACTATAAAAATCAACATTAGGAATTAATCCTTTTTCTTCTGCCATACGTTTTTCCATTTTCACTGACATTTCAAATAATTCTTCACGACCAGCGTCTTTCGTAATTTGACGGCTCATTTCTCTTAAATATTTCGCTCTAGGATCACCATCTTTATATACACGATGACCGAAGCCCATTACTTTATCTTTATTAGCAAATTTTTCATCTAAGTAAGCATCAACATTTTCAATTGACCCAATCTCAGATAACATCGTCATAACTTGTTCGTTTGCACCACCATGTAATGGCCCTTTCAGAGAACCTACGGCTGCTACAATACCTGAGTACATATCTGACAATGATGATACCGCACAACGTGCCGTAAATGCAGATGCGTTCAACTCATGATCAGCGTGTAAAATAAGTGCTTTATTGAAGGCTTCTACTTCTATATCTGTTGGTAATTCCCCACGTAACATATATAGGAAGTTTGCCGCATAACTTAAGTCAGGATTAGGCTTAAGTGGTTCTTTATCTTGTCTTACTCGAGCAAACGCTGTAACTAATGATGCTACTTTAGCCTGTATACGCATTGCTCTTTCATAACGATTTTCATCTGATTCATTTTCAGCATCAGGATCGAAATGTGCAATATATGATAATGACGTACGTAATGCTGTCATTGGATGCACGTGATCTGTAACATACTCCTCAAAATGTGTATACACACGAGGATTTAATGTCATGTATTGATTTAATTTCCCTTTTAGATGAGCAAGCTCTTCTTCGTTTAGCAATCTATAGTTCCATAATAGGAAAATAACTTCTTCAAATTGCGCATTTTCAGCTAGATCATCAATATCATAGCCGGCATAAGTCAATTGACTTTCAATAATTGAACTTATTTTAGTCTCCGCTGCGATAACCCCTTCTAAACCTCTTTGTAATTCTGCCATGATAAATTTCCCCTTTACTGTTTCTTTATGAAATGGCTTTCAACTAATATTATAGCTAAACGCATTTCGTTTGTGAAATATAAAAACTGGCATTATATGTGCAACAATTTTTTTGTAAATCTATGTAAATGTCACAGAATAGCCACAAATAGCACCATTAAAGCTTTTTCAAGATGTGAATAATCCATGAATTTTACAATAGAATTAAATTTTCAATTGGTTATTATATATGATTATAAAAACCAAAGTATATTAACATGGAATTTTACACATTTTTACCGAAAATAATTGTATATATCTCAATATAAGTGCATAATAAACATATCTATATTTAAGGGAGATGTATTATGGCTGAAAAATTACAAAGGGAACTGAGCAATCGCCACATACAATTAATTGCAATTGGCGGTGCAATTGGTACAGGCTTATTCTTAGGTGCTGGTCAAACGATTGCATTAACCGGCCCTTCAATTCTATTAACATACATCATTATAGGATTTATGTTATTTATGTTTATGCGAGGTTTAGGAGAAATCATTATACAGAATACTGAATTTAAATCTTTCGCAGATGTAACCAATACATATATTGGGCCTTTTGCAGGATTTGTTACCGGATGGACATACTGGTTCTGTTGGATTATTACAGGTATGGCTGAAGTAACGGCTGTGGCAAAATATGTTAGCTTTTGGTTCCCAGAAATTCCAAACTGGATAAGTGCACTATTTTGTGTACTGTTATTAATGTCATTCAACCTACTTAGCGCAAGACTTTTCGGAGAATTAGAATTTTGGTTCTCTATCATTAAAATAGCGACAATTATTGGTTTAATAGTAGTTGGTTTCGTCATGATTCTATTTGCATTTAAAACTCAATTCGGGCATGCCAGTTTCACAAATCTATATGAACACGGCATATTCGCTAAAGGTGCTTCTGGATTCTTTATGTCTTTCCAAATGGCACTATTCTCATTTGTAGGAATTGAAATGATTGGTGTTACAGCTGGGGAAACAAAAGATCCAGTTAAAACAATTCCAAAAGCAATTAACAGTGTACCCATTAGAATTTTAATATTTTACGTTGGGGCGTTAGCGGTTATCATGTCTATTATCCCTTGGCAGCAAGTTGATCCTGATAACAGTCCATTCGTAAAATTATTCGCATTGATCGGAATTCCGTTTGCTGCGGGCTTGATTAATTTTGTAGTATTAACCGCTGCTGCTTCATCATGTAACAGTGGTATATTCTCAAATAGCCGTATGCTTTTCGGTTTATCAAGTCAACAACAAGCACCTCCGAACTTTTCTAAGACGAATAAATATGGCGTTCCACATGTTGCAATCTTTGCTTCATCAGCATTATTACTTGTGGCAGCATTACTAAACTATATTTTCCCAGATGCGACAAAAGTATTTACGTATGTGACTACCATCTCTACAGTGTTATTTTTAGTTGTATGGGGTCTGATTATCATTGCATATATCAATTATAGTCGTAAAAACCCAGATCTACATAAAAATGCTACGTACAAACTATTAGGTGGCAAATATATGGGCTACTTAATATTTGTATTCTTCATTTTTGTGTTCGGGTTATTATTTATTAATGTTGATACAAGACGTGCAATTTATTTTATTCCGATTTGGTTTATACTTTTAGCATTTATGTACTTAAGATATAAACGTATCGCTGCTAAATCAAATAAATAACAACAAGTTTTAGGGCTTGGGACATTAAGTTCTTAGGCAATGTAAAAAAGCTGATTTCTATTAATTATTTGATAGAAATCAGCTTTTTTGATATGTATTTTATAATGTACAGCTCGTTGAGCTGCTATTTTCCTTATATTAAGTGCCATCAATACAAAACCTAGCTCTCGTTTAACTTTATTTATTCCTCGAACTGACATTCGAGTGAAACCCAAAATAGCCTTCATAAATCCAAAAGCAGGCTCTACATCAATTTTTCTTTGACTATAGATGTTTTTCGTTTCTGGTTCAGAAAGCTTTTGATTAATTTGGACTTTAAAGTATTCCCAATTATAATTCTTCATGATTTTCTTATTGGATTTCGAATTTGGTTTCATGCATTGATGTCTCAAAGAACATGATGAACAGTCATCACATTCATATAGTTTGAAGTCTCGTTTAAAACCATATCTATCATTACGGTATGCATATCTTTTAAAACCTATTCTTTTGTTATTAGGACATATAAATTCATTATTAAGTTCGTCATATTTCCAATTTTGAGTGTTGAAAATGCCACTTTTAAACTTTCTAGTTTTATCTTTAATAAACATGCCATACGTAATAAGTGGCGTTTTATTAAAATCATCTATAATAGCCATATAGTTTTGCTCACTACCATAACCTGCATCAGCTACAATATACTCTGGTAAATAACCGAAGGTATTTTGAATCATTGTTAAAAATGGGATTAATGTTCTAGTATCTGTTGGGTTTTGAAATAGGTCATAGGATAAAACAAATTGAGAATTTGTCGCTATTTGTAAATTGTATCCTGGCTTAAGTTGGCCATTTTTCATATGGTCTTCCTTCATTCTCATAAAAGTTGCATCATGATCAGATCAGTTTTAGAAAAACTATTTCTATCTTTAAGAATCGATTTTTGTTCTTCATATTTATTTTTTCTTTCGGAATAATCATCAAATTTCTTTTTGAACTTCTTAATCTCAGTTATTTTTTTACGGGTCTGTTTTCTAATTTGAGCACAATCTTCGTTCTCAATAGAATGATTTAAATCTTCGATTTCTTTATCTAAATGACTACCAATTAAATCTATTTCTTCTATTGTTAAATCGCTATCTCCATCTTCTTTTATCTCTGGTATTATTTTTTCTTCAACTAAGTCACGATATAATGTTTTTGAATTTTCGTTCAATTTCGATTCGTGATTTTGAATACTTTTCTTCCACACAAATGTATATCTATTGGCATTAGCTTCTACTTTTGTACCATCAATAAAAATTGAATTATTATCAATAAGATTTTGCTTTAAACATTGACTATGGAACTGAATAAATAAAGATTCAATTAACGCATCAGTATTAGGATTCACTCTAAAACGATTAATAGTTTTATAAGAAGGTGTTTGATCTTGAGCTAACCACATCATTCGAATACTGTCATGAAGTAATTTTTCTATTCTACGACCAGAAAATACAGATTGAGTATATGCATATAAGATGATTTTTAACATCATTTTTGGATGATAGGATGTTGCGCCACGATGATGTCTGAATTCATCGAATTCGCTATCAGGTATCGTTTCAACAATTTCATTAACATATCGCGAAATATCATTTTGAGGAATTCTAACAGAGGTTTCTATTGGTAGTGTAAGTTGGGTCATGTTATAAATTTTATACATAAGGCACCTCGTTAATTTAGTTTAGTGGTATTTATTAAATTATACGAAGGGACCCAACACAGAAAATTCATTTTATTGAATTTTACATTTATGTGCAAGTTGGGCAAAGTGTTTTATTTTTTTAAAGTATGTAAAAGTAAAATTACATGTTAATACGTAGTATTAATGGCGAGACTCCTGAGGGAGCAGTGCCAGTCGAAGACCGAGGCTGAGACGGCACCCTAGGAAAGCGAAGCCATTCAATACGAAGTATTGTATAAATAGAGAACAGCAGTAAGATATTTTCTAATTGAAAATTATCTTACTGCTGTTTTTTTAGGGATTTATGTCCCATCCTGTTTTATATGCAACTTATAATATTAAATTGCGTACTTGGCTCAAAACTTTTACTTTCTCATCTATTTAATAATGTATCATTTCAGAAATACATCCATACTTCTATTTTATAATAAATTTCCAAAGTAATATGAGTGAAAGTTTGAAGGTGATAATGTACATGTATAAAAGATATAAACATTTATATAGATTGCCATTCATACACTATCATTATCAAATAACCTATTAATTACGTCATAAAATACCAGATGAACCAAAAAACGCCTTTCCATTGTTGATAAATGGAAAGACGTTTTTTTATAAATTATAGTACGTTTGCATATCCTTCAAAGATTTTACCTTGAGCAGCATCAATCGTAACTAACATGTTATTGCTTATGTTTTTAACAGCTTTTTCTACACCTACAACTGTTGGAATACCTTTTTCTAAACCAACAATTGCACTTGGTGATGTAATACCATTTTCTTCTGTAATTAAGCCTAAAGCTTTTTCTACATAAGGTACAAACGTTTCATCGATTGAGTTAGTAACGATAACTTTGTCAGATAAATCTTTACCTTCTAAATCTTTAACAGTTTCAGCAACTAACGTAGTACCAACAACTGATCCACGTCCAATACCTTGACCATTAGCAATTTCGTCACCAACTAGGTGGATTTTCATCATATTAGTAGTTCCAGTTTCACCAGTTGGTACACCAGCAGTAATAATGATTAAATCACCATTAGATACTCTACCAGTTTCAACAGCTGTTGCAACTGCATTGTTTAACAATGCATCTGTACTCTTACGTCCTTTTTTAACTACAGGTTGAACTCCCCAAACAATTGAACATTGACGTGCAGTTTCTTCACTTGGAGTCACCGCAATAATGTCTGAATGTGGACGATATTTGGAGATAGTACGTGCCGTTGAACCACTTTCAGTAGCAGCTACAATTGCTTTAACATTTAAGTTTAAAGCTGTATGTGCAACCGAAATACCGATAGCATTCACTAATGAAGTTTCAACTAATTTAGTACGATCTGACAATAACTTTTTGTAATCTTGGGCTGCTTCAGCTGATACAGCAATATTTCTCATTGTTTTAACAGCTTCTTCAGGATATAAACCAGCAGCAGTTTCACCAGATAACATTACTGCATCTGTACCATCATAGATTGCGTTGGCAACGTCACTAGCTTCTGCACGTGTAGCACGTGGGTTACGTTGCATAGAATCTAACATTTGTGTAGCTGTAATAACTGGTTTACCTAATTTGTTACATTGTCTGATTAAATCTTTTTGAACCATTGGTACTTTTTCAGGTGGAATTTCAACACCCATGTCACCACGTGCAACCATTAAACCATCAGACACTTCAAGAATTTCCGCAATATTATCAATACCTTCTTGGTTTTCAATTTTAGGGAATACTGAAATGTTAGCTTTTTGTTCTTCTAAAATTTCACGAATTTCTAAAACATCACTAGGACGACGTACGAAACTTGCTGCAATGAAGTCAACATTTTCTTTAATACCGAAACGGATATCTTCAGCATCTTTTTCTGTAATACCAGGTAAACTTACTCTTACGCCAGGTAAGTTAACACCTTTTTTGTTTTTAAGCTCACCAGAGTTTAAAATATCACATTTAACTTCTTTTTTAGCATGGTCAATATCTTTAACTTGTAATTCAATTAAGCCATCATCAAGTAAAATGTATGAACCTACTTGAACATCGTTAATTAAGTTTTCATATGTTACTGAGAACTTTTCAGGTGTTCCTTCAACTTCATTCATGCTAACAATAACTTCGTTGCCACGTTCAAGTTCAATGATACCGTCTTTCATATTATGCGTACGAATTTCTGGACCTTTTGTATCTAATAAAATTGCTACAATTTTGTCTAATCTTTTAGCTACTTTACGAATTGTATCAATTCTACCTTTATGCTCTTCATGACTACCATGTGAAAAGTTTAATCGTGCAACGTTCATACCAGCATTGATTAATTTCTCAATCATTTCTTCTGATTCTGAAGCTGGTCCAATTGTACATACAATTTTAGTTTTTCTCATTTTATAATTCCTCCTGAAATCTTATATAGATAACTTGTTAGCAAGTTCATATAGACTATAATCAAATTTATGATCTTTACCATCAAAAATTTCATCAAAAGATGTTGCTACAATTTTATTGTTCTTAATTCCAACACCCTTAGCTGTTTCACCTTGCATTAATAAGTCTACCGCATATCCACCTAAACGTGATGCTAAAACTCTATCCGCACCTGTTGGGCTACCACCACGTTGAACGTGACCTAACACAGACACTCTATTATCAACATTGATGTATTGTGATAATTCTTTTTGACAATCTTGCGCAGTCATACAACCTTCTGCTACAAGAACGATTGAGTGTTTCTTACCACGTTTAATACCTTGTTCAATTTTATCAGCTATTTCTTTAATATCTGTTTTCACTTCTGGAACTACAATTGTCTCAGCACCAACTGATAATCCAGCCCATAATGCTAGATCTCCACAATCACGGCCCATTGCTTCAATGATAAATGTTCGTGCGTGACTTGACGCAGTATCTCTAATTTTGTCGACTAAGCCAATAATCGTATTTAATGCTGTGTCAAATCCAATTGTAAAATCAGTACCATTGATATCATTGTCAATCGTACCAGGAATACCGATAGTTTGAATTTCTTTACATTCCTCACTGATGCGTTGTGCACCGCGATAACTACCGTCACCACCAATAACTACAAGGCCCTCAATCCCTCTTTTACGTAAGTTTTCGATTGCAACTTTACGTACTTCTTGCTCCTTAAACTCTGGACATCTTGCTGAATACAAGAATGTACCTCCACGCTGAATCGTATCCCCAACTGATCCTAATTCAAGTTTATGAATATCATCATTTAACAATCCTTGGTAACCATGATACACACCATAAACTTCAATTTCATTGTAAATTGCTGTACGAACAACTGCTCTTACGGCAGCATTCATTCCAGGTGAATCTCCACCACTAGTTAAAACTGCAATTTTCTTCATGACGACATACCTTTCTATAACTGATTTATCTTTAACTCTAAATTACCACAAATTGATATGTCATTCCATCAAAACTAATGTATTGAATTGATGTAAACGTTTTAAATATTGAATTTTATTTTAACTTAATTAAAAAAAGATTAGTAGCCACAATTTTGACTACTAATCTTAGTTAAAATTCAGTATCTAAATATTAAATTATTGTTTTAATGTACTTCAATTTATGGTAAAACCCAGTATCGATTTAACATAAAAATGCTCAAGTTGATTATTCTATATAAGAACCGATATTTCTGAATTTTTCAAAGCGATCATTAGCAATTTCATCACGTGATAATGACTCAAGTGAATCTAACTGTGCAACAAACGCTGATTTAATAGCTAAAGCTTGCTGTTCAATATCTTTATGTGCACCGCCAAGTGGTTCAGAAATGACATCATCTATAATACCTAATTGCTTAATATCATGGGCAGTAATTTTCATTGTTTCAGCTGCAATTTTAGCCAAATTACTGTCTTTCCATAATAATGCCGCTGCACCTTCAGGAGATATAACAGAGTAAGTACTATTCTCTAACATCAATACTTTATTGGCAATACCAATACCTAGAGCACCTCCACTGCCACCTTCACCAATGACAATCGCAATAACTGGTACTTTTAATGAAGCCATCTCAATCAAATTTGTTGCGATAGATTCACTTTGTCCACGTTCTTCAGCAGCTTTACCAGGATATGCACCTTTTGTATCTATAAATGTAAAGATAGGACGATTGAATTTTTCAGCTTGTTTCATTAAACGTAATGCTTTTCGATAACCTTCTGGATGCGCCATACCAAAATTTCGATAAATATTATCTTTTGTATCTTTTCCACGTTGTTGTCCAATAACTGTAACAGCACGACCATTTAAAAAGCCAATACCACCAATCATTGCTGGATCATCTCTAAAATTACGATCACCATGTAGTTCCATAAACGAATCAAAGATATATGGAATATAATCTAGGGTCGTAGGTCTTTCTTGCAAACGCGCAATTTGCACACGATCCCATGGTTTTAGATTTGTATATATTTTTTTAGTTTCTCGTTCCAATGACGCTTCAAGCATGTCAATTTCTTCTTGTAAATCCACATCATTTTTATCTTGAGATTCTTTTAAAGATTCAATTTTATTTCGAATTTCAAAAAGTGGTTTTTCAAAATCTAACATTATTTAGTCACCTCTTGATGGATTTTTAGAATTTCAGACAATGTTTGACGCATATCATTACGATGTACAACTTTATCCAATTGTCCATGCTCTAATAAAAATTCTGCAGTTTGGAAATCATCTGGCAATTTTTCGTTTATTGTCTGTTCAATAACTCGACGACCTGCAAAACCTATCAACGCTTTTGGCTCACTTAAATTTATATCACCAACTGATGCAAAACTTGCAGATACACCACCAGTAGTTGGATGTGTTAAATATGATATATATAATAGTCCAGCGTCAGAATGACGTTTTAAAGATACACTGGTTTTACCCATTTGCATCAAGGAAATAATACCTTCTTGCATACGTGCACCACCACTTGCAGAGAAAAGAATAAATGGTAAACGGTTCTCAGTGCAGTAATCAATGATGCGACATATCTTTTCACCGATAACCGATCCCATACTTCCCATTCTAAAACGTGAATCCATGACAGCAACGCCAAATTTCATACCATCTAGTTGTGCTGTACCAGTCACAACTGCTTCTTTAAGACCTGTCTTTTGTTGGTCCTTTTCAATTTTTTCTAAATAACTTGGAAAATCTAATGGATTCGCAGAGGTCATTCCCTTATCGAATTCTGTAAATGATCCTTCATCAGAAATTGCTTCTATACGTTTATACGCAGTTAAAGCAATATGATGATCACAATTAAAGCACACATTTAAATTTTCAGCTAATTCTTTTGTGTACATAATTTTCTTACACTTTGGACACTTAGTCATAATACCTGCAGGCACATCATTATTTTTAGAGTCTTGTACTGTAAGATATTTCTTTTTCTTTGTTCGATTAAAAAAATCTTTAAACATAGGAAAACCTCCAAATAACCTCTGTTCTAACCATTTAGAGCCTTAAACTGAACTTGACCAGTTAAAAACGGGTTTAAATTTATTTGATTTATATTCGTTTGACTGTTGAATGTTTATCATAAACTTTCATTTTCATCATTTTAATGACTCTTTATTGCTAACTTTTAAGCAATTTAATTAAACGTTAATTATTTTTATTGTAAATCTGTAAGTTTCATTGTTTTATCATACACATCTTGCGGATCAACTTCAATCCTAGCTACTCCAGATTCCATTGCCGCTTTAGCAACATTACGAGCAACTGATGGCGCTACACGTTTATCAAACGGTCCTGGGATACAGTAGTCTTCATTTAATTCAGAACTATCGATTAAATCAGCAATCGCTTCTACAGCTGCCTTTTTCATTTCTTCATTTATATGTGTAGCTTCAACCTCTAATGCACCTCTAAAAATACCAGGGAAAGCTAATACATTATTAATTTGGTTAGGATAGTCTGAACGTCCTGTACCAACAACTCGTGCACCTGCCGCTTTGGCATCATCAGGTATTATTTCAGGATTTGGATTAGCCATTGCAAATATAATTGGATTATCTGCCATACTCTTAACCATATCTTGTGACAGCGCATTAGCTACAGAAACCCCGATAAATACATCTGCGTCTTTTACGACTTCTTCTAAAGACCCTTCAATCTTATCTTTATTTGTCCATTTTGCTACAACATCTTTCGTAGGATTCATACCATATGAACGTCCTTCAAAAATTGCGCCTCTTGAGTCACACATAACCATATTTCTTACACCATACGCGTATAGTAATTTAACAATGGCTATTCCTGCTGCACCAGCACCATTTAGTACAACTTTTATTTTAGCAATATCTTTGTTAACAACTCTCAATGCATTTACCAAACCTGCCAATGTTACAATTGCTGTACCATGTTGATCGTCATGGAATACCGGAATATTAGTTTCTTTTTTCAATCGTTCTTCAATTTCAAAACAACGTGGTGCCGAAATATCCTCTAAATTAATACCACCATAATTAGGTTCTAACAACTTAACTGTTTTAATGATTTCTTCGGTATCAGTTGTATTTAACGCAATAGGCACCCCATTGATACCAGCGAAGCTTTTGAATAATACTGCTTTACCTTCCATTACAGGAATACTTGCTTCAGGTCCAATGTTACCTAAACCTAATACCGCTGTTCCATCAGTAATAACTGCAACTGTATTTCCTTTAATTGTGTAATCATATACTTTTCTTTTATCTTCATAAATATCTTTACACGGTTCAGCAACGCCAGGTGAGTATGCTAAACTTAATTCCTCTTTATTAGTAACTTTTACATTTGGTTTAACTTCTAATTTACCTTGATTACGTTTGTGCATTTCCAATGCTTCATCTCTTAATGACATGAAATCAGCCCCTAATTCAATATTTATTTTTAAAAAATAACTTGGATAAAACGCATTACATTATAAAAGTAAAAATATTGGGTAAATCTGAATGAGTAAGAATTTATGGTTTTGATTATGTAACACAAATAGCGATAAACGATAATAAAATAATATTTATAAAGATACATTAAACCATACTATCTAAAGATATACCTTTAATTATTATAATGGATAGCAAAAACCAATATATCAAAAAGTTATTATTTTTCCGCACGATATATCGACAAAATTCTTTACTCAATTTATGTATACTGCTTTTTGTGCTAATTATTCTTATGGATTAATCAATAATGTAAAGTGAAACTCATAAAAATAATAAGCATAAAAAACTAATATAAACGCAAACTGATGGTTAAAAAATATCTAACCATCAGTTTACTATATCATAATTTATTAGTTGATAAAAGTTATATAAGCCTAATATCACTAGGGTTAAAGGATTGTATAAAATTATTAAACATACTATCTTTTTGATTAATATAGCCTAAAGTAGTCATTTGTTTAATCGTTTCATCATAAAAGGATAACACAACATCATTAGCATTCTCTTTCGTAGCTTTAATCATCTCTTCAAACATATCTATTTGTGATTTATTTCTAATTATAATTTGTTTGGCAAATGCTAATTTTTGTTCTTCAAAAGTGGCTAATGTCTGAATCTCATTTATAATTAGTTGACGTTGTTGCTTTCTATGGTCAAATTTCCCGCTAACTATAAACAAGTCATTATGTGATAACAACTCTTCGTACTTTTTAAACTGATTAGGGAAAATCACACCATCTAAAGTTTCAATGCCATCATTTAATGTGACGAATGCCATATTTTGACCATTTTTAGTTCGAATTTGTTTAACTTTATCAAACTGTACTAATATAGGTTTATAATTCTGCGCGTTACTCAATTTAAATATCGTTAAATATTGTTTGGCAACAAACTTTTTATCTACTGGGTGTTGCGAAACATAAAATCCTAAATATTCTTTTTCGTACTGACTAATAAGTGCATCAGGCAATTCTTCTTTATCTTCATACATCTGTTTTGGCGTTAAAATATCAAATAAAAAACCATCTTGTTCAATGTTTAAATCGCCATCCAACACTTGATCAATAGCTTGCAACAACGTTGAACGTGTTTTACCAAAAGCATCAAACGCTCCCACTAAAATCAGTGCTTCAAGTAACTTTCTCGTTTTGACTCTCTTCGGTATACGTCTAGCAAAATCAAAGAAATCTTTAAATTTGCCGTTCTGATAACGTTCATCAACAATCACTTTCACACTTTGATAACCAACACCTTTAATTGTACCAATTGATAAATAAATGCCTTCTTGGGAAGGTTTATAAAACCAATGACTTTCGTTAATGTTCGGTGGCAATATAGTGATACCTTGTTTTTTTGCTTCTTCTATCATTTGAGCAGTTTTCTTCTCACTTCCAATAACATTACTTAAAATATTTGCGTAAAAATAATTTGGATAATGGACTTTTAAAAAGCTCATAATGTATGCAATTTTAGAATAGCTGACAGCATGTGCTCTAGGAAAACCATAATCAGCAAATTTCAGAATCAAATCAAATATTTGCTTACTAATGTCTTCGTGATAACCATTTTGCTTTGCACCTTCTATAAAATGTTGACGCTCACTTTCAAGAACAGCTCTATTTTTTTTACTCATTGCTCTTCTTAAAATATCCGCTTCACCATAACTGAAGTTTGCAAATGTGCTCGCTATTTGCATAATTTGCTCTTGATAAATAATAACACCGTAAGTATTTTTTAATATAGGTTCTAAATGCGGATGTAAATATTGAACTTTGCTTGGATCATGTCTTCTTGTAATGTAAGTTGGAATTTCTTCCATTGGACCTGGTCTATACAAAGAAGTTACAGCAACAATATCTTCAAAGTGTTCCGGCTTTAATTTTTTTAATACACTTCTTACACCGTCAGACTCTAATTGGAATATGCCAGTCGTATCTCCTTGCGACAACAATTCAAACACTTTTTGATCATCAAACGGAATCTTTTCGATATCAATATTAATACCTAAATCTTTTTTGACTTGTGTTAAGATTTGATGAATAATCGATAAGTTTCTCAACCCTAGAAAATCTATTTTTAATAACCCAATACGTTCGGCTTCAGTCATTGTCCATTGCGTTAATAATCCTGTATCCCCTTTCGTTAAAGGGGCATATTCATATAATGGATGGTCATTAATAATAATTCCTGCCGCATGTGTAGATGTATGTCTTGGTAAACCTTCTAACTTTTTACAAATACTGAACCAGCGTTCATGTCGATGGTTTCGATGTACAAACTCTTTAAAATCGTCAATTTGATATGCTTCATCAAGTGTAATTCCTAATTTATGTGGGATTAAACTTGAAATTTCATTTAATGTAACTTCATCAAACCCCATAATTCTTCCAACATCTCTAGCAACTGCTCTTGCAAGCAGATGACCGAAAGTCACAATTCCAGATACATGTAGCTCGCCATATTTTTCTTGGACGTACTGAATGACCCTTTCTCGGCGTGTATCTTCAAAGTCAATATCAATATCAGGCATTGTTACACGTTCTGGGTTTAAAAAACGTTCAAATAATAGATTGAATTTAATAGGATCAATCGTTGTAATTCCCAATAAATAACTGACCAGTGAGCCAGCTGAAGAACCACGACCAGGACCTACCATCACATCATTCGTTTTCGCATAATGGATTAAATCACTTACTATTAAGAAATAATCTTCAAAACCCATATTAGTAATAACTTTATACTCATATTTCAATCGCTCTAAATAGACGTCATAATTAAGTTCTAATTTTTTCAATTGTGTAACTAAGACACGCCACAAATATTTTTTAGCTGATTCATCATTAGGTGTCTCATATTGAGGAAGTAGAGATTGATGATATTTTAATTCTGCATCACACTTTTGAGCTATAACATCAACCTGCGTTAAATATTCTTGGTTAATATCTAATTGATTAATTTCCTTTTCAGTTAAAAAATGTGCACCAAAATCTTCTTGATCATGAATTAAGTCTAATTTTGTATTGTCTCTAATAGCTGCTAATGCAGAAATCGTATCGGCATCTTGACGTGTTTGGTAACAAACATTTTGAATCCAAACATGTTTTCTACCTTGAATCGAAATACTAAGGTGGTCCATATATGTGTCATTATGGGTTTCAAACACTTGTACAATATCACGATGTTGATCACCGACTTTTTTAAAAATGATAATCATATTGTTAGAAAATCGTTTTAATAATTCAAACGACACATGTTCTAATGCATTCATTTTTATTTCCGATGATAGTTGATACAAATCTTTTAATCCATCATTATTTTTAGCTAGAACAACTGTTTCGACTGTATTTAATCCATTTGTCACATATATTGTCATACCAAAAATCGGTTTAATGTTATTTGCTATACATGCATCATAAAATTTAGGAAAACCATACAATACATTGGTGTCAGTTATGGCAAGTGCATCAACATTTTCAGACACAGCAAGTCTTACGGCATCTTCTATTTTTAAGCTTGAATTTAACAAATCATAAGCCGTATGAATATTTAAATATGCCACCATGATTGAATGGCCCCTTTCTATTAGTTAAGTTTTGTGCGTAAAGCTGTAGCAAGTTGCTCAAATTCATCCCAGCTGTCCACTGAAACTCCTGACGCATTCGGATGACCACCGCCACCAAAATCTTGCGCAATATCATTAATAATCAATTGCCCTTTAGAACGTAATCGACATCTGATTTCATTACCTTCATCGACTGCAAATACCCATATTTTCAAGCCTTTGATGTCAGCAATTGTATTAACAAACTGAGATGCTTCATTTGGCTGAATACCGAATTGCTCCAATACATCTTCAGTTATTTTAACTTGGCAGAATCCATCATCCATAAGTTCGAAATGTTGTAAAACATAACCTTGAAACGGCAACATTTTTGGGTCCTTCTCCATCATTTTATTTAAAAGCGCATTATGATCAATATCATGCCCAATTAACTTTCCAGCAATTTCCATAGTATGTTCTGAGGTATTGTTAAAAAGGAATCGCCCAGTATCACCGACGATACCAAGATATAAAACGCTCGCGATATCTTTATTAACAATTGCTTCATCATTAAAATGTGAGATTAAATCGTAAATGATTTCACTTGTAGATGACGCGTTCGTATTAACTAAATTAATATCACCATACTGATCAACTGCAGGATGATGATCTATTTTAATAAGTTTACGACCTGTACTATAACGTTCATCGTCAATTCGTGGAGCATTGGCAGTATCACATACAATTACAAGCGCATCTTGATATGTTTTATCATCAATGTTATCTAACTCTCCAATAAAACTTAATGATGATTCCGCTTCACCCACTGCAAATACTTGCTTTTGCGGAAATTTCTGCTGAATATAGTATTTTAAACCAAGTTGTGAACCATATGCATCAGGATCTGGTCTAACATGTCTGTGTATAATAATTGTATCGTTGTCTTCGATACATTTCATAATTTCATTCAAAGTACTAATCATTTTCATACTCCCTTTTTTAGAAAAGTTGCTTAATTTAAGCATTAGTCTATATCAAAATATCTAAATTATAAAAATTGTTACTACCATATTAAACTATTTGCCCGTTTTAATTATTTAGATATATATATTTTCATACTATTTAGTTCAGGGGCCCCAACACAGAGAAATTGGACCCCTAATTTCTACAAACAATGCAAGTTGGGGTGGGGCCCCAACGTTTGTGCGAAATCTATCTTATGCCTATTTTCTCTGCTAAGTTCCTATACTTCGTCAAACATTTGGCATATCACGAGAGCGCTCGCTACTTTGTCGTTTTGACTATGCATGTTCACTTCTATTTTGGCGAAGTTTCTTCCGACGTCTAGTATGCCAAAGCGCACTGTTATATGTGATTCAATAGGTACTGTTTTAATATACACGATATTTAAGTTCTCTATCATGACATTACCTTTTTTAAATTTACGCATTTCATATTGTATTGTTTCTTCTATAATACTTACAAATGCCGCTTTACTTACTGTTCCGTAATGATTGATTAAAAGTGGTGAAACTTCTACTGTAATTCCATCTTGATTCATTGTTATATATTTGGCGATTTGATCGTTAATTGTTTCACCCATCTGAGGCTGTCTTCCTAAAAGTTGCATAGACTTTAAAACATCTTGTCTATTAATCACACCCACTGTCTTTTTATTACTCGAAACGACAGGAATCAATTCAATACCTTCCCAAATCATCATATGCGCACAACTTGCTACTGTACTCATAGCATTTACATAAATAGGATTTCGCGTCATCACTTTATCTATTTCGTCGTCGTCCTTTGTATTAATCATCTCTCGACTTGTTACAATACCTACTAATTTATACGACTCATTGACTACCGGAAATCTTGTATGGCCAGTTCGATTCGCCATACGCTTATAATCTGCTATTTTCATCGTATCAAACAGCACAGATAAATCATCTAATGGCGTCATTATATCTTGAACTATTAAGATATCTTTTCGTATTTTCTGATTAAAAAGTGCTTTGTTGATAATATTTGCAACTAGGAATGTATCATAACTTGATGATAGAACAGGTAAATCATGTTCATTCGCAAAATTAATAACTTTATTAGATGGCTTAAATCCACCAGTAATTAATATAGCCGTACCTCTTTTTAAAGCTTCAATCTGCACATCTTCACGATTTCCGACAATCAATAATGTCTTTGGACCAATATACTTTAAAATATCTTTGAGTTCCATTGCTCCAATTGCAAATTTAGATACCATCTTAGTGATACCTTTGTTGCCACCTAACACTTGGCCATCAATAATATTGACAATTTCATTAAAAGTTAAATGTTCAATTTCATTACGATTACGTTTTTCGATTCGAACCGTACCAACACGATCTATCGTTGCGACCATGCCCATTTTATCAGCATCTTTAATTGCACGATATGCTGTCCCTTCAGATACGTTTAAAAATTTAGCGATTTTACGCACCGAAATTTTAGAGCCTATAGATAACGATTCAATATAATCTAAAATTTGTTCATGTTTTGTCATTCTTTACCTCTTCTTTTCGAACAGTATTAACTACATTATAACTTTATTTTGGATAAAAAGCATTGAAGTGAAATGAAATAATGATCGTTTCACCTATTTTATTTTTTGAAAATATACAACAAACACAAAGATCACAAAATCTTTAATTTTAAATGGAAAAATCCATTATTATTTATTAGAATGTAAGTGAGGAGGGATGTACTAATGTATAAAAATATATTACTTGGTGTAGACACTCAGTTAAAAAATGAAAAAGCACTAAAAGAAGTGTCTAAATTAGCTGGCGAAGGTACAGTCGTAACAGTTTTAAACGCAATCAGCGAACAAGATGCTCAAGCATCAATTAAAGCAGGTGTTCATTTAAACAAACTTACTGAAGAACGAAGCAAGCGATTGGAAAAAACACGCAAAGCTTTAGAAGATTATGGTATTGATTATGACCAAATAATTGTTCGTGGTAATGCAAAAGAAGAACTATTAAAACATGCTAATAGCGGTAAATATGAAATTGTTGTTTTAAGTAACCGTAAAGCAGAAGACAAAAAGAAATTTGTACTTGGAAGTGTCAGCCACAAAGTAGCAAAACGTGCGACTATCCCTGTATTAATCGTTAAATAAAATTTTTATCCAGAATCACAAATAATCTTTCAATCATGATGCAGTCTCAAACGACTGAGTAAATACAAGAAACGATTATGACTGTGGTTCTGGATTTTTTATATCGTAGTAAATTTATAATCAATGTCTAATTGTATAAAACTAAAATTACGAGAGTAGGTCAGAAATGATAAAGAACCACTGATGTCCCCCGTCCACGTCGTAACTGAATCAGTAGAATATAAAAACACCCACTAAAAATATGCAGACGATAACTTCCACATAGATTAGCGAGGTGTTTTTTAGTGTAAAATCTATATTCTATTTAAAACTGAACAGATTCACCTGGTTTTAAA
Organism: Staphylococcus aureus; assembly: GCF_001027105.1. Classification (GTDB taxonomy): domain Bacteria; phylum Bacillota; class Bacilli; order Staphylococcales; family Staphylococcaceae; genus Staphylococcus; species Staphylococcus aureus. The sequence goes on from NZ_CP011526.1 coordinate 1,740,641, forward strand.
ATTTGCACGTCCCCTACATTAACAGCATCTTTAAATTGTTGTGGATCTTGTTCGATTAATGGGAATGTATCATAATGAATCGGTACAGAAATTTTTGGTTTAATAAATTCATTAATAGCATAACTTGCATCATCAATACCCATCGTAAAATTATCTCCAATTGGTACAAAACATACATCAACTGGATGACGTTTCGCAATAAGTGACATGTCACTAAACAGACCTGTATCACCAGTATGATAAATTGTTTTTCCTTCAACTTCAAACACGATACCCATTGGCATACCTAAATAAACTGGAATACCATTTTCATGTGTAAAACTTGAACTATGAAATGCTTGAACAAATTTAACGCTTCCGAAATCAAAGTTTGCTTTACCACCAATATTCATACCATGAACATTTTCAACACCGTGATATGAAGAAAGATAGTCAGCCATTTCTGCACTTCCAATTACTGTTGCTCCTGTTTTCTTTGCTAGTTCCACAACATCACCAAAATGATCAAAATGACCGTGCGTTAAAACGATATAGTCTACCTGCACTGTTTCAATATTCAAATCACACTTAGGGTTATTTGAAATAAACGGATCTACGATAACCTTTTTGTTGTTCCCTTCTAAATAAATCGTTGATTGACCATGAAATGATAACTTCATTTGAGCATCCTCCTATCAATTACTATATAAATTTAGTACCCTTTTGCCACTTAATTATAACAAATTCTCAAATTTTAAAAATTGAAAATCTAGTTAATGTATTAGCTCGATTTTGAAATCTAATAATAATTGGCATAAAATGGAAGTAATATTATGTTGAGGAGTGTTTATAAAATGACAAAAATATCAAAAATAATAGACGAATTGAACAATCAACAAGCTGATGCAGCATGGATTACAACACCGTTGAATGTATATTATTTTACTGGATACCGTAGCGAACCCCATGAAAGATTATTTGCATTATTGATTAAGAAAGATGGTAAACAAGTACTATTTTGTCCAAAAATGGAAGTCGAAGAAGTCAAAGCATCACCTTTCACAGGTGAAATCGTTGGATATTTAGACACTGAAAACCCTTTTTCACTTTATCCTCAAACAATCAATAAATTACTAATTGAAAGCGAGCACTTAACAGTAGCACGCCAAAAACAATTAATCTCTGGTTTCAATGTCAATTCATTCGGAGATGTTGATTTAACAATCAAACAATTGAGAAATATTAAATCCGAAGATGAAATTAGCAAAATACGTAAAGCTGCTGAGTTAGCAGATAAGTGTATCGAAATAGGTGTTTCTTATTTAAAAGAAGGTGTGACTGAATGTGAAGTAGTCAACCATATTGAGCAAACTATCAAACAATATGGCGTCAATGAAATGAGTTTTGATACGATGGTTTTATTTGGAGATCATGCCGCATCACCTCATGGCACACCAGGAGATCGCAGATTAAAAAGCAATGAATATGTACTATTTGATTTAGGTGTAATTTATGAGCATTATTGTAGCGATATGACACGTACTATTAAATTTGGTGAACCTAGCAAAGAAGCACAAGAAATTTATAATATTGTATTAGAAGCAGAAACATCTGCAATCCAAGCAATTAAACCTGGAATACCATTAAAAGATATCGATCATATCGCTAGAAATATTATTTCAGAAAAAGGTTATGGTGAATATTTCCCTCATCGCTTAGGTCATGGCCTAGGATTACAAGAACATGAATATCAAGATGTTTCAAGTACTAATTCTAATTTGTTAGAAGCTGGCATGGTTATTACAATCGAACCAGGTATTTATGTACCTGGTGTTGCAGGTGTAAGAATTGAAGATGACATACTTGTCACTAATGAAGGATATGAAGTATTAACACATTACGAAAAATAAGGAGTGGGATAAAAATGAAAAGCTTGTTACAAGCGCATTCTCATTCAGTCAAACACTGCCAATATAACATTGTAGCGCCTAAGACATAAATTTTTATCCAAGTCTAAATGCAATATGTAACAAACAAGCTAGAAACACATATGCAGGTATGTTCATCAGTAACATGTAATGAATCAAATCAATATCATTCATGTTCGATGATTTCTTCGCATTGTTTCTAGCTTTAATTTATCATTATTTAATTTTAATAACCAAGGAGATGATAACGTCATTCTTTAGTACGCTGTAATCCATTCCCTTTTCATCAAATTCAAATTATAATTGTAATGCTTCTTCTACAGATTTATATTCCATTTCAAATGCCTCTGCAACGCCTTTATTGGTTACGTGACCTTTGTAAGTATTTAAACCTAATGATAATGGTTGATTTGATTTAAATGCTTCTCTATACCCTTTATTAGCTAGCATGAGCGCATAAGGTAGCGTAGCATTATTTAAAGCTAACGTCGAAGTACGCGGTACTGCACCTGGCATATTTGCAACTGCATAATGAACCACACCATGCTTAATATATGTAGGATCATCATGTGTCGTAATTTTATCAGTTGTTTCAAAAATACCGCCTTGATCAATAGCAATGTCAATAATAACTGACCCATTTTTCATTTGTTTAATCATGTCTTCTGTTACAAGTCTTGGCGCTTTAGCACCTGGAATTAAAACTGCACCTATTACTAAATCACTTTGTTTAACATACAACTCAATATTCAACGGATTTGACATAATTGTATGTACACGTCCACCGAATAAATCATCTAATTGTTGTAAACGCTTTGGATTAACATCTAAAATCGTAACATCTGCACCTAGTCCTAGTGCAATTTTAGCTGCATTTGTTCCTGCTTGACCACCACCGATAATAGTTACTTTACCCTTAGGTACTCCTGGGACACCACCTAGTAGAATTCCCATACCACCATTAAGTTTTTGTAGGAACTCTGCGCCAACTTGAGCTGACATTCTTCCTGCTACCTCACTCATTGGTGATAACAATGGTAAAGATCGGTCTGGTAACTGCACAGTCTCATATGCAATACTAATTACTTTTCTATCTATCAAAGCTTGTGTTAATTTTTCTTCATTTGCTAAATGAAGATAAGTGAATAATACAAGCCCTTCTTTAAAATATGGATATTCAGATTCAAGTGGTTCTTTAACTTTAATAACCATATCCACATCCCAAACTTTTGCTTGTTCAGCAACAATCTCAGCACCTGCTTCTTTGTAATCTACATCTTCAAAGAATGATCCTGAACCCGCATTTGTTTCCACTAAAACAGTATGCCCACTTTCTACTAAAGCGTGCACACCACTTGGTGATAAACCAACACGATTTTCATTATTTTTAATCTCCCTTGGTATACCAATTTTCATACCATCCACCTCCATAATCATCTTAACGCGAACATTTTGAAAGCGCAATCAAAAATCCACAAAATTGTAAAGGTTATTACACTGACTTTTCCGAAAATTGTGGTAAAATATAATTAAGAAAGAACAAGGAGGCACTTACTATGATTACTTACAAAAATATTTTAATCGCAGTTGACGGTTCACATGAAGCGGAATGGGCATTTAACAGAGCAGTTGGTGTTGCTAAACGTAACGATGCGAAGTTAACAATTGTGAATGTAATTGATTCAAGAACGTATTCTTCTTATGAAGTTTATGATGCTCAATTTACTGAAAAATCTAAGCATTTTGCAGAAGAATTATTAAATGGTTATAAAGAAGTAGCTACTAACGCTGGTGTTAAAGATGTAGAAACGCGTCTAGAGTTTGGCTCTCCTAAATCTATCATTCCTAAAAAGCTTGCACATGAAATTAATGCAGACTTGATTATGAGTGGTACATCAGGCTTAAATGCCGTGGAAAGATTTATTGTTGGTTCTGTATCAGAATCTATCGTTCGTCATGCGCCATGTGACGTGTTAGTTGTTCGTACTGAAGAGTTACCAGCAGACTTCCAACCACAAGTTGCAACAACTCAATTACGTGAAAAATATCAAAATTAAATATAGATGATCATTAGATAACTACTTGATCATTATGAACCAAGTGCAACTTTCTGCACTTGGTTTTTTATTGTTTATAAATAAAACTCACTTAATAATGTTTTCATAATCTTCTTCGACTACTTAATTCTTTAAGATATTCGTGAAAAGAGACATTACACTAGTTAATTTTCAAACAATACAAAAAGCGTCTACCTCCTACATATAATTGTAGCGGAGATAGACGCTTAATATTTATTTAAAAATTATTTTAAACCACCGAATGTCATAACATCACGGGCAATCATACTTTCTTCATCTGTTGGAATAACGACAACTTTAACTGGTGAATGAGGATAGTTAATAAATCCTTCTTTACCACGTAGTAAGTTTTCATTTTTCTTAGGATCCCAGTAAACACCCATAAATTCTAAGCCTTCAAGAACTTTCGCACGAATTTCTACTGAGTTTTCACCGATACCTGCTGTAAATACGATAACATCAACACCATGCATTCTCGCAGCATATGATCCAATATATTTGTGAATTTTAGAAGCAAATACATCTAAAGCCATTTGTGAACGTGCTTTACCTGATTCAGCTTCTTCTGATAAGTCACGTAAATCACTAGATGTACCTGATAATCCTAATAAACCTGATTCTTTGTTTAAGATTTCCAATACTTGTTCAGCAGTTTTACCTGTTTTTTCCATAATAAATGGAATTAAAGCAGGGTCAATATTACCAGAACGAGTACCCATTGTTACACCAGCAAGTGGTGTGAAGCCCATTGATGTATCAATAGATTTACCGCCATCGATAGCTGCAATTGATGCTCCATTACCAATGTGACATGAAATAATACGTAAATCTTCAATTGGCTTATCTAACATTTCTGCCGCTCTTTGTGATACAAATTTATGGCTTGTACCATGGAAACCATACTTACGAATGCCATAATCTTTATAATAATGATATGGCAAGCTATATAGATATGCTTTTTCAGGCATTGTTTGATGGAATGCTGTATCAAAAATTGCCACATGAGGGATATTTGGTAATAATTTACGGAAAGCACGAATACCCATCAAGTTAGCTGGGTTGTGAAGCGGTGCTAATTCGCTTAATTCTTCAATTTCCTTTTCAACCTCATCAGTAATAGCTACTGATTCAGGGAATTTTTCACCACCATGTACAACACGGTGACCTGTTCCATCGATATCGTTAATATCATTAATAATATTGTGTGCTTTAAAAGCATCCAACATGATATCAACTGCCTCAACGTGATCCTTGATATCTTGTACTGTTTTAACTTTTTCCCCGTTGACTTCAATTGTAAAAATTGAATCCTTCAATCCGATTCTTTCTACTAAACCTTTTGTTACTAATTCCTCTTCAGGCATTCTAATTAATTGAAATTTTAATGATGAACTACCAGCATTGATAGCCAAGATTAATTTTGACATAAGTAATGATCCTCCATCGTTTGCTTTTTATACTATTTCATTTTTCATTTTATCATTCATACAGTTTTATGACTATACTATTACAGATTATTTTTTAGGACGATTTGTGTCCATCCACTGATTTAACTCTGTCATAAATCCTTGAAATTGTGAAGGAATTTTGAAATCAGGAATATTTGCCAATAATACTTCAACTGGCTTTGTTTCACCCGATTTTTTCTTTTGTAAAATTAATATAGATTTTCGCGCTTTTTCATTTTTAAATAAAGTTGGTGGTAAATTTAAAAATGCTTGCATCTCTGTCTCTGTTGCAATATATTTTTCAAGCTGTTTTACATGTTCACCTGTAAAAATATTACTTGGTACCACTAGAAAGGCATATCCAGCATCTTTTAATGCATTTATTGCTTGTTCTATTAATAAATAATGTGAATAACTATGTCCTTCTTCAAAACCTAGCTTAAACTCCTTACTTCTTTCATCAATTGGATAATAGCCTACTGGAAAATCACCAATAACGATATCTGCTTCTTCTAATGGTAGTGGCATGATGGCATCTTGAGGATACACATCGAAAGGAATTTCTAAGAAGTTTGCTAAATGTACACTAACACGTGATAAAACTGGATCAACTTCAATTAAATGATGCATAACCGCAATTTCAGGTAACACTTCTTTTACAGTAGCACTTAAATGACCGGCACCACTTGCAATATCAACAATATGTAATTCTTCTTGGTTGTTCATAAAACGCTCAACTAAAAATCCTAGTATCAATCCAATTGAATCTGGTGTAATTTGATGATTTGCTTGTATCTTTTCTTCCTGCATTAAACTTAAATATGCAAATTGGAATGCTTTACGTCGATCTTGTAACGTCGATTGTTCTAACAATCCTCTTTCATTGGTATATACTTGTTCCATTGCTAGCCCAAGATTTTCAATAAAACTTTGGCCATTTTCATTATTTAATGTTTTAGCTTTTTCATCTAATGTATGAAACAAGCGTTCCATAATTGTTTGTTGTTCTGCCATATTCGTCCCTCTCCAATAAAAAGTGCCCATAGGTCTTAGCAATCATAGAAAACAATTCTATTTTAATGCTGTTGACAACGATGGACACGATGTATACATTTTAAGATTTATCTCTTTAATGATTAAATATTTTTGTATGCAGCTAAAGCAGCATCAAAATCTGGGAAATCAGTACCTTCACTAACGATTTCTTTATAAACAACTTTATTATCTGCATCTAATACAAATACTGCACGAGCTAATAAGCGAAGTTCTTCCATAACAACGCCATAGTTTTCACCAAATGATAAGTCACGGTGGTCACTTAATGTAATGACATTGTCTAAACCTGCTGAAGCGCACCATCTTTTTTGTGCGAATGGTAAGTCTGCTGAAATTGTAAGCACAATCCCCTCTTCTTTAGAAGCATCAGAGTTGAATTTGCGAGTCTGCTGATCACAAACACCTGTATCAATTGATGGTACCACACTAATTAATTTCTTTTTACCAGCATAATCTGCTAATGTTACTTGATTTAAGTCATTATCTAACACTGTAAAATCAGGTGCAAAATCACCTTCATTAATTTGTTGACCTTTTAAGTGGATTGGTCCACCTTTGAATGTTATTTCAGTCATATACTTGACCTCCTGCATTTTAAAATTCTAACTACATCATACGACAATTTATGGTTTGATTACAATTTTCATGCTTTAATCAAAAGCAAATTTAATTTTATACAAATTGTTGAATATAATCAAAAGCATTTTTTAAAATTAAAATAGCAGTAATAATAATAAATAATACTTTTACATAATCTACTTGTCCTAATACCATAAATAATACAAGCGCACCTATATTAGAAGCAAAGTTCAAAACTTTAGCATTTCCTGCTGCACTTAAAAAATCAAAACCAAAGACTAACAATACAAAAAGCATAAATGAACCTGTTCCCCCACCTACAAATCCATCATAAAAGCCGATTAATATAAAAAGTGCTGCAAATATTATGGCTTTCTTAAATGTAAATTGAGTAAACGTGCGTGTATTGCCCCAATCTTTTTTAAGTAATGTGAATATAAACACCGACGAAAGTGCAATGATGATTAAAGGTTTCAATATTTGTGACGGAACCATCGTTGCAATATATGCGCCACATGCAGATGCCAAAAATACAAAACCAAATAATTTGGCAACAACATATAAGTCCACTTTACCGGACCTTATAAACTTTATCGTACTAGTTAAAGAACCAAACGAACTTGCCAATTTATTTGTACCTAAAGCCACAGATGGTGGTAGACCGATTGCTAATAATGCTGGCGTAGAAATTAAACCGCCACCCCCTACAACCGAATCTATAAACGCCGCGATAAAACCAAATAAAATTATGATTATAATCATCGTTAAGTTCAAATCCATAGTTTAACATCCCCTTATGTTTAAATTTACTCTAGGATTTTATTTATAAAAAGTCGTTTATTAATTGGTTTGTTTGCTGTTCTTTAATAGTTTTATAATCACTAGTTATTTCAAGTGTTTCAATATTTTCAACAGCACGATTAATCATCTCTTCAAAATCAAAGACACTTTCATATTGGACTACCTTATCAAAGTTTGGTTCGGTTACTGGATTTTTAGGGGTGAAAATTGTACAACAATCTTCAAATGGTTGAATAGATGTTTCAAATGTACCAATTTCTTTCGATTTAATAATAATTTCTTCTTTATCGTAAGTTAATAAAGGACGTAATACAGGAGTAGAAGTTACATTATTAATTGCATACATGCTATGAAGTGTTTGACTGGCTACCTGCCCTAGGTTTTCACCATTTACAATAGCTAAAGCCCCTATTTGATGTACTAATTTATCAGCAACACGCATCATCATACGTCTCGTTGAAGTCATTGTATATCTTGGATGTACAACTTTATTTACCTGTTTTTGCAATTCTGTAAATGGTACAATATGCAATTTAATTGGTCCAACACGTTCAGCTAAAATACGTGTCAATTCAATAACTTTTTCTTTTGCTTGATCACTTGTAAATGGTGGACTATGGAAATGAATCGCTTCAATTGTTACGCCACGTCTCATCACTTCCATCCCAGCAACTGGTGAGTCTATACCGCCTGAAAGCATTAGTAACGTCTTACCACCAGTACCAACTGGTAATCCACCTGAACCCGGAACAACTTCTTCATACATATAAATTGCATCTAATCTAACTTCCACTCGAATTTCATGATCTGGACGTTTGACATTCACTGAAATATTGTCGAAGTGCTTCAATACTGCACCACCCAATTCACGCTGTAATTCATACGTATCCATTGGGAAATTTTTATCGGCACGCTTCACATCAATTTTAAATGTGCTGTTTTCTTCAAATTGCTGCGCAAATTTAATTGCCGCTGCACTTATTGCCTCTATTGTTTTTTCTACTTTTAATACTGGACTAATAGATTTAATACCGAAAATTTTTGATAATCGATATGTTATTTCATTTATATCTGCATGGTCTTCAAGTTCAATATACATACGATCTCGTTTGCCTTTAACGACAAACCCATCAAGTCCTTTTAATGACTTATTTACATTATTTCTTAATTGATTTACAAATTTCTTTCTATTTGAACCCTTTAATGTTAACTCCCCGTATCTAACAAGCAAGTGATCATACTTCATTATTTTAGCAACTCCTTAATTTCCTCATAAATGATGATAAATATTTCTTTAAACCTCGCTATATCTTCTTTAGTTGTAGTAGCCCCAAATGATAATCTTATACTACCTTCAATAGATTTGTCTGATAATCCCATTGCAGCCAATACTTCATTTAATTTATTACGTTTAGATGAACAAGCACTTGTCGTAGATATCATAATGTCATATTTTGAAAAAGCATTAACTAATACTTCACCTTTTACGCCAGGAAAACTAATATTTAAAACGAATGGTGAACCTGAAGTTGAAGAATTAATATAAACTCCATGATATTTATTTAAAAATTGACGGACGTCATTATTTAACTCAGTAACAAATGCATTCAATGCTTCAAAGTTTTCATTAGCTATCTTCATCGCTTTAACCATTGCAATATCATTTGGCAAATTAACTGTTCCACTTCTAACGCCATATTCTTGACCACCACCATGGACAGTTGGTTCAACATTTTGAATGTGATTTACAAGTAAGACGCCTTGTCCTTTTAAACCATTAAACTTGTGTCCACTTAAACTAATACTATCTATGTTATTGAGATCCATTGAAATTTTGCCGAATGCTTGAACCGCATCTACATGAAAATGTGCCTTAGGATAATTTTTTATAACTTTAGCCATTTGTGGAATAGGCTGTATTTGTCCAGTTACATTATTTACATACATACATGTTACTAAACCGACTTTGTCTGACATTAATTCTTTGAAGTGTTCTAAGTTAATACTGCCATCTTTCTTTACATCAACATATTTAACTTTAAATCCTTCGTGTGCTTCCAAATATCTTACAACCTCTAATACGGACGGATGCTCTAACACGGATGTAATTATTTCCTTCGCTGTATCAAATTTACGATAGGCAATACCTTTTAAAGCAAGATTATTGGATTCAGTTGCACCACTAGTGAATACAACATCATAATTTGTTTTTGAATTAATCATTGCATTAATTTGGGTTTTTGCTTGTTGTAGTAATTGATTTGCCTGCAAACCAGCTTTATGCGGACTATTCGGATTATAATACATTGATTGATTTACTTTTAAATAAGTATCTAACACTTCTTCAAATGCTTTCGTCGTTGCCGCATTATCTAGATATATCAAAATAAACACTTCTCTTTCATTAATCATCAATCGTTAAAATTGTTTTACTCAAGCATTATACTATTATCCGACAAAAAATAAAGGTTATAGCGCAAAATAATCTTATTTCTACTTATTAAATAAGAATTAGACTATTTCACTCTATTTAAACAGCTGTGTGATTATGCTTTTTTCACTACTTATATTAATTAAAACAACACATTTGATTACGTTTATCTTTAAACAATTGCTATTTATATTTATTGTCCCTTTCATTTATCCATATAAAAAAGAAGCTAGACAACGTATCGTTGGCTAACTTCAATTATTAAACTCATCAGTCCAATTTGACAGAGTGCTCATATTATTTAAGTATAACTACATACTAGTTTCTATTGCTTAATAACTTCTTCTTCAATATGTTTAGTAACACCTGGCTCAACACTTTCAAGAGCTTGCTCTGCAATTTCAATCGCACGCTTATAGCGATTATTTTTAAATAATCGTTCAGCTTCATTTAAGCTCTTATCAACATTGCTATAGTCCTTACGATATCTATTTCCATATTGAATTAATTTCTCTGCATAAACAGCATTAACAAGAACATCATTTGCTTCATCTTCAAATGTATTCATTTGAATCACAATTTTAGACACTTTATCTTTTAACTGTTTAACGTGTATTGGACGTTCACTAAATTGTTCGTTAACATCACGAACTTCATGATCAATTTCATTTTTCATGATGATAAACCTTTCAGGAACGCTTGTTAAGTTAGAAGCAAGTAATCGACGATACACTTCTTCTTTCTTCGATTGTACTCGTAGCAGATTGTCTTCTGCTTCTGCTTCATCTTCACGCAATTGAATCAGATGATTTTGTAGCTTTTCTTGTTTGTCATTAATAACTGTGACATGATCTTCTAAATATTGTAAATTATCCTGAACCTCGCTATATCGCACAGCAGATTTAGACATTTCTTTTAAAATATCATCATATACAGAAATTAAACTTTGAATTTCATTTTCAAATTGACGAACACTCTGAGCATCAGATTCATTTATATAGTAGTTTTCACGTACATATTCAATTTCTGTTTGCAATGTATAATTCATGTCTTTAGCTTTGAATAAGTTATCCGTAATGATATCTTTTGTTTCTTCGACATCATTTTTAGCTTTAACTTCATGTTCAATTAAATCATACATGTCATCTAACTTATCATTGATATTAGCTAGTTTATCATTAGCTTCTTCTAATTCTAAGCGGCTAATTAATGGTTCAACGAAACTAAGCTCTGTTTTTAAGCTTTGTAATGTACTGTCTACTTTCACGTGATCCAGATCATACCCTTCAACTTTAAGATCACGGCAACCATATTTTAAATCTTGGAATTGACCAGGTAATTCTTTTTGAGTTTCTCTAATTAATTCTGGTATTTCTTCCATATAAGATCTTAGCTGTTTCATTTGTTCATTCAAGGCAGCTATATGGTTGTGCGCTTGTACATAATTACCATCAGCTTTTAGTACTTCATATTGCTCTAACCTTGGCTCAAATTTTTCAATTTCAGTTTCAAGTAGACTTGCTGCCTCACCAAATTGATGACGATTTGCTAAAACATCACGTTTCATTTCACGATAATCAACCTTACATTTGTCATATAATTCATCATTATCTTTGTATAACGCAATAATTTCATTTACATCTTCTAATTGTTGCTGATAGCTTTGTTCGTAACTATCCATCAACTCATTTGCATCATCAATTTCACTTTGAGATGCGTTGAAACTAAATTTATCTAATAAAGCCTCAGCATTATGGATTTTTTCTTCCACAGGAGCTAGATACTTATTTGTACTTTCTACGTTGTCCTTTTTCATTGCATCGTATTTCGTTTTTGTTTCACCTTTTAAATTCAACTTAGATAATTGTGCAAGGTTTTGATCAAAAGGTAACGTCTCAATTTCATTTTTACGTTCGATTGCTTTTTCAATAATTTGTCGTTTATTTGAACGTAAATAGAATAATACACCTACAGCAATCAATATAATCACAATTATTGCCAAAATGATATATAACACCATATGCTTCTCCTCCTAATTTATCATTACTATTATAACGTAATTTTGCTTAAGGATAAATTATAAAATGAATTTATTGCCATAATATTTTCGAAATTCTATACTATTATAAAATCTATGAAAATAAGAGGTTTTAAATATGACAACAATTAACCCAACAAACTACACATTATTAAAGAAACAAGCAGCAAGCCTTATTGAAGATGAACATCACATGATTGCTATTTTAAGTAACATGTCTGCCTTATTAAATGATAATCTAGATCAAATTAATTGGGTTGGCTTTTACTTATTGGAACAAAATGAACTTATACTTGGACCTTTCCAAGGACACCCCGCTTGTGTCCACATTCCAATTGGAAAAGGTGTATGTGGTACAGCCGTTTCAGAACGTCGTACACAAATTGTAGCTGATGTTCATCAATTCGAAGGACATATCGCTTGTGATGCTAATAGTAAGTCTGAGATTGTCGTTCCAATTTTCAAAGATGATAAAATTATCGGCGTCTTAGATATCGATGCCCCTATAACGGATCGATTTGATGACAATGACAAAGAACATCTTGAAGCAATTGTTAAAATTATTGAAAAGCAACTCGCATAAAAGGACATCAGCATTTTCAATAAAGTGTTGACAGTTAGCAGGAAAATGTTACAATAATCTTTGTGTGAATTAACGAAAGTAGCAGTTGTATATTATTGAGCGCTATGTTGTTCCCAATGCGGACGTGTCACGTAACTGTCGCTATAAGGTGAAGACACATAAAACAATATATCTTAGTAAGCATGCAACACTCTTTTTTGTTTATTCATAACAACAAAAAAGAATTAAAGGAGGAGTCTTATTATGGCTCGATTCAGAGGTTCAAACTGGAAAAAATCTCGTCGTTTAGGTATCTCTTTAAGCGGTACTGGTAAAGAATTAGAAAAACGTCCTTACGCACCAGGACAACATGGTCCAAACCAACGTAAAAAATTATCAGAATATGGTTTACAATTACGTGAAAAACAAAAATTACGTTACTTATATGGAATGACTGAAAGACAATTCCGTAACACATTTGACATCGCTGGTAAAAAATTCGGTGTACACGGTGAAAACTTCATGATCTTATTAGCAAGTCGTTTAGACGCTGTTGTTTATTCATTAGGTTTAGCTCGTACTCGTCGTCAAGCACGTCAATTAGTTAACCACGGTCATATCTTAGTAGATGGTAAACGTGTTGATATTCCATCTTATTCTGTTAAACCTGGTCAAACAATTTCAGTTCGTGAAAAATCTCAAAAATTAAACATCATCGTTGAATCAGTTGAAATCAACAATTTCGTACCTGAGTACTTAAACTTTGATGCTGACAGCTTAACTGGTACTTTCGTACGTTTACCAGAACGTAGCGAATTACCTGCTGAAATTAACGAACAATTAATCGTTGAGTACTACTCAAGATAATACGTTCAATACAAACACCCACAATTGTGGGTGTTTTTTTTATTAATTTAAAAATGATAGATTCAAAATTATATGGAGCTACCCTATTTTACAATCAACTTAGAATTTACAAGTCTTATTTGTTTAATTATCTTTAGTATTTCATCATTAGTTTTTAAAATTATCAATTGCGATATACGAATCCTCATCCCTCTATCAAATTACCATTCATCGTCTCACTTAATAAATAATTTCGGATTATCTGTAATTAATCCATCTACACCCATTTGTCTTAATTTTTCTCCAGTTTTCAATTTATTAACTGTGTATGGCATAACCTGTAATTGATGATGATGTGCTTTATCAACAAATTTTCTGGTCACTAATGCATAATTAGGATTAACATAACTAGCAATTTGAGCAATTCTTGAAAAGTTTGGCTTTTTATACCAATAATTACGTTTACTACAAAGCACACCTAATTCATATATACTGCCCAATGTGTTTAACTTTTCGATGCATTCGATATCAAAAGATTGTATAACTACTTGTGTCGCATCGACTTTCTTTTCTTCCAAAAATGCCAGCAATTTACATTCTATTTCTGGATATAAATTCGGACTTTTCAATTCAATCAATAGCTTTTTATCATACTTTAAGCATAATGAAAGTACTTCATCTAACGTGGGTATTCGTTCTCCCTTAAAAGCAACATCTTTATAACTACCAAAATCAAATGATTTTAATTGCGATAATGTGTAATCAGCAATACGCCCCTTACCATCCGATGTTCTATCAATTGTTTCATCATGTATCACAACAAAATGTTGGTCTTTGGTCAAATGAACATCTATTTCTAACATAGCAACATTGAGCCCCATTACCTCTCGATAACCGACCATTGTATTTTCAGGAAAATCACTCGGCAATCCACGGTGCGAAACAATTTGTAATTCATCTTTCAGTTTATTCAGAGTCATTGATAAGTCACCTTTCTGTTAAACTTTGATAAACTATTCTAAAATTAAACTATCACAATTATATTGGAGGTTAAAGCAATTGCATCAACATGACTTTAAAGTCCAAACTTCTTGGCAAGGTGGTCGTAACAATGTCGGAAACGTTCAAGGCGACATACTTTCAGAGAATATTTCTATACCTGCTTCTTTAGGTGGTGTTGGTATAGGAACAAATCCCGATGAAATGTTAGTATCAGCCGCTTCATCATGTTATATCATCTCATTAGCAGCTACTCTTGAACGTGCAAAGTTCACAGATATTTCAATTGAACAACAATCGATTGGAACAGCTTGTTTAAATAACGGAAAATTCAGTATGTCAAAAATTGTGCACCATCCTCAAATTCAAATTCCAAGTGATCAAATAGCACAATTAGAAAAGCGATTACCAAAATTGATAACAATTGCAGATAATAATTGCATGATTTCAAATGCTGTAAGAAATAATGTGGACATAAAAATCTATCCCATCATTCAGGCCAAATAAAATCGTTAAGTGATAACGTTTGTTCGACAATATAGCGTTATCACTTTTTTAGGCTTTTAAATTTTCAGAAAATTTGCTAAAATAGTGAAATCTTATTTATAGGAGGCATATAAATGTATTATCATCAACCGTTGTTATTAACACCTGGCCCAACCCCTGTACCTGATGCCATTATGAGAGAAATTCAAGCACCTATGGTTGGTCATCGTTCTAAAGATTTTGAAGACATCGCACAACAAGCATTTCAAGGTCTAAAGCCAATATTTGGGAGTCAAAATGATGTACTTATTTTAACATCTAGCGGTACAAGCGTCTTGGAGGCTAGTATGTTGAACATTGTAAACCCTGAAGATCACTTCGTTGTCATTGTTTCAGGTGCCTTTGGTAACCGATTTAAACAAATTGCACAAACTTATTACAAAAATGTGCATATTTATGACGTAACATGGGGAGAAGCTGTAGATGTCAAAGATTTCATCAATTTCCTTTCAACTTTAAATGTTGAAGTTAAAGCAGTATTTAGTCAATATTGCGAAACATCTACGACAGTGCTACACCCTATTCACGAGTTAGGAAATGCCATTAATCAATTTAATAGTAATATTTATTTTGTAGTTGACGGCGTAAGTTGCATTGGTGCTGTTGATGTTGACATTAACAAAGATAAAATTGATGTACTTGTTTCTGGTAGTCAAAAAGCAATTATGTTACCTCCAGGATTAGCTTTTGTAGCTTATAGCCACCGTGCAAAAGAACATTTCAAAGAAGTAACTACGCCAAAATTTTATCTAGACTTAAATAAATACATTTCGTCACAAGCTGACAATTCTACACCGTTCACACCAAATGTGTCTTTATTTAGAGGTGTAAATGCATACGTTGAAACCGTAAAAGCAGAAGGTTTCAATCACGTAATAGCACGACACTATGCAATTAGAAATGCATTAAGAAGCGCCTTAAAAGCATTAGATTTAACTTTATTAGTCAATGATAAAGATGCATCTCCAACGGTTACAGCATTCAAACCTAATACAAATGATGAAGTGAAAATAATCAAAGATGAACTTAAAAATCGCTTTAAAATAACAATTGCTGGTGGTCAAGGCCATCTTAAAGGTCAAATTTTAAGAATTGGTCATATGGGGAAAATTAGTCCTTTCGATATTTTATCGGTAGTATCTGCTTTAGAAATTATTTTAACTGAACACCGTAAAGTTAACTATATCGGTAAAGGTATATCAAAATATATGGAGGTTATTCATGAAGCAATTTAATGTACTCGTTGCAGATCCCATATCAAAAGATGGTATCAAAGCATTATTAGATCACGAACAATTCAATGTAGATATTCAAACTGGCTTGTCCGAAGAAGCATTAATCAAAATTATACCTTCATACCATGCTTTAATCGTTCGTAGTCAAACTACGGTTACTGAAAATATCATAAATGCTGCTGATTCTTTAAAAGTAATCGCACGCGCCGGTGTTGGTGTAGATAATATTAATATTGATGCTGCAACATTAAAAGGTATTTTAGTTATTAATGCCCCAGATGGTAATACGATTTCAGCTACTGAACATACACTGGCAATGTTATTATCAATGGCACGAAATATTCCGCAAGCACACCAATCACTTACAAATAAAGAATGGAATCGAAATGCATTTAAAGGTACTGAGCTTTATCATAAAACATTAGGTGTCATTGGTGCTGGTAGAATTGGTTTAGGTGTTGCTAAACGTGCGCAAAGTTTCGGAATGAAAATACTAGCTTTTGACCCTTACTTAACGGATGAAAAAGCAAAATCTTTAAGCATTACGAAGGCAACAGTTGATGAGATTGCCCAACATTCTGATTTCGTTACATTACATACACCACTAACACCTAAAACAAAAGGCTTAATTAATGCTGTCTTTTTTGCCAAAACAAAACCTAGTTTGCAAATAATCAATGTGGCACGTGGTGGTATTATTGATGAAAAGGCGCTAATAAAAGCATTAGACGAAGGACAAATTAGTCGGGCAGCTATCGATGTGTTTGAACATGAACCTGCAACTGACTCGCCTCTTGTTGCACATGATAAAATTATTGTTACACCTCATTTGGGTGCTTCAACAGTCGAAGCTCAAGAAAAAGTGGCAATTTCTGTTTCAAATGAAATCATCGAAATTTTAATTGATGGTACTGTAACGCATGCAGTGAATGCACCTAAAATGGACTTAAGCAATATAGATGATACTGTAAAATCATTCATCAATTTAAGCCAAACAGTTGGTGAATTAGCTATTCAATTAATGTACAATGCACCAAGCTCTATTAAAATTACGTACGGTGGCGACTTAGCCTCTATTGATAGTAGTTTATTAACACGTACAATTATTACTCATATTTTAAAAGATGATCTTGGTCCTGAAGTCAATATTATCAATGCTCTAATGTTGTTAAATCAACAACAAGTGACATTAAATATTGAAAATAATAAAGCAGAGACAGGTTTTAGTAACTACTTAGAGGTAGAACTATCAAACGATAGCGATTCCGTTAAAGTTGGCGCTTCTGTCTTTACAGGTTTCGGTCCAAGAATTGTTAGAATTAATAATTTTTCTGTAGACTTAAAGCCAAATCAATATCAAATTGTGTCATATCATAATGATACTCCAGGTATGGTAGGAAAAACTGGCGCATTGTTAGGTAAATACAATATCAACATTGCATCTATGACTTTAGGTAGAACTGAAGCGGGCGGAGATGCGCTAATGATTTTATCCGTTGATCAACCTGTTTCAAACAATATAATTGATGAACTTAAACAAGTTGGTGAATACAATCAAATTTTCACAACTGAATTGACGGTACAGTCATAAACAATTTATGTAAATTCAAAATGCCAAGAAGACATTGGATTACTTCCATTGCTTCTTGGCATTTTTTCATTATTAATTTCATTGTAACTCAATATGAAACCTTTGGTTCAATCATTCACTACAAGTTATGCTGTCAAACAACAATCAAATTACAAATTATCTAGTACACCTCTAAGTTCACCTAAATGATTAATAACATAGTCGGCATGATGCGCTTCTAACTCACCTGCAGCATCCTTACCTTTTAAACCTGTTAATGTTCCAATAAACGTTGCACCTATTTTTTGAGCACTTAATAAGTCAGCTAACGAATCGCCTACTATAAATACGTCATCTTTATTTACAATGTTATCTTGCTTATTGATATAAGATTCATATTTATCGCGATTATTACCATATAAAGCTGCGATATAACTAAAAGGATTCGGCTTTCCTAATGGTCGTGCTTGCGGATACATATTCTCTGCTTCTAAAACATCACTTGCTGTTGCAATAAAATCAGCTTCAAAATATGGTAACAATCCTAAATTTTCAAATGGCACAACAGTCTCAGTATAAGGACGACCTGTTGCAATACCTAATTCGAAACCAGCACCTTTTAAATCATTCAGAAGTACCTTAACTTCATCTACTGGTCTCAAAATAATTTCTTGATAAATATAACCTGTCTTAAAAGTAGTTCGTGCTATTTTCTTTTCAACATCTTCATACAACTTCGATCCTAAATACCATTCTTGATAAACTTCTTGCGCTAACGTCCATAATGCACCCTTCAAACTAAATAAAGTAGCATCCGAAACATGTAACTCTGTTGTTGCAAACTCTTCCAAAGCAGCATAAATATTATTTTTACCAACTTTTACATTATCCAAAAATTGTAAAGGTAGTTGTTCATTTAAATTAAAACAGTCTGCTAAGTTTGTGCTTATATTTTGCAACTTCAATTCGACAGGCTCATCTTGATACATGAATGCCTCAATTTCATCATGTGATAACTTTTTCAAAATATCAATTAAATGAATACTAAAAACGATAAATAACATATCCCAATTTGAATTCAGCCCTAGCGATTTTAATTTGTTTAAAATCTTATCTTTTTGAAAAATTCGATTCCTAATGTCTTGTATATCGTTATCAGTCAAAGTTTCCCAATCTATATGTGAATGAAGACCTAAATAACACTTATCCATTAATAATTCATATACCGTTAATGCAGAGACATCGAAACAACGTTCTTCACTTAAAAAAACGCCATCAACATCAAATAAAATTTTCTTCACAATCCCCACTCCATTTCTGAAAATTCAGATATAAATCATTCTACTATTTGACTAAAAAAAGCGCAAACCCTATTGAAGTTAGATTTGCGCTTTAGCTGTTTAAATTTTATAAATGTTTTTCAATTTCATCAGCAACCTGCTGTACGTGTGTACCGACAATAACTTGAGTTGAATGTTTGCCATTAACAGTAACACCAACTGCACCGGCGTTTTTAATCTTCTGTTTATCAATAATAGATGTGTCTTTTAACTCTAGACGCAACCTTGTTGCACAATTGGTTAAATTAACAATATTCTCTTGACCGCCTAAACCTTCTAATATTTGTATAGCATGTTGATGATATTTACTTTGTTTAATATCATTTTCACCAGGAGCAATATTATCTTTTACAACTGTTGGGTCAACTAATTCATTTTCACCTCTACCAATCGTATTCAAGTTAAATACTTGGATTACTACACGGAAAATCACATAGTATAAGATGAAAAATACAACACCTTGAACAAGCAACATCAATGGATGATTTGATACTGGATTAATTAGTGATAACACATAATCTATCAAACCTGCACTAAATGAAAATCCAGCTGTCCAATGGAATGTAGCTGCGATAAATAAAGATAATCCTGTTAATAACGCATGAACAACATATAAGATTGGCACAACAAACATAAATGCAAACTCAATCGGCTCTGTAACACCAACGAAAAATGCTGCAACTGAACTCGCTAGGAACCAACCGTAAACTTGTTTTTTCTGAGTAGTTTTAGCTGTATGATACATTGCTAACGCAGCCGCTGGAATACCGAACATCATGATTGGGAAGAATCCCGCTTGATAGCGTCCTGTAATACCTTTTATAGCATCTTTGCCACTTTGGAATTTACCAATATCATTAATACCAATCGTATCAAACCAGAACACACTATTCAGTGCATGATGTAATCCTGTAGGAATTAATAATCTATTGGCAACACCATATATGAAAGCTCCAAACGATCCTAAACCGACTATAGATTCACCAAATTTTACAATCCATGAATAAAGTAGTGGCCATAAGAATAACAATATGACAACTAAAAATGTACAGTAAAATGCAGTCATAATTGGAACTAGACGTTTACCACTAAAAAATGATAATGCTAATGGTAATTCTGTTTCACTAAACTTATTGTATGCATAAGCTGCTATTAAACCTATTACAATACCAACAAAGACATTGCCATTATTCATCTTTTCAAAAGCTGAATTTATTTCCGAAGCTTTCATTCCTAATAAAGGCGCTAATTTCATTGGTGATAATACAACTGTAACTAAAAAATATCCTAACGTAGCTGCAAGCGCGACTGCACCATCATTTTTCTTTGCCATTCCTATAGCTACACCAATTGCAAATAAAATACCTAATTGCTCTAAAATCGTAGTACCTACCGTAGTAAAGAACATTGCGATTTTCGGCGTCGCATGAAGTGCATTTAACGTATTACCAATTCCGGCAATAATTGCTGCAGCCGGTAAAATGGCAACTGGTAACATTAACGAACGCCCTAAATTTTGGAAAAATTTATACATTGAATGTCATCCTTCTTAAAATAATGTAGAAATATAAAGATTACTAATGTAACTAGAATAACTACTTCGATACTCCGTTATAGTCACCTAGGCTTACTAACCAGCTATATTTCTACCTCAAGTTATTTTATAAACTTTTTACAATTTCATGCAATTCTTGTTGTAACTTTGCTGTTCGTGTTTCAATCTCTTTTGTAATATAATCGATACGCTCGTTTCGTTTTAAATCTTTAGGTAAATCGTTAATATCGATTGGTTTGCCAATATTTATGTATGCTTGTCCTGTTAAAAGACCGTGAATCTTACTAGGACCAACATAAGCAACAGGTAATATTGGTGACTTACTTAACATTGCAATTGTTGAAGCACCACGTTTCAAAGGTGCACCTTCTTGCGATGTGCGAGAACCTGTTGGGAAGATACCAACTGTCTTATTATCTTTCAACAAATTGATTGGGCGTTTTAAAGTACTAGGTCCTGGATTTTCACGATCTACAGGAAATGCATTTAAAGACGTTAAAAATTTACCAATCCATTTATTTTTGAATAATTCTTTTTTAGCCATATAATGAATTTGATTAGGATATAATGCCATACCTAGCATAATGACTTCGTTATAACTTTCATGCGTACAAGTTACGACATATTTACTATCCTTAGGAATATTATCTTTACCGATTACGTATAATGATTTTGACATTTTAACTAAAATGAAATTCAAAATCTTACTAATCACTGAATACATTGTGCCACCTACTTAACTTATTTGTTTATAACAACTAGATTTTATCACTATATTTTTACTAGAACAAGATAGTCTGAAAATACATCTAAAGTTGTATAGTGTATTACTAGCAATAATTATAAAAAAAAGACATAATTAAAGCATATATAAATCATATAATGGAGGTTAAGTATGTCAGATTTTAATCATACAGATCATTCTACAACAAACCATAGCCAAACACCTAGATACAGAAGACCTAAATTTCCATGGTTTAAAACAGTCATCGTTGCATTGATTGCTGGAATTATTGGTGCACTTCTAGTACTTGGTATAGGCAAAGTATTAAATAGTACAATTTTAAATAAAGATGGTTCAACTGTTCAGACAACAAATAATAAAGGTGGCAATCAATTAGACGGTCAAAGCAAGAAATTCGGTACCGTTCATGAAATGATAAAATCTGTCTCCCCTACAATTGTTGGAGTTATTAACATGCAAAAAGCATCAAGTGTAGACGACTTATTAAAAGGCAAATCATCTAAACCATCTGAAGCTGGAGTAGGTTCAGGTGTTATCTATCAAATAAACAACAATTCAGCTTATATCGTTACAAACAATCATGTTATTGATGGCGCAAATGAAATTAGAGTCCAATTACATAATAAAAAACAAGTTAAAGCGAAATTAGTTGGTAAAGATGCAGTAACTGATATTGCTGTACTTAAAATTGAAAATACAAAAGGTATTAAAGCGATTCAATTTGCCAACTCTTCAAAAGTACAAACTGGCGATAGCGTATTCGCAATGGGTAACCCATTAGGATTACAATTTGCTAACTCTGTAACATCTGGTATCATTTCAGCAAGCGAACGTACGATTGACGCTGAGACAACTGGTGGCAATACAAAAGTTAGCGTTCTTCAAACAGATGCTGCTATTAACCCAGGTAACTCAGGTGGCGCATTAGTAGATATTAATGGTAATTTAGTTGGTATTAACTCAATGAAAATTGCTGCGACACAAGTTGAAGGTATCGGGTTTGCTATTCCAAGTAATGAAGTTAAAGTAACAATTGAACAACTTGTAAAACATGGTAAAATTGACCGCCCTTCGATTGGTATTGGTTTAATTAATTTGAAAGATATTCCTGAAGAAGAGCGCGAGCAACTTCATACTGATAGAGAAGACGGTATTTATGTCGCCAAAGCTGATAGTGATATTGATCTTAAAAAAGGTGATATTATTACAGAAATTGATGGCAAGAAAATTAAAGATGATGTTGATTTAAGAAGCTATTTATATGAAAATAAAAAACCTGGTGAATCAGTCACTGTTACCGTTATCCGTGATGGTAAAACAAAAGAAGTTAAAGTGAAATTAAAACAACAAAAAGAACAACCAAAACGTCAAAGCCGATCAGAACGTCAATCACCTGGCCAAGGCGATAGAGATTTCTTTAGATAATTTACAGACAGAAAAGTACATTAAGAGCCTACTCATTACATTCTTAGGAATGAATATGAGTAGGCTCTAATTTATTTAGCTATGCAATTATATTTATTGATAGTTAACCATGAAGTATTTTTTCTTACCGCGACGAATAATCGTAAATTCGCCATCAATTTTATCTTCTGGTGCTAAAGCATAATTAACATCTTGTTGTCTCTCACCATTAATATAAATCGCACCATTGTTAACATCTTCACGTGCTTGTCGTTTAGAAGGAGAAATGCCTGTTTCAATAAGGACTTCAACGATATTTGTTGTGTCATTTGATAATGTCACTTGAGGCACATCTTTAAATCCATCTTTTAATTCTTTCGCTGATAATGATTTTAAATCACCACTAAATAATGCTTGTGAAATACGGATTGCATCATTTAATGCATCTTCACCATGAATAAATTTAGTTACTTCTTCAGCTAATGTTTTTTGAGCTTCACGTAAATGCGGTGCTTCATTTTTAGATTGTTCTAAGCGATCAATTTCTTCTTTTCCTAAGAAAGTAAAGTATTTTAAGAATTTAATTACATCTTCGTCTGATTGATTAATCCAGAATTGATAAAATTCATAAGGACTTGTTTTTTCAGCATCTAACCAAACAGCACCTGACTCAGACTTACCAAATTTCTTACCATCTGATTTAGTTACAAGCGGAATAGTTAAACCGTATGCGTCTGTTTGACCATACATACGACGCATTAATTCAATACCACTTGTGATATTACCCCATTGATCTGATCCACCTACTTGAATCTTACAATTCAATTCTCTATTCAAATGACCGAAATCAATAGCTTGTAAAATCGTGTATGTGAATTCTGTATATGAAATACCATGTTCTAAACGACTTTGGATTGAATCTTTACCTAACATGTAATTAACGCCGACGTGTTTACCATAGTCACGTAAAAAACTAATTAATGAGATTTGTCCTAACCAGTCTCTATTATTAACAAGCACTGCACCATGGTCTGTTCCAAATTCAAAAATATTGTGCATTTGCTTACTAATACCTTCGATATTTTTATCTACTTGTTCTTCTGTTTGTAGCACACGTTCTTCTGATTTACCTGATGGATCACCAATCATACCTGTACCACCGCCAATTAAAACGATAGGACGATGTCCATGTTCTTGAAAACGTCTTAATGTTAAGAATGGTAGTAAGTGACCAATATGTAAACTATCTGCCGTTGGATCGGCACCGCAGTATAACGTCACTTGTTCTTTATTTAATAAATCTTCAATACCTTGTTCATCAGTTTGTTGATAAATAAGACCTCTCCATTTTAAATCTTCAATTAATACATTCGTCATTATTATTTCCTCCTATTTATAATTATTTATTGAATACTTGTTAAAATACTTTAAAGTTTTTTGAACGTAAAAAAAACCCTTACAACAAATATGTAAGGGCGCGATTGCACGTTACCACCAAACTTAAACATAATCATAAGATAATGTTCACTCTATTAATGATACGTTCATTAATAAACGTAGGACATGTTAGTTATAAAGGTGTATTCATATTATTAAAAACACTAGTTCACAGCGACCACTAGCTCTCTGATGATTTCAAATAATATTACTTGTCCTTTTATCCTATTCTTTATGCATTTTCCCTAATTATAATTAACGTTAAAATAAAAGTCAAATTGCTTAAATATGGTATACTATACGTAATTTAGGAGGTTAAAGATGACGAATCAAGACAACAATCATCAATTGAATCATCGTATATATCATTTTGAAAAGATATATAAAGCTATCAAACATGTCATTGTTTTTATATTTATGATTTTCATTGCCATCGTTGCTATCGCTGTGATTGCGATGTCTTTATATTTTCATCATTTAACTAAAACGTCCGACTCATTATCAGATGATGCTTTAATAAAAAAAGTTCGACAAATACCTGGCGATGAATTATTAGATCATAATAACAAAAATTTATTATATGAGTATAACCATTCTCAAAACTCACTCATTATAGGCCCTAAAACATCAAGTCCAAATGTCATTAAAGCATTAACGTCATCTGAAGACACTTTATTTTATAAACATGATGGCATCTTACCAAAGGCGATTTTAAGAGCAATGATACAAGATATTTTTAATACTGATCAAAGTTCAGGTGGTAGCACAATTACACAACAACTTGTTAAAAATCAAGTTCTTACCAACGAAAAAACATATAGTAGAAAAGCAAATGAACTTCGCCTAGCAATTAGATTAGAACACCTACTCTCAAAAGATGAAATTATATATACATATTTAAATATAGTTCCCTTCGTAGAGATTATAATGGCGCTAATATTTCCGGAATTGCATCCGCTTCATATAGTCTATTTGGTATTCCACCAAAAGATTTATCAATTGCACAATCTGCATACCTTATCGGTTTGTTGCAAAGCCCATATGGCTATACACCCTACGAAAAAGATGGAACGTTAAAATCGGATAAAGATTTGAAATATAGTATTCAAAGACAACATTATGTATTAAAGCGTATGTTAATCGAAGATCAAATCACTGAAAAAGAATACAACGACGCATTAAAATATGATATTAAATCACATTTGTTAAATCGAAAAAAGCGTTAATTGATGCTCACTTTTTAAAGTAACCACAACAATGAATCCAAATATTAAAAACAGCAGTAAGATTATTTTCAATTAGAAAATTTCTCACTGCTGTTCTTTTTATTTACTCTAAAGGAAAGCCATTAAACCAATCAATAGTTTATAAATTAATTGCTTTCACATTGTCTACAAAGTTAATCATACATATGCTATATTTAGTTAATTATTTAGATTCTTTTCTGAATTTAGGAATGAATAAAGCTAACATACCTAATAACGCATATAAGCCCCACCATGATTGGCTTGAAGTTGTTTCTCCAGTTTTTGGTAGCATTTTAGATTGACTAAGTTTGTTTTCTTTCGATGGTGTGCCGGCTTTTTCTTTTGTTTTCACTGTTTTATCTACAGTTTTATGAATATCACTCGGCAGATGTTCAGTTGTTTTTTTGTCAGTAACTTTGTCTGTATTATTATAATTTTGTTTCACTACGTCAAGCTTTGCTGCTTTTCCAGTATGATTATTTTTATCGGCAATATGATTCAGCTGTATGACTTTGTCTTTATTTTTATTAGAGTCTTTATCAGTATCGACATTAGATGACATACCAACGCTATTATCGGCATCTTTATCCACATTTCTATCAGTATCTTTGGCAATTTGAGTATCCATTTCTTTTAAATCATATTTATCGAAGTGATTATTATCCGACATATCGGATAAATGATCAACATCATGTTGCACATCTTTATCAATATTATTATCAGCATCTTTAACCACGTCAGACTCTGGTTCTATCACATCTGCTTTATCAGACGCATCTTTAGGATTTGTTGCAGTGCTGCTATTTTCAGCTACATCTGTATCAGCAACCTTACCTTCTTGTCCTGTTTGTACATTTAGCGGTTCACTCGTGTTATTTTGTGATGTATCATCATCTTTTGTATTGATATCCTGATTTATAATTCTGACATGATATTGACCTTCATAACCAATGTTTGCCACAACGACTTTAACAATCGCATTGTAAACTGCTTTGTCAGGTATATATGGGAAAATCAGCGTTCTAGAATTATTTTTAGGATCTTTAGAAACAGTAGTGACACGTTTACCTTCTACAATTAAATCTTTCCAGTAACTGTCATCCTTTGTTTTCATCACTACATATTTTTGACCATTTAAAGTTGCTGTATAGAATGGATGTTCAACAAAGCCGTCCATAACTGACTCACTATTTTCTTCACTTTCAAAAACAACAAAATGCGCTTCTTGTAAATCTGTTAATTGATCATTTGTAGGTGTAACATTTTCAAATTCCGTCACTGCTGATTTAACTTGATCAGCTAACTCTACTCTAGTTTGATCTAATTTCTTTTTATATTCCGCCTTATATTTTTCTGGCAATTTCTCTTGTAATTTTTCTAATTCATAAACTTGTCTTTCTAACGTTTTAGCTTTGTGATACGGAGCTAATAATTTTTGTAAATTGTATGTTTCTTCATCCACATAGTCGTCTGGGTTATTAGTAATAGGCTGTGCAAAGACCATTAGCGTATAATCATAGTCTTCATGGATGTTCTCACCATATTCAATAGATGACACAATTTTAACTTCTCTCGTACCATTAGATACTGGGAAACGAATATAGGCATAATCTTTATCAGAATCATATGATACTAATTCGACTGGTAACTTTTTGTCACCTTCATAAACTTCAAATTTCTTCCATGTTGAAGCTGTCTTTAAACCTAATTCAATTATTGGTCCTGTTTTTGTAAAAATGACAGTTGCTGGTTCAACAGTACTAGCATAATGATAGAACTGTCTTTCACCTTTATCATTTTTCATTTGAAAATCAATTGGTCGCCAATTATCAGCTGTATGTTCTTTATCGATGATAGCCGGGTTTTTAATTGCATCTTGTAGTGATTCATCTGCTGGTGGATACTGTTGATTAACATCCGACTGATTACTTGACTCATTCGTTTTATCGTTAGTATTACCATTAGAATTTGTTTCATGAGCTGGTTGGCTTGACGCTTGATCTGCATTCGTTGACGATTTTGGTTGTGCAGGTTGACTCATATTGGTCGTTGCCTGCGGTTGATTATTAGCATTGTTGATCGTTGATATATTTTGATTAGATGTATTCGTGTTTGTTTGATTACTTGCGACTGAACTTGATTGATCATTCGTTACTACTGCATCATTTGTATCTGATTTTACAAGTGAAGGATCGTTATAAATAGGTTTAGCAAATACTAATTTAGTATAATCATAATTTGTTTCTTCTCCATCATCAATTTGAGTCGAAGAAACAATTTTCAATTCTTGTGTGCCATCTGAAACTGGGAATCGAATATAGGCATGGTCTTCTGGTACAGGACTATATGATACAAGTCTCACTGGCAATTTTTGATTGTTTTCATAGACTTCAAACTTCTTCCATGTTGAAGCAGTATTGATGTCTAATTCAACTTCTGCTTTCTTTTTAGTGTAATACACATCTGCTGGATCTTTGATGCTGAAAAAGTGATAGTACTGCGTTTCATTGTTTTTATCTAATAACTGGAAATTGACTTGTTCTCTTGGACCTATATCATGTTCTTTATTTTCTAATGCAGGATCTTTAATTGCATCTTTAAGTGATTCATCCGCTGCAGGATAGTTTTTCGCAGTGTTTGCTGGTTGCGTAGCAGGTTGTGTTTGATTTGTATCCTTAGGTGGCTGAGTTGTAGTTGCATTATTATTTTGATTTTCCGAGATTTTATCTGAAGTATTTGTATTTTCTGCTGCTTGTGCTTGATGTTGAGAAGTAATTAAAAATAGTGTACTGACAATGACCGATGCAACGCCTAGAGTTGATTTTCTAATAGAATAGAAAGACCTTAATTTTGGGTGATGTTTGTTCATGTTGTTAACAACTCCTATAAGATTATATTTAATTGATAATAATTATCAATATCAATTATTAGTGTTAATTGTAGCGCATCCCAATTAAATATTGCAACCTATTTTATTAATTTTTTTTAATATGGAATATTCATTGCATCGCTTTCCTATTCTTCAAGCCCACTTTTTATCTTCATATACATTAATTAACCACCTTCAAACATTGTCGTTAGATTCGCCAAATTGAATCTATTTTTAGCACAGCAAAAAACCGAACTGCTGAAATAATGCATCTCCAACAGTCCGGTCTATTAAACTATTTACTTATCTTTATTAAACAATTGACATGATTTATTAGAATAACCCAATTGCATGACCATCATCAGTAACATCCATGTTTAATGCTGCTGGTTTTTTAGGTAAACCAGGCATAGTCATGATTGCACCTGTCAACGCTACGATAAATCCTGCACCTGTTTTCGCTTCTAATTCACGAATTGTAATTTCAAATCCTGATGGTGCACCTAACAACGTTTGATCATCTGAGAATGAATATTGTGTTTTCGCCATACATACTGGGTAATTATCCCAACCATTTTCTTTAAATTGTTTTAATTGTTTTTGCGCTTTACTGCTAAACGTTACTTTTGAACCGCCATAGATTTCAGTCACAATCTTTTCAATCTTTTGCTCTAATGGTAATTCTAATTCATATAAAGGTTTAAATGAATTAGGTTGATCAATGACTTCTAATACTTCATTTGCTAAGTCAACGCCACCTTTACCACCTTTTTCCCAAACTTCAGTTAAGGCAATTCGTACGTTATTTTCTTTAGCCCAAGATTTTACATATTCTACTTCTGCATCGGTATCATGTATAAATGCATTAATTGCAACAACCGGTTCTACACCGAATTTTTTAATATTATTAACATGACGCTCTAAATTAACAATTCCTGCTTTTACTGCTTCTACATTTTCTTCTTTTAAATTATCTTTCGCTACACCACCATGCATTTTTAACGCACGAATTGTCGCAACAACAACGACAGCTGCCGGATCAAATCCTGCTTCACGCGCTTTAATGTCCATGAATTTTTCAGCGCCTAAGTCTGAACCAAATCCAGCTTCCGTTACAACGATATCAGCTAAATCACGTGCTGTTTCAGTTGCTAAAATTGAGTTACAACCGTGTGCGATATTCGCAAATGGTCCACCATGAACTAATGCAGGTGTCCCTTCAATTGATTGTACTAAGTTTGGTTTTATTGCATCTTTTAAAATCATTGCAAGTGCACCTTCCACTTTTAAATCTGCAACTGTAACTGGCTTGCGATCTCTAGTGTAACCAATAGTAATACGACTAATTTTATCTTTTAAGTCTTTAATACTTCTACTTAAACATAAAATCGCCATAATTTCAGACGCTACTGTAATATTAAAGCCATCTTCACGTGGTACACCATTTGTAGGTCCACCTAACCCAACGTTTACATGTCTAAGTGCACGATCATTCATATCTAATACACGTTTCCACTCAATACGTCTTTGATCGATTCCTAATTCGTTACCTTGGTGAATATGATTATCGATAAACGCAGACAATGCATTATTTGCAGTTGTAATCGCATGGAAATCTCCGTTGAAATGTAAGTTGATATCTTCCATAGGTAAGACTTGCGCATAACCACCACCAGTCGCACCACCTTTGATACCAAATGTTGGTCCTAAAGCAGGCTCTCTTAATGCAACCATAACGTTTTTATTTAACTCATGGAATGCATCAGCTAAACCAACTGTAACCGTTGATTTACCTTCACCAGCTGGTGTTGGGCTCATCGCAGTTACTAAAACAACTTTCCCTTTGTTTTCTCTTGGCGTAATTTTATTAATGTCGATTTTAGCTTTGTAATGACCATAAGGTTCTAATGCATCCTCTGAAATACCTACTGATGCAGCAATATCCTTAATTGGTTGTAGTGTTGATTGATTCGCAATATCTAAATCTGATAAATGAGTCAACTTTTTTCGCCCCTTTTTGTTTAATTTATGCATTTATAATATGTAAGTTGTAGCTAAGAAATTTTTACTTACATTCATATAATAACGAACTGTTAAAAACTTGTCGACTAAATCGGGTTAGCGCTTTCATTTTTGCAATAAATTCACTTATTAAAGTTTTGTATTATACAACTTTTAGCGCTTGATACTATTGATAACTATATTTTTCTATTATTTAAAATAATCATCTTCCAAAGATCATATTAAAAATAAAAAGCAATATAAAGATATGCCATTATTGTTATGTCATCATTTTCAAATGCTTTCTACGAAATGATATGACACAAGTTAACAGTTCTTTATATTGCTTATCGTAAAGTAAACGATTATTTAAACATTGACATGAAATATGTTGTCACCCTTTATTCTTCGAAAAAAATCTTCAATAACATTCATGTCATTATTCCATTGTACTTAAATCCCCAGCATCTAAATTTAATTCCCAAGCTTTTAATACACGTCTCATAATTTTACCTGACCGTGTTTTAGGTAATTTATCTTTAAATTCGATTTCACGTGGTGCTGCATGTGCCGACAAACCTTCTTTAACAAATATACGAATTTCTTCTTTTAATTCGTCTGTTGGTTCATATCCTTTTCTCAGTGCAACAAACGCCTTAATTATTTCACCGCGAACCGGATCAGGTTTACCAATAATTCCTGCTTCGGCAACTGCTTCGTGTTCAACCAATTTAGACTCAACCTCAAATGGTCCAACTCGTTCACCAGCTGTCATAATTACATCATCAACACGTCCTTGGAACCAGAAGTAACCATCTTCATCTTTATATGCCGAATCACCAGATACATACCAGTCTCCAATAAAATATGATTTATATTTTTCTGGATTCTTCCAGATACGATACATCATTGATGGCCAGCCTTTTTTTATAGCAAGGTTGCCCATTCGATTTGGTGGTAATTCATTCCCTGCATCATCGATAATTGCAGCTTGAATACCAGGTAATGGTTTGCCCATTGAGCCAAGCTTGACGTCCATCGTTGGATAGTTAACAATCATATGTCCACCTGTTTCTGTCATCCACCAAGTATCTAACACCGTTAAACCGTATACTTTTTTCGCCCATTTTATAACTTCAGGATTTAAAGGCTCACCTACTGATAGAATCGAACGTAACGATGACAAGTCATATTTCTCAACAATATCGTCACCAGCACTCATTAACATTCTTAAAGCTGTTGGTGCCGTATACCAAATCGTCACTTTAAAATCTTCAATCATACTATACCACTGTTCTGGCGAAAAGCGACCACCAGCTATACAATTTGTAGCGCCATTTAACCATGGTGCAAAAATACCATAAGATGTTCCTGTAACCCAACCTGGATCTGCTGTACACCAATAAACATCATCTTCTTGTAAATCTAATACATATTTTCCAGAAATATAGTGCACTAACATTGCTTGTTGAACATGCAATACACCTTTAGGTTGCCCAGTAGAACCTGATGTATAATGTAAAATCAAACCATCATCCGACTTTAACCATTCAATGTCAAATTCATCGCTAGCAGTTTCCATCAAACTAATGAAGTCTATGTAATTGTCTTCTACATCCTCATCTACGACAACAATTTTTTTCAAGTTTGGTAATTTATCTACAGGTACTCGAGGTAACAATGCCTTATTAGTAATTAACACTTTAGCTTCACTGTTCTCTAATCTATCCGCAACTGCCTTTTCCATAAATGCTTCAAATAACGGCCCAACAATTGCACCAATTTTTAAAACACCTAACAACGCAAAATATAGTTCAGGTGTACGCGACATAAATATAAATACTCTGTCACCTTTGTCAACTTCTGCATGTTCAGACAAAACATTCGCTGCTTTATTAGATAACCGTTGCATATCTTTATAAGTATACGATTCTTTTCTGTGCTCATCTTTGTAATTTAACGCTATTTTATCCCCTAATCCTTGATCTACATGGCGATCTATGCATTCATATGCCATGTTCATTTTTCCAGTTTCACTCCAAGAAAATGCTTGTTCTACGTCTTTCCAATCAAAAGTATTATATGTTTCTTCATAATCTTTAAGGTTATGTTTACCTTGCGCTCCTTTATAAACTTCGACTTTCATTTGAAACTCCCCCTTTGTTATGTGAAAACGCTTTCTTTCTCAATATTATACATAACATTTCTAATTATTCAAAATTTTTACTTTTATCCTTTTTCTAGTATTAATTATTGTAAATTTTCTATATAATGAATTTAATACAATCACGACGTCGATTGAGGAGTTGAAAATATGAATCATTTAAAGACGTATCAATCCGAAGATTATTACATTCATGACAAGCAATTTGTTATTGAAGGTCCTTTAACACACGAAGATTTGAAAGCGCTTACTTTCGATGCGCATTTAACCGCATTTAGAGATGCTGAAGATCAGTATAAAGCTTTGTTAGAAATTACAACATTACCAGAAGGTAGAATTTATGTTGCTCGCCAAGATCAACTCATTGTGGGTTATGTCACTTTCCACTATCCTGATGAAATTGAGCGCTGGTCTACAGGTAAGCTTCCATATTTAATCGAATTGGGGGCAATTGAAGTCAGCATCAATTTTAGGCAATTACAACTTGCAGAAAAGCTGATACAACTTAGCCTTTCTACACCAGAATTCGAGAATTATATCGTTATAACTACAGAATATTACTGGCATTGGGATTTAAAAAATTCAAAGTTAGATGTATTTGACTATAAAAAATTAATGCAGCGGTTAATGGCAACTGGTGGACTTGAAATATTCGCTACAGATGATCCAGAAATAACAAGTCATCCAGCTAATTGTTTAATGGCAAGAATTGGCAAAAACATTACATTAGAACAGCAACAAGCGTTTGATGATATTCGTTATATGAATCGGTTTTTCTTTTAATTTTTGGAATATCGGAGGGATTATATGCAACAACATTCATCAAAAACTGCATATGTTTATTCAGATAAGTTATTACAATATCGATTTCATGACCAACATCCCTTCAATCAAATGCGTTTAAAATTAACAACAGAGCTACTTTTGAATGCAAATTTATTGTCTCCAGAACAAATAGTACAACCTAGAATTGCAACAGATGACGAATTAATGTTAATTCATAAATATGATTACGTCGAAGCTATTAAGCATGCTTCACATGGCATTATCAGTGAAGATGAGGCTAAGAAATATGGATTAAATGATGAAGAGAATGGTCAATTTAAGCATATGCACCGCCATAGTGCCACAATTGTTGGAGGCGCTTTAACTTTAGCAGATCTTATTATGTCAGGCAAAGTATTAAATGGTTGTCACTTAGGTGGTGGTTTGCATCACGCTCAACCTGGTCGAGCAAGTGGTTTTTGTATATACAATGATATTGCAATTACCGCACAATACTTAGCTAAAGAATACAATCAACGCGTTTTAATCATAGATACCGATGCACATCATGGAGATGGTACACAATGGAGTTTCTATGCCGATAACCATGTTACTACTTATTCTATCCATGAAACCGGAAAATTTCTTTTCCCAGGCTCTGGTCACTATACTGAGCGCGGTGAAGATATCGGCTATGGACACACTGTAAATGTCCCACTTGAACCGTATACAGAAGATGCATCATTTTTGGAGTGTTTTAAATTAACAGTTGAGCCTGTCGTAAAGAGTTTTAAACCTGATATTATTCTAAGCGTAAATGGTGTCGATATACATTATCGTGATCCACTAACTCATCTAAATTGTACGTTACATTCATTATATGAAATTCCATATTTTGTAAAATATTTAGCTGATTCTTATACGAATGGAAAGGTAATTATGTTTGGTGGCGGAGGCTACAATATTTGGAGAGTCGTACCACGTGCATGGAGTCATGTATTCTTAAGTTTAATTGATCAACCAATTCAAAGTGGTTATTTACCGTTAGAATGGATTAATAAATGGAAACATTATTCATCTGAATTATTACCTAAAAGATGGGAAGATCGTTTAAATGATTATACCTATGTCCCCCGCACAAAAGAAATTAGTGAAAAAAATAAAAAATTAGCTTTACATATAGCGAGTTGGTACGAATCTACTCGTCAATAAGTAACCTAATCTGCAACGATTTTAAAAGATAAATAAAAGGCATTCTTCCAACACCCATATAATTTGGGTCGTTAGATGAATGCCTAATTTTGTGAATTTATTTTGTAGTTCCTCGGTATTCAATTCTGTGAGGTAAAACTACATTTGGTTCTTCTATCTTTTCATCGTTCATATATTTTGTTAATAAGCGCATCCCTACTGCACCGATATCATATAATGGTTGAATAACACTAGAAAGTTGTGGTCTAACCATCTCAACTAATCGTGTATTATTGAAACTAATAATTTGTAATTCCTCTGGAACTTTAATACCAGCATCCATTGCACTATGCATAATACCAATTGCTTCTTCGTCGCTGATACATAAAATGGCATCTGGCAAATTGCCTTTCATTTTGGCAAAAGCTTTTACGCCTTCTTTATAACTTTCAGCACCAGAACAATTCAATGTATCACCTAATTGAAGGCCATTTTTATTTAACACTTCAGTTAAACCTTCTAAAACATCTTCTTGAGCTTTTTTAGAATGTTCTCCACCTACTAAAGCAAATGATTTAGCGCCTTTTTCAATTAATTCTCCCGTAATTTCTTTCGCAGCTTCAGTAAAATCAATATTAACTGATGCTATATGTGCATCCTTACCATTTGTTCCTGATACTACTACAGGTACAGATGATTGATTTATCAATTCTTTCATTTCTTCAGTAATTGTACCACCAAGGAAAATAATACCATCAACCTGTTTACTTAATAAGTTATTAAAAATTTCTTTTTCCTTTTCAGGATCGTTATCTGAATTTGAAATAATTGAGTGATATTTATACATTGTTGCAATATCTTCAAGTCCACGAGCAAGTTGTGAATAATAGATATTAGATATATCTGGAATGATCACACCTACTGTTGTTGTCTTTTTACTAGCTAAACCTCTAGCAACAGCATTTGGACGATAATTCAAACGCTTAATGACTTCGTTAACTTTATTTTTAGTTTCTGCTTTAACATTTTGGTTCCCATTAACAACACGCGACACTGTGGCCATAGAGACACGCGCTTCTCTTGCTACATCATATATAGTAACTGTCATAATTTCCTCCTTGTAAACGTTTTATTCATTATAATAACATGTTTTCATTTCATTTTCATAGTTTACCATATT
This sequence comes from Staphylococcus aureus, assembly GCF_001027105.1. Taxonomy (GTDB): domain Bacteria; phylum Bacillota; class Bacilli; order Staphylococcales; family Staphylococcaceae; genus Staphylococcus; species Staphylococcus aureus. The sequence continues at coordinate 1,776,635 of NZ_CP011526.1, forward strand.
TTAATTTACAGTAACATATTTTTGTTTGGAAAAATTTAGCGAAAAGCTTGAAATAAAAACAAACGCTAAATGATAACGAACGATATATTTTAATTTTATATAAACTTTTTTCATTTTTAATTGTAATGTTTTGAGAAAGCCTTTTCAAATATCAATTGCATTTGTTGAAAAATGTTCACATTTCAGCAACAAATGTGTGAATCTATTATATTTTACAGATAATTCATAGTTATAATTTTAATTACTGCTATCAGTCATAATCTTTAATAATTGTGAAATTGAACAAGTGTCGAAGTATTATAACAATCGTTAAGTGCAGTATACCTTTATTTCTATACAAAAAATAATAGCCACTCTAAAAGTAATATACTCTTAGAATGGCTGTAAGTTTAAAATTGTCGATTCAAAGATAATATTCTACTTCAACATGACATATTAGTTAAGTAGTCTATAGTTTCCTTGGAATATTATTTTAACTTTTTAGCGTTATATAAATCAGCTAAAGGCTTTAATTCATCATAAAATGCTTGGAATTCATCTAAATCCATTTGTTGACCCGCATCACTAAGTGCAACAGATGGATCTGGATGCACCTCAGCCATAACTCCATCAGCACCAACTGCTAATGCTGCTTTCGCAGTTGGTAACATGATATCTTTACGACCTGTACTATGCGTAACATCTACCATGACTGGTAAGTGTGTACCTTGTTTTAAAATTGGTACTGCTGAAATATCTAAAGTGTTACGTGTCGCCTTTTCATAAGTTCGGATTCCACGTTCACATAAAATAATGTTTTGATTACCTTGTGAAGCAATGTATTCAGCTGCATAAACAAACTCTTCGATTGTAGCAGATAAACCACGTTTTAATAGAATAGGCTTTTTCGTACGGCCAGCTTCTTTTAATAACTCGAAGTTTTGCATATTACGTGCACCAATTTGGAATACGTCTAAATACTCATCAGCCACTTCAAAATCATTTGGATTTACGATTTCGCTGACAACATTTAAATCATATTTATCTTTAATCTGTTTAAGTATTTTAAGTCCTTCAACACCTAGGCCTTGGAAATCATATGGTGATGTACGTGGTTTAAATGCACCGCCACGAATAAATTTTTCACCTTTAGCATGTAAGTTTTTAGCAACAGCTTCAACTTGTTCAAATGATTCAACTGAACATGGCCCAAATACAAATGATTTATTGCCGTCTCCTATAATGCCCCCATTATCAAATGTTACAATCGTATCTTCAGGTTTCAACTTACGTGATACATATAAATGTTTTTCATTTTCAGATTTTTGTAAATCTGTAGAGGCTTTGAAAATTTCTTTAAATAATTGCTTAATAGTATTATCGTTGAATGGTCCTTTGTTACTATCGATTAAGTCGTTAAGCATTTCTTTTTCACGTTGTGGATCATAAATACGTGTACCTTGTTTTAATTTTTCTTCCCCAATTTTTTGTGCTAGTTCACCACGTTTAGATAATAAGTCTAAAATTTGATGATTCAGTGATACAATCTCACTTCTGTATGATTCTAATTTATTACTCATCCTTACTCACCTCTACTAATTATTTCAAGTATATTCCACTTTAAAGCAATAAAATATAATGTTAAAAAATATTCTAACAATATCATATGTATAGTTCAACCCTAAATTGACAGAAAATAATCAATTTTCTAATTATATGATTCGAGACTGACATTTCGATTTTCTCAGTCATTATTGGAAAGTTATATTCTATATTGATATTTATTAGCAAATGTTAATCAATTAAATAAGTGTCATTATTATAGCTTATTTTGAGTCAACATTACTGCTTTTAAGAAAAATTTTCGTTTCTATCTTCTATTATAAATCTAAAATTCTCATACATTCAACCTAACGCTTAATAAAAATTAACAACCTTTGTCTTTGTATATTAATATAAATCTATAGTGAACATCACTCACCAACACATTCAGCTATATTTAAATTAGTGAACGTCATTGTACCTTCTAAAATTCATTGTTTATTTGATTATCGAATATTTTTCCATCTTCAGCTTAAAATGTGCAATATCACTATTGTTATCTAACGATGTTTCAAACAACATAAATACATGAAATGATCGCATTGCCTTTCAAAATAAACTGATGATATCAAAAAAGGTAAGCACCTGAATGCCTACCTTTTATTTTGAAATTCAATTTTTAAAAATATATTACATAGCTTACTGCTATGATTGATTATTCAACGATTTTAGTAATCTTAGTCATTGAATGTACGTTTCTCTATTTTACTTTTAGCTTTCTCAACTTTAGCATTTGGCGTTTTTGATGCATTGGATGATTTAGCATTTGTTGTTTTTGAATTCTTATTACTAGTTTGATTATTCTTTTGAGTTGACTTACTTGAACTACTTTGTTTCTTTGCACCTTGTGATGATTTCTTATTATGTTGCTTTTTCTGACCTGAAGTTTTATTTGTAGATGCTTTTGATGCATTTCGTTTATTTGAAGGTGTTGTTTTTTTAGATTGTTTACCTGATTTCTTGTCAACAGCTGTATTATTAGTTGTTTTTTCATCAGCTTTACGTGTAATAACACCATTTTCAAATTTAGCTTCTTTTTGTTTAACAGTGTCTTTATTATCTATATTAACCGTCTCTGTCTCTGATACATCATTCTTTTTAGTAACTAATTGAGGAATTTCTTTCAAGTCATTTTTAGCAACTGGTTTTTCTGCAAATAACGCTTCAGTTAATTGACTCTCTTTTGAACCTGGTGTTAATTTAGCTTGCTTCTGTTTTGCAGCGTTTGCTAATCTTTCAGCTTGTGACTCTGGTTTTGATACTTCTACCTTTGCTGCACTTGCATCTTTAGTTAATGTGTCACTGTCTTTCTCTGCTTGTGCTTCTCTTTTAGCTTCTTGAATCTCTTGTGCTTCTTGTGATGTATCACTTAAATTATTTGCACTTGCTTCTTCTTTTATCGCTGCTTGTTGTGCCTTTAATGCCGCTTGCTCATTTTTAGATTTGTTTAAAAATCCTTCAACACGTTCTTTTGTATAGGCAACCGTTTCTTCAAGTTGCGTTTTTCTTTCTTCAAACTTTTGCGACAGTTCTTGTTCTTTGACTTTTAAATCATCTGCTTTTTGATAAACTTTATTTTTAAAATACAAACCTAAAGCTGAACCAACAAGCGCGCCAGTTATAAAACTAACAACAAAATCTTTACGGTTTGGTAGTGGTTCATTTTGATAAGTGTGTTTATTTTTTAATGTTCTTTTATCATTTTGTTGCTGCGTCATTTGTATATCCTCCTATAACAAATGCACTTAAATAAGTAACAACCTCATTTAAGTGCATTTGTTTAATTATTAATTATTTATCTACTCTAGAAGTATAGCTATGATTTGCATCAGTTGCTACATTATTAGCTTTGTAATTTGCACTTCCACGACGGTAGTGTCTATTTTGCCATTTGTCTGCAATTTCCATTGCAACATTTGACCATTGAACAACTTGTGAGATTTTATCTTCATTTTGAGAAATATTATGTGTAATTGAATTTGTTACACGATCTACAGAGCTGTTTAACGTTTGTACTGAGTCACCGATACCTTTAACAGCATCTACAACTGAGTTTAAACGATCTACTTTACCTTGGATATCCTCAGTTAAACGGTTTACTTTATGAAGTAAATCTGTTGTTTCACGAGTAATACCTTGAACTTGACCTTCTACACCGTCAAGTGTTTTTGCAACATAATCTAAGTTTTTCTTAACAGAATTTAATACAGCTACGATACCGATACATAAAATTAAGAATGCAATCGCAGCGATAATTCCAGCAATTGGTAAAATCCAATCCATTAAAAACGCCTCCTAATTAACATGTAATAATGTCATTAATAATAAATACCCATACTACTCTATTATAAACATATTAAAACGCATTTTTCATGCCTAATTTATCTAAATATGCATTTTGTAATTTTTGAATATCACCTGCACCCATAAATAAAATAACAGCATTATCAAATTGTTCTAATACATTAATAGAATCTTCATTAATTAACGATGCACCTTCAATTTTATCAATTAAATCTTGTATCGTTAATGCGCCAGTATTTTCTCTAATTGATCCAAAAATTTCACATAAGAATACACGATCTGCTTTACTTAAACTTTCTGCAAATTCATTTAAAAATGCCTGTGTTCTAGAGAAAGTGTGTGGTTGAAATACTGCAACAACTTCTTTATGTGGATATTTCTTTCGTGCTGTTTCAATTGTAGCACTAATTTCTCTTGGATGGTGTGCATAATCATCTACAATAACTTGATTTGCAATTGTAGTTTCATTGAAACGACGTTTAACACCACCAAACGTTTCTAATGCTTCTTTAATATTTGTAACATCTAGCTTCTCTAAATAACTAATCGCAATTACAGCTAATGCATTTAAAACTGTATGGTCACCATATTGTGGAGACAGGAAGTGATCATAAAACTCACCATCCACATACACATCAAAAGCAGTACCTTTATCCGTAATTTGAATATTTTGAGCATAAATGTCATCCGAATCTTTAAATCCATAATAATAAATTGGAACATCTGCTTCAATTTTACGTAGATGTTCATCATCACCCCAAGCAATAATACCTTTTTTAACATTATGTGCCATTTCTTGGAATGCATCAAAAACATCATTAATATCTTTAAAATAATCAGGATGATCGAAATCAATATTTGTCATAATTGCGTAATCAGGTTTATAACTTAAAAAGTGACGTCTATATTCACATGCCTCAAAAGCGAAATAATCACTTTCAGGCAATCCCATACCTGTGCCATCACCAATTAAAAATGAAGTCTTTTTATCACCATTCATAACATGTGATAATAAACCTGTTGTAGAAGTTTTACCATGTGCACCAGTTACAGCTACTGAAGTATATTGATCAATAATCTGTCCTAAAAAATCATTATAACTTACAACATCTAATTTCAATTGATGTGCACGTACTATTTCTTCATGGCTACTCGCGAATGCATTACCTTGTATAACTACCATATCTTCTTTTATGTTATTAGCATCAAATGGTAATATTTTTATCCCCTTATTTCTAAGAGCAACTTCTGTAAATACGTAGTTCTCAATATCCGATCCTTGAACTTCATGTCCTAAATCATGCATGATTTGTGCTAATGAACTCATGCCAGAACCTTTAATTCCGACAAAATGATAGTGTGTCATTATATAAAACTCCTTACTCATAATTATTCTTTATTTAAATCTGCTTCCGTAACATAAACATCCCTTGGTTTTGAACCATTAGCACTCGAAACATAACCGAGTTGCTCTAATTGATCGATAATTCTTGCTGCTCTATTATAGCCAATTTGGAAATGTCTTTGGATTAATGATGTTGAAATATGTCCTTCATTAACCATAAATGCACAAACATCATCAAATAATTCATCTTGTGATTGTGTTTGTGTTTTTTTCAACAATTCTTTTTCTTCAAATAGATAGTCCGGTTCTCTTTGTTGTTTGATAAAATCAACAACATCATCAATTTCGTCATCAGAAACAAATGTACCTTGAACTCTAATCGGTTTATTCATACCGCTACCAAGATATAACATATCGCCATATCCTAACAAGCGTTCTGCTCCACCACTGTCTAATATCGTTCTCGAATCTACACTTGATGATACCATAAATGCAATTCTTGTTGGTATGTTGGCTTTAATTAAACCTGTAATTACATTGACAGATGGTCTTTGCGTAGCTACTAACATATGAATACCACATGCTCTCGCTTTTTGAGCAATTCTAGCAATAGACTGTTCAACTTCTTGCGGAGCCATCATCATTAAATCAGCCAACTCATCAATTACAATGACAATTTTTGGCATTCTTTCATCATATGGTGCTTTTTTGTTAAATGCTGTTATATTACGTACATGGTAATGTGCAAATAACTTATAACGTCGTTCCATTTCTTCTACGGCCCATTTTAAACTCTGTGTAGCTGCTTTGACATCTGTAATTACCGGTGCAACTAAATGTGGCAAACCATTATAAGGAGCTAATTCAACCATTTTTGGATCGATAAGTAATAATCTTAATTCCTCAGGATGATTTTTATATAGTAAAGACATCAAAATACTATTGATACAAACTGATTTCCCTGATCCAGTTGCACCTGCAATTAGTGCGTGTGGCGTTTTAGCAATATCCATAAGTAATGGTTCATTATTAATTCTATACCCCATCGCAACTGTTAATTTAGATTCAGCATTTTTAAAACTTGGAGATTCAATAATAGAACGTAAGTTGACTGTCGTTGGATTTTGGTTCGGAACTTCAATACCAACACGACTAGTTCCTGGAATAGGCGCTTCTATACGAATATCTTTCGCTGCCAATGCCATTTTAATGTCATCTTGTAATGCCGTAATTCTTGAAACTTTAACACCTTTTTCAACTGATAATTCAAATCTTGTAACACTTGGACCTTCAGTTACATCTTGTACTTCTGCAGGTACATTAAAGTAAAATAATGCGTCATTCAGTTCTTTCTTTTTATCTGTAATCCAGTCCTCGTCCGACTCAATAACTTGTGGTTCTTCTAGTAATGAAACACTTGGCAATTTAATATTTGGGCCTTTACGAATCATCGGCTTAGATGTTTGTACAGCTTGATTTGTTGCAACATCTTGTTGGTTCGTCCGAGGTCTATTTTCATTAGCTGTATCTTCATTTTTATTTGAAAATGATGACTGTAAATCTTTTTGTTGATCATCATTATCTTGTTGTCCACTAGTATTGTTTGGATGTGTTGTTTCTTCGCTTTCTTCAGTTATGTCGCTTACTTCTGAAACTGAAGACGAAGTTGATTGATCAACTTGCTCATTTTCCAATTGATTATCATCTTGACTTTCTTCAAATATTTCCGTTTGAGTTGAATCAACAGAAGGTTTCTGCTCTGAATATTGTTGTGCATTTTGATAATCATTTTCTGTTTCTGCATGACCAATAAGTTGATTGTTCTCAACATTGTTTGATGTCATATTATTTGTTTTATATGCATTTGTATTTGACTCTTGTGAATCAGATCTTGATGATGGTGTGGCTTGACTCGCAGGCATTCTTTCACTCACAGCTTGCTTACTTTGTACAGGCTTTAATTCAGGCACATTGACTTTTGAATGCTTTTTACGATCCATCATACGCTTTTTATCAGATGGCGTCATGACAACATTAAATGGTCTTTTACTTAAAGTTGAAACCTTTTCAGTCTGTTTCTTTGGATTTACGTTTTCAATAGTTTTCTCTTCGACATTTTGTTCACTTTCAGCTGCTTCGTTTTGCACATTTTCTGTAATTTCTGCGTTATTCTTTTCTATTTCATTCATGCTTGAATCTTCCACAACATGATTATCATTCACATCATTCGTTTTCAATGAGTTGACACTTAAGTTTGTTTGGTCATCTTTTTTATGACGCGGTGCTAATTCAATTTCATTATCAACCGTTTTATCGATATTATTTACTTGAGATTCAGTTACTGCGTACTCTTGCGTTTTAGGAGCGTCTACATGCATTTCAGACGCGTTTCTATTGGTATTATCTTCGATATTTGAAGTAGTATCCTCATCTACTTCTGTATCATTTAATTCATAAAATTCTGCATCATCGATTTGACTTCCTGAATATTCTTCTTTATTCGTTGCTCCATCTTCTTCTGAATCAGCAATTAATCTGGATTGATTTTTTAGTTCATCTTTATCATTTACTTCAACGTTATGTTGTAGTGCTGATTGATGTTGAGACGTTACATTCGAAACCGTAACTTCATCATCTGACAATTGTTTTGTTGTCGATACTTGATTCAAACTAACTTCCTCATAATTGTATGGACTTTCATCTACATGAGTGTCATTAGTGTCTTCATTTTGTATTGACGCTTGTTTATTTTCATCATTTGATACAGTTTCATTCTCTATGCCATTTGTATGAAGCTGACTAGCATCTGTACTATTATCTGTTAAGTCACTATCATCATTTAATGAACTATCACCAACATAGCGTTCCGCTTGTTTAGCATACATTTCATCAATTGCACGTTGTATTGCATCTTGCTCTTCGTTTTTATGTTCTTCACGCTTTTGTTGCAACGCTTTTTTAAATCGACGCTTTTGAAGCACTTTACGTTCTCGTTCACGTCTAATTTCTTCAACAATTTGTGAAGCATAAATATTTTCAATTTTGATAGTATTATCAACTTTTGAATAATTAGGCATTGATTTTGTTGTTGATGATACATTTTCATCAGATGATTTAGATGCAGTTCCTTGTTTGACAACACTATCATTTTGTTTTTCTTGTTCTAATTGTTTATTTTGAGACGTTTGCGTCTTAGCTACATATTTATCATATTTTTGTTTATCTGACTCAACTTTTTCTGAAGGTTTACTTACAGGGATACGACCATTTTCTAACTTTTTAGGTTTCATTGTGCCAAAAATAGCTGACGGTACCTCTGAAGTCTTGAAACTTTCTTTGTGATAATCTGGAGTTGAATCTTTAGCACGATGATTTGTATTATTAGAATACATATTATGTGTTTTTGGCTTGTGCGTTTCCTTCTCAATACCATTAATTGCAGAAACATATGTACCTGGCTTATTCGTATGGTAATGTGAATGATCTTTATATTTTATACTTTGCTGTGATATTTTAGAATTCCCACGTTGTTCACTATAATTTTGTTCTTCAGTTGTTTGATTTCTTCTACGGCGATGTCGTTTTTGTGAACGAGAATCGTGGCTTTGTTTGCGATAGTCTCGATGGTATTGTTCTTTTTCATCTGAAATAGTATCTGCAGATTGTTCAACATTTTCATTTTCATAAGCTACGCTCATAGGAAAACGGAATTTTCCCCTCGGACGACTATAAATATCATTATTTTGAGGCAGTAATGAGTCATGATCGTTATCTATATTTTGTGATTCTTGACGTCTTTTTTTCTTTCTATGAATCAAGTCATCATTTGAATCATTATCTTCGCCGAATAATTTATCAAACCAGCTCATATTTTCACTACCTTCCTTAATTATTCAAAAAATGCTTGTCCAATTTCATAGCTGTCATTTAATACCATAATACCTTTTTCTTCAGGTGCATTAGGTAAATTCAATTCTTTCATTGAACAAATCATACCGCTTGAGGCAACACCACGTAATTCAGCATCTTTAATTACCATACCGCTAGGCATCACTGCACCTACTTTAGCAACAACAACTTTCTGTCCAGCTTCAACGTTAGGCGCGCCACATACAATTTGTAATGTGTCATTTCCAACGTTTACATTTAGTACACTTAATTTATCTGCATCAGGATGTTTGTCTTTAGTTTCAACGTAGCCAACTACAAATTTCGGTGATAGATCAGCATTTAATTTATAATCAAAACCAGCTTCTGAAATACGCTTTTGGAATACATTTACAAGTTCATCAGTTAATTTAATATGACCTTTTTCTTCAATTGTTATATCTTTTGAAATTTCAAAAATATTATAACCTACAACATTACCTTCATTAGTAATTTCAACAACATTACCTTTTTTATTGTAGTTTAATTCACCTTCAACTGGTTCAATTTGTAAAAATGCGACATCTCCTACATATTTAGGATTGTAAAATAAATTCATTATGACAAAACTCCTTATCCAATTATTTCTATTTATCTTTATTAAATTTACGACGATTTGCTTCTAAACGCTGAATCACGTTTGGATCTCTTTTTTGTTTATTATTTTTACCTAAAATAAATATCGGTTCAAGATGACCCTGTTTATATCCAAAGGATAATGATGTAATTGGAACTAGACCTTTAGTGAAAAATTCCATTGTTAAATGTGCCATCACATCATATCCTGTTTTATTGCGTATATCTGCAATAATTAACACATCTTGGTGTGGCACTGCTACGAGCATTTCGCCTTGACATTGTGCCTCAATTTCATTTAAAAATGCAGTATTTAGTATCCTACTTGCATCATACCCGTCATTTGAGTTAATAAAATAAAAAATATTACCTTTTACTTCATCAGTCGTATATGAATTTGACAATTTTCTAACATTAAACAGAGACATTTCTCTTATTTGTTGTTCAGTTAACTTCAAATCCTCTAACATGCTTTCGTCAATTAGACGATATGATTTCCCTAAATCGACTGCATAATAAACTGCTGTTTCTGCAGTATGCTCATCATAGATAAAAGGAACACCTTGTTTAGTTTTTTTATCAAAGCTAGTCGCTCTAATGACAGGCATAATTTGACTAGATGATATACTCTCAAGGGTTTTATCTGCCATTTGTGCAATAGCTTCATCAACGTAATAAACAATTTCATCTACAATTTTTTCTTTTTTATCTTCATATTTTGCGACTATAGCGTTAAGTTTAATCGTGATACCTTTGTTATTATCTGTTCGATAAATACGCAAAGTTTCTTCTTCACGATTAAATTTAAAATCAACGTCTAAATGGCTTAAACGTTCCTTTAATTTATCTCTCATTTGAAAGGTATTCATATGTAACACTCCTAATTTCGCACCTTATAATAGTTTACAATAAATCAACACATAGTAACAGAGAAAAACGAGTATTACCCCGTTTTTCTCTAGTCTAAATTACACGTATTGAGCTAAAAATGCATCTATCTGTTCAATTGATTTTCGTTCTTTTCCAATATAACTTCCAAGCAGTTCTCCATTTTTATATACTAGAAAACTTGGAATACCCATAATACCATTTTCAATACAAATATCCATAAATTTATCACGGTCTACTGATACGAAGTCAAACATAGGATATCTCGCTTCTAATTCCGGTAAATCTGGTTCTATCACTCTACAATCTGGACACCAGCCTGCAGTGAATTCAAATACTGTAGCACCTTGTTTTAAAGATTCAAATTGTTGTTCTGATTCAAGTTGTTTCATTTTTATGTCTCCTTAATTAATGATTATATATAACTATTTAGAGATAATAGTTGTTATTACCCGATTATTTATATTGTAATGTTTCTATTTGATTATTATCTAAATTACAAATGGCTTCTGAAAGTAAAGATCTAGCTGCAAAATAGTCTCTTATATCAAATACTGAGTCTGTACTATGAATATATCGTGCACATACACCAATAACTGCAGTCGGAATACCAATATTAGCTTTATGAATTTCTCCACCATCTGTTCCACCTGGTGACATATAGTATTGATGTTCAATGTCATGTGCTTCTACTAACTTTAATAAATAGTCTCTAAATACAGGCTTTAAAATCATTGTACCGTCTTTTATGCGAATTAACGTCCCTTTACCAAGTTCACCAGATAATGGTTGGTTTCCTTTAACGTCATTGGCAGGTGAACAATCAACTACAAATGCAACGTCTGGGTCTATCATCTCTGCAGATGCTTTCGCACCTCGTAATCCAACCTCTTCTTGAACATTTGCGCCAACATACAAGTCTACATCTAATTCTATATCTTTTAATAATTCTAGTATTTCAATTGCCAAGACACAACCATAACGATTATCCCATGCTTTAGCACTATATCGATGTTCAGATAACTGTGTGAATGGCGTGTGAGGTACAATTGTATCTCCTATATCTATTCCGCGCTCACGCACCTCATCTTCATTTTGAGCACCTATATCTAATGTTAAATCTTTAATTTCCGGTGCACCTTCACTACCAGTACGAAAATGTTTAGGTATATTAGAAACAACACCGATAATTTTATCGCCATTTCTATTTTTAATTACTAAGCGTTGTCCTTGCCAAATATCATTTGCAACACCACCTAAATTTGTGAATTGAATCATTCCATTTTTAGTGATATTTGTAATCATAAATCCGATTTCATCCATATGTGCTGCAATCATTACACGTTTTGCATTTGGATTTTTAGATTTTTTCACACCAAAAAATCCACCCATACGATTTTCAATAAATTCATCTACGTACGGCGCCATTTGCTGAGTCATATAATTTTTTACTTCTTCTTCAAAACCTGGTGCCCCATGAAGCTCAGTTAAAGTTTGAATTCGTTGTAATGTTACTTTTTTATTTATGTTCATAAAAGTTCTCACTCCTTATAAGTTATTATATCATCTTCAATATGGTAAACTAATGATATGAATTTGAAATCAAGGGAGCATAAATGATGACTAAACTGAAATATATAATTCCAACAATAATTGCAGTAGCCATTGTAATTATTTCTACCATTTCAATCATCCAATTTATTAATCGTAAACGCTATAATCCCGTTAAAGTACTTAATGAAGTAAAATCATATTTTATGAATGTCAAAGGCTCATATATCGTTTATGAACCATTCGTTCATCCTGAAACTGATAAATACCGTTTAGTTTATCAAGGTGGAATTACAACTATTAAAAATGGTCAAAATATTCATTATGATTTTTATGCAGATGCATATACTGGTGAAGTCATTAACATTGTAGAGCGTTAATACGAATTTTATCCATATTTGATTTGGATCGTAAAACTTAAAAATGAGCCACACCCTAATTAGTAAGATTGGATGTGGCTCAATTTTTTATTTTTGAAAATTTGTTTAGTAATACATCTTTATTTTAGTTATTATCAACTAATGTTTCACGTAAAATATATGCATCTATGTTTTCACCATTATCGCTGTATTTTACAGCAAAGTAGTTTTCATCATGATAAAACAAGAACCAATATTGTTGCTGAATAAAATATGGTATCATGCGTTCTTTTTCACGAATCGATTGCATAGGATAATCATCATATGCCGTTACCCATAGAGGATTTTTATGTGCAGTAGTTGGGAATATATCACCCATATGAACTGCTTTATCTCCTTGACTTTCAATCGTAATAATCGTGTGGCCAAAGCTATGACCTCCACTATGTTGCATCTTGATACCCAGAACCGGTTCAAAATGTTTTTCGAATAAAATCAACTTGTTACTATAATCGCCTTTATTCTTATCCCAGTAAGTTGATTTACTTCTTATATTAGGTGCAATAAACTCATGCCACTCATCTTGTTGCACAACATGAATCGCATTTTCAAAAATTGCATGTCCTGCTTGATCAGTCAAACCGGCAGCATGATCAAAATGCATATGTGTCATTAGCACATAATCAATATCCTTTGGCGTTAAATTATAATTTGCCAAATCAGCAATTATATGACTTTCTTCATCTACTCCAAAATTACGTAATTGCTTTTCAGATAATTTACCATTACCAATACCTGCATCTATAATCAAATTATATTGAGCCGTTTGAATCAAAATTGGATGTGTCGGTAAATTGATTTGATTTCGTTCATTTGCATTGTATTGCTTTGACCACAACGGCTTCGGAACAACACCAAACATTGCACCGCCATCCATTTTTGTATTGCCACCATTTAGATAATGAATAGATATATCCCCGATTTTCATAACATCACCTATTCTTTCTGTATTCGTTATTACAATTAGCATGTGTTTATTACATCATATCACTATTCATAAATGCGAACAAAAACGAAACGCCCCACACTAATACACTTCTAACTACTTATAAAGATTAATGCAATCATATTATATGTAAATGCATCATAACCATCGGCCTGTAATTTTAAATTAATAATTAAAATTTACAAGTAAAATGCAAGCTTTATTCTTTTAAATCAAAGGTATTTAGTATAACATTGTTCATAGGCGCATTATCTCCTTTAGTTATTTGTTTAGTCACTTTTAATTATAGAGATAATTGCGCTTTTTTTATATTCAAAATCAAAAAATCGGACAGATGAAAAGTTAAAAACTTTTTCCATCAGTCCGATTTATTATAGAACCTTTATCTATAGAACCATTATAGTACGAAAAAACACTTATGATTGTATGTGTACATACCCTCATAAGTGCTCTATTTTTGTGAATGGAATTTCGCTTCCATACGATAAATACGTGACCCTTTATCCGAAAATTTCTTTTCATATTCTGTTAAAATATTACTGCCATCGTCTTCTTGATGTAAATTTAGATTTATTTTTGTAAAATACATTCCAAATTGAGACATACTTTCTAAACTGTAGGCAAATAGTCCTCTGTTATCAGTTTTAAAATGTAAATCTCCTTCATCATTTAAGATTTGTTGATACAACGCTAAAAACGTATGATACGTTAAACGTCGTTTTGCATGACGATTTTTTGGCCATGGATCTGAAAAGTTCAAATAAATACGCGAAACTTCGCCGTCTTTAAAATATTCATTTAATTCAATGGCGTCATTACAAATAATCTTTAAATTTGTTAAACCCATCTCTTTAACTTTATCCAATACTTTATAAACGATACTTTTCTCACGTTCCATTGAAATATAGTTAATATGAGGATTTTGAGCAGCTAATGTTGTAATAAACTGCCCCATACCCGAACCAATTTCAATGTGTATCGGTTGCGTTTTATCAAACCATTCAGTCATTTTCCCTGCATGTTGACCGTCCATGTCAACCAATTCAGGATGATCTTTTAAATAATCTTCAGCCCATGGTTTGTATCGAACTCTCATATTTTATTCTCCTCTTAAATAAACATGTTACTATTCATAACTTCATTTAGGAATTTAAGCCAAGTGTTCATATCCTTATATCTTTTTTGCTCTTCATACCATTGAACAAGACCTATAGATTGAATTACCGTATACCATTTCATACGTTTATTTAAATTCAAGCTCTCTTGAACACCATATGTTTCAAGCCATTCAGACCATTGTTGTTGTGGAACATAGTTGTAAAGCAGCATTCCGATATCAATTGCCGGGTCTGCAATCATTGCACCTTCCCAATCAACTAAAAATAGTTCATCTCGATCGGATAATAACCAATTATTATGATTCACATCACCATGTACAACAGTGAAAAAACGCGAATCTAAACTCGGTATATGCTCTTCTAAATAGGTTAATGATTTTCTCACAATATGATGTGTTAAAACTTCTCTTGATAAAGAGGCATTAATTTTATTAAGCATAATCTCAGGAGTAATAGGTTCCATTTCCATACGCTTTAACATACTTAATAAAGGTCTAGAATTGTGTATCTTCTTTAATAAATGTGCAACTCTTGTTTGCTTCATTTCGTTTGAAGATAGTTCACGCCCATTTTTCCAATGTTGTGCTGTAACAACCTCGCCTGTTTCTATGCGTTTCGTCCATACTAATTTGGGCACAATACCTTCTGCTGATAATGCCGCAATAAATGGATTTGAATTTCGTTTTAAAAACAACTTTTGTCCATCTTGTTCAGCCATATATGCTTCACCAGATGCACCACCTGCTGAATCAAGTGTCCACCCTAATTGATAAAACTGCTCCAACTCGTCCACCTCACTTTCAATTAGAAAATGGCTCTAGAAATAGGTTTTTCAAGAGCCATATATTCTAATTTATAACACCATACTGGTACAAATATTATGTCCAGATAATTATTGTAAATCCTCAACCAATGCCTACATTACACGACTAAATTTAAATCGTAATGTCTGTCATTGACACCATACATTCTATAGTCACTTACTTGACATATAATGTTACCGTGTCTAAAACTACATGTTTTTGAATCTCTGTAGGCGATAAACTCTAGTTTTCAAAATAATTGCTATCCCATTTTCATGGTTAGCATAAATTTATGAACTGTAACATTTACGTACTTAGTAAAATATGATGCACATCATATTTGTAACTCATAGAAAATTTTATAATTTTTATCATTATATTTCAACTGAAAATGAGAAACAAAATGGCACTTTTTACTAATATGTGTTTTCTAAACAACACTTTTAAGCTTCGTTTTAAATTATAACATAATTCACTTACGAAAGTTGATAAATTTAAGTAATTTAATCTAAAAATATGATGAAAGAATTTTAAATACTGTGTGACTCTATATACTTTTCAAATCCTTCTTGTAGTTGACGTGTAATTGGGCCAACTTTACCATCATTAACTGGTTCACCATCTAATTTAATAACAGGTGTAACCTCAGCTGAAGTACTTGAAACAATAACTTCATCTGCGTTTTTCAAGAAATCTACAGTAAACGTTTCTTCTTTAAATGGGATGTTATAGTCTTCGGCAATTTTTTTAATTACAATTCGTGTAATACCATTAAGAATATAGTTGTTAATCGGATGTGTATAAATCACACCGTCTTTAATTGCATAAGCATTACTTGAAGATCCTTCAGTTACAGTTTCACCTCGATGTTGAATTGCTTCAACTGCATTATATTTCACAGCATATTCTTTTGCTAATACATTTCCTAATAAGTTCAAGCTTTTAATGTCGCAACGTAACCATCGGATATCTTCAACGGTAACACCATTCACACCATTTTCTAAATGATCATAAGGACGATCATAACTCTTTGTATAAGCAACAATTGCTGGTTCTACTTCAGGTGTCGGGAAGCTATGATTCCTTTCAGCTACACCACGCGTTGCTTGAATATAAATTGCCCCAGTTTCAATTTGATTCATATCAACTAATTTACGAGATAGTTCAATTAATTCTTCTACAGAATAATTTAAATCTAAACCAATCTCATTGGCACTACGTAAAAATCTTTCATAATGTTCTGTTACTGTAAATAACTTACCATTATATACTCGAATGTATTCATAAATACCATCGCCAAATACGTATCCTCTGTCGTTGTATGAAACCTTTGCTTCACTTGGACTTACAAACTCACCATTTAAAAAAATTTTTTCCATATATTATTCCTCCACGCATAATGAATAAATTGCTTCTAAGTAAATACTAGTTGCGTTAAATAACTGTTTTTTAGTGATATATTCATTTTTCTGATGCATTAAATCTTCAGAATCACTAAACATTGCGCCAAATGCTACACCCTTGTCTAAGTTTCTCGCATAAGTACCGCCACCTATAGTATAAGGTTCAGTCATATCATTTGTTTGATTTCTATATGCAGTAACTAACTTTTGTACAAAAGGATCATTTTTATCAACATAATGTGGTGGTTGGACTTTACCTAATTTCACTTCAAAGCCATATTGTTGAATCTCATTTGCAAAACGATCCATAGCTTTTTCAAATTCAAATCCTTCTGGGTAGCGTAAGTTGATACCGAAAAGACCTGCGTTTTCATTATCATATGTAATAACACCAATGTTAGTTGTCACGTCACCCATGACATCTGTATGGAATTTCATTCCCATCTTTTCACCAAAATCTGAATTAAATAAGTAGCGATTACTAAATGCTACAAACGCTTGTGCATTATTATCAAGATTTAATGATGCTAAGAATTTTAGTAAGTAAAGACCCGCATTCACACCGATAGATGGATCCATACCATGAACCGCTTTACCTTCAACTGTTAAAACTAGAATGCCACTATCAACAGTACTATCACCTTGTAAATGATTTTGTTCTAAAAAGTACTCAAAGTCTTGAATAACATCTGTCATATTTTCTTTAACAAGCACTCTTGCTTCTGCATGATCAGGTACCATGTTGTAACGTTCACCAGATTTAAAAGTTATTAATTCATAATCAGGTTCATCTTGATCTTCAGTAAGTTTATTTTGAACTAAATCAAATGTTGTAATGCCTTTTTCACCATGAATACATGGAAATTCTGCATCTGGTGCAAAACCTAATGTTGGCATTTCTTCTGTTTTAAAATAGCGATCCGTACATTTCCAATCAGATTCTTCATCCGTACCAATAATCATATGAATACGTTTCTTCCAATCCACATTCATATCTTCTAATATCTTAATTGCATAATAAGCAGCAATTGTTGGACCTTTGTCATCAAGTGTACCTCTAGCTATGATAGCATCTTCTGTTACAACCGGCTCGAACGGATTACTATCCCATCCATCACCAGCAGGAACAACGTCAACATGACATAAGATACCTAATACGTCATTTCCTTTACCTGCCTCAATTCTTCCTGCAATATGATCCACATCATGTGTTGTAAATCCATCTCTATGTGCAATTTCATACATGTAGTCTAATGCCTTACGAGGACCTGGACCAACTGGTGCGTCTTCTGATGCTTTTGCATCATCTCTCACACTTTCAATTGCTAATAATCCTTTTAAGTCATTAATGATTTGATCTTCGTATTGTTGAACTTTTTCTTTCCACATTCGAAATCGACTTCCTTTTTTCTATAAGTTAAATTCTATTTTACATGAAAAGATATAAAAACTACAATAAGATGTCAGAAAATAATAAAAAGGAACAAAACGATGCTATTGATATGACACAAATCATAAATAGCTGCTTTGTTCCTTTTTTAATTTATATATTTAAAATACACATATTCAAGAGCTCGAGATATAAGTCAATGTACTAGGCACACAATTTAATATTGACAGTAATTAACCGAACGAAAATGCGCCCCGGGGCCCCAACATAGAGAATTTCGAAAAGAAATTCTACAGACAATGCAAGTTGGCGGGGCCCCAACATAGAAGCTGGCCAATAGTTAGCTTTCAATAATGTGCAAGTTGGGGTAAGGGCCCCAACACAGAAGCTGGCCAATAGTCAGCTTTCAATAATGTGCAAGTTGGGGTAAGGGCCCCAACACAGAGAATTTCGAAAAGAAATTCTACAGACAATGCAAGTTGGCGGGGCCCCAACACAGAAGCTGGCCAATAGTCAGCTTTCAATAATGTGCAAGTTGGCGGGGCCCCAACACAGAAGCTGGCCAATAGTCAGCTTTCAATAATGTGCAAGTTGGGGTAAGGGCCCCAACACAGAGAATTTCGAAAAGATAAAGAAATACGTTTTCTTTAGATATTAGTATTTCTTATGAATGAGTTTCACGCATGTATTCTTCTTTCTATATGCATATTAGCTATGACTAACGATAAAGAACCTGAAACACTAATAAATGTCCTATAGTTTACAATATTATATTGGCAGTAGTTGACTGAATGAAAATACGCTTGTAACAAGCTTTTTTCAATTCTAGTCAACCTTGCCGGGGTGGGACGACGAAATAAATTTTGCTAAAATATGATTTCTGTCCCACTCCCTTATCATTTCTGTCCTACTCACATCTTATTCTTTATCAGATAATGCATTTTTATTCTTTTTTAAATCTTCTTCAGTGACGATACGTAAATTATTATTTGGTGCTGCGCCACCTTCATCATCAAATTTACCTTTTTCAATACTTTCGTCAGTCTTATTGTCATATTCGGTAAATTTTGATTTTTCTTCTTTGAAAAATGCTTTTGGATTATTTTTTAATCTATTAGCATATTCTTTCGGATTTGTTTTTACTTCTTTAATTGTTTCATTAGCAATTGTTCCTAATTGCGTCGCTTTATCCTTAGCATTATCTTTATAGCTTTGAGGATCTTGTTTATATTTATTATATTCTGCTTTCAGCTTGTCACGACTATCTTTACGTGTAACAAGTACAGCTGCTACAGCGCCACCTATACCTAAAATCGCTTTAAATAAATTACCTTTTGCCATATCAATCGTCTCCCTTTTATTTATAATTTAATTTGTCAAAATCATTTTCAGTTAATAAACGATATTCTCCTGAATCTAAATTGCTGTCCAATTCTAAATCAGCAATTTTGATACGTCTTAAATGTAATACCTCATTTTGAATGCTATGAAACATTCGTTTAACTTGATGATATTTTCCTTCATAAATTGTTACGTGTGACGTTTGATTATCAATATAAGTTAATATTGCAGGCTTAACCTTGCCATCAGTCAGTGTTACACCCTCTTTAAAAGCTTGAATGTCGTCTTCAGTGATAGGATTTGCTGAAATAACTTCATATTTTTTAGAAACATGTTTGTTTGGACTCATTAATTCATGATTAAAATCACCATCATTCGTTATCAATAAAAGCCCTTCTGTATCTTTATCAAGACGACCAACCGGAAAAATATTTAGATGTTGGTATTCAGGTATTAAATCAATAACGGTTTTTGAATGATGATCTTCAGTTGCTGATATATAACCTTTTGGCTTATTTAACATAATATAGACATTTTCAATGTATTCTATTAATTCTCCACGAACTGTTATCTTATCGTTTTCTGGTTCTATATGTGTTTTTGGTGATTTAATTACTTGTTCGTTGACATTTACAAGGCCTTTTTTAAGTAACTGTTTGACCTCATTACGTGTACCGACGCCCATATTTGCTAAAAATTTATCTATTCTCATCGTAAAAACCTAACTCTACGTCTTAATTTTTCAGGAATTTCACCTAAGAATTCGTCCGCAAGACGCGTTTTAATTGTGATTGTACCGTAAATTAGAATACCTACTGTAACACCTAAAATAATAATGATTAAGTAACCAAGTTTAGTAGGTTCTAAGAATAGATTTGCAAGGAAAAATACTAATTCTACACCTAGCATCATAATAAATGAATACAAGAATATTTTTGCAAAATGAATCCAACTATAGCTGAATTTAAACTTCGCATATTTTTTAAGAATATAGAAATTACATCCAATTGCAAATAATAATGCGATACTAGTACTTAAAATTGCACCAGGTGTATGGAATAACATAATTAATGGATAGTTTAACGCTAACTTGATAACTACAGAAGCTAAAATAACATAAACTGTTAATTTCTGTTTATCTATACCTTGTAACATTGATGCCGTTACACTTAATAGTGAAATTAGTATTGCTACAGGCGCATAATAGAATAATAAGCGACTACCATCATGGTTAGGGTCATGACCTAAAACAATTGGATCGTAACCATAGAAAACTGTGAATAATGGTTGTGCCAAGGCCATAATTCCAATACTAGCTGGAACAGTTATAAACATTAATACACCAATAGATGTTCTAATTTGATGATGCATTTCATGTAAGCGACCTTCTGCAAATGTTTTTGTAATATAAGGAATTAAACTCACTGCAAAACCAGCACTTAATGATGTCGGAATCATTACAATTTTATTAGTTGACATATTTAGCATATTAAAGAATATATCTTGTAACTGTGAAGGTATACCAACTAAAGATAAAGCACCGTTATGTGTAAATTGATCTACTAAGTTAAATAATGGATAATTCAAACTTACAATAACGAACGGTATACTATAAGCAATAATTTCTTTATACATCTTGCCATATGACACATCTATATCTGTGTAATCAGATTCGACCATACGATCAATATTATGCTTACGCTTTCTCCAGTAATACCAGAGTGTGAATATACCAATAATCGCACCAACTGCTGCTGCAAAAGTAGCAATACCATTGGCTAATAAAATAGAGCCATCAAAGACATTTAGTACTAAATAACTTCCGATTAATATGAAAATCACGCGTGCAATTTGCTCAGTTACTTCTGACACTGCTGTTGGCCCCATAGATTTATAACCTTGGAATATCCCTCTCCATGTCGCTAATACAGGAATAAAGATAACAACCATACTAATGATTCTTATAATCCAAGTAATATCATCGACTGACCAACCGTTTTTATCATGAATGTTTCTAGCTAATGTTAATTCAGAAATATAAGGTGCTAAGAAATACAGTACCAAGAAACCTAAAACACCGGTAATACTCATTACAATAAAACTCGATTTATAAAATTTCTGACTTACTTTATATGCCCCAATAGCATTATATTTCGCAACATATTTCGAAGCTGCTAATGGTACACCTGCTGTCGCAACTGCAATTGCAATATTATATGGTGCATAAGCGTATGTGAACGGCGCCATATTTTCTTGTCCACCAATTAAATAGTTGAATGGAATGATAAAAAGTACGCCCAATACCTTGGTAATTAATATACTAATGGTAATTAAAAAGGTTCCACGCACCATTTCTTTACTTTCACTCATTACGAATCTCCCTATCTCATGTTTATTAAAGTTTTGTAAACTAAAAGCTGTTTCTCTGTAAAATCATTTTTCATTATTATGAATATATCACAAAACTTTATTTCATTGTCGTATATTCAATGAATTATCATAACAAAATTATCAACACATTGTCATTGAATACTAGATTTTGATTAGAATATTACGAAATTTCATATAAACATTATACTACTATTTGAGATGAACATCGCATAACAGTAGAAAAATCATTCTTATCATACACATACATCTTCATTTTTTATGAAGTTCACATTATAAATATATTCAACATAATTGTCATCTCATAACACAAGAGATATAGCAAAGTTTAAAAAAGTACTATAAAATAGCAATTGAATGTCCAGTAACAAATTTGGAGGAAGCGTATATGTATCAAACAATTATTATCGGAGGCGGACCTAGCGGCTTAATGGCGGCAGTAGCTGCAAGCGAACAAAGTAGCAGTGTGTTACTCATTGAAAAAAAGAAAGGTCTAGGTCGTAAACTCAAAATATCTGGTGGCGGTAGATGTAACGTAACTAATCGATTACCATATGCTGAAATTATTAAGAACATTCCTGGAAATGGGAAATTTTTATATAGTCCCTTTTCAATTTTTGATAATGAATCCATCATAGATTTTTTTGAGTCTAGGGGTGTTAAATTAAAAGAAGAAGATCACGGGCGTATGTTTCCAGTTTCCAACAAAGCACAAGACGTGGTTGATACATTAGTGACAACTATCGAACGCCAACATGTAACGATTAAAGAAGAAGAAGCTGTTAGTAGAATCGAAGTTAATACAGACCAAACTTTCACTGTACATACTCAAAATAATAGTTATGAAAGCCATTCGCTAGTGATTGCTACAGGTGGTACAAGTGTCCCTCAAACTGGTTCAACTGGTGATGGTTATAAGTTCGCACAAGATTTAGGTCATACCATTACTGAGTTATTCCCGACCGAAGTTCCAATTACATCAGCTGAACCTTTCATCAAATCCAATCGTCTAAAAGGTTTAAGTTTAAAAGATGTTGAATTGTCAGTACTTAAGAAAAATGGTAAAAAACGCATCAGTCATCAAATGGATATGTTATTTACTCATTTTGGTATCAGTGGTCCAGCTGCATTAAGATGTAGTCAGTTTGTTTATAAAGAACAAAAAAATCAAAAGACACAGCACATTTCTATGGCAATCGATGCATTTCCTGAATTAAACCATGAACAATTAAAACAACACATCACATCATTATTATCGGACACACCAGATAAAATCATTAAAAACAGTTTGCATGGTCTAATTGAAGAGCGCTACTTACTGTTCATGCTGGAACAAGCAGGAATCGATGAAAATACCACATCACATCACTTATCAAATCAACAATTGAACGACTTAGTAAATATGTTTAAAGGGTTTGTATTTAAGGTGAACGGGACATTACCTATAGATAAGGCATTTGTCACAGGTGGTGGTGTGTCACTTAAAGAAATTCAACCTAAAACAATGATGTCTAAATTAGTTCCGGGATTATTTTTATGTGGTGAAGTATTAGATATACATGGTTATACTGGTGGTTATAATATTACAAGTGCACTCGTAACAGGACATGTCGCTGGATTATATGCCGGACATTACTCACATGCATCAATGGAATAATAGTATAAAATTTGGTTCGATTCTCTTTAGTAGATCAACTTTTTCATTCAAATAAAAATGACCTTAATATAACTGAGTCACTAAAAAGTGTCGTTATATTAAGGTCATTTCGTTAATTATGATTCTTTTTCGTTTTTAGTACGTCTTCTAGCTAACAAAGCCGCACCTGTAATCAGTGCAAATTCTTTCAATGGTAAATCCATTCCTTCAGAACCTGTATTTGGAAGTTCTTTTTCAACTTTGCGCGATTCATGTGTCTCTTCTTTTTTAATAGGCGTACAAACTTTTGGAGCTGGCTGAATTTCTTTTGGTGATACTTTCGTCGCTTCAGCTGGTAATTTAATTGCTAAAATTTCATCAACAATGAATTGCGTGTGTTGTTTGATGTCATTTAATGTCGCATCTTCATCAATCATTCTATTGCCATCTGCAACATATTGATCAATTAATACTTTTACTTTAGCTAATTGTTCTGGTGTTGCGATCGCTTTGAATTTCGCATATGTTTGTTGAGCAATGTTATCAATTCGCAGTAAGCTATTTTCTTTTTCAGTAATTACTGCTTCTATATCGCTTAATGCAACATTAAATCGTTTTAAAACTGCATCAACATCAGCATTAGTGCGTGCTGTTTTTAATTCTTCATCCATTTGTAATTTTAAAGCAGTTATAGCTTTTAATGCATCAGCCTTATTACGATTACTTACTTTTCGATAATTTTGCACTAAAGCAGTGACGCGTGCAAGATCATCATTAATCGTTTTTTCAGCATCTGGCTTTTTAATAGGATGTACATCTAAATCATGTATTGTTTGTAGATTTAATGATGCTGTTTTATCAACTTGTGCATTGCTACGATCTTGATCAATTTGTCCAATAGCAGTGTCATAAATATTTTGTAACTGTGCTAATATACTATTTCTTTCTTCTACCGTTGCTTGAATATTCGCTTCAATTGCTTGTTTTTTATCGTTGAATAATGTTGTCAATTGTTCTCGAGCAGACGCCTTTCTGTTAATAACAGGTTCGATTTCACGAATTTCGTTTTTCTCATCATGCAATAAATATGCCACATCTGCATTAGTCACTGCACTAGCAATTTGTTGTTTAGCTTTAATTAACTCTTTTTCAACTTGTGCTATTGCAATATTTTGTTCTTCATCTGTCGCTTCGTTATTTGCTTTAATTAAATTAATTTTATTTGTAGCGATATTTTGAATTTGTTGTAATGCTGTTGCTTTAACTGTTGTCGCTGGTTTAATTTTTGAAATAATATTTTGAGCATTTATACTATCTTGATTAACTTGGGCAGTCTTATCTGCATGATTGATCTGATCAATAGCCTGATTAAGTGCTTGTTCTACTAAATGTTTAGCAGCTAGTCTTTCTTCTTCAGTTGATAAATCGCTTTGATCGATTAGTGCATTTTGAGCTTCGGCTTTTACACCAACAGATTGACGCGCTGCTGGTTTAACTTGAACTTTAGGTAAAATCACTTTGATGTTGTCGTTGCCATCAGTCTCAGTTCGATCCACTTCTGCATTCGTTTTGTTTTGTGCAATGTCATTTTTAATTGTATTTACAATTTTATTTAAAGTATCAATAGCAACATCTCTTTCATCTTGAGTAGTATCCAACGTATTTCGGATTGCATCGAGTTGATTTTTATTATTTTCTTCAATGCTATCAAGCGCAGCTCGTTTACGTCTTACTTTAGGTTTTATTTGCTCTATTGCCTTGATTGTTTGATTTCTAACATCAGTAACAGCAGCATCTTGATTTGTATTTTCTATTTCTTGTTGCGCTTGTTTGAGTGTGTCGCTAATTAATTGATTCGCTTCATCTAATTCATCAACTGTTGCATGTGGTGTATCTTTTATTGATTCTACTTGATTTTCTGCACTTGCTTTTATTGCTTGTTGTGCTTCAGGCTTAATTACAATATGAGGTTGTACACCTTTTAGTGTAGCAATGCCATTTGTTTCAACACGTTTCACATCATTATTCGCTATTGCTTGATCGATGTTTTGTAATGCACGTTTTTCATTATTCGCTAATTGATTTAAAGCAACTTGTTTTTCTTCATCAGTCGCATGTTCCGCTTGCTCAATTTCGCGCTTTTTAGCTTCATATTGTTGCTTAACTGCATCTCTAGCAGCTGCTCTAACAATATGGTCAGGCGTCACTAAAGCAATGCTATCAAGCGCTTGACTTGTTGTATCATCAACTTGTTGATTTGTTCTATTATTCGTAATATCTGTCATGGCTTGATTTACAAATTCATTGATTTTATCTAGTGCTACTTGTCTTTCTTCTGCTGTTGCTTCTTTATCCTGATTAATCTTAGCACGTAATTCATTCGCTTTTTGATTGATTTTTTCACGTGCAGCTGGTTTAACTTTTGTTTCAGGTTGAATAATTTTAATCGCTGATACACCATTTGTTGCTGCTTGATTCACCTGACTATTCGTTTGAGCTTGGTCAATAGCTGCAAGTGCTTTTTCTTTTTCTTTAGCTAATGCTTGTGAAGCAACTTCTTTCTCATTATCTGTTGAATCAAGACTATTATCAATTTGCTGTTGCTTTTCTTTAACAGCTTTTTCAATATCTGCAATTGCCTTTGGTTTAATTACTACTTCAGCTTCAACATTATCTATAGCATTTACCGCTTGATTTGTAGTTGTGTCTACCTGATCATTTGTTTGGTTTTGATTAATTTGATTAATTGCTTGATCTTTAAGTTGATTGATTTGATTAACAGCAGCCTGCTTTTCTTCGTCAGTTGCATTAGGTGTTTGTTTAACCGCTTCAATACGCTTCGCCACTTCAGCAGTGATTTTATCTCGCGCTGCTTGTTTTTTTACTACATCAACTTGAACAGCATCGATATTATTCTCTGCTACTGTCGCAGCTTGGTCTACTTCTGCATTTGTGTTAGCTTGTTTAATACTTTCAATAGCTTGTTGTCTGTCTTGATTTAAAGTATTGATCGCAGCATTTTTCTCATCATTCGTTGCATCTGGTGTAGCATTGATTTCAGCTAATTTAGCATTATAATGCTGATTGATTTGTGCTAATGCTGCAGGTTTTTTAACAATATTTGGCTGAATCGCATTAATTGCTTTTGTACCTAATTGTTGCGCTTGATCTACTTCCGCATTTGTATCAGCTTGATTTATATTATTAATTGCCGTTGCTAACTCTTGATCCACTTGATTTAAAGCCACTTGCTTTTCTTCAGTTGTTGCATTTGTGTTTTGATTAATTTCTTGCTTTTTAGCAGTTGCTAAATCATTTAATACACCTGTAGCAGTTTGTTTCTTCGTTACATGCGGTTGAACTGCGCCGATTTGATTGACTGCATCGTCTCTAATACTATTGACCATCGCAGTAGTAGACGTCACACCAATATCAGTTAATGCTCTATTTTTAAGTGTATTGACACGATTTATCGCTTCTTGTTTCTCTTCTCGAGTCGCGCCAGTTGTAGCATTGATATTTGTTATCGCCTCTCGCGCTTTATCATTTACAACATTGCGAGTATCCGTTTTAACTTGTGTTGCCGGTTGAATCACTACTATATTTTGTGTGCCCTGATCTTTTGCTTGTGCAACTTCTTGATTCGTATCTGCTGCATTAATATTTTGCTTCGCTGTGGCTACAGCTTGATCAAGTAATTGTTGTGCTGCTTGTTGTTCTTCGAGCGTCGCATCATTATTATTAAATATCGTATTATGTTGCGTTTCCGCACTTTTATCGATGGCATTTTTTGCATCTGTTTTTACTTTTGTAGCTGGTGTAATTGCTTGTATTCCTTGAATCGCATTTGTCTTTACTTGTTCAACATCAGCATTGGTATTAGCGTTTAAAATGTTTGTGTTTGCTGCAGTTACAGCAGCATTCACTTTGTCAATTGCTGCTTGTCTTTCTTCTTGAGTCGCATCAGGATTAGCATTGATCTCTGCGATATGTTGTTGTGCATCATGTGATACGGCATCCCTTGCAGCTTGCTTAACAACAGTTACAGGAGCAATTGGATTAATGGCATTTAGACCATCTCCTTTGGCGTTATCAACATTAGCATTTGTTGTTGCTTGATTGATTTGTTCTAAAGCATGGTTGGTTGCTTGAGTTAATTCGTTCAATGCTGCATTTTTCTCTTCCTGAGTTGCTTCTCTATTACTATTTATTTGTTGTCTTTTCGTTGCTGTTGCTTGGTTAATTGCATCTCTTG
The DNA here is from genome assembly GCF_001027105.1 of Staphylococcus aureus. Taxonomy (GTDB): domain Bacteria; phylum Bacillota; class Bacilli; order Staphylococcales; family Staphylococcaceae; genus Staphylococcus; species Staphylococcus aureus. The sequence goes on from NZ_CP011526.1 coordinate 1,804,506, forward strand.
CAGCTTTTTTATGAGTTACTTGAGGAACAACTGCTCCAATAGTATTGATGCCATTATTTTTAGCTGTTTCAACGTCAGCATTTGTAGTAGCATTCGTAACATTATCAATAGCATCTGTTTCATCCGTAGCTAATTGATTTAGTGCATCTTGAATCTCGTCTTCAGTAGCATCTGGTGTTGCATTGATAATTTCCCTTTGTTTCGTTGCTTTATCACGTATTGCTTTTTTAGCATTTGGTTTAACAACCGGTGTTGCAGTATCCCCACTTAAGGTCTGTATACCTTGATCTTTGATTCTAGTAACGCCATCATCAATCGTTTGGTCACCAATATTACCAATTATTTCATTTTTATGTTCCTCGATAACTTGTATTGCTGCTTGTTTTTCTTCATCTGTCAATTCATCATTTTGATTAACTAAATCTTCCATTTGGTCAACTTTTTTATTAACTGCATTTTCAGCATCAACACTTCGAATTAACGTATGTTGCATTTGATTAGTTAATGAATCAATATATGCTTGAGAAACTCTTTTATTTAATGGTACATTGTTACGATTTTCATCTAAAATCGTTTGTGCGCGTCGTTTCAGACCATTAAAGATATCTAATGACGCAAATGTATAATCAGCTTGTTGAATACGTCTGTCAACTTCGGCTTGTAATGCATCTTTATTCATGATGATATCGATAGTATATGGATTTGTACTTACAGTATGACTTTCTGCAGCTGAATTAATGAAATCTTGTGTATATGTTTTATACGTTAATGTCTCGTTAAATGTTACTGTTCTTGGTGTCGGCACATTATTTACACGTAATTTATATCTTAAATCGAGTATTTTATCAGGCATAAGTCGTGCCGGAGAGTTTGCTGTACCTCCTCCAGTACTTTTAATTGTTATCACACGATTTGCTGCATCATATGTAACATTCATATCATTAACATCAACGCCTGAATTGTTACTTGGAAAATCTTTAGTCAATGAATTGTTCACATATTCAACACCTTCAGGTAATTGAACTTGATATACAAAGTCATTTGTATCTAGAGAAGCACCAGAATTACCATTATTCTTTAATGATGTTGTTACAGTAAACTCTTTATTATTTGTTGCTGTTGGATCCATTGTTCGTCTTTCAACAAAAACATGTGACCCAGAATGAAGTCCGATAGAGTCAACAAAGCTATAGTATTTGTAACCATCTTTTAGTTGATAAATGCCACGCGCATCTGTTATTGCGTCATTTTTAGGTACAAATTGAATTTTGAGATTTCTCACATTATCAGGTACTTTAAATAAACGCAAAGTTGGACCGCCTTCAACAGTCTTTTCAGCAATCGTATCATTAGTATCAGCATTTTTGATAATAACATTTGTTGCGCCTTGACCGTTTTTAGTAGTCATTGTATTAAATTCAAAGATTAATTCAGAATTCGGATTTACTGTTAATGCTTTCTCGATACCATTAAAATCGCCATGGTCATTCGTATCAGTTCCATGTATACGACCTAATGCAATTACATTTCCTTGTGCTTGATAGTTCTTATTATCTCCTGAATCAAACATGCTCGTTCTTACCATTGCATGACTAAACACCCCTACTTTGCCACCATTGATTAGTGTGAAGCCCGGCAAGTTATTAACAACGTTTACTGTTGGCACAGAACGGTTGGTACTTGGTCTAATACCATTGTCATCAAATGACAGCACTTCGTTAGGTGCATTTTGTCCTGCATTATTGGCATTAGGATCAGTTGTTGGCGTATATGGCGCTGTAATTGCAACTGGTGCACCACCGTTTCCTACCGCTGCAGCCGCTGGATCTGCTGGAGTTGCATTAGGATCTGCCGGTGCCGCACGTCTACTTCTCTTTTTCGGTCTATTAGATGCTGGTTCAGCAATTGCAACTAGCTCTGGTTTATTTGAAGAATGACGAACATCTTCTTGAATTTCCTTTAAAGTTAGATGTCCTCCTGAACCATTTTCATTTGTTTTAGTTGGTACATTTAATGCGGTATTATTCGACACTACATCATTATTATTAGCGTTTGACACTGTCTCAGTTGCTGTTGTATTGCCATCTGTATGATTATTGTTTTGTGCTGAAGGCGTACTTGATTGCACTGATGTTGGCGTAGCTTGATTTACTATACTACCATTATTATGATTAACCAATGCTTGATTCGTTGCTTGATTGGTTGTTGCAGATTGATTAGGTGTATTCTGCGCACTATTTGCTAAACCTCTATTATTAGCAACATCTTTATCTTGTGAATTTACAGGTGTTGCTTGATTAGTATCGCTTTGTACATTATTATCCGTAGTTAAGGCTTGTGCACCATTTGGGTTTGAAAGTAATAAAACTGTTCCGATTAAAGTAGAGAATATGCCTACTTTATACTTCCTAATACTATATTTATTTTTCTTTAACAAATTCATTTCATTTTCCTCCTGGTTGTCTGTTCTCTGCTGTGTTGTTAAGAATTATGCTAAAAATATACGCTCCCTCATATTATATTTATAGCTATATTATTTTGTACAATATTTTAAGTTCACTCAATTTTATCATCATCATTTTATAAAATAAAGTTTTATTTTATTACAATTTAGTTTCCGTTTTGTAATTAAAATCTTAATAAAACATAACAAGAACGCTTTAGATTGTTTTGTAACAGAAAGTAATTCATACCAAAAAACACCAAGCAACCGAAACGTTACTTGGTGTCATTACAAATGTAATATTATTTTAAATTATGTCACTACTTTAAATACTTTTTATTTCCAAACCTTCATCGCCCCATGCGTGCATGCCGCCTTCGACATTTACGGCATCAATGCCATTTGCCTCTAAATATTCTACAACTTTAGCGCTTCGAACTCCACCAGCACATACAATATAATATATTTCATTTTTATTAAATGAATTTAAATTATCCGGAATGGTATCCATTGGAATTAACTTTGCATTAGGAATATATCCCATTGCTGTTTCTTCATCAGTACGAACATCAACAATTTGAACTGGTTTAGATTCTAAAAGTTTATTTTTTAATTCATCTGTAGTAATTGACTTCATTTCAAAGTCCTCCTTAAAACATTATTTAGCTACAATATTGACTAATTTTTGAGGAACAGCGATGACTTTCATGATGTCTTTACCTTCAATACTCGCTTTAACATTGTCATTAGATAAGGCAATTTCTTGCATTTCTTCTTTTGATGTATCTTTAGCAATTTTAATTTTAGCTCTCAATTTACCATTCACTTGAACAACGATTTCTACTTCATCATCTACAAGTAGTGCTTCGTCATAAGTTGGCCAAGGTTGGTACGTAATAGACTCTTCATGTCCTAATTTTGACCATAATTCTTCACCGATATGTGGTGCAATAGGTGCTAACATTTTAACGAAGCCTTCAATGTAAGGTTTATAAACTTCATCAACTTTATAACACTCATTAATAAATACCATTAATTGACTAATAGCAGTATTAAATCCTAATGTTTCAAAGTCTTCTGTTACCTTTTTAACAGTTTGGTTATAAACTTTATCTAAAGATTTATTATTTGTAGTTACAATTTTTGAACTCAATGTCCCATCTTCATTTACCATTAAACGCCATACGCGATCTAAGAATCGACGAGACCCATCTAATCCTTTTTCACTCCATGCAATTGCAGCATCTAAAGGTCCCATAAACATTTCGTAAAGACGCAAAGTATCTGCACCATGAGACTGTACTATATCATCAGGATTGATTACATTTCCTTTAGATTTACTCATCTTCTCATTACCTTCTCCTAAAATCATACCTTGGTTAAATAATTTTTGGAAAGGTTCTTTAGTAGGTACGATAGCCAAATCATAAAGGACTTTATGCCAAAATCTTGCATATAATAAGTGAAGAACCGCATGTTCTACTCCACCGATATATAAATCAACAGGTAACCAATGTTTTAATTTTTCAGGATCTGCTAACATATTTTCATTTTTAGGATCGATGTAACGTAAATAATACCAACAACTACCTGCCCATTGTGGCATTGTATTTGTTTCACGACGTCCTTTCATACCTGTTTTTTCATCTACAACATTTACAAATGAATCAATATTAGCTAGTGGAGACTCACCAGTCCCTGATGGCTTGATTTCATCTGTTTCAGGTAACAACAATGGTAGCTCTTCTTCAGGAACAGTTGTCATTGTTCCATCTTCCCAATGAATGACAGGAATTGGTTCGCCCCAATAACGCTGACGACTGAATAACCAATCTCTTAATTTGTAATTAACTTTCTTTTCGCCAGCACCTTTTTGCTCTAATAATTGAATAGCTTTAGTAATTGCCGCTTCATTTTCTAAACCATCAAGTTCACCAGAATTAATATGTTTACCTTCACCAGTGTATGCTGCTTCTTCAACATTTCCACCTTCGATGACTTCAATGATTGGCAAATCAAACTTTTTAGCAAATTCATAATCTCTGTCATCATGCGCTGGTACTGCCATAATTGCTCCAGTACCATATGTTGATAATACATAATCAGCAATCCAAATTTGTACTTTTTCACCAGATAAAGGATTAGTTGCATATGCACCAGTAAATACACCTGATTTATCTTTTGCTAAATCTGTACGTTCTAAATCTGACTTTTTAGAAGCTTCTGTTTGATAAGCTTTTACTTTTTCTTTATATTCATCTGTTGTAATTGAATTAACTAATGCATGTTCAGGACTTAAGACTAAGAATGATGCACCATAGATTGTATCTGGTCTAGTCGTAAATACTTCTACTTTTCCTTCCGTATTATCTACATCAAATGAAACTTTGGCCCCTTCAGAACGTCCAATCCAATTGCGCTGCATATCTTTTAAAGACTCAGGCCAATCTAAATCATCTAAATCTGCTAATAATTGATCTGCATATTCTGTGATTTTAAGTACCCATTGTTTCATCGGCTTACGATAAACTGGATGTCCACCACGTTCAGAGACACCATCAATCACTTCTTCGTTAGATAAAACAGTGCCTAATGCTGGACACCAGTTAACTGCAACTTCATCAACGTATGCTAAACCTTTGTTATATAACTGTATGAAAATCCACTGTGTCCATTTATAGTATTCTGGATCTGTTGTATTAACTTCACGATCCCAATCATAACTGAACCCTAATTCTTTAATTTGTCGTTTAAAAGTTTGGATATTTTTCTTTGTAAATTCACGTGGGTCGTTGCCAGTGTCTAAAGCATATTGCTCTGCTGGTAATCCGAATGCATCCCACCCCATCGGATGTAATACATTATATCCTTGCATTCTTTTATATCTTGAAATGATATCTGTTGCTGTATAGCCCTCAGGATGTCCAACATGTAAACCAGCACCTGATGGATATGGAAACATGTCTAAAGCATAAAATTTCTTTTGACCTAAGTTATCATTTGTTTTAAATGTTTTATTTTCGTCCCAATAGTCTTGCCATTTCTTTTCAATTTGATTGTGGTTGTAATTCAACACATTTCCTCCTATTCAATAAAAAAGACACCTCTAACTATTCTATTTACATAGGGACGACATTTGCCGCGTTACCACCCTATTTCACAAAAATTGTGCACTCATTTTAATAGTAAGAGATGTCATTCATTCAATTTAAAATTAATACGATTTACATTTAGTCCTTAACACTAGCTCTCAGCATCACTAGCTTTCTGTAGAAAAGCTCCAAACGAAATTAAATTATACAAATTAATATTATGTTATAACGACATTTATTTCAAGTCTATAACGTTAATTCTATTTACTCATTATGCATCTATTTTTTTAGGTTGCGTATTATTCTCCTTGAAAACCATTAATAATATTAATGCAAATACAAGTAGTAGCATCATACCGATAAACATCATGCGCATATTAAACGCATCAACTAATACACCACCAAGAAATGGACCAAATGCTTTTCCTACTGTAGCAGCTGAATTCACAAAACCTTGGTACTGTCCTTGCTTACCATCTGGCGCTAACTGATTGGCTATAGTTGGAACTGCTGGCCATACAAACATTTCTCCAAAAGTTAAAATAATCATACCGACAACAAATATTGTAAAGTTTTCGGCAAAACTCGTGACAAAGAACGACAACATAAAAATGATGATGCCGACAAACATTTGCTTCTTTAAGTTTCCTTTTAACAGATAGAGAATCGGTTTAATTAATGGTTGTGCTACTAAAATCATTATTCCGTTAATTGTCCATAAAACACTATATTGTGCCATTGAAATATTAATAGATTGTGTAAATGAAGCGATTGTAGACTCCCATTGAATATATGCAACCCAACAAATTGCAAACATTGCACAAATTAGTACTAATGAAATAAATCTTGCTTTATTCTTTTTACCAGTAATATCTAAATGAGTTGGATATTTAACTTTCGCATTAATTTCAATATTAAATTGCGTTACCGCGACAAGCGCAAACACAACATACATAATAAGATTGGCTAAAAAGATATAGTTAAAGCTAAATTCTGCGACAAAGCCGCCCATTGCAGCACCGACAGCCACACCAATATTTTGCGCTAAGTATATCGCATTAAACGTTTGTCTTCCGCCATTTGGCCACACTGCTCCAGCCATAGCGTATATCGCAGGAATAATCATTCCGCCACCAAACCCTAACATTACAAGCCATACAGCATACCAAGGCCACCCGTGAAAGAAATTAAGTAGCGTTGTACTACAAAGACAAGTGAAAGTTCCAATTAAAATCGTCTTGTATCCACCTAATTTATCAAATAGTGAACCACCTAATAAGTTTCCAATAACCATGCCAAATGAATTTATCATTAGCACTAAACCAGCAACAGTTAAACTTTTTCCAAGTTCTTGTTTCATATAAATTGTATTTAAAGGCCACAAAAAACTGGAACCAGTAATATTTAACGCCATGCCAATTACTAGCCACCAGACTGATTTAGGTATATTCATATTTCATAGTTCCTCTCTCTTTTTTGTCAAACTATAATAAACACTATAACATTAAAATATGTTAAAATCTGTACTTAGAACTCTTTTTTTATAGAAAGGAAAATGACATATGGGCAATCATTTCCAATACGCTTTTGAAAACAAACGTTATCACACATGGAATTACCATTTAAAAAATAAATTTGGACAAAAAATATTTAAAGTTGCATTGGATGGCGGGTTTGACTGTCCTAACCGCGATGGCACTGTAGCACATGGTGGATGTACATTTTGTTCTGCTGCAGGTAGCGGAGACTTTGCAGGTAATCGTGCAGATTCAATCGCAGTACAATTTAAAGAAATTAAAGAAAAGATGCATGAGAAATGGCACGAAGGAAAATATATTGCTTATTTTCAGGCATTTACAAATACACATGCACCGGTTGAAGTATTAAAAGAAAAATTCGAACCTGTACTTAAAGAACCGGGTGTTGTGGGATTATCTATTGGTACGCGTCCTGACTGTCTACCAGACGATGTTGTCGAATATTTAGCAGATTTGAATCAACGAACATACTTATGGGTTGAATTAGGACTACAAACAATCCATCAGTCAACATCTGATTTAATCAATCGTGCCCATGATATGAAAACTTATTATGATGGTGTGGCAAAATTACGTAAGCATAATATCAATGTATGTACACACATCATTAATGGCTTACCTGGCGAAGACTATGACATGATGATGGCTACTGCCAAAGAAGTTGCACAAATGGATGTACAAGGTATTAAAATTCATTTACTTCATTTGTTAAAAGGTACACCGATGGTAAAACAATACGATAAAGGTTTATTAACTTTTATGACTCAAGAAGAGTACACAAACCTAGTTGTGGACCAATTAGAAGTGATTCCCCCTGAAATGATCGTTCACCGAATTACCGGTGATGGTCCAATAGATATCATGGTAGGTCCAATGTGGAGTGTTAATAAATGGGAAGTATTAAATGGCATCGATGCTGAATTAGCACGTAGAAATTCTTATCAAGGCTTGCGTTACAAGTCTAAGGTGAAGCAATGAAATTAGAACGTATACTCCCTTTTTCAAAAACACTTATTAAACAACATATAACACCAGAAAGTATTGTTGTAGACGCAACTTGCGGTAACGGCAATGACACTTTATTTTTAGCCGAACAAGTACCAGAAGGACATGTTTATGGTTTCGACATTCAAGATTTAGCTTTGGAAAATACACGTGATAAAGTTAAGGATTTCAATCATGTTTCTTTAATAAAAGATGGACATGAAAATATTGAACATCATATAAATGATGCACATAAAGGTCATATTGATGCAGCCATCTTTAACCTAGGTTATTTGCCTAAAGGTGATAAATCTATCGTGACAAAGCCTGACACGACAATCCAAGCTATTAATTCATTGCTATCATTAATGTCAATTGAAGGTATTATTGTACTTGTTATATATCATGGTCATAGCGAAGGACAAATTGAGAAGCATGCATTGCTTGATTACTTGAGTACTTTGGATCAAAAGCATGCGCAAGTTTTGCAATATCAATTTTTAAACCAACGTAATCATGCTCCATTCATTTGTGCCATAGAAAAAATTTCTTAAGCATTTGCTGCGCTATACTATTTATAATTTAGGATTGAGTAGTCAACATTTGAAAAATTAATGCCAACAACAAAAAGAGGTTTTCAACTTAATGAAAACCTCTTTTTATGCTATTAAACTTACACAGCAATAATTGCGTTTAAACTATTTTGCATTGCTGTTGCTCTACTTGCAATCGCATCACTGATGAAATTCAACAACTCTACTTTCTCTTGTTGTAACTTTTCATTGAAATGAATAATAACTGTTCTTTCATCGTCAACAGGACGCTCTTTGTAAATCCATTCTAATTCAACTAAATTATTATACGTTCTCGTACGCTTATACGGTTTAACTTCAACAAATCTGTCCATTTCTTTAAGCGTCATAGAACCTTTTTGCCATAAAGTTAGTAAAATTAAAATTTCTTCTCTAGACATTTTGTATTCGCTTTCAATCTCGCTGAAAATTGAGTTAATGTCACCCAAAAGTGTTTCTAATTGCAAAATTCCAAATACAGTGTCGTTATTTACTTTTTTCATGCTAAACATCTCCCAATTAATAATCACATATTTAGCTACTATACAAGTATTAACAAACATCCCAACAATCCCAAAACTTGTATGTGCTAACTTATGCATAAAACTACAAGTGTAAATAAACTTGCTTTCTATTCAATTGTCAAAGTTGAATAAAATTAAATAAGTATAAAAACCAATAATCAATAGAGTTAATATTTAGAAATAAGATAATAGTACATAAAACAAATCACTCTATTACATATTAATTTTATAATTTATATACAAAGAAAATATATCAATATTACCATTAAATTGCAACAATTCTACATATATTTCTTCAAAAAAGATACGCATTGAATTTTTATTACATATAACTCTCATGAAAATTGATTAAACTAAATTAATTAGTTAGCCTTAAATTTAACAAATTAAATCAAACCGAATGAGGCTAAATTGGTTATTTTTCAAGATATGATTTGTATAAATCAAAACATTTCTTACAAATCAAATGTGTATAAAATGTGATATACATTTTCAACCTTAAAAAAGTTCTAAAAAAAGATGAGCATCTACTGTCTCATCTTTCAGTTCTTTTTTACGGGTCTGTTTTCTAATTTGAGCACAATCTTCGATTTCTTTATCTAAATGACTACCAATTAAATCTATTTCTTCTATTGTTAAATCGCTATCTCCATCTTCTTTTATCTCTGGTATTATTTTTTCTTCAACTAAGTCACGATATAGTGTTTTTGAATTCTCGTTCAATTTCGATTCGTGATTTTGAATACTTTCTTCCGCACCAATGTATATCTATTGGCACTAGCTTCTACTTTTGTACCATCAATAAAAATTGAATTATCATCAATAAGATTTTGCTTTAAACATTGACTATAGAACTGAATAAATAAAGATTCAATTAACGCATCAGTATTAGGATTCACTCTAAAACGATTAATAGTTTTATAAGAAAGTGTTTGATCTTGGGCTAACCACATCATTCGAATACTGTCATGAAGTAATTTTTCTATTCTACGACCAGAAAATACAGATTGAGTATATGCATATAAGATGATTTTTAACATCATTTTTGGATGATAGGATGTTGCACCACGATGATGTCTGAATTCATCGAATTCGCTATCAGGTATCGTTTCAACAATTTCATTAACATATCGCGAAATATCATTTTGAGGAATTCTAACGAAGTTTCTATTGGTAGTGTAAGTTGGGGTCATGTTATAATTTTTATACATAAGGCACCTCTTTAATTTAGTTTAGTAGTATTTATTAAATTATACGAAGGGACCCAACACAGAAAATTCATTTTATTGAATTTTACATTTATGTGCAAGTTGGGAAAAATGTCTTATTTTTTCAAAGTATTTAAAAGTAAAATTACATGTTAATACGTAGTATTAATGGCGAGACTCCTGAGGGAGCAGTGCCAGTCGAAGACCGAGGCTGAGACGGCACCCTAGGAAAGCGAAGCCATTCAATACGAAGTATTGTATAAATAGAGAACAGCAGTAAGATATTTTCTAATTGAAAATTATCTTACTGCTGTTTTTTAGGGATTTATGTCCCAACCTTTTTAGAATATTAAATTTCTACAATTTCGTCATCTTCAACAATAAAGCCCATTGTATTGACGCTGTTATTTAAGAAAGTCAGAATATAACGCATTACTTCATCACGTTCTGGCTCATTGTGAACCTCGTGGTAAAAACCTTGCCAAGCTTTAAAATATAATTCAGGTGTTTGATATTTTTCTTTAAACTCATCAATTGCCCTAGTATCAACAATTAAATCCTTCGTTCCATACATTAATAGCGTTGGCATTGGTTGAATGTCATGAATATGAGCCATCGTATCTTTCATCGTCTCATTAATTGTATTATACCAATGATACGTTGCTTTTTTTAACATTAAACCATCGTTAACTGTTTCTTCAACAATTTCTAAATTACGTGTTAAATCTTTTGGTTCTACACCAACATTAAAACGTGTGTCTTTTGAAATTTTACCTATATTTGAAACAAGTTTATCTTTACGATTTTTTCCATTCTTTTGAAGTTCTAGCATAGGAGAAATTAACATCATCCCCTCGATTGGCAATTCTACTTTTTCAAGTAAATTTAATAAAATCAAACCGCCAAGTCCTACCCCTAATACATAAGTAGGAATTTTATATTCATTAGCTATCTTTAACCAGTCTAGCAAACTTTCGTGATACGTTTGAAAGTTTTCAATTTGTCCTTTATTAGCTCTTGAAGTTTGACCTTGACCAGGCAAATCTCCCATAATCACATGATAGCCATTTCTTCTTAACATCGTAATAACATATGCATATCTTCCCGTATGTTCTAATATATTATGAGCAATAACAACGACGCCTTTCGCATCATTTTCAGCTTCCCACTTCCACATTATTATACTGCCCCTTTTTCATTAATCTTCAATAACATAATTATAGCAAATTCACTATGTAGATTTCTATTTATAGTATTATTGTTGTCCATATTATTATATATAAATGAAATCAACATCAATAATAGTGTAATTATACATAATTATTTTTGATTGTTTTTGATGAAAACGCTTTCTCGAATATTTTTTTCATGCTAAACTTATTGTAAACACAAGGGTTTGGAGGAGTAGCAATGGCACTATTAAAGAATTTTTTTATCGGATTATCTAATAATAGTTTTTTAAACAACGCAGCAAAAAAAGTGGGCCCACGTTTGGGCGCCAATAAAGTCGTTGCCGGAAATACAATTCCAGAGTTAATTAATACAATCGAATACTTAAATGACAAGAATATCGCTGTTACGGTAGACAATTTAGGGGAATTTGTCGGTACAGTTGAAGAAAGTAATCATGCTAAAGAACAAATTTTAACAATTATGGACGCGCTTCATCAACATGGCGTAAAGGCACATATGTCTGTTAAATTGAGTCAGTTAGGTGCAGAATTCGACTTAGAATTAGCTTACCAAAATTTAAGAGAGATTTTACTTAAAGCAAATACTTACAACAATATGCATATAAATATTGATACTGAAAAATATGCTAGCCTGCAACAAATTGTTCAAGTTTTAGATCGCTTAAAAGGCGAATTTAGAAATGTTGGTACTGTAATTCAAGCATATTTATACGATAGCCACGAATTAGTTGATAAGTACCAAGATTTACGATTACGTTTGGTTAAAGGTGCATATAAAGAAAACGAATCAATTGCATTTCAATCTAAGGAAGACGTAGATGCAAATTACATCAAAATAATTGAACAACGTTTGTTAAACGCACGCAATTTCACTTCAATTGCAACACATGACCATCGCATCATTAATCATGTAAAACAATTTATGAAAGAAAATCACATTGAAAAAGATCGTATGGAATTCCAAATGCTCTATGGTTTTAGATCAGAGTTAGCAGAAGAAATCGCAAATGAAGGCTATAATTTCACTATTTATGTACCTTATGGCGATGATTGGTTTGCGTATTTTATGAGAAGATTAGCAGAACGCCCACAAAACCTATCTCTTGCTGTAAAAGAATTTGTGAAACCTGCTGGCTTAAAACGTGTTGGCATAATTGCAGCTTTAGGAGCTACAGTTATGTTAGGTTTAAGTACAATTAAAAAATTATGCCGTAAATAGAGCAAGACATAAACAATAATTTAGGAGTCTGGAACAATAATCAATGTTCTAGGCTCCTAAATGTTATATTGGCAGTTCTGAAACATTTATAAATCTTTGATTATGAACTCACAACAGTGCTCTATGCTTTTATAGATTTTAATAAATTAGCCATTTCAATTGCACTTACTGCTGCTTCAGCACCTTTATTGCCAGCTTTCGTACCTGCTCTTTCCACAGCTTGTTCAATACTTTCAGTCGTTAAAATACCAAATATGACTGGTACATTAGTTTGATCATTCACTTTAGAAACACCTTTCGCGACTTCATTACAAACATAATCATAATGAGACGTAGCACCGCGAATTACGCATCCTAATGTAATTACTGCATCATAATTTCCTGATGAGGCTAATTTTTTAGCTACTAAAGGAATTTCAAACGCACCTGGCACAAATGCTACATCAATATTGTCTTCATTAACATCATGTCGAATCAAAGTATCTTTTGCACCTTCAAGTAATCTTCCAGTGATAAAATCATTAAATCGACTAACTACGATTGCAACTTTCAAATCTTTTCCAATTAATTTACCTTCAAAATTCATGTTAAAATCCTCCTATATTAAATGACCCATTTTTATTTTTTTCGTTTCCATATAATCATGATTATGTACCGTTTCTGGTACGATAACTTCAATTCTTTCTGCAATATCAATGCCATATTGTTTTAATCCCTCAAATTTACTTGGATTATTACTTAATAAATTGATATGTTCGATGTTAAAATATTTTAAAATCTGTGCAGCAATATGATAATCTCGCAAATCTTCATCAAAACCTAATGCTAAATTTGCAGTTACTGTATCATATCCTTGCTCAATTAATTCATATGCGCGTAATTTGTTTAACAATCCTATGCCACGACCTTCTTGAGGTAGATAAATAATCATGCCACCATGTTCATTGATATACTTCATAGACGATTCAAGTTGAGCACCACAATCACAACGTTGACTATGGAAAATATCGCCTGTAAGGCACGCAGAATGTAAGCGTACATTTTCATGTTGTCGAATTGCACCTTTTGTCAGTACAACTATCTCTTCATCTGTGTATGTCGCTTTAAAACCATACATATCAAATGTTCCGAAATCTGTAGGCATTTTCACTTTTGCCTTAAATTCAATTTCTGGTTCTAATTTTTTACGATATTCAATTAAATCATCAATCGTAATCATCTTTAATTGATGTTTTTCTTTAAACTTTTGTAAATCTTGTCCTTTCGCCATCGTGCCGTCATCATTCATAATCTCACAAATGACACCAGCGGGCTTGGCACCAGTAAGTTTAGCTAAATCAACAGCCGCTTCTGTGTGTCCATTTCTAGCTAATACGCCTTTATCTTGTGCTACTAATGGAAATAAATGACCAGGACGATTAAAATCTTTAGCTTCACTACTAGGATCAATGAGCTTTTTGGCAGTCAATGTACGTTCATAAGCACTAATTCCTGTTGTTGTATCTACATGATCAATACTCACTGTAAATTGCGTACCAAAGATGTCGGAGTTATCATCAACCATTTGTACCAAATCCAAACGTTGTGCAATATCTTTAGACACTGGTGCGCATATTAATCCCCTTGCTTCTTTCGCCATAAAATTAATGGTATTATCGTTCATCCATTCAGTAACCGCTACTAAATCACCTTCATTTTCACGATTCTCATCATCTACTACAATAATTGGTTCTCCATTTTTTAAAGCCATTAAAGCACTGTCAATATTATCGAATTGCATGCTACCCCTCCTAAAAACCAAATGCTCTTAATTTATCTACAGATAATTGGTCTTTATCTTTATTTAAAATATTTTCAACATATTTAAACAAAACGTCTGTTTCTAAATGTACTTTATCTCCTAATTTTTTGGATGATAAAATCGTTGAACGCCTCGTTTCTGGAATAAGATGAATGTCAAAACTGTTATCATGCTTATCAAATACCGTTAGACTAACACCATCCACAGTAATAGACCCTTGCTTAACTAACTGATTATTAATATGTTGGCTACATTGAATCGTAATAATTTTTGCATTGGCTGTTTCATTTATTTTTGAAACTGTTCCTAGTTCATCTACATGACCGAGGACAAAATGTCCACCAAACCTACCGTTACCACTCATGGCACGCTCTAAATTTACTTCTGATTGTCGCTTAACATCTGCTAAATAGGTTTTATTTTCAGTGCCTTTAATTACTTGAACAGTAAAAGATGTCTGATTAAAATCAATCACTGTTAAACATGCACCATTAACACTGATGGAATCACCAATATGCATATCTGCCGTAATCTTATGTGCTTCAATTTCAATCGTCCTGACTGATTGACGAATTTGAACACTTTTAACGACACCTATTTCTTCAACGATGCCAGTAAACATGCATCATCACTTCTTTCGTAAAGTTAATTTAACATTTTGATTTAATAACTCGGAATGAACAATTTCAAATTGGTTCGCATCTGGTATCTCAATCACATCATTTGTTTGATAAAATTGATAATTTCCAGATCCGCCAATTAATTTCGGGGCATAATAGAGAATAAATTCATCTATATAATTAGATTGGAGAAATTCTGAAGTAGTGGTTGGACCTGCCTCGACTAGCAAAGTTCCAACTCCTCTTTTATATAAATTGTGAAGAATTGTTGTTAAATCGCAAGACTTCAAGTAAATAATTTCAATATGTGTTTGATTGGTTGTTAAATTTGGATTTTCAGTATATATCCAAATTGGTGTTGATTCATCTTGATAAATTTGCTGATTAAAATGAATATTCCCAGACTTAGACAATATTACTTTTATAGGGTTTTTTCCATCTTGAATACGTGTAGTATATTGTGGATCATCTAATTCAACTGTACGTCTTCCAGTTAACACTGCGTCGTGTCGATGTCTTAACTTATAGACATCTTGTTTAACCTCTTTGTTAGTAATCCATTGACTTTGTCCATTATCATTCGCTTGTTTACCATCTAAACTTGCAGATACTTTCACTGTAATTTGTGGCAGTTGCTTTGCTTTTGCTTTAAAAAAGTCTTGGTATAATTGTGATGCCCGTTCATCATCAACGCATTCAACCTCAATACCGTGAGCCCGTAACGTCTCATCACCATGTGTGTCTAACGAATTGTCTTTTGTTGCGTATACTACTTTTGCTATCTTACAATCAATTATTTTGTTAACACAGGGTGGTGTTGAACCAAAATGACTACATGGCTCTAACGTAATATAAATCGTCGCACCTTCAGCATTTTGTTGTGCCATATCAAGTGCTTGAACCTCCGCATGCTTGTCACCTTTTCTCAAGTGTGCACCAATACCAACAATCCTACCTTCTTTAACTACAACAGCGCCAACGGGTGGATTAACACCTGTTTGACCTTGTACCATATTTGCAAGTTGAATCGCATAATCCATAAATTGACTCAAATGATCACCTCTATAAACAAAAATCCTCACATCATGAATTAAGATGCAAGGAGAAAAATTTATCGTTAAATAAGCCTATTTGTACACATTTTTACAAATACGCTACATTATCTTTGTCGATAATTAACATTCTTTCTCCCATCCAGACTTTAACTGTCGGCTCTAGAATCTCACTAGATCAGCCACTAATATGAAACATATTAGCAGGTCGCAGGCTTTATTTACTGCCGGTTGGGAATTTCACCCTGCCCCGAAAGAATTATATATGAAATTGTTATAGATTATTTGAGTACGTAGTATGTCAACTACATTTAAAATGATACTATATGTTTTCTGAAAAAACAATTAATGACGGTTTTAATTTAATATAATCTGAGTACTATAGGCATCTCATTGATATGATTCTTACTAACAGACATTAAAATCAAACCTTCAATTCGTCTCTATAGAGCGTTCTCTTTATTATCTTCTAGTTACAAATTATTGATTGTCACTGCGCTGTTGTTGCTCATTCGATTCTAAAGCATCATATAATTGAGATACTGTATGCGCAACTTGTTCTACAATCATTTTCACACCGTTTCGTAGTTTATTAACACCGTTTGTCATTTGACCTATCGCAATCATATTTGTTAATGTTCCAAACCTTGGACTAATAACTTGATTGGTTTCCGGAATGATTTGTATGCCTCCCATTGGGTGTGCTTGTACAATTTGTCTATTTTCAAGATTTCTAATTAATTGATCATCTTGATCCAATTCATTTAAATGACTTTTTGCACCTGTCGCGTTAATGACAACATTATATATGTCTACTGATTCTTGGTTTTTGTATGAAAAATAATACAACTTGCCATCATGTTTCACATCTTCTAAATCTTTTTTCAAAATTAAAGACTTATTTTCTATTAATTCAATAATTAGTTCAGCAGTTCTTGGAGGCATTGGATTTGAATTTAATTGAATCATCTTTGAGTATTTTTGATTAAATTGATGTTGGTCTTCAATACTTAAGCTATTCCATATCCAATTTAAATTCTCTTTCAAATGTTCAATCATACTTTGGAAAATGCCCATTTCTGTTGGACGCGCTAAATCATACTTCAAATCTGCAATATGATTTCCTGTACGTCTATGTACTAATTTTTTAAAATCAATGTCATATTCAGCACATTCTTTTAAAAATAAAGAAACTAAAGTATCAAGCGGTGCATTGCCGAAATGATGTTTTTTAATGTCATTTAATTTGTCTTTAGTTAAGTACTTGAATGTCACGTCTATCATTGTACCTCTTACACTTGGTAAATGAGCAGAACGACTCGTCATAGTAATTGGTAATTTTGGATGATGAGCAGCAACATAACGGACAACATCTAAACTGGCAAGGCCTGTACCAATAATCGCAATATCGTCCAGTTCATTTACTTCGTCTAACGTATTATATGTTGGATAAGGCGTAGCGATATATCCTTTTTTACCCTTTAAGTTATATGGATCATGGTAGGCAAATGTACCACATGTTAAAAATACATAATCGTACGCTTGCCATGATTGTCCTGAATTTGTAGTACATATGTAATAAGTTAAATTCGTTTCATCGATATTAGAATTTGTATAAATCTCTTGAACTTTATTATAATTAGTTGATATATTTGGATATTTTTTCGTGAACATAGATAAATAAGATTTCATATAATGTCCGAATACAAATCTCGGTAAATATGCAGGTTCATCAAAATTAAAATCAGTTTGTTGTTTATACCACTTCCAAAATTCAGTCTCATCATCTAAATTTAAACTCATCTTTTTCGAAGGCATATTAATTAGCAGCTCAGAACTATCATTTTGAAATGGTACGCCCTGTCCCATATTTACTTTATCATCGTATAAATCTATATCTAATTGATTAAACTTCGGGTGCTTAACTAACTCTCTCAATACACTTACACCAGCAGTTCCCATGCCTATTATTGCTACACGCATATATCATCCATCCTTTTGTAATTCAAAATATTATATTTAAACTATTACCTATAATTATAGCAATTTGGTATTTCCAATAAAATTTATTAAGGTAAGCTATTATTTCACTTTCACAACCATTAAACCATTTAAAACTTTTCATTTAATATCAACCTTAGTGTTTGTGTTAAAATATTTTTAACGAGGTGAATTAAATTGAAATTTATAGCAAAGATATTAATCTCATTAGTAATTCTATTTATGATTTTTAGTCGTAAAAACAAAGCTTCTTAATCAATACCCTTGATTACAAAATAAATTCAACTAAGGTGATTGGCCATACACTCAAGATATGGCTAATCACCTTTTTCAATGCAGAACAAAGAGTATATTTTGCAAAATCAATATCTATAATTTATCTTTAATACCCTTTTAATACTAAAACCAAATTTAAATTACATAGTCATATCGTGTAATATACCAAAGGAACATAGACATTCATCTATATAGATGATAATCTATTTAACGTCTAGGAGGTATGTTATGACGTATAAAGAACTAGCAACATTTTTAAAAGTTTTATCAGATTCAAGCAGATTAGAAATACTAGATTTACTTTCTTGTGGAGAGTTATGCGCTTGTGATTTGTTAGCACATTTTCAATTCTCTCAACCTACACTTAGCTATCATATGAAAGCATTAGTAAAAACCAACTTAGTTACGACACGAAAAATCGGAAATAAACATTTATACCAGCTCAATCATAATATTTTTGAGTCCGTAATTAATAACTTGTCTAAGGTTCATACCTCTAACCAACGATGTATTTGTCATAACCTTAAGACTGGTGAATGCTAATGATGACAACTTTAGCGACACTCATTTTTCTAGTAACTTTATTATTTGTATTATGGCAACCTAAAGGCCTAGATATTGGCATTACCGCACTAACTGGTGCCTTTATTGCTGTTATTACTGGTGTTGTAAGTTTTTCCGATGTTTTCGAAGTAACAGGTATTGTTTGGAATGCTACTTTGACTTTTGTCTCAGTCATTCTTATTTCATTAATATTAGATAAAGTTGGATTATTCGAATGGTCAGCTATTCACATGCTTCATGCTTCAAAAGGCAATGGTTTAAAAATGTTCGTTTATATCATATTATTGGGTGCCATTGTTGCTGCATTTTTCGCAAATGATGGCGCAGCGTTAATCTTAACGCCTATTGTATTAGCGATGGTTAAAAATATAGGTTTTAGTAAGCGGGCCATATTCCCTTTTATTATTGCGAGTGGTTTTATAGCTGACACAACTTCTTTACCTTTAATCGTGAGCAATCTAGTGAATATTATATCTGCTGATTATTTTCATGTAGGATTCGTTCGATATTTTAGTAGAATGATTATACCTAATTTATTCTCGCTTTTAGCAAGTATTATAGTATTGTGGTTATATTTTAGAAAAGCGATACCTAAAACGTTTGATGATAATAATATAAAGCATCCTAAAGATGCCATTAATGATTTAAAGCTATTTAAAATTTCATGGATTGTTCTAGTTATATTACTTTTCGGCTATCTAATCAGTAAATTTACTAAAATTCCGGTATCAATTTTCACTGGAATCATTGCTTTTATTTTTCTAATGTTGGCTCGTAAATCAAATGCTGTAAATATTAAGCAAGTCATTAAGGGCGCACCTTGGAATATAGTATTATTTTCAATTGGTATGTATATCGTCGTATTCGGCTTAAGAAATGCTGGCATTACTTTAATATTGGCTAAAATATTAGAATATATTTCCAATTACGGTCTATTTAGCACTATTTTGGGAATGGGCTTCATTTCAGCGTTTTTATCATCAATAATGAATAATATGCCTACAGTTTTAATAGATGCGATTGCTATTGGTCAATCAAATGTCCATGGCATGTTAAAAGAAGGCCTAATTTATGCGAATGTTATCGGTTCTGATTTAGGTCCAAAAATTACACCGATAGGCTCTTTAGCTACATTACTGTGGTTACACGTCTTAACACAAAAAGATGTTAAGATTTCTTGGGGCACATACTTTAAAACTGGTATCATCATTACAATTCCAGTACTATTTATAACCCTCATAGGGTTGTATCTAACACTTATCATATTTTAATTAATTAGGAGATTGTTATGACTAAAAAAACAATTTATTTTATATGTACAGGCAACTCATGTCGAAGTCAAATGGCTGAAGGTTGGGCTAAACAAATCTTAGCGGATGATTGGAATGTATATTCTGCTGGTATCGAAACACACGGTGTTAATCCCAAAGCGATAGAAGCTATGAAAGAAGTAGGCATTGATATATCAAATCATACATCAGATTTAATCGATAATAATATTATTAAAAATTCAAATTTAGTTGTTACATTATGTAGTGATGCAGACGTAAATTGCCCTTCTTTACCAACAAATGTTAAGAAAGAACATTGGGGATTTGATGATCCTGCAGGCAAGCCTTGGTCAGAGTTCCAACGTGTAAGAGATGAAATTAAAATCGCAATTGAAAATTTCAAATCACGATGAGAGTGGGACAGAAATGATAAAAAAACACTAATGATTTATTATGTAGTGGTTCTTTATCATTAGCTATAACTAATGTGTACTTAAAAATAGGAATACATGAGTAAAACTCATGCATAAGAAATACTAATTTCTAAAGAAAAAGTAATTCTTTATCGATGTCCTGCCCCACTTGCATTGGTGGGATTATCAATCAATGTGTTTTCTCTAATGCAAAAAGACGCTTTCTATCAAAACAAGATAGAAAGCGTCTTTTTAGTATGTCCGAGTCATAAAAACAACTCGTAGCTTATCAAATTACTTATTCAAATGTTTACTGTCATCTTTATACACAAAGTATTTGAAGTATTTTCCTTCAGTCTTCATGTTCTTATAAAAGTCAGCGATAATTGTTGCATTACTTTCTGCCCACTTAATATCTGTAGCATATTGATGTTCTCCTGGATTTTTTGGATTCCATCTCATACTATACAATGTATTTTGATCTGTGCTTGATAAGAAGTGCTTATGAATGAAATCAGCACCGCCTGAAATAGCTTTTTCAGGTGTATCCCAACCATGCTTTTTAGCATATTCTGCACCTGTTTTAATTGGGTCTTTATCAAGGGCTCCTACTCCATAGAAATTGTAGTACTTTTTGCCATCAATTTCGACTCCATTAGCTAATTCACTTTTAACTGCGCCAGTTTCTAATAATGCATGTGAAATTAAATAAACTTCGTTAACGTGCTTATCTTTAGCAGCTTTTAAGAAATCATCCGTATGTTTCAATAACGTTGGTCTATCTACTAACATACGTTTAATTCTATTTTTATCAATCCCTTGATACTTTGATAAATCTAAAAATTGATATTTTTGCTTTTCATTATCGATAAAAGTACCGCTATCCATTGCACTTTTAATTTCAGTTGCAGATGCATCTCTCCATGCATCATTCTTTTTATTTGATACCTGTTGACTCGTATAATTATTTATTTGTTTCTTTGCTGCATCGTTTAATGTAACATTTAACTTTTCAATCTTAATGTCGGATTTAACATGTTTGAAAAATATCTGATCGGATATCATTGAGAAAAATAAAAATGAGACAACAGCAAATATGACAACAAGTCCTATTATTCCAAAAATAGAACCTTTCTTGTGTTTATTCATATCCACACCTCTTAGGTCATTGTTGTTATACATTCAGTTTGACTACGATAATAAAGTTTAACATTATTAAAACCGTTTAACAATTTTATCTATGCATTGTTACATATTCATAAATAAACAGTAATGTAAATGAAACGTTTTAAACCATTTATCAACATTACTTTACGTTGATCTACGAATCATAAATGTTTTATCTTTTTGTATAACCTTTGAAAACCTTTATATCAATAATCTTATTATTCACGTATTAAAAAACAAAAAATTCTTTTGTTCGTTTACTTAGTTTCTTTTTTATAATCCATCATAATAAAACTTGCTGCATTTGATCTATTTTTATAATAGTACTGATTTAAATCAATCGTGCCTTCAATTTGACCATCACGATACATCATTTCATTAGTGAAGTTATTTATCATCACGAAATCAGCGCGATCTCTTATAACATCTAAATCGTCGTTTCGTGCAAAAAAATGTTCTAAATTTAAATGTGCGTAATCCATTGTTACCTCCCGATTACAAATTTTGTTCTATCTACTATTTAGCAAAGTAATAATACATCATATCACATTAAATTAATTACTTATGTCTTATATTTAACACTTAATTTAGCGATTACGCAAATGAATGATTTTTCTAAATATTTTATTCTAACTTTATCCGGAAATATTTGTTATACGTATAACTTGGAGAATGACTACTTGAAATTTAATGACGTATACAACAAACACCAGAAAATCATACACTATCTTTTAAAAAAATATAATATTAGCTATAATTATGATGAGTATTATCAACTACTCTTGATAAAAATGTGGCAATTGAGTCAGATATATAAACCCTCAAGCAAGCAATCTTTATCCTCTTTTTTATTCACTCGATTAAATTTTTACCTTATCGATTTATTCAGACAACAAAATCAATTAAAAGATGTCATTTTATGTGAGAATAATTCACCAACATTAACTGAACAACCAACATACTTTAATGAACATGACCTTCGTTTACAAGATATCTTCAAGCTTTTAAATCAAAGAGAAAGACTATGGCTCAAACTATACCTTGAAGGATACAAGCAATTTGAAATTGCTGAAATCATGTCATTATCGCTTTCAACGATTAAATTAATTAAGATGTCCGTTAAGCGTAAATGCCAACATAATTTTAATTAGTTTATTGTGAAATTTCGGTCGATGTGTTAATGATGTTGAAACACCCTAACATCTTCATATAAATTTATTTTAACCATTAAATTAACAACTTATTAAACGAGGAGTACTATATTTGCAAGACAATTCTACTAAATATCTACTTTATATCCAAACTGCTACTTCAAACCATCTCGAAACAAATTGTGTCTTTTTACATTGCGATTACATTCTTAAAGTTCCAATTAACAAACTCGTTTCATATTATGCGAAATTGCATTTATCATCACAAAGTGTGCTAATTGAGACTGCAAAAAACATACTAAATATTAATAAACTGGTTCCTATTTACATCAACCCAAAAACTATACTTTTTCCGTTAAAACATAAACGTGCACCGATACAAATTTATATCAATGCACATTATATTGTTGGTATGACTGCCATAGAGAATTCAACATTAATACATTTTCAAGAAGGCATTCAGCTAGAAGTTGATGAGCCATTTTCTCTAGTTTCAAAAAAATGTCATGAAAGTTTAGCTTTGAAGCACTTCATTGAAAATACTATTTCGAATTAAATTTAATTTCTAAAAGTTTCTTAGTAAAGTATGATGTCACAATTTTTATAAAATATATGCTAGCAAACATTAATAAAATCGCTCCAATAATTGTTAAAATAACAACAGTTGTAGATAAATCTACCTTAGGACTAACGAAAAATTGTACGCCAGATAGACTTGTAATTAGCCCAAATAAAAACAAACCTAATAAAGCAACATAAGCAAACATCATCACTACTAATGTAACAAACATACTATAACTTTTTGTTTCTTTATTTCGAAATACATTTTGTCTTAAGTAAGCATTAGCAAAGGTAACAGGCTTATTTAAGTTAACGCTGTCATCATCAGATATAGAAGACAATCGTTGATCTAATGCTTGTTTCTCCTTCTTGTTCAAAAACCATAATTGCTTTTTAACTTTTTTATCAAATGATGCTTTATTCATAATTAAGGATTTCTCTCCTTTATAATATTGACGTAATTTTAAACATTAGCGTCAATTGAAAGTGTATTTTATATATTTTACAGAAATATATGTATCAAATCTACAAAAATCCATATTACAATTTCATTTATGGTGATTTGACGCTAAAATACAGTCTGCTAATTTTTCAAACTAATGCTTTTTAGGTAGGTACAATGATAAATTTTAATCGTAAATATGTTTCATATATTATGAATCTAGCCTTAATCATATTGCATTCAAAATAATTTTAAAAAATGAAAAGAAAGGATTTAGCATGCAAAAATTCAAAGACTTTTTTTACGATGATTTATCGGTTACACGAGGAAATTATTTTTTAACTTTAATGGCAGCATTTTTTATTACTATCATTTTATTTATCGGCATAGTTGTCAGTGAAGTACATTTACTTTATAGCATGCTAATTGTATTAGTAGGTTTAATTCTATTGAGGCTATTCAAAATCAATTTATTCTCTTTTAAAAAATTAACATTGTCTCAAGTTATTTATATTATAGGCGGTGCACTATTAATTTATGGGTTAGATAATCTTTATTTATATTTTCATGACGTACCGGCAAATGAACAACAATTAGAGCAAGCAATACGAAATACACCATTCTATATTTCTATTTTCACTGTTACCATCATCCCCGCTATTGTGGAAGAAATTGTTTTTCGCGGTATGATAATAAGGGTTATCTTCAGAAAACACTTGTTTTTAGGGTTAATTGTGTCTAGTTTAGTTTTTGCATCATTACACGAATCTGACACTTGGATTGGTTATTTACCTTACTTATATTCTGGTTTGATTTTTGGCCTAATTTATATAAAAACAAAACGATTAGAAGTTGTAATATTCATGCACTTCTTAAATAACTTGTTAGCTCTGCTCTTTATAATATGGAGATAATTTTGAGATAACCTTTCATATTATTTTCAAATTATCTATCTGATATTTATTTTATTGAACTTGAGTCACCACTTAAACTCAAAAATACGTGTCATCAAGTGCAAAATAATTTAGAACTAATACAAACATAAAAACTTTTACTTTACGCTTAAAATCAAAAGTCACATACCTAGATATAAGTACAACTTGTATATTTTGTACTCTAATAGGTATGTGGCTTAAATAATATTTAATTCTTGAGTTGCATATAGTAACTGTTTTTATTCATTTTCTAAAATATGCAAGACTAATTTCCTTTTCTACTCCTGTTGAATCAATTTAGACTTTTTTATAACTCGAGCTTTTACTTAGCTGAATTTTGACTTCTTCTTCATTAATAACTATGATGGAAAAACCCCCATAAGCACAATGCCTATGAGGGTTTAAATATATTTATATATTATAGAATAGAAAGACCTGAAGATTGAATATCTTTCGCAAAGCCTTTAACTGTATCTACTGATAATTCGTTAATATCGCGACCTAAGTTTGTATTCACTTTTTTCACAACATCTGCTGGGCATGTAATAATATCTGCACCAATTTCATCAGCTTGAATCACATTGAATAATTCGCGGCAACTTGCCCATAATAATTTAACGCCGTCTTTACTATGCGTAACTTTTACAGCCTCTTTCATTAATGGTAATGGATCTACGCCTGTATCTGCAATACGTCCTGCAAATACTGAAACATATGTTGGCACACCTTCAGTTACTGCTTCAGTTATTTCTTTAACTTGTTCAATTGTGTAAACAGCCGTAACGTTTAATCTCACATTGTCAGCTGAAAGTTTTTTAATTAAAGGAATCGTTGATTCACCTTTTGTATTTACAATAGGAATTTTAACAAATACATTTTCGCCATATTGTTTTAAAATTGCTGCTTCTTTTTCCATAGTTTCTAAATCGTCTGCAAATACTTCAAATGAAATTGAAGCATCTGGAATTTCTTTCACAGCTTCTTCAGCAAAAGCTTTGTAATCTGTTACGCCCGCTTTAGCCATTAAACTAGGATTTGTTGTAAAACCATCCACTTGTTTGTTTTTATAAGCTGCTTTCATTTCTTCAATATCTGCACCGTCCGCAAATACTTCTACATTTAGTTTAGCCATATAATATAGCCTCCTTGATTCTTATTAAAATTTTAACAACATCTGCATGTCTTTTTCTTACAACCATTTGTAAAAAATGATTTTTATTTCTTTGTTATATAAAACATTTATATCACGCTTTTATAATATATAGCTAATTTTTTGCCTATATTTTTTAAAAATGACTTTAGCAAACATTGTGTCTACAAGTTAATAAAACTATTGTTTTATGATTGTTTATGATACGATATGTAAATGATAATCATCCAGGAGGTCTAGCATGTCTCGTTCAAAAAAATACTTTTACTTATCTAGCTTAATGATTATTTTAAGCTTTTTCTTTAATACAAATAACGTTTTCCTAAGTGGACTTTTTAATTCTTTTATTAAATTAATACTTTTCTGCAGTGTTATTAACTCAATTGTACTAATTTTGTCTATAATTTTTGCAGATCGTTCAATTAAATCACTAAAGCCTGATGCAGATTGGATTAGAATTGCGAGTAAAAGTTTGCCTTGGATTATTCTAATTGTTATTTTAGTACATATCTTTTCAATTGTTCGTACATTCGGTTTTATTTAAAAAAGTTAATATGTCATTGTAGCCTTAATACAAAACAATACAATGTATCATGCTATAATGAGTAAAACAATTTGATAACGTTGTTGCGTATAAAAAATATTAGATTTTCGAAATCATAACTATGCATCTAATCGCTATAGTTATACAACAAGATATAACATATAATGAGGTTTGATAATGCATCGACAATTTTTGTCGTCGCGTTGCCAAAACCTCTTTTTTAAATTCAAACTACTTCTTTTCGAGGTGAACCAAATGCAATATGTATATATTTTTATCGGTGGTGCTTTAGGCGCTTTATTACGTTACCTCATTTCTTTTCTGAATACTGACGGAGGTTTTCCAATCGGAACACTGATAGCCAATTTGACTGGTGCCTTTGTAATGGGATTGCTAACAGCCTTAACAATTGCATTTTTTTCAAACCATCCGACCCTAAAAAAAGCTATTACGACTGGTTTTCTTGGTGCTTTAACGACTTTTTCAACATTTCAATTAGAATTAATACATATGTTTGATCATCAACAATTTATAACTTTACTACTATATGCTGTAACAAGTTATGTCTTTGGTATTTTGTTATGTTACGTCGGTATAAAACTAGGTGGTGGTTTATCATGATATCAATCATTTTAGTCATGATTGGCGGCGGTTTTGGCGCAATTGCTAGAAGTGCCATTACTGATTATTTTAATCATAAATTTACTTCAAAGTTACCTATCGCAACATTGATAGTAAATCTAGTTGGTAGTTTTTTAATTGGATTAACTATAGGCTTATCAATTTCAATCTCATGGTTCCCTGCGTTCTTTGTTACCGGTTTTTTAGGTGGCTTAACAACTTTCTCAACGTTAGCCAAAGAACTTACACTAATGATGACGCCAAAATTTAATATTAACCTTTTTCTCAATTATTCACTTTTACAATTCATCATTGGATTTATAGCTTGTTATATTGGCTATCATATTTAAAAATAAAATGCTTCATTCAGCAAATAGGTAAATTACGACACCTTCCTGAACGAAGCATTTTTTAATTTTCATGCAAATTTTTAAGCACCATATAATGCCTACCAAATTTCAATAATCTTTGTTGCCGTTTAAATAATGTGAATGTCAATAAATTCTCCAAACTAGTCGAAAATAAAGGGAGTGGGACATAAATCCCTAAAAAAACAGCAGTAAGATAATTTTCAATTAGAAAATATCTTACTGCTGTTCTCTATTTATACAATACTTCGTATTGAATGGCTTCGCTTTCCTAGGGTGCCGTCTCAGCCTCGGTCTTCGACTGGCACTGCTCCCTCAGGAGTCTCGCCATTAATACTACGTATTAACATGTAATTTTACTTTTACATACTTTAAAAAATAAGACACTTTGCCCAACTTACACTACCAATAGAAACCTCTGTTAGAATTCCTCAAAATGATATTTCGCGATATGTTAATGAAATTGTTGAAACGATACCTGATAGCGAATTCGATGAATTCAGACATCATCGTGGCGCAACATCCTATCATCCAAAAATGATGTTAAAAATCATCTTATATGCATATACTCAATCTGTATTTTCTGGTCGAAGAATAGAGAAATTACTTCATGACAGTATTCGAATGATGTGGTTAGCTCAAAATCAAACACCTTCTTATAAAACTATTAATCGTTTTAGAGTGAATCCTAATACTGATGCGTTAATTGAATCTTTATTTATTCAGTTCCATAGTCAATGTTTAAAGCAAAATCTTATTGATAATAATTCAATTTTTATTGATGGTACAAAAGTAGAAGCTAATGCCAATAGATATACATTTGTGTGGAAGAAAAGTATTCAAAATCACGAATCGAAATTGAACGAAAATTCAAAAGCATTATATCGTGACTTAGTTGAAGAAAAAATAATACCAGAGATAAAAGAAGATGGAGATAGCGATTTAACAATAGAAGAAATAGATTTAATTGGTAGTCATTTAGATAAAGAAATCGAAGATTTAAATCATTCTATTGAGAACGAAGATTGTGCTCAAATTAGAAAACAGACCCGTAAAAAAAGAACTGAGATTAAGAAGTTCAAAAAGAAATTTGATGATTATTCCGAAAGAAAAAATAAATATGAAGAACAAAAATCGATTCTTAAAGATAGAAATAGTTTTTCTAAAACTGATCATGATGCAACTTTTATGAGAATGAAGGAAGACCATATGAAAAATGGCCAACTTAAGCCAGGATACAATTTACAAATAGCGACAAATTCTCAATTTGTTTTATCCTATGACCTATTTCAAAACCCGACAGATACTAGAACTTTAATTCCATTTTTAACAATGATTCAAAATACCTTCGGTTATTTGTAGCTGATGCAGGTTATGGTAGTGAGCAAAACTATATGGCCATTATAGATGATTTTAATAAAACGCCACTTATTACGTATGGCATGTTTATTAAAGATAAAACTAGAAAGTTTAAAAGTGACATTTTCGACACTCAAAATTGGAAATATGACGAACTTAATGATGAATTTATATGTCCTAATAACAAAAGAATAGGTTTTAAAAGATATGCATACCGTAATGATAGATATGGTTTTAAACGAGACTTCAAACTATATGAATGCGATGACTGTTCAGCATGTTCTTTGAGGCAACAATGCATGAAACCAAATTCAAAATCCAATAAGAAAATCATGAAGAATTATAATTGGGAATACTTTAAAGTCCAAATTAATCAAAAGCTTTCTGAACCAGAAACGAAAAAAATCTATAGTCAAAGAAAAATTGATGTAGAGCCTGTTTTTGGATTTATGAAGGCTATTTTGGGTTTAACTCGAACGTCAGTTCGAGGAATAAATAAAGTTAAACGAGAGCTAGGTTTTGTATTAATGGCACTTAATATAAGGAAAATAGCAGCTCAACGAGCTGTACATTATAAAATACATATCAAAAAAGCTGATTTCTATCAAATAATTAATAGAAATCAGCTTTTTTACATTGCCTAAGAACTTAATGTCCCAAGCCCTGACAATTCATCTAACCTTTTCATCAGTTGAGCGATTTTAATCTAGCCTTCAAATTTTTTTGGATCAGGTCCAATTCTCTTATCTTGATTTAAACCATCAATTCGCGTCATTTGTTCATCTGATAATTCGAAATCAAATATTTGGAAATTTTCAGAGATTCTGTTTGGTGTCACCGATTTAGGGATTGTAACCACAGCATGCTGCACATTCCATCTTAAAACAACTTGGGCAGGTGACTTTCCTAATTCTTGAGCAATGTCTTTAATTGTCTCATCATTTAAAATTTGTGCATTCATCAATGGTGACCAAGATTCCATCACGATACGTTGTGCTGCCAAATATAATTTCAATTTATGTTGGGTTAAATATGGATGATATTCAACTTGATTAATTACAGGTTTAATTGACACTTGTGCCAACAAAGCTTCCAAATGTTCAGGTTCAAAATTGCTGACACCTATATTTTTAACATTATTATTTTTATATAAATCTTCCATACCTTTCCATGTATCAACCATTACGGCTTCGTTCGTACCTGGCCAATGTACTAGATACAAATCTAAGTATTTTAAACCTAATCTAGATAAACTAGCTTCGTAAGCAGCTGCTACATTTTCACGACCGAAATCCTCAAAATATAATTTTGAAGTAATAAATAAGTCTTCTCTAGCAATACCAGTTGACTCCAATCCGGCACGAATGCCAGCACCTACTTGTTCTTCATTCCCATAAACTTTTGCGGTATCAATACTACGATATCCTTGTTCAATGGCATACTTAACACTTTCCATGCAATTTTCATCATTTTCCACACGAAATGTCCCTAAACCAATTTGTGGCATCGTGTTTCCATTATAAAATGTTTTAACCTCCATAAATATCGCCTCACCTTTTTGATGTATTATACCCTGTTATCATAACAAATCTGAGTTGAATACATGAGAAAAAACACTTAGAGCAATCAACCACTAAAATTCTAGTAATATCTCTCAAATATTAATCAAATTGTAAAAGTAATTCTGTTTAATTTATGACAAACTAAAAAAGCCGAAGTAACAACATATAGTCATCACTTCAGCCTAACATTTAATTGAATGATTCAATTTTATCCATCATTTGTTGTAAGTCTTCCACGTTGTATTGAATACGACCATGGAATACAAATTTGTTAAAGAACTCGTCTAATTGTTCAGCACCGACAAGCACTTTGACAGCACTATTTTGATTATAATTTGAAATCGTTACATCGCCTTCATTTTTAAGATTAAAGTATAAAATTGAAGTTGGTGTATATTTGGCACCTAATTCTTTTTGTAAGTCTTCAGCCAATTGTTTAATCGCCTCAATTTGATCTGAATAATTTACAAATGATAATGAACGTTTGTCATCATTTTGATCCATCACAATAGTTTGCGGTCTAGATTTATCTAAATCCAATGTATCAAATACTTGTTCCATTGGTGGTAAATCTTTAAATTGACCGCCACTAATACCATTATAAACATGACCTTTTAACAATTGAGAATCAATAATATAAAGACCAGTTCTTGTTAATACTAAATGACTAATTCGTTCAATATTATTAAAGCCATCCTTTGGTAAAAAGATATTTGCCATAATGTGCATATCTTCTGGTCGAATTCGTTTTTCTTTAACTAATCTTTCACGAATACCAATTAATCTCATGTCCGTTACATATTCACTATGATTTTTCGAGAACAATTTTAATGCGTCAATCTCACGATCTTTTGTACTAACCATGTGATTATAATCTTCTTGTTGTTTTGTAATTGTCTTTTTATTTTGAATACGCTCTTTCTCTAAAGCTTCTTCATGAGACTTTTTAATGTTTTGTTCTTGTTGTTCATACTTTTCTTCTGTTTGTCGCTTAACTTTTTTCTTACTACCTAAGGCAACTAAAAAAAGGACAAAAAAGATTAATGCAATGACTACTGCAATAATGAGTCCAATGACTATCGGTGAAGATAAATCCATCACAACAACGCTCCTTTTTAATATATGAATAACTTTAATTATAATAGAAAAGCTAAAGATTTTCGATACATATTATCATTTATATACCGAAAATCTTTTATTTAGCTATATTCAATTCATCTTATTATTTTACTGCGTCTTTTAATTCTTCCACTTTGTCTAATTTTTCCCATGGGAATAAGACATCTGTACGTCCAAAATGACCATAAGCAGCAGTTTGTTTGTAAATCGGTTGTTTCAAATCAAGCATTTTAATAATACCTGCAGGTCTTAGGTCAAAGTGTTTTCTAACTGCTTCGACAAGTTGCCCTTCAGAAACTTTACCTGTTCCAAATGTATCAATTGCAATTGACACTGGTTCTGCAACACCAATCGCATATGCCAATTGTACTTCACATTGATCTGCTAAACCTGCTGCAACAATATTTTTAGCCACATAACGTGCAGCGTATGCAGCTGAACGGTCTACTTTTGTAGGATCCTTACCACTGAAGCATCCGCCACCATGACGTGCATAGCCACCGTACGTATCAACAATGATTTTACGTCCTGTTAATCCTGCATCACCTTGAGGTCCACCGATTACAAAGCGTCCTGTAGGATTGATGTAGAATTTAGTTTGTTCATTAATCAAGTTTTCTGGAACAGTTGGATAAATGACATGTGCTTTAATGTCTTCTTGAATTTGTTCAAGTGTCACATCCTCAGCATGTTGTGTTGATACGACAATCGTATCAATACGTACTGGGTTATCATTTTCATCATATTCAACAGTGACCTGAACTTTACCGTCTGGTCGTAAATAATTTAACGTACCATCTTTACGCACATCTGATAAACGTTTTGCCAATTGATGTGATAAATAAATTGCTAGAGGCATATACGTCTCTGTTTCATTCGTTGCGTAACCAAACATTAAACCTTGGTCACCTGCACCTGTTGCTTCAATTTCTTCTTCGCTATCTTTATCACGATACTCTAATGCTTTATCCACGCCTTGTGCAATGTCAGGTGATTGTTCATCAATCGCAGTTAAAATTGCCATTGTTTCATAATCATAACCATATTTTGCTCTTGTGTATCCAATTTCTTTAATTGTTTCTCTAACAACTTTCGGAATATCAACATATGTTGTTGTAGAAATTTCGCCGGCGATCAATGCCATACCTGTTGTAACAGTTGTTTCACAAGCTACACGTGCATTTGGATCGTCTTTTAAAATAGCATCTAATATTGCATCTGACACTTGGTCAGCGATTTTATCTGGGTGTCCTTCTGTAACAGACTCTGAAGTAAATAATCGTTTGTTATTTAACATAGTTTGCTCCTTTAAATTTATATTACGAAAATTCTCTCTCTGTGAGCTAAATAAAAAAGACCTTCTAACTATTAATATAGAGAGAAGGCCTAATACGTCCATTCGCTCTTATCGTTCAGACCTATTTGTCTGCAAACGGTTTGGCACCTTTCTTTTATAAAAAAGAGGTTGCTGGGTTTCATTGGGTCCATGTCCCTCCACCACTCAGGATAAGAGAATCCGTTAAAAATAATAGTACCTAATTAATGAATTAATGTCAATTTTTCACAAATAAATTTACAGTAAAATATTGTAGATTAATTATGTTAATGTGTTATACTAATTAAATGTAAAGGCTTACATTTAAATTATCGCTTTGGAGGGATTTAGGATGTCAGTAGACACATACACTGAAACAACTAAAATTGACAAATTACTGAAAAAACCAACGTCACATTTTCAACTTTCGACGACACAACTTTATAATAAAATCTTAGACAATAACGAAGGGGTATTAACAGAACTTGGTGCTGTTAATGCAAGTACTGGAAAATATACTGGTCGTTCGCCTAAAGACAAATTTTTTGTCTCTGAACCTTCATATAGAGATAACATTGATTGGGGAGAAATTAATCAACCTATCGATGAAGAAACTTTCTTGAAGTTATACCATAAAGTACTAGACTATTTAGATAAAAAAGATGAACTATACGTATTTAAAGGCTACGCTGGTAGCGATAAAGATACAATGTTAAAACTTACAGTCATCAATGAATTAGCATGGCATAATTTATTTGCTAAAAATATGTTTATTAGACCTGAATCAAAAGAAGAAGCTACAAAGATTAAACCTAACTTCACTATCGTTTCTGCACCACATTTTAAAGCAGATCCAGAAGTTGATGGTACTAAATCTGAAACCTTTGTCATTATTTCATTTAAACACAAAGTCATTTTAATCGGCGGTACTGAATACGCTGGTGAAATGAAAAAAGGTATCTTCTCTGTAATGAATTATCTCTTACCGATGCAAGATATTATGAGCATGCATTGCTCAGCAAACGTTGGTGAAAAAGGCGATGTTGCATTATTCTTTGGTCTATCTGGCACTGGTAAAACAACCTTATCGGCTGACCCACACCGTAAACTAATCGGTGATGATGAACACGGCTGGAATAAAAACGGGGTCTTTAATATCGAAGGTGGCTGCTATGCAAAAGCAATTAATCTTTCCAAAGAAAAAGAACCACAGATTTTTGACGCAATCAAATATGGTGCAATTTTAGAGAACACTGTAGTTGCAGAAGATGGTTCAGTGGACTTTGAAGACAATCGTTATACAGAAAACACGCGTGCCGCTTATCCAATTAATCACATTGACAATATTGTAGTACCATCTAAAGCAGCACATCCAAATACAATTATTTTCTTAACTGCGGATGCATTTGGTGTTATTCCACCGATTTCAAAGTTAAATAAAGACCAAGCAATGTATCATTTCTTGAGTGGTTTCACTTCTAAATTAGCTGGTACAGAGCGTGGTGTGACAGAACCTGAACCATCATTCTCAACATGTTTCGGAGCACCGTTCTTCCCGTTACACCCTACTGTTTACGCTGATCTATTAGGTGAACTTATCGATTTACATGATGTTGATGTTTATCTTGTTAATACTGGATGGACTGGCGGAAAATATGGTGTAGGACGTAGAATCAGCTTACATTACACACGTCAAATGGTAAACCAAGCGATTTCTGGCAAATTGAAAAATGCAGAATATACAAAAGATAGTACGTTTGGTTTAAGCATTCCTGTAGAAATTGAAGATGTACCGAAAACAATTTTAAATCCAATTAATGCTTGGAGCGACAAAGAGAAATATAAAGCACAAGCAGAAGATTTAATTCAACGTTTTGAAAAGAACTTCGAAAAATTTGGTGAAAAAGTTGAACATATTGCTGAAAAAGGTAGCTTCAACAAATAAATTTGAATACTAAATCAAAACCACCCGTGTGAACGGGTGGTTTGTTCTGCGGCTATAAGCCTTCCTTACTGGCCAGCCCTAAAAGGGCACTGACAAGTCAGCCAACTGCACTACTATTCCAGCAACCCTAAAGGGTTACTCTTTTTTCTTTCTTTTTTTATTTTTCTCTCCAGTGAAAGGATCTAAATATTCTTCCATTGAGATTTGGTCTGCAACGATATCCTCTTGTAATTGATTACGAATATAATTTTCAATCACTTTTTTATTTCTACCTACTGTATCCACATAAAATCCTTTACACCAAAACTTTCTATTTCCATATCTATACTTTAAGTTAGCATGTCTATCAAATATCATTAAACTACTTTTTCCTTTTAAATAGCCAACAAATGATGATACCCCAAGTTTGGGTGGTATACTAACTAACATATGGATATGATCTTTACATGCCTCTGCTTCAATTATCTCTACACCTTTTCTTTCACATAATTGACGCAATATAATCCCTATATCTTTTTTTATTTTTCCATATATCACTTGTCTTCTGTATTTAGGTGCAAAGACAATATGATACTTACAATTCCATTTTGTATGTGCTAAACTGTTTGTGTCAGATGACATTAAATAGCATCTCCTCGTGTTGATTATTTTGGTTGGCTGACCAATATTTATTCTAGCACGTAGAGATGCATTTTTTGTGACAATGGTAGAACCTTTTCTGAACCATACGCATAGCGTATGGTTTTCTTTTTACAATTAAAGAGCCAACCGTTGTTATAGTCTAACAATGGTTGGCTCCTCTTATTTTATGTGCTAAAAATTTATAGGCAATTTTATTACAACAATGTACATTTAAGGTGACCTTCATGCCAAAATCGCATCACTCATTTAATGGAAGCAGCACGTCTTCATATAAAGTACCGATCCCTAATTCAACGCATGTAGTACCACATCTTCAAAGCTTGATAGTTCCCATGCGCACACCACGTTTCATACTAGCTATGCGACTCAACTTGGTTCATAAACTCTTTAATATAAGTCAATGTTTCAACCATCGCTGGTGGTCTTGGCACATGTCCTTCTGCCATTTGATAAAATGTTTCATGCGTGGCACCTTTTAACTCTAGTTGGTCCGCTAAATAATACGCATGATGAATACCAACTTGCTGGTCTTTCCCTCCATGTACAATTAATATTGGCGGACTGTTTTCATTAATGTTTGGAATCGCTTGGCGTGCCTCATATGCCGCTCGATCTTTTTTCGGATGACCAATCATTCTTCGTAGCATGCCTCTTAAATCGACACGTTCTTCATACATTAAATCAATATCTGAGACACCACCCCAGATTGTATAACTTGTTACTGGTAAGTCTTGAAATGTCAACAATCCTTGTAAACCACCTCGCGAAAAACCAACCATGTGGATAAATGCATGTGGATATTTATCATGTAGCAACCTTAATAATTGCGTCACATCATTTAAATCGCCACGGTAAAATTCGTCTTTGCCTTCACTCCCATTGTTACCTCGGTAGTATGGCCCAATCACTAAAGTTTGACTATCTGAAAATTGCATTAATCTACCTGCGCGCACACGTCCTACTTGACCTTTGCCACCTCGCAAATAAACTACAATGCGATTTACTTCATGATGTGGTGTCATCATTAAAGCTTTTACTTGTAAGTCATCTGACAAATATGTAATTTCTTCGAATTGATGCGTAAAATATTCAATTGGCATTCGTTTACGTTTGATAAAACCCAAGTGATTGCACCCTCTCTACGCATTTTAAAATGGTACTATCTTGCAGTAAGAAACTCCGTTGTGCGAGTTCAATATCATTGATACAGTTAAACAACACTGGCCCTGCTGTTTCTAAATAATCGTTCTTGCTTACCAATGATTCAACTTCGATAAAATATACATCTTTTACAAAATCAGTTTGATCATGTGTTTCAATGGTATATTGTGCTATGTAATAAATATTTTTAACTTTGGCGCCTGTTTCTTCATATAATTCACGTGTAACTGCTTCAGCACTACTTTCCCCGCGTTCCCTTTTACCACCAGGAAATTCAATCCCCCGTAAATTATGTTTGGTAAAAAGCAATTGATTTTTAAACGTTGGAATAGCTAGCACATGATTGCCATCTGCTATCTCATTATCCTTTTTAAATGTCAAATTAACTTGACGATTATCTTTATCCCTAAACTTCACGCGCATCACATCCCTACATTGTATGTTAATATAATAGTTAATTACTATCGTTGGAGGCATTAATTATGAAAAAGATATTCTTGGCGATGATTCATTTTTATCAACGTTTCATTTCGCCACTCACTCCACCAACTTGTCGTTTTTATCCAACATGTTCAGAGTACACTAGAGAAGCGATTCAATACCACGGTGCTTTCAAAGGCCTTTATTTAGGTATCCGTCGTATTTTAAAATGTCATCCGCTTCATAAAGGCGGCTTTGACCCTGTTCCGTTAAAAAAAGACAAGTCAGCAAGCAAGCATTCACATAAACATAACCATTAATATGGTTGTAATTGAGTTATATCCACTAAAGGGGGGCGAAATTCGAGTCGCCCCTCTTTTAATATGCCTGAATGCGCCACCACATCTTGTTCAAAATAATAACCTGCTGGTGTAACATCTCCTGGATAATCACCTTTACGAGCAAGCATCGCTGTAAAATAGCGGCTTAAACCATATTCGTACATGCCGCCAATAACCACTTTTGCACCATGACTTTTCAAAGTATCAATTGCCGTTTGCACTTTATCAATGCCACCTAGACGAAATGGTTTTAATACAACAACTTTCACATTGTATAATTCTATCAAATTAATTATGTCCAACAACGATGTTGCCTTTTCATCAAGGGCTATTGGAGGTATTGTTCCATCCGCTACTTCATCAAGCATGGAGATATCTTTAAATGGCTCTTCGATATAAAGAACCTGTTCACGCGCTAATAACTGTAACTGTGTGAAATCTTGACGATCCAAGGACTCATTTGCATCTATAACCAATTGAAAGTGAAAGTCTAATTCCCGTAACACTCTAATTTGATGCATGATTTGAGGCGTCCATTTTAATTTAATTCTGGTCGGCTTTGTTGCTTTTAATGACTCTAGTTGTTTATTTGATAAGCCGCTCGCTGTCGCTCCATATGCTACTGAAAATGAAGGCAGTACATGAAACATTTGATACAATGCCATGACAATAGTTGCCCTTGCAGCAGGCGTATTTTCCAATGAATCTACTAATTTTAGTGCTGCTTCATACGTTTCAAATGATTTATTTCTATTATCTTCGAACCATTGCTCAATTACATGTTTCACTGAGGCAATTGTTTCATGATCATACCAATCTGTTTGAAAAGCGTTACATTCCCCGAAATATGCATTTCCTTTGTCATCAATCAATTCGATAAACAAACAATCACGATGCGTTAAAGTGACTTTCGGTGTTACAATTTGTGACTTAAATGGCTCACTATATTTATAAAAATGCAAAGCTGTCAACTTCATCAAATCATCCTCTATACAACTTATTTCTTTGTAATTTACCTGTTGATGTATAAGGTAAAGTATCAACCTTTTCAAAGTGTTTCGGTACTTTATATTTCGCTAAATGTTGTGATAAATATGCAATCAATTGTGCCTTTGAAATGTCACTTTCACTGACAAAATATAATTTAGGCACTTGGCCCCAAGTATCATCAGGATGCCCTACACATACTGCGTCACTGATACCTGGAAATTGCTTCGCTACCGTTTCAATTTGATATGGATAAATATTTTCACCGCCACTAATAATTAAATCTTTACGTCGGTCATAAATCATGACATAACCTTCATGATCTATTTCAGCAATGTCACCCGTATTAAAATAACCATTTTCAAACGTACCCGTTAAATCTGTTGGATACAAATATACATTCATCACATTGGCGCCTTTAATCATTAATTCTCCATGACCTTCTTTATTAGGATTTTTAATTTTTACGTCAACATTGGCACTTGGCATCCCTACAGTGTCAGGACGTGCATGCAACATTTCCGGTGTTGCTGTTAAAAATTGCGAACATGTCTCAGTCATACCAAATGAATTATAAATTGGCAGGTTATATTGTAATGCCGTCTCTATCATAGTGGCAGATAATTTAGCACCGCCGAGTAATATTTTTTGTAAATTATAAGGTTCATGTAAACCTTGTTGCATAAGCCAATTTAAAGTTTGTGGCACAAGCGAAATGTGCGTGATTCGTTCATTTTTAATCATCGTTAAAATTTGTTCGGCATTGAATTTATCAACAATGCGCACAGTAAAACCTTCAATAACAGCTCTTAAAAGTACACTGAGACCCGAAATATGATAAATCGGCAAGACAGATAGCCAATTAGTGTCACGATCAAATCCCAAGCTCTCTTTACATCCGATTGCACTGGCATAATGATTACGAAACGTTTGTGGCACCGCTTTTTGAGGGCCCGTTGTCCCTGATGTAAACATAATCGATGCAATGTCATCTAAATTAAATGATGTATTTAATATGTTGGACGGCGACTCTTTCGGCACCACAGTTTCATTCGATGTTTCATATTGGATACCCATTGTGTTGTCCAACAAACTGTTCGTTGTAATATCCCTTCCAGCGAATTCAATATCATCCAGCGATACAATTTGAAACCCTCGTAATTCCAGTGGCAAGGTACAAAAAATCAATTGTACATCGATTGACTTCATCTGATTCGTCATCTCATTAGGTGTCAACCTTGTATTAATCATCGCAATTTCAATATTTGCCAACCAACATGCATGTATTAAAATGATCGATTGAATCGAATTATCTATGTATAGCCCAACACGAGATTGTTGATAAGCCTTGAGTCTTTTAGCCAATAGACTCGCTTCACAGTATAAATTTTGATAAGTATAAGATTCTTGACCGTCTGTTATCGCAATATGATGTCCATTTTGTTGTGCTTGTTTATATAACCAAAAGTCCATGCGTTATTCCTCCAAAATCATTTACATTATAATTATAACGATTTTATGACATTCTAGCAGTGGTTATGTTTAAAAATATAAAAAAGTAGACGAATTGATGCATTGATATGATTGTTATAATGCTCAATACATATCGTTATATCATTCGTCTACTATTATCAGTTATTTTTATTTAATTTTAGTGTCATTCTGTCATTTTGATGTGGTGATTTACCCATTGTTGCCACATCATCTGCAATGTCAATTGGTATACGGTTCATGTCTTGTAATGCACTTAAATGGAATACTTCATCATCTAAATTTTCAATGAGATATACATAATATGTTACCTTGTCCTTTTTATATTTTAACGTTTTCCAAAAGTCCGGCTTGCAATTCAATACATTATCCGGAATATATTCAATAAATAAGTAACGTTTGCTGCCTACTTTGTCTATGAAATATTTTGCAGTGCCTTTTTCTATACCTCTTATATGTGCATAGTCTGCTGAAAAGTAAATACTACCTATTGTTTCATTATGTTGTTGTATTTCAAATCGTTGGCCTACTATTTTATTATTTGTGCTACAACTACTTAAAAAAATCAGTAGATATAGCATTAAACATATTTTCATCCCCTTGAATTTTAAAAACTTTTTCAAAAGCAACACCTCTAAAAATAAATACAATATATTATAGCAAATAGAAATTATTATTTTGTTAAATTATGTTGTCATGTTCGTGTCATTTTGAGTCGTAATACAACTTTACAATTATTAAATTAACACTTCTACAATCCAAAAATATTTTTAAAGTTTTGAAAAAAATTAAAGTATTTCCACTACTAATTTGGTAAAATATGATTATGTGATATAGTGAAAGCGTTTTACACTTAATAACTCCCTCTTAAATGCATCCAGGTTTTATGTAGTAAATCATGAAAATAACATATA
This sequence comes from Staphylococcus aureus, assembly GCF_001027105.1. GTDB lineage: Bacteria > Bacillota > Bacilli > Staphylococcales > Staphylococcaceae > Staphylococcus > Staphylococcus aureus. The sequence goes on from NZ_CP011526.1 coordinate 1,845,472, forward strand.
AATATAGAGGAGATTTACCTTTGAATACAGAGAACAACAAGAATCAAAACCAATCTGTTAAAAATTCTGAAAGACGCGGCATGTTAAAAGGATGCGGCGGTTGCCTTATTTCTTTTATTTTATTAATAATCTTATTATCAGCCTGTTCAATGATGTTTAGTAATAATGACAATTCCACTAATAATCAATCATCAAAAACGCAATTAACTCAAAAAGATGAAAATAAAAATGAAGATAAGCCTGAGGAAAAATCAGAAACAGCAACAGATGAGGATTTACAATCAACCGAAGAAGTACCTGCAAATGAAAATACTGAAAATAATCAACATGAAATTGATGAAATAACAACAAAAGATCAATCAGACGATGATATTAACACACCAAACGTTGCAGAAGATAAATCACAAGACGACTTGAAAGATGATTTAAAAGAAAAGCAACAATCAAGTAACCATCATCAATCCACGCAACCTAAGACCTCACCATCAACTGAAACAAACACGCAACAATCATTTGCTAATTGTAAGCAACTTAGACAAGTATATCCGAATGGTGTCACTGCCGATCATCCAGCATATCGACCACATTTAGATAGAGATAAAGATAAACGTGCATGTGAACCTGATAAATATTAAACAACAAGCGAATTGAATTCAAATTGTATTTAGCTTTATGCACTAATCACATAGTAAATAATGAGGGAGATTTTTTAGGCATGAGCAATCAATTCAAAAGCGAAGAAGAGCGAAGACAATGGGAACAATTCCAAGCTTTCCAAAATCAACAAAACCAACAGAACCAGCAATACGGACAAAAGAAATCTAAAAAAGGATGGTTCTGGGGCTGTGGTGGTTGTCTAGTATTATTTATTTTAATTATCATCGGTATTTCAGCTTGTACAGCTGGTATTACAGGTAACCTTGGCGGAAATAGTTCTAAAGAAACGAACAAAACCCATAAAATCGGTGAAACTGTTAAAAATGGCGACCTTGAAGTCACTGTAAATTCAGTGGAAACTATGAAATCTGTAGGACCATCTCTTGCACCAACAAACGCTAAAGGTATATTTGTCGTTGCTGATGTGACGATTAAAAACAAAGGTAAAGAAGCGTTAACAATTGATAGTTCAATGTTTAAGCTAAAATCCGGTGATAAAACATTTGAAGCAGATAATACAGGTTCAATGTCTGCTAATCAAAGTGACAATGGTAGTATAGAAAATTCATTTTTCTTACAGCGTATAAATCCAGATAGCACTGCTCAAGGTAAAATTGTTTTCGATGTGTCAGAAAACATAGCCAACGCAAAAGATAAAAAATTAGAAGTTATTTCTAGTTTATTTAGCGTCAAGAAGATTACATTTGATTTATCCGATGCTAAAAAAACATCAAAAGCTAAAAAAGACAAGCAAGATACAGAAGTAGCTGTTGCGAGTTCAAATAGCGATAATGTAAGTTATGAAGCTTCGGCTACTACACCTGCTACAACTTCTAGTGCGGATACTGATTCTGAAGATAGCGAAAAGTCTAGTAAAGATGAGGATAAGCAGAATGCGTCTAAAAGTGATAAATCTAGTGTAGAAAAAAGTGAATCTAATGAGGAAACTGCTCCTGTAGAGCCCATGCCCCATAGCAAACCTACCACTAGTGAAGCACCACCTAGCCAAAATATTCACAATGAAGATAGCATGTACGACGCTTCAACAGAATAAAATTTCAGGGTAGCTCGGCTACCCTTCTTTTACGGAAAAATTAATTATACATAATCAAATCAAGGAGATAAAAAAATGAAATTCAAAGCTATCGTTGCAATCACATTATCATTGTCACTATTAACTGCCTGTGGTGCTAATCAACATAAAGAAAATAGTAGTAAATCAAATGACACTAATAAAAAGACGCAACAAACTGACAACACTACACAGTCAAATACAGAAAAGCAAATGACACCACAAGAAGCCGAAGATATAGTTCGAAACGATTACAAAGCAAGAGGCGTTAATGAATATCAAACATTAAATTATAAAACAAATCTTGAACGAAGCAATGAACATGAATATTATGTTGAACATCTAGTCCGCGATGCAGTTGGCACACCATTAAAACGTTGTGCTATTGTTAATCGACACAATGGCACAATTATTAATATTTTTGATGATATGTCAGAAAAAGACAAAGAAGAATTTGAAGCATTTAAAAAGAGAAGCCCTAAATACAATCCAGGTATGAACAATCATGATGAAACAGATGGTGAGTCAGAAGACATTCAACATCATGACATTGATAATAACAAAGCAATTCAAAATGACATACCAGATCAAAAAGTCGACGATAAAAATGATAAAAATGCTGTTAATAAAGAAGAAAAACATGATAATGGGGCAAATAATTCTGAAGAAACTAAAGTTAAATAATGGCATACTTTGATTAATCGTAATTTTTAGGAGAAACGCTATGATAACATTTGAGAATATACAACAACTTGAGAAATACACCTTAATGACTATGCATGGTCTTTTTAATCAACTTAAACTCGGCATTATTTCAATCGAAAACGCAGAGCATACGCTTTTTACACCTTATATGTTGGAAACGCTCTCTTCCCTAGGCGTGAAAGACAGCATTGTCGATTTAATTCATAAAGGGACTGAATTAGAAGACTTTGCGGCATTTAATTTATCAATTGAAGACACAGTTACAGTCTGTTTACAAAGAACTGAAGAACTATTAAAACAATACAAAAATGTGGAATTCAATGACAAAATATTAATCAATTGGCGTATTATACAAGAGAAATAGACATATAAAAGTCGAATGTAACTACGTGAGTATTGATTTTATTCTTTGTAAATTACAAGCATTTCATATTATAAAGTTTGAAAAGAGGTATATTGAAATGGAGAAAAATGAATATATAGCTAAATATAATGAATATAGTCAATTATTAGACGCTACATACTCGCAAGCTGTAGCATACCTTTTAAGTAAATATGGCGCTGTAACCGATGATTATTATAAAGAAAAATCATACACGCGATTTTTAAATGGAGAAATCAAAAGTATTTCAAAAGGAAAATACACTAGAGCTAGCGAAGGATTATATTGCCATCATATAAGCGAGGACAAATTCCAAAATCTATCTGATCTAAGATTCATTTCCAAATTTAAGTACTCATACGACGTTCAAAAGAAAGAAAACTTAGTGTACTGTGATCTAATCGAGCATTTAATTTTACATGCAATTATTACAAAAGAATCCCATGGCCAATTTGGTGTAGCTGGATTATGTCAAATGATCAAACCAACAGTCATTGATTGGTACATTGGCGAATATAATCCAAAACCAGCATGGATGCAAGCCACCAAAGCACGTGCCTATTTGCCTGGAATATTAGTAGAGAAATTACTCATTAAAATTGACGATATGTTAAAAGGAATAGAAATATAAGATTTCCTTGAGTCTAGATAAATGATTAATGTAGATTTATTTTTTGCTGTTGAGATTTTGTTATAGATGTTTAAACCTGTAATTAAATATATTTTATAAAATAGACCACGCATACCTATCTATAAACGGACAATGTTTATAAATGAGTTTGCATGGTCTTGAATTGTATTAAATTTCTTTTGGTTTTAATAAATCGACTAGATTTTCACAATATTTATCAAATATGTATTCCTAAATTATACAGCCTTAATCCAGCAGCTACTTTCGAAACTTCCAACTTAGTTGATATAAGGTTCAATAGTTTGTTTCGTTCTTTTTCAGATAAACCAGAACTTAAATTGATATTATTGACTTCATAAAAATTATAGACTAATGCCTCTATTTGCTTTTTAGGCATAAGTAAGTCGACTGAAAACTGATTTACGTCGCTTTCATAAATCATTTCATGTAAATTCTTTAGACTATTATCGTTACTATCTCTCATTAAGTCTGTATTTTTAAATAAATAACGGCCCAATTCACGAGCTATTGAAAATCTTGTATTATTAATCGAGTGATTATTATTAATATAGATTGTTCTTCCACTTAAATAACCCGAAGTATTACCCTCCATTTTAATATATCTAACATTTAAATTAAGTTGAAATAATAGCTTGTCTATGTCAATAGCAAAGTGTTCAGAAGTAATAAAAAGTTGATCCATTTTGTCCTTTATAAATGCCTGAAATAATCGAACTATTTTTGATTCTAAAATATCTTCATAATGAACTTTCTCAATAACTTTCAATTGATTCCCCACCCTAACTAAAAAAATCGAACCTACATCATTTAATAAATTTATAACTATAGGTGTAAACATTATTAAAATAAAACCCCTCTACTACTATATGTAACGAAGGGACATGATTTCAAAATAAAATACCTTTTTTATAAATTTATTATAATATTTTTCATTATACTATACAACCGAATCTAATCTAACGATCCTGAAAAGAAAAATAACGGCGGTTCCGCTTCATATTCATTTTTGTCCAAGTGTTCTTTTTCAATTATTTGATTGACGGTTTTCCAATTTTTTACTTCATGCTCTTTTAAAAAATGGCTATGAAAAATTCTATCCCCATAGATTTCTTCATAGCCAATGCTAATTTGTTTCATGTCATTTCTTTAAAATTCCTAAAAATATATAAACTAAAAGCATAAGTAACACAGCAAAAATTGCCGAATATATAATTATTGAAAAAGCATTGCTTTGCATTGGAACTAAATAATTTAAAGTACAAAATAATAATAATGCTAAAATTCCAACTTTAAGTGAATATTTTAATCTATCCATAAAATCACCCTTACTGATATCCCCATTTTTCTCCTGTCAGAACGTATTCCCCGGCTGCATACTTTTTAGTTTTTAATTTTATATATATTCCCTTACTAGTATCAATATTCGATGCAGCTATAGATCCAAGGAAACCACCAACACCTGCGCCAACTAAACCTCCTGTTAGTGCAGAAATAACGCTAATAGCCCCCGCACCTAAAGCAGCTATTGTTTTTGTATATGCAGAAGAAAGATATAATGTTGCAGTATCTTTACCTGTTTCTACATATTGAGTTTTACCCGCTCTCAATTGGTCTTCAGCTTTATATTTTTTTATTTCTTCTTTTGTAAATATATCTTCCAGTTTATAACCTTTTTTCTCAAGTTCATCAAATAAATTTTGGTTACTCAAATATATTACCTTTGCTTGAGAATGGTCTAACTTATCTTCAGCATGAGCTACATCTGAATTATAAGATAATGAAATTGGACTAACAAATAATACACCAGCAGCTAATAATAAAGATTTTTAATTCGTTTTTCATTAGTTTCTTTTAGATGATTTTTGTATTTAGATTTCGTATAAACAGAAACTAGATTTTTTCATGATCGACCTATCTTTTGTCCAGATACAGTGAGACCCTTGTCATTTAAATGATTTTTAATTCGTCTTGTACCAAAGACTTTTCTATTAGAATTAAAAATATTTATGACGGCATGTTCTATGTTTGAATCATCTTTAGTGATTTTATTATCTTTTCTTTTTATAGAATCATAATAGGTACTTCTTAGTATTATCAGGACTTTACACATTGCTGATACTGAATATTGATGTGCATTCTTTTGAATGACTTCTATTTTTGCCCCATAATCAGCGCTACTTGCTTTAAAATATCGTTCTCCATTTTTAAATGTTGAACTTCTTTGCGTAATTTAATCAGCTCTTTTTCTTCATCCGATAAGTTATCTTGGTGATTGAATGTACCCGTGTTTTGATGTTGCTTTATCCATTTTCCTACATTTTATAACCGCCATTTACAAACGTCGAAGGTGTGAAATCATACTCGCGTATAATTTCATTCCTAGGCTTACCATTTTTATATAATCTAACCATTTGTAACTTAAACTCTGAACTAAATGATCTTCTTTCTCTTGTCATAATAAAATCGCCTACTTTCTTAAATTAACAATATCTATTCTCATAGAATTTGTCCAATTAAGTGTAGACGATTCAATCTATCAGCTAGAATCATATAACTTATCAGAAGCAAGTGACTGTGCTTGTATATTTGCCGATGATATAATAGTAGAGTCGCCTATCTCTCAGGCGTCAATTTAGACGCAGAGAGGAGGTGTATAAGGTGATGCTTATTTTCGTTCACATCATAGCACCAGTCATCAGTGGCTGTGCCATTGCGTTTTTTTCTTATTGGCTAAGTAGACGCAATACAAAATAGGTGACATATAGCCGCACCAATAAAAATCCCCTCACTACCGCAAATAGTGAGGGGATTGGTGTATAAGTAAATACTTATTTTCGTTGTCTTAATTATACTGCTAATTTTTCTTTTTGTAAAATATGCAAGGTTTTAAAGAGAAACATCAAGAACTAAAAAAGGCTCTATGTCAAATTGGACTGATGCGTTCAATATCCGAAGTTAAGCAACTAAACATTGCTTAACTTCCTTTTTACTTTTTGGAGCGTAAAGTTTTGAACATAATAATATTCGATTGCGCAAATGATTGTAACTTCCATAACCAAAAGATGTACGTTTAATTAATTTTATTTTGTTATTTATACCTTCTAAAGGACCATTTGATAAATTGTAATAATCAATGGTTACACTATTAAAAGTGTCACAAATTCTTATGAATCTGGCATAAACTTTGAATTAACTAAATAAGTAAGAAAACCTCGGCACTTTATCATTTTAATAGTGTCGAGATTTTTATAGATACTACAAATATTTATAACATAGTTAAACTCATCTAATGACTTATATTTTTGTTTCATCACAATATGAACAATTATTTATTGGACGTATTTTGCTCTTTTTTTATTTCAGAAACTGACTTAGGATTTTTATTAAATTTTCTACCCAATTCATCTGTATAAGAAATATCGGTATCAAATTGAAAATCATCAACAGATCTTATACCAGCTGTAAATGATAACTTTTTATCATTATTTATATAACCACTAATAGAATAACCATCCATTGGGTTTTCTTTAAAATTAGCGAAGCTTATATTTTTATAACCTTTCACATTGTACTTCATATAAATCGTTATTCTTTCTTTTTGTTCATCATAATATTTCTTTTCGTCATATTTCATCTTCAAAAAGATTCCGCCTAGAATCAATATTAAAATTATAATTACAATCATAAGATATTTTTTATTCAAAAATCAATCTCCTTTTCATTGTACTTATTGACGAACATTTTGAATAAATTAAGCATATTGAGTTTTACGATGATTGTATAAACGTTACAACCCATATGATTGTTGGTTTTAACATTAGTCAATTTTTCTTTCTTATAATCTTAAATCATGATTTGGTTTACTTTAACACTTAAATAATTATATTTTTATCCATTCTATTCATAACATTTATTCAATTGGACCTGAAAAGAAAAACAACGGTGGTTCCGCTTCATATTTGTCAATAGCGGTTTAAGATTGGCGTGTTTTAAATACTTAATCACTTTCAAAATCTTTTTAGTCAGTATGATTCTTCTATAATCTTAAAGATTTTCATATTATAATATTACACATTTTTTCGAAATCTTATTTAAACTTATTTACTAGTTTCCTTGTGGATTGTTGGTTGTGTTTTAGAAATTCACGTCACAAGTTCAATATAAATATTGTTTTTTTACTTTTTATAAAAGTTTGAGCGGTGGCATAAATATATAGATAAATCTAAAAATTACGCCTAATTTTTGACATGTCATTCTTAATTATTTTCTTATTATATTTGCCATCGTCATAAAAAACATTGTACCACCATTCTTGTCTATCTCGAAGAGAAATTTTTTCTAGATATATTTTCCATCCAATAGACAATTTTTTAGTATTAAGAAAGTTTAATAAACTTTCTTTTTTAATAAGTAAACATTCATTATCAAATTCGAGTAATTTAGAATTAATACATATTGTTTCACCAAATTTAGTTTTCCATACTCCTTCTTCCGTTTGTATTAATGAAAAATAATCTACTATTTCTTTACACGGAATATAAAAACTTATTGATTTGTCCTTAACAGAATAATCTAACTCCCAAAAATATTCATAAATAGCTGGACATAATTTACCATCTGATTCAGTTAAATATCCCTCTTTATAATTTTTATAAGCTTCGCTCCAATAATATTCATATAAATATATACTATGTGCTCGAGGAATATTAATACCTCTATCATAATTATTTTCATAACCTTTGATAATTTCATTACTATCTTCTTTATTATAAAAATATCCCATCGCTAAGAAATAACATGAGTCTCTATCTTCAAATGGTATTTCTTTCTCTCTCTTTTCAAAATTAAACTTTGAGCTTAAACATATATATCTATGATTGTCTATATCTATTTCTAAAAATAATTTTGTTTCATCAAAAACTTTGGTATTTTTTACCCATTCATTCGATTGATGCGAAGGAAGTGGTGAGGGTACTAGTATTTTTGATTCTTTATCAATTTCAAGTAATAGTAAAGTAGGATCAATATCTCTAATATAATCATCCCATAGTCCAGAATATTGAACATCAGGAAATTTATCTACAAGTTTAGCTAAAATTTCATAGTAAGCAATCCATTGATATTTTTTGCTAATTCTTTCAATTGAATTATTAAAGTTATCATAACGATTAACCCACATATCAAATTCACCATGTAATTTTGCATCATAACCCATTTCAAAAATCCTCATTAATGCTATATTACTTAAGTCTTGATCACTTTTAAAACCCTTTACCCAGTTTCGTACAGCATAACCAAATACATATCTGCCAAAATCGCCATATGCCCCAGTTCCTCTTCCATATTCCGTTGTCATTGAGTTTTTAATTTTATCGATAGAAAAATGTAAATGGCTATCTAATTTGTTTTTTAAAGATTTTATGTAATCGTCTATATTTAAATTCGAATATTCTTTTTTATACCAATTACTTTTATAAGGTGGCCTAATTTTTTCTAAATTTATATTAGATATATCTTTTGATAAACTAATATATTCAATTGTTTGCCTAGCATAATCTCTCATTAAAATATGAGGATATACCATTTCTTTATCAAATATTTCTTCATAAATATAATTAGCAATCTCTATATGTATTTCACAAATGTCGATTCGAAGTGTCGCCCCTAAAACAGAAGCATATAATCTTTCGACTATATATGGATCATTGTTATTTTCAAATAATTTTAATAAACCAATAATTTTAGTTGGAAATGTTTTGAATAATTTTACTAAAGATTTAGTACCGAGATCTCTTAATTTATTATTAGTTGCAGAAAATATCCACGTTAAAAAAATCATATATTTTTCCGCAGTTTCTTCATCTAATTTCTTATAGTTACTAAATAGCCAATTAATAATTTCAAAAACCTTTTCATTATTTATAGATATATATTGAGTCCATAAAAAATCTCTTTTTCCTAAATTGCATTGTTTCAATAATTTATGTAAAGCCCAAATATTTAACGGATGGTTTTTTTGAGGCATTTTTATTAATAAGACATCTAAAAAATTATTTCTAAATGCATCATAAGGAATAACATTATCGGATATATAGCATTTAGTATGTTTACTTATGCTACCATCTTTTCTCCATACTAAACTATTTATAAAAGAATATATCATGTTATAATTGTTTTTAAACTGTGGAAATACTTCAAATAGCTCTATATTAAATTCATTTGCTAATTTAATAAAAAGTTCATTAATAAGACCTCTATTATAAGATAAATCGTCTTCCTTTTGAAAATACCTTGTCACTTTTTCATCTGACTGTAATTTAGTTACTAAATCTCTTTTATCAACATTTCTATATTTCTCTAAAAGGTATTCTGATAAAAAGTAATCTCCCATACGCTCATACGAAAAATAAATAATCATTTCACCTTTATAGCCAGTATTTTTAATTAATATATTTTCATCTATTAGCGCTTCTAAAAATCTATTTGACTTTTGAACATACTCTTTAGCTATATTATTAACAACAGTATAGGATTCCTCATAATTTAGTTGATTAAATTCTGAGTCGTTCATTAATTCAACTAATCCTTTTATTACTTTTTGTACAACATTAATATTTTTATCAAAATCAAATTTATCTTCCTTAGATAAATTAATATTTACTGTCTTAAGAACATTTGTAAATAGCTCTGCAACACTTATAGTTTGGTCAAATTCCTTAAATTTATTTACACAGTACTCACACATTAGTTTTAAAAATAATGGATTGTTGAATTCTGGATTTAATATAGGTAACTTAGGTAGCTCTAATCCATAAAAATCACAAAAAGATACAATTGGATTATAGTTTTCTTCCTTACTAAAACCTTCATGCTGAAATACTACAATATTGTTATCTTGTATTGCGTTTTTGGGTAATATAACATCTTCAAAAGGGGTTCTAATAGAAAATATTAAAGCTATATTAGAATACTTCTTTATATGGTTGATAAAGCTTTGAAAATAATTTCCCCATAACCTTTTACCTTCACCTTCATTAAGCGCATCAATAATAATAAAAGCTCTTTTTTTTGTTTCTTTGGCCTTATTACTTATTGACCTTAAAAAATTATCAACAGAATTTGTAACTTCTAAATCATTAAGTATTTGATGCCATGGATCTTCATTTTTAGTAAAAAATTGTCCCAAAAACAGATAAATAATATGATTTTCATCTCTAAGTTTTTTAGATAGATGCGCTAAAAGGTGTGATTTTCCTATGCCAGCTTCACCTTGAACTAGCAAATAAGGATAAAACAAGCATTCTTTACATGTTTCTTTTAAATACGTTTGATATTTTAATAATACTTTTTCGATTTTACTCATATAAGTTTGAAGTTCTAATTTTTCATTCTCACTTATTTTGTATATATTACATTCATTATGTTCTGTCAGAAAAATATAAGGGTCAATATTAATTTCGTCTATCAATTCATAAATTTCACTTAAGTATTTTTTCTTTTCTTCAAACTCTTCTTCCAGTTCCAAATAATTATTGACTGATTGTTCTAAATTAGAGAATATTTTTTTGAAATTCAAATAAATATTCTTTGCGTATTTTGATTTCATCTTATCTAAAATATCATTTTCGATATAACCTTTTAATTCTTTTAGATATGAAATATTAGTATATTTAAAATTATTGGTAATAGAAATACCTTCTATAATTTTATTATTAATAGTATCGACATCATTATTCGCAGTATATCGTGAAGCTAAATTCGATATATTAAATTCTAATTTTTCATTAATAAATTCTTCTTTTAAATATGACAAAGAATCTTCAAATAAAAGCGGAGATAATTCTTTTTTTAATAATTCAATAGCGTGATCTTGCTTATTTATGTTTAAATTCAAAAACTCTTCGCATAAGTCTTGAGTTAAAATAATATCTTTTTTACTATCGAATAATATATTATGTGGATTTGAAAAATTCTTATTTTTAATATTATTATTTTGATTTCCAATAAATATAAACTTTAATCGATAACCTTCTTCCATTTTATTTGTTAAATACTCTTTTTTTAGAGTGTCCTCTATTTTTTGCTTTTTACACGTTGCGGTAACTTGAATAATAATTTTATTCGTATTATCTATAAGATCAAATGCTGGTGCATTTTTTTGTTTTTTATTATGATTCTCAAGTGAATACCCATATACAATATTTAACAGGTCTCTAAAAAAATATTCGGAATATATATGATTATTTAAAATATTTATCTTTCCTAGTTCTTCAATCTTAGTATTAAGTCTAATTAGTGTATCAAGAAATTTTTCTTGATTCGTTGATCGTTTCAAGTTTTAAGTCTCCTTTTAAAATGAATATTTCACTTCTTATAACTAATATTTAAACAAAATGATCACATAATAATATTTAATTTACAATATGCCACTACAGTGTCAACATTTTATAAACACTATTCATTTGAACATGGTCTAAAACGAATAGGACATTGTAAATGATTAAATAGTCTGTCTCTAGTTGATGTATATGGTCATTTGTTATGCAGATAATAATTAATCTAATTAATTTTTACGTTTTAGTTACTTGGTTGTGATTGAGGCTTTTTGTATCTAGTTGTAATATTCTCCTTTTTTAGAATCATAATAGGTACTTCTTGAAATTTTTAGAACTTTGCACATTGCTGATACTGAATATTGATACGCATTTTGTTGAAAGACTTCATTTTTTGTCTCAAAATTAGCACTGCTTGCTTTAAATCATCATTTTACATTATCAATCGATGTTTTTCTTTGCGTAATTTTATTAACTCTTTTTCATCACTTGTTAAAATGTCTTGATGATTGAATGACTCAGTATTTTGGTTTTGTTTTATCTAATTTGAGAAAGTTAATGATGTTAGATCATATTCTCGTATAATTTCGTTTCTAAGCTTACCATTTTCATAAAGTTTAATTATTTTAATTTAAATTATTTACTAAAAGCTCTTCAGTCTCTTGTCATAATAAAATCGCCTACCCTCTTAGTTTAACAATGTCTATTCTCATAGAATTTGTCCAACTAAATGTAGACGATTCACTAAACTTCTAAAAAAATAAACCCCAAATTATAATAGTCTCAATATTAATATATTACAATTTATTCATAGGATTTTTATCATTTCAATTAATAGGTTGTTATCAGGGTTAAATAAACATTTTTTGTAATAGTCCTTTTTTACGTTCTTTTAATAACTCAATTCTATTCATTTGATTATTCATTTTATTGTCTATAGATTTTAACAATGCACTTACTTTATCTTGTTCAGTGAGACAAGGTATTTTAAGATTTATATTGCATAAGTTCGCATGAGTTAATTTAGCTGGTGCATTACCTGTGACAAATGCTCGTAGTTCTTTAAAATTTAAATAATAATTCATAAAAAACAAATTATGATCATTACTTTTAACTACATGCGCATGATTATTTACCCAGTATTGCCCATTAGCAATAAAGCTACTCGTCTCAAACTGCCCCCATTTTGCACCATCTTCTCCTATTAGTAATCGTTCTTCATTATTGAATAAATAATCTTTTACGTAATCAATAATTCCAGTTGCACCATAGTAAGGGTATAACCCCTTTTCTCTTAATGAAGAAGTAATTGGTTTTCTTCTATTATTTTCAAAGATAAAGATGTCTTTTATGAATTTGTTTTCCCACTCTGGATATTCTTCACCATTCTCATCTTTGAATCGCAATTCTTGTGTGAAGATTTTCTGCATATAGCCTTTTTTCTGTTGTTGAAGCAATTCAAGTTTTTGTTCTTCTAATTCAATTTGTCGGTCGAGTTTGCTGAAGAACTTGCCTATTTTTTGCTGTTCTTCAAATATAGTTGGGGTGAAGATTTTTAAATTAGCAATTTCTTTGAAGTTTAGACCTTCTCGACTACCTCCACTTTGTGCAAGGAAAATTTTCCTTTTACCTTTTCTTGATAATAGATACTGTCCAAAAAAATTATAATAATACTCTTTTTTCAATCTAATAATACATACATGTTGATTTAAATTAGCATGCGTTTCAACTATCGAATTAATGGCTGTTCTACCTATTGATGCTCCTGTAATATTTAAAAGAACATCACCATAGTACGTTCTACTATTTTTCATCTCATCATCTATATCTTTACTAATATAAACTAAGTCATTAAGATTTAATTTACCATTTCTAATATTTTGACTCCTTAAAAATGGTATGCCTTTGTTTGTATAGTTTTCACTTCCACCTTTGGGAGTCTTTCCACTACCTATTTTGGTAGTAAGATTCCCTAACTTCTTCTCTTCCCATTCGCCTTCAAATCCTGGGAATCTCAACTCTGGCACATTTTTCGTTTGTGTATTACTCATCTTTCAACACCCCAAGTTCTTTCAGGTATGCATTGATTTCTTGTTCAATTTCTGCGATTTCTTTGTCGATATTTTTCAAATCTTGTTGGACTTGATCTAAATCAATTGGTGCTTCTTCTTCGAATGTATCAACATATCGCGGTATGTTTAAGTTGTAATCGTTATCGGCGATCTCTTGTAATGTCGCGCTGTAGCTATATTTATCAATCGTTGCTTTACGCTTATATGTGTCTATAATACGTTCGACTTGGGCATCGCTTAAATGGTTTTGATTTTTTCCTTTTTCAAAATCATTGGATGCATCGATAAATAGTACGTTGTCGTCTTGTTGGCGACATTTTTTAAATACTAAAATACATGTTGGAATACTTGTCCCATAGAAAATATTGGCTGGTAACCCAATCACGGCTTCTAAGTAGTTCTTTTCTTCTATTAAATAGCGACGAATCACACCTTCTGCGGCACCACGGAATAATACACCATGTGGGAGTACGACTGCCATGGTACCTTCATCGTCTAGGTAATGTACCATGTGTTGAATAAAGGCAAAGTCTGCTTTGGATTTTGGCGCAAGCTTGCCGTAACCACTGAATCGTTCATCATTTTCAAATTTTGAATCTGCTGTCCATTTCGCACTGTATGGTGGGTTCGCAATAACCGCATCAAATGTATTGCCTAAAAAGGCTGGATTTTCCAATGTGTCATCATTACGGATCTCGAAGTTCTCATAACGCACATCATGTAATAACATATTCATGCGTGCTAAGTTGTATGTAGTATTGTTACGTTCTTGTCCGAAATAACGATACACTTGCGTTTCTTTACCAACACGTAACAACAATGAACCGGAACCACATGTTGGGTCGTACACGTGACGTAATTTATCTTTACCGTCTGTGACAATCTTCGCCAGTATCTTAGATACTTGTTGTGGTGTATAGAACTCGCCTGCTTTTTTACCCGCTGTCGCCGCAAAGCGCCCGATTAGGAATTCATATGCATCACCTAACATATCAATTTCCATGTCACTGTGAACGAATGGTAAGTCGTCAAGATTAACCATGACTTTAGAGATTAAAGCAGTACGTTCTTTGACATTGTTACCTAGTCGCGTTGAACTCAAATCCATATCGCTGAACAGCCCGATAAAGTCATTTTCACTTTCTTCACCTAATGTAGATGTTTCAACTTTGCGAATCGCCGTCGCTAGATGTTCTATATCGAAATCTTGCGTTTCAATTTCACGAATCATCGCACTGAATAAATCTTGTGGCTCAATGAAGTAACCGACTTGATCAATTAATTCTGCTTTTAAGTCTTCACGATATTCTTCATCTGCCCATGCTTCTTGATACGTGATGTCTTCACCTGACAAGGCATCTGCATATTCTTGTTCGGCTTTTTCAGATAAGAAGCGATAGAAAATCAAGCCTAAAATGTAATTACGGAATTCACTCGCATCCATGTTCCCTCTTAAATCATTCGCAATCGACCATAATTTTTTATGTAATTCAGCTTGTTGCTGACGTTGTTTTTCAGTAATAGACATGTGATTCCTCCGCCTTTGCATAAGTAATTTATCTCTTTGTGTAATAGATTTATTATAACATTTGGTTATGTTGCGATGTTGATAATTTGGATGTTGGTGGTGGAAATTTTGAGTTTTAGTGGCGCAATTGTTATTGAAAAATTTTATAGAAATGTTGTAGCTTTCAAATGCTTTCAAAATCATTTATATTCTTAATGATGTCAAAAAGTTGTTCATTCATACATAAATAAAACCAATCAACAATTGAGTTGGTGAAAATCAATCGTTGATTGGCTTTGATGCATATTAAATAATGCAATATATATTAATAAATGTTAGTTATAGTATATTTTGTCAGGATTGGGTGAATGTCTAAGTTTTAATTATTTATCTAAATTATCTGCAATGAATTTCTTAATTTCAGGAGAGAAATAAACAGCAAATCCTCTTGTGCTTTCACCTGATGGCTTATTACCGGCATAGATTACACCAATAGCTTCGTGTTTACTATTTAATATAGGTGAACCAGAGCTACCAGGCTGAATAATTGCATCCGATGACACTATATTCCCATTCACTGATAATACTTTACCAGTTGATTCATACATTTGTAGTTTATTTCCATTAGGATTTGGATAACCAATGACTGATATAGGTTCATTTTCTTTAGCTTCTGATGCTATATTAAATTTACTAGTGAAATCTTTGAATTTTCTACCTTTTGGTTGTGTTGATTTTTCTTCAACTTGTACAACCGCAATATCTTCTTTACCAGGATAATCTACAATCTTAGTAACTTTATAAAGTCCACCACCGTTATTATAAAAACCATTAGGATGTGCTTTGATTTCATCACCGACTTTCATGTGATAGGTAACATGTTTATTGGTAATGATTGTATGATTTCCAACTACAAATCCTGTTCCAGCGCCCATCCATGTAACACCACTGTATGGTGCAACATTTGTATTTGTAATTTGTTTAACAGTATTTTCGGCTTTGGCTGTTTGTTGAATACCTTCAACCATTGTTGTGCCGACACCAGTTATTGATGTTAAAATCGTCAATGCTGCAATACTTTTGATGATTATATTTTTATTCATTTTTCTGCTCCTCTAAGTATTTGTATAATTATAATGTTAGCTTTTTGAAGTTTTATTTTTTTTAATCATTTCGAATAAATGGAATCACAGAGATGATTTGAATTGTTGAGTTTGTTGTTAATTTTTAAAATCATTTATCTATGTAAGGATTTATTTATCTGTGTTATCTGCAATGAATTTCTTAATTTCAGGAGAGAAATAAACACCATATCCTTTTGTACTTTTATTTCCAGGGCCGTTTCCACCAAAGTGAACACCTACAACTTCGTATTTACTGTTAAATACAGCTGAACCTGAGTTGCCTGGTTCTACGAAAGCATCAGTAATAATCATGTTGCCTTTAACTGACAGCACTTTTCCTGTTGACTCATACATTTGAAATTTATTTATATATGGTTCTGGATAGCCAACAATTGAAATGCGTTCATTTTCTTTAGCTTCTGATGCTATTTTTAAAATGCCTGTGTAATCTTTAAAATTCCTGTTTTTTGGATGAACAGCTTTATCTTCCACATGTAGAATGGCAATATCTTCTTGACCTGAATAACGGACAATTTTTTTAACTTTATAAAATCCGCCATTATTATATTCACCATTGGGATGCGCTATAATATGTGCACCAATTTCCATACCTGCAACGACATGCTTGTTGGTAACAATTGTATTTTTACCGACAATGAAACCTGTTCCAGATCCTATCGAAACGACACCATTGTATGGTGCTACATTAGTATTTTTGATTAGTTTCACATTATGTTCAGCTTTAGCCGTTTGTTGAATACCCTCAACCACTGTTGTGCCGACGCCAGTCACTGATGTTAAAATCGTCAATGCTGCAATACTTTTGATGATTATATTTTTATTCATTTTTGTGCTCCTCTAAGTATTCGTATAAATATAAGGTTAGGTTTTTGAAGTTTTATTTTTTAAATCATTTCGAATAAATAGAATCACAGAGATGTTTAAAATTGTTGATTTTGTTGTTAATTTCTAAAAATCATTTATCAATGTATGGATGGATGATTTATTTATCTAAATTATCTGCAATAAATTTCTTAATTTCAGGAGAGAAATAAACAGCAAATGACCTTGTACTTTCACCTGTTGGTTTATCACTAGCATACATAACACCAATTGCTTCTCGCTTACTATTTAATATAGGTGAACCAGAGCTGCCAGGTTGGACAACCGCATCAGATGTCACTATATTTCCATTCACTGATAGTACTTTACCAGTTGATTCATACATTTGTAGTTTATTTCCATTAGGATTTGGATAACCAATGACTGATATAGGTTCATTTTCTTTAGCTTCTGATGCTATATTAAATTTGCTAGTGAAATCTTTGAATTTTCTACCTTTTGGTTGCGTTGATTTTTCTTCAACTTGTACGACCGCAATATCTTCTTTACCAGGATAATCTACAATCTTAGTAACTTTATAAAGTCCACCACCGTTATTATAAAAACCATTAGGATGTGCTTTGATTTCATCACCGACTTTCATGTGATAAGTAACATGTTTATTGGTAATGATTGTATGATTCCCAACTACAAATCCTGTTCCAGCGCCCATCCATGTAACACCACTGTATGGTGCAACATTCGTGTTGGTAATTAATTTCACACTATTTTCTGCTTTGGCTGTTTGTTGAATACCATCAACCACTGTTGTGCCGACACCAGTTATTGATGTTAAAATCGTCAATGCCGCAATACTTTTGATGATTATATTTTTATTCATTTTTGTGCTCCTCTGTTTATTCATGATGCTTTTGATATAGACGTTTTTTTATGTTATATTCGACCGATGTTTTTCATTAAAATTATTGAACACATGCTCATGGTGTATATTTAAATTTGTTTATTGTTCAATGTGCTTTTGAATAAAATCTTTGATTTGAGGCGTAAAGTATACGGCACCATTATATTCAGAACCAATTTTTCCAATACCGCCATACACCACACCTATGACCTCATTGTTAGAATTTAGAACTGGTGATCCTGAATTCCCGGGTTCAATGTATGCATCAAAATTTAAAATATTGTCTTTGATTCTTTTTATAGTTCCTGTAGATTCAAACTGTTTAAAACTATTTTGAGCAGGTAATGGGTAACCAATAACTTTAATTTTGTCATCAACTTTAGCATCTTTCGCAAAATTGAATGCTTGGACATTTTCATTAAAATTAAAGCCTTTTGGTCCACGTTCGACTGCTTGTTCTTCAATATTCATGACAGAGATGTCTTCATCACCCGGATAATCAGAAATGCTTTTAATTTT
Source organism: Staphylococcus aureus (assembly GCF_001027105.1). GTDB lineage: Bacteria > Bacillota > Bacilli > Staphylococcales > Staphylococcaceae > Staphylococcus > Staphylococcus aureus. The sequence goes on from NZ_CP011526.1 coordinate 1,864,239, forward strand.
ATATATACCACCATTTCCTTTGTCACCGTTTGGATGGGCAGTAATTCTATCGCCAACTTTATAATCTTTTGATACATGTTTATTGGTGATAATTGTATTTTTTCCAATTACAAAACCTGTCGCATCTTTAAATGAAACGACGCCATTATATGGAAAAATATTTGTATCTTTAACTTGCGTAACATTCTTCTCTGCATTTGCTATTTGTTGTGTCTCTTCAACGACTGCAGCATTTATTCCAGTTACTGAGGTTAGAACGGCTAATGCTGCCATGCTTTTAATGACTATATTTTTATTCATTTTCAAGCTCCTTTACAATTCGAGATATGTTGCAACGCTCGTTTAAAGTCAATTTGTTTATTTATCTATGTTTTCTGCAATGAATTTTTTAATTTCTGGTGTAAAGTAGACGCCATATGCATTTCTGTTATCATCATTTTTTACATCAGAAGCAAAATGAATACCAACTAATTCGTTGTTGCTGTTTAATACAGGTGATCCAGAGTTTCCGCTTTCAGTATGCGCTGAATATACAATACTGCTACCTTCTACTGACATCACAGGGCCAGTTGACTCATATAAAACATATTTATTTTTGTATGGGTGTGGATAACCAATCACTTTAATTCGCTCACCAGCTTTAGCCCCTGCCGCATATTTGAATGGCGTTACATTATCATTAAAATTAAAGCCTTTTGGTCCACGTTCTATTGCACGCTCTTCAACTTGAATGACTGATACATCTTCTTTACCTGGATAATTAATAATCTTTTTAATCGAATAAATACCACCATTACCTTTATCACTATTTGGATGTGCAGTAATACGATCGCCCACTTTGTAATTTTTCGACACATGTTTATTTGTTAAAATAGTATTCTTTCCAACTACAAATCCAGTTGCACTTTTAAAAGCAACTACACCAGTATATGGAAAAATATTAGTATCTTTAACTTTTGTGACATTATTTTCTGCTTTGGCAGTTTGTTGTACTTCCTCAACCAATGTTGTTCCAATACCTGTTACAGATGTTAAAATTGTTAATGCTGCTAAACTCTTGATGACTACGTTTTTGTTCATTTTAAGTTCCTCTCTTTTAATTATTTTGATATCTAGATACATAATTCAGTATATTTAGTTAATTATGTAACCGTTTTCTTAATCACTCTTTAAAAAATCAACTTCACGAATGAATTGATGATACTTATTTTTCAATATTATTTTGAATAAATTCTTTTAATTGTGGTGTGAAATAAACACCGAAATTCTTTTCAGATTCATCTTTTCCACTACCTGCATATAAAATACCAATCAGTTCATGTTTAGAATTCAATACAGGAGATCCTGAATTACCTGGTTGTGCATACGCATCAAATTCCATAAACGTTCCACTGATATGGTTAATCGTTCCTGTCGATTCAAACATTTTATATTTTGTTTGTGCACCCTTTGGATAACCAATAACAGAAATTCTATCTATCACTTTTGCTCCGTCTGCAAATTTTGTATAACTAACGTTCTTATTAAAATTCAAACCTTCTGTACTTGTTTCATGAACATGAACTATCGCAAGGTCTTCTTTTCCGGGATATTCTACAATGTCTTTAACGTCGTAGTTTCCTCCGCCTTTACCTTTACTCGAATGATGTGCTGATACTCTATTTTTAAAAATATCATTACTTTTAGCGATATGTTTGTTAGTTACGATTGTATTTTTACCAACAACTACACCAGTACCACCCACAAATGCTACCACTGAATTGTATGGTTCCTTAGTTGCATCGGTAATTTCTTTGACATTCTTTTCTGCTTTGGCAATTGAATGAGGCTGATTAGAAATATTTTCAGCAAAACCAAGAGATGTTAAAATAGTTAAAGCAGTTAAACCTTTAACCATTACATTTTTATTCATATTTTACCTCCTTCCAAATTTATTTTTATAGTTAATGTATCTAGATACACATTTACTATATACATTTTAAATAAAAATATTAATTAAATATTAATTAACCACTTATTAACGTTTTATTAAATTATTTTACATGAATTGACTCATTTATTTAAATATGCTTAAAACTCAATATCACGCAATTAAAATTGACTTTTTAGGATTATTTTGGTCTTAAATATTAATTATTGAATTAAAATTGTAATATTTATTCGGAAATTAGGTGATTGAAAATATATGGCGGAATGGTGAACAATTCATGTATTTATAATCTTTCACTTTACTATGTATTGTGTTTAACAACATTATTAGCGATTAGTTCCCCTATTATTTATGACAATATGCAGTCAATCAATGAAACATGTATGTATGAGTATATTTGGAACTAGTAATGTATTGTTAAATATTGAAGATGATTGAATTATGGAATTTTTTTCGAGATATGTTATTTCGGGGATCAGATTTTGCGATTTTGCCTTGGATAGAGTAGTTGCGATTTGTAAATACGTTTTTCAGGTTCGATTCAATTTCGTTGTTAAGATAATATGGATTAGTTTCACTGACATGTTGATGCATGTCTTTTTTGTTCTGATAAAGTATAAAATGTTTACTTAACATTACTTAGTATGACACCTGCTAATTCAAACATTATTTGAGACATTCTTTTCAAATTAATTATAAATTTTTACCTATAGACTAGTTTGATATTTATCTACATCTCAAAATTCTCATCAACAATCTTTCACATCCAACATTTTTACTTTAGTTTTTATAATTCAAAACAACAAAACTATGTTAAAAAATTATTCTATTTTTTAGTTAATAGATAGTTAATACATTTTTGATATTTAGTTAATTGTTCTTTTAAAAAATTATTATTATATTTTCATTGTAAACGTTTACAATATAAAAAAAGGAGCAATAAAAATGAATACAAAATTTTTAGGTAAAACATTAGTAGCAAGTGCTTTAGTATTAACAACATTAGGAACAGGCTTACATTCTTCATACTTAGGATTAGATACAAATAAAGTTGTTAAAACGGCTAAAGCAGAAGAAAAAATGACAGATGGTCAATTATGGAAAAAAGTTAAAGATTCATTACATGATTCTGATATTATTTTAAGTAACGAGTACGAAACAATCAACGTTACTTATTTATTAAGCAATGGATATTCTAGCAGCGTTTCTGCTCCTGGAAATGATGATGGAGGCCATCTAACACAATCTATAGACTTTAAAGGATTAAAACAAATTGATTTAACTAAGGAAAATGTCTACGATGACTTTAACAAAAAGCTAGATGCTAAAAATACATGGAATTCTCTAACCGAGAAGTTAAAAGGTCTTGGTTTACTACAAAATGGCCAAAAAGTATCTATTTATTCTTCAGATAGCTCTTCTCCAGTCTCGGGTAAAGTGGGAGAAGGAGTAACTAGTGGTGGCGAAAATACTCTAACTAAACGCTTCATCAACAAAATCACAATTGATTAAACCTTAAACTCAAATTTCCTTAATTCATAAAACATTAATAACTAACCCTTTCTTACAAACCACCTAGCCCATAATATATTAAAACGTCATTTTTATTTCAATTAGCGGAAAATAAAAAAACCATTCCGCATTAACTTTGGCAAGTTGGAATGGTTAAAAAAATATTTTAGAAGCCAGCGTTTGGCTTGCTTAGACGACATGTTCGCGCATGTCGTCTTATTTTTACATTTATATAATAACACGCAATTCAATAAAATGTCTAATCAATAAACCTCAATTACATTCAAATTCAAAAACTTTTCACCTAATATTCATCGCTTAAATAAACATTACGTTTAATTAAACAGACATTGTCAATCGCGTCTAATACCCCTGCTGTCCGAAAACAAAATTATTTTGTATTCATATTTAACTGTTCTCTTTCCTCCCTTTTCAACGCAACTAAATTTCTTTTACCGTTAGAGCCCCAATCTTTAATCTTTAATTGTTCTACCGCTCCATTTATTAAATCCTTTAAAGAGTAAAACTGCTAATAGCAACGTGATAATAATATAGATTGCCAATGTTAATGTAACTGGTATACTCCCTTCGATAAACATATAAACGTAACGTGTAGCATATGTGATTGGTAAATAGAACCACGAATGATCTCCAAGCACTTCTAATCCAAAATAAACGTTAAAAATAAACATTAAAACTCCGACAACAATAGCCATTACATCTTTAATGAAAATACTAAAAATAAAAAGTAGCAGTAATATAATTACATTGAAAAACAATGATACGCCTATAAACATAAGTGTTATTTTCATATCATGTGAATGCCACAATAAATTAATTGATGCTAATAGAATACATATGGCTGTAATAGTATAAGTAAAAATCATTGATGCATTTAACCAATTTAGCCTATTAGCTTTTCCTAAAATATGATTAAAGTGACCAATATTTTCTTCAAAATTGATAACTTGATAGACGTTTATAGAAATTAATAGCGATGTAATTGCATTAAAACTCGCTGTAAACAAACTTATTTGTCGACCATTCCATAAATTTACGTTTAAATACCAATTTATAAATAATATAAACAATATGGTTACAATAATGGGTACAAATGTGAGCGCTTGCTTAGAAAATTTCAACTTACATGACTTTAATTCGTTAATTATCATTTTAATCGCCAACTTTTCTTATTATTTAAAAATGTTACTATCGCGAAAATAATGATGCTAACAATAATCGAAATATATAAGGCATTGAGATCATTAAAGTATTTTGAATTATGGTTTACAACTAAACCATTAGGTAGTATACCAAGCGTAATAAGCGGGATTCTCTGCATTATCCCCCACGGCAACACCCAAAATAAACTCTTCAATGTTAAAAACAAGACACAAATGACTGATAATACTAAGTTTATTAATATTGATACGAACACACCAAAGTATCGAGTTAATAAAAAGTTGAGCGGTATCAATGGTAGAGATACTACATACATCAACAATATTGTCACCAATAACAACATAGCATTAACCGGATGTGGATTAATAATTAGGTCACCTATATAAGCAATAATAAATACTAAAAAGCAATGTACCAAAAATGCTATTGATAAAATGAAAATCTTTGCTCTTATTTCTTTTGTAATCGACCAATTATTACTTAAGTAATAATTAAATGATTTATTTCTCATTTCAATTTTAAATAACGAATTACAAGCCATACATAATACAATCGGGATGAAAGCAATTGGCCAAATATTAAATAGTAAAGTTATATATGGTGACACACTATTCGCTGTTCCCGTATTACTTTTGGCGAATAAGACTGTGAAAATAGCAAAACAAAGAAATACCAGCGGACTTATTAATAAAACATACATACTGAAAGAATTTTTAAATTTGATACCTTCTATCTTTAAATGTATCATTTGTAATCACCTTTCGTTATTTTGAAGAATATCTCTTCTAAGTTTTCATCTTTGTTATTTCTTTGCTGATATTTTAGCTCACCCTCATGAATAATACCGATATGATCTGCTAAAACTTGGATTTCAGATAAAATGTGACTTGAAATAATAATACTAGTACCTTGTTCTGTTAATAATTTTAGAAGTTCTCTAAGTTCTTGGATTCCATATGGGTCTAAACCATTAGATGGTTCGTCTAATACTAAAATTTCTGGCTTTTTAATTAATGCCATTGCAATTCCAAGTCTTTGTTTCATACCTAAAGAAAAGTCCTTAACCTTTTTCTTTTTATCGACATTTAAATTGACTAAGCTTAAAACACTATTAATTTCGCTGAAATCAACGCTTTCATTTAAACACACAATTTTCAAATTATCTTGTGCACTTAAATGATTATATGTCGCAGGTGTTTCAATAAGCGAACCAACTTTGTGCAAATCATTTCGTGTCATTGGTCTATTATCTAATTTAATTTCCCCTGAATCTTGTTGAAGTATGCCACATATAATTTTCATAAGTGTCGTTTTACCGGCTCCATTAATACCAAGTAATCCATAAACTTCGTTATTTTCTAAAGTGATATTAATATGCTTTAATACATCTTGATTTTTAAACCGCTTCGAAATGTTTTCAGTAACTAATTTTGCCATAATCAAAAACTCCTTTGATTTATTAACTTGCTTTTTGATTTGCTACATTTAATGCTTTATACACATCAAGCTCACCATGCCCATATCTACTAAATGGTTTATTATTCTTAGATGTCCCATGCTGATATAACAATTCAATCGCTTTATCTGGATGTTTTTCAAGATGATATTTATCAATGATTAAAGCTAGTGCTCCCGAAACTTTAGGTGTGGCTAATGAAGTTCCAGCTTGATAAATATATCTTCCGTTATTGGCAGTAGTTAAAATGTTCTCCTTATGCATATACCCTTCATTCATCCATTTATCCACACCGAATTGATTTAAATAAGCAAATGATCCTCCGGGCGCAGCAATATCTGTATAATTCATACCAAAATTGGAAAACTCAGATAGATTACTCTTTTGATCTGTAGATCCTACTGTAACGACATTGTCCATAGATGCAGGAACATCTTTCACTTCGCCATTACCTTGATATTCACGCTGTAATTTTAGTTTCTGTTTGTCATTGACATCAATACCATCATTACCAGCTGCAGCAACAACGATAGATTTTTTCTTCTTGGCGTAATTGATTGCTTTCTGTAACGCATCGTATTCTACTTTTTCATCTTTTCTAAATGTTTGATGGTCATTTTTGTCCAAAATAATATAACTACCAACACTAATATTAATGACTTGATTTCCATCATTTGCAGCTTGAACAATCGCTTTTGATACCCAAAGCAGTTCTGTTTTTTTACTACCAAACACGCGATACATTGTAAATTTGTTATTCGGTGCAACACCTATTAACTTACCATTAGCACTCGTTTGACCCGACACCATCGTGCCATGTCCTTTCCTATCATTGACATCGTGAACATCACCTGTTTCCTCCGGTTCAGTACCTCTAAAACCGTTTAAAGGTACTAAATTTTTAGAATCAGTCGAGAAATTATTTTTCAAATCGTCATGGTTTTTCATCACACCTGTATCTATGATTGCTATTTTGGTGTTAGCATGTTTTGGCAAATCATCATACGATGCACCATTATTGGTTATTTTATTCATATCCCATTGTCTTGAAAATAATGACTCATTTGATGTTCTGTCTATTGTTTTCTCGCTAGTAATACAAGTTGAACATGTGGCATTGATATATTTAATATCATTTTTATAGTTTGCTAAAGCATTAGCATGCATTTTCGTCATTTTAATCTGTGCCACATGTAATTCCGGTATATTATAGACAACGTTTAAGGACTTCTTTTTAACTAACTTGTTAAATGTTGCTGTATTTTTGTATTCAACACTGTAATATAGTTCTTCTGACGCTGATGCATTACTCATTGTAATAGATATTAAAAGACTCAATATTATTAAACTAATAATAGCGCGCTTTATGATTTTCATATTCTAATCTCAAATGAATTCCAGAACTTTATATGGTTCAGGTGCGACAACATTCTTTTTAAATGTTTTTGACGCTAATTCATAACTTTCTGAAATATTTGCTGGATATATTGATACACCATAATCTTTTAATAATCGAATATTATTTTGAGTAACTGGATTTTCCCACATTCGTAAATTCATATTTGGAAATATAGAAAGTTTTTCAAAAGCTGTATGACAAATAGTTAATAATAAATTGTCACATATACCATTTGCAATTTTATTAATCGTATTAGAAGTCGCAGGTAAAATAATAATCTTGTCATGTTTATTTGCTATATCTACATGATTTAAAAAAGGGTCTTCAAATTCGTCATAATAGTTATCGCAAAATTGCTTTAATATTTCACCATTAATAAACTTTCTACCGTTTGTTGACGCGATTACATTTACTTCATCAAATTTTGATTTTAATTCAATAATATAGTGGCTAATATTGATACTATTAACTGAGCCACACAAACAAATCAATACATTTTCTCCCATGATATACGCCTCCATTCAGCTAATTAAAAACGCATTGGTCCAATTTTTTTCATTGAGAATTTTTGTATTTTTCAGTGTCATCAATGTTAGATAGACCCCTAATTCACCTTCTAAAAGGCCAACTTTCCTACTTTTAAATACATCTTGCTTATTTTCATTAATGTCTATAAAATTCACCAGATAATCTTCCTTATAATGAGAAATCAGTTTATTTATTAATACAGTGATATAATCAGACACTTCATTTAATTCAAAATTCAAATTCATAATTGTTAACATTAATATTTGTGATGACAATCCATGACAAATAGTTGGACTTATTAAATTTTCATCTTTATCATTTACTACTTGTAGCATCACTTTTTTAGACATTTTAATTATTTCATCATCTTGTAATGCTTGGCCGATTAAAAACAACGTCGTCATTACACCCGTATTGCCATAACACCAACCATTCCGAATAAAATTGAAATGATTACGTTCAGAAATTAAATCGTAACGCTGCAACCATCTTTCGTGGTTACAAAATTTTTCGTCCATGATAAATTTGTACATGTCTTTTAATATGTGCTGATGATTTTCAATCGTAATTCCTTTAATCACGCATAATGCAAATAAAGACATCGGTCCTAGCACTCCATGTGCAAGGCCAAGATTGATATTACCTTCAGTAAAATAATTTTTATCAGACTCTAAAAATTGACTTTCTTGTGGGACTACCCAGCTATTTTTAGAATATTGAATATCTTTAAAGTATACTAATATGCTTTTTAATGCTTTAACATTAAATTCATTCTCATCTACTCTATTTAGCAAATATCTCCCTATCCCAGCTAATCCACTGACAGTATCATAATTTAATGGATTTAATGGTTCTTGTAATATTTGATCAAATTTATTTTCTATTTCATTTACAATGTGACCATCAATATTATTTAAAATATTTTGATAATTTTTGCCATTTTGCGATGCTAAATCCATTGAAAATGCAATACCTGAAAGTCCACCAAACAAAGAATTGTTATATTGACCACTCTGTAAATATGGTGCTAATTTCATGATGTACTTATGCACAATTTGCTCAGTATTAATATCGAAAACTTTTTGATAAGCATCTAAAAACAAAATGATACCTGGTATACCATGTGATAAAGTTGAAGGTTCAAAATAATCGGTTTCAGTAGATGCTTTTGAAATGAAATCATCTACTTCTGAAATCTCTTGAAACTTCTTCTTCAATATTAGATTCATATCAATCATTTTTGTCACCACACCAATGCTTTTGAGTTTTAACAATTTCTTTTACAATAGATAAAACAAATGTTTCTTGATCCTTATCAATGCCAAATATTCGATTGCAGCGCATATGAATTAAGCTGCCAATAATCCTTGACCTTTTAGTAGTTAAAGTTTTTTTAAGCCCTTCATTTAATTTGCTCAAAATTTGGTTGCCATCTTTTAAAATTCGATAAATACCACTATAGTGTTTAGCCATATATTCAAAATTATTAGCAGGATTACATATAGTTACAAGTTCATTTTTAAAAGGTCTAATATCTTTACTTTTAAATGATGTAGGTACATAGTTATTAACAATTTCCATACGCTCTTCATTAGAAATTGAAAACATCTCAAATAAATACATTATTGAAATAGCAACAATATATGGTCGATCAAACTTAAAATCATTTTCAATAATATTGACAGCTAAATTCGTGTCATATTCAAAGAAGGCTTCTATTTCATTAATCGTGTTCTTTCCACCATATCTAAAAAATTCTGGCTCGTATGATACAAATTCATAATCTGAAACTTCTGTCGTTTGTCGAACATGTGGTAACCAATTCTTCAAGATGCTGTATATTTCTGCGTAATTTTCGTCATTCCTGAATAACCTCAACTTTAAAATGTCACCTTGTTTGATATAACGCATTAAAAAATATTGATCTATATCTCCCTTATCTTTAAGATGTTTTACAAATGGATACAAATTGTCGATGATAAATGTATCTTGCGATGGCTTATCGATATGAATATGTAATGCAAACCAGTCTTTGTCATATTCAATATCTGTATTTTTATATTTTGGAATTTCGATTTCGGGTCCTCGATAAGATGATTTTTTATAAATTGGTGTAACAATTTCATACACATGATCATTCTTTGATTGAGGTAAAAATGATTCTACTAAACGTACACGTTTATGCTTCTTATATTCTTTCATCAATAAATATCTATGATTAGCTAATGATAAATTTAGTAGAAGCTTGTTATCTCCATAAACTAAATTCACGATATTAGGTATATTGAATTGTTCTTGATATTTCAAAAATTGTTGATCCCATTCTTCATTTTTAGGTAAAGGTAATACCATCTCGTTAATTTTCCAATATGCTGGTTTAAGAATGACATTTTTATATCTGATTCGTGGTGAATAACTAAATGAATCAATACTCACATCATTCATAGGTTCAATGCATTTCACAGATTCCATTGAAATTTCTCGTAACAATCGATATAAATTACATTCTTTTAAAAAGTTATACATATTGTTTGATTCAAATAGTACCCTTTTATTTAGTTGGCTAGAATATAAATATAATTTGTTAAAGGTAGCACCAACATAAATATCATCTAAGGTAAGCTCATACTTTGAATAACTATTACTACTTCCTAAATTCAATGAATATTCGTATGAGTCATGATTAGTTAATACATTATGATTTCTCGGATATTTCGGTATGTTATTTATAGAAATCATTTCTACATTGTCATCACATATCATCTTCTGATAATAATGTCCTTTTTCATGTTCTAATTTTGCTAAAGTTTCAGTATCAATTAAATGATGAAATCGCCCAAATGTAGCGCCAGCATTAAAAGACGCCGTTAAAGGACTAATAACAATGAGCTCATTGTACTGATTGTAAAAACGTCCTAAATAAAGTTCAGCATAAACATCTGCACTCATTGGCGCATGATAATGATTGATTTCATTATCGTTAATCAATGACTCTACATCTTTTTCATTTATGACTATCTCATCGTTATTTCTCAAGGCATGTAAAAATTTTTGCTTAAGCATTACAATATTATTTCCATCGGTTTCTTCTTCTTGAAAAATTGTTGTCCCGAAACCTGTTATATCTGAAATCAAATCTTTAATATTCACGAGTTGTTCAAATCCATACTTTTCAATAAAACGGTTGTGAAGAACTTTCAAATCTGTGAATCCAATATTATTTCTTGATAAAAGCCACAATAAGTACGCTGCTTCAGATATATTTGTTGCTATATCTTGATGTAAATAATTGTTAATCATGTCAATTTTGGTATCAATTTGAAGATAGTTTTTACATTTGAATAGTGCCTTCATATGATGAATAATGTCTTTATATAATTCCTCGCCAAATCCAATTTCAGTTTTTTCATAAGCTAATATCAATTTCTGGATTTCTCTAATTTTTTTCACAAAATCATCATTATGTAAAGAAAGTTTATTTAAAATATAATTTAAATTATCGCTATATGATAACGGTGGTCTGATTGTTGAATATATAATTTCCTTTGAGACAAGATTATGGATATATACTTTCACTTTAGTAATATCATTAATTTCAAATTCTTGATTTATCTTTTCAGCTAAATTTGAAAAAGTAATATTATTATTCGTCACAGTGGTTTTGATGAATACGAGTAATTCGCTATTTTTAATGGAAAAAGATGTATCTTTATTGTTGTTTAAATAAATAGCACTTTGTTCATTTAAATATATTCGATCATTGATAATATGTGCTTTACTATTCCAAATAACTTTCAAATTTTGATAATATTCATCAATACTCTCAATATAACTAACCAGTTTATACAACCATTCGCCATCGACTTTCACATATTTTTGAATACTATTTCCAACTTTAAGACGTGTTGGTTCATTTACAAAATGCCCCAAATTAATACCACTTAATAATCCAAATGGAGTTGGACGTGTTGACATTCTAATTAAATATTTTAATAAACTTTCTTTAGCATCTCTAACCTTCTTGTTATCGCCATCAAAATTTATTTCTTGTAAAGTACAATATAAGTTAAATGTTGTTGTTAGGATTGATTCTTTCATCTGAGCATTTAATTGTAAGTCGCTATATTTAATTTGTTCAGTATTTAAAAATAAATTGAAAAATTCAACTGATAATAAAGGTGTTCTAATCATACAAATACTTGACGGTTCGTAAATAGTGTTCATTTGTAAGCACCTCACATATTTGAATAGACAAATAGAGCCCTTTCAGGCTCTATTTGCTGTAATCTTAACAGCAGAAGCTATTAAAACTACCAGTCTTAGCACAACCAGGAGTACATAAACTATGACTTGTAATACGTTCGTCACCTGCTGAATCATTTGAGTTATTGTTTGCTTTAACTTGCACGTCTAAATCAAGAACTTTTTCCATAGATAAAACCTCCTATTATTAGTTGAAGTTAAGGCCTACTTCAATTGTCATATTATCCCTTTTCACACAACAAATCAATAAATTATATAATTATATTTTGTGAATTTTTTGTAAACACTTATTAATTTAGTAATACTATTTTGATAATTAGATTTTTGTGTTTTTTTATTACTATTTATTTTCACTAATAATTTTGCATCTAAGTTCATAATTTTAAATTTATTGATGAATTTTTTAATAGATTAATCAATTCATTTATACAAATACTTAGATATTTTTATCTATCAATACTATTACGAATTTGGAGATGGCTGCTTGAGATTAATTAATAGATATTTATGCAGTTTTGTTCTATTTATACAAAATTTAGCAAATAATAATTGAAGTTATTTTAAAGATGAGGATATAAACATATAATTTCAATGACTTGATTATTTTCTTAAATGACATGTTCTAAGAGGGTCAATATAATAACCAAAGCTTGTCATTACTTATATGTAAAGATAGAGGCTAATTACATAATCCTAACTTATTTAACAGGAAGTCATGAAAACTATATTACAACTAAAAGTATAACTTTCCATCACCAAAGTCAGAATTTATTGAAACACTCAACTGATAATATAGAAGGCTAATTATAAAAATACCTGGCGATTAATAAACTGTTTCCGTTTTTTAGCACTTAATATATTTAAAAAGACAAATAGAGCCCTTTCAGGCTCTATTTGCTGTATCCTTAACAACAGAAGCTGTTAAAACTACCCGTCTTTTCACAACCAAAGCTACAAAAAAGATGGCTAGTTATTCTTTCGTCACCCGCTGAATCATTAGTGTTGTTATTTCCTTTAACTTGCACGTCTAAATCAAGAACTTTTTCCAAAGATAAAACCCCCTATTTAAAAGTTGAAGTTAAGACCCACTTCAATTGTCATATTAATCATTACCACACAATAAATCAATGAATTTAATAATAATTATTTGTTATTAATTTGTAAATCGTCATTAATTTTATGGTACTATTGTTAGTTTAAACAAATAATGTAACTTCTTTTTTTAATATGTTGTGAATATTTTTTGTTTAACTCTTAAATTTCGGGTTTAACTTCCTCTATTTCTAACAGTTATACTCCAGGATTAGTTTCTTTAGAATCCGTACCGATTAATTTAACAGTATGGTTTTGCCAGTCAACTTCATAAGTAGATGTAAACGTTACTGTATTTTGATTTTTGTAGTTATTTCCAACCCAGTGTAGTCGATTCCATTGATTAGTATATCTATCCATTTCTCTTTGGTAAGTTACTTTGATTTTAGATTTTTTTGTATCATTTTGTTTATGAGAAAGTACGCTTATAAATTCTGGGTTAAAGTTACCACGCGCCAATAAAGGCATTTGATGTGTTGGCAAGAAATTTTGACCAGCATTTGAACTACTTTGTCTACCACCTAAAAACAGTTCATTACCATATGTTGGGTCATAACTATCTCTACCATATGGTCCCCAACCATTATTCATAATTTTGTGCGCCTCAACACCCCAGCCAATTGATTTATGATTTGTTTTTCTATCAATCGTAGTTCTGTAACTTTCTTGTTTATAATTTATCGTTTCTGAAAATGATTTTGATCCATTTAATCCACCTGATAAGCCATTAGATATATTAATATCTCCGCCATAAGAATAACCTAATGTTTGTTGAACTTGGAATTCTTCATTTTGATTTTTAGGTGCATAGTCAACAACATTTACAGCATCATTTGATTCTGAACTAACCGAAACATTATACTTACCGCCCCAATAAAACTGTGAGTAATTGTAATCTTTTGGATTAGGCTTTTTATAACCTGAATTAATGTTTCCGGCTGCCTTAAGTACTAACGTATCTTTGTCATAACTTTTATCCTTAATGAAATTAAACGTTAAAATTTGAGAAATATTCAATTTATCATTATCAGATGTTGCTGTTGTTTTGTATAAAGTGATTTTGTCATCTACTTTTTTCTCGCTTACAGGTGTGATATGTTGAGCTGCATCAACTGTATTCGATAGCAAAAGCAGTGCAATTGATGAAGCAACTGATGATTTGACTAATTTTTTCATTTTCATATTAATTATGTCCTTTCACTTTAATTTCGTGTGTTTTCCAATTAACTTCATATCTAACTACAAAGTTTCTATTTACAAATGCATTATGCTTTCTTTCTGCGTAAATACCAGTTCTAGGGAATAAAGTCGCATATGTAATATCTAAGTTTCTACCATATGAAATTTCAAATTCACTCGTATCACTTGAACCTTTTTCATGTGATAGTGTAGTGATAAACGATGGATTAAAGCCACTTTGAACTAAAGGTGGCAATTGATTATCAGGAGCAAAATATTCTCTTGCTGAACCTGTTGGACCATTTGGACTTTGTACGAATAAATATCTATCATGCGCAGATTTTTTTCCATCAGGCGTAACAAATTCGTTTGCTTTAACACCCCATTTAACAGATTTTGAGTTTTGCTTGTCTACTTCACTGACATAACTCTTTTGGGTATAACTAATTGTTTTAGAATAATTAAATGAGCCATTGCCACCTATAGATGGTGCTGACTGGAAATTACCTCCAATGTTATATCCTAATGTTTGACCAACATCAGTAGTTTCTATTTTGTTTTTAGGAAGGTAATTGATTAAGCTAACATTTGGATCTTTAGTCGTCAGTCCTATATTATATTGGAATGGCCAAATCATTCGTTTAGTTAATTCATATCCACTACCCTTCACATCTGAAAATGAAGTTCTGGAATTAATAAAACCTTGCATTTTAACAATTAAAGCGTCTTTGTTATATTTTTTATCTTTTACAAAGTCGAATTGGACATTTTGAGTAACGCCCCATTTCTTACTACTTACATCCTCCGTACGTTTGATTACTTCAGCACCATCACCAATATTTTCAATATTAGTATTTGCTCTAGATTCTTGAATCGGAGATGCTAAAGGTGCAATCAGTCCTACTGACAAAGTTGCAGCTAACATTTTTTCTTAAACATAAGTTTCACTTTCTTTCTATATAAATTTTTAATACAAATTTATTCTAGATTATTTCACTTATTTATAAAATTAACTGTTCATTAAAAAATAAAATGCTATAAAATATTAAAAATGACACAATTTATTCATTTATGCTGCTGAAAACCGGTCATTTTGGCGCAACCTTCATTACCTTTAAATAGTTCCCTTTATATTCGAACAATATGATAAAATTACCGATACTCAATCTTTTCTCTGTAAAAATAAAAACGAACTTTAATCAAATCTTCAAAAATAATGTTTGTATTATCACAAATAATCTATAATTGAATTTAAAATTAACTGATTATTAACTATTGTCCGTTAAACGAAGATGATTACTTCGTATACTGTTATAACTGAAATGTTCTATATATCATTTCGTAATATCGCTTACTTCATCTAAAAAAATTTAATGCTATGATTTAGTCTAATTAAAAACATATATATATTTACTATGAACTAAAATTTCACTTTAAAAATAAAAAACCATGATTTCGAAGTCTTCATAAACTGAAGCTTCTACTCTCATGGCAATTTATACTATGATATTCAATTATAATGCCTAGTCTCATAGTAAACGGCTACTACATTCGCATGTACTTCGTTTTACTGTCCACGCATGGTCGTTGACTTATTTATATTATAATATAAATATTTTATTTTTCAATACTTAATTTTAAAAATCCCCTATGAAAATGTTGATGAGCTACATCTTTAAATCTTATTATACATTGTATAAAATTATATTGCGAGGTAGTAAATTGATATTATACACTTTTGGTTGTGTATGCATCTCACCTATCTTTTTTGCTTTTTTCAAATAAGAAAGTATTAAAAATTAATGCCTATACAGGAACAGACATGGCTAAACTTGATTTAAATAGTCTTGACGACGAGCACGTAAAATTATTAATAAATGAATTAAAATATCCAGAAACTCATATCGATGTAAATGAATTAAAAACAATAGTTGCTAGTCGAATAAATGAAAGGCAAGAAATAATAAGTTTTAAGTTAGGAATAAAGTACTTATTAACAATAAAAAGAGGGAACATAGAAAAAGATAGGTTTTCAATTTCAATCATTTTCAAAGATACCTATCACACCCTAGTTAGAATAGATATTAACGGTGGTACTCACGATAATCCAGATGGAACAATCGCTCCGAAAAGTCATATTCACATATATAATGATAAGTATGATAAAAAGGATAGGTTTGCTTATGAAATTAACTTGAAAGATTTCCCCGACATCTATAACTTGTATAATGTGTATATGTCGTTTTTAGAGTATAATAATATAAAAGACCTTGAATAAAGGAGGGATAATATGACTACATTTGATGCTAAAAAATTAAAAAAAGAATATCTTGATTGGTATAATCAGACCTTAGAGTTTTCTAATTTATCAAACAATGTAGTAAGAATAGATACTCCTTTTAAAGATAATTCTTTAGATAATTTAATAATTTACGCTTTATACGATCAGTCCAGAGACATGATTACACTGACAGATGACGGCTATACTATATTTGATTTAGAAAATAATGGTATTTCTTTAAATAAATCAAAAAAACGTAAAAAGATTTTTGAAGAGCACCTTTCAGCTTACGGTATTAAATATAACGATAAAACTCACGAAATTTTTGTTCAAACTAACTTTAAAAATTTTAATAAATCGAAACATAATTTATTACAGTGCCTTATATTTGTTAATGATATGTACTTACTTTCTAATCCTAAGTCACAGAACATATTTACAGAAGATGTTGCAAACAAATTGGATGAACATAACATTTATTACGGAAGAGATTTACCTATTATAGGAAGCAGTGGTGTTGTTCATAATTTCGACTTTTTTATTAGCGCTAAGAAAAATCAAAAAGAAAAATTTATCAATGCTATTTCTAACCCTAATAATTCTATGATTATTAAGTCGAAAATAACGGATGCTATGCAAGCAAAAAAAATAAAAAGACACAGGCAAAATGAGTTTATTTTTATTTTAAATGACTCAAAAAAAGAAATAAATGAACATAATAAAAATCTTCTTCATGAAAACTATATTAGTACAATAGATTATAGCGAATTAGATGAAAAGATAGGTTTATTGATTTAATATATATAGACGTGATAATATCAATGTTTATATTAAATGAAACGAATTTGAAAATTTCGAAACAGCTTAAGATAGCAAATTGAATAGCCTTATTGATAATGCAGAATCGTCTACACTTAGTTGAACAAATTCTATGAGAATAGATATTGTTAAACTATTTGGGTAGGCGATTTTATTTTGACAAGAGTCAGAAGATTATTTAGTTCATAGTTTAAGTTACAAATGGCTAAACTTTATGAAAATGGTATGACTAGAATCGAAATTATACTCGAATACGATTTAACACTCTCAATCTTCTCGAACTGAATAAATACTGGGTCATTCAATCATCAAGACAACTTAATAAGTGATGATAAATGTTCATACCATTTTGCAAATATAACCAGATACTCTCAACAAAATGTAGAGTTCAAAATTAAAAATGTCCCTAATTGGCACATTGCTGTATGATAATAAATTCAACTTAGATTTCAACAATATAACTAATGATGCTTATATTTACCGCGATATCAAACCAAACAGCCCATCCACAAACAAATTAGAATATATCATGTTAATAATAGTAAATGATATATCTTCCAAAGACCGCAAACTGTAGCAGAACATGAGAACCTTGCGCTTTTGAAATGGTCTAATAAATCAAATATCATTGAAACTTTAATCACATAAATTAACAGTAGTCACCTGTTCGCAGTTCTATAAATTACAAATGCAATAAAGGCTAAAGTAAACTAATTACTTTAGCCTTTATTAATAATTTAGTCGAATTTATTAAAAATCGACTAACTCCTGGTTATGCTACGCTTTACTTTATAATCCGCACGTAGATGCCGATTGATTATATTATAATATTATTATTTTATTTTTTCAAGCGTATATATAATATTTGATTTTCTTTAAGTAACAGCTAAACATTACATTTCAAAACGATTAGGTCATGCAGATGTACATACAACGCTTAAAACATATTCACATTTGATTAAAGAATTTGAAGATAATGAAACTAAATTTATAGAAAAAAATCTGAATGATTTGTTTTGTGACTAAACTTCAAAATCTTGTGACTAAAATTAGGATTATTCATCAAAAATTAGTCACATTGTGGCTAAAAAATTTTAAATGGATATAAATAAATAAGAAGTGTAAAAATGAGGATAATAGCTCAAATGCAGATATATCAAGGGATTGAGTCCAAAATAAAAATAGCGCTTAAAATGGGTAAAACCAATTTAAGCGCCTTTACGGAAGGTAAGGGATTCGAACCCTTGAGACGCTTGTGACGCCTACACACTTTCCAGGCGTGCTCCTTCGGCCAGCTCGGACAACCTTCCTCAACAATAAATATGTAATAAAAAAACAGAAGCGATATTTCACTTCTGCTTGTATGACTCCTACGGGACTCGAACCCGTGTTACCGCCGTGAAAGGGCGGTGTCTTAACCGCTTGACCAAGGAGCCATGGCTCCACAGGTAGGACTCGAACCTACGACCGATCGGTTAACAGCCGATAGCTCTACCACTGAGCTACTGTGGAATAATAGAAAATAATGGAGCGGGTGATGGGAATCGAACCCACAACATCAGCTTGGAAGGCTGAGGTTTTGCCATTAAACTACACCCGCTAATGTAAACGATTATGGGGCGGCTGAAGGGGATCGAACCCTCGAATGTCGGAACCACAATCCGATGTGTTAACCACTTCACCACAACCGCCATGAATTAAGAATGGTTCAGGACAGAGTCGAACTGCCGACACATGGAGCTTCAATCCATTGCTCTACCAACTGAGCTACTGAACCGTAATGGTAATAATAATGGCGGTCTCGACGGGAATCGAACCCGCGATCTCC
The DNA here is from genome assembly GCF_001027105.1 of Staphylococcus aureus. GTDB lineage: Bacteria > Bacillota > Bacilli > Staphylococcales > Staphylococcaceae > Staphylococcus > Staphylococcus aureus. The sequence goes on from NZ_CP011526.1 coordinate 1,883,708, forward strand.
TGCGTGACAGGCAGGCGTGTTAACCGCTACACTACGAGACCTATTAAATTAAAAACTATGTATTGCGGGAGGCGGATTTGAACCACCGACCTTCGGGTTATGAGCCCGACGAGCTACCGAACTGCTCCATCCCGCGCTAATATTATTTTGAATTACCTAATTAATATACCATAATCAAAAACCTAAAGTCAAGAACTTTTTGAATTTAATTTAAATGTTATCTCTTAAATAATTACTTAAATATCGTAGCAACATGTTCTCTGTTGAACACAAATATTAGTATATTCATTTTTGTAGTGTACGTCAACGACATTTTCAAAGTTTTTTGTGTAAAAAAACGCTTCTTATTCCCTTTTATCATATAAGTGTCTAATAGTTGTCATAAATAGTGTTAAAGCATTTAAAAAGGTATAGGAGTTATAAAGTTTACAACGCCTATACCTTCTGAAAAAGAAATTATAAAAGCTTGTTACACCGCATATTCTTTCAGTCAGCGACTACCAATATAACATTGTAGCCCTAAGACATTGCTTGACGCCTCAATTACAACAATTTTTCAAAATCAGCAGCTACCTACTGACACAACATAACACAACCCATACACTAACTATCGTGTCATGTAATCTTGCATCCGATCTTGCAACGCTGTAAATGTTTCGAAGCCATCCTCTTCTAAGAAGTGCCCTCCATCTTCCACGATTTGCAAGTTCCCCTCTAATGCATTCATTAAACGCTGGGTCTCTTTATATGAAACGTATTTGTCATTTTTAGAACTCAATCCGTAAAAATTGTCAACTTTCTTTTTAATATTATCGTAATCAATGGTTACATTACTTAAATCAATATCTAAATCTATATTTTCTGCATCTTCTTTAAAGCCCGCTATACTGAAAAAGCCTTCAATCGGCTGATCAATCATTTCAATATATTTTAAAGCTGTGATTGAACCTAAACCATGTGTTACAAAATATGTATCCTTTTTGCGTACATTAATTTGTTTCGTCATAGCTTCAATCCACTGATCCACTGTCTTCGCTTCAGGGGATTCAAAATTAAATAATGTTACGTCATATCCTTCTAAAGTTAAGTTATGCTCCAACCACTGATACCAATGATTTCTACTATTTCCATGCATAGAATGTACAATAATTACATCTGTCATCTCATTCTCTCCTTTCAACTTACTACTTCTTTTCTATTTTTAAAAAAATGACTGATTACCTATAATTGTAAAATAAAAACACCTTAATTAGAAATGTTATATCGCAAAGTGACATTTCTAATTAAAGTGTATTGTCATCATTTCAATATCATTCAAAAACAGCTAAACCTTTGTCTCTGCTTCAATTTCACAAAAATAATTCCCGCTGAAAGTATCTATATTTACACATTACTTCCACCATTATATAACTTAAAAATGACTATATTTCATCAAACATTATCTAAAGGCGTCGCACCTACACCAACACCATCCAACAATTAACTTACAACTCTGCGATTACTTCTTCAGCAGCAACTTTACCTTGCGTAATACAATCAGGTAGTCCAACCGCTTCAAAAGATGCACCAGTTACTCTAAGTCGTGGATATGTTTGTTTAATATGTGCTTGAATCTGTCTAATTTGTTGAATATGACCGACATGGTACTGTGGCATACTTTTCGGCAAACGATTGACAATTGTAAATTCAGGATCACCTTTAAATGTCATCATTTGACTTAAATCTCTACGTACAATCGATACTAATTCATTATCTGTATGATCATCAACCACAGTATCACCTGGTTTACCTACATACGCACGAATCAAAACCTTACCTTCCGGTGTAGTAAATGGCCATTTTTTCGATGTCCAAGTACATGCGGTAATGTCTGTATCACTCGTTCTCGCAATTACGAAGCCAGTACCATCATGGGTATTTTCAATGTCTTTTTCATCAAATGCCAATACAACAGTTGCAACAGTCGTACTATCCATCGTTTTAAAGTAATCAAATGCTGGATCTTGTCCGAACCAATTTAAAAACACTTGATGTGGTGTCGTTACTAATACGCCATCATACACTTCTTCTAGTTGATCATTGTAAACAATTTTATATTGTTTTTGAGATGTAATTATATCATCCACTGACGTATTGTAGCGTATTGTCACACCTTTATTTTTAACATCTTGTTCTAATGCTTCAATAAATGAGCTTAAACCATGCTTAAATTGTTTGAATTGTCCTTTCGGTGCGCCAGGATATAATTGTCTTTGTTTCAGACGCTTATTTTTCTCATCCTTCATACCTTTTATCAGACTTCCGAATGCCTCTTCTTTTTCTTTAAAATTAGGAAACGTACTCATCAAACTTAATTTATCAATATCGGTACCATAAATACCACCCATTAAAGGCTCTATTAAATTCTCAAGTACCTCATTACCTAATCTTGCTCTGAAAAATGCACCAACAGAAATGTCACCATCCTGCATTTGAGTAGGTTTTTTTAATAAATCAAACCCTGCTCTTAATTTACCAAGTGGCGATATTAATTTTGTAGTAACAAATGGTTTAATATCTGTTGGAATACCCATAATTGAACCACCTGGAATCGGATATAATTTATTTTTCGCAAAAATATATGATTGTCCAGTCGTATTTGTAACAATATCTTGTTCTAATCCAATATCTTTCGCTAATTCTGTCATAATCGTTTTTCTACCTAAATAAGATTCAGGCCCTAGTTCAATCATATAACCATCTTTACGATACGATTGAATCTTTCCCCCCGGACGATTCGATGCTTCAAAGATGGTTACATCAATATTAGGATCTTGCTGTTTTAAAAAATATGCACTTGATAAACCTGTTATCCCCGCTCCTATAATAGCCACTGATTTAGTCACAATGTTTCACGCTTCTTTCGTCATTAAAATATAGACTTGATTTCATCAACAATTGCACCGATAAATAATGGATGTGTATTCGGCATTTTTGGACGATAATAATTCGCACCAATATCATCGCAAACTACTTTACATTCATAATCATTGTCATAAAGCACCTCTAAATGCTCACATACAAAACCTACTGGCGTATATATAAAGTTTTTATACTGATGTTTTTCATATAAATCACGTGTTAAATCTTGTACATCTGGCCCTAACCAAGGTGTACCTGTATTACCTTCAGATTGCCAACCAATCGCGATATGTTCAATATTAGATTGTTCTTTAATTAAAAGCGCAGTATGTTCTAGTTCTTGTGGATATGGATCATTATTCTTTTCGATTAAACCTTTTGGCAAACTATGTGCCGAAACAACTAATACCGTGTCTTTATGTTCCTCTTCCGGTATTTGAGCTAATGTTTCGTTGACTTTATTCGTCCAATATTCAATAAATTTAGGTTGTTCATAATAATGTTTCACATGTGTAAGTTGAATACCATATTTTGCAGCTTCTTCATCAGCACGTTTGTCATATGATCCTACTGAAAATGAAGAATAATGTGGTGCTAGTACTACCGTGATTGCTTCAGTAATGCCATCATTGTGCATTTGTTCAACCGCATCTTCGATAAATGGTGAAATGTGTTTTAATCCTAAGTATAGTTTAAATTCAACATCTGCATATGCTTTATTTAATGCTGAAACTAGCGCATCAGCCTGGTCATCTGTTGTACCTGCTAATGGTGATAAACCACCTATAAATTCATATCTATCTTTCAAATCTTGAAGTTCTTCTTCAGATGGACGTTTACCATGTCTAATATCTGTATAATATGGCTCTATGTCACTTTCTTTATAAGGTGTGCCATAAGCCATAACTAATAATCCCATTTTTTTAGTCATTGATAATACCTTCCTTTAAATGAATTATCTTTCATGTGCTTCAATGTAAAACTATGATTATCTTTGTGTATATGTGTGTACGAATTCGCTTACTTTACGTAACGTCTCTGGTTGCACTTCTGGGAATACACCGTGTCCTAAATTAAAGATGTGTTTACCGTTCTCCATACCTTGATCTAATATTGGTTTCAATCTCTCTTCAATGACATTCCATGGTGCTAATAAAATTGATGGATCTAAATTCCCTTGTAATGTTTTAGTAACGCCTAATTGTTGAGCCTGATTAATAGACGTTCTCCAATCTAGGCCTAATACATCAATCGGTAAATCATTCCATTCATTGATTAAATGACTGGCACCTACACCGAATAAAATTACCGGCACATCATGTTTTTCTTTAACCTCACTGATTAATCGAATCATATGTGGTTTAATGTAACGTCTGTAATCCTCGACATTTAATGCACCTACCCATGAATCGAAAATTTGAATCAATTCGGCACCTGCTTCGACTTGAGCTGTTACATATTTAACAGATACATCAACTAAATGATTCATTAAAGCAAACCATGTTGCTTCATCTCTATACATCATCGCTTTTGTAAAATTGTAATTTTTCGATGGTCCGCCTTCAATCATATATGACGCTAATGTAAATGGTGCCCCAGTAAATCCTATTAGCGGCACATTTAACTTTTCTTCTGTTAAAAGTTTAATTGTATCTAATACATATGGTACATCTCGTTCGGGGTCTATTTGAGAAAGTTTCTCAACATCTTGAATTGTTTTGATTGGATTATGAATCACTGGACCAATACCCGATTTAATTTCTACATCGACACCAATTGGCTTTAATGGTGTCATAATATCTTTGTATAAAATTGCTGCATCTGTATGATAATTATCAACTGGTAAATGTGTTACATAAGCGCACAACTCCGGCTGATGTGTAATATCGAATAGTGAATATTTTTCTTTCAATTTTCGATATTCTGGTTGCGAACGGCCAGCTTGTCGCATAAACCAAACAGGTGTATGTGATGTTTCTTCACCTTTGATCATTTTTAAAATTGTATTGTTTTTATTATGCACCATAAAGGCCTCCTAAATTAAAATCATTCTTATCTATATTATCATATCGCTCATTCGTTCGTATTTTCAATAAATAAATGTCATAAAACTGACATTTAATCATAGAACTATTTATTGTAAATTTAAATTCTAAAGTCCATTATTTTGTATCATTACTTCTAAATATCTCGCAAGATTCATTATAGTAATTTTAATCAATTATTAATAGTGGTAATGACTAGTTTATCATCGTATAATAAATAAAAACATAAGGGGGACCTTTCATATGAAGAAACTATATACATCTTATGGCACTTATGGATTTTTACATCAGATAAAAATCAATAACCCGACCCATCAACTATTCCAATTTTCAGCATCAGATACTTCAGTTATTTTTGAAGAAACTGATGGTGAGACTGTTTTAAAATCACCTTCAATATATGAAGTTATTAAAGAAATTGGTGAATTCAGTGAACATCATTTCTATTGTGCAATCTTCATTCCATCAACAGAAGATCATGCATATCAACTTGAAAAGAAACTGATTAGTGTAGACGATAATTTCAGAAACTTTGGTGGCTTTAAAAGCTATCGTTTGTTAAGACCTGCTAAAGGTACAACATACAAAATTTATTTCGGATTTGCTGATCGACATGCATACGAAGACTTTAAGCAATCTGATGCCTTTAATGACCATTTTTCAAAAGACGCATTAAGTCATTACTTTGGTTCAAGCGGACAACATTCAAGTTATTTTGAAAGATATCTATACCCAATAAAAGAATAGATTCGAAGAAAACTTCCATTGGTTATGCTGTTAACGTATAGATGCTAATGTAATCTGAACGCCGTATCATTTGGCGTTCAACATTACATGCACCTTTACAACATACATGCCAATGGAAGTTTTTTAGTCTCGTAATAATGTTTCCTGATATTTCAACTTTTTAATAATACTTCTAATCGTTAATAAACCTACAATATAGAAAATGAGTACAACATAGAATAACGTCATATGTTTTATAATAAATGTCACTGCAAACACAGTACAAATAACAAACATTAATCTATATAAAAACTGTTCATACCCTTTGATTACCTTCTCTTCAGGTACAGGCCACACTTGAGGCCATAAGCCATATGCTTGCTGTGAATAAAATTGTGCCATTTGTAACAATATAATATATACAAATAAACACCCAATAATTGCTGTCACTAATGGATATGATAACCAAACTATTAATAAAACTGCAATAATTACTAACCTAAAGATAATATTAAATGCGTCTCTCCCTCTTATAAAGCTTCTAATAAATAAGAATAAATACATCGCATTAGAGTTAAATTTACTACCCTTTGGAACTGGTAAAAGTATATCTAGATAACTTCTTCTGACTGCAGATTCTTTCAAATGTTTTACATCGGTGAACATATTAACAAATTTATAATAATTCATATGATGTCGATGTTCGATTGCAATCATTTTCTCCCAAGGATACAAAAAGCCTGGTTTATATTTTTTAACTAAAAATTCTATTAACACAGGCAAAGCAACCATCACAAATGCGATGTACCATTTTGGAGCTAATAGTAAGTAATATGTTAGAGCAAAGGTGATGAATGATATTAAATTAACTTGCCATGTTTTAAGTCCCGATTGATACCATTGCCATCTTAAGCGTAAACCAACATATGGAAAAATTAATGCACTGACTCCAAAACAAATATAAAATGCCACATTATGTTGATTAATATTGTAAAACAACGGGAACATTACAATAACAATAATGAGTTGGATTAATATGCGCGCAAAGTAACTATATAAAATCGCATGACGCATAAATTGAGACATGTGTTTTTCAAATGGTAATAAAAAGATTTTATCCGCTTCTTTTAACAGTGGTCGCATTGGAAAAATAGATGTCAACGCAACAATCACTGCTGCTATTAATGAAAAATTGATATTCGTTGGAATATGTTTTAACCATTCACCATATCCAAAAATAAATGCACCCAGCAAAATAAGTAAAAAGACCATGAAATGACCATTAAATATAAACTTATTATAATAATTTTTCTCTTTACGAAGGGCATGTAATCTTTTATTAAATAATGTGGTAGCTTGGTTACGCATGTACATCTCCACCTTGCGTCACATGAATATATATATCGTCTAATGTTTGATTATGTAAGCCAGTTTGTTGTCTCAATGCTTCTAAATCTCCAAATGCAACGACTTCACCTTCGTCTAGTATGATAAAACGATCACAGTAACGTTCAGCTGTTGCTAAAATATGTGTACTCATTAGAACGGTTCTACCTTCGTTTTTCTTTTCAACCATTAAATCTAACATGGATTGAATTCCTAATGGATCTAGGCCAAGGAATGGTTCGTCTATAATATACAATTCGGGATTAACGATAAACGCACAAATAATCATGACTTTTTGTTTCATCCCCTTAGAAAAATGACTCGGAAAAACTTTCAACTCATTTTCTAAACGGAATGTCTTTAATAATGGCATTGCTCGATTCATCGTTTCATCACGATCAATATCATATGCCATTGCTGTCATCTCAATGTGTTCCTCTAATGTGAGTTCTTCATAAATAACCGGTGATTCCGGAATATAAGATAACTTTCTTCTATAAGCCTCTATGTCATCATTAATGTTGATATCTGAAATTGATAGAGATCCTTCCATAGGTGTAAGCAATCCTAGCATATGTTTAATCGTTGTACTCTTACCAGCGCCATTAAGGCCAATAAGTCCAACAATTTCGCCTTTGTTTAATTCAAAATTTATATCTTTAATTACAGGGCGTTTTCCATATCCACCTGTAAGCTGTTCTACTTTAACTGTCATAAGGCACCTCCATGACTTATATTGTACCAAAAATTATAAAATGCTCATATTAAATACACATGTCCTAATATCGAATTTTTAGCGACAATGTTATAATGAATGGTAATACTAGTTGAAAAGGAGTGTAGTCATCATGTCAGAAACAATTTTCGGCAAAATTTTAACTGGAGAAATTCCTAGCTTTAAAGTATATGAAGACGATTATGTCTATGCCTTTTTAGATATATCACAAGTTACTAAAGGACATACGTTATTAATTCCTAAAAAAGCTTCTGCTAATATCTTTGAAACTGATGAAGAAACAATGAAACATATCGGTGCAGCATTACCTAAAGTAGCAAATGCTATTAAGCGTGCATTTAATCCTGATGGTTTAAACATTATTCAAAATAATGGTGAGTTTGCAGATCAATCTGTATTTCATATTCATTTCCACTTAATTCCTCGATACGAAAATGATATTGATGGATTTGGTTATAAGTGGGAAACACATGAAGACATTTTAGATAACGATGCAAAACAACAAATTGCTGAACAAATTCAAGCACAATTTTAAATGTATGCTTAATCTAAGCTCGAACGGGTATAATATGATTAATATTATAACAATTGCGTTTGAAGTGATAACATCAAGGTTAGCAATTTTAAACAAAATGAGTTATCAAGATAACAGATGTTAAAAGTGAGGAGAATATAAATGAAAGCATCACGCATTCTATTCGGTATCGGTGTTGGCGTAGCAGCTGGTTTTGTAGTTGCACTTCAAGGACGTGACGACAAAAGTGTCAAGAACAACACGATCGATCGTACTGCCCCTACTGGTTCAAAATCAGAACTACAACGTGAATTTGAAACGATTAAACAAAGTTTTAATGACATTTTAAACTATGGTGTTCAAATTAAAAACGAAAGTGCGGAATTTGGTAGTTCAATTGGTGGTGAAATTAAGTCATTACTTGGAAACTTCAAATCTGACATTAATCCTAATATTGAACGTTTACAGTCACACATCGAAAATTTACAAAATCGTGGCGAGGATATTGGAAACGAAATTTCTAAGTAGCAGGTTACGTTCTCGATCACAACTATTTTTATTAGTAACAGCATATTTATTTTTTAAAATTAAATGCCAAATAAACGAGATGACATTAGAAATTAGATATTTCTTGTCATCTCTTTTTTAAAACTCAAATGAACTTATGTTTACAAATTATAGGAAGACATTGTTTGTAGTGATTTTCGCTTAAATCATATTTATGAATTGATTGAAAACATTGCTTAGGATTCATTGTGTTATCCTTGCACTTTGATTACGCTTTACTTAAATCATTATCGACAAACAACATACTTATATTTTCATTGAGCCGAACCTTATATACACATTACATATACCTTACTTGCACAAATTATTAATCTGGTGTTTATTATAATTACATATCACTATATTTTTAGCATTTGTATAACTTAGTTGGTCAAAAGATGCTTTTGCATATGCCCTGCCATATCCATTTTTTATATTATTCAAGTTTTCAAATACTCATGTCACACGCGCCTTTTTCATAAGTGATGCTTTATTAGCAAGAATATGTGTTCGCAGAAATTTGTTCTGCATTCTACTTCTACGCTAGTCAATCAGACAATTTTACCAATCCCCACTTTCGCGTTTCAAATCAAACAATACGTCGCTCCTTTCTTCTTATATAACAATTCTTCTAACATGATATGTTACTATTGAATTACTGAACCTGAGTTAGTTATAATCTAACTTATATTGAAAAGAGATGAGGCGTAAGATATGTTTTTATGTAAAAGACAAATTGATATCAATGCACGATTTGGTTTGCCTAGAATTGCATTTATGAGTGCAGTTGCAACCATCATTATGTTTTTAGTTAGTTATGAAGTAATGTATTTTTTATCTAATACGCCATTATCAGATAGACATTTTCTCATCTTTTTATTACTTGTATTTATGACGTATCCATTACATAAAAGTATACATTTATTATTTTTCTTACCATATAGAAAATCGTTTAAAGTTCATAAGTTAACTAAAAGAAAATGGCTTATATTCTATAATACCTACGTCAATCAACCTGTACACAAATTTTATTTTTGCATTAACTTAATATTGCCGTTAATTATCTTATCTGCAATGTTCGTTTATCTAACAATTTCATTCCCGCAATATGGACATTATTTTATGTTCTTATTGGCATTGAATTTCGGTATTTCCATTACAGATTTATTATATTTAAAAATAATTATATTTTCTAATTATGGACAATATATAGAAGAACATAGTACAGGTATTAATATTTTGAAAAAAATTAAAAATCCATATCATTTATAACAAAATAATTATAGCAAGGTGTTATTATTTGTTTTTAGGCTATGTAATAGCTTACAATCAAATGTATATAGACCTTGTTTTTTTATTTTCATCAATTTCTACCCCTAAACCTAATGCTCTAGTCTGATGTCATGGGTTATTGATTGGTGATAATATAAAACTATGTTATATTCACGATGATTAACTTACAAAGGAGTTTCAACTATGAAGATGATAAACAAATTAATCGTTCCGGTAACAGCTAGTGCTTTATTATTAGGCGCTTGTGGCGCTAGTGCCACAGACTCTAAAGAAAATACATTAATTTCTTCTAAAGCTGGAGACGTAACAGTTGCAGATACAATGAAAAAAATCGGTAAAGATCAAATTGCAAATGCATCATTTACTGAAATGTTAAATAAAATTTTAGCTGATAAATATAAAAATAAAGTTAATGATAAGAAGATTGACGAACAAATTGAAAAAATGCAAAAGCAATACGGCGGTAAAGATAAATTTGAAAAGGCCCTTCAACAGCAAGGTTTAACAGCCGATAAATATAAAGAAAATTTACGTACTGCTGCTTATCATAAAGAATTACTATCAGATAAAATTAAAATCTCTGATTCTGAAATTAAAGAAGACAGCAAGAAAGCTTCACACATTTTAATTAAAGTTAAATCTAAGAAAAGCGACAAAGAAGGCTTAGATGATAAAGAAGCGAAACAAAAAGCTGAAGAAATTCAAAAAGAAGTTTCAAAAGATCCAAGTAAATTTGGTGAAATCGCTAAAAAAGAATCAATGGATACTGGTTCAGCTAAAAAAGATGGCGAATTAGGTTATGTTCTTAAAGGACAAACTGATAAAGATTTTGAAAAAGCACTATTTAAGCTTAAAGATGGTGAAGTATCAGAGGTTGTTAAATCAAGCTTTGGATATCATATTATTAAAGCTGATAAACCAACAGACTTTAACAGTGAAAAACAAAGCCTGAAAGAAAAATTAGTCGATCAGAAAGTACAAAAAAATCCAAAATTATTGACTGATGCATACAAAGATCTATTAAAAGAATACGATGTTGACTTTAAAGATCGTGATATTAAATCAGTTGTCGAAGATAAAATCTTAAACCCTGAAAAACTTAAACAAGGTGGCGCACAAGGCGGACAATCCGGCATGAGCCAATAACACAAAACCGAGCGACCGTGGTTCAAAAATCATACCACGGCCGCTCGGTTTTTTCGCATTAAAAATCGGACAGATGAGCTCATGTTTCAGTATACTCATCTGTCCGATATCTTTTAATTCTTAATCGAGTGATTCAGGATTGTAGAATCTACGATTTTCAAGACCAAATATTTTATCTGTAAACTGACCCTTGTCAGTTTTTTTATATGCCTTTTCAAACATATTCATTCTAGCATCGATATTATCGATATAGCATAAAATTTCTGCTTCTTTTAAGTATGGCAGTTTTGGAGAACCATACTCTAACTTACCATGATGAGATAAAATCATATGTCTTAACAACATGATTTCTTCTCCTTCAATGTTCAATTCACGAGCTGCTTCAACTACTTCATCACTCGCAATCGAGATGTGTCCTAATAAGTTACCTTCGACTGTATACGACGTCGCAACAGGACCACTCAATTCTCTAACTTTACCAATATCATGCAAAATAATACCACTATATAACAAACTTTTGTTTAACAATGGATAAATGTCACAAATTGATTTTGCAATACGTAACATCGTTAATACATGATAGCTTAAGCCACTCGCAAAGTTATGATGATGAGAACTAGCAGCTGGATATGTGTAAAATCGTTCTTGATATTTTTTCAATAAATGACGTGTGATACGTTGTAAATTAGCATTTTCAATATCTAGCAAATAATGAGAAATCTCTTCTTGTATTTCTGCCGGTGATAAAGGTGCACCATCTACAAATTGTTCTGTTTTTAATTGATCTTCAGTTGTCGCTAGTCTAATTTGGTTGACTTTCATCTGTTTATTTCCGCGATAGTTTATGATGTCACCTTTAACATGTACAATTTCTTCAGGCTTGATTGTTGCCATATCATTTTTTGTAGCCGTCCAAAATTTCGCTTCAATTTCACCACTTTTATCTTGCAAATGTAATGTCATATAATCTTTACCTTGTGCTGTTACACCCTGTGTAGCTTTATGCACTAAGAAAAAGTGATCAACTGAATCTCCGGGATTTAGATTCTCTATATTTCTCATCGTTTCCCGCCTTCCTCTATTTTGTTTAATGTAATCACTTCTTTTGATGGAACAATATTATCTTTTACACATGTAAAGTATAGTACTTGATAGTGTTCTGATAATGATCGTAAATAATTCAACATTTTTTCAGTACGTTTTTTATCAAAATGAACAAATGCATCATCAACAATTAATGGGAACGGATAATATGGTCTTAGTACCTTAATTAAACTGATACGTAAAGCTACATAAAGTAATTCTTTTGTAGATTGACTTAGTTCAACAGGATCATATAATTGACCATTAACATGTTTAACCGTAATTGAATCTTCATTATAGTTAATCATCGTATATCTGCCATCTGTTAAATGCTTCAATATTTCTACCGCTTCATTAATAACTTGAGGCAAACGTTTATCTTTAATTTGTTTAATGTGTTCATCAACTAAACTTTGTAAATAACTTAAACTTGCCCAATCTTTTGCGATATCATTAAGTTGATTTTTAAGACTGTGATATTCATGTCTTAAATTAGCAAGCGTTGTATCAGTTTCCATGTGATTGATTTGTGCACTTAAATCACTGACTTGTGCTTGCATTTCAAGATATTGCTCATTATATTCGTCAACTTGAGTAGCCAATAAATGATCTTCTTCTTCAAGTTGTGCAGTTGTTTTTTCACTTAAACTAGAACTTAATTCATAAGAATAGTTTTGGTTCTCAAGATATTTAGTTAAATCATTAAAACGACTCAAATTACTAGTATAAGTTTGGTAATCTTCATGATGTTGGTAAAAATCTTCTTCAGTACCAACATTGATAAAATCGAATAGTGCTGTAATTTCTTTATTATTTTCTTCTAATTGAGCATTTAAATGATTTAATTCATTTGTAACAAGTTTGGTATTTTCAGCATTAATACGCCATTTTTCATTCGTGTCTTCAGCTGATTTCAACCATTGTTGCACATCGTGGAATAAAGATAATTTGTTGAAATAAACAAATTGTGATTTTGTAACAGCTTCAGCATGATTGTAGAATGTATCTAATTCTTGAACCAATTGCTGGCGTTGTTGATTTAAATCACTGATATGTTGATCTAATGCTTTAATATTCGCCATTGTAGAAATACTATCAACAATTAAATCATTTGAAATTTTAGATGATAAGTATAATTCATCCTTAACGTTCTCAACTGTCGATTGTAATTCATCATGACGCCCTTTCGCATCATTTAAACGACCTTCAATATACTGACGTTTCTCTTCTAAAATATCTTTATTTTTCAAAGCTTGTTGCCAGTGATCACGAATGCGATATTGCTCATCAAGATCAAAATCTAAGTCATAATTTTCATCTAAAATGGCTAGTTGTGCTTTAATTTCTTCGATTTCATCTGTGATGGCCTCGCTATAATCTACTTCTTTTGATTTAGACATGATGATACCGATAACAAATACTAAAGTTAATACTGCGAAAATAATACCAAACAACATGTTGTTTGAAATAAATGAGAAGGCAGTTAAACCAATACCTACTAATGTTAAAAGAATAAACGTTGTTCGTAACAATTTTTGACGTTTTTGTTTTTCTTGTTGCTCAATTTCGAAACGTTCTTTCAATTTGCTATACAAGTTCTCTTTTTCGTTTAATTCAATGACTTGTTGTGAGTATTCTTTTTTCTTTTCAAAAGTCTCTTCAGGAACTATTTTTTCTTCAACAGAATCTAGTTCGCTATGAACCGCATTATCTTCGATTTTATTTTCTTCTAAACTACGTTCTAATTGTTTAATGTATGCAGCTTGTTCTTGTTTATTCTTGATTTGCTCACTGACATAACTTTTCATTGCCTCTGAACTATCTACGTCATGATGCGTTTCAGACCAACCAATATTTGATTGCAATTCATCTTTATCACGTTGTTTATTCGCAATATCCTTTTCGATTGCAGTAAGTTCAAATTCTTTATTTTTAATTTCATTTTCTTGTTGATTCAAACTAATGAAGGCGTCAATATCAGATTGTTTAACTGGCTCTAATTGAGTCGCTTCTTCTTTAAGTTGAGCTAAACGCTCATTTCTTAAACCAATATCTCTTTCTAACGATTGCTTATGCGCTCGTGCTTTTTCGTAACGATCCACACCTTTTTCTGGGAATGTGATTGGCTCAATATTTAACTGTTGTTCTAGAGACTTCCATTCTTGTGAATGATCATGTAAAGCAACCTCTTTTTGTTTTTCTTCATGCATTTTTGATAATTGATTTAAATTATGCTTTAAATTCTCTAATCGACGTGATGATTTATCTCGATCATCTACTAAGCGATGATATGTTTCTAGCTTTGCTTCTTCTTCACGAATTTGACTTTCTAGTTGTTTTAATTGCTCAATTTGTTGATTAATGATCGGATTTTTACCTGATTTTTTATATAATTCATCTTTTTTACGATTAATCACTTCGCGCATTGACGTGAATTCAGTTGATCCTAAAGCCCCTGCTTGTAATAAATAATCTTGCAATTGTTTTTCATTTAGATTTCTATGAATGTCTTGAAGCCCTAGTACATCAAATGAAAAGATACCTTGATATGTCTTTTTAGAAATATAATTAAGTTTCTTTTGTAACCAAGCATCATCACGCACAGCACCATTAGGTAAATATACTTTCACATCACCTTGAGCACTGCCTTTAATTCGTTCAACTTCAATCTCTAAGCCATCATCAAGAATAAGTACTAATTTACCACCGTATTGGTTACCTAGACGTGGTTCTAGTCTTGGCTCTTTAGACTTTTTAGTTGGAAATCCAAATAATATCGAATGGATGAATGCTTGAATCGTCGATTTACCCGCTTCATTTTCACCAAAAATTTCAGTGAAGTTTTTATTAAATTCAATTTTACGTTGAACAAATTGACCGTAACCATAAATATCAAGTGATTTAATTATCATTTTGTTCACCTCTCATTTCAGCTTTTAATATTTCTTCAGCACGATTAACTAATGCTGTATGGTCGAATGTTCCATAATCGTCTAGGAACTTAGATGCCCTTGGATTTAAATATAAATCTGACATCGCTTTATCAAAAACAGTTTGATCGACTAATAATTCCGCTGAAAATTCATTAACTAAAGGTGACTCATCATTTTGTGCATATTGTATTTTTAACTCATCAATATATACAAATTGATTTTCGTTTTCTTCATAATCTGTAATCATTTCTTCAACTTGTAATAAATCTTGAGGTGAAATTAATGTCTCACTATTAATAACAAGCGTTAAACGATAAAAGGCTTTTCCTTCTTCTCTCACTTGTTCTTTAAAGTTTTGAATGACCTCGTATAAACCTTGCTTAGATGTCTTATCCGTTTCAATAGTTGCTTCTTCAAATCTAATATACTGTGTAGGATAAAATTTAGTCTTTAATTTTAAGTGGTCACCCTCGATTAATAAGCAACCTTTTTCACCTTGCTCATTAAAATGTCTACCTTGAATATTACCTGAATAGTTAATTACAGGCATATCACTTAATTGTTGACGTTCATGTATATGACCTAAAGCCCAATAATGATACAATTTACTGTTTAAATCTTCTAAAATGAACTCGGTATATCTTTCGTTAACTGAAGATTTACTATACGTACCATGCAAGACACCAATATGTATGCCTTTTTGGCCTTGACTTGATGGATATTCATCAATCTTGTTCTCATAACTTGCTCTATTTTCATAACTAAATCCGTGAATATAAATTGTTTCACCAGATTTAGTAATTGCTTCATACGTCTCAACTTTATTTGAAAATACAGAAACATTATCTGGCCAGTTTGATGAAATCTTTGATGATAAAGGATCGTGATTACCATGACAAACATAAACAAAGATTTGTTCATTTTGTAAACGTTCAAATTGCTGTTTTAAGAAAATTTCAGCACGTAATGTTCTGTTTTCACTATCAAATAAATCACCCGCGATAATTACAAAATCAACATCTTGTTGTAATGCAATATCTACAATATTTTTAAAACTTTCATAAGCACTTTTTTGAACATCCTCAAAAATTTTAGGGCTTATATGACTCTTAGATTTGAAAGGACTATCTAAATGTAAATCCGAACAATGAATAAATTTAACCATACATCCATATCTCCTTAATTAAAGGTTCTAACATCAATTTTGCAAAATCCAACTATACAAAGCATTCTAATCACTATATTCATACTTATAGGTGTAGTGATTCATTAGCTGATTTATTAAAACCAGTCGCCATTTTTATTTCGTTAAAAAACTATTATCTACACAATAATAAAGTGCTTTAGTCAAATCGTGATGTTTTATTTATTAACAAGTTTATTATTTCTTCATTTTACCATAATACGCTTCATATCGTCGATGAACATATGAAATTGAGACACATTTATAACAGTTTAAAATTTTATTTGTAGCGTACGTTGATATTTTTCAAAAATTTCAGTCGGAAATGCAATTTCCGTAGTTATTAACACCGCTAGTGAATCAAATGGCACATTAAAGATTTACATGATTACTCTACTAGATTTGCTCGGCAGTAATGACCAATTAGAAACTAAATGTCAAAACTATCATTGCACTTAATACGCCAAACATTTTCAGGCCGTTCTTAATGAGTCATTAAAAGTGAAACGCTTTTCCATCAGTCCGATACATGACCGAACTAATAGTATTATGTTGAAAACTTTACACTTCAAAATGCAAAAAGGAAGTTAGGACACGTTTACTAGCCTAACTTCCGTTACTGAATGCATCTGCCCAATTTGACAGAGAGCCTCTAACTTCCGTTATCAAAACTAAAAAAACTACCCACAAAGTCTCGGACTCTGTCGGCAGTCTATTCCTCTATTTAAAGGATTGAAAAATATTATTTTAATATTAGTCAGCGTAAATTTCGTCTAATGGTTTAACGATAATTTGGTTGATTTCTTGGAATACTTGACTCATTTTTTGTTCAGCATTCATTAATGCAGAGATGTTTTCATCTTTTTCAATTGCTTGCGCTTGTTCTTGCGCTTTTTGTAAATCTTCTTCAGCAATTTCTTCACCTTGCATTTGTTTTTGTTGGAAGTTAATTTGAGTTTCACGGAACTCGTCGAATAACTTTTTAGATTCTTCGTTAGCTTTTACATTAGCGAATGCTTCTTTGATTGCTTTGTATTCTTCGCTTTCTCTTAAAGCTTGTTCTAATTGATTTGCATAATCATATAAATTTACTGCCATGGTTATAGCACTCCTTTGTTGTGATGTTTATTAAAACGTTCGATATTACTTTACCACATCTCGCTTTTTTAGACAAAGATTGCAACCAAACCTTGGAAAAATCCAATAATACCACCTAAAATGAAACCTAATGACATAATCAACTTTAGTTCTTTGTTAGCAATTTCTATAATTAATTTTTCAATATAATCTAAGTCAAACGTATTAATTTGTTCTTCAATTAATCCTCGTAAATCCACTTTTTTCATAATTGTAGATAAGTGAATCGATAATTTTTCAATGATTAAATTTGCTAATTTGCTAGAGAGTTGACCTTCTAAATAATCAACGAATTGAGGCATTAACGTAACCACTGGCTTATTCGCTTGTTTGCTTGCATATGTTGTTACATACACTGATAGATTTTCAGCGATTTCATTAAACTGCGATGCATCTAACAGTTCATTCAATGGTTTATCTTTAAAAGTTTGATATTCATTGGTAATTAACGATGTCACAATTGTTCTTGCTTTAGGATGAGATGTTAAACGTATAAGTTCTTGTTGAATGCGATCTGCAATACTCTCTTTTGTCATAAACATTTGCAACATACCAATTAACTTACCTTTCTCATTGAAAAAAGTATCCAACATATCATTAATATCTTGTGTGCCTTTTGCAGATGATAAATAATTCCTTGCACGATCACATAATAAGTCTGTTGCGTTATCTACATGCTGATTTAAAAATGTTACAAGTTGA
The DNA here is from genome assembly GCF_001027105.1 of Staphylococcus aureus. Classification (GTDB taxonomy): domain Bacteria; phylum Bacillota; class Bacilli; order Staphylococcales; family Staphylococcaceae; genus Staphylococcus; species Staphylococcus aureus. The sequence continues at coordinate 1,902,039 of NZ_CP011526.1, forward strand.
TTTGGCAATAAAGATGCTATTGTTTGGTTTTGATGCTTTGTATAATAATTATTCAATTGTGATTCAATATATTGATTTCCATTAGTTTGTAATACTTGTTCTAAATCAATATCGATTTGAGAAGTAATTTGTTTTATTGACAATTGATCTTTCGTCAACTTTTGTAACTGCTGTTGAATCATAGATTCTATTGCTTGCTGTGATTGCTCGCTTTTCAATTTTTCATTAATTAAAGTTTCTGTAAGCAAATGCTCTTCAATCACTTGGCCAATTTTAGTTGCAATTTCTTCGCGTCTTTTCGGTATTAAACCTGGTGTAAATGGGACTCTAAATTTAAATATATAGTATGGTTTAAAGGGGTGAAACAGCATTCTAATTGCAATTACATTAGTAATGCCACCAATTATCGCCCCTACTACAATCATAAATATGATAATAAATAGTGCATTCATAATTTTGACTCCTTTGTGACAACATAGTTATTCATTATACCACTATTTTTATTTTTTAATTCATTAATCATTTCACTTTCTGCTCAATTTATTATTAGTTTACATACAAAAAGCGATGCCTCACCTCTCGAAACAGGTGTGTTACATCGCTTTTATTATTTATTAAAAGTATATAGGCCTAGATATGTACTAATTCTTCTTTAGCATTTCTGTTAAAGTATGTTTCAGCTTCTCTCATTTTAGAAGTACCGAAAATTGGTTGGTTATCTGGATTTAATACACGATAAATATTGCTTACTTTGTTACTTTGTAAAATGTACCCATTACGAGTCTCAATGTTATTCCAATAAATATCACTTGTTGGTGCATGGTTTGGATATGCACAATGATTTCTTGAAATTGTTTGAACGATTTCTAATGGATCACAGCCAAATGTACTGTTTAATACTTCAGAGTCTCTGAATAATGCACAAATTGAAATACAAGTTGTCCAGTTTGGTAATACTCTCTCTTTTTCGATTTGTACTAAAGTCTTTTTAGAAAGTCCAATTGTTTGCGCCATAGTATCTTGCGTATAACCAGCCTCTATACGAACCATTTTAAATTTTGTTTGAATTAAATCTGTAAAACTCTGTCTATCCATTCTGTTATCTACCTTTCTGTTTGGGGAATTTTATCCGGACACAAGAAATTGCAATAATACACATTTCTTGAAACACAGATTACATCTTAATATATTTTTAATAAAATGAAAAGAGTCAATTTCACATTTGTATTAAATTTTGATCAAGTCAACAAGAGTTAAGTTTACTTTATAATGAAGCGAAAGTAAATGAAGTAAAATTTTATGCATAATCACTAGATTTGATAAAACTTACACTTTTATAATGATATCAAATTTACAAAGAAAACTGTATAATAAACCCTATCGCTATAAAAAATTCATCAAAATCAGATTAAAAATTGTCTATTTTTCGACAAATATTTAAAAGCTCATTCTAAATCAACTTATTTTCCATTGCATAAATTGCTGCTTGTGTACGATCGCTAACTTGTAATTTACTAAATATATGACTGACATGTGTTTTAATTGTTTTTTCAGATACAAATAAAGTTTCTGCAATCTCTTTATTTGTTTTACCTTTAACCATTTCACGTAACACTTCAATTTCTCTCTTTGACAACTTATTCGTGTAGTGTGGTTTTTGGCTAACTGTTTCGAATACATCTTGTGCCTTAGGATGTATCATTTTTTCACCGTTCATAACTCGTCTAATAGTTTCAATTAATTGCTGAGGCTCAACGTCTTTCATTTCATAACCATCAGCACCTTTATTGATTGCTGAAATTACATGTTCATCATCAACATAACTTGTTAATACCAAAACTTTAATATCCGGATAATGTGCCTTAATATATTCCGTAATTTCAATACCATTCATGCCAGGCATCACTAAATCTAATAGCACAATATCAGGGTGCTCATGCTCTTTTAAATATTCTAAAAATGTTTCTCCATCTGCAAAGTCTTGTAAAACTTCTATGTTTTCAATCGTGGATAATAAAAATCGCAATCCTTGTCGCACAATATAATGGTCATCTACTAATATTACTTTGTTCATGGGTTATCTCCTTAAATCAAGCTATTTTATAGGAATTGTGAATTGTATTTGTGTACCCTTTGTTGGCTGAGAATGAAAGGTCACTTTACCTCTTAATAATTTAACTCTTTGTTTTATGTTATTAATACCGTGTGATGAAGCTATCTGAACATTATCGATCTCAAATCCTTGACCATAATCAATCACGTCAATATATAGTATATCGTTCATTTGTTTTAATGTAAGATCCATTTTATTCGTATCAGCATGTTTCTTAACATTATTAATACACTCTTGTAATGCTCTGTATATGTTTTCTTCGATTTCATTAGATAAATCGATTAAACCTTCTACATTTACATTTAATTGTATATGCATTAATTTACTATATGCTGTCAAAGCATGAATTAAACCTTGCTCAAGTCCAACTGGCTTAAGTTGCCAAATCAATGCACGCATTTCATTAACGGCATTTTGACTCGTTTCCTCAATCGTCTTGAATGCTTGTTTAGCGATGGATTCGTTTGACATGCCATACGCAGCATGTGCTGTTAGTTTTACAGAAAATAACATTTGATTTACTGAATCATGTAAATCTCTAGCTAAACGATTACGTTCATTAATTTTTGCCGCTTCTTTTTCACGGTCTGTTAAATAAATACGTTTGATGGCTGACCCTAATTGAAATGCGACAGACTCTAGCAACTCTAAATCTTCATCGCTATATATTTCAGTATTTGGAGACGCTACATTTAAAATGCCGAATTGTTCTTGACCCGATTTAAGTGGTACCGTTGCATGATGTGTAATATTGTCATTTTGGCTAGGAAATGCTTTAGAGGCTAAGTTAATACGAGAACAATTGACGATATTCGACGCTTTCATTAGCCTACGTTGATTAAATGCTTTCACACACCAACAAGACCCATCTTTAATATAGTGACAGTGGTCTGCTGTCAAAGATTGTGGTAGAGCCACATGTGATACAAGTTCATGTTCACCTACGCTATTGATGAAAAATATCCAGCCTGTCGTGAAATTACTGCCCTCAATTAAATATTTTAACGCACCTTGGGTCATGCTATACATTTCAGTTTCTTCGTTTAAAAATTCGGCAATCTCTTTTAATAAAGCTAGTCGCGTCCTTTGTTCCATCAAATCGCTCCAATTCATTTTTACGTGTATTAACTATTATACATTGAGTTATTATATTTTTAAATCTTAGACGTAAACATGATAAAATGGCCTTGATTACTCAATAGTTATATTTCGGAGAACTGATTTGTGATATGATATTAAAGACTATAGGAGGATTTTATGAAATTTAAAATACCAGAAAACTTTAATGACTTAAGTTTACGAGATATTTTCCAACAACTTAAGGTACCTAAAAAAGATTTACATCATTTAAATATGTCTAAAGATATTACTATTAATGATAAACCTGCGCGATTAATGGATAAAGTGCATACTGGCGACGATGTATTTGTTCCAACCATCGATGAAAAAAGTAATTATGTTCCAAGTTATCGTTATGCACAAATTAAATACGAAGACGATGATATGGCAATCGTAATGAAACCTAAAGGTGTTAAGACTCACCCTAATGATTTAAAAGAAAGCAATACTTTAATGAATCATGTGATTTACACTATTGATAGTGACTATGTCGAACCAATTCATCGACTGGACCAGGAAACAGTAGGATTATTAATTGTTGCTAAAAATCCTTTAATGAAAAAAATTCTTGATCGCATGTTAGAAGACAATGATATTACGCGGATATACAAAGCAAATGTTAAGGCACTTTTACCTTTAAAACCACAAACGATTGATATGCCAATTGGTAAAGATAAATTCCATTCGAATAAACGACGTGTGTCTCCTACTGGACAGCGTGCAATTACACACATTTTAACTTCAAAAATGATAAAAGAAGCTGTGTGCCAACTTGAAATCAAGTTGGATACTGGACGTACTCATCAAATTCGTGTGCATTTAGCTGAAATTGGTCACCCTGTTATTGGTGATCCTTTATATGGTGATTCAACGTTAAGACAATTAGAACTTGAAAGTTACAAAATAGAGTTTGTGCATCCCTTGACTAAGGAAGTCATTTCCGTTTCTTTGGATGACTAATTTGATTAGTTTTGCATGATATTTAAACATGCAATACCGCATTGTAACTAAATCAAGTATCAACTTAAATCGGATAGATGGAAAATTATTAATTTTTTCAGATGTTCGGTTTTTTTGTTTTTTACGATGCTTAGGATTTTATATTTTGATATTTTAGTAATTATTCATTTTATAACATCCTTGGATAATGACTTGTAGTCTTTTTCAACTGCGTTACGTGTATCTATGGACAATACATGACATCATAAGATTTTTATCACAGGTTGTTTGGCCAATACATGTACAACAATTCATCATATAAAAAATAGGTTCTATAATAAAACGGACTCCATGAAAAGTTTTTCCTTTTCATGGCTCTATATCAAATCAGACTTATAAGTTCAATTTGACATAGACAAAAAATAAAGCTTGAACACTACATCTACCTGTAATGCCCAAACTTTATTTTATATTAATATTTAATTAATGAGGATCTACCATATCTTCTGGTTTAATCCATGCTTCAAATTGTTCTTCTGTAACATATCCAGTTTGAATTGCAGATTCTTTTAAAGTTAAACCTTCTTTATGGGCTTTCTTAGCAATTTGAGCTGCTTTTTCATAACCAATATGTGGATTTAATGCAGTAACTAACATTAATGATTGATTTAAATAATTATCAATATTCTCTTCGATTGGTTCAATGCCCACTGCACAATTGTTATTAAATGTTTCCATACCATCAGCTAAAAGATAAATTGATTGTAGTGTATTATGCATAATAACTGGTTTATAAACATTCAATTCAAAGTTACCTTGTGAACTTGCGAAGCCAACAACTGTATCATTACCCATTACTTGGACTGCAACCATTGTTAACATTTCACATTGTGTAGGATTAACTTTACCAGGCATAATTGATGAACCTGGTTCATTTTCAGGGATAGAAATTTCTGCCAAACCAGCTCGTGGCCCTGAAGCCAACCATCTCACATCATTAGCAATTTTCATTAAGTCTCCTGCTAATGCCTTCAATGTTCCATGCAATTGAACAACTTCATCATGCGCTGTAAGTGCGTGGAATTTATTTTCAGAAGATACAAATGGATAACCCGTATTTTCTGAAATATAATGTGCCACTTTATCACCAAATTCAGGATGCGCATTAATACCAGTACCAACAGCCGTACCACCGATGGCAAGATTTAAAATGTGCTTCTTAGATTCAGATAACATTGTTTCACAACGGTCAAGCATATAACGCCAGCCACTAATCTCTTGTCCTAGTTTGATCGGCGTTGCATCTTGTAAATGTGTACGACCAATTTTAATAATTGAATCAAATTTATCTTCTTTTTCTTTCAAAGTATTTCTTAAAAGTTTTAATGCAGGTTCTAATTTTGTTTCAACCTCTTGATATAATGCAACGTGCATAGCAGTTGGGAATGTATCATTCGAACTTTGAGATTTATTTACATCATCATTTGGGTGGATACTTTCATCACTTTGATGATCTTTTAAATACATATTAGCAACATAACTTACTACTTCGTTCACATTCATATTACTTTGTGTACCGCTTCCTGTTTGCCATACAACTAGTGGGAAGTGTTCATCTAATTCACCTGATAAAATTTGATCACATGCGTATACAATGGCATCTTTCTTTGCCTCGCTTAATTTTCCTAAATCAAAATTAGCTATTGCTGCTGCACGCTTTAGTTGTGCAAAACCATAAACTACTTCGATTGGCATACGCTCTTTACCAACTGGGAAATTACGTTTACTTCTTTCTGTTTGAGCACCCCAATATTTATCTGCAGGTACTTCTATTTCTCCAAAAGTATCATGTTCAATTCTTACTGACATTCAATTTCTCCCCTTATCACTGTTTATTTAACTGTAGTATATCATTAAATAATTTAATTGAGCAATTTATGATTAAAACGTTTTCATAATTTGAAATAAAAATACACTAATCGCACGTGTTCACCCTTTATTACAGTGATACGGTCATACGATTAGTGTGTTATCTATCATTATTTAGTTATTATTGAACTAAGTTTAATTACGATACTTTGTTTTAGTAGCTTCAACCGTAGCAATAGCTGTAAGTATATATAATACAGCACTAACAATTGTCGTATATGGATTTAGAGCAACAAGCGTACCTAAAACTCCTGTTAAACTCGCATAAAACCCATCAAGTGTATAATACAATATTGCTGTTATTAATAAACAACAAATTACACTGATTACAATACCTGATTGATTACTTTTAATGAATGTTTGCGCATTAACATCATCAATTAATCCTTTTGATAAATTGAGTTGTAATTTTATTACTTTGAAAATAACAGGTAAATATAATGCCCCAATTGCCAATGGAAAAGCTTTAATTGATATTAAACTTATAATAACTGTTGCTATCAATAATTGAATCCAGTATTTTCCTAACATAAATATATAAATCTCCTCTAATTTCATTCTTCAATAGCATATCATAATCTTGGCATATTAAGAAACGCGGTTTAATGATTTCATTAAAAATATTACTGATAGATGACTTCTTTCAATTATGTCTGGAGTAATTAATTATCAATTCCGTTTAAATGGTGTTTTAATATTTAAAATTGAACTTTTGATATATTACTATGTCTGGTACACAAATCAATGTTTTATGCTTTACAAAGTTATATTGGCAGTAGTTGACTGCAGTCCACAACATAGAGGCTTCGGAATGTCAGCTTCTATTTCATGCAAGTTGGTGGAGCTCCAACATAGTGGAATTGGATTCCCAATTTCTACAGACATTGCAAATTGGGGAAACGGGCCACAAACTCAGAAACTGGTGGAAAGTCAGCTTAAAATAACATGCAAGTTGGCGAGGCCCCAAAATAGTGAGATCGGATTTCTAATTTCTACAGACATTGCAAATTAGGGAAACGGGCCACAAACTCAGAAGTTGGTGGAAAGTCAGCTTAAAATAACATGCAAGTTGGCGGGGCCACAACATAGAAAAATTGGATCCTCAATTTCTACAAACAATGTAAGTTGGGGAAACAGCCCCAACACTGAAACTAGCAGAAAGTCAGCTTCTATGAATATAATAAAAAAGCTAGGTAACAAAATGCTACCTAACTTCATATTCAAGATAATCAATCCTATTTGATATATGTTCTATACTATACATTATTTACATGATAAATAACTGAATATTACACAATTATAATACTTTACTGACTGTCTTCTTCAGAATTCTTTTCTTGATCATTTTGATCAGAGATTTGTTCCATTTCTTTACCTAATTCTTTTAAATCTTCAAAATCCGTTACCATACTGTTTTCTTCTTCATGATAATTTAATTTTGGATCTTTGTCTTTAGACATAATCAATACCTCACAGATTTTTAATTAAGCAAAGCGTGACGTAAAGTAAGCTTTAACATCTTCAGGTAAACCTGCAGCCGCTTCTTTATCAAGAATAACATTTACCATTCTATGTGCTTTTAAATCGGCTGGTTCGAAGCTTGTTTTACCATTTTCTTGATATAATTTTTCAACTACATCTCGTTTATTAGCACCTGTCACTACTAAGAAAATTTCTCTTGCTTCCATTAGTCCTTGACGAATACTAACATTTAACTTACCTTGCTCATCGATAGAAACAACTTGTAATGTTAATTTCCCTTTATTTTCTTTAGTTTTAATCTTATCAGCGATTAATTCGATTGCATCTTTTTCATAAGCAATTGGATAAACTTGACCTGCTGGTACACCTAACGCTTCGAAATATGATTTTTTATCGTCATAATCTAAAATATTTATTTGGCTAAAATCAACAGCATGTTTTTCAACATTTTTCTTTAATTCATCTAGAACTGGCGCTTGATCTGTATCTAAATGAAAACCTGCAATTGTAGTAGGATTATTGTTAAATTGCTTTCTAATAATATCAGCAGCATATTCTGCTACAAGTTGACTATTGTCAAAGACTTTAAAGTTCATTGCCATGATTTCTACACTCCTCTTAGTTTGCATTTTACATAAAAACGGCGATATTAATAATTATTATACCCTAACTTTCAATATATCAAACCATTTAACTTTAACATGCTTATACTCTAAATATAGCACTTAAGCATCATTTTTATAATGAAAATGAGTAAATTTTAATTCAATCCCGGAAAATCTTGTTGACGTAACGCTTCATAAATTAACAACGCAGCAGTATTTGATAAATTTAATGAACGAATATGTTCACTCATAGGAATTCTTAACGCTGTGTCTTGATATTTCTCTTTCACCCAGTCTGGTAATCCTGTCGTTTCTTTTCCAAAAATGAAGTAAAAATCTTTGTCATGATTTGAAAAATCAAAATCACTATAAGTCTTTTTACCAAATTTTGTTAATAAGTAATACTCGCCATTTGTGACTTCAAAAAATGCTTCAATACTATCATGATACGTAATATTCACAAATTCCCAATAATCTAAACCGGCTCTTTTTAACATTTTATCATCAGTTCTAAATCCAAGAGGTTTAATTAAATGTAAATGTGTGTTTGTACCTGCACACGTACGTGCAATGTTACCAGTATTAGCTGGGATTTCTGGTTGATATAAAACGATATGATTTGTCATATTACTATTCTCTCCTTGTGTCTAATCCTTTTATCATTTCATTCTGAACTTCTGCATCCTCTTGATCATAATTAGCATTGATAAAATCTCTTGCTTCTTCCCCAAGAATTTGACCAATGGCCCAATAAGCAGTTGCTCGAATCAACGGTCTTTCATCTGTTGTTGCAACTTTTTTCAATTCTGGAATTGCATCCACTTCATTAAAATGCGCCAATGCTAAAATAGCATTTCGTTGTATCGGCTTTTTACCACGCCAAGCACCTGCAAGGTGACCATATGTTTGTTTGAATTCTTTATTAGACATACGTAGTAAAGGTACTAATCTTGGCTTTAAAATTTCTGGTTCCAAAATGATGTCATCTTGTTCGGTATTAATACCTCTATTTTTCGGACAAACTTGTTGACACGTATCGCAACCATATAATCTATTCCCAATTTTATAACGATATTGGTCAGGCATATAGCCTTTTGTTTGCGTTAAAAAACTAATGCATTTCTGACTATTTAATTGGCCATTTCCAACTAATGCACTTGTTGGACAACGATCAACACAAATTGTACAATCACCACAGCTATCTAATAATGGATCATCAGGTTCAAAAGGTATACTGACTAACATTTCACCGAGGTATGTCCATGTTCCTAGTTTAGGATTGATGACAAAGCCATTACGACCAACAAATCCTAAACCTGCACGTTCTGCTACTGCCCTATCTGATAATACACCCGTATCTACCATAGATTTGATTTCAACATCTGGAACTTTAGATTCAATAAATGCAGCTAACATGTCTAATCGTTTACGCATAATTGTATGATAATCTTGACCCCACGATGCTCTAGCAAATAAGCCTCTGCGATCACCTCTAACACTCTTAGGTGCACCTTTCAGTTTGTTAGGATAACCAACTGCAATTGCTATGATTGACCTTGCTGTTGGTAAGGATAATTTAGGCTCCGTTCGTAAAGCAATATCAGATTCTTCAAATCCTGAGGCATAACCATTTGCATGATATGCTTCTAGCTTTTGCTTCAATTCATCAAAGGGATCGGCAGTAGTAAATCCAATACTGTCGATACCAATTGTATATGCATAGTCAATGATATCTTGCTTTAATTGCTTTGTATCCAATCGTATGCCCCCCATAAAATAATACTATGTTATTTTAACACAACCATTATTCATATTGAGGTTTCATTTCACATAATTTTAATAATAAAAAGCTTGAATATATGATATAACTTTGTGGTGCGTATCATATATTCAAGCTTCGTTAGGTTGTTATAATACTCTTGCTAAGAAATTTTGTGTTCTTTCATGTTGCGGTTGTTCAAATATTTCGACTGGTGTGCCTGACTCTACGACAACGCCATCTGCCATAAATATGACTTTGTCACTTACATCTTTGGCAAATCCCATTTCATGTGTCACAACCACCATGGTCATACCTTCTTTGGCTAGGTCTTTCATTACTTTTAATACATCACCAACTACCTCAGGATCTAATGCTGAAGTTGGTTCATCGAATAAAATAACATCTGGATGCATTGCTAAAGCTCTTGCAATTGCTACCCTTTGTTTTTGACCACCTGATAATTGATTCGGATATACATCTGCTTTTTCTTTTAATCCCACTTTATCTAATAACGACAATGCTTCCTTATGTAATTCATCGTTATTATCTTTCTTTAATAATTTAGGAGCTAAAATAATATTATCGACAACTTTTTTATGTGGAAATAGGTTGAAGTTTTGAAATACCATACCCATTTTTTGACGTAGTTTATCTACTTGTGTCCCTTTTTCCGTTAAGTCATTGCCTTCAAAAATCACTTGACCTTTAGTAGGTACTTCTAATAAATTCATACATCTTAACAATGTACTTTTACCACTACCAGATGGACCTATTATTGCTACTACTTCCCCTTGATTGATTTCAAGATTGATATCTTTTAAAACTTCATTATCTCCAAAAACTTTATTAAGATTGTTTATTTTAATCACTGGCATTCAATCTCCCTTCAATCATGTTCATAATGCGTGTAAGTACAAATGTTAAGACAAAGTATAATGCTGCTGCCACTATTAATGGTGTGAATGGGTCAAATGAAATACCTTGAACCACTTGTGCATTAAACATAATTTCGCCAACTCCAATTGTTGACACAATAGATGATTCTTTAATTAAAGTGACAAATTCATTACCTAAAGCTGGTAAAATATTTTTAATTGCTTGTGGCATAATTACACTTTTCATCGTTTGTCTATAATTCAAACCTAGACTACGTGCGGCTTCCATTTGGCCTTTATCAACAGCATTTATACCTGCACGAATAATTTCAGCAATGTAAGCTGAGGAATTAATAACTAATGCAATTGTTCCACAAACAAGAGCTGAAATGTCTAGTCCTAATGCAGCAGTTATACCAAAGAATACGATAAATACTTGAACTAACATTGGTGTTCCTCTTAATATTTCGATATAGATAGAAGCAATCCATGAAATAATTTTTATTTTACTTAATTTCATTAACGCAACGAATGCACCTAAAATAGAACCTAATGCAACACCGATAAGTGAAATTAATATTGTAATCTTAATTCCTTTCAAGAAAAAACTACCATACTTAGAAATAAAACCACTGTCATCATTCATCGCATTTGCAGCATTAGTCATATATTTATCGATTAATCCTTTATCTTTAACCTCCTTAATCGTTTTATTAATTTGTGACAATAATTTTGGTGAATCTTTTGGCACTGCTATCACTGTATCTTTTTCTTCTTCATTAAATTTCACATTGGAAATTCCTAATTTAGGATTTTGTTTTAAATATGCTTCTGCTACAGGTTTTTCAACTACAGCACCTTCAACCTTTCCACTTTTCAATGCTAATATAACGTCTGGTAAACGGCTTAATGAAGTAATAGATGCATTTTCAATTTCGGTTTGAGCGATTTTTTCTTGTTCAGTTCCCTTTTGTGCCCCTACTTTTTTATTATTAAAGTCTTTGATATCTTTATATTCATTAACTTTATCTTTCTTTACAAGCATGATATTTTTAGTCATCATATATGAATCTGAAAAATCAACTTGCTTCTTACGTTCAGGCGTTGAAGTCATTCCGGAAATAATAATATCAATTTTTCCAGTTTTAAGAGCTCCTAACAAACTATCAAATGACATATTGACGATTTTTAATTTTAAATTATTATCTTTCGCAATTTTTTTAGCTAAATCAATATCTACACCTGCATACTCAGTCTTACCATTAACTGTATGCTCAAATTCCATTGGTGCATAATCTGCAGAAAGACCCACTCTAAGTTCACCGCGTTCTTTAATCTTCTCCCATGTTTGATCTTGTTCAGCATGTGCTGTGGGATTGATATACACCATAGCACTGCTAATTAACAACCCTAATACTAATATAAACCTAATTAAACACTTCATTTATACAGCCCTCCCTAATTAATATTCATAATTATACATATTAATACATTTTGATGCAATAGTGTTTTATAAATGTATTTTTATCAATATAAAGAAAAGCTTCTTTTTAAAAGACTGTACATAAAAAATCCGCTATTATACGTGAACAAATCTCACATTTTAAAATCAATCAAAAAAGCGCTACTATCAATATCTTATTGACAGTAACGCCTATATTTATCATATATTAAAACTTATTCTTGTCATCAAGCTATAAATTATTGTTTTGGAACTTCAAATTTATAAATATCATTAGAATATATAGGAATGAATTTTTTACACAATTCATGAACAATAAATGCCGATACAAATGGTATGACAAAATAACCAAGTGCTAATAAAATAATATTCATTGTTGGATCACCTGACATTCGGTTAAATGCATTTATTGGGCCAACTAATCCTGTATATCCAAATCCAGCAGACAATGGTGTTCCTTTAACCTGAAGAACGTAAGCAATGATTCCAGTAATTATTCCATTTATAGTCAATGGTATCGAAATAATTAAATTTTTCAAGTAAACTGGGATCATCATTTTTGCAGCTCCTATGAGTAAAACTGCATTTACACCAATAGAATTGACACGCAATGAGCCAAATAAGAAAGTAACACAGGCAGCCACTATACCTAGGTTTGCTGCTCCACTTCCTAGTCCGTTTAAACTAATCGCAGTTGCAATCGCTACTAACGATATTGGTGTTACCATTAATAATGAAAATGCCACACTAATAAGTATAGACATTAACAACGGATTTAAGTCTGTAAAAGAATGAATTACATTTCCAATTGCTTGAGTAATTTTTCGAATGTAAGGTAATGTGATTAGACCGATACCCCCACTAACGATAGGTACTAAAACTGGTAATATAATTAATTCAAAAGATCCAAGTTTGTTTTGTAATACCATATATATAAGACATGCAATAATAACAACCAAACTCGTATTTATAATGTCACCTATACCTTTTAACATAAAACTATTATTGCTATATACAACAGCACCTGAACCAATCATAGCTGATGTACCTACTATAGCAGCACCTGCACCATTAAATTTAAATTGATGAGCAGCTAAAACCCCAATAATAAATGCCATAAATGATTGAATTAGTATCACTAACTGATACGTTAATTCTAAAATTTCATTACCACTTTTAAATATTTTTAATACTTCACCTAATAAAGCATTCGGAACAAGTGCAATAACAACACCAGCACCAATAGAATTTAAAATCTTACTGAAAAACTGTTTATTATCAGCATTATTTGCGTTACTCATAAACGACCTCCAATTTGAACATTAAACTCATCATATTATAGAAAATTAACTTTAACAATGATTAGTTGGCTAATTTAATCTAAATATAACAATCCACAAATTGAATAAAGCAAATTTAAACAATCTACTCACTAATCAATGTCATGTTAATTTTAAAATACTACTAATTACATCCTGTGACTAATAATGTAATAAATTGTAAATATTAAAATAGCCATATTACTATTAAGATAGATAAATTGAATCGACTTGGTATAAAGCACAATAAAATAGCACTTTTACAAATATATTATTAGAAAAGTTGAAACAAATATATAACCCCAGATAATATAATCATTATCATTAATGTAATACCAAAAAAAGAAGTTAAACAGGTTCTTCATCTTTTATGGTGGGAAGGTAAAACTTCCTGCTTTTTTTAATACACAAAAAGCGCAATTGCCTCTATAATTTAAAGTGACCAAACCCAAACTAAAGGAGACAAGTGCGCCTATGTGTAATGATACCTTAGAATTACTAAGAATAAAAGATGAAAATATAAAATATATAAACCAAGAAATTGACGTCATTATCAAAGGAAAAAAGCAACAGTGGTTAATGCTGTACTAACGTATAAGCCTTCGGCCTGTTATTGTTGTGGAGTTAAAAATGAAGGACAAATTCATAAACATGGTAAGCGTGTTTCTCGTATTACTTTACTTAAAACTCAAGGGTATAACACATACCTCAACTTAGCTAAACAACGTTTTAAATGCTTAGAATGCAATGGCACTTTTACTGCTAAAACGTCAATTGTTGATGAGTCGTGTTTTATCTCAAGATGTGTTACTCAAAAAGTTATAGAAGAAGCTACTAAAGTTAAAACAGAGATTGATACTGCAGAAGATAACTGTATCTCTCCATCTACTGTAAGTCGTATTAGAACTAAAGCGGCTAATTCATTACGAATTAAACCCTTTAATTGTTTGCCAGAACACATCGCTATGGATGAATTTAAAAGCGTTAAAAATGTAACTGGATCAATGAGTTTCATTTTTATAGATAATGATACTCATGATGTTATAGATATTTTAGAAAATAGAACTACAAGATTCTTGCGTGCCTATTTCGAGCGATTCGATTTAAAAAATCGACAACAAGTTAAGACGGTTACTATTGACATGTATGAACCCTATGTCCGATTATTTCGCGACCTATTTCCTAATGCAGCTATTATTTTTGACAGATTCCATATCGTTCAACATTTAAATAGAGAACTTAATAAGTATCGTGTACAAGTTATGAATGAATACCGTAATAAAAAAGGACCTGATTATACAATTTTTAAGAATAACTGGAAAGTCCTATTGATGGATACTAGTAAAACCATATTTAGTAAATACAGATGGAATAAATCTTTTAAGGCTTATAAACGCTCATCTGACATTGTAGAATTCATGCTTTCAAAAGACGATATACTACGACACTCCTACGAACTTGTCCAAGGATTACGAAAAGACCTAAGGTTATGTAATTGGCCTAAATTTATTAATCGTTTAAATTCAGTTAGTAAAAAGTCTGTGAGTAAGGGTGTATGGAAAGTGGTTAAATATTATAGAAAACATCAAAGGATGTTAAGAAATACAATTTATTACCCAGCATTTAATAATGGTGCTATAGAAGGAATTAATAATAAGATAAAATTAATCAAGTGAATTTCTTTTGGTTACAGAAATTTCAACAACTTTAAAGCACGTATAATGATGATTTTCAGCTTGTACAAAGGAGAAAAAAAGAAGACAACCAAGCCCAATAATGGACTGGCCGCCTAATAATAAAAACTCTAAAAGTTGTATTTTAAAAATAGTTCTTTAAATTATATACCCACCACATTTGGTGGAGAACCGTTAAACAATGCATAGTTGCTTAACTTCCAATATTGAACTCATCATTACAATTTGACATAGAGTCTATTAAAGCGTGTGCCATTTGAGTCCACTTTTATTTGTATTGTATAGAGAGAAATAAAAAGAAACCTTGTTTTACAAGGTTTCTAATACGTTATGTTATGTAAATAACAGTTAATTATACCGGTGGTCGGGGTCGAACCGACACTCCACAAGTGGAACGGGATTTTGAGTCCCGCGCGTCTGCCAATTCCGCCACACCGGCTTAATGGTAAACAAAAAACTTCCCTTTGGAAGCAATTATGGAGCGGAAGATAGG
Source organism: Staphylococcus aureus (assembly GCF_001027105.1). GTDB lineage: Bacteria > Bacillota > Bacilli > Staphylococcales > Staphylococcaceae > Staphylococcus > Staphylococcus aureus. Next base: position 1,917,831 of record NZ_CP011526.1, read on the forward strand.
ATTTACACCTATACCTCGTTCCGGGAAGGAACGTGTTCTAAAAGTTGAACTACTCCCGCAAATATTAAATTATGGAGCGGAAGATAGGATTTACACCTATACCTCATTCCAGGAAGGAATGTATTCTAAGAGTTGAAATACTCCCGCATTATTATTAAATTATGGAGCGGAAGATAGGATTTGCACCTATACCTCGTTCCGGGAAGGAACGTGTTCTAAAAGTTGAACTACTCCCGCATAAACCTGGAGGCGGCAACCGGATTTGAACCGGTGATAAAGGTTTTGCAGACCTCTGCCTTACCACTTGGCTATGCCGCCAATAACTGGGCTAGCTGGATTCGAACCAACGAGTGACGGAGTCAAAGTCCGTTGCCTTACCGCTTGGCTATAGCCCATTAATAATAAGGGCGGCTGAAGGGGATCGAACCCTCGAATGTCGGAACCACAATCCGATGTGTTAACCACTTCACCACAGCCGCCATGGCAGGGGCAGTAGGAATCGAACCCACACCAAAGGTTTTGGAGACCTCTATTCTACCGTTGAACTATGCCCCTATTAAAAATAATAAATGGAGGGGGGCAGATTCGAACTGCCGAACCCGAAGGAGCGGATTTACAGTCCGCCGCGTTTAGCCACTTCGCTACCCCTCCATAAATGGTGCCGGCCAGAGGACTTGAACCCCCAACCTACTGATTACAAGTCAGTTGCTCTACCAATTGAGCTAGGCCGGCTAAGAAATGGTTCAGGACAGAGTCGAACTGCCGACACATGGAGCTTCAATCCATTGCTCTACCAACTGAGCTACTGAACCATAATAAAAATGTAATGATGGCGGTCTCGACGGGAATCGAACCCGCGATCTCCTGCGTGACAGGCAGGCGTGTTAACCGCTACACTACGAGACCTATAAAATATTGCGGGAGGCGGATTTGAACCACCGACCTTCGGGTTATGAGCCCGACGAGCTACCGAACTGCTCCATCCCGCGATAATAAAAAATAATGGCGGAGGAAGAGGGATTCGAACCCCCGCGGCCCGTTAAGGCCCTGTCGGTTTTCAAGACCGATCCCTTCAGCCGGACTTGGGTATTCCTCCATTATTATAGGTAAATCGCTATTAATTATAAAATTAAATGGCGGTCTCGACGGGAATCGAACCCGCGATCTCCTGCGTGACAGGCAGGCGTGTTAACCGCTACACTACGAGACCATTAGTAAAACGGAGGAAGAGGGATTCGAACCCCCGCGAGCCGTTAAGCCCCTGTCGGTTTTCAAGACCGATCCCTTCAGCCGGACTTGGGTATTCCTCCAAAATTATATGGACCTTGCAGGACTCGAACCTGCGACCGAACGGTTATGAGCCGTTAGCTCTAACCAACTGAGCTAAAGGTCCTAAATATAATTTTACAACTAATAAATAGTGGCGGTGGAGGGGATCGAACCCCCGACCTCACGGGTATGAACCGTACGCTCTAGCCAGCTGAGCTACACCGCCTTATATAGTTTGTAAATAATATGGTGGAGACTAGCGGGATCGAACCGCTGACCTCCTGCGTGCAAAGCAGGCGCTCTCCCAGCTGAGCTAAGCCCCCATAATAATTACAGTATATCGGGAAGACAGGATTCGAACCTGCGACCCCTTGGTCCCAAACCAAGTGCTCTACCAAGCTGAGCTACTTCCCGTATAATTAACGCGCCCGATAGGAGTCGAACCCATAACCTCTTGATCCGTAGTCAAACGCTCTATCCAATTGAGCTACGGGCGCATATGTTTTTATTGAAAATGGTGCCGAGGACCGGAATCGAACCGGTACGGTGATCACTCACCGCAGGATTTTAAGTCCTGTGCGTCTGCCAGTTCCGCCACCCCGGCACTATAAAAATGGAGCAGAAGACGGGATTCGAACCCGCGACCCCAACCTTGGCAAGGTTGTATTCTACCGCTGAACTACTTCTGCATATGCGGGTGAAGGGAGTCGAACCCCCACGCCGTAAGGCGCTAGATCCTAAGTCTAGTGCGTCTGCCAATTCCGCCACACCCGCAAATGGTGAGCCATAGAGGATTCGAACCTCTGACCCTCTGATTAAAAGTCAGATGCTCTACCAACTGAGCTAATGGCTCTTCCATGGTGCCGGCCAGAGGACTTGAACCCCCAACCTACTGATTACAAGTCAGTTGCTCTACCAATTGAGCTAGGCCGGCAATATGTAAGAATAAATGGTGGAGAATGACGGGTTCGAACCGCCGACCCTCTGCTTGTAAGGCAGATGCTCTCCCAGCTGAGCTAATTCTCCGATTTAAAACTGCCTGGCAACGTTCTACTCTAGCGGAACGTAAGTTCGACTACCATCGACGCTAAGGAGCTTAACTTCTGTGTTCGGCATGGGAACAGGTGTGACCTCCTTGCTATAGTCACCAGACATATGAATGTAATTTATACATTCAAAACTAGATAGTAAGTAAAAGTGATTTTGCTTCGCAAAACATTTATTTTGATTAAGTCTTCGATCGATTAGTATTCGTCAGCTCCACATGTCACCATGCTTCCACCTCGAACCTATTAACCTCATCATCTTTGAGGGATCTTATAACCGAAGTTGGGAAATCTCATCTTGAGGGGGGCTTCATGCTTAGATGCTTTCAGCACTTATCCCGTCCACACATAGCTACCCAGCTATGCCGTTGGCACGACAACTGGTACACCAGAGGTATGTCCATCCCGGTCCTCTCGTACTAAGGACAGCTCCTCTCAAATTTCCTACGCCCACGACGGATAGGGACCGAACTGTCTCACGACGTTCTGAACCCAGCTCGCGTACCGCTTTAATGGGCGAACAGCCCAACCCTTGGGACCGACTACAGCCCCAGGATGCGATGAGCCGACATCGAGGTGCCAAACCTCCCCGTCGATGTGAACTCTTGGGGGAGATAAGCCTGTTATCCCCGGGGTAGCTTTTATCCGTTGAGCGATGGCCCTTCCATGCGGAACCACCGGATCACTAAGTCCGTCTTTCGACCCTGCTCGACTTGTAGGTCTCGCAGTCAAGCTCCCTTATGCCTTTACACTCTATGAATGATTTCCAACCATTCTGAGGGAACCTTTGAGCGCCTCCGTTACCTTTTAGGAGGCGACCGCCCCAGTCAAACTGCCCGCCTGACACTGTCTCCCACCACGATAAGTGGTGCGGGTTAGAAAGCCAACACAGCTAGGGTAGTATCCCACCAGCGCCTCCACGTAAGCTAGCGCTCACGTTTCAAAGGCTCCTACCTATCCTGTACAAGCTGTGCCGAATTTCAATATCAGGCTACAGTAAAGCTCCACGGGGTCTTTCCGTCCTGTCGCGGGTAACCTGCATCTTCACAGGTACTATGATTTCACCGAGTCTCTCGTTGAGACAGTGCCCAAATCGTTACGCCTTTCGTGCGGGTCGGAACTTACCCGACAAGGAATTTCGCTACCTTAGGACCGTTATAGTTACGGCCGCCGTTTACTGGGGCTTCGATTCGTAGCTTCGCAGAAGCTAACCACTCCTCTTAACCTTCCAGCACCGGGCAGGCGTCAGCCCCTATACATCACCTTACGGTTTAGCAGAGACCTGTGTTTTTGATAAACAGTCGCTTGGGCCTATTCACTGCGGCTCTTCTGGGCGTTAACCCTAAAGAGCACCCCTTCTCCCGAAGTTACGGGGTCATTTTGCCGAGTTCCTTAACGAGAGTTCGCTCGCTCACCTTAGAATTCTCATCTTGACTACCTGTGTCGGTTTGCGGTACGGGCACCTATTTTCTATCTAGAGGCTTTTCTCGGCAGTGTGAAATCAACGACTCGAAGACACAATGTCTTCTCCCCATCACAGCTCAGCCTTAACGAGTACCGGATTTGCCTAATACTCAGCCTTACTGCTTAGACGTGCAATCCAATCGCACGCTTCGCCTATCCTACTGCGTCCCCCCATCGATTAAAACGATTATAGGTGGTACAGGAATATCAACCTGTTATCCATCGCCTACGCCTGTCGGCCTCAGCTTAGGACCCGACTAACCCAGAGCGGACGAGCCTTCCTCTGGAAACCTTAGTCAATCGGTGGACGGGATTCTCACCCGTCTTTCGCTACTCACACCGGCATTCTCACTTCTAAGCGCTCCACATGTCCTTACGATCATGCTTCAACGCCCTTAGAACGCTCTCCTACCATTGTCCAAAGGACAATCCACAGCTTCGGTAATATGTTTAGCCCCGGTACATTTTCGGCGCAGTGTCACTCGACTAGTGAGCTATTACGCACTCTTTAAATGATGGCTGCTTCTAAGCCAACATCCTAGTTGTCTGGGCAACGCCACATCCTTTTCCACTTAACATATATTTTGGGACCTTAGCTGGTGGTCTGGGCTGTTTCCCTTTCGAACACGGACCTTATCACCCATGTTCTGACTCCCAAGTTAAATTAATTGGCATTCGGAGTTTGTCTGAATTCGGTAACCCGAGAGGGGCCCCTCGTCCAAACAGTGCTCTACCTCCAATAATCATCACTTGAGGCTAGCCCTAAAGCTATTTCGGAGAGAACCAGCTATCTCCAGGTTCGATTGGAATTTCTCCGCTACCCTCAGTTCATCCGCTCACTTTTCAACGTAAGTCGGTTCGGTCCTCCATTCAGTGTTACCTGAACTTCAACCTGACCAAGGGTAGATCACCTGGTTTCGGGTCTACGACCAAATACTAAACGCCCTATTCAGACTCGCTTTCGCTACGGCTCCACATTTACTGCTTAACCTTGCATCAAATCGTAACTCGCCGGTTCATTCTACAAAAGGCACGCCATCACCCATTAACGGGCTCTGACTACTTGTAAGCACACGGTTTCAGGTTCTATTTCACTCCCCTTCCGGGGTGCTTTTCACCTTTCCCTCACGGTACTGGTTCACTATCGGTCACTAGAGAGTATTTAGCCTTAGGAGATGGTCCTCCCAGATTCCGACGGAATTTCACGTGTTCCGTCGTACTCAGGATCCACTCAAGAGAGACAACATTTTCGACTACAGGATTATTACCTTCTTTGATTCATCTTTCCAGATGATTCGTCTAATGTCGTCCTTTGTAACTCCGTATAGAGTGTCCTACAACCCCAACAAGCAAGCTTGTTGGTTTGGGCTCTTCCCGTTTCGCTCGCCGCTACTAAGGGAATCGAATTTTCTTTCTCTTCCTCCGGGTACTAAGATGTTTCAGTTCTCCGGGTGTGCCTTCTGATATGCTATGTATTCACATATCGATAACATGACATAACTCATGCTGGGTTTCCCCATTCGGAAATCTCTGGATCAAAGCTTACTTACAGCTCCCCAAAGCATATCGTCGTTAGTAACGTCCTTCATCGGCTTCTAGTGCCAAGGCATCCACCGTGCGCCCTTAATAACTTAATCTATGTTTCCACCATTTTTATAAGTCAAACGTTAACATGAAGTTACGTTCTTTTATAAAAAGATTTAAACGCGTTATTAATCTTGTGAGTGTTCTTTCGAACACTAGCGATTATTTCTTATGAATTCAAGCTTATTTAAAACTCTTTATTCACTCGGTTTTGCTTGGTAAAATCTATATTTTACTTACTTATCTAGTTTTCAATGTACAAATAATGGTGGAGACTAGCGGGATCGAACCGCTGACCTCCTGCGTGCAAAGCAGGCGCTCTCCCAGCTGAGCTAAGCCCCCAAATAGGTATTAAATTAATGGTGGGCCTAAGTGGACTCGAACCACCGACCTCACGCTTATCAGGCGTGCGCTCTAACCAGCTGAGCTATAGGCCCATTAATTTGAATGAACAAACATTCAAAACTGAATACAATATGTCACGTTATTCCGCATCTTCTGAAGAAGATGTTCCGAATATATCCTTAGAAAGGAGGTGATCCAGCCGCACCTTCCGATACGGCTACCTTGTTACGACTTCACCCCAATCATTTGTCCCACCTTCGACGGCTAGCTCCTAAAAGGTTACTCCACCGGCTTCGGGTGTTACAAACTCTCGTGGTGTGACGGGCGGTGTGTACAAGACCCGGGAACGTATTCACCGTAGCATGCTGATCTACGATTACTAGCGATTCCAGCTTCATGTAGTCGAGTTGCAGACTACAATCCGAACTGAGAACAACTTTATGGGATTTGCTTGACCTCACGGTTTCGCTGCCCTTTGTATTGTCCATTGTAGCACGTGTGTAGCCCAAATCATAAGGGGCATGATGATTTGACGTCATCCCCACCTTCCTCCGGTTTGTCACCGGCAGTCAACTTAGAGTGCCCAACTTAATGATGGCAACTAAGCTTAAGGGTTGCGCTCGTTGCGGGACTTAACCCAACATCTCACGACACGAGCTGACGACAACCATGCACCACCTGTCACTTTGTCCCCCGAAGGGGAAAGCTCTATCTCTAGAGTTGTCAAAGGATGTCAAGATTTGGTAAGGTTCTTCGCGTTGCTTCGAATTAAACCACATGCTCCACCGCTTGTGCGGGTCCCCGTCAATTCCTTTGAGTTTCAACCTTGCGGTCGTACTCCCCAGGCGGAGTGCTTAATGCGTTAGCTGCAGCACTAAGGGGCGGAAACCCCCTAACACTTAGCACTCATCGTTTACGGCGTGGACTACCAGGGTATCTAATCCTGTTTGATCCCCACGCTTTCGCACATCAGCGTCAGTTACAGACCAGAAAGTCGCCTTCGCCACTGGTGTTCCTCCATATCTCTGCGCATTTCACCGCTACACATGGAATTCCACTTTCCTCTTCTGCACTCAAGTTTTCCAGTTTCCAATGACCCTCCACGGTTGAGCCGTGGGCTTTCACATCAGACTTAAAAAACCGCCTACGCGCGCTTTACGCCCAATAATTCCGGATAACGCTTGCCACCTACGTATTACCGCGGCTGCTGGCACGTAGTTAGCCGTGGCTTTCTGATTAGGTACCGTCAAGATGTGCACAGTTACTTACACATATGTTCTTCCCTAATAACAGAGTTTTACGATCCGAAGACCTTCATCACTCACGCGGCGTTGCTCCGTCAGGCTTTCGCCCATTGCGGAAGATTCCCTACTGCTGCCTCCCGTAGGAGTCTGGACCGTGTCTCAGTTCCAGTGTGGCCGATCACCCTCTCAGGTCGGCTATGCATCGTTGCCTTGGTAAGCCGTTACCTTACCAACTAGCTAATGCAGCGCGGATCCATCTATAAGTGACAGCAAGACCGTCTTTCACTTTTGAACCATGCGGTTCAAAATATTATCCGGTATTAGCTCCGGTTTCCCGAAGTTATCCCAGTCTTATAGGTAGGTTATCCACGTGTTACTCACCCGTCCGCCGCTAACATCAGAGAAGCAAGCTTCTCGTCCGTTCGCTCGACTTGCATGTATTAGGCACGCCGCCAGCGTTCATCCTGAGCCAGGATCAAACTCTCCATAAAAATTATGATGTTTGATTAGCTCATAAATACTAAATAATGTTTGTAACTTATAGTTACGTTTTTGGAATTAACGTTGACATATTGTCATTCAGTTTTCAATGTTCGTTTGTCACTTACAAGATTTAATTATAACTCGTAAGTTTTTGTAAGTCAAGAATTATTTTTAATTATTTTATTTCTAAAAAATAAATTTCCTAACTCAATTAATTCAACAAATATTATTTTAATATGTATTTGTTCGAATTTCAATAGTCAAATTTACACTTTATTAATATTTTAAATCAACAACTTAAAACATTTGTTTTTTAAATATTAGTGCCGTTTGACGACTTTTATATAATATCAAGTTATTCTAGTAGAGTCAACATAAAACAACACTTATTTTTGTTTAAAAATTACTGTTGAAGGGATTATTTTCTATTCGTAAGTACTATATGTATTTAAAGTGTAATTCCTTATGCTTTTTACTTCAGTTTTACAAACAAACTTATACTCACTTTATGGATAGTTATTTAGTAGACCTTCGTTTGAATATTTTTATGTTTATTTATAAAGGATACTAGTTATTAGTTAATACCACTTCCGTAGTTAGAATATTCTTTTCTTCAATTTAAATATTTTTCAGAATAAGCATAAAAAAAAGTTAAACAACTTTCATGTCGTTTAACTTCTTAAATATTACGCTTACTTATATGAAGTAAGCTAACGCTTTTTTAATTTGTCATACTACCAAAGTTAAATTATTTATCTTGGCATTCTTTACAAACTCCATAAATTTCCATTCGATGATGTGTTACGTCAAAGTCAGTCATATGCTGAGCTAATCTTTCAATTTCATTTAACTGTGGATATTGAAAATCAACAATCTTACCACATTGTTCACATATAATATGATAATGATTATGTGTATTAAAGTCGAATCGACTTGATGAGTCTCCATATGTTAATTCTTTTACAATTCCAATATCTTTAAACACTCTTAAGTTATTATATATTGTCGCAACACTTATATTTGGAAAATCAGGTGAAAGTGCTTGATAAATTTCATCAGCTGTTGGATGAGTATGTGAAGAAATTAAATAACGTAATATTGCTTGTCTTTGAGGTGTAATTCTTACGCCTGCTTGTCGCAATGATGCAATTGATTCTTCTAGTTCATGTTCAATTGATTCTATTTCAACACTCATCTATATCACCATCTTTCTTATATAATAATTATTATTACTTACTATAAATATAACTGTAGTATTGCGCGCGTGTCAATATTTACATGATGATTTCATTTAATAGCCTTTTTTAGCATCAACTTCATTCTCAATTAGACCATTCTTATTGAGAAAATTAACTAGATTGTTTTTAAAAATATCTAATAAGTCATACTTTGCTTCATAATCATTACCAGTTATATGCGCTGTTATAGTTACATTATCCAATTCATATAATTCATGATTAGGTTTCAAAGGTTCATTTTCAAACACATCTAAATATGCATGTCGAATAACTTTACTTTTTAATACTTCTATTAAGAGCGCTTCTTTAACTATGCTACCTCGTCCTATATTTATAAAAAGTGCTTCATCTTTCATTAATTCAAAATGTTTTTTCTTTAGTAAATGAATCGTTTCTTGCGTTTCTGGTAAAGCATTTATAATAATGTCAGCATTTGGTAATGTGCTTTCAAGTGATTCGATAGTATATATCTCGTCAAACTCATCTTTGTTCTGACCTGACTTGCTCAGACCAATTAAATTCATATTAAAAGCCTTTGCTAACTTCGCAGTTCTAGTAGCAATTGCACCTGTACCTAAAAATAAAACTGTTTGTCCTGATAGGCGTTTACCAGTTATTTTCGAATCATATATATGTTGTCGTTGGTTATCATATGATAGTTTCATCTTTTTATAATCATCTAAAATGAAAGCTAAAATGTATTCAGATAATTGTTTAGCTTGAACACCTTTTCCATTAGTTAAAAGTATGCCGTGATCTGCAATATAATCTAACGGCAATGTATTTACACCCGTTGCAAACCATGCAATCCATTTTAAATTCGGGCAACGTCGTAAAAATGCCTCATTGATACCGCCATCATAACCAACTAATATATCTAAATCAGCCAAGTCGCTCTCAGGTATTTCTGATGCTTTTTTATAAAATTTAAAATCTAAATCTGAAAAGCGTTGTTGTAATTCAGTTTCAACTTCACGCATACGATTTAACCCAACAACTTTCATATATGTCACCCCAAAATGTTTTTAAGTTCTTCTATTTGTGTTTTAACCTTAACCTTCTCGATAACATCTAATACTTTACCTTGTTCATCTATTATAAAAGTCGTTCTTACAATGCCCATACTTTCTTTGCCAAATGATTTTTTTAACTGATATACGCCAGTTTCTTTAGCTAATTTAAAATCTTCATCTACTAATAAATCGAAATTCAATCCGTGTTTCTCAATAAAATTTTGGTGTTTTTTCTTTGAATCACCGCTTATACCATATACTGCAACATCTAAATCATTGAACATTTCTAAATTGTCTCTAAAGTCACAAGCTTCTGTGGTACAAGTAGGTGTATTATCTCTAGGATAAAAATATATAATCGCCTTTTTACCTTTTAATGTATCATTTGTAATGACAGTTCCGTCTTGATTTTCTAATTTAAATATTGGAAATTGTTCTCCTTTTTGCAACATATAATCACCTTTTTCTTCATTATAATAATTTTATGATACGATATTAGATGAAAATATTAAATTAAAAGAGGTTGATATAAATGAATTTTAGTGAAAGTGAACGTTTACAACAACTTTCAAACGAATATATTCTAGGCGGTGTCAATTCCCCTTCTCGTTCTTATAAAGCTGTAGGAGGCGGTGCACCTGTTGTTATGAAAGAAGGACACGGTGCATATTTATATGATGTCGATGGCAATAAATTTATTGATTACCTTCAAGCATACGGTCCAATTATTACGGGGCATGCACATCCTCATATTACTAAAGCAATTCAAGAACAAGCTGCTAAAGGTGTTTTATTTGGTACACCGACTGAATTAGAAATTGAATTCAGCAAAAAATTACGTGATGCAATTCCATCTCTTGAGAAAATTCGCTTTGTAAATTCTGGAACAGAAGCAGTCATGACAACAATTCGTGTTGCACGTGCATATACTAAAAGAAATAAAATTATAAAATTTGCTGGATCTTATCATGGCCATTCTGATTTAGTATTGGTTGCAGCAGGTAGCGGCCCATCTCAGCTCGGTTCTCCAGACTCAGCTGGTGTTCCAGAAAGCGTCGCACGTGAAGTCATTACTGTACCTTTCAATGATATTAACGCCTATAAAGAAGCAATTGAATTTTGGGGTGATGAAATTGCCGCAGTATTAGTAGAACCAATTGTTGGTAACTTTGGAATGGTAATGCCTCAACCTGGATTTTTAGAAGAGGTTAATGAAATTTCACATAACAATGGGACCCTAGTGATTTATGATGAAGTAATTACTGCATTCCGTTTCCATTACGGTGCCGCTCAAGATTTATTAGGTGTTATCCCTGATTTAACTGCATTTGGTAAAATTGTTGGCGGTGGTTTACCAATTGGAGGCTATGGTGGACGTCAAGATATTATGGAACAAGTAGCACCTCTAGGACCTGCATATCAAGCTGGTACAATGGCTGGTAACCCGTTATCTATGAAAGCAGGTATTGCATTACTCGAAGTACTAGAACAAGACGGTGTTTATGAAAAATTAGACAGCTTAGGCCAACAACTAGAAGAAGGTTTACTTAAATTAATCGAAAAACATAATATCACAGCTACAATTAATCGTATTTATGGATCTTTAACATTGTACTTTACAGATGAAAAAGTCACACATTATGATCAAGTTGAACATTCTGACGGCGAAGCGTTCGGTAAATTTTTCAAATTAATGTTAAATCAAGGTATCAATTTAGCACCTTCTAAGTTTGAAGCTTGGTTCTTAACAACTGAACATACAGAAGAAGATATTAAACAAACTTTAAAAGCTGCAGACTATGCTTTTAGTCAAATGAAATAACTTTTAAGGAAGTATATTTTTAATTGAATTAAAATAAAGCAAATGCTCACATAGTAGATTCATTTTATATCGTTAACTATTAACGTTTAACTTGATATGTCACTATGTGAGTTTTTATTTTACAAATTTATACTATTTTAATCTCTGACTAAAGTTTTACATCGCTATCAGTATTATGTATGATTTATTTTAACAACTATAAATAAGCTTGAATTTTGTAACTAGTAAGTGTATAACAGTAATGAATACGAATATTAGATATTCAATAAACTTAAAAGGGGCGTCATTATTTTTGAGACTAGGAGCTCGGATTTTTAAAACTGGTATAGCCATTATTTTAGCTATGTCTATCGCTTCTTTACTACCGGATGATGTTGGTCTGAAAGCCTTAGCTGGTGTCAGTGCTGTTGTTGCAATGCAACCTAGTATTTATCGTTCATTTAAAACAGTTTCTGATCAAGCATTGGGTAACATTATAGGTGCCATACTATCTGTTACAATGGTAACAATTTTTAGTGATAATTTTATCATTATGGGTGTTACCGTCATAGTACTTATTGCTATTTTATTTAAATTTAATTTAGCACATGTTGCTACTTTGGCGAGTGTAACAGCATTAATCATTATGGGACAACATACCGGTTCTTTCTATATTACCGCCTTTTACAGGTTTGTACTTGTAATGATTGGTGTCATAAGTTCATCTCTAGTTAACTTTGTGTTTCTACCACCTAAATTTGAAACAAAAATTTACTATAATTCATTAAATATATCCTCAGATATTTTTATGTGGTTTAAATTAGTATTAAATGATACGACGGAGTTTAATAATATTAAACAAGATAGTCATAATTTAAAACAACGTGTCGAAAAGTTAGAGAAAATTTATGATTACTATAGCGAAGAACGTCCTATTACAAAAAAACATATTCACCAACAGAATAGAAAGAAAATACTTTTCAGAGAAGTAGTTCAGACGACTAGACAAGCTTATGAAGTATTAAACAAATTGTCGCGTTATCAAAACGACTTATATTTACTTAATAACAATTTCCTATTACAAATCAAATTAGATTTAGATTCATTAACTGCTTTTCACGAGCAAATTTTAGCTAGCCTTTCTAAAAAAGCACGTTATAATGTGACACATGTTGATTATGAGTTAGATAATCCGCAGAAAAAAGATTTATTGTCCACATTTCAGCATGAGTTAATAAATCATCCTTATCAAACGGAATATTCGTTTGCCAATGTTATGCAAATTGTTGCAGCCATCGAAGAGTATCGACACCATTTAGAGCATTTAGACCGCATAAGAATTAGCTTTTTCACATATCATAGATCTGATGCAGACATTGAAATTGTTGAAGAAGACTTTGATTTATAACATTAAAACAATTTTATCAATTAATGCCACAATGAGATAAACTAATATTGAATCTCGAAATTAAATTTAAAAAAGCAGTAAGATTATTTTCAATTAAGAAAATCTCTTACTGCTTTTTCTATGTTATGACCCCACCATCCTGTTACAAATTTTCTCTTCAAGATTGTACTGAAGTCAAACAACTAATACTTTATAAGTTTTGAATGCTATATAAATGCTCGTAAGCACCTTGTTTTGCAATCAATTCACGATGCGTACCTGTTTCAACAATATGTCCATTTTCAATTACGACAATTTTGTCAGCATGTGTAATAGTGGACAAGCGATGCGCTACGATAAGTGTCGTTCGATCTTTACTCAACACATCTAATGCTTCTTGAATAATGGATTCACTTTCTAAATCAAGTGCACTTGTTGCTTCATCCAAGATAAGAATTGGCGGATTATTTAAAAATATTCTAGCAATCGATAATCTTTGTTTTTGACCACCTGATAATTTAACACCTCGTTCACCTACTTCAGTGTCATATCCCTGTGGCAAGTTCATAATAAAGTCATGTGCATTAGCCATTTTCGCCGCTTCAACTACTTCTTCATCTGTTGCTGTTGGACGACCAAGTAAAATATTTTCCTTAACTGTATCAGAGAATAAAATATTATCCTGTTGCACCAATCCTATTTGATTTCTTAAACTTCCCGTTAAAAAATCTTTAATGTTGTGACCATCTATTAAAATTTGCCCAGAAGTTACATCGTAAAATCTCGGTATTAAGTTAATTAATGTTGATTTACCACCACCACTCATACCTACGAAAGCAACTGTTTCTCCTTTTTCAATACTCAAATTAATATCTTTTAAAATTGGAGCTTCGTTATCGTTATATTGAAAACTAACATGATCAATATCAATACGACCTTGTTTAATTTCAATAGGTTGAGCACCAACACCATTTTTGATGTCATAATCTTCATCAATTAATTGGAATACACGGTCCATTGAAGCAAAACTTTGCGTTAAAGTTGTAAATGATGCGACTAAACGACGTAAAGGCCCGAACAATAACTCTAAGTATCCAACAAATGCTGCAAGTGTACCTACTGTGATTGATCCAGAAATAGCAAGATATGCACCAACACCGATGACAATAATTGGTCCAATATCTGTAACTGTATTAATTGCGGCAAAGGAATAGGCATTCCATCTTGTATGTTTCAACGCACGTGTTAGGAAATTAGTATTCTTTTTATCAAAGTTTTTCGCTTCATTGTCTTCAATCGCAAAACTTTTAACGACTGAAATACCTTGAACACGTTCATGCAAGAATCCTTGAACCTCAGCTAATGCTTGAGATCTTTCACGTGTCAATTTTCTTAATCTTCCAAAGAAAACGTACACCGTTAAAATGTAAAATGGGAAGATAAACAGTGCTGCTAAAGTCAATTTCACATCTAAAAAGAACATTATGGATAGTGCAATAATAATTGTTATACAATCTAACCAAATATTCATTAACCCGGTTAAAATGAAATCTTTTGTTTGTTCAACATCATTAATCACTCTAGATATTACTTGACCTACTTGATTATTAGCATAAAATCTCGCACTTAAAGCTTGTAAATGGTTGTATAACTTTTTACGTATATCATACAATATTTTATTACTTGTCCATTGCGCCAAATATTGACGTATAAATTCAATTGGTGGTCTCACTATTACAAAAATAAATAATGCGATACCAATGGCAATAGTTAAATGATGAACTTTTTCATCAGTCGTTAGTGCGTGGTTATTAATCACGCCATCTATTGCATATTTAATTAATAGTGGTATAAGCATTGGTATACCAAACTTAATTATCCCAACAATAATCGTTGCAAAAATACGATATTTGTATGGCTTAACAAATTGCAAATATCGTTTAATCATACAATCCCCCCTAATCTATTGCCCTATCCTATTCATAAGCATAAAAATGAATAGAGGTTGGATACATAATTTGTAGATGTAAATTCTTCTTACAATTTACATTTTTAAAATTAAGATATCTCAACCTCTGTCATATTCATGTGATTAAATACGTTGTCTTATTCGTATGTTATATTCTATTCAATTTAATCTATGGATACTGTGTCCCCACACGACAGCAAAAGTTATCATACTTCTTTACATCACTAAGTCAATATAAATGATTTAATCAGTATTTACACTTTATTTGCTTAATACTGTCTAATTTTTTTGTAACGTTCTTTCCAAACTTTGATAAAATCTGGCGCGAATGGGCCCTTCTTCTGTTCTATCCATTGTTGAAGAATGTCCACGTTGCGTCTTAAAATAATATCAATATCATGCGGATAATTCATTTGATTCATATGTTGCTCATATTCATCTTCATCTAATAAATGATACTTTCCGTTTGGATATACTTTAATATCTAAATCATAGTCTATATATTTTAATGCCTCTTCATCACAAACAAATGGTGATGACAAATTGCAATAGTAATAAATTCCATCTTCTCTAAACATGCAGATAACATTAAACCAATATTCTGAGTGAAAGTAAACAATTGCCGGTTCACGTGTTATCCAAGTTCTTCCGTCACTTTCAGTCACTAACGTATGATCATTTCCACCAATGACAACATGATCAGTACCCTTTAATATTGTTGTTTCAGACCAAACGCGATGAATCTTACCATCATGTTTATAACTCTGAATTTTAATGTTTTCCCCTTCTTTAGGTATGGATTCTCTGACCATACTCCACACCACCTTCTGTTAATTTAACCATTATAAATTATAGCATATTTCAGAAATAGTATTATATAAATACATATTTTTACGAAATAAGATTTTACTACTTAATAATTAAACTCGGTAATATTGCTAAGTACTACAACAGAGATTTACATGTCCCATTTAAAGTATATAAAATCATCACTTTTATATATCAACACTTTAACTTTTTGACATTGTTATTCTATGAGATTTAAAGATATCATTTATACTTTTTAAAATTAATGTCACTATGTTTTCCGATAATATTACCAATCATCGAATGTTACCCATTTATAAATTGATAAATCTTTGACATAGGTACAGGGAATGTATATTGATCTCGATCACTTAAATCAAACCAAATCATGTCATCTGGTAATGTTTCAATGTTAATTGCTCCTGAAACGGCGTATACTTTAATCTTCCATGTTAAATGAGTAAATTGATGCTTCAACTCAAAAATAGGTGTTTCTACTGGTTGAATGTCATGACCGATTTTTTCAGTCATTTTACGTCTAGCATGCTCACTTTCAAACATAGGAAATTGCCACATACCATGCAATAATTTTTCGCTACGCTTTTGCAACAGATATTGACCTTGATTATTTCTAATTAAAAAGACGGATTGCTCAATTACTTTTTTACTTACATTTTTAGATTTAACAGGTAACTTTTCAAATGTACCTTTATCAAATGCCTCACAGTTTTCTTGAACTGGACAAAATAAGCATAATGGATTTTTTGGTGTACAAATTAACGCCCCTAATTCCATCATAGCTTGATTAAACGTTCCAGCTTCTGTAGTAACATACGGTAATAATTCTTGTTCGTACGATTTCCTCGTCGATTGTAATTTAATATCTCGATAGTCATCATTCAATCTAGACCATACTCGAAAAACATTTCCGTCTACAGTTGCTAGTGGTACATTATATGCAATGCTCATTACTGCAGCTTGTGTGTATGGGCCAACACCTTTTAACGCTTTAAATTGATCAGGATCTTTGGGAACTAAGCCTTCATATTTATCATGAACTTCTTTAATCGCCGTATGAAAATTTCGAGCTCTACTATAATATCCTAAGCCTTCCCAATACTTTAACACTTCATCTTCCGAAGCTTGACTCAAAACTTCCACAGTTGGAAATCGTTCAACAAAACGATGATAATAGTCAATAACTGTTTTAACTTGTGTCTGTTGTAACATGACCTCACTTAACCAAATATAGTACGGATTGGTCGTTTGTCGCCATGGCATTTCTCTTTGATTTTCATCAAACCAGTGTATCAAATTTTCTTTAAAACTAGACTGCTGATACATTTATAAAACCCTTTCCTCACCAAAATTAATTGTCTTTACTCATAATGTTTTTATTGTACATTAAAATCATGGTTAGTATGTAAGTTAATTTAGTTATTTGCGAAATTGGATTATAATAGTATATATAATATTATGAAATGAGTGAACTGATATGGACACTGCAACACATATCGCAATTGGGGTGGGCCTTACAGCACTTGCAACTCAAGATCCAGCAATGGCTTCTACGTTTGGTGCAACAGCTACAACCCTTATCGTTGGTTCATTAATTCCTGATGGGGATACTGTTCTTAAATTAAAGGACAATGCAACATATATTTCGCATCATAGAGGTATCACGCATTCCATCCCTTTCACAATACTATGGCCAATTTTAATTACATTTTTAATATTCACGTTCTTTAGTGGAACCAACCCATTTCATGTATGGATGTGGGCTCAGCTCGCAGTATTTTTACATGTCTTTGTAGATATATTCAATTCTTATGGTACACAAGCGCTTAGACCTATCACAAACAAATGGATTCAATTAAGTGTGATTAACACATTTGACCCTATTATTTTCACAGTTCTTTGTATTGGTATTGTATTATGGGTTATAGGCTTGCATCCATTTGCAGTCTTCTTTCCTATAATCGCTTTACTAATCATTTATTACATGATTCGTTTTAAAATGAGAGCCGTAATTAAGCAACAAGCTTTAAAAGCAATTCAACAAGAGCATCACCCTGTTAAAGTATTTGTTGCGCCAACAATAAAATTTATGGAATGGCGTGTCGCGATACAAACTGATGCACATGACTATGTTGGAAAAGCATATGGTAGGAATGTGGTGTTTAGTGATAAAGTGGAACGTCAAACATTATCAACAGACTCCATTTTATGGAAAGTCAAAGGTAATAAAGATATACGTACTTTTTTAAACTTTTCATCAATCTATCGTTGGCAAACAACAACGTTAGCAGATGGTTCTACTGAAATTCGTTTGATTGATTTGCGTTATTTAAAAAATGATCATTATTCATTTGTGGCAATTGCACATGTAACAAACGATAATGTCATAGACCACTCTTATATTGGCTGGGTATTTACAGAAGATAAGTTACAACGTAAACTGTATGCTAAATAATTTCAAGTTATTATTCACTAAAGTTAATCTATAAAAAATGAACAACCGGGCAGAATGAAAATCAAAACGATTTTTACTCTGTCCGGTTTTTTAATGTAAAACTATGAATGCTTTTACAAAATCTAAAATTTATATTGTTGCTAACAAACTACCTTTAATGACTCGAAATATCAAAATCAGTATAGGAAAACAATATCTAGATGATATTCTAATTGTTTCTGATTCTCACAGATTAATTTACACAACAGGTCAGCTAAACATCATGAAGAAGTATCCGCCTCGTCTGTACTATCATTTGAAACATCCTGTTGATTATCAGTTTGTGTCACTTTAGATGTTTTATTATAAATTGCGTGTGTCGTATACCTTGCTAATACGAAATTTACTGCAGCTATTAAACATAAGAATAAAATAAAGTAAAAATGATATGGAATGTTTTCCATACTTGATATACCAAATATGATAGATTGTGCTATACCATTAACAATGTAATACATTGGATTTAGCATTAGGATGTGATTGATAAATACATGATTTGGATTTGGTATGAAAATAATTGGTAACAATAAGAAACACAATACACAAACCCCATAAAATATGATATTTATTTTTTCAGTTAACAGTCGAATAAGACCAAAAGTAACGGATATTAATCCTACAAAAATAGTTGCCATCACAATAAAATAGAATAGCGCTATATATGATGTTTCGAAGTTTACTGGTTTAACCAATGCACTAATCATCGTCAAAATGACTAGCATAATAAAACTTAAAATAGACATAATAACTACTGGCGTCGCTGCGGAAATATTAAATAACTTAGTAACTAAAAAGTCATTCATATAATGATGATAAGAGATATAAATTGTGAACATCACTACCGCAAAAACAATCAATACAATGATTCTAAATAACCATCTCACCTCTTTAACATCGGTCAAATGACTAAAGGAAAATAGCGTTTCACTTGCAATAATAAGTATTAAACATGCAGCTAATACGATTAGAAAACTTTTCCAACTTTGTTTTAAACGTTCTGTTACATACCTTTTAGTATGCGGTAAGTTTTTAAAATATAAAATAATATTATCTAGCATCTTTACACCTACAATTCAATATAAATCCATTTGTCTTCTTTCAAATTGGCAATACAATATCCATTCCCAACTTTAGTAATCCAAATGTTATTGTTAATATTAAACTTATCTTTTAATTCTTTTTTATCTACAATTGGATAAACAAAACCGTATAACTGATTATTATCATTGAAAAGTAATTGTATCGGTTGTTGTGTAACGGATGCAACGAAACGGTTATCATCATCAGGAACTAAAGTTTTTATAACTGAACTATGCTTTTTATGTAATTGACTATTAAAGTATGCATAGTAATTACTATAATTTGATTTCATATATGGTGCTAATTTTTTAAAACTATGCGTTTGATATAAACCTGCCGGGTTAAAATATTCTAATTTATCTTTACTAACATAGTAAGTCTTATTATCGGCGGTAACACGATAATTTTTACTATTTTCGCCAGTAATTGTAACTACACTATATTTTGGAATTGTGACTTGTTTATCCCCTTGCATATCCACACTGCCATTAAAAGCAATTCCATAAGCTAACTTTTCGCCATATGGATCTTTATTTTCATTTTGCATCGTAGCACGATTCGTAAAATCTGTTATCGAAATAATTCCTATATTATTGAAAATGAGCAACATCATCAATGCTAAGCCTAAAATAGTACCTGAGGCTAAAGTCCAAAAACGCACTAAAAACTTAGGCGGTTTTGCATGATTATAGCGCTCAACACGTTTGAAATTATAGGTCATCTCTGGTATTCTTGTACGATTCTTTTTCCAATCTAAATCAAAGTTTTCAATTTCTTCTTTTGAGTTTAGACTTAATCGATCACGTTCATGTTCTTTAAAAGATGGAATAACTTGTTTAAGTGACCCTTCCATTCTTAATTGACCATGTGAAAACCAAGCTATGTAGTTACTCACTTGTGAAATTTTATCAATATCATCACCAATTGACACAATCGTTAAATTATTTTCAATATAATCATTTGTTAATTCAATCGCACGTTCCATAAATTGTGGTGTTAAATAGTCAATAACATGATTTAAAATAATAATATTTGATTTTGATGAGCGTGCAATACTTAATAGTAATTGAGCGTATGCCGCTTTCGAAATATGGTTAACCGGCTTCGTTTTATAATCACCTAAATGTGCATATTGAATAATCTGTTCAGCTTTATGATCATTAATTTCATATGGAAATAGTTGAACTAACTGCGCTGTATAAGCTTCAACAGTTTGATGAATTAACGATTGATCTTCAATATATCCGTAGAACAAATCTTCAGTACAAACTACTTTACCTTTATCAGGTTTAATTGCACCTGCCAACAATTGACCTACCAACGCTTTGGAAGATTCAGGTTCACCAATTATACCTAATGCTTCTCCTTGATAAATATGTAAACTAATATTGTTTAAATCGATATCTTCAGCATCATATCCAAAAGGTAAATACCATTTCTTATTCTGTTTATTCCTATAGTAGTGTGTTACTTTTAGTAACTTTAAAACAATTGAACTTCCCATCTATTTTCATCCTTCTATAATTGTAATAACGCTATAGGTAATCCTTCTTCGGGTTCATCGCTATTAAATCTAAACCCCCACGCAAAAATACCTTTTAATCTTTCTACTTTAAAATATTGATTACTGCCATCAGTCAGTTTATAAATTTTACCAATTTCTATCTTTTTTCTGTCTACTAAGTAACTTTCGGCAACAATTACTTTACTTTGATAAACGTCATATTCATTTAAAATACCATTCATCTCAGCTTTTCTCATTTTCTCTTTATAAAGTTGTATTTCGTGTCTTAATTCTGGCTCAGACATCTCACTCAATTTCTTCTGTTCCATCGGCAATACCACTTTCTTCTAATTTAGCTTTAATTTTATCATATTTATATCCTTTTCTCATAAGGCCTTCGATAGTTTTTGAAATTAATTTCTGTTGCGTGTACTTCTTTCGATTTTTATTATAAATTTTTTCTAAATCTCGTTGTAATAAATCGTCTAAAACCGCTTCATCTTGTGTAAAATCCATTTCATTCAATACAGCATGAATGGTTTCCATTTCAAACCCTTTTTGAATTAAAGATTGCATTACTTTTTCTTTAACTTTATTTTGTGGCCCTTTTTTTGTTTTAGATATTTTTTCAGCAATTTGGATAATATCATCAAGTTCCTGTTGTTCTCTATAAAGTTCTGTAAATATTTCAATGATATTTGGTTCTATACCAAGTTGATATAGTTTTTGTTGATAAATTTTAGGTCCTTTATCTGTCGTGCGAATCATTGTATTTTTTAAACTTTCCGCATAATCTTGATGGTCGATTAACTTTTCGCGATAACAATATTCAATCACTTCAGAAATCGCTTGCTCTGATATCTCTTCTTTTTGTAAATATTGTATAACTTCTTTTTCAGTTCTCTTTTTATATGATAAATATTGGATTGCTTTATTTAAACCTATGCGATAATGATCATACTTTTGAATCTCTGCCATGTCAGCAGCTTCAAGTTGTTGCCCTTTTTTTAAATTAAATTTGACTAATGTATCAATATCTATACCCATTTCAAATTGTTCGTCTAAAAAAAGATTAAACCGTTCTTTGTTTTTCTTTTGAACTTCTATTTTAGTAATCTTCGGCACTGGATCACCCCGTTACTTTCTTAAGTTTTAATACAATACTCTTTTATTATTCAATAAGCCACTTCCTATAGCAAATGTTTAACTTTAAATATTTTTCGATGCTAACAAAAAATCACACTATCATCTTTTAAAATGAAAGTGTGATTACAAGCAAATCTGTAAAATTTATAAAGCAGAAACAATTCAACTTTATCATTATGACATTTCAATTAAACCTTCTACATTATAGTTCCAAGCATCTTACACATGAATGCAAGTATTTAACGATTTAATTGTGACATAGCCTGTTGATATTGTGTTTCATTGATATAATTTTGTTGCTTCATTTTTTCTAAGTTCGTGCTTACACGTTGCGTAAAATTCTCTGACATATTATTGATATTATATACGCTAGGTGCATTGACTTTACTAGCTAAAATAGCGCTTTGTAAAACTGTTATGTGAGACATTGTTGTACTATTTTTATTCACGGTTGTTCCAAAGTAATGGTTTGCTGCGCCCTCAAGCGTATATTGATTATCCCCAAAGTAAATATTATTTAAATAAAAGCTTAAAATTTCGTTCTTATTATATTGTTTTTCAACTCGATGAGCTACAAATAATTCTTTTACTTTTCTAGTAAATGAACGATCATTATCATAAAAATAATTTTTGACAACTTGTTGTGTAATGGTACTACCACCTTGCACATCTCTGTCGCTAATCGTTGAAAATAAAGCTCTAGTTGTACCTTTCAAATCGAATCCATGATGATTGTAGAATCGTTCATCTTCCATTGAAATAAAGGCACCTTTAACATACTCTGGCATGTTATCAGCTGACACAAAACTACTTTTATTTTCAATTTTTCTTAGTTCATCCACATTATCGCGTGTAGATAAAAAATACATGATACCAATAAACAATGCGATAATGATTAGAATGGTTAATAATATTTTTAATAGTATTCGTTTACTTTTTTTCTTTTTCGGCGGTTTGCCAACTGGTTGATAATACGTATTATAGTGAGGTTCGTGTTTCATATGCTCAAAATGTTCATTTGAGTTTGAGTACCTATCGCTTCTTTTCATGCGTTTGCTCCTTCTTTTAAAACTCACTTAGTATATACCTTGAGTTTACCAGTACTATCACAAATAGGCTACACTTTTTGGGAAAATCAGTCCAAGGGCTTACAATCGTATACGCCATCATACTTACTTTTTTGTTTTTTGAAAAAATTATAGATAAATCATTGCAATTTTAAATATTAATCATGTCAAATATTGTTATATTTTATAAAAATAAAAGACCATCCCTATTAAATGCCAATAGAGACGACCTTTTATTTGTTATTCATTTATTAAAACTAAAATCCATATTTCATTTCAAACGAAAATATATAAATTTTAACAATCGATAACCACAATACTTCTATTGTAATTGTTTAACGATTTCTCGATTAAAATCATCTAAATCGTCTGGTACTCGACTTGTTACAATATTGTTGTCTACAACTACTGACTCATCAACTACATGTGCGCCTGCATTTGATAAATCTTTGCGTACATTTAATACTGCTGTTAACGTACGACCTTTTAAATCGTCTGTATCTATTAGTATTTGTGGCCCATGACAAATGGCAAATGTTGGTACATCATTTTTAGTAAAGTATTTAGCAAATGTGCCATATCGACCTTCTGTATCTCCACGTAAATGATCTGGTGAAAATCCTCCAGGAATTAATAATGCATCATAATCTTCTGGTTTAGCTTCTGCAATGCCTACATCGACAGTAACTTTTTCACCGTGTTTACCAACAACTTCACTATTTGCAGTATCTCCAATCACTACAGTATTAAAGCCTGCATTCTCTAATGCCTCTTTAGGGCTTGAATATTCTATATCTTCAAATTCGTTTGCTAGAATAATTGCTACTTTTTTAGTCATTGAAAATCACCTTTCTATATATCATTGATATAATTACTATAGACAAGTAAATCAGTGATTAAACATACAAGATATAAAAAATATTAAGCGACTGTCGCGATATCTAACCCTAACACATCTTATGTGGCATTTACTTAGATACTAATTTAACCTTTTCTTCAAGCTGATCTAACAATCCAATCCATTCATCTATATCTTCAACACGTACTTCATCAGGATTTACATGATCGATATCCTCAATAAACTTATTTAAACGCGCTTTTATCTGTTCGATTGTTTGCTGTTCATTCATAAAAAGTTAACTCCTTTTATTTTGTTTTCTTTTTCATTATTATCCTAACAGAAATTGCGTTAAAGCGATATAATCTTAGCTATATTTATGACATTCAAATTATTTTGACTTTTAAAAATCCCCTTTTCAATTAACTAAAATTAAGAGATAATTTGTTACGAGTGATAATACGAAGTGGTATCATACCGATATGAACCAAATAGAAAGAAGGAAGTTTAAGACGATGAATAGCGTCAAATTGAAGCAACCTGTTAGCATTTACAATGATCCATGGGAAGCATATAACGATGTTAAAGAACATGGCCAATTAACTTTAAGTAACATCGAATTTACAACTACAAATCTTTGTAATATGCGTTGTAGCCACTGTGCAGTTGGTTATACTTTACAAACTGTCGACCCCGAGCCTTTAGATATGGACTTAATTTATCGTAGACTTGATGAAATTCCAAATCTGCGAACGATGTCTATTACAGGTGGCGAACCAATGTTTTCTAAAAAGTCTATTAGAAATGTTGTTAAACCTCTATTAAAGTATGCACATCATCGAGGTATATATACACAAATGAATTCAAACCTAACATTGCCTCAAGATCGTTATTTAGATATTGCTGAATATATCGATGTTATGCATATCTCACACAACTGGGGAACAACTGATGAATTCGCAAATGTTGGCTTTGGCGCAATGAAGAAGCAACCACCGTTAAAAGCTAAGTTAAAATTATATGAACAAATGATTTCGAATGCACGTACATTATCAGAACAAGGAATGTTTGTATCTGCGGAAACAATGCTCAATCAAAGTACGCTACCACATTTACGAAAAATACATCAAGAAGTCGTTCATGATATGAAATGTAGCAGACACGAGATTCACCCTATGTATCCAGCTGACTTTGCAAGTCAATTAAATGTGTTAACTCTAGCGGAAATGAAAAAGACAATTCATGATATATTGGATTTCAGAGATGAAGATATTTGGATGTTATTTGGTACTTTGCCTGTGTTTCCATGCTTAAAGGATGATGAAGATCAAAAGTTACTATCACGTTTAAGAAATGCTAAAAATGTAACGACTAGAAATGACCCGGATGGCCGTAGTCGTTTAAATGTCAATGTATTTACAGGTAATGTAATCGTAACTGATTTCGGAGATGAAACAGGTACAATTTCGAATATACAAAAAGATAAATTAACAGATGTATTTGATAAATGGTTATCCTCTGATCTTGCTAAATCATTAAATTGTCATTGTTCCGAGTTTAGTTGTTTAGGACCAAATGTTCTTGTTAAAAATATGTACTATCCGAATATGGATTTTAAAGATAATGAGCGTCATATGCACAAACAACCACAAATTATACAATTTTAAAAACTCTTAATTATGCGGAGAAGCACTTTATCGATAAGTAGTCTCCGCATATTTTAATGCTATTATAAAATAAAAAACAATTAATTGCTGGCAGTACTCTACTTAAATAATAAAGGGCATTTAATAGGACTAATAGTCTATAATAAAAGGGGTAAATTTTAACTAAAAGCATAAACGTGCATAATCAAAAAGACAGATTGTAGGTGGAATATTCGAACATAACAGTTCAATTCATCCTTAACAATCTGTCTTTAT
This sequence comes from Staphylococcus aureus, assembly GCF_001027105.1. Taxonomy (GTDB): domain Bacteria; phylum Bacillota; class Bacilli; order Staphylococcales; family Staphylococcaceae; genus Staphylococcus; species Staphylococcus aureus. Next base: position 1,943,550 of record NZ_CP011526.1, read on the forward strand.
ATTTTTAGTCTCTAATATGTTGCACTTGAGCTAAATATTCAATTGTTTGTTTACTTTCAATGCGACGTGCTTTTCTTCGTTCAACACGTTGTGGTGCTGTATCATAAAACCATTTTTCAACATCATCTTCTGGATATACACCAGGTACATGTTTAGGTTTGCCTTCATCATCTAACGCAACAAATGTTAAGTAACTTAATGCAGCTAAATCATGCTTGTTATTAAATACATCGTCAATTCTAATTTGAACGACCACTTCCATTGAACTAGTCCCAGCGTATGAAACCATCGCTACGTATTGTAATATGTCCCCTGTTTTAATCGGCTTTAAGAAATCTACTGAGTCTGTAGATGCGGTAACTACTTGCGCACCAGCATGTTTCATAGCTGTGATTGCTGCAATTTCATCAATATTAGCCATCAATGTACCACCAAACATTGTATGATGGTGATTCGTATCTTGAGGGAAAACTTGTCTATTTTTATAACATTTTGATTCTGACATAGATTTCATTGGTCTGTCCTGATTTGTCATTATTTTATCTCCCAATCTATACTTTAATCACGTATTTGACCTTTAAATACATGTTTCATTTCCTACTCAGCACCTCAAAATAACATTTATTAAAATGTTGATGCCCAATTTCCATTTTCAAATACTAGTTCTTTTGAACCATCTTCGAATATGCCATAAATAGTCAAATCACTACTACCAATCATGAAATCGACATGTACATTTGAATCATTTAATCCGCTTGCAATCTTTTCCTCAACAGTCATTTCCGTTCCACCTTGAATATTAAAGGCGTAAGCAGATCCAATCGCTAAATGACATGCTGCATTTTCATCAAATAAAGTATTGTAAAAAATGGTATTACGATTTGATATCGGTGAATCATCAGGTACTAATGCTACTTCACCTAATCTTCTTGAACCTTCATCAGTATTGATTAAATCTTTCAATACCGCTTCACCTTTTCCAGCTGAAAAATCAATAATCTCTCCATCTTTAAACATCAATTTAAATTGATCGATAATTGTGCCATTATAACTTAAAGGCAATTTATTAGTAACATATCCATCTACTCTATTTCGATCTGGTGCTGTAAATACTTCTTCAGTTGGTATATTAGCAATAAAAGCTTGTTCCTTGCCGTTAACATAACTTGTAGCATCTTCCCAGATATGATTTTTCGCTAAACCTACTGTTAAATCAGTACCTTCAGATACATAATGCAACGCATGGTAATTTTTTTGTTGTAACTTTTGAGCGTAAACACTTAAATTAGCGATGTGTTGACGCCAATTTTCAACTGGATCGTTACCATCAATTCGCACAATATCGAATACCTCGTCAATAAACTTAATATATGCTTCTTCTACAGATAGTTCAGGATACACTCTCTTCGCCCAAGCTTTAGATGGAAAAGCAGCTACGACCCATGGAAATTGATTTTTTTGTACACTTTCCATATATCCTTTAAATGCGCGTGCGTTTTGTTGTTGAAATGCTTGTAATTTTTGGCTATCGATACCATCCATTAAATCAGGATCTTCACTAATAAGTGCTAAATTAGCAGCGCCACGTTTAACGTAATCCATTCTCGCTTCAACATCATATGATTTTATCTCATGATTAGCAAAATGTTCCACAGATTCATTTTCAAATTTTAAGCGTTTTAAGGTTGGATCGCTATATACAACACGTACATCTGAAGCGCCACAATGATATGCTTCTTCTACAATTAAATGCGTTAATTCTAATGTTTCTACTGATGATCTAATAAATACTGGCTGTTTTGGTTGAACATTCATACCAACCTTAACTAATAGTTCAGCGTATTGTTGTAACTTTTCTTTGTAATTAGTCAAAATTCCCACTCCTATTCGTGTCGCAATTGTCCTAAAGCGTCAGCAATAGCTGTCACTTCACTTGGCGACAATCTTTCTCTTGATTGAACAAAATCATATATATCTGTTAATTCTTCTTCATTTGCATTTTTATATTTTTCAGGATCTAATAATCCTTGATTAACAATATTTAACTTCTCTCTAATAGCTAATACTTTCTCTTCATTTGTCATAGCCACAATGTTCACCTCTAATAATAGTTATGTTATCAAAGTATCACAATTTAATAAACTTTAATAGAATTTTATATAATCTGCTTTCTTATTGTTTAAAGTCGCTATAAAATGGGGATATAACTACATAGTTTGGAGGAATCAAAATGGTAGATGTAGCATTTGTCTGTCTTGGCAATATATGTCGTTCTCCAATGGCAGAAGCAATCATGCGACAAAGACTTAAAGACAGAAATATTCATGATATTAAAGTACATTCAAGAGGTACTGGTAGCTGGAATTTAGGAGAGCCACCTCATGAAGGTACACAAAAAATTCTCAACAAACACAATATTCCATTTGATGGCATGATTAGTGAATTATTCGAAGCGACAGATGATTTTGATTACATTGTGGCTATGGATCAAAGTAACGTTGATAATATTAAATCTATCAATCCTAATCTTAAGGGACAATTGTTCAAACTGTTAGAATTTAGTAATATGGAAGAGAGTGATGTACCAGATCCATACTACACGAATAATTTTGAAGGTGTATACGACATGGTATTATCATCTTGTGATAATTTAATAGACTACATCGTAAAAGATGCAAATTTGAAAGAGGGGTAGTTTTTTATGGAAAATAAATTTGTTCCTGGTATTTTAATTGGTGCCGTAATTGGTGGTGCAATTAGTTTAGCTGATAAATCTACACGTCAAGCTTTAGTTCAATCAGTTAAAGATGCAAAAAATGGTAACCGCACTCGTAAGCCTTCTAAAGTCAGCAAGATTAAAGACGAAGTTTTATACTGGAAAGATGTTGTTGAAGAAATTCGTCGTAATAATCCTGAATTAGAACGTTCATTAAAGGATGCGAAAGAAACATTTGTTAATAGAAAAAATCAACGCTAAGATGATTTTGTTTTTATAAGGCAATACTTAACAATTTGGTGTACGCCTTTCATAGTTATCATTATTAAATGATAATACAATGATTGGCCAAACTGCATTGTTTCAGTATTGCCTTTGTTTTAATTTTAAATCAAAATAGCCTATGAAAGATTTAAATCAATTAATTTCTATAATATTATCATTTTTAAAGCATATCATTGTTTAGTTTTTTTATAATTGGATAAATACTAATAGTTACTTTATAAAACATTACATAGAGAAAGGTTAAGGAGTGCACATGTCGAAAAAGGATCACTCTTCTTCAAAATACCTTAATTCTGTTAAGGAAGCGCAAGAGGAGTCAAAAAAGAAAAATAAAAGTAATCCCAAAATTGATGTTGATCGTACATATATTGAACCTCAACAATTCCAATCTAAGAAACCTAAAAAAGATGATCAGGTTTTCTTCTTATCAAGATTAAATAAACCTGCAAAATATAAGAAAGACTCTAATTTCTTATCATATCTCATCTATCGCATAGGAAAAGATGATGCCTCAGGACTAGCAGCACAAATGACTTACCATTTCGTACTTGCTATGTTCCCTATGTTGCTTTTCCTATTAACATTATTACCATTTTTCAATATTAAGCAGAGTCAAATTACTAATATGTTAAGCAATGCACCCGCTGAAACATCTACTCTAATTAAGAGTGTAATTGGTGATATAACTCAAAACTCCAGTGGTGGCTTATTATCTATCGGTTTGATTTTAGCAATTTGGTCAGCTTCAAATGGAATGACTGCAATTATGAATTCTTTCAATGTTGCTTACGATGTAGAAGATAGCCGTAATGGAATCGTATTAAAACTACTAAGTGTTGTCTTCACTGTAGTTATGGGCGTTGTGTTTGTAGTTGCTCTAGCATTACCAACGCTTGGTTCTGTAATTAGTCATTTCCTATTCGGTCCACTTGGATTTGACGAACAAGTGAAATGGATTTTTAACCTTATTAGAATTGTGTTACCAATCATTATTATATTTATCATATTTATCGTGTTATATTCGGTTGCACCTAACGTTAAAACGAAGCTTAAGTCAGTATTACCAGGTGCAGTATTTACTTCAATTATTTGGTTAGCTGGTTCATTTGGTTTTGGTTGGTATATTTCAAATTTTGGTAACTATTCTAAAACATATGGCAGTATCGCGGGTATCATCATTTTGTTACTATGGTTATATATCACAAGTTTTATTATAATTGTCGGTGCTGAAATCAATGCAATCATTCATCAGCGTAGTGTAATTAAAGGTAAAACACCTGAAGAAGCAGCATTAGAACATGATGACAATAATAAAAATCATTATAATGAGAACACTAGATACGAATATGATGAAGATAGTAATGCAACACATCAACGTACGTATCATGTTGATGAACATCCTAGTGATACCTATCCAGAAGATGATAAAAATATAAAAGACAAAATCGTTGATAAGCTTAAAAAAGACTAAACACCAACAAAACAGAGGTTTTCGCTAATGATTATTGCGAAAACCTCTGTTTTTTGGTGTCTATTTGATGTTATATTGTGATTGGCGTAAGTAACTTTTCTTAATTCGATATGAACTATTGAATTAAATTATGTTGGAATGCATAGATAACAGCTTGTGTTCTATCTTGCACTTCTAACTTACTTAAAATGTTACTCACATGTGTCTTAACCGTTTTAATAGTAATATGCGATGCACTAGCAATTTCTTGATTTGAGTAACCTTTCGCAATCAATAATAATATTTCCATTTCTCGTTCTGTAAGCATTTCATATAACTCTGCGCGCTTTTTCATACGGTTACGCATTTTCACTAAAACTTCCGGTTCAAAAACAGATTCTCCTCTAGAAGTTTTACGAACTGCATCGGCGATATCTTTTGCACTTGTTGTTTTTAAAATGTAACTATCGACACCTGCATCTAATGCACGATATACCTCTTTATCTTCAATAAAACTAGTTAACATTAATACTTTAATTTGCGGTAAATCTTTTTTAATCTGAGTCGTCGCTTCTACACCATCCATGTCATCCATAAGTAAATCCATTAAAATTAAATCTGGCTTCAACTCATGGGCTTTGGCAATTGCTTCTTTACCAGAAGCGCCTTCACCAACTACTTCAATATCACTTTGCGTTGATAGATAACTTGAAATTCCTATACGTACCATTTCATGATCATCCACAAACAATACTTTAATCGTCATACGAATCCTCCTTATTTAAAGGTGCTTTCACCTCGATACGTGTACCTGAATCTGGCAATGATACAATATGGAACGTTGCACCAATTTCCAAAGCTCTTTCACGCATATTTTTAAGTCCATAACTTTGTTCTAATTTTTCATCAACATTAAAACCTTTACCATTATCTTGAATTCTCAACAATAAATAATCGTCTTTATTAAACAATTCTACTGTCACTTTTGTACCGTTTGAATGACGCAATGTATTCGAAATTGCTTCCTGTGTAATTCTGAACAAATGATCTTCAATACCTTTAGGCACTTTAAAATCTTGTATTTCATGCACAACTTTCATTGGCACTTTTTTTTGTAAATCAATAACTAAATCTTTAATACCCTCACCTAAAGATTTGTCTTTTAAACCAAGCGGTCTTAAATGTAACAGCAAAGCACGCATTTCTAACTGCGAATCTTGAACCATTTTCTCTAAAATAGGAATTTGTTGGTCTAATGGTGGTTCTAACTTCGTTTCTTTGATAGCAGATAGCATCATACTTGCCGCAAAAAGTTGCTGACTAACAGAATCGTGAAGTTCTCGTGCTAGTCTTTGACGTTCATCTTCAATAATCTTTTTAACTTTCACATCATTAATATTATAATTTTCATTGGTTAAGTTTTGAGTTTTAAGTCGCAACTTATGCAATTCTTGATTTAAAGGTACGAGTGTATGGTATAAATCTAACGTTTCACTATATATTTCTATATTTTGATCATTAATGCCAACTGTTTCGCCTTCCATTGAACGCTCAATTTGCGTCTTAATCCAATCATTTTGCTGATTGATTTTGTAAGCGAGTACCGAACCAACAATAATACACAATAATATGATGATGAGATTTAAAAATAAAAAAACTGGTATTCCGAATATTTGTGTATAAAACATACCTTGAAAATAGATGATATTTACAAAAACTTTATCGATGAACAGAAATGCAGCTAGCATGCTATATACTAAGATGAGCATTGAACCAATTGTTCTAATGTAGTGGTTCATCGATAAATCACCTCTACGTCTCCGATAAACGTTGATACGTAGATATTAACTGTATAGTTATCCGGTTTCATCATTTCTTCAATATGAATATTGTTATTTTCAACTTTATATGATTTTTCATTCACGTAAGTACTTCCATAAAAAGCAGCTACATGTAAATTAATATTGTAATTAACCGGCAATATAACCTGCACTTTACCTAAAATGTGTCTAACAACAATGGTATTATTTTCCTTAATATTTGCAGCTTTTGTTAAGTCAATATGTAGGTCGCCAATTCCATGTTGAATTTGTACATCTTCCCACTTATATACATAAACTGGTGTACGTTGCTCACCAAACCACTTTTGTTTAATAAAAGATGGTGAAGTCATAACCTCATCCGTCGCAACTACTTTTTTTGGTTTAAACTTGTGTATTAAATAACGCACAATAAGTAATAATAAAAAGACGAACAAGATGATGATTGTATACTTATTAGACAATAATGTGAATGCAATTAATAGCGCGCCTATCCAAAACGCCAAAAGGCCACGTATTTTATGAAAATAAAGATATCCTACATAAACTAATACACATCCCAATAATAGAACGAGTAAAAAGCCAATTTTTTCAAAAAATATGTAGTAAAAATTGGCAATAATCATTAATGCAGTAAAAATGATCAACATTTGCGTTGATATATATTTGTGTGTCATGTTTCGCCGCCTTTCTATGCCACAGCGTTCATATAATTTATTAGATACGATGTTTTTTCTGTTGCTATTTTTTCAGTTGAAGTTTGTTGAATTTGAGTTTCAATTTGTGCATAATATGCTTCAACTTTATTCAACTCTGATTTAATATTTTCAATTTCTTGATTATTGATTTCTCTTGCACATTGAATTTGAAATGCTTCAGCAATATCAATATATTTATTTTCTAATGTTAGCATTAGACTGTCAATTAACTTGCTAAGTTGTTCTTTTTTAGTAATTAAATAACGCATATAATCATCTAAATTTTTCATTTTTTCATCTAGCATTAAAAGGTAGTGCTTGATATTATTTCTTACTGTTGCTCTCAAAAACTGTTCAATATAACGTTCAACATAGTTCATAACTATCACCTTTTATAATAAGTTTTAAAATACCAAATGCGCTATGTATCTTCGTTGATGTCGATGATATGTTTGCTTAAAAACTACTTTGTTACAACATATTTTTGAAATGACGCATTGATTGTGTTCTTAATTATTATAAAACAGTTCCGAAACCAATATGAATAGGCTCCGGAACTAAATGATGTTCATACTTTAGTCTTAGTATATGTTGAACTATTCTTCTTCAATCTTTGTCGTTAAAATCGGACCATCCTTAGTCACGATAACCGTATGCTCAATTTGAGCAACAAAACTTTTATCGCTCGTTTCAAAAGCCCATTCATTTTTACCTTCTGTAACAAATGATGCATTTGATGAGATAAACGGTTCAATAGCTAATACCATACCTTCAGTTAATAATGTTTTGTCTTTTGGATCAAAGTAATTAAGTACATGTGCTGGTGCTTCATGTAATGATAAACCAACACCATGACCTGTTAAGTTTTTAATGACTTTCAAATCATTTTGTCTAGCTGTATTATGCACCGCTTTACCAATGTTACTTAACTTAGTACCCGGTTTTACTTTTGCAATTGCATTCTCAAATGCCATCGTTGCTACGTCACATACTTTTTGTTTCATTGGATCATCTGATTCTCCAACGACAAATGAAATGCCTGTATCTGCATAATAGCCATTCTTCAAAGCCGATACATCAATATTTACTAAATCTCCTTCACGAATGACACGCTTACTTGGAATCCCATGTGCCACCTCTTCATTGACACTAATACACGTTTGACCAGGAAAATTTTCATCATGAATTGGCGCAGAAATAGCACCGTATTCTTCAAATAACTCTTTCGCAATATTATCAAGCTCTTTCGTAGTGATACCTGGTTTGGTTGCAGCTTGCATTGTATTGCGCACTTTAGCGCATATGTATCCAATTTCTTTTAACGCTTGTAATTCTTCTTCTGTTTTTACAATCATTTTATCCCGTTCCTTTTTTATATAATTATAACTTATTATAGCAAAAATTCTTTGATATACTAAAGATGTTACTTTAGTATTTTGGAAAGTGAGTGAGACATAGTGTGATAAAGAAAAAATATTTCTTTATCGTTGTACCCCAACTTGCATTGCCTGTAGAAATTGTAGATCCAATTTCTCTATGTTGGGGCCCCGCCAACCTGCACATTATCGTAAGCTGACTTTTCGTCAGCTTCTGTGTTGGGGCCCCGCCAACCTGCATTGCCTGTAGAATTTCTTTTTTGAAATTCTCTATGTTGGGGCCCCGGACTATAATTGAAAAATGCTTGTTACAAGTGCATTTTATTTCAGTCAACTACTAACAATATAACATTGTGGAGCCCAGAACTTTGATTAATGTATATGAAAATCAAAGTAATGCTTATGTATGATTATTTCAAATATTTTACATACATGAACTTTTCCAATGTACGATACTATTATTATAAAGCGCTCGCTAAGATTTTACGATGATTAGAGGTTAAAAAATGAACGATCAATGGTATAAACATTTAATTGGTGCCAGAACAATTAAAACTGGTATTGCCATTTTTTTAACAGCTGTCTTTTGTATGGCACTAGATTTAACACCCATCTATGCCATTTTAACAGCTGTAGTCACAATTGAACCAACTGCCAAGGCATCACTTATTAAAGGTTATCGTAGATTACCTGCTACGGTAATTGGTGCAGGCTTTGCAGTATTATTTACATATTTATTCGGCGATCAATCACCTTTTACATATGCATTGAGTGCAACGTTCACGATTTTATTCTGTACAAAACTCAAATTGCAAGTTGGTACGAATGTCGCTGTACTAACATCATTAGCTATGATTCCAGGTATTCATGATGCCTACATATTCAACTTTTTGTCTCGAACATTGACAGCAATTATTGGACTCGTGACATCAGGTTTAATTAACTTCATGGTGTTTCCACCTAAGTATTATGGTCAGGTCGAAGAAAAATTAAGTAAGACAGATGCCTTGATGTATAAATTATTTTACAATCGCTGCCAAGAACTTATCTTATCAAGACTGCAATCTGATAAAAGCGAAAAAGCATATAAAAATATTTTCAATTTAAATAATCAAGTTGAAACGTTAATAAGTTATCAACGTGATGAATTAAGCTATCATAAGAAAAAAGAATGTGATTGGAAATTACTCAATCAATTAACTAAACGTGCATATACGAATCGTTTGTTTATCACTCATTTATCAAATATCATTTACTTGCCTAAAAATACTCGTGTTAACTTTTCAGGTGACGAAAAAATGGCATTGCTAAAAATTAGTAGTAGCATCAAAGATATATTTTATGATGGTTCTTTTAAGAGAGAAGATGATTCTGTAGAAACTTTACGTTCGACTATAAAAGCACTTGAAATTAGTGGTGAAAATCAAATTAAAAGTCATATACTATACGAAGTTCTAATGATTTATCGACTGCTAGACAGCAGATATGCTTAATTTAAGTACCTTATGCTAATTGGCACCATGGGAGTGGGACAGAAATGATATTTTCATAAAATTTATTTCGTCGTCCCACCCCAACTCGCTTTGCCTGTAGAATTTCTTTTCGAAATTCTCTGTGTTGGGGCCCACACCCCAACTTGCATTGTCTGTAGAAATTGGGAATCCAATTTCTCTTTGTTGGGGCCCACACCCCAACTTGCATTGTCTGTAGAAATTGGGAATCCAATTTCTCTTTGTTGGGGCCCCTGACTAGAATTGAAAAAAGCTTGTTACAAGCGCATTTTCGTTCAGTCAACTACTGCCAATATAACTTCGTAGAGCATAGAACATTGATTTATGTCCCCGCCTCTTTTTATCGTATATAGCATGTCCCTTTTTAAAATTACAAGCATAAATATTCAGACTCAAATATAGCCACACGCCTAAACTACGGAGGGATGTGGCTGTCTTTTTTGATTGTAATTACATATCAGATTTAAATCATTAATGTAAAGAGGCTAATTCATTAATAAATTTAGTAAAATCTGATTTAGCAACATTTATCCTTAATGAAATACCAGATTCTGTTGCCATGTTTGAATGCCTTAAACCAGAATCAAAATCAATATAAATACAAAGCAGTTCTTGATTAAAATCAATAATTGTAAAATGTAAATCAGGTTCTATAAAATATATTTCAGTAACAGGATTGTCGCAATCCATATGTTTCAAATTGTCCATGTCACTATCAAAGAGTGCAAATTCAAATTTAACTTCTTGATCTTCGAAAGTTGCACTAGTGTCGAAATAATAAATTTTATTATCTTCTTCGATAACTACATCTTTTAAAATAAATGTTATCGATGTTTTGCTATGTAAATAAGATGCATCTTTTAATATCACTTTAGTAGGCTTCATCGTCAAATTCCTTTCATCATTCATTTTTTCATGTTGCATAATCACCATTACTATTGATAATTCTAGGATAGATACTCATTGTATAATAATTATTCACTAGAACAAAAAAACACACATCAATTTGGTTGTTTCCATCCAAAATAATGTGTGTGTTTATACATATATGATTAATTACTAAACTTCATCGTTTATCAATATTAAATCCATTGATGCGATGTTCAGAGTTAACGAGATTTCTTCTGTCTATTTGCTCTGTCTATTAATACTTGTTTCGCTTGTATTTCCGCTTCATTATCTATTTCTTTAGGCTCAAACGGAATACCCTTACGTTCACAAGCTTTTTCTAACAGATAATCAGTGATTTCGTAATTTTTAGGTAAAATTGGTCCATGTAAATAAGTACCTAATAAATTTTTATAATGAATGCCTTCTTTTTTATCTTCATCATTATTACCATAACCAAAAGTAACATGACCAAGTGTACCGAAATCATGATATGTTCTACCACCGTGATTTTCAAAACCTACAATAGTTCCAAAAGTATCACTTTCGATAACAATATCTCCTGTTAATCGGTTTGTCTTTGATTCAGTATAAAAATCTAAAATACCTAACCCTTCTAATTCTGTACCATCAGGCGTGATATATTTTTTCCCTAAAAATTGATAGCCTCCACAAATCGTTAATCCCGGCATACCATCTTCAATCGCTTCTTTAAGTGGTGTCTTAATTTTACTTAATTCTTTTGTTGCTAATGCTTGTTCTCTATCACTTCCACCACCGATAAAGAAAATATCACATTCATCAAAGGTAATACCTTCTGTTTCATTGATTTCTACGACATTAACTTTAATATTTCGTTTTTTAGCACGTTGTCTTAAAGCAATAATATTTCCTATATCACTGTATAAATTCAATTTATCTGACATAAAATGATAAATAGTCAATTCATGCATATTATGATTGACCTCCTTCAAACGAACGGTTTAATTGTTCAAGCATAGGCGCTAATGATGTATAGTTTGGTATTGCAACTGTGAAACCTTTATAATCCATAGTCTTTGCCGTTGCTTTATAAATATCACGCTCAACTATAATTGGTACTTCAACCTCTGCTAACTTCAATCGCAATTGAAGTTCTTCTGCTCGTGTACCTGTCACGATGATAGCTTCAATTTGTTGCTTAGATAATTTTTCAAAATCTGCATCATAAATCCATGAAGTATCTCGACCATCTGCAGCGTTATCATTTAGCGAAATAACATACACTTTTTCGCCTTCTAATTGTTCACCAACTGATAAACTTGCATTCATTCCTGCAGGATTTTTAGCTAAATTGATCATCGCTTCTTTTCGTTCTTTTTTAAAGTACTGCATACGACCATTGTCTGATGTATACGTTTCAAAGCCATTTTTAATTGTTTGTTCATTTAACCCTAGCTCTCTTAAAACAGTATATGCTGCTAACGCGTTATAAGCGTTAAAGTCACCTGCAATTTTCATATCATATTTTTCATCATTGATATTTAAATATAAAAACGGTGCCACATCAAAACTTGATATTTCATATTTTGCTTGCTCTCGTTTGAAACCACACTGACAGTGATAATGACCAATTTGATTATAATGAATATAATCGTATTGCAATAAGCGACCACAGTTTGGACAATATCTACTTTCATTCATCGTACTTTGTTCAAATTCATGGGCATGTGCTTTCATACCATAGTACACAATCGTATCACTTGCGATTTTCAAACGACTCACAAATGGATCATCAGCATTTAGCAATAATTTGATGCCTTTATTACTAATTGTCTCTGCAATGTTATTAACCATAATATCAATTTCACCGAAGCGATCCATTTGATCTCTAAAGAAATTAGTAAATACCATCATTGAAGGTGTAACTTCTTTTAACACACGTGGAATCGAACCTTCATCAATTTCGATTACCGCAATTTTAGTCTTAGGTGTTGATTGCATGATGAATGCAGAAGTTATACCTGCAGCCATATTAGCACCTTCATTATTGTGTATAATTTGAATATTATTTGCTTTTAAAGTATGTCCAATTAAGTTTGAAGTCGTTGTTTTACCATTTGTTCCACTGATAAATACAATATCATCAACTTGCTCTGCTAATTTTCTTAATATATCTGTATCCACTTTTCTAGCGATTTGTCCAGGTAAATCTGTTCCTCTTTTACCTACTGCTCTACTTGCTTTACGCGCCAATTTCGCTAGATGGATTGCCGTCCACTGTCTCATGTGTTTCCTCCTCAAATTTCCACTCGCATCATTATAACATGACAAGGCAACTTCAAAAAAGTTTCTCAATCACAAATTGATACAGTGTTTCTAAATTATAATCATTCTCATTTAGATAATTAAAAATGATATTTATTCTCAATTAAATATCGCTAAATGATACATTTTCTCAATTAGAGTGCTAAAATAAGGCATTAAATTATAATTATTATTATTTACAATTGAGAATGAGTTTGTTATACTAAGTTTAATTCATAGTAATTTTAATTTACAAATAAGAGGTGTATCAAAATGTTAAGTAAAAATTTATTAGAAGCATTAAATGATCAAATGAACCATGAGTACTTTGCAGCACACGCATATATGGCAATGGCAGCATACTGTGATAAAGAATCGTACGAAGGATTTGCAAACTTCTTCATTCAACAAGCTAAAGAAGAACGTTTCCATGGACAAAAGATTTATAACTATATTAACGACAGAGGTGCACATGCAGAATTCAGAGCAGTTTCAGCACCAAAAATTGACTTTTCAAGCATACTAGAAACTTTCAAAGACAGCTTATCTCAAGAACAAGAAGTAACAAGACGTTTCTATAACTTATCTGAAATCGCTCGTCAAGATAAAGATTATGCAACTATCTCATTCTTAAACTGGTTCTTAGATGAACAAGTCGAAGAAGAATCAATGTTTGAAACTCACATCAATTATTTAACTCGTATCGGCGATGACAGCAATGCATTATATCTTTACGAAAAAGAACTTGGCGCTCGTACATTCGACGAAGAATAATTAAACATCACTACAATAGACAGATAAATATCATACGACATGATAGGCATTTGGGTCACTTACAATAACCCAATGTCTATATTATTTTGCTTTACGGAGATCACTAGATTCATTTTCTGAATCATTGATCTGCGTTTTTTCATTTTCAAGGCTAATTATTGTATTTTTAGTCATTTATTTTTTAAACTACTAATGTTAATAACTCTAAATTTGATGTTGAATTAATTTGACGATTTTAAAGCATATCATCATTTACTTTTTAATCAGAGTTACATCCAAATGATAGATTTCACGTTATACCTTCACGTATAATATTATGTATCGTTTGTAAGCAAATGACTAAAAGTCTATTAATATATACATTTAATTAATTGAAAGGATTGACTACATGATACAAGATGCGTTTGTTGCACTTGATTTTGAAACAGCAAATGGTAAACGTACAAGTATTTGTTCTGTCGGAATGGTTAAAGTCATTGATAGTCAAATAACAGAAACATTTCATACTCTTGTGAATCCGCAAGACTATTTTTCACAACAAAATATTAAAATTCATGGCATACAACCAGAAGATGTTGAAAATGCACCTACGTTTGACTACGTATTTCCATATATGATGCAATTTATTGCAGATTTACCTGTTGTCGCACATAACGCGGCATTTGATATGAACGTCTTACATCAAAGCATTCAAAATATTGGTTTACCAACTCCAAATTTAACTTACTTTTGTAGTTATCAACTTGCTAAAAGAACCGTTGATTCGTATCGATACGGTTTAAAACATATGATGGAGTTTTATCAATTAGATTTTCATGGTCATCATGATGCATTGAATGATGCCAAAGCATGCGCAATGATTACTTTTAGGCTACTGAAAAATTATGAAAATTTAACATATGTAACTAATATTTATGGTAAAAATCTAAAAGATAAAGGCTAGGACTAAATAAAATACTCCCTTCAAAAGTAAGCATTGTAAAAATGTAAACTTTGCAGGGAGCTTTATTTTATATAAAGTCATATATCGTCATATTTTTATAAGTTGATTGTTCTAAATTACCTACAGTGACACCAATAAGTCGAATTGGTACATCAGGGTCTTTTAAATCGTTATAAAGTAAATATGCAATATTATAAATATCTTCTTCAGAACTAACCGAATCTCTTAAACTCATCTGTTTAGATAGCGTTTCAAATTGATAAGTTTTAATTTTAACCGTTACAGTTTTAGCTGACTTCTGTAATTTATTTAGACGTTCAGCTGTTTCACCTGACAATTCCCATACTTTTCTTAAAATCTCTTCATCATCATTCACGTCTGTTGCAAATGTGCGTTCAGTCCCTACTGATTTTCTTACTCTTGATGATTTCACTTCACTATGGTCAATACCGCGTGCCTTGTTATATAAACCCCGACCTCTTTTTCCAAACAAACGTATTAATTCAAATTCCGTTTTCTCATATAAATCTCTACCGTTAAAAATACCATTATCATGCATTACTTTTTTGGAAGCTTTACCTACGCCTGGAAAATCTCCAATATCCAATGTCATCAAAATATCATGGACATTTTGATAATCAATCACAGTCATACCATCAGGTTTATTCATACCACTCGCTAATTTAGCTAAAAATTTGTTATAAGAAACACCTGCAGATGCTGTTAAATGTGTCTGCTCTAGAATATCTTTTCTAATATACTGAGCAATTTTCGAAGCAGGAAGGTCTGGTCTCACTAATTCTGTAATATCTAAATACGCTTCATCCAATGACATCGGTTCTACCTTATCTGTATAACTTCGGAAAATAGACATAATCTGCGCAGATGTTTCTCGGTAAGCACCAAAATTACTTGTGACAAAGTATCCATTTGGACATAATTTATGCGCTTGTGACATAGGCATTGCTGAATGGACGCCGTATTTTCGTGCTTCATAGGATGCCGTAGAGACAACACCCCTACTGCTTGCTTTACCACCAACAATGACTGGTTTCCCTTTCAATTTGGGGTTATCTCTCATTTCGACTTGTGCAAAAAAATAGTCCATATCTATATGAATAATTCGTCTCTCAGTCAAGTGCTCACCTCCCTACTAATTTTTACTTTTATAACGCACAAAAATATCTCAACATAATTATACGCTGTGTACGATTTTTTTACATAAATCTTGCACTTAGCGATAACTATATTGAGATAACTACAAGTTGTTATAAAATCAATTGCTATTTAAGCATGATGATGAAGACGATTGAGTAAGAAAACATAGGTAATCTGAAATAATTCAAGCAAATTCATTTTGTTGGTATCATCATATTAAAATTTATTATTGAGTCGGCTTTTGATGATACAAATAAATACTATCTTCATCTTGTTGAACATATTTAAAACTACTAGATATTGTTAATGCAACAAGCAGAATATCTATAAAGCAATAAGCGGTATGCATACTAAACATAAAAATAAGTGATGAATAACCAAATACCTTAATTAAAATAAGCAAGCCAGTACTTAATAGGATTAGTGGTGACAGCATAATAATTGAGAATTGCCATTTGTTGAAGCAAGCATCTGCTGTTTGGAATAAGATTCTGTCTTTTTTTATATTAAACATAGGTTTGCTATCTTTTTTAAATAAAAGAAATAATGCTCTATGGATAAGTTCATGTAAAATCAATAAAATAATGAATCCAGCAAACCCATATACAAGATTGATGATGATATTTTGATCGACAACCGCTGTGACACCTAACGCCCACTTATACGTAAATAAAATCACGAATAACGCAATAACAAGTTGCAAGATAATAAACCTTCGCATTTGAAAATTATTTGTCGTTAAATCAATTTTATGCATTACCAACCCTCCCGATCATGACATTCTTATTCTTCTTTAAATATAGTATACAATGTCACATTTAATTTAAAAAGTTCATATCAAGAAAGTAAATTGGCTGTAATAAAATTTTAATATACGACTTCTTTCTTCACTTATTAAGGCGAAATTTTATCTCAAATCATGTGCGCTATTTCAAATTGAATAATGCCACTGTCTCAACATGTGTTGTTTGTGGAAACATATCTACCGGTGTTACCTCTTCAAGTTGATATTTTTCAGCTAATAATAATGCATCACGTTGCTGTGTTGCGGTATTACATGAAATATAGACAATACGCTTAGGTTCTAATGTAAGCAAAGTCTGAATAAACGTTTCGTCACAGCCCTTTCTTGGCGGATCAACCATTACAACATCTGGTTTAATCCCTTGTGCTTTCCATTGTAAAATAACTTCTTCAGCTTTCCCACAGACAAAAGTTGTATTATTGCATTGGTTTATAGTCGCATTTTGTTGTGCGTCTTCAATTGCAGAAGGTACTACTTCAACACCGTATACATGTTTTGCAAGTGGTGCCATATATAGCCCTATTGTTCCAATACCACAATAGGTATCTAATACAACTTCATTACCTGTCAATTGCGCATACTCAATTGCTTTATTATATAATTTCTCTGTTTGTTCAGAATTAATTTGGTAGAATGACTGATCACTTATTTTAAATGTACTATCTGTTAATTGATCAATAATTGTATCTTTACCATATAGCGTTATAGATTGACGTCCCATAATAACATTAGAGTGGCTATCATTAATGTTTTGTTTAATGCTTGTCACATTAGGAAATGCATCTAATATCTTCTCAACAACAGCATTTTTTTGTGGCCACTTTTTACCATTAGTTACAAAAATAATCATCATTTCGTCTGTATGATATCCTGTTCTTACAACCAAATGTCTCATTAAACCTTTTTTCAATTGTTCTTGATAAATACTTACATTTAAATCTTTTAAAATAGATTTAACTTCATTCATCACTTCTTGATGTTGTGAATCTTGTATTAAACAACTTTCCATGTCAATAATGTCATGGCTTCTTTGACGATAAAAGCCCATAATAACTTCATTCTGTTCATTCTTACCAACTGGAATCTGGGACTTGTTTCGATATCTCCAAGGATCTGTCATGCCAACTGTATCGTTAATCTTAGAATTATCAAAATGCGCTTTTCGCTGAAACAAATTAATCACTTGTTCCTTTTTCATTTCAAGTTGTGCTTCGTATGATAAGTGTTGAAGTTGGCACCCACCACAACGTTCATAATATATACATGGCGGTGCAACACGATTCTCACTTCTCGTATTTATATTAAGCAACTTACCTATCGCAAAGTTCTTTTTTACTTTGATAATTTTATATTCAATTTGTTCATTAATTAAAGCTTGTGGTATGAAAATAGGAAAGCGATCTATTTTTACGACACCATGGCCTTCATGCGTTAAATCAACAACTGTTCCCGTTTTTATGTCATTTTTAGCTATTGCTTGCAAAATTTTACCTCCAAAATGAACAGGTTAGGAACAAAATTATGCGCTTCCTAACCTGCCATTATATATTTCACTATTTCTGTTTATTCTTCGATTAAATTGTCATCAACATGATCATTATTTATTAACTCTTCATTTACAATATCATTAGGTGCAAAGACATCTATATGACGTTCTAGATTTAAGAAATTCGCTGGTAATTTACCACCATATTCTCCATCTACATTTAGTTGTAAGTCTGTGAATGATGAAATATTAATTGCCTTTGCTTTTTCATAAATAACTTTAGGATGCTTAGTATGTTCTCCTCTTGAAGCTAAAGTCATAATATGACCAAGTTCTGCAAGGTTTGATTTTTCAACTATAATTAACGTAAAATAGCCGTCATCTAACTTAGCGTCCGGCACTAATTTTTCAAATCCTGCCATTGAATTTGTTAAACCTAAAAAGAATAATAATGCTTCTCCTTGGAAAACATTACCATCATATTCAATTCTTAAATCTACAGCTTTCATTTGAGGTAACATTTCGAAACCTTTGATGTAATAAGCAAATGGACCAACAATAGATTTCAATTTACTCGGTGTTTCATAAGAGACTTGCGTCAATTGTCCGCCTGCAGCTAAATTAATAAAGTATCGATTATTCATTTTACCAATATCTACTTTAGTAGAATGACCTTCAATGATGACATCAAGTGCCCCCATGATGTCATTAGGTATATGCAATGCACGTCCAAAGTCATTAACAGTACCCATAGGAATGACACCTAGCTTAGGACGATTAGGCTTTTCTGCGATACCATTAACTACTTCATTTAATGTTCCATCACCACCTGCAGCGATTAATACATCATAATTTTCATGCATAGCTCTTTCTGCTTCAAGTGTGGCATCACCTATTTTCTCGGTTGCATATGCACTCGTTTCATATCCCGCTTTTTCTAATTTTATTAAGGCATCAGGTAATTCTCTTTTAAATAGCTCTTTACCTGATGTCGGGTTATAAATGATTCTAGCACGTTTCCTCATATCTTATCCCTCTACTTAAAATTCATATATTTTAACTTCATCTTTGTTTCGTCTAATAGGGAGTGGGACAGAAATAATATTTAACAAAATTTATTTCGTTCTACCCCAACTTGCATTGTCTGTAGAATTTCCTTTCGAAATTCTCTATGTTGGGGCCCCACCCCAACTTGCACATTATTGTAAGCTGACAGAAAGTCAGCTTCTTTGTTTGGGGGCCCCGCCAACTTGCACATTATTGTAAGCTGACAGAAAGTCAGCTTCTATGTTGGGGCCCCACTAGAATTGAAAAAAGCTTGTTACAAGCGTATTTTCTTTCAGTCAACTACAGCCAATATAACATTGTAGTGCCTAGGACATTGAATTTATGACCCAGGCTCAGTCTTATTTCATCATTCTTAATATCGTTAAAGACCAACTTGTATCTTAAACAAATACTATCTCAATATGTACAAAGCTTGTTATTTATTCAGCATTTTTTGCCGTTCTTCATTATATAGACTTCGTCAGTTATGCTATTTTACCTTTAAAATGATGTTGTAAATATAATGTTGTCTTTATACAAAAATGTTTTATACCTTTTTATTATACAGTTTGCCTTAATATAATTAAAGCTAACGCATTAATAAAATTAATATTTTTACCATTAACATGTACAATGAATAAAGTTAAAAGTAATTTGACTTCTATAGATATAAATAAACCCTCGATTGCATCTAAGTCAGCAATCAAGGGTTTATTTTTTAAATCTTCATAGTTTGATGATTTAAATTATCTTTTATCTAATTCTTGTTTTAATAGTTGATTTACTAATTGTGGATTAGCTTGACCTTTAGACGCTTTCATAATTTGACCAACTAAGAAGCCCATAGCTTTGCCTTTACCATTTTTGTAATCTTCAACTGATTGTTCGTTATTGTCTAATGCTTCATTTACAAATTTTAGAAGTGTTGCTTCATCAGAAATTTGAACTAAGCCATTATCTTCCATAATCTGTTTAGCATTACCACCTTTAGCTGCTAACTCTGGGAAGACTTTCTTCGCAATTTTACTGCTCATTGTTCCGTCTTCGATAAGTTTAATCATACCTGCTAAATTTTCTGGTGTTAATTTAGTATCTAATAATTCTACTTGATTTTTATTTAAATATTCGTTTACGCCACCCATTAACCAGTTAGATGTTAATTTAACATCTGCACCGTGTTCAATTGTTGATTCAAAGAAATCTGACATTTCTTTAGTCAATGTTAATACGTGTGCATCGTATGCAGGTAAACCTAATTCATTTACATACTTAGCTTTACGTTCATCTGGTAATTCAGGAATTGTCTGACGAACACGCTCTTTCCAAGCATCATCAATATATAAAGGTACAATGTCAGGCTCTGGGAAGTAACGGTAATCATCAGAACCTTCTTTAACACGCATTAAAATTGTTTTACCTGTAGATTCATCAAATCGACGTGTTTCTTGTCCGATTTCTCCACCATTTAACAATTCTTCTTCTTGGCGTTTTTCTTCATATTCTAAACCTTTACGTACATAGTTAAATGAGTTTAAGTTTTTCAATTCGGCTTTAGTACCAAATTTTTCTTGACCATATGGACGTAAAGAGATGTTAGCATCACAACGTAAAGATCCCTCTTCCATCTTAACGTCTGATACACCAGTGTATTGAATAATTGAACGCAATTTTTCTAAATATGCATATGCTTCTTTAGGTGAACGAATATCTGGTTCAGATACGATTTCAATTAGCGGTGTACCTTGACGGTTCAAGTCAACTAATGAATACTCACCTTTATGTGTTGACTTACCAGCATCTTCTTCCATGTGAAGACGAGTAATACCGATTCGTTTTGTTTCACCGTCGACTTCGATATCGATATATCCATTTTCACCAATTGGTTGATCAAATTGAGAAATTTGATATGCTTTTGGATTATCTGGATAGAAATAGTTCTTACGGTCAAACTTAGATTCTGTTGCGATTTCCATATTTAGTGCCATTGCAGCACGCATTGCCCAGTCTACTGCACGCTTATT
The DNA here is from genome assembly GCF_001027105.1 of Staphylococcus aureus. Taxonomy (GTDB): domain Bacteria; phylum Bacillota; class Bacilli; order Staphylococcales; family Staphylococcaceae; genus Staphylococcus; species Staphylococcus aureus. The sequence continues at coordinate 1,964,814 of NZ_CP011526.1, forward strand.
AACAACTGGTAAGACACCTGGATATGCTAAGTCGATAACATTTGTATTTGAGTTAGGTTCTGCTCCAAAATGCGCTGGTGATGGAGAAAACATTTTTGAGTCCGTTTTTAACTCTACGTGAACTTCAAGTCCTATAACTGTTTCAAAATGCATGATTTCCACTCCTTATAATTTTTCATAAACGTCATGTAAATTGTATTGTGTTTCATATTGATAAGCGACACGATATAACGTTTTTTCATCGAATGGTTTACCAATGAACTGTAAACCGATTGGTCGGCCATTTGATTGTCCACAAGGAACAGAAATACCAGGTAATCCAGCTAAGTTTACTGGTGTTGTTAATAAATCATTGGCATACATTGTTAATGGATCATCAATTTCTTCACCTAAATTAAACGCAGTTGTAGGCGCTGTTGGACCAACTACTACATCATAATTTTCGAATACTTTATCAAAGTCATTTTTAATCAATGTTCTAACTTTTTGAGATTTTTTATAGTAAGCATCATAGTAACCTGAACTTAATGCAAATGTACCTAAGAAAATACGACGTTTTACTTCTTTACCGAAACCTTCAGATCTTGACATTTTATATAATTCTTCTAATGAATGAGCTTCTTTAGAATGATAACCATAACGAATTCCGTCAAAACGAGAAAGGTTTGACGAAGCTTCTGATGATGCAATCACGTAATATGATGGAATACCAAATTTAGTATTTGGCAATGATACTTCCTCAACGACAGCACCTAAAGATTTTAAAGTTTCTACAGCGTTTTGAACTGCTTCTTTTACGTCATCAGCTACACCTTCACCTAAGTATTCTTTAGGTAATGCAACTTTTAATCCTTTAATATCTTTACCAATTTCAGATGTAAAGTCTACATCATCAACTGGTGCACTTGTAGAGTCATTAACATCTGCACCAGAAATAGCTTCTAATACGATTGCATTATCTTTTACATTTCGAGTCAATGGACCAATTTGGTCTAATGAAGATGCAAAAGCAACTAATCCAAATCGAGATACACGACCGTATGTTGGTTTCATACCGACAACGCCACAATATGCAGCCGGTTGTCTAATTGAACCACCTGTGTCTGAACCTAAGCTAAATGGTACTAAGCCAGCTGCAACTGCTGCTGCAGATCCACCTGATGAACCACCTGGCACTGCTTTATGGTCAAATGGGTTAACTGTTTTTTTGAAATAAGATGTTTCTGTTGAACCACCCATTGCAAACTCATCCATATTTAATTTACCGATTAAAACGGCATTTTCATTATGTAGTTTTTCCATTACAGTAGATTCGTAAATTGGCACAAAACCTTCTAACATTTTACTTGCACATGTTGTTTCTAATCCGTTTGTAATAATGTTATCTTTTATACCCATTGGAATACCAAATAATTTGCCATCCATTTGATCTTTTGCTTGTAATTCATCCAATTCTTGCGCTTTTTTGATTGCATTTTCTTTATCCAGCGCTAGAAAAGACTTAATTGTTGGATCAGTCTCTTCAATTGCATCATATATATCTTTAACAACATCAGATGGTTTGATTTTTTTGTCTTTTATTAAAGTTAATAAATTCTCAACCGATTCGTAGCGAATGCTCATCTTACGCGTCCTCCTCATTCATGATTGTAGGCACTTTAAATTGTCCATCTTCTGTTTCTTTGGCATTTTTCAAAGCTAATTCTTGTGGAATACCTTTAATTGCTTTATCTTCACGTAAAACGTTTTGTAAATCTAAAACGTGATATGTAGGTTCAACGCCTTCTGTATCAGCGCTATCATTTTGTTTTGCAAAATCTAAAATGCTTTCTAATGTGTTGGCCATTTCTTCCGTTTCTTCAGGAGAAATTTGAAGTCTTGCAAGATTCGCGATATGCTCAACTTCTTCACGTGTTACTTTTGTCATTAATAAAAGCCTCCTTTAAGTCATTCATCACTAAATTGTATCAAATTTCCAATTAAAAATCTAAGTATTTATGAGGTGCTACTTTAATTACATATAAACTGTATAAACATTATCATTCGTTTATCAAATCATTTTTTATGAAAACAACACTCTTTTAATATTAGACAACCCAATTCAATATTATGATTATGCAATTTTAATTATAAAAATTTGCTCATATCCAAAAAATACGAAAGCGCTTTCTATATTGGTATGCAAGTATTTCAAAAAGAATAAATTTAATTTTCCTACTTTTCTAAACATTTATCTTTATGTATAATGTTTTCAAGTAACTAAATTATAAATTAAATAAAGGGAGTGTTTATCATGCTTACAATGGGGACAGCATTAAGTCAACAAGTAGATGCCAATTGGCAAACTTATATTATGATTGCCGTCTACTTCTTGATACTAATCGTTATTGGCTTTTACGGTTACAAGCAAGCAACTGGTAACCTAAGCGAGTACATGTTAGGTGGACGTAGTATTGGACCGTATATTACTGCATTATCAGCTGGAGCTTCAGATATGAGTGGATGGATGATTATGGGGCTACCTGGTTCTGTCTATAGCACTGGTCTATCAGCTATGTGGATTACAATCGGTTTAACATTAGGTGCTTATATAAATTACTTTGTTGTTGCTCCTAGACTTCGTGTTTATACCGAATTAGCTGGAGATGCAATTACATTACCAGATTTCTTTAAAAATCGTTTAAACGATAAAAATAATGTGTTAAAGATTATTTCTGGATTGATTATCGTAGTATTCTTTACATTATATACACATTCTGGTTTCGTATCTGGTGGTAAACTATTTGAAAGTGCTTTTGGATTAGATTATCATTTCGGTTTAATATTAGTTGCTTTCATTGTCATTTTCTATACTTTCTTTGGTGGATATTTAGCTGTATCAATTACAGATTTCTTCCAAGGTGTCATTATGTTAATTGCGATGGTTATGGTCCCTATTGTTGCTATGATGAATTTAAACGGCTGGGGAACGTTTCATGATGTAGCAGCTATGAAACCTACAAATTTAAATTTATTTAAAGGGTTATCATTTATAGGAATTATCTCTCTATTTTCATGGGGATTAGGTTATTTCGGTCAACCTCATATCATTGTAAGGTTTATGTCTATTAAATCACACAAGATGCTACCTAAAGCTAGACGTTTAGGTATTAGCTGGATGGCTGTTGGTTTATTAGGCGCTGTGGCTGTTGGTTTAACAGGTATTGCATTCGTACCTGCTTATCATATTAAACTAGAAGATCCTGAGACATTATTCATCGTGATGAGTCAAGTACTCTTCCATCCTCTTGTAGGTGGTTTCTTACTTGCTGCGATTCTAGCTGCAATTATGAGCACGATTTCTTCACAATTACTTGTAACATCTAGTTCACTAACGGAAGACTTTTATAAATTAATTCGTGGTGAAGAAAAAGCTAAAACGCACCAAAAAGAATTTGTTATGATTGGAAGATTATCTGTATTAGTTGTAGCAATTGTTGCCATCGCGATTGCATGGAATCCAAACGACACAATTCTAAACTTAGTAGGTAACGCTTGGGCCGGATTTGGTGCATCGTTCAGTCCACTTGTGCTATTTGCACTTTACTGGAAAGGTTTGACACGTGCCGGTGCTGTAAGTGGAATGGTTTCAGGTGCCTTAGTCGTTATCGTTTGGATTGCGTGGATTAAACCATTGGCACATATCAACGAAATATTCGGCTTATATGAAATTATTCCTGGATTTATTGTAAGTGTAATCGTTACATATGTTGTAAGTAAACTTACTAAAAAACCTGGTGCATTTGTTGAAACTGACTTAAACAAAGTTCGTGACATCGTTAGAGAAAAATAATTCATAAGTCTTAACAAATTAAAAAGGTACTAATGTTAATCAAAATTATGACTAACATTGGTACCTTTTTATTATCTTTAATTTACAATTAATTACTGTAAATATGAACTTGCGGTTCTTTGTCATCTTTTGTCTTACTAATTAAAGCACGTGGTTGGTTACCATCTTTAATACGAATTTCATAGTTATCGATTTTATCGAAATATTTATTCGCTTGTTCAGTAACGTACTGTGTAATACCAATTGTTTCAGCTTGTCCATAGTAATCGATTGGTAAATCTACTACTAATCGTTGTGGCTTTTTATCAACAAATTTAACTTTCCCTACTGCTTGTGTGAAATTAGAAAAATATGATTGCAAATTATCATTAAATTGCTTGAAATTATTATTTAAATTTTCATCATAATCTGCTGCTGTTGAAGAAGGTAATAAAGCTGATTTTTCATTGATATTATGCCATTCATTAAGCTTTGTTTGACTCTTTTCTGCAGTCGCTTGAGTGATAAATTCACCTGGTGTGATTGAATCTTCACTTGATTGCTTATAAATTGCAAAATGAATTGGTATATCTTTTAAATCATCATTTTCACGTAACCTTGATAATATCTCACTAGCCATTTGTTTACCTTGCTTTTTAACTTCGCTATCATCTAGTTTTTTACTAAAAGTCGATCCATCTTTTTCTTTTTTATAGTAATAAACACTATTCATAGCTAAACCAATCGTCATACCTTTAATATTCTTACCTTTTGTATCTCCACCACCATAAAAATCTTGCTCTAAAATGTTAGATAAATAGGCTGGTGATTTTTCTGCAATCTTTTCAGGATCTGTTTCACCTTCGTGTGATGGATTAAGTCCTAAATTTTCATTCGCTTTCTTGTCTTTTTTATCTTTTTCAGACATTTTATCGATTTCACGTTTTGTATACTTAGGATTTAAATAGGCATTAATTGTTTTCTTGTCCAAAAATTGACCATCTTGATACAAATATTTATCTGTTGGAAATACTTCTTTACTTAAGTTCAATAAACCATCTTCAAAGTCGCCGCCATTATAACTATTTGCCATGTTATCTTGTAAAAGTCCTCTTGCCTGGCTTTCTTTAAATGGTAACAATGTACGATAGTTATCACCTTGTACATTTTTATCCGTTGCAATTTCTTTTACTTGATTTGAACTATTGTTATGTTTTTGATTATCTTTTCCAGCCTGGTCATCCTTATGGTTACCACAAGCAGCGAGTATAAAGATAGCTGTAATCAATAATACTAATGTACGCTTCATCGACATACCCCTCTAACTATTTAATTCATTTTGCTTATCTACAAATTGTTGCTCTGTCCAAATTTCAATACCTAAACTTTGTGCTTTTGTTAATTTTGAACCTGCATCTTCACCAGCAATAACGACATCTGTATTTTTAGTAACGCTACTTGTAACTTTAGCACCTTGTGATGCAAGCCATTTAGATGCTTCATTGCGTGTCATTTGATGTAGCTTACCAGTCAGTACTATCGTTTTACCACTAAATTCAGGATGTCCTTCAATATCTGATGTTTTGATACCTTTATAAATCATATTAACATGTTTATCTTTTAATTTTTGAATTAAAGCACGAATATCTTCATTTTCTAAATAAGTAACTACAGATTGTGCTACTTTATCACCTATATCATGAATTTCTACTAATTCCGCTTCAGTTACCGTTAGTAATCGATCTATCGTTTCATATTTTTCTGCTAACACTTGGCTCGCTTTAACACCTAAATGCCTAATACCTAGACCAAATAATAAATTTTCTAAAGAGTTGTCCTTAGCTTGTTGAATGGCAGCTAATAAATTATCAACTTTTTTCTGCCCCATTCTGTCTAAAGGTAATAAATCTTCTTCTGTTAAATAGAAAATATCAGCAACATCTTTAATTAATTCGCTTTGATAAAGCTGTTGAATAATTTTAGTGCCTAAACCATCAATATTCATGGCTTGTCTTGATACAAAGTGAATCAATCCTTCAACAAGTTGTGCTTGGCATTTTGGATTAATGCAACGAAGTGCTACTTCGCCTTCAATACGTACTAATTCATGTCCACAACTTGGACAATGGGTTGGCATATGATATGTGACAGCATCCTCAGGTCTACGTTCTGGAATACTACGTACAACTTCAGGTATGATGTCACCTGCTTTTTTCACTACAACACTATCACCAATTCGAATATCTCTGTCATGAATTAAATCCTCATTGTGCAAAGATGCTCTTGATACAGTTGTACCAGCTACTTTTACTGGTTCTAAAATAGCAGTAGGTGTGACTACACCTGTTCGTCCAATACTTAATTCAATATCTAATAATTTAGTTACTACTTCCTCAGCTGGAAATTTATAAGCAATGGCCCATCTAGGAGATTTTTGTGTGAATCCCATCTCATCCTGTTGATCTAAATCATTAACCTTAATAACAATCCCATCAATATCATAAGGTAATGACTCTCTTTGGCTTGTCCATTTTTCAATATACTCTAAAACACCATCGATATTATTTACACGCGCTCTATTTTTATTCGTTGTAAAACCTAATTTATCTAACTCATCTAATGCTTCACTTTGCGAACGCGCATTGAAATCAGTGAAATCATTGACACTATATATAAATACGCTTAGCTTTCGTTTTGCCGTTAATTTAGAATCTAACTGTCTTAATGATCCCGCAGCAGCGTTTCTTGGATTTGCAAATAACTGCTCATCATTTTTTTCTTTTTCTTCATTTAATCGTAAAAATGAACGTCTCGGCATATATGCTTCACCACGAACTTCTACATTTAATGGTTCTTTCATTTTCAAAGGTATCGCATGAATTGTTTTTAAATTTTCGGTAATATCTTCACCTGTTGTTCCATCACCACGTGTTAAACCTTGAACGAAGTATCCATCAACATATTTCAATGATACTGCTAAGCCATCAATTTTTAATTCGCACATATATTCAACGTTGCCAATTTGTTCACGTATGCGTTGGTCGAATTTTCTCAAATCATCCTCATTAAATGCATTCCCTAAACTTAACATTGGCGTGTCATGGTTGACTTTATTGAAAGAGGCTTGGGCTTCACCGCCAACTCTAACTGTTGGAGAATCTACAGTCTTATACTCAGGATGCTCCTCTTCTATTTTAATCAGTTCATGAAGTAATTTGTCATATTCACTATCTGGTACAGATGGATTATCCTCTACATAGTATTCATAACTGTATTGATTTAATAAATCATGTAACTCGTTCACACGAGACGATAAATCAGCCATCCCTTAATCCTCCTTTTTTTCAATTGGTGCAAATTGCGCTAACAAACGTTTTGGCCCTTGTGATTTAAAGATAATATCTAGTTCGATTGAGCCATTTTTCTCGTTTACATTACTCACCATGCCTTCTCCCCAGGCTTTATGCATCACTTTGTCACCTACATTCCAATCAGATGACAATACTTGTTTTTTCGTTGACGTTGTTCGTTGACTAAATCCGCGTTTAGCAAAAGGTTTTGCCTTAGGTTGTATCGTTTGTCGTTTGCCACTTGAATGATTTTCTAATAGTGATTCTGGAATTTCCTTTAAAAATCTGGATGGCATATTTGACTGAGGGCGACCAAATAACATTCTTGATGTCGCATGAGTGATATATAACACCTCTTCAGCCCTTGTAATTGCTACATAACAAATACGACGTTCTTCTTGCATTTCATGATCATCTTCACTCTTAATCGCTCTAATATGTGGGAATAAAGATTCTTCCATCCCCATTATAAAGACAATTGGAAATTCAAGGCCCTTAGCCGAGTGCATCGTCATTAGTGTTACGCCATTTTCAGTATCTGCCTCATCAATATCAGCTACTAACGATAAATCCGTTAAAAAGTTAATTAATGACTGTTCTTCTAATGGGGTATTTTCCTCATAGTCTTTTGGTACTGACATAAATTCATCGATGTTTTCTAATCTACTTCGAGATTCTAATGTATTTTCACGTTCAAGCATTTCTCGATAGCCAGACTTTTGTAATACTTCATCAACTATTTCATGAATTTCTAAAAATTCTTGTTCTTTTATCAAGCTTTGGATTAACTCGTAAAAATTAAGACACTCTTGTGTCACCTTTTTTGACAATCCGATAAAATCAGCTTCTCCAAGTGCATCAAACATACTGATATTGTTTTGAAGTGCATAGTTTTGAACTTTTTCAACAGATGAAGGACCTACACCTCTTTTTGGAACATTAATAATACGTTGCAAACTAATGTCATCATTACTATTGGCAATTATACGCAAATAACTTAATAAATCTTTGATTTCTTTACGGTCATAGAACTTTTGGCCACCAACCATTGTGTATGGCATATTAGATTTCATGAATGTTTCCTCAAGTACACGTGATTGTGCATTCGTTCTATATAAAATTGCCATATCTTGATATTTCTTACCATTACGTTGATGCTTCATAATTTCTCGTATTACAAATTCCGCTTCATCACGTTCCGTCATTGCTTCATAGTAATGAATTTTCTCACCATTCGTATTTGCAGTCCACAGTCCTTTTGGCTTACGTTCAGAATTATTTTTAATCACTTCGTTAGCCGCATTTAAAATCGTTTTCGTCGAACGATAATTTTGCTCTAAAAAGATTGTATTCGCTTCTGGATAGTCTTTTTCAAATGATAAGATATTTTGAATATCAGCACCACGCCAACCATAAATTGACTGATCTGAGTCACCTACAACACATAAGTTTTTAAACTTACTTGCTAATAATTTAACTAATGTGTATTGTGCTTTATTAGTATCTTGATACTCATCTACATGAATATATTGGAATTTGTTCTGATAATATTCTAGAACTTCTGGTACACGCTCAAATAAGTTAATCGTTGTCATAATAAGGTCATCAAAATCTAACGCTTCATTACGTGACAATTGGCGTTGATATCCACTATAAACCGTTGCTACCATTTGCGAGTGATAATCTGTGGCTTCTTTTTGAGCATCTGCAGGTGTTTTAAGTTCATTTTTCAAATTACTGATCGCACCGATAAACATACGAGGTTCAAACTTTTTACTATCAATATTTTCATTTTTTAAGACGTCTTTAATAACAGATTTTTGGTCTGTAGGATCAATTATCGTAAAATTGCGTTCTATACCAATTCGATCTGCATCACGACGTAAAATACGAACACACATTGAGTGGAATGTTGACATCCAAATAACTTCTGCTTGATCACCTACTAATTTTTGAACACGTTCTTTCATTTCTCTTGCAGCTTTATTTGTAAAAGTAATAGCCAAAACATTGTATGGTGAGACATCTTTTTCGTCTAATAAATAAGCAATTCTATGTGTTAAAACACGTGTCTTCCCTGAACCAGCACCTGCCATAATTAACAATGGTCCTTCTGTTGTCTTTACAGCTTCACTTTGCTCTGTATTCATATGATTTAATAACGCATTCATTTACTAGACTCCTTTATTTTTACTGTTTTTAAAGCTTTTTTAATATCTTTATAAATAATATCACCGACGATAATTGTATCTGCAATAGCTGCCATCTCTGTCGCTTGTTGTTCTGAGGAAATACCGCCACCATAAAAAAGTTGCGTTTCTGTTAGATGTTCTGAGACAGCTTGAACCTTTGATACGTCGCCATAAATGCCACTATACTCTATATACATAACCGGTAATCGATACATATGATTGACCATTTGGGCATATGCTTCTAAATCTTCTGTTGTTAAATCTGTATTTGCTTTGGTATGTTTTGCCACTTTGCTATCAGCATTGCACACGACATACCCTTCAAATATTACTTCCTCAAAATCTATACTATGTCCATATGTTTTAAGCGCTTCTAATAATGTACCATTGTGAAATACAACATCTGTACTGTTCAGTACTGTAGGTACAAAATAAAAATCAAAACCAGGCATTACACTTTCGATGTTTGATATTTCAAGTACTAAAGGCAATGGGTATCTTCTTACTCTGCTCATTAAATGAATGACATTATCTTCAGTAACGTCATCAGTTCCACCAATCATAATTGCATCTGTTTGAGACATACAAATCGCATCTAAATCATCATCTGAAATATGTTTAGCTGGGTCTAATTTAAAAATATGGCGCCATTTTTTAATGTCATACATTTTCCGAAACTCCTTTTTTAACATACATATGATTATAGCATTTTTAAGTGTCGAGTTCTAAAGACTTAATATGAAATTTAAGTTCTTTTACTCTGTAAATTTTTTCGTGAAAAAACAATGATTATCTACCTTATTAGTGCAGATAGATAACCATTGTTTATCGTTCATTTATTATTCATTTGTTTCAATATTCATACGATCTAAAATCATTGTATAAGCATCATTACCCCATTGTAATGAACGCTTCACTCTAGAAATCGTTGCAGTCGATGCTCCAGATTCTTGTTCAATCGTTGCATAGGTATAACCTTGCTTAATCATTTTAGCAACTTGTAATCTTTGAGACAGTGATTGAATTTCATTTACAGTACACAAATCATCGAAAAATTGGTAACATTCTTCTCTATTTTCTAACGTTAGTATTGCATCAAACAATTCATCTAACGCTGCACCTCGTAATTTTTCAATTTGCATATCGAAACAACCCCTATAATTTTATTCTTTATGTCATTTTAACGCATTAATCTATTAAAGTGTAGCGATTTATATTTTATTAAATCTGAATCGTTACTTTATTTAATTTTATGCTAATCCAGCGCGTTCGAAAATAGTGTCAACTTGATTCAAATGATGTTTAGGATCGAAACATTCATCCAATTCTTCTTTTGTTAAAACACTTGTAATAGACTCATCTTGTTCGATTAATTCACGGAACGGTGTTTTCGTTTCCCAAGATATCATCGCTTTTGGTTGTACTTTGTCGTATGCTTCTTCACGAACCATACCTTTATTAATTAATGCTAATAAGACACGTTGTGAGAAAATCAGACCAAATGTTTTATCTATGTTATTACGCATATTATCTTCAAATACAGTTAAACGGTCCACAATATTTGTGAAACGATTCAATGCATAATCTAGTGCTATTGTAACATCTGGTAACATAATACGCTCAGCAGAAGAATGAGAAATATCTCTTTCATGCCATAATGGCACATTCTCATAAGCTGTAGTAATATAACCACGAATGACTCTTGAAATACCTGTGATATTTTCAGAACCAATTGGATTTCGTTTATGAGGCATTGCAGATGAACCTTTTTGGCCTTTTGCAAATGCTTCTTCAACTTCTCTCGTTTCGGTTTTTTGAAGGTTACGTATTTCAACGGCAAATTTTTCTAGTGATGTCGCGATTAATGCTAATGTCGCAATATAGTATGCATGTCGATCGCGTTGCAATGTTTGCGTTGATACAGGCGCTGTGCCAATACCTAAATGTTTACACACATAACTTTCTATTTCAGGAGGAATGTTAGCAAAAGTACCTACTGCACCACTCATTTTCCCTACTTCAATTTCTTCTCTTACTTGTTTGAAACGTTGTAAGTTACGTTGCATTTCCGTGTACCACAATGCCATTTTGACACCAAATGTAGTTGGTTCTGCATGCACTCCATGTGTACGTCCCATCATCAATGTATATTTATAATTTTTTGCTTTTTCAGCTAAAACGTCGATAAATCTTTCTAAATCTTTTTCAATAATGTCATTTGCTTGTTTAATAACGAAACTTAAAGCTGTATCTACAACATCAGTAGAAGTTAAACCATAATGTACCCACTTACGTTCTTCACCTAGCGTTTCAGAAACTTGTCTAGTAAAGGCTACAACATCATGGCGCGTTTCTTGTTCAATTTCTTGTGCACGTTCGACATTTACCTTTGCGTTTTGACGAATTTTTTGTACGTCAGCTTTCGGTATATGTCCTAATTCACTCCATGCTTCACATGCTAAAATTTCCACTTCTAACCATGCTTCATAGCGATTTTGATCAGTCCAAATATTAGACATTTCTTCTCTAGAATAGCGTTCAATCATTTTTTTAACTCCTATCGTATGTATACTCGAATTTTCAAAAACAGAACATTTTTTAATAAAAATAAACAAAAAGTTCGTTTTTAACTCTACTCTTCACAGTTTAACAGAATTGGTTATAAATGTATAAAAAATTTCCGTATATTCTCATTCTATTTTATTTTTTACATTAATACAATTATCTATGGCAGATTAATACTGATTTCTAATTGTAAATGTTCGCAATACTTTAATCTAATTGGTATTTATAATGATCCATTGAGAATATATTTTTGCATTTTAGTTTTTCTCCCCTCAACTACACTATCCAACTTTTTATTACAATTAGGACAATCAATAGCTTTAGTAATACCAGAATTTATTCACTTTACTTCTCCTATTGTATGGAATTTTCAACAATCTACTTTTCCTAGTTTCATAATATTTCTTCTTACATTTCATAATATGTTTTAAAATTATTCGCTTCTAATATAACAAATTTTCTACTCACAAAAAGAATATATATTCTATTGCATAGGTGTGGCATTTTAAATATAAGACATTAATATTGAACTCCAGAATCGTATAAATACGAAACTGATTATAGAAAAATACGCAGAGATTTTTTTAATAGTAAATTTTTATAGAAAGACATAAATTGACTACGCTTCTTTCAAAATCGACTAATATATTTTCATGAAACTTTCGATCATATTAATTATTGAATGAGATGTTTGCAATTTAGTAAATAAGCTACTAAATTATTACATAAACTGATAATGTGTAAAAATTAATTATTTTTTAAACATAGATTAAAATTTTATATTGAAACTCTTAACTAAATTTAATATAATTATTTTATAATAAAATAAAGGAGTTTTTATATGAAAAGAAACTTTCCAAAATTAATAGCTTTAAGTTTAATATTTTCTTTAAGTGTTACCCCTATTGCAAACGCTGAGAGCAATTCAAATATCAAAGCAAAAGATAAGAAGCATGTGCAAGTTAATGTCGAGGACAAGAGTGTTCCTACTGACGTACGTAATTTAGCGCAAAAAGACTATCTTTCTTATGTTACTTCACTTGATAAAATCTATAATAAAGAGAAAGCCTCGTATACACTTGGTGAACCTTTTAAAATTTATAAATTCAACAAAAAGAGTGATGGTAATTATTATTTTCCAGTTTTGAACACTGAAGGTAATATCGATTATATAGTTACAATTTCACCAAAAATCACTAAGTATTCTAGTTCATCTTCTAAATACACAATCAATGTTTCTCCATTTTTATCTAAAGTCTTAAATCAATATAAAGATCAACAAATTACTATTTTGACAAACTCAAAAGGTTACTATGTGGTTACTCAAAATCATAAAGCTAAACTAGTACTAAAAACACCACGTCTAGAAGATAAAAAGTTAAAAAAGACTGAGAGTATACCTACTGGCAATAATGTAACGCAACTAAAGCAAAAAGTTTCTGTCACTATGCCAACTAGTCAATTTAAAAGTAATAATTATACTTACAACGAGCAATATATAAATAAACTTGAGAATTTCAAGATAAGAGAAACTCAAGGTAACAATGGTTGGTGTGCAGGCTATACGATGTCTGAATTACTAAATGCGACTTATAATACTAACAAATATCATGCAGAAGCTGTGATGAGATTTTTACACCCAAACTTACAAGGACAACGATTCCAATTTACTGGTTTAACGCCAAGAGAGATGATTTATTTTGGACAAACTCAGGGAAGAAGTCCACAACTTCTTAATAGAATGACTACATATAATGAAGTTGACAATCTTACTAAAAATAATAAAGGAATTGCTGTTTTAGGTAGTAGAGTAGAATCAAGAAATGGTATGCACGCAGGGCATGCCATGGCAGTTGTTGGGAACGCTAAATTAGATAATGGACAAGAGGTTATAATTATATGGAATCCATGGGATAATGGTTTTATGACTCAAGATGCTAAAAACAATGTTATTCCAGTATCCAATGGCGACCATTATCGATGGTATTCATCTATTTATGGTTATTAAAATTTGTATTTTAGAAAGGTAAATAATATTATGGAACAAATTGAATTATTTAGTATTGATAAATTCAAATGTAATTCAGAGGCTAAGTATTATCTTAATATTATTGAGGGAGAATGGCATCCTCAAGATTTAAATGATAGTCCTTTAAAATTTATTCTCAGTACCTCAGACGATTCTGATTACATTTGCAAATATATAAATACAGAACACAAACAACTCACATTATATAATAAAAATAATAGCTCAATTGTTATTGAAATATTTATACCAAATGATAATAAAATACTACTAACAATTATGAACACAGAAGCTTTGGGAACTTCTCCTAGAATGACTTTCATTAAGCATAAGTCATAAGACTATCTAGATATGATTAAGTAAACTATTAATCTTATTAAAGGTCTCTAGGAAGAAAAAATTTCATGCGATGAGATTGTTTTAGAAAAAGCGACGATATATATAATCTAACAATAATTTTTAAAATATTAAGAACCCCCAGCATATGCTTTATATAGCTTGCTGGGGGTTTCTCATACAATATGGATCGAGCATCTTGCATGTATAAACAAATAGGCTATTCAAAGTAAAATTACTCAAACTTTGAATAGCCTTTCCTCTTCAAATAGTCTTTATTTAAATTGGATTATGTTATTGGATTTTCTTACCTACAAAAACGATTTCTTGATGTGATACTTCAACCGTGCCATCTTTTTGCTCTTGAAACACGGGTTTTTCAATACGTTTTACCGGCATATACCCTTGCATTTTCATTCGTGACAAACAATCAGCAATTGTTTCATTCTCATTTACTTTGAATTTCATGTTCTACTACACTTTCCAGTTCTTCTGGTTCATAATCTTTAAGCTTTCTACGACGAATGCCTTTAGTCCAGAATCCACCATGTATGTTTCGAGGTTCATACGCAATGATAAATGCTTTCGGATCTAAATTTTTTATCGTATCCATCAATTTACGTTCATATTTTCTTGGTGTTAAAATTTGCATCACCATACGACTACCATCTCTACCAAACGCAGCATAGTGCGTAACGCCATATCCTAAATTTCGAAGTTCATTCGGTAAATCTAACTCATATTCTGCTGAAGTTACATTTACAACTGTATAACCTAATGCCAGTTTTTCTTCTATTTTCATACCAACAATGATACCTATTGAAAAACCAAATGCGTAGGCAATAATATTTTGAATATGGTCTAAATTAGACATAACCAAACCTAAACCAACGATATAAACTAATACTTCTAAAAAACTAACTGATGCAGCAATATAACGATAACCTTTCAACGTTAAAATTGTTCGCATCGTTAAAAACGTTACATAACAAACGTTAATGATAAATATAGTTAGTACCATTAACCATGGATTTTCTGTTACGAATGACATAAGGCGCCCCACTCTCTTTCAATTACACTTTAAATACCAAACTGCTTCAACCTAACCTTAATGAATGCATATTAATATAATATAGTACGAAAACTCTCATAAATAAATAGCGAATTTGTCATAAATAAAAATTTATTCTCAAATGAACATACTTACTTTAGTTCATACACTTTCAATTTATACACTGAAGTAGTCTAGCTGAATGTGGTTTAATGTTATTAATTCTAACTCATATTTAATTTAAGTCACACGTTAGAAGAAAAAATTAAATTAGGATTTTGGCCACGTGTATCTTGTATATGCAAGTTCACGTTTGTGTGCATTTCGTATATAATGATTTTCAATTACTTTTTGTTCTTCTGGCGTAACTGGCTTACCTTCTAAATAATTATCAATCGCCTCATAAGTTACACCTAATGCATCTTCATCTGGAAGCTGTGGTTTATCATCTTCTAAATCAGCAGTTGGCGTTTTTTCATATAATTCCTTTGGCGCACCAAGATACGCTAATAATTGACGACCTTGTCGTTTATTCAAACCAAATATAGGTGCGATATCTGCAGCACCATCACCGTACTTCGTATAAAACCCAGTTATATTTTCAGCTGAATGATCTGTTCCTACTACAATACCTTGTCGGTTTGAAGCAATTGAAAATTGTACTTTCATACGTTCACGCGCTTTTTCATTTCCTTTTTGGAAATCTGTAAGAACAATACCGGCTTCTTTTAATGATTGCACACTTTGATCAACTGCAGGCTTAATATTGACTGTTACTATTTCATCTGGTTCAATGAATCGCAAAGCTTGCTCAACTTCATCAGCATCTTTTTGAACTCCATAAGGTAATTTAACTGCAATAAACGTACAATCAATGCCTTCTTCACGTAATTCGTTAACAGACATTTGTACTAGTTTTCCAACTAATGTAGAATCCTGTCCTCCTGAAATACCTAACACTAAAGATTTTATAAATGAATGTGATTGTACATAATTTTTTATAAATTGCTTTAATTCCATAATTTCTTCAGCACTATCGATACGCTTTTTCACTTTCATTTCTTGTACAATAACGTCTTGTAATTTACTCATTATCTTCTTCCATCTCCTTAACGTGTTCCGCAACTTCAAAAATACGTTTATGTTTATTATCCCAACATGCCTTGCTTAAATCGACTGGATATTCTTGTGGATTCAGGAAACGCTTATTTTCATCCCAAATAGATTGTAATCCTAGTGCTAAATATTCACGTGATTCATCTTCTGTTGGCATTTGATATACTAATTTACCATTTTCATAAATATTATGATGCAAATCAATGGCTTCGAAAGATTTTATAAATTTCATTTTATAAGTATGCACTGGATGGAATAATTTTAAAGGTTGTTCATCGTATGGATTTTCATTTTCCAAAGTAATATAATCGCCTTCTGCCTTACCTGTTTTCTTGTTTATAATGCGATATACATTTTTCTTACCTGGCGTCGTAACCTTTTCAGCGTTATTTGATAATTTAATACGATCACTATATGAACCATCTTCATTTTCAATAGCTACAAGTTTATATACTGCACCTAATGCTGGTTGATCGTATCCTGTAATCAGCTTTGTACCAACGCCCCAAGAATCTACTTTTGCACCTTGTGCTTTCAAACTCGTAATCGTTTCTTCATCCAAATCATTAGACGCGATAATTTTAGTTTCAGTAAATCCTGCTTCATCAAGCATACGTCTTGCCTCTTTAGATAAATAAGCGATATCTCCAGAATCTAATCGAATACCTACAAAGTTAATTTTGTCACCTAATTCTTTTGCAACTTTTATTGCATTTGGCACGCCAGATTTTAAAGTATGGAATGTATCTACTAGGAACACACAATTTTTATGACTTTCAGCATATTTTTTGAAGGCAACATATTCGTCTCCATAAGTTTGGACAAATGCATGTGCATGTGTACCAGACACAGGTATACCAAATAATTTCCCCGCCCTAACATTACTTGTAGAATCAAAGCCCCCGATGTAAGCAGCTCTAGCGCCCCACAATGCTGCATCAATTTCTTGCGCACGACGTGTACCAAACTCCATTAATTTATCATTTGATGCAATTTGACGAATTCTGCTAGCCTTTGTTGTAATTAATGTATGGAAATTTACAATGTTTAATAAAATTGTTTCTATTAATTGCGCTTGAATCAATGGTGCTTCTACGCGTAACAATGGTTCGTTACCAAAGCATAATTCGCCTTCTTGCATCGAACGGATGCTGCCTGTGAATTTTAAATCTTTTAAATATGATAAGAAATCATCCTTGTAGCCAATAGACTTTAAATATTCCAAATCAGATTCTGAAAATCCAAAATGTTCTATAAAATCAATGACGCGTTTTAAACCATTAAAAACAGCATAGCCACTATTAAATGGCATTTTTCTAAAATACAAATCAAATACAGCCATTTTTTCATGAATATTATCATTCCAATAACTTTCAGCCATATTTATTTGATATAAGTCATTATGTAACATTAAACTGTCGTCTTCTAATTGGTACACTTGTATCTCTCCAATCGACCTAAATATTTTCTTACATTTTATCATAATTCATTTTTTTATATACATAAGAGCCCCTTAATTTCCATACTTTTAATTAAAATCAACCAACAATTTAATGACATATACATAATTTTTAAGAGTATTTTAATAATGTAGACTATAATATAAAGCGAGGTGTTGTTAATGTTATTTAAAGAGGCTCAAGCTTTCATAGAAAACATGTATAAAGAGTGTCATTATGAAACGCAAATTATCAATAAACGTTTACATGACATTGAACTAGAAATAAAAGAAACTGGGACATATACACATACAGAAGAAGAACTTATTTATGGTGCTAAAATGGCTTGGCGTAATTCAAATCGTTGCATTGGTCGTTTATTTTGGGATTCGTTAAATGTCATTGATGCAAGAGATGTTACTGACGAAGCATCGTTCTTATCATCAATTACTTATCATATTACACAGGCTACAAATGAAGGTAAATTAAAGCCGTATATTACTATATATGCTCCAAAGGATGGACCTAAAATTTTCAACAATCAATTAATTCGCTATGCTGGCTATGACAATTGTGGTGATCCTGCTGAAAAAGAAGTTACACGCTTAGCAAATCACTTAGGTTGGAAAGGAAAAGGTACTAATTTTGACGTGTTACCACTGATTTACCAATTACCTAATGAGTCAGTTAAATTTTACGAATATCCTACTTCATTAATTAAAGAAGTACCTATTGAACATAATCATTATCCAAAATTAAGAAAATTGAACTTAAAATGGTATGCAGTCCCTATCATTTCCAATATGGACTTAAAAATCGGTGGCATTGTATATCCAACTGCACCCTTTAACGGTTGGTATATGGTAACTGAAATTGGCGTACGTAACTTTATTGATGATTACCGTTACAATTTACTAGAAAAAGTTGCAGATGCGTTTGAATTTGATACACTTAAAAATAATTCATTTAATAAAGATCGAGCACTTGTTGAATTGAACTATGCTGTGTATCATTCCTTTAAAAAAGAAGGCGTATCAATTGTCGATCATTTGACCGCTGCAAAGCAATTCGAACTATTCGAACGTAACGAAGCACAACAAGGTCGTCAAGTTACCGGAAAATGGTCTTGGCTAGCACCGCCATTATCTCCAACATTGACGTCAAATTATCATCACGGATATGACAATACAGTAAAAGATCCAAACTTTTTCTATAAAAAGAAAGAATCAAATGCTAACCAGTGCCCTTTCCATCATTAAGTTAGTAGAGGTGTAGCATATGCAATTATATTATTTAGGCCCTAAAGGTACATTTTCATATTTGGCTTGTCGTCAGTATTTTTCTGAAAATGAAGCAACTTTTCAACCAAAGTCAAATTTATTTGAAGTCATCAAGGCAGTTGCAGATGATGACACATCGATTGGTGTTGTCCCTATTGAAAATTCTATAGAAGGAACAATCAACATTGTGGCAGATGCACTTGCACAGCAAGATGTCTTTGCACACGGTGAAATACGTTTAGATATTAACTTTGCATTATATGGTAATGGAACAGATTCCATTTCTGATATTAAAAAAGTGTATTCTATTGCACCAGCAATCAGTCAAACAACAAATTACATACATCAACATCAATTTGACTATGATTATGTCGACAGTACAATTCAAAGTTTGACTAAAATTGAAAATGGCGTTGCAGCAATTGCACCTTTAGGTAGTGGCGAAGCTTATGGTTTTACACCTATTGATACACATATTGAAGACTATCCACATAACGTGACACGTTTTTTAGTTATAAAAAATCAGCAGCAATTTGATCAAAATGCGACATCATTGATGTTTTTAATTACACCAATGCATGATAAACCTGGGTTGTTAGCAAGTGTGCTTAATACATTTGCTTTGTTTAATATTAATTTATCCTGGATTGAGTCTCGTCCTTTAAAAACACAATTAGGTATGTATCGATTTTTCGTTCAGGCTGATTCTGCAATTACAACCGATATAAAGAAAGTCATTGCTATTTTAGAAACCTTAGATTTCAAAGTAGAAATGATTGGTGCTTTTAATTAAACTTTATTTTCTAGGTTCTACAATTTAAATAAAATAAAGAGTCAACCAAGGATTAAAATAGGAATCCATCCTTGGTTGACTTTCTTTTGTTTGTATTGTTTTTACACGATGCTGCGGTATACGTTTCGTTACCACTCGTCCAAGCAATTGCTAATGTAACCTTTTATTTTTCGTTCTAATCTGCAATTACTATTTCAATGGCAGTGGTTGATTTATATCAATACCTAAAACTATAGGCATTACATAATACACGACTAAAATAATAATTATTGCACTGATTAAGTTTACCCAGAATCCTACTGATGCCATTTGTTTGATAGATATTTTACCAGAACCAAAGATAATTGCATTCGGTGGTGTCCCTACTGGTAACATGTATGCACAGTTAGCCGCCATAGCTGCAGGTGCCATAAGTAGTAATGGATGCACTCCAACAGCAACAGACAACGTTGCTAAAATCGGTAAAATCATCGTTGCAGTTGCAGTATTAGATGTCACTTCAGTTAAAAATAAGACAAAGATTGTTATGACAATTACAATAAGAATCGGACTAACACCATTTAATGATTTCAACTGTTCGCCTAACCATTTTGCTAAACCACTTTCAGAAATACCTTTCGCTAATGCTAAACCGCCACCAAATAAAATTAATACACCCCAAGGGAGCTCTTTTGCAACTTCCCAGTCAATGATACGGCGATGTTTTTCAGTATTTTTAGCTGGAATAATAAATAATAATATTGATATAAAAATAGCAATCGTACCATCTGCAACAGATGACGTAACTTCCCATTTTTTCAGAAGAAACTCTCTTGTAATCCATAATAAGCTAGCAAGTACAAAGATAGTTTGTACTACCTTTTCTTCATACTTCATTTTGCCAAGCTCGTCTAACTTTTGTTTAATTAACGTCTGACCACCAGGTAAATATTTCAAATCATGTCTAAACGCAACATATCTTAAATAGAGCCAAGTAATACCTAACAAAACAATGACCGTTGGAATCCCTACAATCATCCATTTAGCAAAACTAATTTCATGTCCAAAATGTTGCATGTATTGTCCTTTTAAAATAATTAATGGCGGGGTTCCGATTAATGTACCCAAGCCACCAATCGTACCTGCATAGCCAATTGCTAAAACTAGAGATTTTTCAAACTTTTGAATACTTGTTTGATTCGTATTGGCTTCTTGTAAATCATGTGCTTCCTTAATAATTGCTAAACCAATCGGAATCATAATCATTACAGCTGCAGTGTTCGATACAAACATAGATAAGAATCCTGTTGCCACCATGAATCCAAGTAATATTTTTGAAGTGCTTGCACCAATCAAATTAATAATTGTCAACGCTACTCTCGTATGTAAATTCCATCTTTCCATTGCAATTGCCAAAATAAATCCACCTAAAAACAAAAAGATAATATCATTGCCATATTCGGATGATACTTGTTCTGGTGTAAGTATATGACCTAATGGTAATAACACAATTGGTAATAAGCTCGTTGCTGCAATAGGAATTGCTTCAGTAATCCACCAAGTCGCAATCCATAAAGTAATCGCTAAAACATAGACGCCTTTCCAAGGTAAGTCTTGTGGATGAAAGAATAATAATGTTAATAGGAAAAGTAATGGACCTAATATTAGTCCAATAAGTTGTCCCGCACTAAACGGTTTCTTTTTCTTTGATTTTGAAAAGAATGTTAAATACCTTTTCGATATCATTGATTGATGTTGATTGAAATAAGCCATAAATTTCCCCCTCATGATGATTATGACAAGCTACTTCAACTCACTATATTAGAGTATAGAAAGTTGTCTATCTTGTATTATCATTACCGTCAAAATACCCCTTTTATCAGATAATTGGGTTTATTATAGCATATTTATACCGTTTTATGAATGCGCTTTCAAAAATTATCTACTATTCTTAATCCTAATGTCATGCGAAACTTTTTACTTTTTTATTTCATCTACATTGATTGTAGTAACTTGAATACCCGCTTCAACAGGACTTAAAAACACTGTATCAATATCTTCTAAATGAATTGATTGAGTCGAATTATTGAATGTATTCCCAACGATTAATACATCTTTATGTTTAACATTATTATAATTACGTACATGTATCGCATCTTTAGACATTGATCCTTTAAATTCATTTCCAATTATATTCATATTTATGCCTGCTTGGGAACCTAAGTCTTTTCCTGTCATCACATCTGCTGCATTTTTACCATCTCTAACTCCTAAATATCTAATGCCACCCTCACAGTTAATAAACTTATTATTAATAATGAAAGCATCTTTATACTTCAAGGGAGTTAATGCATAACCTTGTATATCTTCAAATATATTATTTCTAATATGAATATTCTCATAGTATCGATTATGTCTACTTGCATGTGAGCCAATAGCACGATTCCAACTTCCCATTTCGGGCAATTCTGAAGGTCCAAAATAACAATCTTCGATAATGACATTTTTCGTTATCGTACCATCTGTCGTTCCGAATTTTGGAAAAGCACCAGGTACTTGAATGTCTAATTGTATTGCTTCAGAATAAAAGCGTTCGCCACTATAGTCTATGAATCCTTCAAATGAACAGCTTTTAATATAGAGTCCGTTAATCCCACAAGCATCAATTGCATGACCACTCACTACATTCTTAATGGTCACACCTATTAATTGAATATCTTCAGCATGCCCAATGCACATAGCTGTATTGTTATAAGGATACGATACACCATTCATATCAAACTTGCCGCCTTTAATATGAATATGACTGTGTCCATTATAACCACGATAAAAACCAAAGCGACGACCATTTTTTAATAAAGGACCAGAATGACATCGGCGTAAAATAGTTTCATTATCTAACAAAAGTGTTGTATTGCCATATATCGTTAATGGTTTGCAAATATCATACGTCCCTTTCGGTATATAAACTGTCGTTGGTTTACATCTTCCACGATTTAACGCACGTTGTATTGCTCGAGTATCTTTAGTTTTGTTTATGCCTGTTAACCCATAATCTTTCATATTGATATACATAAATCGTCATCCTTTGTCTATTTTCTAATTACTCATATATTAACCAATTATTCAAATTATAATCGTGTTAGGTTGATTTAACAGATAGTCATAAATCTCGTGATGCCATCTATTAGCATTTTTATATTCAAAACATCAACACTTGATATTAGTTCTAAGTTTGTCACATTTAGTATTCTATTACAGCTATTTTAAAACTATCGCAAAAACTTCTTATATTATTTGTTGATTGCGTGATTTGCTCTTCCAAAAAAGTTGATTAATCTATATACTTAATCTATATTTATATATTAACCATTAGGGTTAAAAATTACTCTAGCATTTATGAATAGATGGGAGTTTATTTTATTATTATATAGGAGAGATGTTGAATGACACATCGCGCACTATTAGTTGTTGACTATTCATATGACTTTATCGCAGACGACGGCTTACTAACATGCGGTAAACCTGGACAAAATATTGAAGATTTTATTGTTTCTCGTATCAATGACTTTAATTATTATCAAGACCATATATTCTTTTTAATGGATTTACATTATTTACATGACATTCATCATCCTGAAAGTAAATTATTCCCACCACACAATATCGTAGATACAAGTGGTAGAGAATTATACGGTAAAGTAGGTAAATTATACGAAACAATTAAAGCGCAACCTAATGTACATTTCATTGATAAAACGCGCTATGATTCGTTCTTTGGTACCCCGCTTGATAGTTTATTGAGAGAAAGAAGTATTAATCAAGTCGAAATCGTTGGTGTATGTACCGATATTTGCGTGTTACATACAGCAATTTCTGCATACAACTTAGGTTATAAAATTTCAGTACCTGCTGAGGGAGTGGCTTCATTTAATCAAAAAGGGCATGAATGGGCACTTGCACATTTCAAAAACTCATTAGGTGCAGAGGTAGAACAACACGTTTAAATCGTGCTAAAATAATTATAAAGAATACAATTTACAAGGGAGATATTTGACAATGGCTAAAACATATATTTTCGGACATAAGAATCCAGACACTGATGCAATTTCATCTGCGATTATTATGGCAGAATTTGAACAACTTCGAGGTAATTCAGGAGCCAAAGCATACCGTTTAGGTGATGTGAGTGCAGAAACTCAATTCGCGTTAGATACATTTAATGTACCTGCTCCGGAATTATTAACAGATGATTTAGATGGTCAAGATGTTATCTTAGTTGATCATAACGAATTCCAACAAAGTTCTGATACGATTGCCTCTGCTACAATTAAGCATGTAATTGATCATCACAGAATTGCAAATTTCGAAACTGCTGGTCCTTTATGTTATCGTGCTGAACCAGTTGGTTGTACAGCTACAATTTTATACAAAATGTTTAGAGAACGTGGCTTTGAAATTAAACCTGAAATTGCCGGTTTAATGTTATCAGCAATTATCTCAGATAGCTTACTTTTCAAATCACCAACATGTACACAACAAGATGTTAAAGCAGCTGAAGAATTAAAAGATATTGCTAAAGTTGATATTCAAAAGTACGGCTTAGATATGTTAAAAGCAGGTGCTTCAACAACTGATAAATCAGTTGAATTCTTATTAAACATGGATGCTAAATCATTTACTATGGGTGACTATGTGACTCGTATTGCACAAGTTAATGCTGTTGACCTTGACGAAGTGTTAAATCGTAAAGAAGATTTAGAAAAAGAAATGTTAGCTGTAAGTGCACAAGAAAAATATGACTTATTTGTACTTGTTGTTACTGACATCATTAATAGTGATTCTAAAATTTTAGTTGTAGGTGCTGAAAAAGATAAAGTTGGCGAAGCATTCAATGTTCAATTAGAAGATGACATGGCCTTCTTATCTGGTGTCGTTTCTCGAAAAAAACAAATCGTACCTCAAATCACTGAAGCATTAACAAAATAATACTATATTACTGTCTAATTATAGACATGTTGTATTTAACTAACAGTTCATTAAAGTAGAATTTATTTCACTTTCAATGAACTGTTTTTTATTTACGTTTGACTAATTTACAACCCTTTTTCAATAGTAGTTTTTATTCCTTTAGCTACCCTAACCCACAGATTAGTGATTTCTATACAATTCCCCTTTTGTCTTTACATTTTCTTAAAATATTTGCGATGTTGAGTATAAATTTTTGTTTTCTTCCTACCTTTTTCGTTATGATTAAAGTTATAAATATTATTATGTACACGATTCATCGCTCTATTTTCAACTTTCAACATATATAATTCGAAAGACCATTTAAAATTAACGGCCACAACATTCAAATCAATTAATCGCTTTTTCCAAAATAATCATATAAGGAGGTTCTTTTCATTATGAATATCATTGAGCAAAAATTTTATGACAGTAAAGCTTTTTTCAATACACAACAAACTAAAGATATTAGTTTTAGAAAAGAGCAATTAAAGAAGTTAAGCAAAGCTATTAAATCATACGAGAGCGATATTTTAGAAGCACTATATACAGATTTAGGAAAAAATAAAGTCGAAGCTTATGCTACTGAAATTGGCATAACTTTGAAAAGTATCAAAATTGCCCGTAAGGAACTTAAAAACTGGACTAAAACAAAAAATGTAGACACACCTTTATATTTATTTCCAACAAAAAGCTATATCAAAAAAGAACCTTATGGAACAGTTTTGATCATTGCACCATTTAACTATCCTTTTCAACTAGTGTTCGAACCTTTAATCGGTGCTATTGCAGCAGGTAATACGGCAATTATTAAACCATCTGAGTTGACGCCTAATGTTGCACGAGTGATTAAACGGTTAATCAATGAAACATTTGATGCAAATTACATTGAAGTTATTGAGGGAGGAATTGAAGAAACGCAAACGTTAATTCACTTACCTTTTGACTATGTCTTCTTTACAGGAAGTGAAAATGTAGGCAAAATCGTTTATCAAGCTGCCAGCGAAAATTTAGTTCCTGTGACATTAGAAATGGGCGGTAAATCTCCAGTCATCGTTGATGAAACAGCGAATATTAAAGTTGCTAGTGAGCGCATTTGTTTTGGGAAATTCACTAATGCCGGCCAAACATGTGTTGCACCAGATTACATTTTAGTACACGAATCTGTAAAAGATGATTTAATCACAGCCCTATCAAAAACGTTGCGTGAATTTTATGGTCAAAATATACAACAAAGTCCAGATTATGGCCGCATTGTAAACCTTAAACATTATCATCGTCTGACTTCATTACTTAACAGTGCACAAATGAATATTGTATTTGGTGGTCATAGTGATGAGGATGAACGTTATATAGAACCAACATTGTTAGATCACGTTACAAGTGATTCAGCAATTATGCAAGAAGAAATTTTTGGTCCTATCTTACCGATTTTAACGTATCAGTCATTGGATGAAGCAATAGCCTTTATTCACCAAAGACCAAAACCTTTGAGTTTATATTTATTTAGCGAAGATGAAAATGCTACACAACGTGTAATAAACGAGCTATCATTTGGCGGCGGCGCTATTAATGATACATTGATGCACCTAGCGAATCCTAAATTACCATTTGGTGGTGTTGGCGCCTCAGGTATGGGACGCTATCATGGTAAATATTCATTCGACACTTTTACACATGAAAAAAGCTACATTTTCAAATCTACACGATTAGAATCAGGTGTCCATTTACCACCATATAAAGGTAAATTTAAATACATCAAAGCTTTCTTTAAAAATTAATTTTTGAGACAAAAATAAACCATGCTTCCATAATTTGATGTTCTTGAAAACAATAAATTTCAAGGTATACACAAATTTTTTGGAAACATGGTTTTCTTTTTATCATGATTAATTAAAGATTAAAATATGACACATACACCTTCAGATGCTACACGAGTGTTATCACATAGCGTAATTTTACCTGTTTCTTTATTTCTTTCGAAAACAGTTACAACTGAATCTCCTTGCTCATGAGCACAAACTAAAAGGTCATCTGATGAGGCAATATTAAAATCTCTTGGGAATTGACCACCACTTTCAGTAATTGTTACTAGTTCTAAGTGTTGACCATTATCAAGAACTTTAAAAATTGCAATGCTATCATGCCCTCTATTAGATACATATAAGAATTGTTGATCATGAGATAAACGCACTGCTGCAAGTTTAGTATCTCCATCAAAGTTTTCAGGAATTGTTAAATGACGCTCGAGCTCTTCAAATTTACCGTCATTATATTCTGCAACACTCACAGTATTTGATAATTCGTGTACGACATAAGCAAATTTTCCATTATCATGAAATTCAATATGTCTTGTCCCATCACTATCTTTAAATAAAGATTCTTTATAAAATTCAAACCCGTTGTCATCAAATTTATAAGTAACGATACGATCAGCACCTAAATCTGTTACTGCAACGTACTTACCATCTGGAGTTTGATTAATATAATGTGCGTGTGGATGATCTTGTCTTTCATGTGTACCTGTTGGAAAATCATGTGCAAGTTCTTGAATTAGACGTATAATTTCACCTGTGTGCGTATTTAATTCATACATACGTATGATGCCAGCACCATATACCGCTTCAAATAAATATCGTTTATCTTCTGAAATCGATACATAACAACCTGTACCAGCTTTTGAAGACAAACATTTATTTAATAAATGCAATTCACCATTGTCATCAATTTTCAAACTTGCAACACCGCATTGTTCTCCTTCTTTGTTGATTCCATATAAAACTTCATTATTACGCACCAAATATGTAGACGCTTCTAATTCAAATCCTGTTTCTAATAAATCAATACGTGACTGATTTTCGTTTAATTCAAAACGATAAATCCCTTTACCATTCTTTTTAGTGTAAGAACCAATATATCCATTTGTCATTACTTTTACCCCTCCATGTTAGTCTTATTTTCATTTTATTAAATTTTAGCTAGAATTAACAATCATTTATCATTTCCTTAAAGCTAAAACTATTTAACTACTTTAAAAGAACTATTTGCTGTGATATGTCATTATTCGATTTTAATTAATCCCTCTTTTTTACTTACACGAGCATTAATTATTAACGCGTTTATGCTTCCACAAAATTTTTGTTGCAAAATAGAACACATGTTCGTATAATGTAATTATCAGATTGGGGTGAATTAAGGATGACAAGTTATGAAGAAGAAACTGATTATCGTAACGTTCCAAGAGAATTACTAGATAACAATATACCTATGGGAAGAGGCATGATTAAATGGGCTCCTTTTGCAACATTACCCGAACAATTCGAAACGATTCAACAATACATTATCGACCAAAACAAAATTACACGTCCTGTATTATCAGATGATCAATTGGCTGAGCTAAACATTCGGCTACACGAGGCGCTACAATATGCCCAACCTGTAGAAGTTAAATTTTATAATAATGGCTTTGTAGATTCAGTACGCTTAACCATTTATCGTATTGATGCTATTAATTATGAAATTGATGGTTATGTTTACAATCAGCAACAACGTCAAAAAATTTCTATCTTTGATATCTTAGATATTGTCTTGTTACCTTAATGCTTTGAACATAATTAAACAGATTGAGTATATGCATATAAGATGATTTTTAACATCATTTTTGGATGATAGGATGTTGCGCCACGATGATGTCTGAATTCATCGAATTCGCTATCAGGTATTGTTTCAACAATTTCATTAACATATCGTGAAATATCATTTTGAGGGATTCTAACAGAAGTTTCTATTGGTAGTGTAGTTGGGGCATGTTATAATTTTTATACATAAGGCACCTCGTTAATTTAGTTTAGTGGTATTTATTAAATTATAAGAAGGGACCCAACACAGAAAATTCATTTTATTGAATTTTACATTTATGTGCAAGTTGGGCAAAGTGTCTTATTTTTTAAAAGTATTTCAAAGTAAAATTACATGTTAATACGTAGTATTAATGGCGAGACTCCTGAGGGAGCAGTGCCAGTCGAAGACCAAGGCTGAGACGGCACCCTAGGAAAGCGAAGCCATTCAATACGAAGTATTGTATAAATAGAGAACAGCAGTAAGATATTTTCTAATTGAAAATTATCTTACTGCTGTTTTTTAGGGATTTATGTCCCAGCCTCTAAATGTTATTAGTTATTTTTACTTTCAATATCAGAAATAATTTCTTTAGTTTTTCTTTCAATATCTTCAAAATCTTTTTTAAAGATATAAGCAAATGCTACTACACCAACACCAGCAACTAATGTTGTAATAGCAACTAAGCTAAATACGAATTTAAACACACATTTAATAAAATTCCACATCTCAATTTCACCTCTGTTAAATTAAATACCTATCTACATTTCATTATACTATCATATATAGAATAATCATTAAATAAATACCCACTTTCACGAAATATATTCATCAAATTATATAGTGAGCAAGCTAATGATTATTTTCAAAAATGCCGAGGAACCTCTGTTTCAACGTGACATGACCTTATATGCTAATGTTAACAATGACTATTATCGTGAATGCTAACTTAAGATTGATATTTATGATAAGATGATTTTAAGTTTTTAACTCAATATCCCCACCATCTATAAAAATATGTTTTAACTGATTGATAAGTCTTATACACCGAGAAATCACCTCAAACAATTTTATATTTCATTTAGTAAAATATAACTTTATTTAACATGACATTCAATATACATACGATTACTATTTATTTACAATATATTACAACTAAAAAGAAAGGGGCCGATGATATGCAACAAGTGACATCAGATATCATGACTTTTAGAGGTTCACATTTCGAGTTAGGTGTTAAAACTGGTAAATGGCTTCAACAAACACCTCTTCTAAAAAATCGAGAAAAAGAATGGAAAAAACGTGTCCCACGTTTCGATATAGATGTAAATGAAACTTATCAAATATTCCAAACATACGCACCTCAAATATGGGAAGAATTAATGGGACTACAAAGTATACTCAAAATGCCAACACGCCAAATTATTTTAAACTTTGGACATTATCGTTTTACCGATTTAAAAGAAAGTGGTTGCACGGTCTTTCAAGGCAAAGACTTCATGGTTAGAAATTATGATTACCACCCTGCAACTTATGATGGTCGCTACTTACTTTATCAACCTACAGATAGCGGTTTAGCTCAAATTGGTCCTGTATCAAGGGTAACTGGAAGAATGGATGGTATGAATGAGTCAGGATTAACTATGGGCTATAACTTTATGCACCGGAAGAAACCAGCAAATGGTTTTGTATGTTATATGATTGGTCGTCTAATTCTTGAAAATTGCCGAAATGTAACAGAAGCAATCCAATTATTGAAAGAAATACCACACAGAAGCTCATTTAGCTACATACTGATGGACAAATCATTGAACCATGCAATTGTTGAAGTGACACCGAGATCAATAGATGTTCGTTATGATAATATATGTACAAATCATTTTGAAATATTAACACATGAAAATCGTAATTATACAAAAGAATCTAAAGAAAGACTGGCGCGTACCATTTCACAAACTAATGATAATTTAGATATGACTACAGCATTTAAGTTATTCAATAATCCTCAGTATGAAATTTACAGTAAACTATTCAAAAGCTGGTCTGGCACCATCCATACATCAATGTATCAACCTGAAACATTAACTGCATATTTTACATTGGGAGAAAATGCGCCACCAGAAATAATAGATTTCAAATCATGGTTAGATGGTCAAGACCTTAATATCACTCACTTTACTGGCAATATAGATACCGACTTAACTTTTGCCAACAAATAAATAACACCGATATTAGAGAAATTATGCTTCCTAATATCGGTGCTTACATCCTTTATTTATTCAACTTTGATATTACCATCAATCGTATAAAATTCTAAAACATTGTCGCTTTTCCCAACTTTACCATTAGTAAATGTTTTATTTTTAACTACGCTATCACCCGTTCCCGGATTTAGCTTTAGTATAGTGTCTTCAGGTTTACTATCATACTTAAAACGAATATCTCCTTGTTTAGTAGAAGCTTTTGCATCTACTTTTGATGGCATGTTTTTAAATTCAATGTCACCATGATCGTTTAAAAATATGGATTGTTTAATTTGACTCTTGTCGATTTGTAGCGTACCAATAACAACTTTAATATTGCTATTTTTAATGTTACTTTTACTAATATAAGTAGAACTATTATTTGTCTTTGAATCTAGTGCGTCAAGATTTGAGTTTTTAATAACTACTTCACCGTTAATGCTTTGAATACTTGTGTTCTCTAAATCAACATCACTGATTCTAACACTTCCTGCTCCAGATGATAGATTTAAACGTTTAATCATTTTATCAGGCATTTCAATCGTTAACGTTTTCTTATTCTCATGAAAAGGATTCATATCAATTGCATATCCTCTTGTCTTAGACCTTTTATCACTAATCTTCAACGTCTTATCTACTATATTAATTAATATATCATTGTCACCATCATATTTAACTCTAAATTGATTCCCCCGTTTTATACGAAGTTCTGTACTATCCAAATTTATAGATACATTGTCAAAAGCATCGTCTTTGAATGTTTTATCATATTGTTTAGTACCATATTTGTTTTTATCATAGCTGAACCAAATAATGGTTGCTGCTGTAAAAAAGACAACAAACACTAAAAGCCCAATAAAAAAGAATTTCTTCATTTTCTAACGCTTCCTTTGACAGTTTTAATATACCAAAGTAAATATTTTAAGATTAAACGATAAATGTATTCTAAAATCTTAAATATGACAATGATAAATACTAATCCTAATCCTGAATATGATATGGCAAAAAATACATTACTAATTGAGTCCACAATTCCTCTGGATATTGCTGATGCTAATAAAATAATTGGACAAAACAGCAGCAAAAGTGATATTAAAAATAATGCTAATACAAATAATCCAACTATAGATACTGGTATAAGGATGACAAAAATAGATAGAATGCCTAAACTTAATGAAGCAGCAACAGCTCTTGAAATATTTTCAAATGTTGGTTTAGATTCAGCATAATCAATAACACTTCTAGCTTTTGTTTCAGCTGCAACATCTTGTGGGTCTTTTAACTTCTTTAAAATTTCCCCTTCATCAACGCCATTAAGTTCTTGCTCATAAAAATAACGTTCATATTCATACATTTTTTGATCTCTTAAATGCCTAGGTAGCGCATCAAGTGCTGTTTCTAATTCATTTAAATAAGTAATCTTGTTCATATAGGTCACTCATCCCAATAAAATTATTCATTCGTTTTTTATAACTTTAAGACCTAAAGCTATTTACTAAAAAATTCAATACGTTTAATTTCTAAATCTTGATAAAGTAAGTTTAATTTTAAATGGTTATCTCTATCAATATACTTTACCGATGAGAAATCATTGCCAACTTTTGTTCTTTTATATCCGAATCCAAGATTTTCAATCGCGTTATTTATCGGCGAACCAATTCCCCCATCAAAATTAGTATGTATCTTTTCATCTCTTACTAATATTATCCCCTTAACGATGTTATCCTTTTCTCTCACTTTAACGGTAAGATCAGGGTGAGCTTTACTGTTATAAAATTTAAAACGATCAAACTTAATTTTTTTATTTACTTCATAGCCTTTTTTATCAAACTTCTCATTTAATTTAATATCGTTTATTTCAAGATTAGACAAATCCACAGTTTTCGTATGACGATATTGATATAAACCAATTAATACACCAAAAGAACAGATTAAAAATAATATAAACACAACCCAGCGATTTTGAATACGCACTGATGTCACCCTTTCTTTGTACTTATTTAAATATAGCATAAGGTGCTTCCCGTTTCATCCTTAACAAAAATTAACAAAGAATTTGCAATTAATTTATTTCATTACCTTTTATTACTATAAATTGGTATAATGTTGTAAATGCTAAAGGAGGTTTTTACAATGACAAATTTAGAAACTTATTTCAAAAATAGCCAACCCTTAAATGAATACATTGATGGAATGAAGACAAATCAAGATACCGTTCTCAGTATCTATCAATCATTTGAGTTACCAGAAGATGATTCACGCATCAAAAAAATAAAAGAGATGAATTATTCTAAAGTATTAGTAATTACTGAAGACTGGTGTGGAGATGCAATGATGAATCTCCCAATTCTAAAACACATCAGTGAAGCATTAAATTTAGAAGTACGCGTGTTCCATAGAGATGATGATACAAAACTGATCGATCAATATTTAACAAATGGTAAATCACGTGCAATTCCTATCTTCGTATTCTTGAATGATCAATTCGAACAAGAAACAGTTTGGGGACCAAGAGCAAATGAAGTCCAAAAATTTGTAACTGATGTTCGTGCTGATAAATTACCGAGCAAAGATCATCCAGACTATGCAGATTTAGAAAAAGAAACACACTTAGTGATATCAAACCGCTATAAAACTGACGCTTCATTTTGGAAAGCAGTTTATAATTCCATCCTAAATAAATTAGAAAATAAATAAATTTACAATAAGACAAACTTTGAGGTTGGGAAAATTTAAAATTCCCAACCTCAAAATTATTTTTATTAAATGTCTTTTTTAGCGACATATAAGATATTCAAAATGAAGAATATCACTATAGAACCTAATGAAATTACCCATTGCCAATTGCTAAAATCAAAGTTAGAGCTAATCATTTTATCAGTTAAGTAAGCAAAAGGGATATAATCAAAAGCATCTAAAACTTTTTCACCGTATCTTGGGATAAATGTAATAAAAGGTTTAATAAACGGTACAATGAGTACTAAAAATACACCTAATGAAAATATCATTGCTGTTTTTTGTGATGCAAGTGTGATTAAGAATAAAAACAAGCCAAAGAATAGTAAAAAGATTAGGAAGAACCATAAATTATCTACATATTTAGAAAACGCCAAATTTTTTCCATTACTAGATGCCTGCACAACAATCAAAATCACATAATGAATTAATGCAAATAATATTGAAATTAAAATAATTGAAATTGTTTTCGAAATAATGTATCCAACGCGTGTTTTAACTTTACTCATATATAGTTGAATTGTACCTTGTGAAAAATCACGCGTAATTGTCTTAACAACAAACATTAATCCAATTATTAACAATAACCATTTTGCTGCAGCAAATACAGATCCATAGACAATAATATGTTTCGGGTTATCCATCGAATTTGCCATAAGTATACTTTGAGTTGCAATCAAACTAGATACGACTAGTATCGCTAAATATGTTAAAGGACTTTTAAATATACTATAAAAATCATACTTAACTAAATTTAAAATTCTCATTATTTATCACCTCTTTGATTTATATTGAAGTACGTATCACGCAATGAACTTTTACGTGTTTCAATATATTTCGGATAAATATCTAATTCAGATAATGCTTTTAGTATAACTTGATAATTTTTTTGTGCATTGATCATTAAATGTCCGTCTGCTTTGTCGACATTTTGTAATTGGAAATGCTCTGCAAGATATTTTTCAGTTCTATCAAAGTCTTTATGATCAACAGTAACTATCGTTGTGTCAGATGCAACACCTTCCTCCATGTTTACATCTTGAACAAAATGTCCGTCTCTTAAAAATACAGCTCTATCACAAATTAATTCAATATCTTCTAACTTATGACTTGATATTAGAATTCTCATATCAAGTTCATTTACTAAAGACTTAATTGTAGTCAGCACATCAATTGAGCCATCTGGATCCATACCATTTGTAGGCTCATCCAAGATTAAAAATTTAGGTTTATTCATTAAAGATACTGCAATTGCTAACTTTTGCTTCATCCCCATTGAATATTTCTTAACTTTCTTTTTAATATAAGGTCTCATACCAAATGCATCTATAATTTTGTCTGTGTATGCTTTATCAAAACCCTTACCTAATACTTGTGCAAATAATTTCAAGTTATACAATCCTGATTTATTATCATATAATTTAGGATGCTCAATTAAAAAACCGATATTATCTGCATTATCAATATCTACTTTTCCATCAAATTTAATAATATTACCATTCATTACTTTCATAACGGTTGTTTTACCAACACCGTTTTTTCCTATTAATCCGACAATTCTACTATCGCCAAAGTCAAAATCAATATCATTTAAAACGACATTTGAGCCGTATTTTTTTGTAATATGTTCTAATTTCATCGACTGCCTCCTTTAAATTTTCTAGTATTTATTTTATTGAGCTGTTTAAAATAATTAACAATAAGTATAACAATGCTTATAATTAGAAAACCAATATTTAAAATATATGAATATAAATCTGGGAATGATGATTGACTTAGAACAAAATAATTCACCAATACTATTGCAATTGAAAATAAAAATGGAACTAAAATGATAATAGTAAACACGTATATACCATATGGCACTTTGACTCTACGCAATTCTGTAAATTGACTAAATGCAATTGGTATAGACAAGAAGTTAGATATGACAAATGCATATGCAGTTGAAAAATAGATTGAATTTGGTTCAATCACATCTGCTTCATAAGCATATAAACTAATAACAAGCGTTCCAATTAATGTTAAAACAATGCATGTAATATAGTTGGCATTAAGCAATTGTTTTTTTGACACTGGTAAACTCATATAAAAATAATATGAATCATTACCACCTAATCTACGATTGAGTCTAAATAAGTGACCAGCATCTAAAATCCAAATAATCAATATTGTTGGACTTATAAAAGATTGCAATAAGTAAAAGAACTTTGTTGAGTCAAGCATTATATAAAAAGGATATAAGGTTAATAATAGAACATAGATGATAAGTGTATATCGTCGTAATTTAAAATTCCTAATTAACAATGCCTTCATTTAAAAACCTTCTTCCATCAATTTGATGTTTTCATGATATTTAGGTTTTCTCTTTTCAAGATAAACCATTAAGTTCTCAATAGAAGGTGTAGTGATATTCACTTTATGACCTAAAATTTCTTTAAATACTTGCGCATGTTCTGTTAATCCTATAAATCCCGTACGCTTATGTTCTTCATAAATAAGTAGAGATGCTAATTCATCATCAAGGTCCTCAATAGCACCACTCACAACTTGATATCTTTGTAACAGTTGTTCTTTTGAACCATTTAAGATAACTTCACCGTCACTTAAGTGAATGATATAATCAGCTATTTTTTCTAAATCTGAGATAATGTGTGTCGACATGAATATTGTTTTATTTTCATCAATTAATTCTTGCTGAATTATCTCCAATAGCTCATTTCTAGCTAAGGGATCAAGACCTGAAGTAGGCTCATCAAAAATATACAATTCAGCATGATGTGAAAATGCAACTGCTAGTGATAATTTCATTTTCATCCCAGTCGAAAATGTTTTTATTGATTTATTGATTGGTAAATCGAACTTTTCAAGATAAAATTCAAATACTTGATGGTCCCATTTACGATAAAAAGGGGCAATCATTTTTTCAAGTTGCTTCGTAGTCCATCTCTCATTAAAATAATTTTCAGAGTAAACAAACCCAATTCTATTCTTTAACTCTATCGGATTGAGAGCCATATCCTCTTCTAATACTCTAATAACACCAGTTTGTGGTTGATACAAATCCATAATTAACCTTATTATTGTGGTTTTACCAGCGCCATTTCTACCAATAAAACCAGTGACGAATCCTTGAGGAACTTTGAAAGAGATATTCTTTAAATTAAACTGATCACTTGAATAATTAACATTACTTAATTCTATGGCATTCATGATGATTCCTCCTCATAAATGAACGTTAAAATATCCTGCAGTTCCTCAAGTGACATTTCGATGGCTTGCGCTTCATTAACCAATTCTTTAACCAAATTTTCAATGGTAAAAAATTGTTTCTCTTTTAAAATAGAACTATCTTGCTCCTTAACAAAGGTCCCTTTTCCTCTAATTGTTGTAACAAAACCGTCTTTCTCTAAATCTTCATAAGCACGTTTGGTAGTAATCAAACTTACTTGAAGATCTTTGGCAAGTTCTCTCATTGACGGCAAATGCTCTCCAGGAGCAACATGTCCCTTTAAAATATTTTGTTTTACTTGTTGCTTAATCTGTTCATAAATCGGAAAATCACTATTGTTTTTTAAAATTATTTTCATCAACGTCCCCCTATCAACTTCTGTATATATACAATATACACAATATACACAGTTTTGTAAATATGCATGTCTCATTATCAACCAGTCTTCAGAAATAACACTGAGTATTGTATTACTAGCAGTTGAATAAAATGAAATGACACTACCATTTAATCTTGCATTGTCTACTTCAATAAAAAAGACTGCTAAAACGAATGTCTTTAATCTCTACGTGACAACCGTAGCGTCAACATAAACAATCGTTTTAAACAGTCAATTCTATTTACTATTTTTACGTCGATCATTACTTCTACTTATAAAAGCACAAATCATAAACATAATCGCTGCTAATAATAATTTTATACCTTGGCTTTCATGATTAGTTGCTTGTAAATAATAACCAATAATAAATAAAATAATTGCAAGTACTACAAATATTTTTGTTAGATGTTTCAATTTATTTCACCTCAACATCGACATTATAACAAATATAAATTTTTTTAATAAGTTATTGAATTTCAAAAGTTCAAGGTACTAATCACTTTCAACTAAAATAGCGCAACAAAACCATTCAATCAAAATGATTATTGATTGCGATATATTGTGTTCAATGATATTATTTAAGTGTATCCACAGAATTATACTACACAACCCCAAGTCTGGTACCAGCAGACTTGGGGTTATTTATGTGTGTAGGATCATTTTTTATTTTTCCATTTCAGTTCTAACCAAAGTCGAAAAATAATTAGTAAGCCACCTGTAATAAGTGTCATCATCCCTTCTTGCCACCACATCATTACACTACACCTCCGTTCGACTAAAGTATCATACTGAAGGATGACCTACACCTATTCTAACATAAAAACAGAACATATGTTCGTATTTTGGCAGCAGATTTTACATATTATTCGTTAATTCACCAACAACACTTTATCTTTGGTATAATTGAAGATAATATATAGGCATACAATTTTTTTAAAGAGAGGTTAAGCAATAATGAATCCTTTAGCCCAAAGCTTAAATGAACAACTTCAACAGTCAAATGCAACTGCCTTTACAATGTTATCTGACTTAGGTCAAAATATGTTTTATCCAAAAGGCATTTTATCTCAATCTGCTGAAGCAAAGAGTACAACATATAATGCAACTATAGGTATGGCGACAAACAAAGACGGAAAAATGTTTGCATCATCTTTAGATGCAATGTTTAATGATTTAACTCCAGATGAAATATTC
Source organism: Staphylococcus aureus (assembly GCF_001027105.1). Classification (GTDB taxonomy): domain Bacteria; phylum Bacillota; class Bacilli; order Staphylococcales; family Staphylococcaceae; genus Staphylococcus; species Staphylococcus aureus. Next base: position 2,003,161 of record NZ_CP011526.1, read on the forward strand.
CCTTATGCGCCACCACAAGGCATCGAAGAATTACGTGATTTATGGCAACAAAAAATGTTGCGTGACAATCCAGAGCTATCAATCGACAACATGTCACTACCAATTGTTACGAATGCATTAACACATGGTTTATCTTTAGTTGGCGATTTATTTGTAAATCAAGGTGACACTATCTTGTTACCAGAGCATAATTGGGGTAATTACAAACTTGTTTTCAATACGAGAAATGGTGCAAACCTTCAAACATATCCTATCTTTGATAAAGACGGGCATTATACTACTGATTCACTTGTAGAAGCTTTACAATCATACAATAAAGATAAAGTCATTATGATTTTAAATTATCCTAATAATCCGACAGGTTACACACCTACGCATAAAGAAGTGACTACCATCGTCGATGCAATTAAAGCATTAGCTGATAAAGGTACAAAAGTTATAGCTGTTGTGGATGACGCATACTATGGTTTATTCTATGAAGATGTGTATACTCAATCATTATTTACTGCATTATCTAATTTAAATTCAAATGCAATATTACCTGTTCGTTTAGATGGTGCAACAAAAGAATTTTTCGCATGGGGATTCCGTGTTGGGTTTATGACATTTGGAACGTCTGATCAAACAACTAAAGAAGTATTAGAAGCCAAAGTAAAAGGTCTTATACGAAGTAACATTTCTAGTGGACCTCTTCCAACACAAAGCGCTGTTAAGCATGTATTAAAAAATAATAAACAATTCGATAAAGAAATCGAACAAAATATTCAAACATTAAAAGAACGCTATGAAGTCACTAAGGAAGTTGTCTATGCTGATCAATATCATTCACATTGGCAAGCCTATGACTTTAACTCTGGATACTTTATGGCAATAAAAGTTCATGATGTTGACCCTGAAGAACTTCGTAAACATTTAATTGAAAAATATTCAATTGGTGTTATTGCACTTAATGCAACAGATATTCGTATTGCGTTTAGCTGTGTAGAAAAAGAAGATATCCCACATGTATTTGATTCAATTGCTAAAGCGATTGATGACTTAAGATAATTAATTTCAACCAATAATCTGATGAGTATGACTCGGATTATTGGTTTTTTATTTTTAAAATTATTCCTTCTTTCAAAGTATCATAAGATATATTTTATTCAGCAACTTGTCAAACACTATACCTAATTAGTTTTATACATCTCTCCTAACAAAATCAAAAAATCGGACAGATGAAAAGTAAAAAACTTTTTCTATCAGTCCGATTTATTATAGAACCAATTTATATAACTTTTGGCAAATCACTTCAAACATTCAAGCATCACATCTCTACAAATGTAAAAGGCACCCCACGATTGTGAGATGCCTTATTATAAAATTAAAGATTAGAATTTAAGTTCAATATCTACCTTTTTAATGTCAGTTGCTTTAAATACTCTTTCATCTTTATACTCAGTTTTTAAGTCTACATATTTTGACGAACCATTTTTAAAATACACTTTATACACTGCGCGTTCAGCAAGTCCTATGTCATGTTTAGTTATCCCTTGATCATTTGCCATTGCTGATTTAAGTTTTATACTTAAATCATTAATTGTAATTTTGCTTGCATTATAGAACACAAATTCATTTGAAACTATGTTTTCAAATTTATTTATTGTTACTGGGAATTTCACATTATTAGATTTATTTATTTTTTTTTGATTTAGTGTATTGTTTTACATCAATATCAATCTTTTTAATATCTTTGGCACTAAATAAATTAGGTGTAAAGATGTCTGATTTTAAATTCACTACTTGTTTCTTTCCATTTTTGAAATATACTGTATATTTTGCTTGTTTCGCAAATTTTAAGTCAAGATCACTGATGCCTCTTTCACTTTTTAATACAGATTTCACTTTGTCATTTAAATATTTGTAACTAATTAATTGTTTATTCGAAATTTTAAGTTTTGATAAAATTGGTGTTGATGTGCCATTTACTGCAATTGTATATGGTACATAGCTATCCGCTTTCGCTTTAGTTCCTGTTTTAACATCAATATCTATCTTTTTAATATCTTGAACATAAAGCAGATTCAGTTGGCTAATATTTGAATTTATGTTAATCACTTTTTTCGTTCCATTTTTAAAATGTACTGTGTAAGTTGCTTTTTTTGCATATTTTAATTCACGTTCCCCGATACCTCTATCATGCTTCAATACTGATTTAACTTTTTTAGAGATATCTTTGTAGCCTACACGTGGGTCACCTGTAAATTTTAAATCTGATAAAATTGGTGTTGATGTGCCATTTACTGCAATTGTGTATGGTACATATCTGTCTGCTTTCGCTTTAGTTCCTGTTTTAACAGTAATTTCAATTCTCTTAACATCTTTCGCATGAACTAAGTTTGCTGTGTAATTTTTTGAATTCAACTGTAAGATTCTTTTACCACCATTTTTAAAATAAACAGTATAATAAGCTTTCTTAGCATATTTTAAATCTTGTTCACTAATACCTCTATCATGCTTCAGTACTGATTTTATTTGACTAGTTAAATTTTTGTAATTTGTCCAAGGTTTATTTGAAAATGAAAGATTCGATAAAATGTTTGTAGATGTACCATTTAAATTAATTGAATATGGAACTTGATAGTTTCTTTTAGCTTTATTTTCGATATGTTTTTTTGTATCTACGTTAATATTGATACTTTTAATATCACTTGAATTTATTAAATTCGCTGTGTAAATACCTGATTTCAAATCGATAACTTTCTTCGTTCCATTTTTAAAATTAACTGTATATTTCGCTTGCTTCGATAATCTTAAATCAACATCGGTAATACCTCTATTTGATTCTAAAACTGATTTAACTTTATCCTCTAAATCTTTGTAACTAATATTTTGATTCTTATTAAATGTTAAGTTTGATAAAATATTTTGGCTTGTACCGTTCACAGTGATTGTGTATGGAACTTGGTAATTTGCTTTATCTTTCTTTTTATCTTCAACTTGCTTTTTAGTATCTACGTTAATATTAATAGCTTTAATTTCACTTGTATTAATTAAATCAGCTGTGTAAATACCTGCTTTCAAATCGATAACTTTCTTTGTTCCATTTTTAAAGTAAACAGTATATTTCGCTTGCTTCGATAGTCTTAAATCTATATCACTAATACCTCTGTCTGATTTTAAAACTGATTTAACTCTATCCTCTAAATCTTTATAACTAATATTTTGATTCTTATTAAATGTTAAGCTTGATAAAATATTTTGGCTTGTACCGTTCACAGTGATTGCATATGGAACATGGACTTTAGAATATCCATGGTGTAACGAACTTGATGATTTATCTAATGGCTTAGCTGCGGCAGACGCTTCATTATTATTAAAGTTTGCACCTGTTGATGCTAAAACACCTAATGCTAAAGTTGTTGTAATCAATGACTTAAATTTCATAAATTATCTCTCCTTTTTTGTGTAATTCGTATTTGCAACTTAATTATAGCCAGACTTTCTCTATTTTTTGAATTAACTGAATATTAATAATAAATTATCTTTAACAATAATTTTTTAACACTGTTAAAAGTTCTTTTAATTTTGATTAACTAATTAATTTACAATACCTAAAATGTTGTTTGGTTTTGTTTATACCAAGCTTCAAACTTAAATGTCATAACAACATTCATTTCTTAATTCCGATTAGATTTGTCGATTATATTTACAGCATCTTTATACTCAAAAAACATTTACTTAAAAATATAAATTCGATTTAATAATTAATTTAAATTTAGTTAATCAATTTTGCATCTATTTTGTTGTAAGCTATATAAAAGGAGTGATAATGATGGTGAAAAAAACAAAATCCAATTCACTAAAAAAAGTTGCAACACTTGCATTAGCAAATTTATTATTAGTTGGTGCACTTACTGACAATAGTGCCAAAGCCGAATCTAAGAAAGATGATACTGATTTGAAGTTAGTTAGTCATAACGTTTATATGTTATCGACCGTTTTGTATCCAAACTGGGGGCAATATAAACGCGCTGATTTAATCGGACAATCTTCTTATATTAAAAATAATGATGTCGTAATATTCAATGAAGCATTTGATAATGGTGCATCAGACAAATTATTAAGTAATGTGAAAAAAGAATATCCTTATCAAACACCTGTACTCGGCCGTTCTCAATCAGGGTGGGACAAAACTGAAGGTAGCTACTCATCAACTGTTGCAGAAGATGGTGGCGTAGCGATTGTAAGTAAATATCCTATTAAAGAAAAAATCCAGCATGTTTTCAAAAGCGGTTGTGGATTCGATAATGATAGCAACAAAGGCTTTGTTTATACAAAAATAGAGAAAAATGGTAAGAACGTTCACGTTATCGGTACACATACACAATCTGAAGATTCACGTTGTGGTGCTGGACATGATCGAAAAATTAGAGCTGAACAAATGAAAGAAATCAGTGATTTTGTTAAAAAGAAAAATATCCCTAAAGATGAAACGGTATATATAGGTGGCGACCTTAATGTCAATAAAGGCACTCCAGAGTTCAAAGATATGCTTAAAAACTTGAATGTAAATGATGTTCTATATGCAGGTCATAATAGCACATGGGACCCTCAATCAAATTCAATTGCGAAATATAATTACCCTAATGGTAAACCAGAACATTTAGACTATATATTTACAGATAAAGATCATAAACAACCAAAACAATTAGTCAATGAAGTTGTGACTGAAAAACCTAAGCCATGGGATGTATATGCGTTCCCATATTACTACGTTTACAATGATTTTTCAGATCATTACCCAATCAAAGCCTATAGTAAATAGTGCTCAACTAACTAATAACTTGCTTCGTTCTAAAAGGACGAAGCGAGTTATATTGTTAAAATTTGAATTGACTTACATTTTAATAAAATCATCTTAACAACTTTAATTTTTCATTAATACAAGTCTTTACTCTACACTCAAACAAGATTCATACACTGCACGTCATAATAAATCTATCTATTCAAATATAAATAAAAGTTACCTACTACATTCTATGTAGCAGGCAACTTTTATTACTTATTTCTTTTCATTATCATTAAGTACTTTTACAAACTTCACATTATGTGTCTTCCAATCAACTTCATATAATGCTGATAATTTTTCTTCTTTTTTATCTACATGGTTTTCACCAGACCAATAGCCCCAGAAACCATGGCGATTCCAATCTATTTTAAACTCATCCATTGATCTTTTATAATGAACAACAAATTGTGATTTACCTTTGTCTTTTTTATCATGTGACATAACAGCTAAAAATTCTGGATTAAACCCTTCAGACACAGTTACAGGCATTTTGTCTTTAGGTGTGAAATTATCTTTCGCCCATAAATTTCCATTTCGTGTTAAAGAAAAAATTTCACTTTTAGTTCTATTATCACTATCATTAGTTAATTGTCTCGTATGGTCATGTCCCATATTATTTATCAAATGTGCTTCTACTTTCCAACCTACACCTTTATGTGACGTAGATTGATCAAGTAATGTACGATATGATGGTTGTTGATAACTAATCGTCTCTGAATAATTACTCTCTTTTGTAATATTTCCAGTTAAGCCTCCACGATTAATCGAAAAATCTCCACCTGTTTTATAACCATACGTATATTTAACTTCTCTTGATTCATCCTGATTTTTTGGTGCAAAGTCAGTCACATTTGTATTGTTGTTGTCATCAACATTTTGAATTGAAACTGAATAAGATCCAGGCCATCTTAATGTACTATTCCAATAACCATTTGGGTCTAAAATTCTCAAACCACTACCAATTGTACCTTTTGCTTTAATAAATACTGTTTCTTTATCATAATTAGGTTCAGTTAAGAAATTAAATTGTAAGCTTTGAGTAATATTTTTTTGACTATCACTTGTTGTAGCTGTACGTGTATACATTTTAGTATCACCATCAAGATTCTTCTCAGAAACTTGTTTGATTTCAGAATTAATCTTTGCAAATGAAGTAGCTGGTAATACAGTGAAAGTAGTCGATAGTGCTAACGTACAAATTGTGATATTTTTACATAGTTGTTTAATCATTAGTAATCCGCCCTTTCAATATTATCCTTCTTTATAAGGTTTATTGTCATCAGAATATTTATCAACGACTTTAACTGTTTTATTTTTCCAATCAACTTCATAAGTGACAATTAATCTTTGACCATCTTTATTTTTTTCTAAAATTGGAGGTGCATAATGTATTCCAGGTCTGTTTTTCAAAATATCTTGATTTCGTGTGTATGTTACTTCAAATTGCGTTTTCTCATTTGACTTTTCATTAGATAAATAAGTTAAAAATTCTGGATTAAAGCCACTTCTTACTAATGCTGGGTATCTATATTTTGAAGCAAAGCTTAGTTCAGGGTTTTCTACAGTAGCAATTCTCGTATTTCTATAGAATAATAATTCATCATTTCTATTTTTCACTTCTCCACCATACTTCAAGTCATTCGCAATAACTGACCAGTGTACATGCCAGTTATTATTTTTACCGCTGGCAATTGTGTCATAATTTTGCTGATTATAACTAATCGTTTTGGAGTAGCTATTTGATGAAGTTCGTCCAATACCTTTTGTTGAATCGAATTTACCACCTGAGCTATATGAAAATGTACTGTCTACTTTTGCAGTTGAAATTTTATTTTTCGGCAATTGGTCTAATATTTCAGTTTTACGATTTCTTTTTACTTGAAAATCTACATGGTACTCACTTGGATACTTTAACCAATTTGAATTTTTTTCTTCTTTATGAGATTCAAACTTTAAATTTGAATGAATTGAGCCTTGTTTTTTAACAAGTAATACATTCTTGTCATAAGTTGGATCATCGATAAAGTCGAATTGTAAATTTTGGAGTATATTTGTTTTCTCATCATATACTGTTTCAGTTCGTTTTGTGATTTTACCGTTTTTCCCAATATCATCCGGTGCTGTTGAATTTTTATCTTTATTAGTAACATTACGTTTGTCTTTTTGTTGAGACTTATCAACATGTTCTTTCTTATTTTGGTCTTGAGAGTCTTTATGAGCTGAATTTGCTTGAGTCGTTGCTGCTGATAACAATAAAATTGCACATGATAATGATGACGCTATTAAAACACGTTTTTTATTTTTCATTGTTATAACCTTCTTTCGTATGATTGATATTTGTTGATATGTATCGACATGTGAATAATATCACAAAAACAGAGAATATATATTTAACTATTTATTAAATGATTTTGTTAATATTATTAAATACTTTATCCTCTTTAAAAATAATGTGTGTACAAAGTCATTAATTTAGCAAATATTTTTATTTAGTAGTTAATAACCATCGATTTGAAATTTATATATAATTATTAGCTAAATAATATCCTGCATCTTTCTCATACAATTTACTATAAAATTAAGCATATCCGATATCAGCGTTAATAAGATCGTTGATACTAGACAGTTAATTTCATAGAACGAAATCAAATAACACACTACTTTCTGCATTTTAAATTATGTTTAAGAATAAAAATTATGTTTATATAAATATATATACTACTTTGAAAGGTGTGAGCTTAATGACAACTTTTAGTGAAAAAGAAAAAATTCAATTACTAGCAGATATTGTTGAACTACAAACTGAAAATAATAATGAAATAGACGTTTGTAATTATTTAACAGATTTATTCGACAAGTACGATATTAAATCTGAAATTTTGAAAGTTAATGAACACCGCGCCAATATCGTTGCAGAAATCGGTAACGGCTCACCTATACTCGCATTGAGTGGTCATATGGATGTTGTTGATGCAGGAAATCAAGATAATTGGTCATATCCCCCTTTTCAACTGACAGAAAAAGATGGCAAATTATATGGCCGAGGCACTACAGATATGAAAGGCGGTTTAATGGCTTTGGTCGTATCTCTAATCGAATTAAAAGAACAAAATGAATTGCCTCATGGAACGATTAGATTACTGGCTACTGCTGGCGAAGAGAAAGAACAAGAAGGTGCCAAATTATTAGCTGATAAAGGCTATTTAGACGATGTCGATGGCTTAATTATTGCTGAACCAACTGGATCTGGAATTTATTATGCACATAAGGGGTCTATGTCATGTAAAGTAACTGCAACTGGTAAAGCTGTCCATAGCTCAGTTCCATTTATTGGTGACAATGCAATTGATACACTGCTTGAATTTTATAATCTATTTAAAGAAAAATATTCAGAGCTTAAACAACAAGATACTAAACATGAATTAGATGTTGCGCCTATGTTCAAATCATTGATTGGAAAAGAAATTTCTGAAGAGGATGCAAATTATGCATCTGGTCTTACAGCTGTATGTTCGATTATAAATGGCGGCAAACAATTTAACTCTGTACCAGATGAAGCTTCACTTGAATTTAACGTAAGACCAGTTCCTGAGTATGATAACGACTTTATAGAATCGTTTTTCCAAAATATCATTAATGATGTGGATAGCAATAAGCTTTCACTCGATATTCCAAGCAATCACCGACCTGTAACAAGCGATAAAAATAGCAAATTAATTACTACGATTAAAGATGTAGCTTCTAGTTATGTAGAACAAGACGAAATATTTGTTTCAGCGCTTGTAGGTGCAACAGATGCCTCTAGTTTCTTAGGAGATAATAAGGACAATGTTGATTTAGCCATTTTTGGACCAGGTAATCCATTAATGGCACATCAAATCGATGAATATATTGAAAAAGATATGTATCTGAAATATATTGATATTTTTAAAGAGGCTTCCATTCAATATTTAAAAGAAAAATAAGAACGATGCTGTCAGCTGCCCTATTCGCGTGCTGGCAGTTTTTTATTGCGAATTTTAAGTTGATAGAAATAGCGATGAATATTGTTTGAATGTAAATATTCAAATATCAACAAGCACATTTTCATTGATTAAGTGATGTAAAACTGAAATTATTGTGCTGATTTGTCATACATATATTGACTAATGGTCATATAAAAAGATAGCTTCTAATAGTTACATAAAACTCGTAAAAACCTTCTCGTAAAAGGAATGGGACATAAATCCCTAGAAAACAGCAGCTCAACGAGCTGTAAATTATCAAATACATTTGAAAAAAGCTGATTTCTATCAAATAATTTATAGAAATCAGCTTTTTTACATTGTCTAAGAACTTAATGTCTCTGTCTCTTTGGAACTTTATATTTCATAAGTACTATTTTATTGTTTAACCTTTTTTTAAATAAGGTATAAATCTACAATATCCAAATAAGCCCCATCGATTCTTATAATAGTCAAAATAATTATATTCATGTATTACTCTTATTGTATTTGGTAAAATTTCATTCAATTTTTTTAAATCATTGTAACCATATTTAAAAACAGGTTGTGAGGATAACTTTGATACCGATTGATGTCTCTTTGTATTATTCGCAATTGTTTTTGAGCAAAATTCAATCGCAAATGTCAAATTATGATCTCCCATCTTTTTGATAATAGTGTCCAATAATTGAGTCATTACACTCTCATCAAAATACATCAATACACCTTCAATAATAAACAATATATCTGACTTACTATTAAAAAATTTATAATTTTTGACATCATCAATCCAACTGTAATCTAGCATAGATTTAGATATCATCTTATAACTATTACTTTCTTTAAAAAATGTTTTTCGTATTTCTATTGATTCTGGTACATCTAAATCTATCCATGATATTTTTTCTTTATTAAATCTTTGAAACCTTGTATCTAAGCCACAACCTATATTGACCACGATTAAATCTTTATTATCCTTGATAAGCCTCTTAGTAACACAATCTATTATCACAGTACGTATACTAATTCCAATTTGAGACATGTCATCACATGTAACATTTTTGTACATATCATCTAAACCATCAAATATTTTTTTTGATAGTGCGTCTTTTATTATTGGTTTTTCGTTTTCGTACTCTTTTGCTCGAGCTATCAAAGGAATTAACATTGATTCGGGAATTCCAACCAGTTGCTTCATTTAATCACTCCTTAAAAACATTAGTACCAATGCATAAGAAAATTTTTACAACTTATTTCTATTATTTTTTATTTAAAATTTCTTTTTTTAATTTACTTCTCAAATGTTCTAATGTAATAGGATCTGTGAACCAATAATCTTCTGCTTTATATGAAATTACATGTCCTTTTTTTACAGCTTCAATATTCTGCCATGTATGTGTTTTTTCAAAATCAAATTTTCCGTACGAAGGTTTACTTAAAAATATATAATCACCAGCATATTTACTAATATTTTCTTTTGAAATGGAAGCATAGCCTTTTTTATCTTCTTGTAATTTATCTTTATATTGCTTTGTCATTGGCATACCGAATGCATCATGAACAATATCCAAACCACGACCCCATGTAGAGTTATATATGTATATTTGCTTTTCATCTGGTTCAAACACAGATGCTGTTGCTTGACCAATTTTACTTTGAATTTCTTTTTTATCTTTTCTAGTTTTATCGTCCCACTCTTCAATCCATTTTTTAGCTTTATCTTCATTATTAGTCAACTTGCCTATTTCTTTTAATATTTCTTTATGATTGTATTTATTGTATGTATATGGGATTGTTGGCGCTATTTTTTGGTATTTTTTTATATTTTTATCCATAGCATCTACAACAATTAAATCTGGTTTTGCTTTAGCAACTCTTTCAACATCATTTTCTCCAATATAATCAACCCCTTTTAAATAAGGTTTTAAAATTGAAGAATCTTTAGTTATATCTGAAACAGCAATTGGTTTGATTCCTAACTTTATAAAATCACCAACATAAAATCCAGTTAATACAGCAACTCTTTTAGGTTTCTCTGGTACTTTCAGTGTTTCACCATTTTCAATTTTATAGTCTGTAGTCTTTGTCGAGTTACTTGTTTTATCGACAGATGCTGAACACGCAGTCAAAATAAATAAATTACATAATAAAATTCCAATTAATCTTTTCATAATATCATCCTTTTGTTTTTCAATTGATATTCATTTTCAATTATAAAATATTAAAAGAATTAGTCAACGCCTGTTAGTAATACACATCAGTAACATTTCTATTTTCATTTATGATATTATCTAATTATTAATTTATAATATAAAGGAGTATGAAATTAAAATGAACAAAGTCCACAAACCTTTATATTTTTATTTAATGCTTTTCTTCTCTACAACTATCATAGGTGCACTTTTATTGTATTTACCTTTTACTGGTAAAAAGCCAATATCTTTTTTAGATGCCCTATTTATAGCTTCAAGTGCATTTACAGTTACTGGCTTGTCCCCAGTTGATATAGGATCACAGTTTAATATACTTGGTGAGATAGTAATACTATTATTAATTCAAATAGGTGGTCTGGGTATCGTGACCGTAACCCTATTGACACTAGTATTTTTAAATAGAAAGATATCAATGAAAAATAGATTCTTGATTATGGTTACATGGAATATTGACGAACCTGGTGGTGTTATTAAGCTAATTAAACACTTGGCTATTTATAGTTTAGTCACTGAATTAATTGGTATGATTTGTTTGTGTTTATCTTTTATACCAAAATTTGGTATAGGCAAAGGTTTATTTTTAAGCTTATTCACATCAGTATCAGCTTTTAATAATGCTGGATTTGCCCTTTTTAAGAATAACTTAATAGATTATTCTAGTGATCCAATTGTCATTATTACAATCTCAATACTCATAATATTTGGAGGTATTGGACATTTTGTCGTGATAGACTTTATTAATTGTAAAAAATTGAGTAAATTATCTTTACATTCTAAATTAGTCTTAACTACAACTAGTATCCTAATAATTATAGGAGCTATTACATTCTTTTTATTAGAACAGTTTAATACTATGCAACATATGGGACTAGTTGAAAAAATCGGAAATTCTTTTTTCCAATCAGTAACAACACGAACAGCGGGTTTTAACAGTATAGATATAGCAAGCATTAACAAATCTACCGCATTAATGTTAATGCTACTTATGTTTATTGGTGGTGCCCCTCTCAGTGCAGCTGGAGGAATTAAAATAACTACTTTTGCAGTTGCGTTTATTTTTGTACTAAATTATATACGTAAAGAAAATAATGTTTCAGTATTCAATAAAGAAATATCTGACAAACATATAAAACTATCTATTGTTACCATTAATATCTCATTTCTATTTATCAGCATCATTACTTTTATATTATCGATAATTAATCCGAACATATCATTAATCAAGTTATTATTCGAAGTGGTTTCTGCATTCGGAACAGTAGGGTTAAGTATGAACCTTACCACAGAATATCATGGTATTACTAAAATAATTATTATATTCGTTATGCTTTGCGGTAAAGTAGGACTATTAACTTTATTAAGAACATTTATACCACCAAAAAGTCCTAAAAATTACCGCTACACTAAAGGACAAATTTATCTATAAAATAACTATCCATCTTTAATAAGAAATGAACTAGTGTTTTAATCTATTACATTAAAAAAACTACCTAAACAGGTAGTTTTTTATTTATTTTAGGCCGATTAAATGTCTTATGTCTTTAATTAAGTAAAATGCACAAGTACACCTTTAAAAAGATTTACTCAAAACTAAACTATACCTAGTTAACCGCTTGTGATTAAGAAATTTTAAATGTGGTTTCTTTTAATTATGTCAACCACCCATAAGGATTTTAATCAAGCACTCATTCATTCCTGCACTCGCAATATGCATTACTTATAGAAGTGGATGCACTCTCATATTATGGCAATACCATAACTCCCGCACCATAATGATTTAAATACCATTATGAATCTCAATTACAAATTAGCACATAAAAAAGACGCCTCCCATAAGTCTAGTCACCAAATGGAAAACGTCTCGTAATTAAAATATATTTGCGTGCATTCTAATTTGTACTTAGAATACATCATACTCGTTCATAATGTAATTTTCTAATTAGTCAAAACTATATACAGTTTTACATCATTCCCGGCATTATGCACTAATAAAAACTTACTTTAATACACGCTTTAAAGATTATTAAATCAGCGTTTTAATTTTTAGACAACGCTATTATTTTTAGTTTTTCAATTCTATTATGTCATAATTATGTCACTCAAAAACTGTTTTCCAACATTGATTTATTGTTGGAAAATCTCGAAAATCTAGTCTATTTCTCCAACAATCGAAGAATTATGCCCTTTTTTCTCCCTTTAAATAAGTCATAATACGAGGCATACATGCAACATTTACAATAAAATATGTTCCTACATCGTATTATACGAATGCTCACACTTATAGTTGTTTAGTAAACCCAGATGTATTGCTAACATACCCATTATCACTATATAGTTTATGTGCAGATAGTCTTTCATTTCTATTACCACTATTTAGTGTTATTGCTTTACAATTCAACCGTTTAGAAAATTCTTCAGAATCAGCTAATAATCTCTTTCCATAACCTTTTTTCCTAAATTCAGAATGTATAACAAACGCAAGGATTCTCATATACTCTGCATTTTTTTCGTAAAACATCATTTTACACATACCACTTAAACCAATTATTTTATTTTCTTTTATCAAAAGCAGTAGGAAGTAATCATCATGATTCGTTATTTTCTTTAGTCTCTTTTTTAAATCATTCTCATTTGTTGGATAACCTAGATCATCATATAATTTACATAGTTGATTTAATTTTTCAAAATCACTGTTATTAAACAATCTTGTAATTATGCTCATATAACCCACCCTAAAAATATTATGTACCTATTGTTACATACAATAGATACGCAAAATCATTTCTCACTGCAAATCAGGACGTTTCTCAGCGTAAACAAATCATTTCTATTCTTTTGAAAAATATCTGCATATCTTCACAGTAATTTTATAACAGATTAATAAAATTAAAAAAAACATAACAACAAGTATTATAATAAATATTATAATAGCTATCGTATTAAATAGTTTAGAATATGCAAACTGAAAAATAAAAATCACAATTAAAATACTAAGTAATGTAAATGGTAATAGCATCATCAGATCTTTAACATTATTTCTTTGTTCTTGCTCCCAATCGCTAATAGCCCTAAAACTACTTTTTTTATCTATAGGCGATGTAAAAATACCATATATTGAAGGTGCTATACCTCCTAAAATAGCAGTTCCCAAAGTTGTCATTACTGAAATTACTGCGAAAGTATCATCCGAAAGCAATAAATTCAAACTAATGCATTGTTTATTACCCATCGAATTTATTGACCAAATAGCTAGAGAAATAAACAACCCAAAATTTAAAATAAATGATATAGTAATAGCAATTGTTTACAAAACACGAAATTTTTCATTTTTATTTATATTATCCATTTTTCTCCCTTTTTCTTAAATCATTTTATTATATATTACAATAATCAATCTGAAATGTTGATGTAATTTGAAAAAAATATCATACTTTTACTCCTGAAAACCTCCCTAAATCATCAATATGAAAATCAGTATTAGGATATTGCGTTTACAACTCTTTTAAATCTCACTCATTCTTCTCATCGTCTTAACCGATACTATCAATAAATACTGGCAACACCATAAAATATATACCCAATTTATAAAAACCTAATTGACTCATAATCTTCTAACGGTATATCATCCACAATCACAGTATGATTAGGATTATCGTTAGATACATCTTTCACTGCCTTATCTAACCCCTCATCACCTCCGTCCCATTCACCAATATTAATGAATATAGGTACATTACCGTTTATATCATGCTTATCTGTAAATAATTTATGATATTTACCCAACATATCACGAGCTTTTAAACGATCACTAGGTTTTATTGGTACCTCTATCAGTTCAACATGTTCATTATAGACTAATTGTACTTTGCCACTTTGTGGATTTTCTTTATATTCTCCACGCTTGACTACAACTTCTTTCGTTTCTGTTTCATCACCGACTGCCGCATTCGTTAGCACATGTAATAACTCTTTTGCGGTTAATACATTCTCATCTATAATCTTATCTTTTTGTTCTTGTATATATTGCTTGATGTGCGGCTTTTTCAATAACCTACACGCTGTCACATGTGCGCTATTTGCGTTATATCCTGCTTTTATGGCACTTTGTGTTACATTCAGTGTTCTAATATACTCATTCACAAAACGTGCTTGCTTTGCAGTTAACTCACTCATTTTATCACCCCCACAATTTTATCTAATATGGTTTCATACCATAATATTACAGATTGTTCTGAACAATCTAAGGCACTACTAATATCTTGATAACTAAGTCCTTGTATAAGGGAGTCAAAAATATAAAACTCTTTATCGGTCGCTAATCTGTCAACAATCATTTCTATGTGATTCTTTATAATATGATCATTGACATTATCGTCTGTCATCAATTCGTCAGAATCTTCATCACCTATTAAAAAGAAATCATCAGTATTTATTTCATCATCGCCCCGTTAACTAGCTTTGAAGTCTTTAGCACACTTGCATATACCGGCTGTCGTGCTGGCGAGATACTAGCATTGAAGTGGTCTGATATTGATTTTGAAAACAACACGATTAGTATTACTAAAACATATTACAATCCAAATAATAACAAGAAGAAATATCAGATACTTCCCCCTAAAACTGAAAGTTCTATCGGTAAGATTTCCGTTGACCCAAATGTAATAAAGGTGTTGCGTGATTATAAGATAAACGTTCAAAATAATTGGAAAAACGAATTATATAATGATAACCATTGTAATGAAAAAACTATCAATGTGGATACAAACCATTATGTCACGTACCAGCATACTCAAAAATATCTCTACGCACTCATTCAGATACACACATTGCGCATTGCTCATAGAATCAGGTGTACACATTAAAGAAATACAAGAACGATTACGGCATAAAGATATCAATACCACTATGAATATCTATGCTAAAATCACAAATTCATACAAAAAAGACGCCTCCCATAAGTTTAGTCACCAAATGGAAGACGTCTCGTAATTAAAATATATTTGCGTGCATTCTAATTTATACTTAGAATGAATCATACTCGTGCATAATGTAATTTTCTAGTTAGTCAAAACTATAAACAGTTTTACATCATTCCTGGCATGCCACCCATGTTAGGTTGGTCATTATTTTTTTCTGGAATTGATGCTACAACCGCTTCAGTCGTTAAGAACATTGCTGCAACACTTGCAGCATGTTGTAATGCTGAGCGTGTTACTTTAGTTGGATCAACGATACCTTCTTCTAACATATTAACCCACTCGTTTGTAGCAGCGTTAAAACCAACACCCGGCTCTGCGTTTTTCAAACGTTCTACAATAACAGAACCTTCTAATCCTGCATTTTCAGCAATTTGACGAACTGGTGCAGTTAATGCTTTAAGTACAATATTTACACCTGTTTCAATGTCACCTTCAGCTTCAATTTCACTTACTTTTTGGTAAACATTTACTAATGCAGTACCACCACCTGCAACAATACCTTCTTCAACTGCTGCACGTGTAGAATTTAATGCATCTTCAATACGTAATTTACGTTCTTTAAGCTCTGTTTCACTTGCTGCACCTACTTTGATAACTGCAACACCACCTGCTAATTTAGCTAAGCGCTCTTGTAATTTTTCACGATCAAAGTCAGATTCAGTTTCTTCAATTTGAGATTTCAATTGGCTAACACGTGCATCAATGCTGTTTTCGTCACCGTCACCATCAACAACAGTGGTATTATCTTTAGTTACTTCTACTTTACTTGCAGTACCTAACATATCAATTGATGCATCTTTTAAATCTAAGCCTAAATCATCAGTAATCACTTGCGCACCAGTTAAAATAGCTAAATCTTCAAGCATCGCTTTTCTACGATCACCAAAACCAGGTGCTTTTACTGCAACAGCTGTAAATGTGCCACGCATACGGTTTAGCACGATATTTGTTAATGCATCGCCTTCAACTTCATCAGCTACAATTAAGATTGGACGATTAGATTGAACCACTTGTTCTAATAAAGGTAAGATATCTTGGAAAGACGAGATTTTCTTATCTGTTACTAAAATGTATGGGCGTTCTAATTCAGCAACCATTTTATCTGAATCAGTAACCATATACGGTGATTGATAACCACGATCAAATTGCATACCTTCAACCACTTCTAGTTCAGTGTTTAGTCCATTTGATTCTTCAATTGTAATGACACCATCGTTACCTACTTTTTCCATAGCTTCAGAAATATAACGTCCAATTTCTTCATCTGCTGCTGAAATCGCACCTACTTGCGCAATTTCATTTTTATTTTCAACTTTTTGAGAATTTTCATGTAACGCTTCAACAGCAACTTTAACTGCTTTGTCGATACCTTGTCGTAAACCAACTGGGTTCGCACCACTTGTAACATTTTTCAAGCCTTCTTGAATCATTGCTTGAGCTAATACTGTTGCAGTTGTCGTACCGTCACCAGCAATTTCATTTGTCTTATTTGCGACTTCTTGAACTAGTTTAGCCCCCATATTTTCATATGGATCTTCTAATTCGATTTCTTTAGCAATCGTCACACCATCATTCGTAATTAAAGGTGCTGTAAACTCTTTATCTAATACAACATTACGTCCTTTAGGACCAATCGTTACTTTAACTGCATTTGCAAGTTGGTCAACACCACGTAACATTGCTTGACGTGCATCTTCAGAGAATTTCAATTGTTTAACCATAAATGATAAACCTCCATTTGTTTAGTTGTGTTTCATTTTCGTTCTATTTAATTTATTTATGAATTAAGTTCTGTATTATTCAATAACTGCTAAAATATCTTCTTCATTTAATACCAGATATGTTTCATTATCTCGTTTAACTTCTGTACCAGCATATTGTTGGAACACGACACGGTCCCCTTCTTTCACTTCAGGAGTCACTCTTGTACCATCATTTAATAGGCGTCCAGTTCCTACTGCAACGATAACGCCTTCGTTTGATTTTTCTTTAGCACTATCAGTTAAAACAATACCACTTTTAGTTGTTTGTTCTTGTTCTTTTTTCTCAATAATCACACGATTTCCAATTGGTTTTAGCATGATTGTTCCTCCTTAAAAAACCTAAAGTTTAGCACTTAACATTAAAGAGTGCTAACATACATTTATAATAATCAAATTTGGTCAAAATTTCAAGTCATAACCTTTTAATTAAGTTTTGTAACTTCAAGTTATTTACGATAAAATAAATTATAAACAAATATTTGGAGGAAAATTATGACAAGATTATGGGCATCATTGCTAACTGTTATTATTTATATATTGTCTCAATTTTTACCGCTTCTCATTGTAAAAAAATTACCATTTGTACAATATAGTGGCATAGAACTGACTAAAGCAGTCATTTACATACAACTTGTTCTATTTTTAATCGCCGCCACGACGATTATTTTAATTAATTTAAAAATTAAAAATCCAACAAAATTAGAATTAGAAGTTAAAGAACCTAAAAAATATATCATTCCATGGGCATTGCTTGGATTTGCATTGGTAATGATTTATCAAATGGTAGTGAGCATTGTATTAACGCAAATTTATGGTGGACAACAAGTAAGTCCTAATACAGAAAAGCTAATTATTATTGCTCGAAAAATACCTATATTTATCTTCTTTGTATCTATTATTGGTCCTTTATTAGAAGAATATGTATTCAGAAAAGTAATCTTTGGAGAATTATTTAATGCGATTAAAGGTAATCGTATCGTGGCATTTATTATTGCTACAACAGTAAGTTCATTAATATTTGCATTAGCACATAATGATTTCAAATTTATTCCAGTTTATTTTGGTATGGGTGTCATTTTTTCATTAGCATATGTTTGGACAAAACGGCTTGCTGTTCCAATTATTATCCATATGTTACAAAACGGATTTGTCGTTATATTCCAATTACTTAATCCTGAGGCTTTGAAAAAAGCCACGGAACAAGCGAATTTTATATATCACATTTTTATTCCATAATAAAAAAAACGAATCACACACGGATTATCGTCGCTGTGATTCGTTTTTATTTTTCTTTTTATTTCGCTTTACAAATAAGAATAGCATGATTGAAAATACCACCATCATAGAACATACAATTGCTAGCCAACTTTTACTATATGCAGTTGACGCACTTTTCTTATTATCTTCTTGTTTTTTAACTACTGTAAAATCGTCTTTTTCATGCGGTTCAAATGAGCGTTGTTTTGAATCCGGCTTATCTTCGGGCTTTTTCAAATCTGGCATTGATCCAATTTCACCAGTAATTAATGCGAGTACTTGTTCATCTAAATTACGATAGTACCTTTCTGATTTCAATGGATTGAAATATTGGAATCTAAAGTAATTCGATTGCTGTTGTAATCCATTTAAATATGCATTTCCGCTGAAATTTTGTTTTCGAATAATATTATAAATGTCTTCATCAGTAACTTCTCCATAATCTTTGCCCAACTTATTAATTTGATTTAAAATATACGGATTATACTTGTAAGCCCCATTTGCCAAGGCTAAAAATCGTTGGGATACAAAATCATTACCAGTAGGATTTTGTGAGTTTCCTTGATTCCCATTTGGTTGCCATTGACCTTGATTAGATCCATCTGAAGCATTTGGGTTCCATGTCCCCCCATTTTTCGAGCCACCAGAATGATTGGAATCCCCAGGTTGATCGGGATCTGGTGACGGGTTAGGATTTGGCTTATTAGGGTCTGGTTTTGGATTCGGATTTGGCTTTGGTTTATCTGGATCTGGTTTTGGATCCGGATTTGGCTTTGGTTTATCTGGGTCTGGTTTTGGATCTGGATTTGGTTTCGGGTTATCTGGATCTGGTTTTGGATCCGGATTTGGCTTTGGTTTATCTGGGTCTGGTTTTGGATCCGGTTTTGGTTTCGGGTTATCTGGATCTGGTTTAGGATTCGGACTTGAGTTTTGGTTATTTGGGTCTGGTTTTGAATCTGTACTTGGGTTTTGGTTGTTTGAGTCTGGCTTCACATTATTCGAATCAGGATTAGCATCACGACTATTCGAACCTGTTCCTTCATTACCCGTTTGATTTGATTCGTGAGGTGTCCCAGTCTCATTATTATTCATTTCACTATTTACTGATGGTGAAGTTATATTATGATTCAAATTAGTAGTTGGTTTTTCTCCATTTAAGTTATCCTTTGCTTCAACTGTGTGCGTTGCAAGCCCTAAACTACTACTACTTAAAATTAAAATACTTGTTGAAAGTAACATTTTCTTAAACCAATGATATGACATTTCACGAGACACCTCCCTTTTTCATGTAAGTATTAATCTAAGTATAATAAATATGCGTTGAAAATGCATTTATATTTGGAATTTGAAAATGAATATTAATATTCTTGAAATTTTCGTAAATATTGCTTTACAAGTACGAGTATAAATTTTATACTTAGTCTATTAAGTATTCTTTACTAAAGAAGGAGCAATAATTATGGGCTTATTTAAAAAAGATAAAAAAGCAATGACTTTTGACAATGCAATGGAAGAAAGACGTTCAATATATAATTTGAAAGATTCGATATCAATTAGCGATGACGAATTAGAATCAATGATTGCACATGCAGTTAAACATGTTCCTTCATCATTTAATTCTCAATCAACTAGAATTGTTCTCTTGTTAAATGACAACAATAATAAATTTTGGGATAACACAAAAGCAATTTTAAAAGAAGTCATGGGAGAGAATCGTGATTTCGAGCCAACTGAACAAAAAATTGATAACTTCAAACATTCATACGGTACAATTTTGTTTTATGAAGATCAAGATGTTGTAAGTGGTTTACAAGAACAAATGCCAAACTACTATGATAATTTTGCAATATGGTCAACTCAAACAAATGCCATGCATCAATTTGCAATTTGGACTGCATTAGCTACTAAAGGCATAGGTGCTTCATTACAACACTATAATCCACTTGTTGATGAGATGACTTCAAATGAATTTAATATTCCTAAAAGTTGGAAACTTATTGCTCAAATGCCATTTGGTGATATTCGTGAAGCTGCTGGCGAAAAAACATTTAATCCAGTGGAAGATCGTTTCGTAATAAAAAAATAATCAATATATTGTTAGGAATGGGACAGAAATGATAAAGAATCATTAGTTATTCATTATGTAGTAGTTCTTACACATTAGCCGCTGCTAATGTGCACTTAAGAATAGGAATACATGAGTAAAACTCATGTATAAGAAATACTAATTTCTAAAGAAAAAGTATTTCTTTATGTTAGAGCCCACCCCAACTTGCATTGTCTGTAGAAATTGGTGTTCCAATTTCTCTATGTTGGGGCCCCATCAACTACTGTCAATATAACTTTGTAGAGCCTAGGACTTTGATTTTATGTCTTGTGCTCGTTTTTTGCGTTTCAACATAACTTTTAGTAAGTTATATATAAGATCTATCAAGGATGTGATGTTATGAAAGTCCAAATTTATCAATTACCGATTGTTTTTGGAGATAGTTCTAAAAATGAAACTCAAATAACGCAATGGTTCGAAAAAAATATGAATGCTGAAGTAGATGTAGTCGTTTTACCTGAAATGTGGAATAATGGCTATGATTTAGAGCATTTAAATGAAAAAGCAGATAATAATCTAGGACAAAGTTTTTCATTTATTAAACATTTAGCTGAAAAATATAAAGTCGATATCGTAGCTGGGTCAGTTTCTAACATTAGAAACAATCAAATATTTAATACAGCTTTTAGTGTGAATAAAAGTGGCCAGCTGATTAATGAATACGACAAAGTTCATTTAGTTCCTATGTTAAGAGAGCATGAATTTTTAACCGCTGGCGAATACGTAGCTGAACCCTTTCAATTGTCTGACGGTACTTATGTGACCCAACTTATCTGTTATGATTTACGTTTTCCAGAATTATTAAGATATCCTGCTCGTAGTGGTGCTAAAATTGCATTTTATGTGGCGCAATGGCCTATGTCACGTCTTCAACATTGGCATTCATTACTAAAGGCACGTGCAATTGAAAATAATATGTTTGTCATTGGAACTAATAGCACTGGATTCGATGGTAACACAGAATATGCTGGTCATTCGATAGTTATAAACCCAAATGGAGATTTAGTTGGAGAATTAAATGAATCCGCAGATATTTTGACTGTAGATTTAAACTTAAATGAAGTAGAACAGCAACGCGAAAATATACCTGTATTTAAAAGTATTAAATTAGATTTGTATAAATAAGAAGCGCCCGAAATAATATTTAAAACATGTCATGACTAAACATAGATTTATGAGAGATTTTTCATAAGTCTATGTTTATTTTTTTATAATAGATAACTCAGTAAGAACCCATTTCGCCCTTTGCAAATGAATGATTTTCTTAATTAAATTGATTAATTTTTTGACCTTTTCCAACATTAGACTTATTCATATATTTTAACGGCGGGTCTCATAATGATGATTAACTCATCCCTTCTTCATTACAAAAAAGGCCGCGAGCTTGGGAGGGGCTCACGACCATACTTATTATTAAGGGAATGTTTTACAGTTATTTTTTCAATCTATTTTTGGGGATGTTATTAATTATGAAAAAAATTTTATTTATCAAATAATGATAAATCGATGTTGTTTACGATAGCTTACATGCTAGAAATAATTATCTGTAATGATAATTAAGAAAAATACATAGCACTGAGTCCAAGGAAACTAACTCTACTAGCAAATGTTACTCACTTGCTAATTTTACATGGTTATTAAGTTGGGATGGCTTAATAACTCATACTTTTAGTACTATACGAAGATAACAAATTTACAATGAAAGTAATTAATTATTCATCTTATTTTTTAGTGAATTTGTTCACTGTGTCGATAATCCATTTTACTAAGTCACCGATTGTTGAAATGATATCTTGTGCCATTGAAATCACTCCTTCCTTAATTAAGATAAAAATTCTTAAAATTAAACAACTCATCAACTATTTTCCATCACATCTCTGTGATCTAGTTATATTAAAACATGCTAAAAGCATTTATTTTCCAATTTTTCTTAACTAGTCGTTTTTTATTCTTAACTGTAAATTTTTTTATGTTAAAATATTAAATACAAATTACATTTAACAGTTAAGTATTTATTTCCTACAGTTAGGCAATATAATGATAAAAGATTGTACTAAATCGTATAATGACAGTGAGGAGAGTGGTGTAAAATTGAATTATTTTGATAATAAAATTGACCAGTTTGCCACGTATCTTCAAAAGAGAAATAACTTAGATCATATTCAATTTTTGCAAGTACGATTAGGGATGCAGGTCTTAGCTAAAAATATAGGTAAATTAATTGTTATGTATACTATTGCCTATATTTTAAACATTTTTCTGTTTACGTTAATTACGAATTTAACATTTTATTTAATAAGAAGACATGCACATGGTGCACATGCACCTTCTTCTTTTTGGTGTTATGTAGAAAGTATTATACTATTTATACTTTTACCTTTAGTAATAGTAAATTTTCATATTAACTTTTTAATTATGATTATTTTAACAGTTATTTCTTTAGGTGTAATCTCAGTATATGCTCCTGCAGCAACTAAAAAGAAGCCCATTCCTGTGCGACTTATTAAACGAAAAAAATATTATGCGATTATTGTTAGTTTAACCCTTTTCATTATCACACTTATCATCAAAGAGCCATTTGCCCAATTCATTCAATTAGGCATCATAATAGAAGCTATTACATTATTACCTATTTTCTTTATTAAGGAGGACTTAAAATGAATACATTATTTAACTTATTTTTTGATTTTATTACTGGGATTTTAAAAAACATTGGTAACATCGCAGCTTATAGTACTTGTGACTTCATAATGGATGAAGTTGAAGTACCAAAAGAATTAACACAATTACACGAATAATTTAAATAGAGAGTGTGATAGTAGGTGGAATTATTAAATAGTTATAATTTTGTTTTATTCGTATTAACTCAAATGATATTAATGTTTACAATACCAGCTATAATTAGTGGTATTAAGTACAGTAAACTTGATTATTTTTTCATCATAGTAATTTCGACATTATCGTTATTTCTATTTAAAATGTTTGATAGCGCGTCCTTAATCATATTAACTTCATTTATTATTATAATGTATTTTGTCAAAATCAAATGGTATTCTATTTTGTTGATTATGACTTCGCAGATTATTCTATACTGTGCTAACTACATGTATATAGTTATATATGCATATATCACCAAAATTTCTGATAGTATATTTGTAATATTCCCTAGCTTTTTTGTAGTTTATGTGACTATTAGTATACTATTCTCATATATAATAAATAGAGTTCTCAAAAAAATTAGCACACCATATCTAATACTAAACAAAGGATTTTTAATAGTTATTTCGACTATCTTACTGCTTACTTTTTCATTATTTTTCTTTTATTCACAAATAAACTCGGATGAAGCTAAAGTAATAAGGCAGTATTCTTTTATTTTTATTGGTATCACTATATTTTTAAGTATATTAACATTTGTTATTTCTCAATTTCTCCTTAAAGAGATGAAATATAAACGTAATCAAGAAGAAATTGAAACCTATTATGAATATACATTGAAGATTGAAGCTATCAACAACGAAATGCGCAAGTTCCGTCATGATTATGTCAATATCTTAACGACACTTTCAGAATACATTCGAGAAGATGACATGCCTGGCCTACGTGATTATTTCAATAAAAATATTGTACCTATGAAAGACAATTTACAAATGAATGCTATAAAATTAAATGGTATCGAGAATCTTAAAGTACGTGAAATTAAAGGCTTAATTACTGCGAAAATTTTACGTGCACAAGAAATGAATATTCCGATTAGTATCGAAATACCCGATGAAGTAAGTAGCATTAACTTGAATATGATCGATTTAAGTCGCAGTATTGGTATTATTCTTGATAATGCAATTGAGGCATCAACTGAAATTGATGACCCTATCATTCGCGTTGCATTTATTGAAAGTGAAAATTCAGTAACGTTTATTGTTATGAATAAATGCGCTGATGATATACCACGCATTCATGAATTGTTCCAAGAAAGTTTTTCTACTAAAGGTGAAGGTCGTGGTTTAGGTCTATCAACTTTAAAAGAAATTGCTGATAATGCAGACAATGTCTTATTAGATACAATTATCGAAAATGGTTTCTTTATTCAAAAAGTTGAAATTATTAACAACTAGCCATAAGGATGTGAATGTATGAAAATTTTCATTTGCGAAGACGATCCAAAACAAAGAGAAAACATGGTTACCATTATTAAAAATTATATAATGATAGAAGAAAAGCCTATGGAAATTGCCCTCGCAACTGATAATCCTTATGAGGTGCTTGAGCAAGCTAAAAATATGAATGACATAGGCTGTTACTTTTTAGATATTCAACTTTCAACTGATATTAATGGTATCAAATTAGGCAGTGAAATTCGTAAGCATGACCCAGTTGGTAACATTATTTTCGTTACGAGTCACAGTGAACTTACCTATTTAACATTTGTCTACAAAGTTGCAGCGATGGATTTTATTTTTAAAGATGATCCAGCTGAATTAAGAACTCGAATTATAGACTGTTTAGAAACTGCACATACACGCTTACAATTGTTGTCTAAAGATAATAGCGTTGAAACGATTGAATTAAAACGTGGCAGTAATTCAGTGTATGTTCAATATGATGATATTATGTTTTTTGAATCATCAACAAAATCTCACAGACTCATTGCCCATTTAGATAACCGTCAAATTGAATTTTATGGTAATTTAAAAGAACTGAGTCAATTAGATGATCGTTTCTTTAGATGTCATGATAGCTTTGTCGTCAATCGCCATAATATTGAATCTATAGATTCGAAAGAGCGAATTGTCTATTTTAAAAATAAAGAACACTGCTATGCATCGGTGAGAAACGTTAAAAAAATATAATAAGATAATAAAGTCAGTTAACGGCGTATTCAATTGTAAATCTTGTTGGATTTTAACAAGATAACTAGCAAATGCACTGTATAGCTGGCTTTTTAATTTTATTAACAAAATTAAATATGACGCGTGAATTAAAAAATGATGTAACGTCTCTTTGTATACCTATTCCTATTACTACATAATTTATCAATTTCTATTTCACTCTACAATCCTATGGCGCAATTTTTAACAAAATATACTAAATTTGAAATTGACAGTTTCCATAAATAAAATGCTATAATTTCCTACTCCGTGAATCTTATTTTGTTTTAAAAAACAGTGTAGCACAAGATTCAACTTGTTTCCTACACTGTTTTATAAATGAATTATTTAAAATGCTTGTTCAACCTCTTGTAATGTTGGCAAACTATTAATAGCACCATACTTCGTTGTCACTATTGCAGCAACGCGATTGCTAAACGCTAAAATTTCCTCACCTTCATTTTCAAATAACTGAGTTAAATTTAACACATCGGTTGCTAAAATCCTGCTAATAACTGCACCAATAAATGCATCCCCTGCCCCAGTTGTATCAACAGGTTTTACCTTATAGCCACTATGATAATGATTAATACCATTTTTCAAATATACGGCAGCACCATCTGCTCCCTTCGTATAAATGACTACAGTAACATTACCTGTAAATAATGATTGAATGGCTTCATTTTCATCATGAATACCTGTAATAAATTCTAATTCTTCATCTGAAACTTTTACAATATGCGCCAATGGCAAAAAGGTATGAATAGTTTGTCTTAAATCTTCAGCGTTATCCCATAATGGCAATCTTACATTAGGATCAAATACGACAGTACCATTTGCATTTAATGTTTTGGTAATCAATTGATAATGTGCATCTCTCATCGGACTATCGACCAAATCAACAGAACAAAAATGTACTACATCATTTTCATTCACATCAATATCATTCACAAAACTTGGTTCAAATAACATATCAGCAGAGGGCTTACGATAAAAAGAAAAATCTCGCTCGCCCGCTTCAGTCAAACTCACAAAAGCTAACGCAGTGTTTGCTTCATTCGTGCGATACACTTTTGATACATCTACACCAATACTTGATATCGTTTCAATAATGCTATCTCCAAATGCATCATTACCTAATTGTGTAATCATATACGCTTGTTGTCCTAACTTTTGAACTGTACAAGCTACATTGCATGGCGCGCCACCAATTTGCTTCGTAAATGTTTGAACATCTTTTAAATTCGCATTTGTAACATTTGGAATAAAATCAATTAACGCTTCTCCTATTGAAAATAGACGTCTCATTTATGTTCATCCTTTAAATCATATTTAGTAAATTGTAAATATACTTGCCCTGATTCTGTTGATGTTTTAATACCTAGTGCGTCTTCTGTCGGGAAAATTCGAGATGTCAAAACACGTTCTCCATCATTACAGAAAATTTCTATACTAGATGTATCAACAAAAATTTGTAATTGCTTTAATGGCGTGTCTAATATCGTACTACGCGTCGTACCTTCAACATTTGTCGGCAATAAACCACTGTCGCTGCGATCTAATGTTATTTTATTTTCACGCTTGTTATAAGCAATTAATGTTGAAGAAGTCTTAGATGTACGTAATTCAAAGTACACTTCGGTAGCATCATTATCCAAAATATCTATGATTAATTCATACTGTTTACCTTCATACGGATGTAATTTTCGAGTAAATTTATTTGCGTAGCCTAATGCTGTCTCTTTATTGTGACGTAATTTTTCCAACGCTGGATATGGACGTTGCTTAAGTTGACCATTTTCTACATTTAATACACGAGGAATTGTTAAGCAATGGGCCCATCCTTCATTATCAGTAGGATATTCGATTTCCGGTAACCCCATCCATCCAATTAGTACTCGTCGGCCTTTTTCATCTAAAAATGTTTGAGGTGCATAGAAATCAAAACCATTATCAAGCTCGACAAAATTTTCATGTTCATATGTTAACTTTTCAATATCAAACTTTCCAAGTATATAACCACTTTGATAAATATTTTTGAACTGATCGCCTTTTGGTTCAATACCTTGTGGACAAATAAGTATGACATCTTGATTATCTACATTAAAGTAATCTGGGCATTCCCACATATATCCAAAATCATCCAACTCTGTATTTATTTCACCTAAATAATGCCAATTAATTATATCTTCAGTATTATAAAGTAATAATCGACCTTGCTGATCATTATTTTGTGCACCAATGATTGCATAATATTTCTCATCATATTTAAAAACTTTAGGATCTCTAAAATGACTCGTATATCCTTCTGGTTGTTGGCTAATTACTGGCTTTGGAAACTTTTCAACTGAACCGTCTTCTTTCAATCGTGCGATCATCTGACTCGCATGTCGTTGCCAATGATTATCTCGATGATTTCCTGTGTACATATAATATAAATGCCCGTTATATTCAAAAGCGCTACCGCTATATACACCATGGCTGTCATATTTAGTATCTGGATTTAAAATTGGCCCTTCAGCTTTAAAGTTTATTAAGTCATCACTCGTGTAGTTATACCAATACTTTAAGCCATGTACTGCGCCTAATGGGAACCATTGATGTGAAACATAATACTTCCCTTTATAAAAAATAAGTCCGTTGGGGTCATTTAATAAGCCTGTTTCTGGTTGTATATGAAATTGTTGACGAAATTTTGATTGATCAACTTGTTGTTTTAATGTTTTAAAATACTCAGTATCAACGTCCTCGATTCGTTGATAACGTTCTTCTCTAGTCCATTCGGTCATAATATTTACCCAGTCCTCCTTTTATAATTTATGCTGTTAACAATTTATATTCTATTATAGCAAATTTTACCTACGTTCTTTAACTTTTAACCTATCCATTTATAGTTATATGGTATCGGTTCCACATTTATTTTAAAAAATACAGCGTCTAAATATTAACATCTACTGTGACGCTATATGGCATATCTTGCTTTTTAAGCATCTGTTGTATCTCTTCCATCGCGCATTGGCCAGCTTCAAAATAATTATAATGAATTGTTTTTATCGATGGAGACACTAATTGTGTCATTGGGTCACCACCAAAACCATATATTTGATGTGGTTTCATAACATCTTTTTTATCAGAATAATATTTATAGGCAGCTAATGCAATCGTATCAGTTGCTCCAACAACCGCATCTACTTGCTCCACATTTTCCAAAACATTTGCAACATCTTTTTGTGCTTCCACATAAGTAAAATTTGTTTCATGTATATTAGGTTTAATTTGGTATTTAGCTAACTGGTCAAGTAAACCACGTTTTCTATGTATACCAACTGCAATATCTTTTTCACTTACACTAAACACTTCAACTTGTTGATATCCCTGTTGACCAATCCATTCGCCTATAATTTGACCTGCTTTATAATCATCATGCACAATACTATGAAGTTGTTCATGTTGTTGACCAACAATAACGATTGGTACATTCATTTTATTAATGACTTCAATATGTCTCTCTGTTATGTCTGTAGCCATTAAAACAATACCATCTACTTTACTGCGTGCTAATGTTTCAAGCGCTTGTATTTCTGCTTCGATATTTAAACCTGTGTAATTTAAAATTAATTGTGATTCATATTTTTGGCATTGTTTTGCCAATCCTTTGATTGTTTCATCTACTGCATATGAATTCATTCTAGGTATAATGGCACCAATAAGGTGTGTTTGTCTCGCTCTTAAACTTTGAGCAAATTGATTCGGTTGATAGTCATGTTCTGCTATAATTCTTGTTAATTTTTCACTTGTTTTTTTACTGACAGATCCATTATTTAAAAATCTAGATACTGTACTTTTTGAAACGCCTGCCAATTTGGCAATATCAGATATATTTTTCATACTTATTCACCTATCATTATTTGTGACACTTAGCCTTATTTTAGCATATGTGTAACCGCTTTAAATAATATTTCTGCTTCTTTCATAAAAAGATTTCAAAATAAAACTTTTGTATAACAAAATGTCCCAACATCAACCTTTAGTTAAATGTCAGGACAATGAATATTCTATGTAAATATATTCTAATATCGAATATGTTTATTGAATCTATTTAGCTCACCTTCAAAGTAAGCATGTTCACCGTGAACAATCTTGTCTAATCCTATATTCGTTTCTTGTTCCGTAACAGATAATGGTGTAATTAATTTAATTACTTTCGCAATAATAAACGTCATGACTATACTAAAAATTACAACTGCTGTTACACATAATATTTGTACAAGTATAATATGTATGTCACCAGTATAAATAAAGCCATTCTCAATGTCAGGATTGGCTTTTTTACTTTGGAAAACTGCTGTTAAAACAGCACCAATAATACCACCAACACCATGAATACCAAATGCATCTAATGCATCATGATATTTTAGTTTTACCTTGATGTAATTAATGACAATATAACAACAGATACCTCCTATTAAAGCCATTATTGTTGCACTAAGATATGTTACATATCCTGCTGCAGGAGTAATGACAACTAATCCTGCTAATGCACCGAGTAAAAGTCCAAGTAAACTTGTCGTCTTTTTAAAAATATATTCTAAAATTAACCAACCTATAGCACCTGCACTGGCTGAAATGACAGTATTTGTAAATGCAAGCATCGCAATATTATCAAATGTAAAAGCACTACCTACATTAAATCCATACCAACCAATCCACACGAATATACCGCCAATCAACGTAATGATAAGATTATGTGGTGTTGATTCAGAATGTTTGTTTCCTTTTCCAATCATAATAGCTAATACTAAACCAGAAACACCTGATGTAATATGAACAACCGTACCTCCAGCGAAATCTAATACACCGAGTTTGTTAATCCAACCGCCGCCCCAAACCCAATGTGCTACTGGACTGTATACAAGAGCAGTCCATATTACTACGAATAATAAATAAGGAATAAACTTCATTTTCTCAGCGATTGAACCAGATAAAATAGAAATTGCAATCGTACAAAACATCATTTGAAATAACATAAACAAAGCGAAAGGAATATGTGGGCTAATATCTTCTTGAGTCGCAAAACCTACATGATTAAGAAAAGTATATTCCCAATTTCCGAACCATAAATTCCCATTCCCAAAACTAATTGTAAAACCAACTGTTATCCATACAAATGTAACAAGCACAATTGCTGCCATACTTTGCATGACAGTATTAAGCGCATTTTTAGATTGAACTAACCCACCATAAAATAAACTTAATCCTGGTGTCATTAACCAAACTAATAATGTACACAAAAACATAAATATCGTATCGTTAAGATTCATACTTACCACTCCCTTTTTTTCATAATAATCTGACAATTTATAAAAAGCAAAAATGCGTTAAGTTTTATTACATCTTTTGGAATAAAATGTGCCACACTATATAAAAATGATTTCATGAACTAAAACAAAAAAGACTACTTACTCACTTTTAAATTAGCGGAAGTAGCCATAGAATCTAATATCTATTTTATTGTTAAAATGATAACGTTAAACTTTTTGAATTGTAATTGTCCATGAAGCATTATCAATTTGTTCATAGTTTGTTACAGGATAACCATTTTCTGCAGCCCAATTTGGAATGGCTTCCGTCGCTTGCGTGCAATCAAAATCAATTTTTAATTCATCTCCAGATTGCAATGTTGCCATTTTCTTTTGCGCTTCAATTAACGGAAATGGACATACCATTCCTACTGTACCTAATTCGTGTATCATAATTATTTCTCCTTTTCCAATCACTTTTATTTGATCAACATCATTTGCATAATAATCTTCTATACTATTTGCGTTTGCTGTTTAACCTTTGCAGATTGTTGGTGTACTTTTTTCATTGGACGAACAAAGATAAAATGACTCATTGTCCATACACCAACTATCATCGATGCTAGCGCAATCCATCCTTGCCAAGTCATCGTTGCCGTTTCAACCAAACCGTTACCGATAGAACAACCACCAGCAACTGACGCACCAAATCCCATACATATGCCACCAATGGCACTGTTTCGTATTGTAATCTTGTCTGGCAATCGCCATTTAAATTCTCTTGATCCTCTAGCTGCAATATATGAACCAATGAAAATTCCTAGAACTAAAAAGACACCCCAATCAATAAATTTAGTTTCACCTGTAATCAAAAAGTGTACTAAATTTGCTGAAGGCGTTGTTATACCTAAACCGTCATTTCTTCCAGTTGATGCACTCATTGGCCAAGCTAAGAGTGCGATAAGTCCAATTACAATTGCTGCAATAAATGGATGGTATCGTTTTTCGAAAAGGTAATATCTAATACCTGTATAACGTTGCTTTAGTTTTGGAACAGCAACTCGAACTTTCTTATTATTGAGTGTTCTTACAACTAGAAAAATGGTGATTATAGTTAATATAACGACTAATCCCCAAAACGGAATGCCAGTTGTTTGAGACATATCACTATTTACATTCGTTGGTTGATTAATTTTATCCATTACTGGCTTTAAAATCCCTGTTTTAGTGATTGCTGCAGTAACAGCATATAATACTAATGCAATCCAACTACCAATTAGCCCTTCACCAGCGCGATACCAAGTACCTGTTGCACATCCTCCAGCCAATACTATTCCAATTCCAAAAATAAAAGAACCTATAATTGTTCCCAATATTGGAAAACTATGTGCAGGAATTTGTAAAATATCTGTTGCCGTCAAAATCAATAATCCTATACTTTGAATAGTAATAGCGATTAATAATGCATAGAACATCTTATTATTCTTTTGCACATACATATCTCGAAAGCCACCTGTTAAACAAAATCTTGTTCTTTGCATGACAAAACCTAAGAGTCCCCCGACAATTAAGCCACTAAAAATCATCCACATAATCCTAACCTCTCATTTCCGATAAGTTTAGTATGTATTATAGGTGATGATTTTCTTGTTTTCAACCTTATACACAATATTTTTGATATTTATATTATATTCATATAAGGAAGGCGATTAATTACGATTCATCATTATATCTCTACGTGTTAATTTATTAACCTATACTATATTTATCAACACAACAGTTTTTCCTTTCATTTTCAAACATAACAGAAAAAGCCTGAGACATACTTAGTCCCAGACTGTTCTATAATTAATTAAAGATATAACAAGGTTAATCATTCAAAGCTAACATCACATTTATTCACTGTAATTTTTCATAAAGAATAATAATGACTGTAATTCTATACCTAAGTCAATTTGATGTACTTGCACATCTGAAGGCGTATTAATTCTACCAGGAGTGAAGTTTAAAATACCTTTCACACCAGCTTGGACGAGTTCATCTGCAACTTTCTGTGCAACTCTTTCTGGTGTAGTTAGAATCACAACATCTATTTCTTCCTTCTTCAATGTTGTTATTAATTCATCGTTATCTTTAACAATAACGTTCCCTATTTTCTGGCCAATAACATCTTCTTTTACGTCAAACGCTTCTGTAATCGTCATATCGTCATGTATTGAAAAGTTATATGTGAGCAAAGCTTTCCCTAGGTTCCCAACTCCGACAATTGCGATTTTGATCATGTCACTCTCGCTTAGTTCAGATTTAAAGAAATCCAATAAACTATCTATATTATATCCGTACCCTTTTTTACCTAATTCGCCAAAATATGAAAAGTCACGACGAATTGTTGCCGAGTCAATTTGTAACGCATCGCTAATCGCTTTTGAATTTACACGATCTATACCTTTAGATTTTAATGAACTGACAAATCTATAATATAACGGCAAACGTTTTAAAGTTGCTCGAGGAATTTTAACTTGGTCACTCATTCGCTATTTCCTCCTTCGTGTTTGAATGAATTATATCTATGTATTCAAACGAGTTAGAGCGTAATTGTTAGATTATTAAAAAACAAATAATTGATTACAATGAATACCTAAATATTATACATTATTGAATTTTAAAAATAAATATCTTAGTTTCAAGACGGCGTTTTATACTGTAAAATGGTTATTAATGTAATAATTACGACTTTTTTCATAAGTTAATAAAATTTGAGAAAGACGAAAGGTGAAGATCGAATGATACTTTTACAACTCAATCATATATCAAAATCGTTCGATGGTGAAGATATATTTACTGATGTTGATTTTGAAGTAAAAACTGGTGAACGAATTGGTATCGTAGGAAGAAATGGCGCCGGTAAATCAACATTGATGAAAATTATAGCTGGCGTAGAAAACTATGATTCTGGAAATGTGTCAAAAATTAAAAACTTAAAACTAGGTTATTTAACTCAACAAATGACTTTAAATTCTAATGCAACAGTTTTTGAAGAAATGTCAAAACCATTTGAACATATTAAACGAATGGAAAGCTTAATCAAAGAAGAAACAGATTGGTTATCAAAACATGCAAATGATTACGATAGTGATACATATAAAACACATATGTCCCGTTATGAATCTTTATCGAATCAATTTGAACAATTAGAAGGATATCAATATGAAAGTAAAATTAAAACAGTACTTTACGGGTTAAATTTTAGTGAAGAAGATTTCAATAAACCTATCAATGATTTTAGCGGTGGCCAAAAAACACGTTTATCTTTAGCTCAAATGCTATTAAACGAACCTGATTTATTACTTTTAGATGAACCTACTAACCACTTAGATTTAGAAACGACAAAGTGGCTTGAAGATTATCTACGTTATTTTAAAGGTGCAATCGTCATCATCAGCCATGATCGTTACTTTTTAGATAAAATAGTTACTCAAATTTATGATGTGGCTTTAGGTGATGTCAAACGCTATGTTGGTAATTACGAGGAATTTATACAGCAACGGGATTTATATTATCAAAAACGAATGCAAGAATATGAAAGTCAACAAGCAGAAATAAAACGATTAGAAACTTTTGTTGAGAAAAATATTACCCGTGCTTCAACAAGTGGAATGGCAAAAAGTAGACGTAAGATTTTAGAAAAAATGGAACGCATTGATAAACCAATGTTAGATGCCAAAAGTGCAAATATTCAATTTGGCTTTGACCGGAATACAGGTAATGACGTCATGCATGTAAAAAATTTAGAAATCGGTTATCAAACTGCAATTACCAAACCTATGAGTATAGAGGTCTCTAAAGGCGATCATATAGCAATCATTGGGCCAAATGGTATTGGAAAATCGACCTTAATTAAAACTATTGCTAATCAACAAAAAGCGCTTAATGGCGATATTACTTTCGGCGCAAATTTACAAATTGGTTATTATGATCAAAAGCAAGCAGAATTTAAATCTAGTAAAACGATTTTAGATTATGTGTGGGATCAATATCCGTTAATGAATGAAAAAGATATTCGAGCAGTTCTTGGACGTTTCTTATTTGTACAAGACGATGTTAAAAAGATAATTAATGATTTATCTGGTGGTGAAAAAGCACGTTTACAACTAGCACTACTTATGTTGCAACGTGACAATGTACTTATTTTAGATGAACCTACCAACCACCTCGATATAGATTCAAAAGAAATGTTAGAGCAAGCACTCCAACATTTTGAAGGAACAATACTATTTGTTTCCCATGATCGTTACTTTATTAACCAATTAGCAAACAAGGTATTTGATTTAACAATTGATGGCGGAAAGATGTATTTAGGAGATTATCAATATTACATTGAAAAAGTTGAGGAAGCGGAAGCGTTGAAAGCGCACCAAGAAGAACAGTCAGTTAACGTACAAGCACATAAAAAGTCTATGGAACAATCGTCGTATCATAACCAAAAAGAACAAAGACGTGAACAACGCAAACTTGAACGACAAATATCCGAGTGTGAAAATGAAATAGAAACTTTAGAGACTACTATCTTACAAATAGACGAGCAATTAACCCAACCAGAAGTGTATAACAATCCACAAAAAGCAAACGAATTAGCTATCCAAAAACAAGATAGCGAACAAAAATTAGAACACGCTATGTCTAAATGGGAAGAATTACAACAAAAACTATAAAAATATACATAACTCTAACTGTAAAATCGCTATAGTTAGAGTTATTTTTTTACAAATTTTAATTTTTTTTATTCACAATAAAAACGCTGATATTATAGCTATCCACAGACTTATCCTAGTTACCCACAAGTAAATTAACACTAATCAATCATTTATTTTCTGTTTTCCCACCTGATATCCACAATAAATGACGTTATCAACACCTTTTATCCACAAGTTATTCACTCTTTGTTGATAAGTACGCATGTTCTCTATTGACATTGTTTTTATCAAAATTCATTGTTAAGACATTTTCTTTATGAAATAATAATAATATTGAAGTATATTTTTATTATTATTAAAAATAAATAAGGGGATACTTATGAGCACAAATCAAACATTTTTAATATTTGTTATAGCAATTATTCTACTTACATCTGTAATAGGAATTGTTGGACGATACATGAGTCGTCAACGTCTATTAAAATCTATGGAAACATTATGGCAAACGATTTCTCCATTAGAAGCTTTTATCAGACCGAACTCACATTTCGACTATGAGTATAAGCTCTACAAGGAAAAATTTGAATCACATTCATTAGTTGATGATAAAACTTGGTCCGACTTAAATATGAATGCAATCTTTCATAAGATGAATTATAATTTAACAGCTATTGGTGAAATGAAGCTATATGCCTGTTTACGTGGAATGCTTTCAATTACGAACAAATCATTACTTAGTTTATTTAATGATAATGCTGAATTTAGAAAAAACGTAACATATCATTTAGCTTTGATTGGTAAAACTGTTTATCCAACATTTCCAGACCAAATCACACCGGTAAAACGTCAAAATATATTGTTTCTATGCCCGTTTTTACCAGTTATCTCATTTGCAGTTATATTTATTAATTCACAAGTTGGTATTTTATTATTTCTTATGAGTTGCCTATTTAATATCATTTTATCAGCAACTTTAAAGCGTACATATGAGGATGACTTAAAATCTATCTTTTATGCATCCAATGTTTTAAAACAAGGCTATACTATCTCAAAAATTAAACATGCTCCACAACCTGAAGTCAATTTTAAGCAATTTAGAACAGCACGTCATTTAACGAGTGTTTTAGCTGAAGTTAATGATGAAGATATCGGAGCTATGGTAATTAAACTAGTTAAACTTATTTTCATGCTTGATTATGTTTTATTTCATTCAATTCAAAAAAGCTATACAACACATATGAATGAGCTTAAAAATTGTTTCGATTACATAGCTGAATTAGATAATCATTATGCATTAGCAATGTATCGTAGAACGCTAGAATGTTATACTGAACCACAAATTGATGATTCAAATGATGGCATAGTATTCTCTGAGTTAACACATCCACTCATAGCAGATGCAGTAGCCAATGATTTCTCACTATCACAAAATATACTGTTAACTGGGTCTAATGCTTCGGGTAAATCAACATTTATGAAATCCATAGCAATAAACATTATTCTTGCATCGGCTATACAAACAGTTACCGCAAGCAAATTTGTATATCAACCTGGAATTGTGTTCACGTCAATGGCAAATGCCGATGATGTGTTATCAGGCGATAGTTATTTTATGGCTGAATTAAAATCTATTAAGCGTATTGTTGAAATTCCAGATAATCAAAAAATATACTGCTTTATAGATGAAATTTTTAAAGGTACCAACACAACTGAACGAATTGCCGCTTCAGAATCAGTACTATCATTTTTACATGAAAAATCTAACTTTAGAGTTATTGCAGCAACACATGATATTGAGTTAGCTGAACTCTTAAAACAACGTTATGAAAATTACCATTTCAATGAGGTAATAGAAAATAATAACATACATTTTGATTACAAAATTAAGCCTGGCAAAGCAAATACACGTAATGCCATCGAATTATTAAAAATCACTTCATTTCCAGCAAAAATATATGAACGAGCAAAAGATAATGTCCCGAAAATTTAGCATTTAACTTTAAACATAAAAACGTCAGCTATCACATGACAGAAGACTATGAACAGTTTCAATAATGTTCATAGTAATCATGTTAATAACTGACGTTTATTTTATTCTGCAGAATACTCTTCTAAATCTATATTGCTGTGCCCATTTAATGCTAAATCAGCAAATCGACCTTGCTGATACAAATAGTGGCCGGCAACGCCTATCATTGCAGCATTATCTGTGCATAATTTAGGACTTGGGATAGTTAATTGAATGTCATTGACTTTGCATTGATCCGCTAAAGATTGACGTAATCCTTTATTACTCGCCACGCCACCAGCAACAATTAATCGCTGAACACCATATTCTTTACAAGCTTGAATAGCTTTAAACGTGAGCACCTCTACAACACTGTTTTGAAAGCTCGTTGCTACGTTAGCTTCAATGATTGGAATATTTTTTTGTCGTTGATTGTGAAGTTGATTGATTACGGCACTTTTCAACCCACTAAAACTAAAATCATAACTATCTTTATCCAACCAAACACGAGGGAATGAATAAGTATCTTCACCTTCAGCAGCCAACCGATCAACTTGTGGACCACCTGGATAATTTAAACCAATTGTTCGTGCCACTTTATCATAAGCCTCACCTACTGCGTCATCTCGTGTTTCACCAATGACTTCAAATGATAAATGATCCTTCATATAAACTAATTCAGTATGTCCACCTGAAACAATAAGTGCAATTAGCGGGAATGTTAATGGCTCTTCTATGTGATTAGCATATATATGTCCTGCAATATGATGAACAGGAATAAGTGGCTTATCGTAAGCAAATGCCAATGCTTTGGCTGCATTAACACCTATTAGTAACGCACCAATTAGTCCAGGGCCTTCTGTAACCGCTATGGCATCAATATCTTCTATTGATACATCGGCATCCCCTAGAGCCTCGTTTATTGTTGCTGTTATACCTTCAACGTGATGTCTACTTGCCACTTCGGGAACGACACCGCCAAATCGTTTATGACTTTCAATCTGACTTAAAACTGTATTTGATAAAATATCTCTGCCATTTTTTATAACACTAACGCTTGTTTCATCACAACTTGTTTCAACAGCTAGTATTAATATATCTTTAGTCATTTAAATTCACCCACATAACCATTGCGTCCTCACCTTCACCATAATAATTTTTACGTTTACCACCATATTGAAATCCTAAATTTTCATATACATGTTGTGCCACTTTATTATTAACTCTTACTTCTAAACTCATCACATCACAAGTGTGACTTGCATAGTTTATTCCGTATTTTAAAAGCATTTGACCTAAACCATAGCCTCTATAATTATCATCGATTGCAACTGTTGTAATTTGAGCTTGATCGATAACAATCCATAAACCTAAATAACCAATAATTTGTTGTTCAAATTCTAAGACAAAATATTTCGCAAAGTTATTTTGCTCTATTTCATGATAAAATGCGTCAATTGTCCAAGAACTGTCATTGAAACTCCGACGCTCAAGATCAAAGACTTGTGGCACATCTTCTTTAGTCATCTCTCTAATGTTTAATTGTTCTTTTGACTGTTGATCCAATTTCGTTCCGCCTCAGCTAATTTATGGTATTTAGGAGTAAATGTATGTACGTCTGAAGGTTTATCTAGCAATTGATACATGACTGATGCATTTGGTAGCTGCGCAATCACTTCACCTTGTAATTCATCTTGTAATTTTACAGTATCTTTCCCAATATAAATAAATGGTTGGTTTAAATCTTCTAAAAAAGCTCGCAATGCCTCTATCGACATATATTGATCTTCTAAAATAGTCACTAATTGACCATTTTGCCACTGGAATATGCCTGTATAAACTGCTTGTCGTCTTGCATCAAACACAGGAACCAATAATTTATCAGTATGATCGATTGTTGCTGCCAATGCCTTTAATGATGAAACACCATATAATTTAACATCTAACGCATACGCTAATGTTTTAGCAACAGTAACACCGATACGTAAGCCAGTATATGAACCAGGACCTTCAGCAACAATAATCGCATCTAATTGCTGTTTAGCTATTTTGCTCTGCTCAAATAGCTGACTAATCGCAGGCATTAATTGCACTGAATGATTTTGTTTAGAATCCGTAGTTATTTCAGCTAAAACTTCATCGTTTTGCATCAATGCTACTGATAATGGTTGATTCGATGTATCAATGAGCAGCGAATTCATGGATAATTGCCTCCTTAATTTGTTCATAATGTTCTCCTTGCGCGAACAACTCAATTTGTCTTGTATTTTCAGATATTGTTGAAATGTTAATAGATAAATGCGTCGCTGGAAGTAAATCTTTTATAAATTGACTCCATTCAATAACAGTAATTGCCTGATCTTCGAAAAATTCATCAAATCCTAAATCTTCATCAGAATCTTCTAAGCGATAACAATCCATATGATGCAATTTTAAATTTTTACCCCTATATGATTTAATGATGTTAAATGTCGGGGAATTAATCGTACGTCTTACACCAAGAGCTTTTCCTATAAATTGCGTTAACGTTGTTTTACCTGCTCCTAAATCTCCGTTAAGTAAAATCAAATCACCACTTTTCAATTGCTCAACTAAAAATATAGCAAATTGATTCATTTCATCTAAATTATTTATCTTTATCAATGTTGATTCTCCTATATTATGCTTTTCATTCATAAAAATGATTATCCATTGTTCAATCGTATCTAACTTTATATTTAACCTTTATATTGTAACAAATTTCAACTTAAATTTCTTATCTTTGAAACAGATTATCTATTCAAAGTTAATTGTAAGAAAATTTAAAATATTTGTTGACATACTAAAGCAGATATAGTAAATTAAATTTATCAAATTTTTAGACAATTCTAACTATTAAAGTGATATATACCATTCACGGAAGGAGTATAATAAAATGCTTAATCAATATACTGAACATCAACCGACAACTTCAAATATTATTATTTTATTATAC
The DNA here is from genome assembly GCF_001027105.1 of Staphylococcus aureus. Lineage (GTDB taxonomy): Bacteria > Bacillota > Bacilli > Staphylococcales > Staphylococcaceae > Staphylococcus > Staphylococcus aureus. The sequence goes on from NZ_CP011526.1 coordinate 2,044,138, forward strand.
TCTTTAGGACTCGAACGTTAGTAAATATTTACTAAACGCTTTAAGTCCTATTTCTGTTTGAATGGGACTTGTAAACGTCCCAATAATATTGGGACGTTTTTTTATGTTTTATCTTTCAATTACTTATTTTTATTACTATAAAACATGATTAATCATTAAAATTTACGGGGGAATTTACTATGCGAAGCGACATGATCAAAAAAGGAGATCACCAAGCACCAGCAAGAAGTCTTTTACATGCCACGGGCGCGCTAAAAAGTCCAACTGATATGAACAAACCATTTGTAGCTATTTGTAACTCTTATATTGATATTGTTCCTGGACATGTTCACTTGAGAGAGCTTGCAGATATAGCTAAAGAAGCAATTAGAGAAGCCGGTGCCATTCCATTTGAATTCAATACAATTGGTGTTGATGATGGAATAGCTATGGGACATATCGGAATGCGATATTCTCTACCATCACGTGAAATTATTGCAGATGCAGCTGAAACTGTAATTAACGCTCATTGGTTTGACGGCGTATTTTACATTCCTAATTGTGACAAGATTACACCCGGTATGATTTTAGCAGCCATGAGGACAAACGTACCAGCTATCTTTTGCTCTGGTGGACCAATGAAAGCTGGCTTATCTGCACATGGAAAAGCATTAACACTTTCATCAATGTTTGAAGCAGTCGGCGCATTTAAAGAAGGATCGATTTCTAAAGAAGAATTTTTAGATATGGAACAAAATGCCTGCCCTACTTGTGGTTCATGTGCTGGGATGTTTACTGCAAATTCAATGAACTGTTTGATGGAAGTTTTAGGTCTAGCATTACCATACAACGGTACTGCACTTGCAGTCAGTGATCAGCGACGAGAAATGATTCGCCAAGCAGCTTTTAAATTAGTTGAAAATATTAAAAATGATTTAAAACCACGTGATATCGTTACTCGCGAAGCAATTGATGATGCATTTGCACTTGATATGGCTATGGGTGGTTCAACAAACACGGTACTGCATACGTTAGCCATTGCCAATGAAGCTGGTATTGATTATGACTTAGAGCGCATTAATGCTATTGCCAAACGCACGCCATATTTATCAAAAATAGCACCTAGTTCATCGTATTCAATGCATGATGTGCATGAAGCTGGTGGCGTCCCAGCAATTATTAATGAATTGATGAAGAAAGATGGCACGTTACACCCAGATAGAATCACAGTTACTGGCAAAACGTTACGTGAAAATAACGAAGGCAAAGAAATTAAGAACTTTGATGTCATTCACCCTCTTGATGCACCATATGATGCACAAGGCGGTTTATCTATCTTATTTGGTAATATCGCCCCTAAAGGCGCAGTTATTAAAGTTGGCGGCGTTGATCCATCTATCAAAACATTTACTGGGAAAGCAATTTGTTTCAATTCGCATGATGAAGCTGTTGAAGCAATAGACAATCGTACCGTTCGTGCAGGCCACGTCGTTGTCATTAGATATGAAGGACCTAAAGGTGGACCAGGTATGCCTGAAATGTTAGCACCTACTTCCTCTATTGTTGGTCGCGGCTTAGGTAAAGATGTTGCATTAATTACTGATGGGCGTTTTTCCGGTGCCACAAGAGGTATTGCAGTTGGTCATATTTCCCCTGAAGCTGCATCTGGTGGACCAATTGCCTTAATTGAAGATGGTGATGAGATTACTATTGATTTAACAAATCGTACATTAAACGTAAACCAGCCTGAAGATGTTCTAGCGCGTCGCCGAGAATCTTTAACACCATTTAAAGCGAAAGTAAAAACAGGTTATCTAGCTCGTTATACTGCCCTAGTAACTAGCGCAAATACAGGTGGCGTCATGCAAGTCCCTGAGAATTTAATTTAATTTATTTTTATATTGGAGATGGTTAAAATGTCTAAAACTCAACATGAAGTAAACCAAAATATTGACCCTTTAAAAATGGCTGAATCACTTGAACCTGAACAACTAAATGAAAAAACTTTAAATGATATGCGTTCAGGATCAGAAGTGCTAGTAGAAGCTCTACTTAAAGAAAATGTGGATTATTTATTCGGTTATCCTGGTGGTGCCGTACTACCTTTATATGACACGTTTTATGATGGTAAAATCAAACATATTTTAGCAAGACACGAACAAGGTGCTGTTCATGCTGCAGAAGGTTATGCACGTGTATCTGGTAAAACTGGCGTCGTTGTAGTTACAAGCGGTCCAGGTGCAACTAATGTAATGACAGGTATTACGGATGCACATTGCGACTCTTTACCTCTAGTTGTATTCACTGGACAAGTTGCTACACCAGGCATTGGTAAAGATGCATTCCAAGAAGCGGATATTCTATCTATGACTTCACCAATTACAAAACAAAATTATCAAGTGAAACGTGTTGAAGATATCCCTAAAATCGTACACGAAGCTTTCCATGTAGCTAATTCTGGACGCAAAGGTCCTGTAGTGATTGATTTTCCAAAAGATATGGGTGTTTTAGCTACAAATGTGGATTTATGCGACGAAATCAATATTCCAGGTTATGAAGTTGTTACAGAACCAGAAAATAAAGACATTGACACTTTCATCTCACTTTTAAAAGAAGCGAAAAAGCCTGTCGTATTAGCCGGCGCAGGTATTAATCAATCAAAATCAAATCAATTATTAACACAGTTTGTTAATAAACATCAAATCCCAACAGTTACTACTTTACTAGGTCTAGGTGCTGTACCTTATGAGGATACACTATTTTTAGGTATGGGAGGAATGCATGGTTCTTATGCTAGTAACATGGCATTAACTGAGTGTGATTTACTCATTAATTTAGGTAGCCGCTTCGATGATAGATTAGCAAGCAAACCTGATGCCTTTGCACCTAACGCCAAAATTGTACATGTAGATATTGATCCTTCAGAAATCAATAAAGTTATTCATGTAGATTTAGGTATTATTGCAGACTGTAAAAGATTTTTAGAATGTTTAAATGATAAAAATGTTGAGACTATAGAACACAGTGACTGGGTTAAACATTGTCAAAATAATAAGCAGAAACACCCATTTAAACTTGTTGAAGAAGATCAAGTATTTTGTAAGCCACAACAAACAATCGAATATATCGGCAAAATTACAAATGGTGAAGCAATTGTTACTACAGACGTGGGACAACATCAAATGTGGGCAGCTCAATTTTATCCATTTAAAAATCACGGACAATGGGTTACAAGCGGTGGTTTAGGAACAATGGGATTCGGTATTCCTTCGTCAATTGGTGCCAAATTAGCTAATCCTGATAAAACAGTCGTATGTTTCGTCGGTGACGGTGGTTTCCAAATGACAAACCAAGAAATGGCACTTTTACCCGAATATGGTTTAGATGTCAAAATCGTACTAATCAATAATGGAACATTAGGTATGGTTAAACAATGGCAAGATAAGTTCTTTAATCAACGCTTCTCACACTCAGTATTTAATGGTCAACCTGATTTTATGAAAATGGCAGAAGCATATGGCGTCAAAGGTTTCTTAATCGATAAGCCAGAACAACTGGAAGAACAATTAGATGCAGCGTTTGCTTATCAAGGACCAGCTTTAATTGAGGTTCGTATTTCCCCTACTGAAGCTGTAACCCCAATGGTTCCGAGTGGCAAATCAAATCATGAAATGGAGGGCTTATAATGACAAGAATTCTTAAATTACAAGTTGCGGATCAAGTCAGCACGCTAAATCGAATTACAAGTGCTTTTGTTCGCCTACAATATAATATCGATACATTACATGTTACACATTCTGAACAACCTGGGATTTCTAACATGGAAATTCAAGTCGATATTCAAGATGATACATCACTTCATATATTAATTAAAAAATTAAAACAACAAATTAATGTTTTAACGGTTGAATGCTACGACCTTGTTGATAACGAAGCTTAATTTTAAGACAAAGGCAATGATGCGCTAATTAGTTATAGATATATCATAGGCTGCTAGTTAACATCTGCCACTATTACAAAGTTATATTTCAGAATTTTCGAAACACAAAATATTTAATTATTTGGAGGAATTTATTATGACAACAGTTTATTATGATCAAGATGTAAAAACGGACGCTTTACAAGGCAAAAAAATTGCAGTAGTAGGTTATGGATCACAAGGTCACGCGCATGCACAAAACTTAAAAGACAATGGATATGATGTAGTCATCGGCATTCGCCCAGGTCGTTCTTTTGACAAAGCTAAAGAAGATGGATTTGATGTGTTCCCTGTTGCAGAAGCAGTTAAGCAAGCTGATGTAATTATGGTGCTATTACCTGATGAAATTCAAGGTGATGTATACAAAAACGAAATTGAACCAAATTTAGAAAAACATAATGCGCTTGCATTTGCTCATGGCTTTAACATTCATTTTGGTGTTATTCAACCACCAGCTGATGTTGATGTATTTTTAGTAGCTCCTAAAGGACCGGGTCATTTAGTTAGACGTACATTTGTTGAAGGTTCTGCTGTACCATCACTATTTGGTATTCAACAAGGCGCTTCAGGTCAAGCACGTAATATTGCTTTAAGTTATGCAAAAGGTATTGGTGCAACTCGTGCAGGTGTTATTGAAACAACATTTAAAGAAGAAACTGAGACAGATTTATTTGGTGAACAAGCAGTACTTTGCGGTGGTGTATCGAAATTAATTCAAAGTGGCTTTGAAACATTAGTAGAAGCGGGTTATCAACCAGAATTAGCTTATTTTGAAGTATTACATGAAATGAAATTAATCGTTGATTTGATGTATGAAGGCGGTATGGAAAATGTACGTTACTCAATTTCAAATACTGCTGAATTTGGTGACTATGTTTCAGGACCACGTGTTATCACACCAGATGTTAAAGAAAATATGAAAGCTGTATTAACTGATATCCAAAATGGTAACTTCAGTAATCGCTTTATCGAAGACAATAAAAATGGATTCAAAGAATTTTATAAATTACGCGAAGAACAACATGGTCATCAAATTGAAAAAGTTGGTCGTGAATTACGCGAAATGATGCCTTTTATTAAATCTAAAAGCATTGAAAAATAAGATAGACCTACAATGAGGAGTTGTTAAATATGAGTAGTCATATTCAAATTTTTGATACGACACTAAGAGACGGTGAACAAACACCAGGAGTGAATTTTACTTTTGATGAACGCTTGCGTATTGCATTGCAATTAGAAAAATGGGGTGTAGATGTTATTGAAGCTGGATTTCCTGCTTCAAGTACAGGTAGCTTTAAATCTGTTCAAGCAATTGCACAAACATTAACAACAACGGCTGTATGTGGTTTAGCTAGATGTAAAAAATCTGACATCGATGCTGTATATGAAGCAACAAAAGATGCAGCGAAGCCGGTCGTGCATGTTTTTATAGCAACATCACCTATTCATCTTGAACATAAACTTAAAATGTCTCAAGAAGACGTTTTAGCATCTATTAAAGAACATGTCACATACGCGAAACAATTATTTGACGTTGTTCAATTTTCACCTGAAGATGCAACGCGTACTGAATTACCATTCTTAGTGAAATGTGTACAAACTGCCGTTGACGCTGGAGCTACAGTTATTAATATTCCTGATACAGTCGGCTACAGTTACCATGATGAATATGCACATATTTTCAAAACCTTAACAGAATCTGTAACATCTTCAAATGAAATTATTTATAGTGCTCATTGCCATGACGATTTAGGAATGGCTGTTTCAAATAGTTTAGCTGCAATTGAAGGCGGTGCGAGACGAATTGAAGGCACTGTAAATGGTATTGGTGAACGAGCAGGTAATGCAGCACTTGAAGAAGTCGCGCTTGCACTATACGTTCGAAATGATCATTATGGTGCTCAAACTGCTCTTAATCTCGAAGAAACTAAAAAAACATCGGATTTAATTTCAAGATATGCAGGTATTCGAGTGCCTAGAAATAAAGCAATTGTTGGCCAAAATGCATTTAGTCATGAATCAGGTATTCACCAAGATGGCGTATTAAAACATCGTGAAACATATGAAATTATGACACCTCAACTTGTTGGTGTAAGCACGACTGAACTTCCATTAGGAAAATTATCTGGTAAACACGCCTTCTCAGAGAAGTTAAAAGCATTAGGTTATGACATTGATAAAGAAGCGCAAATAGATTTATTTAAACAATTCAAGGCCATTGCGGACAAAAAGAAATCTGTTTCAGATAGAGATATTCATGCGATTATTCAAGGTTCTGAGCATGAGCATCAAGCACTTTATAAATTGGAAACACTGCAACTACAATATGTCTCTAGCGGCCTTCAAAGTGCTGTTGTTGTTGTTAAAGATAAAGAGGGTCATATTTACCAGGATTCAAGTATTGGTACTGGTTCAATCGTAGCAATTTACAATGCAGTTGATCGTATTTTCCAGAAAGAAACAGAATTAATTGATTATCGTATTAATTCTGTCACTGAAGGTACTGATGCCCAAGCAGAAGTACATGTAAATTTATTGATTGAAGGTAAGACTGTCAATGGCTTTGGTATTGATCATGATATTTTACAAGCCTCTTGTAAAGCATACGTAGAAGCACATGCTAAATTTGCAGCTGAAAATGTTGAGAAGGTAGGTAATTAATTATGACTTATAACATTGTTGCCCTACCTGGTGATGGAATCGGTCCAGAAATTTTGAACGGATCTCTATCATTGCTTGAAATTATAAGTAATAAATATAACTTTAATTATCAAATAGAGCACCACGAATTTGGTGGTGCCTCTATTGATACATTCGGCGAGCCTTTAACTGAGAAAACCTTAAATGCGTGTAAAAGAGCAGATGCTATTTTACTGGGTGCAATCGGTGGACCTAAATGGACAGATCCTAACAATCGACCAGAACAAGGATTATTAAAATTGCGTAAATCCTTAAATTTATTTGTAAATATACGCCCCACTACCGTTGTCAAAGGCGCTAGTTCTTTATCACCTTTAAAGGAAGAACGCGTTGAAGGCACAGATTTAGTTATAGTCCGTGAATTGACAAGTGGTATTTATTTTGGAGAACCTAGACATTTTAATAATCACGAGGCCTTAGATTCTCTTACTTATACAAGAGAAGAAATAGAACGCATTGTTCACGTAGCATTTAAATTGGCCGCTTCAAGACGAGGAAAACTAACATCAGTTGATAAAGAAAATGTATTAGCTTCTAGTAAATTGTGGCGCAAAGTCGTAAATGAAGTAAGTCAATTATATCCAGAAGTAACAGTAAATCACTTATTTGTTGATGCTTGTAGTATGCATTTAATCACAAATCCAAAACAATTTGACGTCATCGTATGTGAAAACTTATTTGGCGATATTTTAAGTGATGAAGCTTCAGTGATTCCTGGTTCACTTGGTTTATCACCTTCTGCTAGTTTTAGTAACGATGGTCCAAGATTGTATGAGCCTATTCATGGATCAGCACCAGATATTGCAGGTAAAAACGTTGCCAATCCATTTGGAATGATTCTATCTTTAGCGATGTGTTTACGTGAAAGCTTAAATCAACCAGATGCTGCAGATGAATTAGAACAACATATTTATAGCATGATTGAACATGGGCAAACGACAGCAGATTTAGGCGGCAAATTGAATACTACTGATATTTTCGAAATTCTATCTCAAAAATTGAATCACTAAGGGGGAGATGTAAATGGGTCAAACATTATTTGACAAGGTGTGGAACAGACATGTGTTATACGGGAAATTGGGCGAACCGCAACTATTATACATTGATTTACACCTTATACATGAAGTTACTTCTCCTCAAGCATTTGAAGGACTTAGGCTTCAAAACAGAAAATTAAGACGCCCAGATTTAACATTTGCAACACTCGATCACAATGTTCCTACTATTGATATATTCAATATTAAAGATGAAATTGCAAACAAACAAATCACAACATTACAAAAAAACGCCATAGATTTTGGGGTGCATATTTTTGATATGGGTTCTGATGAACAAGGTATTGTTCACATGGTAGGACCTGAGACAGGACTTACACAGCCTGGCAAGACAATCGTTTGTGGTGACTCTCACACAGCAACACATGGAGCATTTGGTGCTATTGCATTTGGAATTGGAACAAGTGAAGTTGAACATGTTTTCGCAACTCAAACGCTATGGCAAACAAAACCCAAAAACTTAAAAATCGATATTAATGGTACCTTACCAACAGGCGTCTATGCTAAGGACATTATTCTGCATTTAATTAAAACGTATGGTGTTGACTTTGGTACAGGCTATGCTTTGGAATTTACTGGCGAAACAATTAAAAACCTTTCAATGGATGGTCGAATGACTATTTGTAACATGGCTATCGAAGGTGGTGCCAAATACGGCATAATCCAACCTGATGATATAACATTTGAATATGTTAAAGGGAGACCATTTGCCGATAACTTCGCTAAATCAGTTGATAAGTGGCGTGAGCTATATTCTGATGACGACGCGATATTTGATCGTGTAATTGAACTTGATGTTTCAACATTAGAACCACAAGTGACATGGGGAACTAATCCTGAAATGGGTGTTAATTTCAGTGAACCATTCCCTGAAATCAATGATATCAACGATCAACGTGCGTATGATTATATGGGGTTAGAACCAGGTCAAAAAGCTGAAGACATCGACTTAGGGTATGTTTTTCTCGGTTCATGTACAAATGCTAGACTATCAGATTTGATTGAAGCTAGTCATATTGTTAAAGGAAATAAAGTTCATCCAAATATTACAGCTATTGTCGTACCAGGTTCTCGTACAGTAAAAAAAGAAGCAGAAAAATTAGGTCTAGATACTATCTTTAAAAATGCAGGATTTGAATGGCGTGAACCAGGATGTTCAATGTGTTTAGGCATGAATCCTGACCAAGTACCTGAGGGCGTACATTGTGCATCTACAAGTAATCGAAACTTTGAAGGACGACAAGGCAAAGGTGCAAGAACACATTTAGTATCCCCTGCTATGGCAGCAGCAGCAGCTATTCATGGTAAATTTGTGGACGTAAGAAAGGTGGTTGTTTAAATGGCAGCAATCAAACCTATTACAACATATAAAGGTAAAATAGTCCCTCTCTTCAACGACAATATCGATACAGACCAAATCATTCCTAAGGTACACTTAAAGCGTATTTCAAAAAGTGGCTTTGGTCCATTTGCTTTTGATGAATGGCGGTACTTACCTGATGGTTCAGATAATCCTGATTTCAATCCTAACAAACCACAATATAAAGGGGCTTCTATTTTAATTACTGGAGATAATTTTGGATGTGGTTCAAGTCGTGAACATGCTGCTTGGGCTCTTAAGGACTATGGTTTTCATATTATTATTGCAGGAAGTTTCAGTGACATATTTTATATGAATTGCACTAAAAATGCGATGTTGCCTATCGTTTTAGAAAAAAGTGCCCGTGAACATCTTGCACAATATGTTGAAATTGAGGTCGATTTACCAAATCAAACTGTGTCATCACCAGACAAGCGTTTCCATTTTGAAATTGATGAAACTTGGAAGAATAAACTTGTAAATGGCTTAGATGACATTGCAATCACCCTACAATATGAATCATTAATAGAAAAATATGAAAAATCACTTTAAGGGAGTTGAATATTATGACAGTCAAAACAACAGTTTCTACGAAAGATATCGATGAGGCATTTTTAAGACTTAAAGATATTGTCAAAGAAACACCTTTACAATTAGACCATTACTTATCTCAAAAGTATGATTGTAAAGTCTATTTAAAACGAGAAGATTTACAATGGGTACGTTCTTTTAAATTAAGAGGTGCTTACAACGCTATTTCTGTTTTATCAGATGAAGCTAAAAGTAAAGGTATTACATGTGCAAGTGCAGGTAATCATGCTCAAGGTGTTGCCTATACAGCTAAAAAACTTAATTTAAACGCTGTTATCTTTATGCCAGTCACTACACCTTTACAAAAGGTAAATCAAGTAAAGTTCTTTGGAAATAGTAACGTTGAAGTTGTACTCACTGGTGATACATTTGATCACTGTTTAGCTGAAGCTTTAACTTATACAAGTGAACATCAAATGAACTTTATAGATCCATTCAATAATGTTCATACAATTTCTGGACAAGGTACGCTTGCTAAAGAAATGCTAGAACAAGCAAAGTCTGACAATGTTAACTTTGATTATCTATTTGCCGCAATTGGTGGTGGCGGTTTAATTTCAGGTATTAGTACTTACTTTAAAACCTATTCACCTACCACGAAAATTATAGGTGTTGAACCTTCAGGTGCAAGTAGTATGTATGAATCTGTTGTGGTAAATAATCAGGTAGTCACATTGCCTAATATCGATAAATTTGTGGACGGTGCATCTGTAGCTAGAGTTGGCGATATTACATTTGAAATTGCAAAAGAAAATGTAGATGATTACGTTCAAGTAGATGAAGGTGCAGTTTGTTCTACGATTTTAGATATGTATTCAAAACAAGCAATTGTAGCAGAACCTGCTGGCGCATTAAGTGTAAGTGCGCTTGAAAACTATAAAGATCATATTAAAGGTAAAACAGTGGTTTGTGTCATTAGTGGTGGTAATAATGATATTAATCGAATGAAAGAAATTGAAGAACGTTCATTACTATACGAAGAAATGAAGCATTACTTTATCTTAAATTTCCCTCAACGTCCAGGTGCATTGAGAGAATTTGTAAATGACGTATTAGGACCTCAAGACGATATTACTAAATTTGAATACTTAAAAAAATCTTCTCAAAATACAGGTACTGTCATTATTGGTATTCAACTTAAAGATCATGATGATTTAATACAACTCAAACAACGTGTAAATCATTTCGATCCTTCCAATATTTATATTAATGAAAATAAGATGTTATATTCATTGTTAATTTAACACATAGTAAGAAAAACAGTCATAAATTGATTTCTAATTGAAATCATCTTATGACTGCTTTTTATTATACTTTACATTTCTCGTTTCGTCAGATTCAAACGTTTTCACTTCGCCAAGCCATCTTTCTTTGTGTTTGCTTTTATTTTGACGTTTTAGACATAAAAAAAGAGACCTTGCGGTCTCAATGCGGCTCATCGCATCCACTTTTTGCCTGGCAACGTTCTACTCTAGCGGAACGTAAGTTCGACTACCATCGACGCTAAGGAGCTTAACTTCTGTGTTCGGCATGGGAACAGGTGTGACCTCCTTGCTATAGTCACCAGACATATGAATGTAAATTATACATTCAAAACTAGATAGTAAGTAAAAGTGATTTTGCTTCGCAAAACATTTATTTTGATTAAGTCTTCGATCGATTAGTATTCGTCAGCTCCACATGTCACCATGCTTCCACCTCGAACCTATTAACCTCATCATCTTTGAGGGATCTTATAACCGAAGTTGGGAAATCTCATCTTGAGGGGGGCTTCATGCTTAGATGCTTTCAGCACTTATCCCGTCCACACATAGCTACCCAGCTATGCCGTTGGCACGACAACTGGTACACCAGAGGTATGTCCATCCCGGTCCTCTCGTACTAAGGACAGCTCCTCTCAAATTTCCTACGCCCACGACGGATAGGGACCGAACTGTCTCACGACGTTCTGAACCCAGCTCGCGTACCGCTTTAATGGGCGAACAGCCCAACCCTTGGGACCGACTACAGCCCCAGGATGCGATGAGCCGACATCGAGGTGCCAAACCTCCCCGTCGATGTGAACTCTTGGGGGAGATAAGCCTGTTATCCCCGGGGTAGCTTTTATCCGTTGAGCGATGGCCCTTCCATGCGGAACCACCGGATCACTAAGTCCGTCTTTCGACCCTGCTCGACTTGTAGGTCTCGCAGTCAAGCTCCCTTATGCCTTTACACTCTATGAATGATTTCCAACCATTCTGAGGGAACCTTTGAGCGCCTCCGTTACCTTTTAGGAGGCGACCGCCCCAGTCAAACTGCCCGCCTGACACTGTCTCCCACCACGATAAGTGGTGCGGGTTAGAAAGCCAACACAGCTAGGGTAGTATCCCACCAGCGCCTCCACGTAAGCTAGCGCTCACGTTTCAAAGGCTCCTACCTATCCTGTACAAGCTGTGCCGAATTTCAATATCAGGCTACAGTAAAGCTCCACGGGGTCTTTCCGTCCTGTCGCGGGTAACCTGCATCTTCACAGGTACTATGATTTCACCGAGTCTCTCGTTGAGACAGTGCCCAAATCGTTACGCCTTTCGTGCGGGTCGGAACTTACCCGACAAGGAATTTCGCTACCTTAGGACCGTTATAGTTACGGCCGCCGTTTACTGGGGCTTCGATTCGTAGCTTCGCAGAAGCTAACCACTCCTCTTAACCTTCCAGCACCGGGCAGGCGTCAGCCCCTATACATCACCTTACGGTTTAGCAGAGACCTGTGTTTTTGATAAACAGTCGCTTGGGCCTATTCACTGCGGCTCTTCTGGGCGTTAACCCTAAAGAGCACCCCTTCTCCCGAAGTTACGGGGTCATTTTGCCGAGTTCCTTAACGAGAGTTCGCTCGCTCACCTTAGAATTCTCATCTTGACTACCTGTGTCGGTTTGCGGTACGGGCACCTATTTTCTATCTAGAGGCTTTTCTCGGCAGTGTGAAATCAACGACTCGAAGACACAATGTCTTCTCCCCATCACAGCTCAGCCTTAACGAGTACCGGATTTGCCTAATACTCAGCCTTACTGCTTAGACGTGCAATCCAATCGCACGCTTCGCCTATCCTACTGCGTCCCCCCATCGATTAAAACGATTATAGGTGGTACAGGAATATCAACCTGTTATCCATCGCCTACGCCTGTCGGCCTCAGCTTAGGACCCGACTAACCCAGAGCGGACGAGCCTTCCTCTGGAAACCTTAGTCAATCGGTGGACGGGATTCTCACCCGTCTTTCGCTACTCACACCGGCATTCTCACTTCTAAGCGCTCCACATGTCCTTACGATCATGCTTCAACGCCCTTAGAACGCTCTCCTACCATTGTCCAAAGGACAATCCACAGCTTCGGTAATATGTTTAGCCCCGGTACATTTTCGGCGCAGTGTCACTCGACTAGTGAGCTATTACGCACTCTTTAAATGATGGCTGCTTCTAAGCCAACATCCTAGTTGTCTGGGCAACGCCACATCCTTTTCCACTTAACATATATTTTGGGACCTTAGCTGGTGGTCTGGGCTGTTTCCCTTTCGAACACGGACCTTATCACCCATGTTCTGACTCCCAAGTTAAATTAATTGGCATTCGGAGTTTGTCTGAATTCGGTAACCCGAGAGGGGCCCCTCGTCCAAACAGTGCTCTACCTCCAATAATCATCACTTGAGGCTAGCCCTAAAGCTATTTCGGAGAGAACCAGCTATCTCCAGGTTCGATTGGAATTTCTCCGCTACCCTCAGTTCATCCGCTCACTTTTCAACGTAAGTCGGTTCGGTCCTCCATTCAGTGTTACCTGAACTTCAACCTGACCAAGGGTAGATCACCTGGTTTCGGGTCTACGACCAAATACTAAACGCCCTATTCAGACTCGCTTTCGCTACGGCTCCACATTTACTGCTTAACCTTGCATCAAATCGTAACTCGCCGGTTCATTCTACAAAAGGCACGCCATCACCCATTAACGGGCTCTGACTACTTGTAAGCACACGGTTTCAGGTTCTATTTCACTCCCCTTCCGGGGTGCTTTTCACCTTTCCCTCACGGTACTGGTTCACTATCGGTCACTAGAGAGTATTTAGCCTTAGGAGATGGTCCTCCCAGATTCCGACGGAATTTCACGTGCTCCGTCGTACTCAGGATCCACTCAAGAGAGACAACATTTTCGACTACAGGATTATTACCTTCTTTGATTCATCTTTCCAGATGATTCGTCTAATGTCGTCCTTTGTAACTCCGTATAGAGTGTCCTACAACCCCAACAAGCAAGCTTGTTGGTTTGGGCTCTTCCCGTTTCGCTCGCCGCTACTAAGGGAATCGAATTTTCTTTCTCTTCCTCCGGGTACTAAGATGTTTCAGTTCTCCGGGTGTGCCTTCTGATATGCTATGTATTCACATATCGATAACATGACATAACTCATGCTGGGTTTCCCCATTCGGAAATCTCTGGATCAAAGCTTACTTACAGCTCCCCAAAGCATATCGTCGTTAGTAACGTCCTTCATCGGCTTCTAGTGCCAAGGCATCCACCGTGCGCCCTTAATAACTTAATCTATGTTTCCACCATTTTTATAAGTCAAACGCTCACATACGGCTTCGTTTTCATTATTTTAAATGCTCATTTACATAAGTAAACTCTGCTTTAAAATAATTTAACTCATTGTCTGCTAAACGTTTTCTTTTATAAAAAGATTTAAACGCGTTATTAATCTTGTGAGTGTTCTTTCGAACACTAGCGATTATTTCTTATGAATTCAAGCTTATTTAAAACTCTTTATTCACTCGGTTTTGCTTGGTAAAATCTATATTTTACTTACTTATCTAGTTTTCAATGTACAATTTCTTTTTAGTCAAGCGCTCGCATACTGCTTTATTTTCAAAAAATCAAATGCTCATTTACAAAAGTAAACTCCGCTTTAATTTTTCTTAATGCATTGTCTAACAACCGCTTTCTTTAAAAAGAATAGATTGTCAAGCGCTCGCATAAGCAATATCACTTTAACCAAAAAATATTTGAATGTTAAATAAACATTCAAAACTGAATACAATATGTCACGTTATTCCGCATCTTCTGAAGAAGATGTTCCGAATATATCCTTAGAAAGGAGGTGATCCAGCCGCACCTTCCGATACGGCTACCTTGTTACGACTTCACCCCAATCATTTGTCCCACCTTCGACGGCTAGCTCCTAAAAGGTTACTCCACCGGCTTCGGGTGTTACAAACTCTCGTGGTGTGACGGGCGGTGTGTACAAGACCCGGGAACGTATTCACCGTAGCATGCTGATCTACGATTACTAGCGATTCCAGCTTCATGTAGTCGAGTTGCAGACTACAATCCGAACTGAGAACAACTTTATGGGATTTGCTTGACCTCGCGGTTTCGCTGCCCTTTGTATTGTCCATTGTAGCACGTGTGTAGCCCAAATCATAAGGGGCATGATGATTTGACGTCATCCCCACCTTCCTCCGGTTTGTCACCGGCAGTCAACTTAGAGTGCCCAACTTAATGATGGCAACTAAGCTTAAGGGTTGCGCTCGTTGCGGGACTTAACCCAACATCTCACGACACGAGCTGACGACAACCATGCACCACCTGTCACTTTGTCCCCCGAAGGGGAAGGCTCTATCTCTAGAGTTGTCAAAGGATGTCAAGATTTGGTAAGGTTCTTCGCGTTGCTTCGAATTAAACCACATGCTCCACCGCTTGTGCGGGTCCCCGTCAATTCCTTTGAGTTTCAACCTTGCGGTCGTACTCCCCAGGCGGAGTGCTTAATGCGTTAGCTGCAGCACTAAGGGGCGGAAACCCCCTAACACTTAGCACTCATCGTTTACGGCGTGGACTACCAGGGTATCTAATCCTGTTTGATCCCCACGCTTTCGCACATCAGCGTCAGTTACAGACCAGAAAGTCGCCTTCGCCACTGGTGTTCCTCCATATCTCTGCGCATTTCACCGCTACACATGGAATTCCACTTTCCTCTTCTGCACTCAAGTTTTCCAGTTTCCAATGACCCTCCACGGTTGAGCCGTGGGCTTTCACATCAGACTTAAAAAACCGCCTACGCGCGCTTTACGCCCAATAATTCCGGATAACGCTTGCCACCTACGTATTACCGCGGCTGCTGGCACGTAGTTAGCCGTGGCTTTCTGATTAGGTACCGTCAAGATGTGCACAGTTACTTACACATATGTTCTTCCCTAATAACAGAGTTTTACGATCCGAAGACCTTCATCACTCACGCGGCGTTGCTCCGTCAGGCTTTCGCCCATTGCGGAAGATTCCCTACTGCTGCCTCCCGTAGGAGTCTGGACCGTGTCTCAGTTCCAGTGTGGCCGATCACCCTCTCAGGTCGGCTATGCATCGTTGCCTTGGTAAGCCGTTACCTTACCAACTAGCTAATGCAGCGCGGATCCATCTATAAGTGACAGCAAGACCGTCTTTCACTTTTGAACCATGCGGTTCAAAATATCATCCGGTATTAGCTCCGGTTTCCCGAAGTTATCCCAGTCTTATAGGTAGGTTATCCACGTGTTACTCACCCGTCCGCCGCTAACATCAGAGAAGCAAGCTTCTCGTCCGTTCGCTCGACTTGCATGTATTAGGCACGCCGCCAGCGTTCATCCTGAGCCAGGATCAAACTCTCCATAAAAATTATGATGTTTGATTAGCTCATAAATACTAAATAATGTTTGTAACTTATAGTTACGTTTTTGGAATTAACGTTGACATATTGTCATTCAGTTTTCAATGTTCATTAAAATTATCTATGGAGCGGGTGATGGGAATCGAACCCACAACATCAGCTTGGAAGGCTGAGGTTTTGCCATTAAACTACACCCGCTTATTTAAATTAAGAATTTTGATGCGGCCGAGAGGACTTGAACCTCCACGGGATTTCTCCCACTAGGCCCTCAACCTAGCGCGTCTGCCATTCCGCCACGACCGCGGATATAGGCATTTAAAACATCTTCGTTTTTCAGAACGTTATTTATTATATTATGTTTAAAAATATTTGTCAATAACTTTTAATCGTTTTTTTACATTAAATTAATTTGTGTTATCAGTTGTTAACACAACGCTATTTATAATAAAACATTTAGAACTTATTGTCAACATATTTTATAAATTAAATTTAGAATTGACTGTCTTTCAAATCAAAGTTTATTTAATTTGTTCTTTTTTAAGGAACGTGTTTAATCATACTAACTATAAGCTGTACAGTCAATAGAAAAGTTCAATCAAAATGTCATGAAAAATGTATAATTATCTTTTGTGCTACTTTAAAGCTTTAATTGGGTAAAGTTTATATATTAATTATTACTAAAATACGCCAAGATTTTTAATCTAATCATTTTAATTTCATCCTATCAAGCCACAATTTATGCCATTACCTATATCATAAGTAGAAAAGCCGAGATTGCGAAGTATTAAATTACGACAATCTCGGCTTTAAACATTTTATAAACACAATTTCTTCTTATTCAATTACTATGTTTACCAATCAAAATAACTCACTGATAAATTCTATATAAATTCCATACAACTCATAAATAATCTTACATATACACGAATTAGCTCTATTTGTATTGTACTTATTTCAATTGTCTTTTCATTCTTAATTTTCCATTGCAATGTCCGCAACGCATACGATTCGTATCAACTTTACGGATACGTATATATTTTGCATGACATTTAGTGCAATAATATTCATAATTTGCCCGTTGTTGATAGCTTTCAATGCTGTTACAAAATCTAGGCGCTCCAACTTGTTGGCTCAATCGTTTAAAATCTTGATCTTTATGTTGATAACCTTTACCAGCAATATGCAAGTGATAATGACACAATTCGTGCAGTATAATTTTTACAACAGCATCTTCTCCATAATGCTCATATTGTTTTGGATTAATTTCAATATCATGGGACTTTAAAAGATAACGTCCGCCTGTTGTACGTAACCTTTTATTAAAATATGCACAATGTCGAAACGTACGTCCAAATTTTTCTTCCGAAAGATTCTCAACCATTCGCTGAAGTTTGTCATTATTCATGTGGATCAATCATCGTTAATGATACTTTGTCTTTATTTTTGTCAATACTGTAAATCCAAACGTCAACGATATCACCAACACTGACAATATCCATTGGATTTTTTACGAACTTCTTAGAAAGTTTCGAAACATGGACAAGTCCATCTTGTTTAACACCTATATCTACAAATGCTCCAAAATCTACTACATTTCTAACTGTACCACTCAATTTCATTCCTTCTTGTAAATCTTCAATTGATAGCACATCGGATTTAAGGATTGGTGTTTCAAACTCGTCCCTTGGATCTCGATTAGGTGCTTTCAAGGATTTAATAATATCCTCTAATGTAGGTACACCGACTTGTAATTCAATCGCCAGTTCATCCATATCCAATGAATTTAATTTAGCTTTTAATGCATCACTACCTAAATCATTGCCACCAAATCCGAGTTTATCTAATAACTGATACGTTACTTTATAGCTTTCGGGATGAATCGATGTATTATCCAATGGCTCTGAACCGTCTACTATTCTTAAAAATCCTATACTCTGCTCAAAAGTTTTAGCACCCAAACGCTTAATCTTGCTTAACTCTTTATTATGCTTTATTGCGCCATTTTCTTCTCTATATGCAATTATATTTTTAGCAATTTGCGAACTTAGACCAGACACATATTGTAATAATGATGATGATGCTGTATTGACATCAACACCTACTTGGTTAACTGCTGTTTCAACAACGAAAGTTAATGCATTTTCTAGTGCTTTTTGATTAACATCATGCTGGTATTGTCCGACACCAATAGATTTAGGATCGATTTTAACTAATTCACTTAATGGATCTTGAACGCGTCGTCCAATTGATACGGCACTTCTTTCTTCCACTTGAAAATCAGGAAATTCATCTCTAGCAATTTCTGATGCTGAGTATACTGAAGCGCCCGCTTCATTGACAATGATGAATTGTACTGGCAACTGATGCTTTTTAATTAAATCTGCAACAAATTGTTCTGTTTCACGACTTGCAGTACCATTGCCAATTGCAATTAATTGCACATCATACGCTTTAACCATTTGTACAAAATCCTTCTCTGCTGCCTCTTTTTTAGAAACTGGTGGATGCGGATAAATCACACCTTTTGCTATAAAAGTACCGAATGGGTTAATGACTGCTAATTTACAACCTGTTCTAAATGCTGGATCTACGCCTAATATTTGTTTACCTTTCATTGGAGGTTGCAGTAATAGATTTCTTAAGTTTTCACTAAAAACATCTATTGCATGATTTTCAGCTTTTTCAGTTAAATCAGCATGGATTTCACGCTCTATCGAAGGGACAATTAAGCGTTTCAAGCTATCTTTAATCGCCTCTAAAATATAACTGCGATTTACATTATTATGATTGATTTCTTGACGTGCAATGAAATCCTCTACTGATGTCGTATCGAATTCAAACTTTACAGATAATACTTTCTCTTTTTCACCACGATTAACAGCTAAAACTCTATGATTAGCAATGCGTTTAATTGGCTCACTATATGCATAGTACATTTCAAAAATACCTTTTTCATCTTCAGCATTTTTCTTTTTAGATGTAGTTAACACACCTTGATGATACATATCTTTTAAAATTTTTGTTCTATATTTAGGATTATCTGAAATTTGTTCCGCAATAATATCTTGTGCACCTTTGATAGCATCTTCAACCGATTGCACTTCTTCATTTATAAATTGTTGTGCTTTTTCTTCAATTGAGACTTCATGTTTACGTGCCTTCATCCATATCGCTAATGGCTCTAACCCTTTACGTTTCGCCTCAGTTGCCCTTGTCTTTTTCTTTTGTTTAAAAGGCCTATATAGGTCTTCAACACGTTGTAATTTGTTCTGTTTTAAAATATCCTTCTTTAATTCCTCAGTAAGTAATCCTTGCTGTTCTATATTTTTGATAACTTCTTCTTTACGTTTTTGTAAATTGACCATATATTGGTATTCGTCATCAATTTGCTTTATTTGAACTTCATCTAGTCCACCAGTTTGCTCTTTTCGATACCTCGCAATAAATGGTACTGTATTTTTTTCTTCTAGCAGTGTTAATACTGCTTCAATTTGTTTTTTACTAAATTGATATTTCTCTATGATTGAATTAATCAATTGATTGTCCATTTACTTAACCCACACTTTTTCTTAAATTTACTCATTTATTTTAACATATTCTAAAATACTTCTATTAAGATATGATACTTAATGTAATTTTCACTTCCAAAACATTTAAAACGAATGATTAGGTCATACTATATTTTAAAACGCACTAAGATTATTGAAAATGACACACCATCATTTCTAAATTTCATAATCTAAGACTACTTTTTTTATTCTAATAGCAACCCACCTATTTAAAACGACAATTAGATATCTTCTTCACTTAAATTATTAATACTATATCGCGACATTTATGTGGATACACATTAAACTACACTAATAATGTATTAATTCGAAAATCTTAATTAAATTAAAAATACCCCTCGATTTCAATTTAATAATCAAGGGATAATTATATGGATTTTTCATTATAAAACGTATCATTAATAAACAAATTCTATTGATGTGCTGCTTCTTGTAATTTCTTAATTGCCGTTCTCTGAAGTCGTGATACATGCATTTGACTTAAACCGATACGCTCACCTGTCTCTTTTTGACTCAATCCTTCAATAAACGTACATTGTATGATTTCTCGTTCGCGATCAGATAATATAGGTAATATTTTTTCTAAAATCATACGTTTTTCAGTTAAGTCATAATGGTCATCTTGTTGCCCCATAATATCTAATAGCGTAACAGTTGAACCATCTTTATCAGCTTCAATGGAATGATCAACACTTAACGCATTATAACTTTGTCCCATTTCCATTGCTTCTAACACTTCTTCTTCTGAGACTTCTAATCGATCAGCTATTTCACTGATAGAAGGTGAACGCTCTAATTCAGCGGTTAGTTCATCGCTCACTTTTTTGATTCTTGGCCCAATTTCTTTAATACGTCTCGGAACATGTACACTCCAAGTTTTATCTCGTAGATATCTTTTGATTTCACCGATTACAGTAGGTACTAAAAAGGCTTCAAACTTCCGTTCAAAGGACATATCGAATCTATTTATGGCACCTATTAAACCAACCATACCAACTTGAACTAAATCTTCGTGATGTGATTGTCCTTTAGAATATTTATATGCCAATGACTCAATTAGTTTTTGGTAATGTTTAACTAACTTATCCTGTGCATCTGTATTCTTATTTTCTTGGTGTTCTTTAATCCATTGGTTAATTTGCTCAGGTGAAATTTCATTAGCTGATTTCGACTCTTTCGCCATTATTTCGCACCTGCTCTTTTTTTATATACTTAGTCATACTGATTGTCACACCAGATTCTTTATATACTGTGACTTCATCCATTAAAGATTCGATTAAAAATAAACCTAGGCCACCTTCGCGTAAAAAGTCTATATTTTCGTCTTTATCGTAAGGACCTATTTTTGATTTAGTTGTTTCATAATCAAAACTGTCACCTTTATCAGAAATAACAATTTTAATTTTATCTTCTAAAATTTCAAAATATATGTTAATAATGCCCACATTGTTATTTTCTTTGTATGCATGTTTAACTGCATTTGTCACAGCTTCACTAACTGCAATCTTGGCATCTTCAATATCATCATATGTAGCACCAGCTCTCGAAAAAACGCCAGAAAGTGTTAAACGAATTAAACTTACATACTCTGCCGATGCTGGCACGCGCATTTCGATAAAATCTTCTTTAGATTGCATGTTATTCGACCTCCGTTCCTTCATTAACATGCATTAAATCCTTAAGACCAGTAATTTCAAATAGTCTACCGATACGATCTGACACACCTAAAATGTATAGTTCTTTATCATTTTGGTTTAATGCTTTTAATGTACCTACGAATAAACCTAAACCTGTCGAATCCATATAACTCACATTTTCTAAATTAACATAAATATCACGAGTTCCATCTTGTCTCATAGGTGTTAAAACCTCTTCTAATTCAGGCACAGTATAAACATCTAATTCTCCACCGACTTTAACTTCGTAAAATTTATCTTGAGTGGTTGTTTCTATATTAAGATTCATTTCATTACACTCCTACTTATTAAAAATATTTATCTTCATTTTAAGCGCTGTATCCACCATATTTATATTTCAAATTATTATATACCCATCGAAATAATTTCTAATCTTCTTTTTTAAATTAATTTACTCTTTTTATAATCAAAATAGTCATATCATCTTTTTTATTTGGGTTTTGAAGCTTTAAAATTGCTTCATAGATAATTTGAACAATATCTTGTGGGTGCATATGTTTATGTTTTTTAATATATTCTAAAAGTTTTTGTTTATCTATAAAGGTACCTTCACTATTTCTAGCTTCAGTCACACCATCCGTTAAAATGATAATTAAATCATCAAGGTATATTGGAATTTCTTGTTGTTGATATCGTGTTTGTGAACTGATTCCTAACACTCTACCTCTAACTGAAATTTCTTCAAATTCTTCTTTTTCAGCGCGATAAATATATCCAGGCTCATGACCAGCTGAACTACAATACAATAAATGGTTCATTTCTTCATATAAACCATAAAACATTGTGACGAACATATTTTGATTAATATTCTTTTCAACAACACGATTTAAACGTTTTAAACCATCACTCGGTAATTGTGAGTGTCCATAAGAATCCATGCCAAACTTTATCATACTCATTGCTAAAGCAGCTGGTATACCTTTTCCAATGACATCTGCAACAGCAAAGCTCATTGTGCCATCGTTATGGTCAATTAAATTAAAATAATCTCCACTTACTTTTTGTGCCGCCACTGAAATAACGCCAATTTGAATACTATCAAATTGTGGAATATCTGTTTTAAGCATTGTTTGTTGTAAGCTAGAAGCTAAGTCTATCTCTTTATCGTGAACTTGAAGTTTATCTACCAATCTTTGATAATCTCGATAACTATAACCAAAGCCTTTAACGATTTCTTGTAAGACATCTAATGTCTTGAACACATCTTCACGCGTTAAGTTTAACGTCAATATATAGTTTTTGTGAATATCGACAATGTCTTCAGGCAAGACGTCCTTACGAATCACTTCGTCAGTGTATTTCTCACACTTTTTTATCAATTCTACTTTATCTTGGCACGTTAAACTTTCATCAATTAAACCCTTATAATGTTGCTTAAATTCTTCCACGATTAGTTGCCTCCTCACTTCCCTTACAAAGCAAATGCTTAAGCAAGGATAATTATGATTCACTTACTAACATTTATTTAATTGCACTTATCAATTTTGTCGTTTGCAATTTTGCTGTAGATGATACTTTTAAGCTAAAAAACTTTAGGATGGAATACCTAAAGCCTAAAAAACTTAAGACATCCTTTTATAATAAAAAATATGAATATCATAACTGGTATTTGCTAAAATCTTTGTTTATAAGAAAATTCTTCGTACAGAATTTAGAAATAGTTATAATTATTATAAAGTTATTGTCTTTTATATCAATATTTTATTTATCTCTGAAAAATACATATAATAGACGCCTAATTTTTCTGGTGAGCTACTGCATTCAGCCCTAAACTAATCATTAGTGCATTATCTACTTCTTTCATTTTATCATCGGATAAGTACGTCAGTTTTTCTTTCAATCGTTTTTTATCAAGTGTACGAATTTGTTCTAATAATATAACTGAGTCTTTATCCAACTTATACTTTTTCTTTTCAATCTCTACATGTGTCGGTATTTTCGCTTTATTAATCCTACCAGTTATTGCCGCAACAATAACTGTAGGACTATATTTATTACCAGTATCATTTTGAATTATGACTACAGGTCTGACTCCCCCTTGTTCAGATCCCTGTACTGGTGATAAATCTGCTAAATAAACATCTCCTCGTCTAATCATTCATTCGTTGAATTAGAAGATAAATATGTTTCGTTGCAATCGCATGCTTCACACTCTATCGGAAAAGCTTCGTTCGCTAGGGAGAGATTTAAATCAGCCATTTGTGAATATCCTTCTTTTAAAGATTGTTCTAAGCTATGACTTCTATTTTGACTAAAAGATAACATATGAGAACCTCCAATTGATTCCAAAAGTTATTAAATGACCTTTAATTACTCTAATGATAACAAATTTTATATGCACTGACCATATTATTTTAACAATTCATTTGTTACAAAACGTTGATCACCATCATGATAGATTCGCGGCAAACGTCTCGACAAGTTACAAAGCACTTCATAATTAATAGTATGTTGCTTTTCAGCTACCACCTCTACCGACTGTGGACTTTCTCTATGATTATCTATTAAAATCACCGAATCTCCAGCTTTAACTTGATCTGGCACTTTAACAATTGTCTGATCCATACATACGCGACCAATAACTTCGCATTGATGACCATTTACATTTACAAAGCTACCTTGCATTATGCGTAAATAGCCATCTGCATATCCAATAGGTAACAATGCTATTGTAGTTGGGTCAGTAGCTGTATAAGTTGCACCATAACTTACAGACTCACCCGCTTGTAGCGTCTTTGTTTGAACTACATTAGCAATTAATTGCACACTTGGTTTAAGGTGTACTTTAACTTTTTGCTGTACATACTCTGATGGATAATATCCATAAAGGGAAATTCCTGGTCTTATTGCATTACAGAATTGGCAATCCATTAATAGAGAGCCTGCTGAGTTCTGACAATGTATATATTCAGGTTTAATTGCTTCATTGACCATATCTTTAAAACGTTGATATTGTTCAGTTGTCATATCTCCTGGTTCGTCAGCACAGGCAAAGTGTGTAAACACGCCTTCAAATACAAGTTGCTCATATTGTTGAATGATTTCAATCACTTCTTGATACGTTTTAGTATCTTTAATACCTAAACGTCCCATTCCTGTATCTAATTTAATGTGCAACCATAACTTTTTCTCTTGCTCACCAGAAATGTTTTTAATTGCTTCTTTCAACCACTGTTTAGACGGAACCGTTAAGGCAACTCGGTGTTGTATCGCTTTATCAATATCTTTAGCTGGTAACACACCTAAGACTAAAATTTTAGCAGTAATCCCATGCATTCTAAGTTCTATCGCTTCATCTAACGTTGCTACAGCAAAAAATGTGGCGCCATTTTCCATTAAATGACGTGCTACTTTAACACTACCTAGTCCATAGGCATTGGCTTTAACGACAGCCATCACTGTTTTATTTGGATGCAATGTACTGAATACTTTGAAATTTGATGCAACAGCGTTTAAATCTACATTCATATACGCAGATCTATAATATTTATCCGACATATTACTTCCTCCTGTAATTCCCACACGTTTTAAAACTAGATCTTAATTATCATTGTATAACAAATTTAAAATGCTGACTTTTCTAAAACAACTTGGCTCATCGCATAATGCTCAGTGTGTGAGATACTAACATGTACGATAAACCCTTCGTAATCAATCTTTGGTTTGCCAAGTTCGTCGTTGTAACAGTCTATATCGTTAAAAGCTACATGTTTTCCTAAGCCTGTGCCTAATGCTTTACTGAACGCTTCTTTTGTAGCAAACCTGCCAGCTAAAAATTCAATTTTACGTTGCTCATGTGTGAAATTGTTGAATTTGTGCTGTTCATTTTTAGTTAAAATCCGCTCAACCAATTTTGGTTGCTTACTATATAACGCTTGTATTCGATCGATTTCGATTAAATCTACACCAATTCCATGTATCATTGATTATTCCTCATTTTTATTGTTTTCTAAATGTCTCTCGTTATTTAACCATCGTTTCAATCTACGTGCTTCACTTCTATCTATTAATTCAATTTCAGCTTGACCACCCGCTGTATAAAGGGTCAAAGTTGCTAATCGATAGCGTCTCATTATAGGACCAACATCGATATCAATATTTTGAATACGAAAATATGGTATTACCTTTTCATCCAAAAATAAAATGCCGTTTCGTACACGCAAATGGTGTTTTTCAAATGCATATCTGCAGTGCTTATATCGATAGACTGGCGCTATAACAAGCGTGAAAACAGCAACAAGTAATATTATAATCACACTACTAACAATGGATAAATGGTTATCTAAAATCTCCCAAAATAGCCAGTTCAAAATATTAAATGCGATTAAAAGTACAAGCGCTATGGGTATCCAAAACAGCACAGCACTTAACCTCATCACTTTTTTAGCGTGTGGTGACATAAAATTATAATCCCTCATCATTTTCACCTCTTAAATACCATGATTTCAATTTATTTGCATCTTCACTTCTTGCGTATTTTAAGTTAATCGATTGGGCTCCCACACCTTTAGCAACAATAAAGCTAAAATTATTTAAATTGTTGCGTTTAAGTAATGTATGTTGCCAAGTGTCAAATCCTATAATGTGATGCGCTTTAAAATAATAAATATTTCGTTTCAATAGCTCGAAATTCTGGATAGTAATTTGTTCTTCTGTCATTTTAAAACCCGCATGTTTGACATAAAGATATCCTTTGATCACAAATAAACCAATAATGACTATTGTTATAATCGTAAATAACAATAATAATTGATTCCAAAAATAACAGCCTATACCTGCCATAGCTATGACAATAATACTAGGTATTAAAAAGTGTCTGTGGAAACCTGACAAAGGCATACCTTCATTAACTTGTTGATAAGATAAATCTGGTACTAAATTCTGGATAATTTGATATGCTTTGTCTCGTTTAATAAACGGCAATATCGGCACACTACCTGAATCATTGTCATCATCTTCGATTTTTTTATTTTCAAAATCACTTGTGATGATAAAATGTATTGCTGTGTAGCCAAATAATCTTCGTATATATGACTGACGTTCAACAACAGCTTGCAATCGTTTCGTTGGTACAGTTACTTTCTTCTTGTTAAAGAGACCATATTCAATTTTAAGTTGCTCATTTTCAAGCATCACCGAAAAGCCATAAAATCTTATCATTGTTATAATCGTTCCAATAATATATGCCACTATTAATACTAGTAAAATGATGATTAATACTGAAATACTTACAATTTGAACCCATTGACTAATTTCATGATTTAGCTTCGACCATGGGATCAACTCTCTTACAGCCCCGTAAATCGGTACTAAAGCTGCTAACGTTACACCAATGGCGCCACTGGTCATTGCCATAAATAGTGATTCTTTAAAATTCATCTGATATATAGGAATGCGTTTATTTTTCTGATTAAGCATACTATCAGTGTTCTGCACTTCATCTAAGCGACCTTCTGCGATGTCTTCCACATTACCTTCAATGTCATGATTACAGTTGTCATTCTTCTCAGCACTAGACTTTTGCGCCACTTCTGTCTTCAACTCTGTTTGCAATTGATCAATATATCGTTCAAGATATTCACCTTGTTTTTTCGAAATAACACTTAAGACAATACCATCACTTGGTGTTTTGATTTGTAAATCCACACCACCAATAATTTGATTGACGACCCCTTGTGTCATATCAACGGACTGAATACGTTTTATATTTAATTCTTTACGCTTTTTATTAAAAATACCTGTTGTTAAAATGAAATAATTATCCTCAATCCAATATCGCGTGTTCATAATTCCGACAATTTGAGAAATGTATGATATTAAAAAGAATACAAATACAATACCTATCCATAAATATGATTCGGGATTCGTATAATCAAAATCTTTCAATTGAAAGATAATGAAAATAAAAAAGACGACTATGTTTTGTTTGATAGCATTGATTATGCCATTAAAATATGAAATCGGATGTAATTTTTGAGGTTCAGACATCACTTTCAACCCCTCTCAAATTCGACATAGTTCTCTCTTCGATTATTTTAACATCGTCATGAGACATCATCGGTAAATAAATAGTATGACCTGCAGTCATAAATCCAACTTTATACAAATTAAGCACTTTACTAATTGGATTAGATTTAATCGACAAGTATTGTAAACGTTCAATTCGACTCGTTTCTTCTTTATATATAAAAAATGATGTACGATATTGTACACTTAGTTGATCAACTTTATAAAAGCGACAATGATATTGCCATAAAGGCTTAATAAATAATTTTAATGTACTCAGAGCACCTAAAACCAACAAAATATAAAGTAAGTAATGTGGCCATTCAAATCTTAACCATATAAAATAAAAAATGACATACACAGCTACACTCAATATAAATTCTAAGCCATTCGTAATGTAGTAATACAACAATGCTGACTTAGGACTCTTAGTCAACTTAGTATAATCTGACATATACCCCTCTCCCCAAATAAAAAATTATACGGATTTATAATCTATTTCATTTTATTTTTATATGATGATAATTATAGCATATGGAATATTTCATGCTAATTTATTCTTCCTAAAGGTACATCTAAAAATTTAATTAAGCAGAAAGTGCTTGAATTGCTAAAAAGACACCATGTTATAATTTTATCAACATGATGCCTTTCATCTATAATCAATCTTTCATCTTATCAAGAGCGATATTTAGTTCAAGCACATTCACATAATCATTTGTTAACACACCACGCTGCTTACGATGTTGAATCAAGTCGGCCACTCTTGAAGTAGATACATGACGAGCATCAGCAATACGAGGTGCTTGCTTCAATGCATTTTCGACCGTAATATGCGGATCTAAGCCCGACCCAGAACTTGTTGCAGCATCTATTGTTACATTTGAATTCCCAAATTTAACATGATGTTTCATGCGTGCTATTAATTCGGTGTTTCCATTCGATTCATTACTTCCACCTGAAGATACGCCGTTTTTATATAATTTTTCAGGATTCATATTATAATCAACTGCACTCGGTCTCCCGTGAAAATATCGTGTCTCTGTCCAGTGCTGTCCAATCAATTTTGATCCAACTATACGATTGTCATACGTAATTAAACTGCCATTTGCTTGTTGATAAAAAAATATTTGACCAATTAACGTGATAGCTAACGGGAATAAAAATCCACATAATACCATAGTTATTATCGTTAAACAAATACTATTTCTTATCGTATTCATGGTACAGGCTCCTTCCTCTTTACACAAAAAATTGTACAATCATATCTATTAATTTAATGCCTAAAAACGGGACGATTAATCCACCTAATCCATAAATCAACATATTATTTATAAAGATTCTATCAATGCTGTAACCCTTTACTTTTACACCTTTCATGGCAATTGGAATTAAGGCAACAATGATTAATGCATTGAATATCAAAGCTGATATAATTGCAGATTTAGGTGACGATAAATGCATAATATTTAGTGAAGTCATTTCTGGAATTGTTGACATCATTAGTGCAGGTAAAATTGCAAAGTATTTTGCTACGTCATTAGCCAAACTAAATGTCGTTAATGCACCTCTCGTCATTAATAATTGTTTGCCTATTTTTACAACCTCTATTAACTTTGTAGGATTCGAATCTAAATCAATTAGATTAGCTGCCTCTTTAGCACTAATTGTCCCTGAGTTCATAGCTAATCCTATATTCGCTTGTGCTAGCGCAGGTGCATCATTTGTACCATCTCCTGTCATCGCAACAATATGGCCTTTCGCTTGTTCATCTTTGATGACTTTAATTTTATCTTCGGGTTTACACTCTGCAACAAATCTATCAACCCCGGCTTCTTTTGCAATTGTAGCTGCTGTTAAAGCATTATCACCTGTACACATAACTGTTTCAATCCCCATTTTTCTCAATTCAGTAAATCGTTCTACAAGACCATCTTTAATCACATCTTTTAAATAAATCACGCCAAGCATGACATTGTTTTCAATGACTATTAATGGTGTGCCACCTTTACTCGATACATCCATACAGAGAGACTCAATATTAAGAGGAATATTGCCTTGTTGTTGTTTGACAAGATTTATCATACTATTAGGTGCACCTTTGAATACCGATATTTCATTTGTAATGATTCCGCTCATTCTAGTTTCAGCTGTAAAAGGCTTATATGTGCCATCAATGTCTTTAGGCAGCTCATTTATATACATCTGCTTCGCTAATCGTACAATACTTTTTCCTTCTGGCGTATCATCGTAGATTGATGACATATAAGCAGCGACTATCAATTTTTCAAGCATTTGTTGATTCACTGGTAAAAATTCACTAGCGATTCGATTGCCATAAGTGATTGTGCCTGTCTTGTCTAAAATCATTACATCGACATCTCCACATACTTCTACAGCACGCCCACTTTTCGCTAATACATTGAATTGAGTAACACGATCCATGCCTGCAATACCAATCGCCGATAACAAACCACCGATTGTCGTTGGTATTAAACATACTGTTAACGCAATGAGCATCGCAATAGGTAAAATTAAATGCAGGTAAGATGCTATTGGATATAACGTTACAATAACGACTAAAAATATAATTGTTAACGTTGTTAATAATGTAAAAAGTGCAATTTCATTTGGTGTTTTATTTCTTTCCGCCCCTTCAACTAAGGCAATCATTTTATCTAAAAAAGATGTACCCGCTTCACTCTCAACACGTATTTCTAACCAATCAGATGTTACAAGTGTACCGCCAATGACTCCATCAAAATCGCCACCTGATTCTTTTATCACAGGTGCAGACTCACCAGTAATTGCAGATTCATCAACGGTTGCTAATCCATTTATTACAACGCCATCAGCAGGGATTGTTTCTCCATTTTCTACCCGAATATTTTGTCCGGCTTTTAACTCTGTGGCGTTCACTATCCGATACGCACCATTTTCTTCTATCAATCGAGCAGTTAAATTTGATTGTGCTTGTCTTAAACTATCAGCTTGCGCTTTTCCACGACCTTCAGCAAAGGCTTCTGAAAAATTAGCAAACAATATAGTTATTAATAATATGATAAAAATTGTAATCAAATAACCTCGCGATAGATAGCTAGTTCCAAATATGTCAGGAAAACATATTAATATCAACGTTAAAATCATTCCAACCTCAACGACAAACATTATCGGATTTTTTATTAATTGTTTAAGATTCAGCTTATAAAAACTCATTTTCAAAGCTTCTATCACCATTGTTTGATTGAAATATTTATTTACATGATGCATTTTTTCCATCCCTTTACTTTATTTTAAAGTTAAAAATTCACCAATAGGACCAAGTAATAGTACTGGAATAAATGTCAAACCACTTAGTAAAACGATAAATACGATTAGTGATACGCCAAAATAAGGTTTATCAATCGCTATTGTATATTTATCTTGATGGTATGATTTTTTATTCACTAAACTTGATGCAATCATTAATTGCAAAATAATTGGTATATAACGAGAAAGCAACATAATGATTCCTGTAGAGATATTCCAGAATGTTGTATCATCTTTCA
The DNA here is from genome assembly GCF_001027105.1 of Staphylococcus aureus. GTDB lineage: Bacteria > Bacillota > Bacilli > Staphylococcales > Staphylococcaceae > Staphylococcus > Staphylococcus aureus. The sequence continues at coordinate 2,075,279 of NZ_CP011526.1, forward strand.
GTCCTTCAAACCCTGATCCATTGTTCGCAGCAGCTGATGTCATTTCATACATAACTTGTGAAATACCATGAAAAGACGGATTCGTTATACTTTCACTTGCTCCAGGAATCATAAAAGCAAGTGCTGAAAATACTAAAATTAAAATTGGGTGTATGAGAAAGACTAAGACAATACATTTCATTTCACGGGCGCCAATTGGCATATTTAAATATTCTGGTGTTTTACCAACCATCAAACTGCATATAAACACCGTCAGTAAGACAAATATCAATAAATTCATGAGTCCTACGCCTTCGCCACCAAATACAACATTTAGCATCATTAATACCATTGGTCCTAATCCACCTATAGGCGTTAAGCTATCATGCATGTTATTAACAGAACCCGTTGTAAATGCCGTCGTAATAACTGTAAATAGTGCTGACAAACCTGCTCCAAACCGTACCTCTTTACCTTCCATATTCGGTCCATAAATGCCTAAATTCGCTAGTATTGGATTACCACGATACTCACTCCACATAGTTAATGTAAGAATTGCTATAAAAATGAAAAACATTGCGACAAATAATATCAACGCATGACGATGTACTCGTTTACCATGTCTACTTAACATGCGACCAAATAAGAACAACATTGACATAGGAAGTAACATCATACTGCCCATTTCTATAAAATTGCTCCAAATATTTGGATTTTCAAAAGGTGTTGCAGAATTTCCTGCTAAAAATCCTCCACCATTCGTACCAAGATGTTTTATTGATTCAAGTGATGCAATAGGTCCAAATGCAATATGTTGAATATGTCCGCTTAAAGTCCGAATCATTAAATTAGCATGCAACGTTTGTGGTACACCTTGAGTCATCAATAAAATACTAATTAAACATGATAATGGTAAAAGTACTCGGACAATAAACCGAACAATATCTTGATAAAAATTACCAATGATATTAGTTAATCCAGTTAAACGTCTCAACATCGCTATACAAACGGCGTAACCTGATGCACTAGATGTAAACATTAAATATGTCATTACAATCATTTGCGTTAAATATGTCACATCTGATTCACCGTTATAGTGTTGTAAATTACTATTTGTTAAAAAAGATATTGCTGTATTAAACGCTAAATCTATCGATTGGTTTAAATTATGATTTGGATTTAAAAAAAGCCATTGCTGAACTATTAGCAATACAAATGTTATAAACCCCATAAATCCATTAAATGCCAGAAAATGTTTGACATATGTTTTAGCTGACATGTGTTCTAAATCTGTGCCGATAATTTTAAAACACATATTTTCAAATCTAGTAAATATTAAATCTACTCTTGACGATTGCACCAATGCTACGCGATATAGATATCCACTAAAAACATACGTAATCATAACCATCATTGTTAGAAACAAAATTATTTCCATGATAACCCTCACTTAATATATTTCTAAAATTTTTCACTACGAATTAAGGCATAAAATAAATACAAAACTAATGCAATAACTACCAGTAATAAAACGATGAGCATTGCCATAACCTCCTTACAACACAACAACATCGTAACAACTTGTTTATGAGAGAAATATTAATTTTCAAACTTAGTTATTAAGAAATCATTAAGATGTGTATGCAGAAATAAATTTTATAGCATTTAATTGTGAAGAATATTATGATATTGCTATCGAGGTGAAGGTTATGTCAAACACTGAATCGCTAAACATAGGAAAAAAGCGTGGATCTTTAACAATTTACATCGGTTACAGTCCAGGTGTTGGTAAAACATTTGAGATGCTTTCAAATGCCATTGAACTATTTCAAAGTAACGTTGATATTAAAATAGGATATATTGAACCGCATCAGCGTGATGAAACAAATGCATTAGCTGAACAATTACCTAAAATCACAACCAATTTTACTAAACATGGTAGTCATCATTTTCAATATTTAGATGTCGACCGCATAATCGAAGAATCGCCGACAATAGTACTTATCGATGAGTTAGCACATACGAATATTTCTAGAGATCGTCATGAGAAACGATATATGGATATTGAAGAAATTTTAAATCATGGTATCGATGTTCATACCACTTTGAACATTCAACATATTGAAAGTTTAAGTAGTCAAATTGAACTGATGACCGGTGTACATGTTAAAGAACGTGTACCCGACTATTTCATAATGAGCGCCGATGTATTAGAAGTCGTAGATATCTCACCTGAACAATTAATTAAACGCTTAAAAGCTGGCAAGGTATATAAAAAGGATAGGCTAGATGTAGCATTTAGTAATTTCTTTACGTATGCCCACCTAAGCGAACTGCGTACATTGACGTTAAGAACAGTTGCCGACTTGATGAGTGATAAAGAAAAAGTCCGACACAACCATAAAACGTCACTCAAACCTCATATTGCTGTGGCAATTAGTGGGAGCATTTATAATGAAGCAGTAATTAAAGAGGCATTCCATATTGCTCAAAAAGAACATGCGAAGTTCACTGCTATTTATATAGATGTATTCGAAAAAAACAGGCAATATAAAGATAGTCAAAAGCAAGTGCATCAACATCTCATGCTTGCAAAATCATTAGGAGCAAAAGTAAAAGTAGTTTATAGCCAAACCGTTGCATTAGGATTAGACGAATGGTGTAAAAATCAAGATGTAACCAAATTAATTATCGGACAACATATTAGAAATAAGTGGCGAGACTTTTTCAATACACCTTTAATTGACCATTTAATGTCCTTTGAACATAGCTATAAAATCGAAATCGTTCCAATCAAACAAATACCTGTTGAATTGAAAATGAACAAATCACCCTATCGTCCTAAAGGCAAACGTTTCGCCATAGATATGTTAAAAATGATTTTGATTCAAATAATTTGTGTAATGATGGGACTGTGGATTTATCAACTTGATAAGCATGAGTCTAGTACGATTATTTTAATGATTTTTCTCATCGGCATCATTTTATTATCCATTTGGACGCGGTCCTTCATCATTGGCTTTTTAGCAGCAATTATTAACGTATTTGTTTTTAATTATTTTTTTACGGAACCTAGATATACATTTGAAGTATATCGCTTTGACTATCCTATTACATTTATCGTTAGCATTTTAACAAGTATTTTAACGAGTGCTTTATTAAAACAAATTAAATTCCAATACTCCATTACTAAAAAGCAACTTTATCGTACAGATTTATTATTTCAATTTAATGATTCGATTAAACAAACTTATACAGTTGAAAACTTACTAATAAATGCTGGATACCAAATTAATCAATTATTGCAACAATCAATTACTATATACGTTATCAATCAATCGAAAGTAATTAAAACAATACCATTGCAAAACCATATCGATAATACGACTCAACAGCATGAACAAGCATTAAGCTGGGTAATTAAAAATGAAAGACAAGCTGGTGCAACAACAGATACATTTCCAGGCATTAATAAATGGTTGATACCAATTGGCACATCTCCGATTAAAGGCATTCTAGCCATTGATTACCAAAGTTCTCAAGTGATTAATCCATATGATGCATCAATATTAGAATCAATGTTAAATGAACTTTCTCTCGCCGTTGAAAATGTGACGTTACTTAAACAAACGAGAGAATCCATGTTACAGGCTGAACGTCAACTGACACATTCAAATTTTTTAAGATCAATTTCGCATGACATACGTACACCGTTAACAACAATTATGGGAAATTTAGATATTTTAGTATCACATAGTAAAGATATGTCTATCATAGAAAAGGAACAATTACTTGTACATAGTTTTCAAGAAAGTCAGTATTTATATCTATTAGTGACAAATATTTTATCATTAACAAAATTACAGTCATCAAATGTTCAGATAAAATTGCAACCTTATCTCGTTAGTGAATTAGTAGAAGAAATCGATATGATTTTAGAACGTCGCCATTTAAAAAAGCGTATAACTGTATCATCCTCAGTAAATTTACAGTTTATACACATTGACAGTAAGTTGATTTTACAAGCTTTATTCAATTTGATTGAAAATGCAGTTAAACACACTTCTACTGACACCAAAATCAATTTATCTATTCGTTATGCTAGCTATGAACAAATCGAATTTGCCGTTATAGACGAAGGACCTGGAATTAGTTTAGAAGAACAACAAAAGATATTCGAGCCTTTTTACACAGGATCAAATAAATATTTTAAAGATAACCAAAAAGAAAGCATGGGACTAGGCTTATATTTAGTACAGACTATCCTACACAAACATCAATCAAACTTACAATATAAACCGAACCAACCACACGGCAGTATATTCTATTTCAATATATATACAGACTTTAACGAAGGAGACGTATAATGCAATCTAAAATATTGATAATTGAAGATGATCACGCAATCACACATTTACTTGATGTTGCATTAACTTTAGATTATTACAATGTAACTACAGCCGACAATGCCACACAAGCACACTTTAAAATTCAAATTGATAAACCAGATGTCATTTTATTAGATTTAGGTTTACCAGATAAAGATGGATTATGTTTGATTTCAGAAATCAGGCAACATACTGACATTCCTATCATTGTAATAAGTGCAAGACAAGAAGAACAAACAATTATTCAAGCTTTAGATAACGGTGCGAATGACTATATGACTAAACCTTTTAATGTTGATGAGCTTCGGGCACGAATACGAGTCATCGAGAGAATCGCTAAGTCACATCAAGAAACTAACATTGTATTTACTAACGGTTTGCTAAGCATCGACTTTGGCTCCAAATCTGTTGTTATTAATAATCAGGAGGTACATTTGACGCCAAATGAATTTAGCTTGTTAGAACTATTGTCAAATCATAAAGGAAAAGTACTCACTTATGAGATGATATTAAAACGAATATATGGCTATGTTAATAAGACTGAAATGCCTAGTTTAAGAGTGCATATGACATCATTAAGACAAAAACTTTCACAATGTCATGAGGACGCAAAAGATATTATTAAAACACATCCACGCATTGGTTATCAAATGTTGCAGTGGAAAGAGAAATAATTAAATAAAAAAGATCGCTGCCATTAAACGAATGATTGGCAGTGATCTTTTTTATATTCAACTTATTATTTATCGCGCACTAGCGTCAGCAAAAAGCCCTATTGTTTTTTATAAGAACATGATACTGAAATTTCATAAAGTTTATTTATGTTCGATTATTCTTAATTTAAAAATAGTTCTTTAAATTATATACTCACCACATTTGGTGGAGAACCATATTTACACAGAATGATATAACCGCATACAGATCTCAATCCAATTAAATATTTAACCTTTAAAACGTTAGTACTTTGATATCTACAGAGAATCAATTATTGAAAACAAAAAAGAGCTCAAGACATTACATCTTTAAGCTCTTAATCTATAAATTATTTTTGATGGTCAGCAAATGTGCGACCTTTCATAGGTCTGCTTCCACCGCTGCTCTTCTCTTTACGGTCGAATTTTTTTGTACTTTTCTTCTTACTTGAGTATCCTTTTGAACGTTTACTCTTACTGTCAAATTTAGGATTACCACGCTTACTATTTCTGTTACGAGAACCACTTGGTTTACCGTTACGGCCTTTGCGAGATAATGGTTTTTCAAAAGTTAATTGAACTTCAACTTCATCGTTTGCTTCTACTAACTCTTGTAAAAGTGCAGCAACTAAATCAACATCGTTATATTCATTTAACAACTCTGTAGAAATGCGTTTCAAGCGTGATTCTGACTCTTTAGACATCCAGTTTTCAACTTTTTCTTTGATGTCATCTTCACGTGCTTGAAGTACTTCTTTACGATGTGGTGGACGAAGTGCACTCATTTTTCTACCGTTTGCATCTTCAATTTGTCTGATATAATCCATTTCGATTGGATTAACAAACGTTACAGCGATACCTTCTTTACCAGCACGACCCGTACGACCAATACGGTGTGTATAGCTTTCAGTATCTTGAGGTATATCAAAGTTATAAACATGACTCACACCAGAAATATCTAGTCCTCTTGCTGCTACATCAGTAGCGACTAAAATATTAATTTGGTCATTTTTAAATTTCTTTAATACTTCTAAACGTTTCGCTTGTGTAATATCACCATGTAAACCTTCAGCTTTATATCCTTTAGAAATCAAAGCACTTGTTAATTCATCAACACGACGTTTTGTACGTCCGAATACGATTGCTAATTCAGGTTGATGAACATCTAGGAAATTTGTAAATGTATCAAATTTCTCTAATTCTTTAACAATTGTATAGAATTCTTCGATTTGTGGATCAGACATTTCATTATTCATTGTCTTAATGATTTTTGGTGATTTCATAAATTGTTGTACTAAAGCTTGGATTGCTTTAGGCATTGTAGCTGAGAACAACATTGTTTGACGTTGTACTGCTGGAATTTTATCCATAATAAATCTCATATCATCGATGAATCCCATATTCATCATTTCATCAGCTTCATCTAAAATCAAAGTATGAATTCCGTCCGTTTTTAATGTGCGACGATTTAAATGGTCGATAACACGCCCAGGTGTTCCGACTACGATTTGTGGGCCTTTTTTCAAGGCTTTAATTTGGCGTTCGATAGGCATACCACCGAATACAGTAACAACTTGGACACCTTGTCCACGGCTAAATTCTCTTAATTGTTCAGCTACCTGCATTGCCAATTCTCTTGTAGGTGCTAAAATCAACGATTGAACCCCTTGTTTCCCTACTACTTTCTCAATTAAAGGAATACCGAATGCTCCTGTTTTACCTGTACCGGTTTGAGCTTGCCCAAGGATATCAATTCCTTGTAACGCATAAGGGATACTGTCTTTTTGGATAGGTGTCGGCTCTTTAAATCCCATTGATTCAAGTGACTGAACCGTATTATCCGAAATCCCTAGTTCTTTAAAATTTTGCAAAATAATTCTCCTTTTTACCTGTTTATTTCTCAATATACTTTTGCATATAAGTTCATTAATATTTCATCAACTTCTATATAGTACCACCAAAAAAATTTAATCGCAATAAAGCAATTTGCGAATATTTATTAGAATCACATTAATTGATTGTCATATTTTTGTCAAAAAGCTAGCATTAGATAAGATGTAAGCGTTACGCATCATTCGAATAATCATTATAAAAAATTTTTTATAAAATACGTATATCGTTAACATTCCACAACAAATTTTACTGAAACACATGTGAAATTAGACATTATAATACTACATCTTTTTGTAAAACATTATATAAACATTCAAACTACTTCCTATATAAAGTGTGTACATAGAATTAACCTTGATTTAGTTTCAAATTTATAGATTTAACATAAAAAGAAAAAGGCAATTTTGTATTTACACACAAAACCACCTCTTCTTTGTAATCTTTTAGTATTAATTCAAATCATTTTTATAAGTAAAAGGTCCCTCGACTAATCTCTATGAAATTAAAGCATTTACCACTTCTTCTAATTTCATACCACGTGATCCTTTAACTAATACACGGTCATGCGCTTTTAAATCGTTTATTAAAACTTCTATCATATCGTCTTTAGAATTGAAGTGTTGTGCTTTTTCGACATGTTGCTGGCCCGAATCATAAATATACTTCGCTTCATTACCAAACGTATACAACACATCTATATGCTTTTCTTCTAAATAATTACCTACACCGATATGCATTTCTTTGCTATTTTCACCTAATTCTAAAACATCTCCTAAAATTAGAATGCGACGCCCTGTCAAAGTACTCAGTGTATCAATAGCTGCTCTCATACTTGTAGGACTTGCATTATAGGCATCATTTATCACAGTAATATCATTTTCTAATGTATGTTGTTCCATACGCATACCAGTTAAGCTGACATTTTTTAAATTTTGATAGATTGTGTTATATGTCAAACCTAATTCATGACCAACCGCAATGGCAATCGTCGCATTTTTCATATTATGCTTTCCTAATATTGGCAGATCGTAATGTTCTTTATTATTAATCGTAAATGAAATACCTGTAGTATCTCTATCATCAACAGAACAAACTAATGCATTATCAGTAGCAACACCAATACTAATACATTTTGCATTTTCAACTTCTTTAACATGTGGTTTCAATAATGGTTCATCGCCATCATATATAAACGTACCATTATCTTTTAGACCTATTGTAATTTCAGATTTAGCTTTAGCAATCCCCTCGCGCGAACCTAAATCTTGCATATGTGACTCACCAATATTAGTTATAACTGCAATATCTGGTTGAGCGAGGTTTGACAGAAATTCAATTTCATGGAAACCTGACATCCCCATCTCCAATATTGATATTTCAGTATCATTATCTAATTCCAAAATAGTTAAAGGTAAACCAATTTCATTATTGTAATTACCTTGCGTTTTCTTAACTTTAAATTCGGTATGCAATACACTTTCAATCATATCTTTAGTCGTTGTTTTACCATTAGACCCTGTGACGGCAATTACTTTAGGGTTTACATGTCTCAAGTAAGCTTGTGCCAATTGTTGTAATGCCGTTAATGTGTCTTCAACCCATATAATAGGCCCGCTTACATTTTCATCTATAGGTGTCCCTCTTTGATAAAAAGCAGCCCCAGCACCATCTTGTAATGCTTTAGAGACAAAGCGATGACCGTCAACATTTTCACCTTTAAATGGTATAAATAACATATTTTTAGAAATTGCTCGTGAATCAATTGTGACTCCATTTATCTCTTGATTTAAAAATTGATCTTCAATTTCACAAGGAATCCATGATTGAATTTGCTTTAATGTAACATTAATCATAATAACAACCTCAGTTAGTCAATTTTGTATTTATTTTTCTGTTTATCCTGGTGACGTTCTTTAGCAAGCTCGATAAGTTTTGTAATCAATTCTGGATAAGATAAGCCCATATTTTCCCATAACTTTGGATACATACTGAAAGCCGTAAATCCAGGCATTGCATTTGTTTCATTAATATATATTTGGTTGTCTTCTGTTACAAAGAAATCAGCACGGACTAAACCAGAACAATCTGTCGCTTTGAATGCCTCTAATGCCATATTTCTAAGCGTTAATTGAACATCTTCGTCTAAGTCAGCTGGAATTTGTAATTGAACCTTACCATCTTTATATTTTGATTTGTAATCGTAAAACGCGACATCTTTTACGACTTCACCTGGCCATGTCGCTTCAGGATAGTCATTTCCTAAAACTGCTACTTCAATTTCACGTGCGTTAACGCCTTGTTCTATAACAAGCTTACGGTCAAATTGGAATGCTTCTTTAATACCTTCTTTAAGTTCCGCTTCATTATTACATTTACTGATACCTACACTTGACCCTAAGTTAGCAGGTTTAACAAAGACTGGGTAATTTAATTTATCATTTACTAATTTTAAAATGTTATGTTCATATTTTTCATATTCAGAACGTAAGAAACTAATATAAGGTAACTGTGGTAACCCTCGATGTTCAAATAATTGTTTCATTACAAGTTTGTCCATAGAACTTGCAGCTGACAATACACCATTTCCTACATATGGTACATCCAAAACTTCAAAAAGCCCTTGAATCGTGCCATCTTCACCATTAGGACCATGTAATAATGGGAATACTGCATCGTATGGTTGTCCTGAACTACTTTCTTTCAATAGCTGTGAAATCTCAAGCGCCTCTCCATTTTCTAAATGAAGCTCATCAGTAGATTTAATTTCAGCTGTAATATTATTTTGCTTTCTCCAATCACCATCATTGGTAATATAAATGATATCAACATGATATTTGTCTTTATCTATTGCATTTAATACATTTTGTGCTGTCAGAATCGATACTTCGTGTTCTGCACTTTTCCCTCCAAAAACGATACAAATATTTTCTTTTGTCATTTCGTTTTCCTCCAATGATATATCAGGGTTTGCTACCTTAATATAAATTAATATTGATTTAGTCCTATTGTTAATTGATTTATTCGCATCTTTGAATCTTAATAGTATCACATTTTAATGCTATTTTGCATTTTAAAAACGAGGACTTATGTGTCTGTATCTATGTTGATTCATTTATAATCAGAACAATATTCCCTTCTATTTTATTCCTAATTCAAATTGAAATCTATAGCTGATATCACTGTGATATTCTAGCTAATTTTTAAAAAGTCATGTAAAATTGATATAAACATTAGTGAGTATAAAAGGAGTTTGCAATGAATTATTCATCTCGTCAACAGCCGGATAAGCATTGGCTTCGCAAAGTAGACTGGGTATTAGTAGCCACTATAGCTGTTTTAGCAATTTTCAGTGTTCTGCTTATTAACTCGGCAATGGGCGGTGGTCAATACAGTGCTAATTTCGGTATCAGACAAATTTTTTATTACATTTTAGGTGCAATTTTTGCAGGTATCATCATGTTTATTTCACCTAAAAAGATTAAACATTATACATATTTATTGTATTTCTTAATCTGTCTATTATTAATAGGCTTGCTCGTTATTCCTGAGTCACCTATTACACCTATTATCAATGGTGCCAAAAGTTGGTACACGTTTGGCCCTATCAGTATTCAGCCATCTGAATTCATGAAAATTATTTTAATTTTAGCATTAGCGCGTGTCGTTTCTAGACATAATCAATTCACATTCAATAAATCATTCCAAAGTGATTTGTTATTATTTTTCAAAATTATTGGTGTCTCGTTAGTACCAAGTATTTTAATATTACTGCAAAATGACCTAGGAACTACATTAGTATTAGCTGCTATTATTGCAGGTGTGATGTTAGTAAGTGGTATAACATGGCGTATCTTAGCACCTATCTTTATTACAGGTATTGTTGGTGCAATGACAGTCATTTTAGGTATTCTATATGCACCCGCATTAATTGAAAATTTATTAGGTGTCCAACTGTATCAAATGGGACGAATCAATTCATGGCTTGACCCCTATACATATAGTAGTGGTGATGGCTATCATTTAACTGAATCACTTAAAGCTATCGGTTCTGGACAGTTACTAGGTAAAGGATACAATCACGGTGAAGTTTATATACCTGAAAATCATACTGACTTTATCTTTTCAGTGATTGGAGAGGAACTTGGCTTTATCGGTTCTGTCATATTGATCTTAATATTTTTATTTTTAATCTTCCATCTAATAAGATTAGCTGCGAAAATTGAAGATCAATTTAACAAAATCTTTATCGTTGGTTTCGTCACTTTACTTGTGTTCCATATTTTACAAAATATTGGTATGACAATTCAGTTGTTACCAATCACTGGTATTCCATTACCATTTATTAGTTATGGTGGTAGTGCGCTATGGAGTATGATGACTGGAATAGGTATAGTCTTATCAATTTATTATCATGAACCAAAACGATATGTCGATTTATACCATCCAAAAAGTAATTAATTTAAACTATTTTGAGTTTCAAATATCATAACTTTTCAAGATGACGTTATATAGTCTATTTACGTCGTCGATTTAAAATGTCATATATAGATATTACTCGATAATAACAATCCCTCTTTGAAGTACACATTGTAAAATGTACACTCTAAAGAGGGATTTTGTTATATAGTACTTGCTTTCATTTTAGTAAATCCAGTCAAAAAAGCTATCATCGAATAGTCCGACGATAGCTTTAACGGTGTGTGATTCACAATCACAGTCAATTATTTTAATTCGTGACTTACTTTATTAGATGCTGGCAAAGTATTAATAATGTCTAAACGAGATTTAGTTTTTTTAATATTCACACCTAATGATGACAATAGTTTGACTACATTTTGAATCTTTTCAGGACGTTTCATTATTATCACCTCGTTTGGATCGCTTTCAATATTATCTTACCCTATTCGACATACCTTTACTACATCATTTACAAAATTTTTAATTTATTTTCAAAATTAAAATCTATAGCGCACTCTACATTATACCCTAAAATACAATTTTGTATCCTTCATCATAGATTTCTTTTTCAATACTATTCAAATTTGCTGGTGTCTCATACGATACAGTTACTTGACCATCTATTATATTAATATTCACTTGATGAACACCTATCATATTTGAAATGCGTTCTGTCAATTGACTTACTTGTTCTTCTGTTTCAATTCCCGCTGTGTAAATCGTATTTTGATGTATCATCTTAAACTCCTTTAGTCTTTAATCAATTTTTGAAAAGTCACTAATAACTCTTCCATTGCCTCTTCCTGAGCACCTTGATTAACTTTATTCATAATACAACTTTTCATATGTTGTTCTAATAACTTTATCGCAACACTGTTTAACGCCGAACGTGTCGCTCTTATTTGCGTAAGGACATCATCACAATAGACATCTTCTTCAATCATGCGATTAATCGCTCTCACTTGTCCTTCAATTCGATTTAAACGTGATTTAAGATTCGTTTTTATTTGTTCAGAATGATGTGCATTATCTTGTTCAGTCATAGCATTCACTCCTTCATTTACATTCCTTACTATACTATATCCCATAAAACACAACGTCAACACAAAGTGTGTTTTTCAAACTAAATTGTCATGATATTTAAATTGCTTCATGATACAATTAATAAGATATACTACTCGTTTAAGATTTTCGATGGGAGGTTTCAAATGATAGAGTTATTATCCATTGCACTCAAGCATTCTAATATTATTTTAAATTCAATATTTATTGGTGCATTTATTTTAAACTTATTATTCGCCTTTACCATTATTTTCATGGAAAGACGTTCTGCCAATTCTATCTGGGCTTGGTTACTAGTCTTAGTTTTCTTGCCTTTATTCGGCTTCATTTTATACTTACTATTAGGACGACAAATTCAACGTGACCAAATTTTCAAAATTGATAAGGAAGATAAAAAAGGATTAGAGTTAATCGTTGATGAGCAATTAGCTGCTTTAAAAAATGAAAACTTTTCAAATTCCAATTATCAAATTGTAAAATTTAAAGAAATGATTCAAATGTTGTTATATAATAACGCAGCATTTTTAACAACAGACAACGATTTAAAAATATACACAGACGGCCAAGAAAAATTTGATGACCTAATACAAGACATCCGTAATGCTACTGATTATATTCATTTTCAGTACTATATTATTCAAAATGATGAATTAGGTCGTACCATTTTAAATGAACTTGGTAAAAAAGCGGAACAAGGTGTAGAAGTTAAAATTCTTTATGATGACATGGGTTCTCGTGGACTGCGTAAAAAAGGCTTACGCCCGTTTCGCAATAAAGGTGGACATGCTGAAGCATTTTTCCCATCAAAATTACCTTTAATTAACTTGCGTATGAACAATCGAAACCATCGAAAAATTGTTGTAATAGATGGGCAAATTGGATATGTTGGTGGTTTTAATGTTGGTGATGAGTACTTAGGTAAATCAAAAAAATTCGGCTATTGGCGAGATACGCATTTACGAATTGTCGGGGATGCAGTGAATGCATTGCAATTACGATTTATTCTAGATTGGAATTCACAAGCCACACGTGACCACATCTCCTATGATGATCGTTATTTCCCAGATGTAAATTCTGGTGGAACAATTGGCGTTCAAATAGCTTCTAGTGGTCCTGACGAAGAATGGGAACAGATTAAATACGGCTATTTGAAAATGATTTCATCTGCTAAAAAATCGATTTATATTCAATCTCCCTATTTCATACCTGATCAAGCCTTTTTAGATTCTATTAAAATTGCGGCATTAGGTGGTGTTGATGTCAATATCATGATTCCTAATAAACCTGACCATCCGTTTGTTTTTTGGGCTACTTTAAAAAATGCAGCATCCTTATTAGATGCCGGTGTTAAAGTATTTCACTACGACAATGGCTTTTTACACTCAAAAACACTTGTTATAGATGATGAAATTGCAAGTGTGGGAACAGCTAATATGGACCATCGCAGTTTCACATTGAATTTCGAAGTCAACGCTTTTATTTATGACCAACAAATTGCCAAAAAATTAAAACAAGCTTTTATAGATGATTTAGCAGTATCTTCTGAATTAACAAAAGCACGTTATGCTAAGCGAAGTCTTTGGATTAAATTTAAAGAAGGTATTTCACAATTATTGTCACCTATCTTATAAAATAGAAATATGAGGAGTGTAACTTTAATGCAACAATCAGACGTCATTAGTGCTGCCAAAAAATATATGGAATCTATTCATCAAAATGATTATACAGGCCATGATATTGCGCATGTATATCGTGTCACTGCTTTAGCTAAATCAATCGCTGAAAATGAAGGTGTTAATGATACTTTAGTCATTGAACTCGCATGTTTGCTTCATGATACCGTTGACGAAAAAGTTGTAGATGCTAACAAACAATATGTTGAATTGAAGTCATTTTTATCTTCTTTATCACTATCAACCGAAGATCAAGAGCACATTTTATTTATTATTAATAATATGAGCTATCGCAATGGCAAAAATGATCATGTCACTTTATCTTTAGAAGGTCAAATTGTCAGGGATGCAGATCGTCTTGATGCTATAGGCGCTATAGGTGTTGCACGAACATTTCAATTTGCAGGACACTTTGGTGAACCTATGTGGACAGAACATATGTCACTAGATAAGATTAATGATGATTTAGTTGAACAGTTGCCACCATCTGCAATTAAACATTTCTTTGAAAAATTACTTAAGTTAGAATCTTTAATGCATACAGATACGGCGAAGATGATTGCTAAAGAACGTCACGACTTTATGATGATGTACTTGAAACAGTTTTTTACGGAATGGAATTGTCACGACTAGACATTGAAGTTGTAGTATGATGATGCGATGTAATGGCGTGTTGTTGTGGAAGCTTGGTGTCATGCCATGTTACTTTGATGTGTTGTTGTGGGAGCTTGGTGACATGTCATGCTACTTTGATGTGCTGGTACCACGATGCGTCTTGATGTAGTGCTATGATGTGGCATTGCGGTGTTATGGTGTTATAGACAGGTTTGGCGTTGATGCCATGTTACTTTGATGTGCTGGTACCACGATGCGACTTGATGTAGTGCTATGATGTGGCATTGCGGTGTTATGGTGTTATAGACCGGTTTGATGTTGATGCCATGTTACTTTGATGTGCTGGTGCTACGATGCGACTTGATGTAGTGCTATGATGTGGCGTTGCGCTGTTATGGTGTTATAGCCAGGTTTGGTGTTGATGTCATGCCGTTACGATTCTATGATATGTTGTTGGGACGTTGCAATGTGTATTATGCCGTTGTGACGTTATTATTTCACACTGTTACATGTATAAGTGAATTGCTGTGGAAATTTGCGACATATACTGCTACACTGATGAATCATTGTGTCAAGATGACATTGCGATGAAGAATGACAACTCTGTTATTAACCACTTTTTACATACTGAAAACTCGTTAATATTATTTCAAATAAAAACAGCAGTAGGATGACTTTCACATTTGAAATCATCTTACTGCTGTTTCTATTTATCACATATTGTATAATGTGACACTAAGTTTCGCTATTGAAGCGAAAAATAATGTGCGCCCTATAAAGTTAAAATTATCTTCAACTTTTAGGGTGCACATTATTTGGACTTGCTAAGGTTATTTCTTTTTCTTTTTAGACACAACTTGTGTGTTTTTGCCTTTTTTATTGCTGCCGCCGTTGTGCTCTCTTTCATACGCTTCAATGAAAGGTTGTACTTCTTTTTTAGCGACTTTTTCATAATAAATGTTCGCAAAGTGTGTTTGAACTACAAGGAACGCCGCACTGACTGACCAGTACAAACCAAGTGCTGATGCTGAGCTTAATGAAATCCAGATAATCATAATTGGTGAAATGACCATCATCATGTAACCCATTTGACGTTGTTCGTCTGGCATCGTTTTACTTGATACATATGCTTGGATAAAGTATAAAACACCGGCAATAATTGTAATCCAAATATCAGGACGTCCTAAATCGAACCATAAGAAGTGTGGATATTTAAACAAACCATCTACAAGTTGGTCTTTAAGTACAAAGTATAATCCCATGATGATTGGTAATTGGATTAGCATTGGTAAACAACCCAACATACTCTTAATCGGGTTCATGTCATACTTTTTATATACTTGCATTAATTCTTGGTTTGCAGCCATTTTTTCTTCTTGTGTACGCGCACGTTTCACTTTTTCTTGAATTTTTTCAACTTCTGGCTTTGCAACTTTCATTTTTTGACGCATCATATGACTATTTTTATAGTTTGACAACATGAATGGTAATAAAATAATACGAATTACCAATACAAGGATAATAATAGCTAAACCATAATTGTCGTTTAATAAGTTATTTCCCAACCAATCCAATACATTTTTCATTGGATCTACGAATGTATTGTAGAAAAACCCACTACGTTTTTCAGGTTTAGAATAGTCACAACCAGCCAAAAAGACCATAATACCTAAAAATAATGGTAGTAACGCTTTTTTCTTCATTTTTCCACCTCTATCATTATATTCACATAGGATTTATTCTATCACATTAATGAGTACGTATGAAACAATAAGTGGAAAAATTTAACTAATTATTAAAAAAATCTTTGAATCGATTAACAGTCTTTTCAATATTTTCACTTTTAGAAATGGCTGAAATGACTGAAATTCCATTGGCACCTGCTTCTACAATCGGCGCCACATTATTAGTATTGATACCGCCAATAGCTACAATCGGTAGTTGCGGATTCATTTCTTTAAACGTTGCAATCATTTCTGGACCTACTGGTATATGCGCGTCATGCTTCGACGGCGTAGGATAGATTGGTCCAACACCTATATAATCAACATGAGTTAAATCAGATTTTGCATACTCATCTAAATCACTAATACTAAGTCCAATAATTTTATCAGTGAAATATTGTGCTATCTCTTTGACTTTCGCATCATCTTGACCGACATGTATACCATCCGCGTTAATTTCTTTTGCCAAGGATACATCATCATTAACGATAAAAGGCACATCATATTGATGACAGAGATGCTGTAATTCTTTAGCTAATACAAGTTTATCGTTTCCTTTTAAAGCTGATTCACCCTTTTCTCGAAATTGGAAAAGTGTAATCCCTGCCTTTAATGCTGCTTCTAATACTTCATGAATAGTTCGATGACTCGGAACATCGGAGGTCCCACAAATAAAATACACATTTAGATACGATTGGTTAAACATATTATTCCACCTCTTGAATACGAATCCGTTGTTGATAGGTTGTTTCATTTAAATGATATAACGTATCAAGCAACAATGGTGAAAACGTACCAGGACCACCACAATTTTCATTTTCAGCAGCTACCTCAGCAGCAATATTAAATACGCTTACCGCTTCAATTAACGCTTCTATGTCTGGTTCTGTTTCTCTAAATAAAAATCCAGCAATAACGCCTCCTAATAAACAACCAGCTCCAGTTACTCGTGCTAATAATGGAGATCCATTAGCTAATACGAAGGCTTTATTATCTTGAACAATAACGTCCTCTTTACCTGTGATTACTATTGCAGTTTTATATGTTGCGTAAGCCTTTTTCGCTATTGCAACCGCATCAAGATTAGCATCACTATCTGTACCTTTCATAGTTGCTGTATCATCAATCAACGCTAATATTTCAGATGCATTGCCTTTAATTACTGATACTTTCGCTGATTTCAATAATAATTTACAAAATTGCTTTCGATATGTAGAAGCACCAACAGCTACAGGGTCAAATACAATAGGTAAGCCTGCCTCATTTGCCGTTTGAGCAATCGCAATAATATCTTGTTCATTTTCTGCTGTTAAAGTACCGATATTGATTAATAGCGCTTGTGCAACTTTGTAAAATTCTTCAGCTTCTTCGGGAGCTTCACTCATTGCAGGGCTAGCACCAATACTTAATAAACCATTCGCTGTAAAATTTTTAACTACATCGTTTGTATAACAAATTGTTAATGGGTTTTCAATACGTATTTTATTTAGATAATTCATCGTCTAATCCCTCTTTCTTTAAATATGCAAAATGATTCACTGGACCTCTACCACGGCCGATTTCAGGCGTATATTGTATACTCATTGAAATAAACTTTTTAGCCTTGTGTACAGCCTCAAATAATGGTCTACCTTTTGCAAGTTCTGCCGTTATAACTGCTGAAAATGTACACCCTGTTCCATGCGTATGTTTTGTTTTAAATCGTTCATTTTCAAATGTTTGAACACCTTCGTTAGTAAATAAATAATCTTTTGCTATATCAGTATCATTTGAATGACCGCCTTTAATGATGACACCTTTACTACCAATCTCATTAATAAAGATGCGGCCAGCCTGCATAATTTTTTCTTCACTATCAATGGTTAGTCCCGTTATTTCTTCAGCTTCTGGTAAATTCGGTGTTACTACGTCAGCTAATGGCAATAACGTATGCTGCAAGTTTTGCTTTGTGTCATTATCCATTAATGAATCACCGCTTTTCGCCAACATAACAGGATCAATTACATATGGAATAGATTCATGTTGCATTAAATAATGACGAATCGTTTCCATAGTATCTGCTGTAGCAATCATCCCCGTTTTAATAGCATGAGGTAAGGTATCATTGAAGACACTATCAAGTTGTTCATCTACCCATTGATGATTTAAATTATGAATATGTTGTACGCCCAATGTATTTTGAGCAACAATACTTGTAACGACGCCCATACCATATACACCACATGAATGAAATGATTTTAAATCAGCCATTACGCCGGCACCACCTGTTGGATCAGTACCTGCAATGGTTAATGCTATTTTAGGTTTAATCATTTACTTTTCCTCCAAATTCCCATTGTTCTAGTGTCATAGCCATATTGAAAAATCGACGCTCATGTATGCAACTTTCTAAAAATACTTGCTTTACTTGTTCCAATTCCTTGTCAGACATTGATTCGGCTAATTTATTCATTAATGCCTCAAATACGTTAATTATGTCATCCATTTCAGTACTATAAAAATCAAACCATTTTGCCGTATCTTTTTCTCTATTAAGCTTATGATCACTTTGAGAGCGCTTAGCTAATTCTGCATAAATATATGGACAAGGTGCCATTGCAGCAATTGTATAAATAGCATTTTCACGACTATGCGCTTGGAAATACATATGTTTTATGTAATGGTCGCCACTTGGAGGCCAAACTTTTGTTTTAATGATTTCTTCGTATGATTCACCAACAATTTGCGCTAAAATATCATGCGCAAGTACTTCACCTTCAACCATAAATTCTATTTGCTCTACTAAAAATTTTACGTCATTCATGCTATTCATTTTTGGAATTAACAAAGCATATAAGTTTGTAAATTCTTTTAAATACGCAGCATCAGCTTTTAAGTAATGGCGTAATGCGTCAGCTCCTATATCTCCGGATAACATCTTCTGAATAAAGTCATCCTCATAAATATCATTAATGATTGGCTTTGCAGCTTGGTACAATTTTTGTGAAAATTCCATTGTAAAAAATCCTCCCTAAATAAAAAAACTACTTCCAACATGAAAGTAGTTTGATGGCAATGTTGCTATACTAGCCCCATCACTTCAATAACTACTTTCCTACGTTGGTACTAACCAAATCAGGTCATAAGGGTCTGAACAATTCATCTCAGCCATATCATTAGGCTCCCCTAGTAGTTCCTTAGTATTCAATTGCAAATTAATCTTAGCAAACGGTTTCAACATTTTCAATTATTGTTGCTCAGTTGAGGCTGGGACATAAATCCCTAAAAAGCAGCAGTAAGATAATTTTCAATTAGAAAATATCTTACTGCTGTTCTCTATTTATACAATACTTCGTATTGAATGGCTTCGCTTTGCCCGTCTGGCACATTACTGTAAAATTCTATAAATAGAATTTTTGATGACGGATCCCTTCCTAGGGTGCCGTCTCAGCCTTGGTCTTCGACTGGCACTGCTCCCTCAGGAGTCTCGCCATTAATACTACGTATTAACATGTAATTTTACTTTGAAATACTTTAAAAAAATAAGACACTTTCGTATAATTTAATAAATACCACTAAACTAAATTAACGAGGTGCCTTATGTATAAAAATTATAACATGACCCAACTTACACTACCAATAGAAACTTCTGTTAGAATTCCTCAAAATGATATTTCACGATATGTTAATGAAATTGTTGAAACGATACCTGATAGCGAATTCGATGAATTCAGACATCATCGTGGCGCAACATCCTATCATCCAAAAATGATGTTAAAAATTATCTTATATGCATACACTCAATCTGTATTTTCTGGTCGTAGAATAGAGAAATTACTTCATGACAGTATTCGAATGATGTGGTTAGCTCAAAATCAAACACCTTCTTATAAAACTATTAATCGTTTTAGAGTAAATCCTAATACTGATGCATTAATTGAATCTTTATTTATTCAGTTTCATAGTCAATGTTTAAAGCAAAATCTTATTGATGATAATTCAATTTTTATTGATGGTACAAAAGTAGAAGCTAATGCCAATAGGTATACATTTGTGTGGAAGAAAAGTATTCAAAATCACGAATCGAAATTGAACGAAAATTCAAAAGCATTATATCGTGACTTAGTTGAAGAAAAAATAATACCAGAGATAAAAGAAGATGGAGATAGCGATTTAACAATAGAAGAAATAGATTTAATTGGTAGTCATTTAGATAAAGAAATCGAAGATTTAAATCATTCTATTCAGAATGAAGATTGTACTCAAATTAGAAAACAGACCCGTAAAAAAAGAACTGAGATTAAGAAGTTCAAAAAGAAATTTGATGATTATTCCGAAAGAAAAAGTAAATATGAAGAACAAAAATCGATTCTTAAAGATAGAAATAGCTTTTCTAAAACTGATCATGATGCAACTTTTATGAGAATGAAGGAAGACCATATGAAAAATGGCCAACTTAAGCCAGGATACAATTTACAAATAGCGACAAATTCTCAATTTGTTTTATCCTATGACCTATTTCAAAACCCGACAGATACTAGAACTTTAATTCCATTTTTAACAATGATTCAAAATACCTTCGGTTATTTACCGGAGTATATTGTAGCTGATGCAGGTTATGGTAGTGAGCAAAACTATATGGCTATTATAGATGATTTTAATAAAACGCCACTTATTACGTATGGTATGTTTATTAAAGATAAAACGAGAAAGTTTAAAAGTGACATTTTTAACACTCAAAACTGGAAATATGACGAACTTAATGATGAATTTATATGTCCTAATAACAAAAGAATAGGTTTTAAAAGATATGCAAACCGTAATGATAGATATGGTTTTAAACGTGACTTCAAACTATATGAATGCGATGACTGTTCAGCATGTTCTTTGAGGCAACAATGCATGAAGCCAAATTCGAAATCCAATAAGAAAATCATGAAGAATTATAATTGGGAATACTTTAAAGCCCAAATTAATCAAAAGCTTTCTGAACCAGAAACGAAAAAAATCTATAGTCAAAGAAAAATTGATGTAGAGTCTGTTTTTGGATTTATGAAGGCTATTTTGGGTTTCACTCGAATGTCAGTTCGAGGAATAAATAAAGTTAAACGAGAGCTAGGTTTTGTATTAATGGCACTTAATATAAGGAAAATAGCAGCTCAACGAGCTGTACATTATAAAATAAATATCAAAAAAGCTGATTTCCATCAAATAATTAATAGAAATCAGCTTTTTTACATTGCCTAAGAACTTAATGTCCCAGCCTCTATAATGACATATATTTGCGAAATAAAAAAACCGGAACATATCGAGAATTCCCCGATATATTCCAATCTAAAAGTTACTTATATAACTATTAATTAGCTATGCATAAATGGCTTATGCAGTAACCCAATGTCCAGCGCCACCAGTGTTATATAATTTTACTGCTGCGGCATCTTGAACACTTTCAGGAGCATTTGCTGGTGATACACCTTTATATTTAGCAGGTGCTACTGAATCCCAAGTTGATTGTAAGAATTGATACTTACCAGCTGCACCTGATGTTGGATTTACAGCATGAATATTGCCACCTGATTCACGTTGAGCAATTTGTTTTAGATGAGCATTCACATTTACTGATGAACCTTCTGATGATTTTGATTCAGTTGGTGTTGCAGTAACTTGTGAATTGTTTGATGTTGATGCTTGTGGTTGTTGAGTTTGAGCATTTTGTGGTGCTTCAACTTCTTGTGATTGTACTTGATTAGCTTGAACAGCTGATGGTGCAACATTATTAGTTGCAGGTGCTTGTGCACTCATGTCTGCTCCATTAGTACCTGTTGCATGGTAATTCCAAGCAAAGTGTCTACCATCTGATTCAAAGTGATAAGTAAACCCTTCATAGTCAAATGTATAATTATAAGCCCCAGCTTCAATTGGTTTTTGATTTAATGTTTGATCATTTGATTGCGCCATTTGCGCTAAAGATGCTTTATTTAAGTCCGCTTCACTTGCATGGGCTTCGTGACCTGCATTTCCTGCTACGATTCCTAAACCTACTGCTAATGATGATGCGAGTAATGTTTTCTTCATAATCTTAAAATCCTCCTACAAGTAATTTGTTTCTCTAAAAGTTTTACAGAGACTACTGTAACATCTATAAAATCCGTGCAGGTTACAACAAAATAAAAAAATAGCCTTGTTTTTTACACAGTGATTACAACGAAATCCCCCATAATTTCAGATATGATTCTATCGAGAATTGTCATGACAGTAAAAATGTTTTTTATTTGCAATTTTTTATGTAATCGTTTTGCAATCTATGTCTATTTTCTATTAGAAAAACTACACAAAAAGACGACCTACACAACAGTACTAGTCATGTAAGTCGTTTTTAAGTGAGTATATTTCAAGTTAATTAGATCTATAAAAAATTTAGGATGGATTAAATGTATATTAAGGATGTTTAGGATAATTGGATTTAAATTTCTAATAAGTCATGATTATCTATATTTTGAGAGTCAATATCTAAAATACTATCTGAGAGAATTTCATTATTTTGGGATTTAGGGGACATAAATCTTATTGTTTCAACATATAATTCAGTGACAAAGTGTGTTTGTCCGTCTTTATCATACTTTCTTGATCTCATTTGACCAGTTATACCAACCAATGTACCTTGATTAGTATATTTTTCTATATTAGAAGCTAACTTGCCAAATGCTTTACAGAATAAGTAATCACAGACGATTTCTCCATTTTCATCTTTATAATTTCGGTGCGTTGCAACACAAAACGTTGCAATTTTTCTATCCTCCTTTTCAAATATTTGTGCGTCTTTCGTCAGTCTCCCGACAATTACGATTTTATTTAGCATGTAGTGTGTGATTCACCTCCTATGCCTATATCTTAATTACTAGCTTAAAAATGGTCAAAATGGCAAATTTTATATAATTAATAGCTATAGCATCTCGTTATTTGTTATATTTAAAGAAATTAGTCATGAAATGACCTTAAATCTTCTAAATAATTCAAAAATCATAAATATTAAACTAATGGGATGTGGGAATATGAAAACTTTTAAAGCAGTAAGGTTTCAAATTGTGAATGAACACGGCAGAATTATAGAATATGAATTAGAAGATGGCGTAATAATTAATAAAGAGGAAAGTGGCACGGGTTGGTTGCTTGAAATTGTCATTTCTAATGAGCATTATGAAACATTTAAGGAATATCAAGACAATGAACAGTTATTGGATATTCGTGTCGTCATCACGCGTCCAGCCAATGATCCAGCTTTATTTGAATCTACTGTGAAAAGTATTAAAAATTTTAAAACAACAATGTCTATCGTATTTGAATGTCATATTTACACTTTACGTCAACAGTATGCTGAAAGTTTATTAGAACAACTTATTGATGATGGATTATCTGGTGAAGAATTAAAAAAATCATTTAATCGAATGATGCAGTCTAAACCAAAGTTAAAGGATGAAAAATTAGAAGAGTAAAATAAAAAACATTCAAAGATTATGCCAACACATTAAATCTTTGAATGTTTTTTTTGTTTTATTTTACATCTTGAATTGCAAATGTAAGTTCACAACTACAAGCAAGTTGACCATCGACAGTAGCTTTAGCATTACCTTTACCTATTGGTCCTTTAATTTTAGTGATTTCTACTTCCAACGTTAAAGTATCACCAGGTACTACTTGACGTTTAAAACGACATTTATCAATACCAGCAAATAAAGCGATTTTACCTTTATTTTCTTCACTATTTAAAATAGCTACCGCACCTGTTTGAGCTAACGCTTCAGTAATTAATACGCCTGGCATTACCGCATACTCAGGAAAATGCCCTTGAAAGAATGGTTCGTTTCCTGATACTTGTTTAATAGCCACACAACGTTGACCTTCTTCATATTCAACTACTTTATCAATTAATAAAAATGGCTGTCTGTGAGGTATAATTTGTTTAATTTGGTTATAATCAAAAATTGTTTCCATGGTTGAAATCCTCCATTATATTAATTTACTGAATTAATCGTTAATACGTTCAATGTCTGCACCTAATTGCTTCAATTTACCGTGTAAGTCAACATAGCCTCTATCTAGGTGCGTTAATTCAGTAACGCTTGTTTTACCATCAGCAACTAATCCAGCTAAAATTAAGGCGGCTGCTGCTCTTAAATCAGTCGCTTTAACTTGTGCACCTTGCAATTGACTTTTACCTTCAAGTTTAGCACTACGACCTTCTACATTGATATTAGCATTCATACGTTTGAACTCTGCAACATGCATAAAACGGTTTTCAAAAACAGTTTCGGTTACGACTTTATGACCATTTGCCGTTAATAACAATGCCATCATTTGTGATTGCATATCAGTCGGGAATCCAGGATGTGGTAGAGTTTTGATGTCTACAGGTTGTAATTCCCCTTCAGCACGTACACGAATACCATCTTCTTGATAGTCCAATTCAACGCCCATTTCTTCTAGTTTATAGACTAAACTCGCCATATGTTCTTTGATTGCACCACGTACAAAAATATCACCACGCGTTATAGCACCAGCGATTAGTAATGTGCCTGCTTCAATTCTATCTGGAATGATAGCATGTTCTACACCATGTAATGATTCTACACCATTGATTGTAATTGTGTCTGTACCAGCACCAGTAATTCTACCACCCATTTCATTAATGTAGTTTGCTAAATCGACAATTTCAGGTTCTTTAGCTGCATTTTCAATTAAAGTCTTACCCTTAGCTAATGATGCTGCCATAATAATATTTTGTGTTGCTCCTACACTTGGAAAATCTAAATGAATTGATGTACCTTTTAATCCATCTTTAGCATTAGCATAAATATTACCATTTTCAAGATGAATTTCTGCGCCTAAAGCTTCAAAACCTTTAATGTGTTGCTCAATCGGTCTACTTCCAATTGCACAACCACCAGGCAATGCAACAATAGCATGTCCTAGTCTTGCTAAAAGAGGTCCCATAACTAAAATACTTGCACGCATTTTACTAACATATTCATATGGTGCCTCTTCATTTAGAGTCTTTGTTGCATCAACGACAACAGCATTTTCGTCCTTTTTGTATGTAACGTCAGCATTTAAAGTTGTTAATACATTATTTATTGTTTCTACATCACTTAAAGCTGGAACATTAACTAATTTGCTCGGTTTATCAGAAGCTAATAAAGATGCTGTCAATATTGGTAATACTGCATTTTTAGCACCTTCTACTTTAACTTCACCCGTTAATTTATTTCCACCTTTGATTACTATTTTATCCATCGTAAATCCTCCACTTAGAACTCCTATTACTTTACATTTCCCTATTTTAAAATTATTTTAAGTCATTATTTAATTATATCTAGTTTTGATTACAAATCATAGAGTTAGACTTATTTTATTAAATATTTTACCTGCGTCGAGTATTGTAACAAATCTACAATAAAATTGCTTACTGCAGTGCCTAATAAAATAGCAACAAATATCATACACACTTGTAATTGAGTGGCGTATCCTTTTTTAAAAAATTGATCTAATCTAATTGATTGTAAAGCCCAATAGGCAATACAAATACATACAACATGTAACACTAAATGGATAACTGCATATTGTCCGATATAATCCATTTTATCACCTCATAAGATTACTGTATTACATTGTACATGAAAAATTTAAATAATGATACAAAGTTTAATACCCGTTTTTAGTAAAGTTTAAGCTAACTTACTATATAATTCTTTTTACATAAATATCATAACTATAAAATATCTTGGTATGAAAAAATGTAGATAATTTCAAAAAATGAAATGTCGACTGTAGATAGTGGTGAAGGAAATTTTGATTTTAGCAATCTATTAGTGATTGTAAAAAAGTAAAACTATTCTTGGGAGTCGGACATAAATCAATGTCTAGACTCTATAGTGTTGTATTTGGCAGTAGTTGACGGGGCCCCAACATAAAGAAATACTTTTTCTTTAGAAATTAGTATTTCTTATACATGAGTTTTACTCATGTATTCCTATTTTTAAATACACATTAGCTGTGTTTAATGATAAAGAACCACTACATCATAAATCTTTAATGGTTCTTTATCAATTCCTTCCCCCCTCTCATGTTTTGTATCTTTAAATCAATATAATTCAAAAAAGGGTCGAAGATATGAAATCACATCTTCGACCCTTTATTTACTATTTTAATTCAGCCACACGCAAACGGTTATTTGCTCTCTCTAAAGCTCTTTCGGCTCTATGAATATCAGTATTGTCGTCATCATTTTCCAAGTGAGACTCTGCTCTTGCTTTGGCTAATTTAGCTCTTTCAACATCAATTTCTCTTGCAGTTTCTGCAGTCTGAACAATGATTGAAACTTTATCTTTTCTAACTTCAACAAAGCCATCGCTTACAGCAATATATTCAGTTCCATCGTGAAATTTCACTTTTACAAAGCCTGTTTTTAAAGCAGCTACAGTTGGAATATGTCCACTCATGACACCTATCTCACCAGCTGTTGTTTGCATAACAACGAGTTCAACATTATCACGATTGTAAACAGAACCATTAGGAGTGACAATATCTAGGTTTAATGTATTCATTATCCATTCCTCCTAATTGTTATACTTCAACACCCATATCTTTAGCTTTTGCAATAACATCATCCATGCTACCAACTAAACGGAATGCATCTTCTGGAATATGGTCATATTTACCATCTAAGATATCTTTAAAGTTTGCAACTGTTGTCTTAACAGGTACATAAGAACCTTTTTGACCAGTAAATTGTTCCGCTACGTGGAAGTTTTGAGATAAGAAGAATTGAATTCTACGTGCGCGTTCA
Source organism: Staphylococcus aureus (assembly GCF_001027105.1). Classification (GTDB taxonomy): domain Bacteria; phylum Bacillota; class Bacilli; order Staphylococcales; family Staphylococcaceae; genus Staphylococcus; species Staphylococcus aureus. The sequence continues at coordinate 2,102,585 of NZ_CP011526.1, forward strand.
ACTGTTTGTTTATCTTCATCAGATAATTCGTCCATACCTAAGATAGCAATGATATCTTGTAATTCACGGTATTTTTGAAGTGTTGATTGTACATCACGAGCTACTTCATAATGTTCTTGACCTACAATTGATGGTTCCAATGCTCTTGATGTAGACGCTAATGGATCCACGGCTGGATAAATACCCATTTCAGTTAATTTACGTTCTAAGTTTGTAGTTGCATCTAAATGGGCAAACGCTGTCGCAGGCGCTGGGTCAGTATAGTCATCGGCAGGTACGAATACCGCTTGAATAGAAGTAACTGATCCTTTTGTTGTAGACGTAATACGTTCTTGTAATTGTCCCATTTCAGTAGCAAGTGTTGGTTGGTAACCTACTGCAGAAGGCATACGACCTAATAATGCAGATACCTCAGAACCAGCTTGTGTAAATCTGAAAATGTTATCGATGAATAATAATACGTCTTGACCTTGTTCGTCACGGAAATATTCAGCCATTGTTAAACCAGATAATGCAACACGCATACGTGCACCAGGTGGCTCATTCATTTGCCCGAATACCATGGCTGTTTTCTTAATTACACCACTGTCACTCATTTCGAAGTATAAATCGTTACCTTCACGAGTACGTTCACCTACACCGGCGAATACAGAAATACCACCGTGCTCTTGAGCGATGTTGTTAATTAATTCTTGGATTAATACTGTTTTACCTACACCGGCACCACCGAACAATCCGATTTTACCACCTTTAATATAAGGTGCTAGTAAATCTACTACTTTAATACCTGTTTCTAAAATTTGAACTTCTGTTGAAAGTTCATCGAATGCTGGTGCTTGACGATGGATAGGATCGCGGCGAACAGAATCACTAATTTCTTCTTTAAGGTCAATTGTTTCACCTAGTACATTAAATACACGACCTAATGTTTCGTCACCAACAGGTACACTAATTTCTTTGCCTGTATCTTTTACATCCATGCCTCTTTGGACACCATCAGTTGAATCCATCGCAATTGTACGAACAACGTCGTCACCTAATTGCAGCGCAACTTCTAATGTTAGTTGTATTGTACCTTCTTCTTTAGGCACATCAATAACCAAGGCGTTATTAATTTTAGGAACTTCGTTATGTTCAAATCGAACATCAATTACAGGACCCATAACTTGAGTTACACGGCCAATTCCCATGCTATTTTCCTCCTTTAAATATTATTCAAGCGCTGCGGAACCACCAACAATTTCAGTAATTTGTTGCGTAATTTCTGCTTGTCTCGCTCTGTTATATTCTAATGATAAGTCATCAATAAGTTCAGTTGCATTATCAGTGGCATTTTTCATCGCAGTCATACGTGTTGCATGCTCACTTGCTTTTGCGTCTAATATTGTTCCGTAAATCAAACTCTCAACATATTGAGGCAAGATTACACTTAAGATAGATTCTTTATCTGGCTCAAATTCATAAGAAGACAAATGACCATGCCCCTTACTAGAATCCTCTTGAGATAATGGTAATACTTGTCTAGATGTAGGCTTGTTTTCAAGAACGCTGACATAATGACTATAGTATATATTTAATTCATCAATTTCTTCTTCACTGTATAAGTCTATAGCATGGTTAGCTAGTGCTTGAACAGATTTGAAAGAAGGTTGATCAGGTACGTCTACTTGAGAATACTCAATGTCATAACCTCTATTTTTTAGGAAATCAACACCTTGTTGCCCTAAAACTACAATACTGTATTCGCTACTATCTTGATGTTTCGCTTCAATATCAGTAATCAATTTTTTAAGCACGTTTGCACTATATGCACCTGCTAAACCTTTATCACTCGTGATAACTAAATATCCACTTCTAGTAATTTTACGAGGTCTTAGCATTGGATGGTTTGTATTGCTACTTGCCCCTGCAACTGCAGTAATTGCATCTTGCATTTTATCCATATATGGTGTGAATTGTTTTGTATTTTTTTCAGCTCTACGAAGTTTTGAACTTGATACCATGTTCATCGCTTTCGTAATCTGCTTCATTTTTTTGGTTGATTTTATTCGAGTATCTATTTCTTTAAGAGAAGCCACTATCTCACCACCTTATACTAAACTTGTTTATTATTCAGATTTGCTAAAGCTTTTTTTGAATTCGTTAATTGCTGTGTCAAACTTCTCAGCATCTGGTAAGCCACCAGTTTCTCTGATTTCATTTAACAGTTCAGTAGCATTTGATTCTGCCCAGTGGTTTAACTCGTCTTCAAAACGTGTGATATCTACAACTGGAATATCATCTAAATATCCTTTTGTTAATGCATAAATAATCAACACTTGGTGTTCGACTGGTAATGGTTTGTTTTGATCTTGTTTTAAGACTTCAACAGTACGTTTACCACGTTCTAATTTACTTGCAGTAAATTCATCAAGGTCTGAACCGAATTGTGCAAATGATTCAAGTTCTCTGTATGACGCTAAGTCAAGACGTAACGTACCAGCAACTTTCTTCATTGCTTTAATTTGTGCAGATCCACCAACACGAGATACAGATTGTCCGGCATTAATCGCTGGTCTTACACCTGAGAAGAATAAATCAGATTGTAAGAAGATTTGTCCATCTGTAATTGAAATAACGTTTGTTGGTACATAAGCTGAAATATCACCAGCTTGTGTTTCGATAATTGGTAATGCAGTAATTGAACCGCCACCTAAGTCATCGTTTAATTTTGCTGCTCTTTCTAATAATCTACTATGTAAGTAGAATACGTCACCTGGGTATGCTTCACGACCTGGAGGTCTACGTAATAATAATGATAACTCACGATAAGCTGCTGCTTGTTTAGTTAAATCATCATAAACGATTAAAACATGTTTACCGTTAAACATGAATTCTTCACCCATTGTTACACCTGAATATGGTGCAATATATAATAATGGAGAAGGTTCAGAAGCTGATGCTGCTACAACAATAGTGTAGTCTAAAGCGCCTGCTTGTCTTAACTTTTCAACATTTGCTCTTACTGTTGAATCTTTTTGACCAATAGCAACATAGATACAAATCGTACCTTGATCTTTTTGGTTCAAAATTGTGTCAATTGCAATTGTTGTTTTACCTGTTTGACGGTCACCGATGATTAACTCACGTTGACCTCTACCAATTGGTACTAAAGCATCAATTGCTTTGATACCTGTTTGTAATGGCTCATCTACTGATTTACGATCCATTACACCAGTAGCTTTTTTCTCTACTGGACGTGTTTTAGTTGTGTTAATCGGTCCTTGTCCATCAATAGGTTGTCCTAATGGATTAACAACTCTTCCGATTAGTTCTTCACCTACTGGTACTTCCATGATACGACCAGTACGTTTAACTTCGTCACCTTCAGTAATACCTGTGTATGGTCCTAAAATAACCACACCCACGTTTGACTCTTCAAGGTTTTGGGCTAAACCAAGTACGCCGTTATGGAATTCTACTAGCTCACCAGCCATAACGTCATTTAATCCGTGAATTAATGCAATACCATCACCAATTTGTAATACAGTACCTACATCAGTTACGGACATTTCTGACTCATAATTTTCAATTTGTGAGCGAAGTAATGCACTGATTTCTTCAGCTTTTATGGCCATCTATGTCACTCCTCTTTATAATTAATTAACTCTTCTAAATTTTCTTTGTAATTGGACAAGATCATTTCTAACACTACCATCTAATACAGTTGTGCCGACTTTAACTCTAAATCCACCAATTAAATCTGGATTAATTTTTGTATCTACAATAACTTTAGATAACTTCGTTTGTTGAGTTACTAGTTTGACAATCTTATCTAACTCTTCTTGACTCAATTCATATGTTGACTCAATTGTTGCAAAATCTTGATTGTAGTGTCCGTTATATAAGCTTTGGAACGCCTTGAATACGTCAGCTATTAATGAGATATGTCTATTATCTGCTAACACGTACATCATATTTTTAATGTATGGATTAATGTCAGTAAATACACCATTAATCAACTCACGACGTTGTTCTGCTGTTTGAGTTGGATTACTGTCAACCATTCTCAATTGCTCAATTTTATCTTTTACTGCTTCATTTATAACTGTTAATTCTTCATTAATAGTCTCTAAATTATTTGTATCTAATGACACGTCAAATAATGCTTTAGCATACTTGTTAGCTACTTTTACCATTATTTATCGCCTGCCTCTTTTAGATACTTGTCAACCAATGCTTTTTGGTCTTGTTCAGAAATTTCTTTTCTAAGAACTTTAGAAGCAATTAACACTGATAGTTCAGATACTTGATTATTAATATCTGCAATGGCACGTTCTTTTTGGCTATTGATTTCACTTTGTGCTGTTTCAATCATACCGTTTGCACGTACGTTTGCTTCATGAATAATTTGTTCTTGCTGTTGACGTGCTTGAACCTTAGCATCTTCTAAAATCTTTTGAACTTCTTCTTGTGTTTCTTTAAGTTTTTGTTTATTTTCTTCTTCAAGTTTCTGTGCATTTAACTTAGCTTGTTCTGCGTCATCGATATCTCTGTTAATATCTCTTTCACGTTTATCCATTACATCTTTCAATGGACCCCATGCGAACTTTTTAAGTAACGCAAGTAACACGATGAAAGTTAGGACCTGTACAATCACAGTACCCCACTCAACGCCTCCAGCTGCACCAAGAACGAATAAGTTAGCTGTTTCAGTCACGGGTTCATGACACTCCTTTCATTAAAATAATCGCTAGTGTTATATAGAAAAAAACGACGAGGTTAGGACCTACTGAATTTATGCGATAGGCATGGTGCGTTCATATCTCAACTATTTAATAAAGTTCAAAGATATTACTATATATGCATCATGAATTATGTCCTATGCGCTTTGTCCCGACCTCTTTTATCTGTTAATTATCCAGCAAATGTCATGAATGCAATTACTACACCGATGATAGGTAATGCCTCAACTAAACCTACACCAATGAACATGATACCCATTAATTGACCACGTGCTTCTGGTTGACGTGCTACACCTTCAACTGTTCTTGAAACGATTAAACCGTTACCGATACCTGCTCCTAATGCTGATAAACCAATTGCGATTGCTGCTGCGATTAAATTCATAATTTAATTTCCTCCTGTGATTGTATATAATTATTGAAATTTTTAGTGTTCATCTGCCACTTTATGTGACATATAAACCATCGAAAGCATAATAAAGATATATGCTTGGATTGTTCCTACAAATATTGAAAATGCTTGCCAAACAATTAATCCTGGGATACTAATAATCCAACCCCATGCTGGTTCGTTAAAGAATAAGCCAGCAAGTAATGTTAATAGTATCTCACCTGCAAATATGTTACCGTACAAACGCAGACCAAGCGTTAATGTTGAAGTGAACTCTTCAAAAACATTAATAATTGCCAATGGCCAAAACGGCTGTACATAACCTTTAAGATATTGTTTCGTACCACGCATTTTAATTCCATAAAAGTGAGTTAACAGTATTATCGTTGTAGACAACGTTAAAGTCACTGTTGCATCAGCTGTCGGTGATTTCCACCACAATGTGTGATCTTTCGTTACTATAGAAAACGGAAGACCTAACATATTAGCTATAAAAATGTACAGAATCAGCGTTACTGCTAAGAAGTGGAATTGACCACCTTTTTTCCAAGCCATGTTACCTTCAATGATTCCCCTCACGAAATCAAAAATCCATTCAACGAAATTTTGTTTGCCAGTTGGTCTTTTTTTCAAATTACGCGTACAAATGATAGCAAGTAGAAAAACAAGAAACGCCGTAACAAGTATCATCAATATACTTGATAAATTGAAAACGATATCAAAACCGAATAAATTCCAACTCACGAGCGGGGATTTGTGATCCATAATCTCACCTCTTTCTTAATTTATTTGCTCACCTTTAGTAAAGGACGTATGATAACTACAACATATGAAATCATTAAACCAATAATTATACCGATGATACTTACATGCGCTTTATTAAGGTACCAAATCATACAGGCAATAATTGCAACTAAGTATCGCCACATATTTCCAGTTGAAATATGCATAGTGTCTGGTCTTTTAGCTTTAGCTAAATAGCATTCAAAAATACATGTGTTGATTGCAGAACCAGTAACACCAATGATTAATCCTAAGATAAATGCATGGTGTGTATAAAGGTATAATCCTCCCAATATTATTATTAGATAAAAATAATATTGAATGAACTGTTTAAAAATGTTGTAGAAACGACTCATTTTATATGCCTCCGTGTGACTGATATCAATCATGAAAACCGTTCCACTCATACAAACTAAATGATAATATAGGCGATTTGTGGTGTCAATTCTATTCAAATTGTTGTAAAAAAATAAGCATAGTTAGACACAATTTAGACACAATTAGACAAAAAGTCTATTTTCCTCAGAAATCGCTTGGTTTTTCAGTGATTAAATTCAAATAATACTTAATATGATTAACTATTCTTTCTGAAGCAAATCCATCACCGTAAGGATTAGATGCTTCAGACATTTGATGATATAATCTCTCATCATCGATTAATTCTTTTGCAGCTTGATACACATTTTGCTTATTTGTTCCAATGACTTTTAATGTGCCAGCTTCAACACCTTCAGGACGTTCTGTAACACTTCGCAAAACTAAAACTGGCTTATTAAATGATGGCGCTTCTTCCTGAATTCCACCTGAATCTGTCAAAATAAAATAAGATTTTTTAGCAAAATTATGGAAATCTACTACGTCCAAAGGTTCAATCAATTCAATTCTGTCATGACTACCTAAAATCTTTTGAGCCACCTCTCGAACTTTCGGGTTTTTATGCATTGGATATACCAGTGCTAAATCAGTATACTCATCTATTAAGCGTCTAACCGCTTTAAATATATTTTCCATGGGTTTCCCGATATTTTCTCGTCGGTGTGCTGTCATAAGAATGAATTTTTTGTCATGGTATTTATCCATGATGTTAGATTTATAATTGTCATCAACTGTATATTTCATAGCATCAATCGCAGTATTACCAGTGACAACAACACTTTCTGAATATTTCCCTTCACTTAACAAATGCGATGCAGCATTTTTAGTAGGTGCAAAATGTAAGTCAGCTAATACACCAACTAATTGTCTATTCACCTCTTCTGGAAAAGGTGAATATTTATCATAACTTCTAAGCCCTGCTTCAACGTGTCCAATCGGCACTTGGTTATAAAATGCCGCTAAACCACCTGCAAATGTCGTCATCGTATCACCATGTACAAGTACCATGTCTGGTTTTTCTAATTGAATCACTTGTTCTAATTGAGTGATTGATTTAGAAGTTATCTCAGAAAGTGTCTGTCCTGATTTCATAATATTCAAATCGTATTTTGGTTTGATTTCAAAGGTACTTAATACTGAATCAAGCATTTCTCTATGCTGTGCTGTAACAACAACAATTGGCTCGAGCATTTTTTCTTGTTCCAAAGCTTTAACTAAAGGAGCCATCTTTATGGCTTCGGGTCTTGTTCCAAATATGGTCATAATCTTTTTCATCAAACTACTTATCTCCGATTCTTCTATTTAGTACCAAACAATCTATCTCCAGCGTCGCCTAACCCTGGTGTGATATATGCTTTGTCATTTAGCTTTTCATCAAGTGCAGCAATATAAATATCTACATCTGGATGTGCTTCATGCATCTTTTCTACGCCTTCTGGTGCTGCAATTAAACACATGAAGCGAATATTTTTAGCGCCACGTTTCTTCAATGAAGTAATAGCTTCAATTGCTGATGCGCCTGTTGCTAACATAGGATCAACAACAATGATTTGTCTTTCAGTAATATCTTGAGGTAACTTAGCAAAATACTCTACAGCCTTTAATGTTTCGGGATCTCGATATAAACCGATATGTCCAACTCTGGCTGCAGGTACTAAACTTAAAATACCATCAGTCATACCTAAACCAGCTCTTAAAATTGGAACGATAGCTAATTTTTTACCAGCTAATCGTTTAGCCGTCATTTTAGTTACAGGCGTTTCAATATCAACATCCTGAAGCTCTAAGTCTCTAGTTACTTCATATGCCATCAACATACCAACTTCGTCTACAAGTTCTCTAAATTCTTTAGTACCTGTATTTACATCTCTAATATAGCTTAGTTTGTGTTGAATTAATGGATGATCGAAAACGTGTACTTTACTCATAAAAATTACTCCTATCTTTGTGTATGTTTATTGATATAGAGGATATTCAGCTGTTAATTTCGCAACGCGTTCTTTAGCTTGTTGTAATTTTTCTTCATCTTTACTATTTTTCAATGCTAAACTGATGATTTTTGCAACTTCCTCAAAAGCTTTTTCATCAAATCCACGCGTTGTTGCAGCAGGTGTACCTAAACGTATACCACTCGTTACAAAAGGTTTTTCTTGATCGAACGGAATGGTATTTTTGTTACATGTGATACCAACTGAATCTAAAGTCTCTTCAGCTTCTTTACCAGTAAGTCCTATAGACCCTTTTACATCAACAGCTACTAAGTGATTATCTGTACCGCCAGAAACAATTCTAAATCCTTCATTAATTAATGCTTCTGCAAGAACTTTTGCGTTTTTAACCACTTGTTGTTGATACGTTTTGAAATTATTTTCTAACGCTTCTCCAAAAGCAACTGCTTTTGCTGCAATAACATGCTCAAGAGGTCCACCTTGAATACCAGGGAAAATTGTTTTATCTATGTCTTTTTTATATTCTTCCTTACATAAAATCATACCACCACGTGGTCCGCGTAATGTTTTGTGTGTTGTAGTTGTTACAAAATCAGCATATTCTACTGGATTTGGATGTAAACCTGCCGCTACTAATCCTGCAATATGTGCCATGTCTACCATTAACTTAGCGTTTACTTCATCTGCGATTTCTTTAAACTTTTTGAAGTCAATTGTTCTTGAATATGCTGATGCTCCTGCCACAATAAGCTTAGGCTTATGCTCTAACGCTAATTTACGAACTTCATCATAATTGATTCGTTCTGTGTCTTTATCTACTCCATATTCAACGAAATTGTAGAATTTACCACTAAAATTAACAGGCGCTCCATGTGTCAAGTGACCACCATGACTCAAATTCATACCTAAAACTGTGTCGCCCATTTCTAATGCAACTAAGTAAACAGCCATGTTCGCTTGTGAACCTGAATGTGGTTGAACATTGACATGTTCAGCTCCAAACAATGCTTTAGCACGATCAATTGCGATGCTTTCAGTAACATCTACAAACTCACAGCCACCATAATATCGGCGTCCTGGATAGCCTTCAGCATACTTATTAGTCAACACTGAACCTTGTGCTTCCATAACCGCTTCCGATACAAAATTTTCCGATGCGATTAACTCTATGTTGCTATTTTGTCTCTGAAATTCTCTCTCGATTGCTTCTGCGATAACTTTATCTTGCTTGGTGATATAAGACATAAAATCTCCCCTTCTTTCAAAAAAACTTATTGGTATTTAGCACGTTCGCCACCAATCTTTTTCGGCCTAGATGTGGCAATAGTTACAATTGCCTGTCCTACTTGCTTTACTGAGGTCCTTACAGGTACACATACATGTTTAATATGCATGCCTATTAACGTTTGACCAATATCAATTCCACAAGGAACAGTAATATGTTCGACCACGATCGGATCCTTCATATGCTGAAAAGCGTATGTTGCCAAACTCCCTCCAGCATGTACATCTGGAACGACGGAAACTTCTTCCATTGTTAATGGATTATACTGAGATTTTTCTATTGTTATCGCTCTGTTGATATGTTCACATCCTTGAAAAGCAAAAGTAACGCCTGTCTCTTTACTCACAACATCTAATGCATTAAAAATAGTTTCTGCAACTTCCATCGAACCGACAGTCCCTATTTTTTCGCCAATGACTTCCGATGTTGAACATCCAATTAAACATATATCTCCTTTATTAAAAAAGGACATATCTTTTAATTCGTCTAATAACATTGTCAAATCTTTCATAAAAGCCCACCCTTCCTAAAAATAAAAAAGGAATATAGCAAAGTGCTACACTCCTCTATTATAACTTATTTAACTGTTAACATATACTAATTATACAGAATTCCTACTAGCAAATAATATCTTTTAATTTTAAAATTAAACTTACAAGTTCTTCATAGGTATGTACATACATTTCTTTTGTTCCACCGTATGGATCTATAACTTCTCCTGCTTCTTTTACATATTCATGCAATGTGAAAACATGATTTTGCAAACCAAAGTGTGCCTCTATTAATTCTTTGTGCGAATACGACATCGTCAAAATAATATCTGCTTTCAAATCTGCTTCAGTAAATTGTTGCGATAAGGTCGTTTCAGCTAAATGATGTTCTTCAACTAAGTCTTCAACATAATTCGAAACACCTTGATTGTTCACAGCGAATATACCTCTTGATTCAAATTGATGATTTGGCATAACCTCTTTTGCAATACTTTCCGCTAATGGGCTACGACATGTGTTACCTGTACAAACGAATAAAATCTTCATAGTTCACATCCTTTAATAATGTGATTACCTGCAGCTTTTAACATGCGATTCATAATTGCTTCTGTATTATCATTCAGCTCAAAGCCGTATATATACGCCGCTGAAATATTTTCATTTTCATCAAGTGAATGTAACACATCATAAAGATTATGACTTGCTTGTTTAACATCATTGTCATCCTGACATAATTGAATGAATTGCGCTTCACTTGGTATAAACGCCACCTTATTACTCGGCACAATAAAAGCTATAGAAGACCAATCTTTACCGTCATTTCCAATTTTGCTCTCAATATCTGTAATAATTGTAAGTGGTGTATTGGGTGAGTAATGCTTATACTTCATACCTGGTGCAATTGGCTGTTCAGTATCATTATAATCAGCATGGGCGATACTATTCGGAAGTATTTCTGTAATCATTGCTGCTGTTATAGAACCAGGTCTTGCAATTTTATAAGGAAAAGATGTGCAATCTAAAACCGTACTTTCTAATCCTTCTTCACTTTGTTCAGCTTGAACAATACCATCGATACGGCCATTCAAATCTTGATATACATGATTGAAAGTTGTTGGTGAAGGTCTACCACTTAAATTAGCACTTGGAGCAGCTAGAGGTTCATTTATGATTTGTAATAATTGTCTACCTACAGAATGGCTTGGCATTCTAACAGCAACTGATGATAAACCTCCAGAAACTTTTCGACATAGATAGCCTAGCTTTAACGGCAATATAAACGAAATAGGGCCCGGCCAGAATGCCTGCATTAACTTTTCTACGCGTGGATCCAAAGTATATGTAAAATCTTTTAATTGACCTTTACTGTGTATATGAACAATAAGCGGATTGTCAGATGGACGGCCTTTAGCTTCATATATTTTAGCTACAGCTTCTTCATCTGTCGCATTTGCTGCAAGTCCATAAACTGTTTCAGTTGGTAAACCTATTAAACCACCGTTTAAAACAATGTCTTTTATTTCATTAATTTTAGGATATTGCTGTAAATCTTCATTATATTCTCTAACATCCCAAATTTTAGTATCCAACTTAATCACGCCTTTCTTATTTATCATAATATAAAGCAAAAAGCTATGCACTTAACTAATCATAGCAAAGGCATAACTTCTAATTACCATTTAAATGAGACGATTCGATCGTGGCCATTTATATCTTTAATAATGTCGATTTTTTTGTCAGGAAATTTATTTAAAATTATTGATTTAAGTGCCTCACCTTGATTGTAACCAATTTCAAAAACAACTGGGCTGCCTTTTTCCATAACGTGAGGTAAATCTTCAATGATTGATTCATAAATAGCATATCCATGGTTATCTGCAAACAATGCCTGATGTGGTTCGAATCTCGTAACCGTTGGAGACATCGTAACCATATCTTTTTCATCTATATATGGTGGATTAGATATCAAGCCGTTCAACTTGATACCTTCATTAATTAAGGGCTTTAATGCATCCCCTGTTAAAAATTGTATTTGTGATTGATGCTTCTCAGCATTATTACGAGCCATATTCATTGCTTCAAGTGAAATATCAGTAGCAATAACATTTAAATCCGGCTTTTCACATTTCAAAGTAATTGCAAGTACACCACTACCCGTTCCGATATCTACGATTGTTGCATCATCTTCTAACTGTTGTAAGAAATGCAACATTACTTCTTCAGTTTCAGGTCTTGGTATCAAACAATTTGAGTTTACATCAAACGTTCTACCATAAAATGAGGCAAAGCCAACTATATACTGTATAGGCTCTCCTAATAACATACGTTGTAATGCTAAGTCGAACTTCATAATCATCGCTTTCGGCATATCATCATGCATGTGGACTACAAAGTCCGTACGCGTCCATTGAAATACATCTAACATTAACCATTCAGCTCGTGTTTGTTCAAACCCTTTTTGTTGTGTTAAATGAATTGCTTCATCTAACTTTTCTTTATAATTCACCATTATTAAGTTCTTTCAATTTATCTGTCTGCTCTGATAAAGTCAGTGCATCTATAATTTCTTCTAAATGGCCTTCCATAATTTGCCCTAATTTTTGAAGCGTTAGACCTATACGATGGTCTGTTACACGGCTTTGTGGATAATTATAAGTTCGAATACGTTCTGAACGATCACCAGTACCGACTGCTGATTTACGTTGTGACGCATACTTTTGTTGTTCTTCTTGAACTTTCATATCGTATAAACGTGCTTTTAACACTTTCATTGCTTTTTCACGGTTTTGAATTTGAGACTTCTCAGAAGATGTTGCAATGACACCAGTTGGTAAATGGGTAATACGTACTGCAGAGTCAGTTGTGTTTACGTGCTGACCACCTGCACCACTTGAACGATACGTGTCGATTTTTAAATCTTCATTTCTAATTTCAATTTCTACATCTTCAACTTCTGGTAAAACTGCCACTGTAGCTGTTGAAGTATGAATACGTCCACCTGATTCTGTTTCAGGCACACGTTGAACGCGGTGCGCACCATTTTCAAATTTCAATTTACTATACGCGCCATTACCAGAAACTGAGAAACTAATTTCTTTGTAACCACCATGGTCACTTTCAGACGCTTCTACTATTTCAGTTTTGAATCCTTGTGATTCAGCATACTTTGAATACATACGCATTAAATCACCAGCAAAAATCGCAGCCTCATCACCACCTGCTGCTGCTCTTATTTCTACAATAACGTCTTTGTCATCATTAGGATCTTTAGGAATCAATAATATTTTAAGCTCTTCTTCAAGATTTGGAAGTTCAGCTTTAATACCATTACTCTCCTCTTTTAACATTTCTACTTCTTCTTTATCATCAGTCTCACTTAACATTTCTTCAATATCAGCTAATTCTTCTTTTTTAGCTTTATAGTTACGATAAACATCTACAGTTTTTTGTAAATCAGCTTGCTCTTTAGAATATTTACGTAATTTATCTGAATCATTTACAACATCTGGGTCACTTAACAGTTCATTTAACTGTTCGTATCTTTCTTCTACAATATCTAATTGATCAAACACTTATAATTCCTCCTTATTATTATCACTAGGTGCTACGATATGGTGCGCGCGACAACGTGGCTCATAACTTTCATTGGCACCTACTAAGATAATCGGATCATCGATTTTAGCTGGTTTACCATTTATTAATCGTTGCGTTCTACTAGATGAAGAACCACAAACAGCACAAACTGCTTGAAGTTTCGTTACTTGTTCACTGACAGCCATCAATTTAGGCATTGGTTCGAACGGTTCGCCCCTAAAATCCATATCTAATCCAGCAACAATAACACGGTGTCCATCTGCTGATAGTTTTTCTACTATACTTACAATTTCATCGTCAAAAAATTGCACTTCGTCTATTCCTATAACATCAACATTAGTTAAGTCGTGCGTCATAATTTCACTTGCTTTAGAAATATTAATCGCTTCAATGGCATTACCATTATGAGAGACCACTTTTTCTTTATGATATCGATCATCAATCGCCGGTTTAAATACAACGACTTTTTGTTTAGCGTATATACCCCTTCTTAGACGTCTTATTAGTTCTTCGGATTTACCGCTAAACATACTACCTGTAATACATTCTATCCAACCGGAATGGTAAGTTTCATACATTGAGAGTTCCACCTTTTTCAAAACATAATCGCTTTATTATATCATATTTCAAATATTCATAAATGTCTTTTTCATAATTATATCGATATTGTACATGAACAATTATTTTATAAATTTGTCTTGCATATTTATATACAGCTATTCTAATTTGTTGCTTCTTATTCGTGCGATGTTTCTACTCAATACAAACTTTAATAAAGGGGGAAATTTATCATTATGTATTAACAACATGGTATTGAGTCACTTCTTTGAACACAGTCGTAAGTATATACCCTTACTACGCTTATAAATAAAAAAGCTGTCTACAATTCCATTATAGGATGCAGACAGCTTAACGATTACTATATTAGTTGTTTGATTTAAGACCAAACTTTTTGTTGAAACGTTCCACACGTCCATCCGCAGCAGCGAATTTTTGACGTCCAGTGTAGAATGGATGTGAATCAGATGAAATATCTAAACGAATAACTGGGTATTCTTTTCCATCTTCCCACTCCATCATTTCTGAAGATGTTTTTGTAGAACCGCTTAAGAATTTGAAGTTTGTAGTAGTATCTAAAAAGATTACTTGGTGATACTCAGGATGAATTCCTTGTTTCATTATTTTCAGCTCCTTTGCCCTGAACCATCTGGAACAGAGTTATTTGTGAGTTTTTACCCAATACTGTGTAATTATAAAGGTAATTAATTCAAAACGCAAGCCCCTATATAATGTTTATTAAATTATAGGTCGACCCGTTTTAGTACTTTCTTCTGCAGACTTTTGTAGCTGCTTGAAGAAATCTTCATTATTCTTAGACCTTTTAAGTTTGCGAATAAATCTTTCAGTAAAGTCAGTTGAGTCAGTGAATAGATTTCTTAATTGCCATAATGTGTCTAATTCAGATTTACTTATCAACAATTCTTCTTTACGCGTTGAACTTCTGCCAATATCAATTGCAGGGAAGATACGACGTTCAGACAATTTACGATCTAAATGTAACTCCATGTTACCTGTTCCTTTAAATTCTTCGTAAATCATATCGTCCATACGTGAACCCGTATCAACTAATGCAGTTGCAAGTATTGTTAAACTTCCACCCGCTTCAATATTTCTCGCTGCACCGAAGAATGCTTTTGGTTTGTGTAAAGATGCAGGATCTAAACCACCTGATAATGTACGACCACTTGGTGGAATAACTAAGTTATAAGCGCGTGCTAATCTCGTTATAGAATCCATTAAAATAATGACATCTTCCCCAATTTCTACTAAACGCTTTGCACGTTCAAGTAATAATTCAGCTACTTTAACATGGTGTTCTGGTGGTTCGTCAAACGTTGAATGAACGACTTCAGCAGCTTCTACTGAGCGTTCTAAATCTGTTACCTCTTCAGGACGCTCGCCAACTAACAAAATAAATAGCTTTGCATCTGGTTTGTTCGTACTGATTGCATTCGCTATTTCTTTTAATAACGATGTTTTACCTGCTTTAGGTGGCGCCACTATTAAACCACGTTGACCTAAACCAATCGGTGTTACTAAATCCATGATGCGCGTTGAATAATTTTGTATTTCTGTCTCTAATTTAATACGCTCATCTGGATAAAGTGGTGTCAAAGCTTGGAAATGCGGACGTTTCTTCACTTCTTCTGCGTTATGGTCATTGACAAAGTCAACTTGTAATAAGCCATAATATTTTTCGTTATCTTTAGGTTTTCTAACTTTCCCAGTTACTTTATCCCCACGTTTAATTTCAAAACGACGAATTTGGCTAGCAGATATATAAATATCTTTTTCCCCTTTAGAATAGTTCACTGTTCTTAAAAAACCATAACCATCTGGTTGTATATCATCTAAGATACCTTCCATATAATAGTTACCATCTTTTTCCATTTGTGCTTCCATAATAGCTAGAACAAGTTCTTTTTTATTTAATTTACTATAGTTCGTCAACTTAAGAGTTTTAGCTTTTTGAGTGAGTTCCTTGGTAGTATAGTTCTTGTACAATTCGTGGAATGATTCATACTGAGGAGATGTACGTTCTCTTTCAGGCATATAGTTTACACCCATTTCATTATTTTTTAGTTAGTAAGTAATAGATAGGCATGACAATGCATAAATAACTGTGCTAGCACAATCCCATTATGCTAATCCCCAACCTTTTAAATACATGAATAACTATAGCAAATTTTTATTTTAATTACAAAATCTATTTATAAAAATTGCAAAATTAAAACAGTACACAAAACTTAATTAGTCATGTGCACTGTTTTATTGCGATTTTTAATTCAAAAATCAAATTTATTTAAAATATCCAGCTATAGATTTCACTTCTAAGAACTCTTCAATACCATAATCGCCCCATTCACGACCTAAACCAGATTGTTTATAGCCACCAAATGGTAAATCTGGCTTTCTACCTGCTTCGTTTATTTCTACTGTACCTGCTTCAATAGAACGAGCTACTTTATGCAATGTTTCTTTGTCCTTACCAATAACATATCCTGCCAAACCATATTTTGTATCATTTGCAATTTGAATCGCTTCATCTAAATCGTTATAAGTGATAACTGACATTACTGGCCCAAAAATTTCTTCTTGTGCTATCGTCATTTGATTATCTACATTAATAAAAATTGTCGGACGTGCAAAGTATCCTTTTTCAAGTCCTTCTGGTTTACCAGGACCACCATAAAATAATTCAGCACCTTCTTCAATACCTTTATTAATATAATTTTGTACTTGATCAAATTGTTTTTTACTAATGATAGGGCCTACTTGTGTACCATCTTCTCTTGGATTACCGACACGCACTTGGCTAAATTGTTCTTTTAATTCAGCTAAGAATGCATCTTTAATTTTGTTAGGCACTAAAACACGTGTACCAGCTGTACATACTTGACCAGTATTATTAACAACTTTGCCTGTTGTTGCTTTAGCCGCTTCTTTAATATCTACGTCATCTAGGACGATATATGGTGATTTGCCACCAAGCTCTAATGATACCTTTTTAAAATCTTTAGCGGCTTTTTCCATAATTTTAGAACCAGTAGGGCCTGATCCTGTAAATGACATCATGCGTACTTTAGGATGTTCAGATAAAGGATTCCCAACACCAGCACCATCACCATTAACAAGGTTAAATACACCTTTAGGAACACCGACTTTATCAAAAATCTCAGCTAAAATAACAGCTGCAAATGGTGTTTCTTCAGATGGTTTAAGTACAACTGGACTACCAGCCGCAAATGCTGCTGCTAATTTTAATGATGTTTGGTTTGTAGGGAAGTTCCACGGTGTAATTAATCCAGATACACCGATTGCTTCTTTAACAACTAAATCATCTCCGCGGCGTTCTTCAAATTCGTAGTTATCTAATGCGTCTCTCGCTGCAACAAAATGGTTTAGTCCCATTTGATAATGGACACGCTCAGATAATGATAAAGGAGCACCTAATTCATCCGTAATAGCTTGTACAATATCGTCTTTTCTGTTTTCATATTCTTTTACAATTTTATCTAATAACGCTTGTCTTTCTTTCACAGATGTATGACGGAACTCTAAATAAACATCGTCTGCCGCCTCGACGGCTTTATCAACATCAGCTTTATTACCTTTAGCAACTTTCCCGATTACTTCTTCGGTTGCTGGATTTATAACTTCTATCGTTTCATTACTATTACTTTCTACCCATTCGCCATTAATGTATTGCTTTGTGTAGTCTCTCATTATTCTTTCACTCCTCAAGAATGATTTATATATTATTTATCCGTAATGCATACGATATAAACATTACATTCCATTATGATACGCTCCCTTTTAATATGTTCAAAATAAAATGCTTTAAAATTTTGCTGCATCTATTTTTTTATATTTTTAAATAAAAATAACTATTCCCACATCATCGCAAATAATGCGAAGACTTAGAAATAGTTATAATCAATGCTATGTTTAAACGTCATGTAATTATTTAGCAGTACGTTGATCTGTTAAATCGACATATGATTGCGCCCATGCTTCAATTGGATGTAAAGCCTCTGCTAACGCTTTACCTTTTTCAGTTAGCACATAAATAATTTGTACTGGACTCGTAGAAATGATTTGCTTCTCAACTAACTCCCATTGTGCAAGCTCTGACAACTTAAGACTTAAAGCACGTGGTGTTATTGTTTTCAAATCTCTTTTCATATCGGAAAAGTGTGCTGAACAGTCATTACATCTTGAGAGATAATTAATGATTAATCCATTCCAACTTCTACCAAGTATTTTAAAAGTTTCTTCGAGATACGGACATACTTCCATCATCTTCACCTCTCATCAATAAATTTAGAATGTAAACGAACACCATTTTTTAATCAGTATAATTATTATACCACAAAACAAGATAAATCTATACAGTTTCCGTCCAAATATCTGCACCTAAAGCTTTTAAGTGTTCTACAATATCTGTATAACCTCTATAAATATGTTTAACATTGTAAATTGTAGTTACACCCTCAGCAATTAAACCAGCAATAATTAAACAAGCTCCTGCTCTTAAATCGCTAGCATAAACTTCAGCACCATGTAATGTTGATGGTTTTATCGTTGCTGTGCCTTCGTCAACTTCAATATTTGCACCCATGCGCTTTAATTCTTCAACATGTTTAAAACGCTCCGGATAAATCGTATCAGTTACAAATGAAGGACCATTTGCCATAAATAATAATGGTGTAATAGGCTGTTGCAAATCAGTAGCAAAACCTGGATATACTAGTGTTTTAATATCAACAAATTGATATGGCGCATTATTATTGATGCGAATTCTTTCGTCTCTTACATCAACATTCACACCTAATTCACTAAATTTAGCAGTTAATGTTTCTACATGTTTCGGAACAATATTATTTAATATAACATTTTCTCCACATGCTGCAGCGATACACATATATGTGCCTGCTTCAATTCTATCAGGTATAACTTGATACTCAGAACCATGTAATTCTTTGACGCCATTGATTTTAATTGTTGATGTACCCGCTCCCTTAATATTAGCTCCCATACTTGTTAAGAAGTTAGCAACATCAACTACTTCCGGTTCTTTAGCAGCATTTTCAATTACAGTTTGTCCTGTTGCATAAACTGCAGCTAGCATAATGTTAATTGTTGCACCTACGCTAACCATATCTAGAAAAATATGTGCACCTTTTAACTCTTTAGCTTCGATTTTCATTGATGTCGTACTTGATTCATCAATTTCAGCACCTAAAGCTTTAAATCCTTTAATATGTTGATCAATTGGACGTGGCCCAAGTGGACATCCTCCCGGTAAACCAATCACACATTTTTTAAATCTACCTAACATGGCACCCATCATATAGTATGAAGCACGTAATGATTCAACTTTATTATTTGGTAATGCAGCATTTTGTATTTCAGTTGTATCAACTTCTAATTCCGTACCATTTAGTGATGCCTTAATATTTAAATCTTCTAATAAACTCACTAAAGTTTTAACATCAGAGATTTGCGGTAACCCTTCTAATTTCACATGTCCTTGAGCTAATAATGTTGCAGGAATGATAGCTACAGCACTGTTTTTCGCGCCACTGATATTAACTTCCCCATTTAGTGTGCGTCCACCTCTTATTTTTATTACCTCTTGAGCCATATCATTTATCTCCTTTGTCCATTACTTTTTAATTTTTTGCATTATTAGCATTATAAATTAATTTTACTTTATTTGTAAAATAGTTTATTTTAATCGTTAAAATCTTGTCTTTCTATTTTCGATTGATTAATAACAAATCATTCACCTTTACTAATATATGCTGTTCTTCCCCACTTGACCATGGTCTAAAGTCTGATTATTCAACTAAATATTGACGTTGTTTTGACAATTATTTAGTTTTAATTCTACGGTTTTCACGTAAACTTTTTTCATAAATTGCTCATTTTCCTTATAATTATATCACAATCAATTTTGATATATTTTACCATTTTTACGCTTTCATTTTAAAATCAAACTGTTTTATTTATTACTTATACGACATAAAAAAGAAGCAAACACCATTTTGTCTGCTTCTTTTAAAATTAATATCCCTACGTTATTAATAACTTAAAGACTAAATATTAATTATTTAGCGCGGTTAGAAGTACCGAACTCTTTAATTTTACCTTTAACTGTTTCTTTGATGGCTTCACGTGCAGGTCCTAAGTATTTACGAGGATCGTAAACTTCTTTGTCGTTATTTAAAACGTCACGAACTGCTTTTGCTGAAGCGATTTGGTTTTCAGTGTTTACGTTAATTTTAGCTGTACCAAATGGAATTGCTTTTTGGATATCTTTAGTCGGGATACCAGTACCACCGTGTAATACTAATGGTAAACCTGTAGATAAACCGATTTCTTCCATTTCTTTAAATCCTAATTTTGGTTCACCTTTGTATGGACCATGAACTGAACCTAATGCTGGCGCTAATGCATCAATACCAGTTTTTTCAACTAGTTCTTGACATTCTTTAGGATCAGCATAAATGATGCCGTCTGCTACAACATCATCTTCTTGTCCACCAACAGTACCTAATTCAGCTTCTACAGAAACACCTTTTTCATGAGCGTATTCAACAACTTTTTTAGTTGTTGCTACGTTTTCTTCGAATGGGCTGTGTGAAGCATCGATCATTACTGATGTGAAACCAGCATCGATAGCTTCTTTACATTTTTCAAAGCTTGAACCATGGTCTAAATGGATTGCTACAGGAATAGTGATGTTTAAGTCATGCATTAACCCTTCAACCATTTTAACAATTGTGTAGAAACCGCTCATGTAACGAGCAGCACCTTCAGAAACACCTAAAATTACAGGTGCATTTTCTTCTTGTGACGCTTCTAAAATTGCTTGAGTGAATTCTAGGTTATTAATATTGTATTGACCTACCGCATAACCATTTTCTTTTGCATCAATTAACATTTCTTTCATTGAAACTAAAGGCATGAAAGTTCCTCCTTGAGTGCTTACGCACGTATTTTTCAAAGTAATTATATCAAAAAAATAGCGTCAATGCATTGAAATACTGCAGATTAAATGTGTATTTTTTGAAAAATGCGATAGTTATACTAAATGCAAACGTATACATTTTTATACAATTTAAGCCGTTGCATAATATGTAGTCATTAATTACAATATTTTATAAGTAGATTGGAGGATAAAGATGTCAAAAATCTTAAACACACAACTAATAGGTATCTTTAATAGGCTAGAAAAACAATCTTTAGAAATTCAAATGGCCGCCCAATGTTTAATTCAAGCAATTGGTGGCGAAGGTTATGTTTATGTAAAAGGTTATGATGATTTACAGTTTTTCGAAAGTTTCATTCTACATAGTGATGAGCGTTTAAAATCTAGCCGAAAACTTGACGCTATTAAAGACTTTAAAGAAATTGACTCAACTGATCGTGTATTATTATTCGCACCATTTTATAATGATCAAGTTGCATTAGATATTCAAAAACTTATCGACTTAGATATCGATGTGGTCTTAATAAGCAACAAACCTAAAACAGATGATTTCCCTGATCATCTCGTACATTTTATCGATTTATCTACACCAAGACCTATAGTCTACACTGAAGATTACGATAAGATTGTCCAACCACATGCGATGGCATTGAATTATGTATACTATGACATTTATACACAAATGATTGAAATGACAAGAGACTTAGAATTATAAAAGTCACTATTGTTATTTCATACCTTGTCACTAACATAATATTAAAATTATACGAAAAACCGGTACTTTCAATGTTTAACAATGAAAGTACCGGTTTTATTAGCAAATTTATTTATTTTGTTGATATTTTAATGAAGCTTCAATAAATGATTTAAAAATCGGGTGCGGACGATTTGGTCTAGATAAGAATTCTGGGTGGAATTGACAAGCAATAAAGAAATCATTTGTCGGAATCTCTACCATTTCTACTAAACGTCCATCTGGACTTGTACCAGAAATCACCATACCATTTGCTTCTAATTGTTCTCTATAGTCATTATTAAATTCATAACGATGACGATGTCTTTCTTCAATTTCCGCTTTACCATAAACATCTTGTGCCAATGTGCCTTCTTTAATTGAACATGAATATAAGCCTAAGCGTAATGTACCACCTAAATCTTCGATATCTTTTTGTTCTGGTAATAAATCTATAATTGGGTATGGTGTTGCTGGGTCTAATTCAGCTGAATGTGCGCCTTCAAGGCCTAATACGTTTCTTGAAAATTCAACTGTTGCAAGTTGCATTCCTAAACAAATACCAAAGAATGGTACATTGTTTTCTCTAGCATACTTAATTGCACTAATTTTACCTTCACTTGCACGGAAACCAAATCCACCTGGTACTAAAATACCGTCGACATCTGCAAGGTATTCGGCTGCATTTTCATCTGTTACTTCACTTGAATCAATCCATCTAATGTCAATATCTTTGGCAAAAGGATATCCAGCATGTTTCAATGATTCAACAACTGATAAATATGCATCTTGTAAGCTAACATATTTACCTACTAAACCAATTGTAATTTTACCATCTAAATTATTAACGATATCTAACAACTGTTTCCATTCATCAAGCTGTGTTTCATATTTCGCGTTTAATTGTAAACGTTTAATAACGATATCATCCATATTTTGTTGGCTTAATTGTAATGGAATTTCGTATAAAGAGTCTGCATCACGACATTCAATAACACTTTCTTTATTAATGTCACAGAATAATGCAATTTTATCTTTTAAATCTTGTGTCATTTCATATTCAGTTCTTACAACGATTAAGTCTGGTTGAATACCTAAGCCTCGTAATTCTTTAACACTATGTTGTGTTGGCTTCGTTTTCATTTCTCCAGCAGCTTTAATATAAGGCAGTAATGTACAGTGAACATACATAACATTTTCTCTACCTAAATCGCTACGAATTTGACGAATCGCTTCAATAAACGGTAATGACTCAATATCACCTGTTGTACCGCCAATTTCAGTGATAACAACGTCTGCATTCGTACTTTCCCCTGCAAGTAATAAACGTTCTTTAATTTCATTTGTAATATGCGGAATAACTTGAACTGTTCCGCCTAAGTAATCACCACGACGTTCTTTTTTCAATACGTGTGAATACACTTTACCGGCTGTCACATTTGAAAACTTGTTTAAATTAATATCAATAAATCTTTCGTAATGTCCTAAGTCTAGGTCAGTTTCTGCACCATCATCCGTTACGAATACTTCACCATGTTGATAAGGACTCATTGTACCTGGGTCAACATTTAAGTATGGATCGAATTTTTGAATTGTTACATTTAGACCTCTATCTTTTAATAATCTACCTAGAGAAGATGCTGTAATACCCTTCCCTAATGATGAAACTACGCCACCTGTTACAAAAATAAATTTTGTCATGTCTTGACCTCCTAATTATTAAAGGGAATGCTTCCTCATCAATTGTAAAAATTACGTAAAACATAACATTAAAGCAAGCTCATTCAAGTTGTTTATTTGTCGAATTCGACAAAATTAAATTCTGTTTACTTACCGTTTCCATACTGCTATGTCACTATGTATATCATTTACAACTTTGATTTTTGCGTTATCATTTCTTGATTTACTCAATTAAATAAAAAAACGCTCCCTCTCACAAATTCTGTAAGGGGAGCGTATAAATTTTATACACGTGTCCTATTTAAAGGAGCCCGAATAAAATTTTATCATCTTTCAACTAAAAGTCAAACAAAAAATTAATCGTTGAAGTCTTCTTCGTCTTCAAACACTTCTTCGTCTTCGTCTAGTTCATCTTCATCTTCTTCAATGACTATATCCGAATGATTGATTTCTTCTTCAACCTGCTCATCTTCTGGATCATTTAGTTCTTCTTGATCATCTGTTTGAGCTGGAATATCATCGTCGTCATCCATTTCATCTTCGCCCAATAATTTTAAGTTTTGATCTTCTTCATCATCTGCATCCAGAATATCGAATTTTTGAATAGTTGGTGCGATTTTCTCTTCAATATCATCTACCGAATACCAATCACGTAATCCCCATAAATTTTCTCCAACATTTAAAAAACGACCATCTGTGTTTAAATCCGTGTAAAATTGTACAACACGATTTTCAATTTCTTCGTACTCATAATCACCTAACGCTCTAAATTCATCGATGATATCATATAAGTTCATTGTTTCGCCTTTATCATTCAATAATGTATAAGCCATATCAATAAATGATTTTTCATCAACCATTTGTTTTGTATAATCTTGAATTTTCATTGCCCAATACTTCCTTTCGAAGGATATAATCTAAATTTATACGTCTGAATTCATTTATATATAGTAACAAAACTAAATTATAAATGACAATATCATATTTCGCAATCACTGTTAGTAATTTAAATATTTTTCGAAAACGACATAATCATCAGTTTGTTCGATTTCAACGAAATTACTATTTAAACATAATGGTTTAAAATCATTATTCTCTCCAAACAGAATCATCGTAATCACATTAAGGTTGTCATAGTTTTTTCTTAAGTAAGTTGGCAATTGTCGCAGAGCACTTGAACCAATACCATTAAAGCGATATGATTTATCCACTTCAATAGCAGCAATGTTCATGCGTTCACCAATCTGCTCCAATGCGATAAAGCCAACCTTTTGGCCATCAATCATTAAATTAATGATATGTACATTGGTCACTTCTGAACGACTTTCTTCTTCAAGCTTTAATGATGAAACATGTTTTGAATCTAAGTCCAAGTAATATAGTCGTTCTTTGCCAATTGGTCCTTCTTCTTTAGTCGCTGTATGCATGAATCCAGCACGTTCGTATAGGTTCCAAGCATTGTCATTTTCCGCATCTACTACTAGATATAGATGATTAAAATCAGGAAATACACCTTGAACATATTGCGGCAATGACATCATTATTTTCGTGCCATATCCAAAACCTTGATATTTTTCATTAATCGATAATGAACGAATATAAACGACATTTTCAGGTGTATCATAACCTTCATGCTGATAGTAACGATGTAATACAAAAAAGCCCACCACTTCATTTTTATCGTTTATTGCTACGTTAGCAATCCTATCAGCATCATTAATTGCATCATCAATAACTTCTTTAGGTAAAGATGAATATATTTGTTGTCTTTCATTCAAGTCAAAATCATTAATTGCTGAACGATATTGTTCATCAAATGCTTTTAAAGTGATACCTTCAAAACAAAGTTCTTTAGCCATATATTTAACCCCTATCTTTTTATATATGAAGCATGAATCCCCATATTATTTTACCTATTATTTCACTACGATACCATTATTTGCTCTAAGTTAAATAAATTACTTATTTATATTTTTTAAATTTCAAAATTAATGTACTATTCCTCATTACTTATCATTTTAATCAGAGACTTACAAATACACTGCGTACGAACTACTTTTAATATTGCGTCACTAACTAACAATCCTATACAACTTCAAAATTCCTAGAAAATAATATATATAACTTAACGTCCACGTTTGTAAAACATTAATTGCGATACGCTTACAATGTTGAAATGCAATGGCATCAAATTTGTTAATAATTACTATTATTACTTGTTTTTTAGTCATTTTACTATACTATTATTTAAGGATAGACATTAATAATGAGGTGGGAATCTTATGAAAGTTGGCATTGACGCTGGCGGTACACTAATTAAAATCGTTCAAGAGCAAGATAACCAACGTACTTTTAAAACTGAATTAACTAAAAATATTGATCAAGTTGTGGAATGGTTAAACCAACAGCAAATTGAAAAATTATGCTTAACTGGAGGTAATGCAGGTGTCATTGCTGAAAACATCAACATTCCTGCACAAATTTTTGTAGAGTTTGATGCTGCATCTCAAGGACTAGGTATTTTGTTAAAAGAGCAAGGCCATGACTTAGCAGATTATATTTTTGCAAATGTTGGTACCGGTACGTCACTACATTATTTCGACGGCCAATCACAACGTCGTGTAGGCGGTATCGGTACAGGTGGAGGCATGATTCAAGGACTCGGTTATTTACTAAGTCAAATCACTGATTATAAACAGTTAACTGACATGGCACAACACGGTGATCGTAACACTATCGATTTAAAGGTTAGACATATTTATAAAGATACCGAACCACCCATTCCCGGTGATTTAACAGCAGCTAATTTTGGTCATGTACTACATCATTTAGATGCTGATTTTACACCTAGCAATAAATTAGCAGCCGTTATTGGTGTCGTTGGCGAAGTTGTTACGACAATGGCCATTACTGTTGCACGTGAATTTAAAACTGAAAATATCGTTTATATCGGTTCTTCATTTCATAATAACGCTTTATTACGCAAAGTTGTGGAAGATTATACTGTGTTACGCGGTTGCAAACCGTACTATGTTGAAAACGGCGCATTTTCAGGTGCTATTGGTGCATTATATTTAGAAAAATAGAAAAAGACCATTTATATGCGCGTTGTTTTAAATAAACGCTATATAAATGGCCTTTTATTTTATGGTCTAAGTGTTTTGAATACGTATTGTTCCATTTATTATCACTTAATTACTTACAACTCAATTCAATTAAAATGTAAGTTCATTAGACAATTTTTGCGCTGAAACAATTGTACCAACCACGCCAGTTTTTAAATCTATCGCAACGGCTTTATGATCATCTCTAAGTTCATCTAGCCATTCTCCGAAAACAGAACCTTCAATCGTAATTAAATCACACTCTTCAAAATCTTCATCTCGAACTTTTAACGCTCTGTTTTTAATACTCCATACAGGCATAATATGCGGCTTTTTTTCGTCGCTATCATTTTCACTAATGAGAATAAACTGCTTACTACCTTTTTTAGTTAAGCCGTATACTTCATCATATTTCGCTACATCTTGGACAAATTCTTTGATTCTAATTTTATCTAATTCCGTCATCACTTCTTGTGTAACAGCTACAACGTTTAGTAGATGCCCTTCTTCTTCCATTGTTTGATTCATAATAATATGGTCTTGTTCATCAAACAATTCATCTAATTCATAAGTAGCAAAACGATCAACGTCCATTTTTACAACTTTATCAAATGGAATATCACGACTTGTTAAAAATGATACGGCCACACTTTCTTCTGTCCAAACGCCTACATACGCTTCACTTTTATAATTTAGGCGTACTAGTTTTTTATTTTTAGAGGCGAAATAAATACATTCATTTATTAATATATCTCTAAAGAATGGATATGCTTTATAAGACATGCTTGACCCTCACTTTTTAAAATATGTCATACATAAAATAGTAAATGACTCCAACAAGTTAGTCAATTAGACATATTAAGAATTCAATTTAATGTCATGTTTTTCATTTTAAAAATTCAATAGCATTAAATTTTACGTATACACAAATTCGGTCTATAACACGAAACATATCTAGTTACTAAAAATTTCAAAACGATAACCTTTAGTATACCTTTATCAACAAAATGGCAACTCTTATAACATAGTGAAATAAAAGTCGCCATTTAATATTAGTATTACAAAGTATTGCCATATCATAAATTTAATTACTGTTGACTAGAATCGAAAAAAGCTTGTTACAAACGCATATTCAGTCAACTACTGGCAACACAACATTGTAGCGCCTTATGTTCCGAACTCTAATAGTGTTCAAGTTCAGCTAAAAATGCGCGTTCATTCTCCAGTACTGTTTCTTTTGAATCACCATGCCAAATACAGCCAAACCTTGATTTAACTTTATCTTCACCGTACCAATCACCATCATAATAAGATAACGGGTATAAACTACCTTCTTTGACATATTTCAAAATCGTATTGAAGAAATGTGTGTTATCACCTTTTGAATGATAACTATAAAACTTTTGATATCCTGAATTCAACTCGTTAGCAAGTAATAACATGCTCGTTGAACCATTTTGTCTAAAGTTTAAATCAATCGCATAAACGTTATCATCCTCATCGACGAGTAGGTCAAAACCAGCTACACCAAAGAATCCTTGATTCACACCGTTTTCCATAATTTGTCTACCTGCTTCTATAACGTGCTCTGGTACATTAGTAGTATTTTCATTTCCGTTATAAAATCCGTACTTATCCGTTAATTGCGTTGCCGCACCAAGATATTGAATGCCTAGCGATTCCGAGTATGCAAACTGAACGCAATAATTCGCTTTTTCTTCAATCTTCTGTTCGATAATAAGCGAATTCGTTTCAGCAGTTGCCTCTTTAATACGCGTTATCGCTTTTTGTAAATCTGCATCATGATAACAAATCATAACGCCATAGCCACCTGCTGTCGGAAGATCATCTCCCGGCTTAATTACTAACGGGAATTCCCAATTCTTAATCTCGTTTTCGAATTGCTCAATTTTTACAACTTTTCTTTTTGGTAAAAACTTCCCATTTGTCCATTCAGGTATTCTTGCTTTATTATTTAAAGCAACAAATAACGTTTTATCTAATGCATAATATTGCTGATTCAAGATTGTTTCATCATGAATATATTGAAAATAAATCTTTTTATTTTCCTTATGTGCCAATTGTTTGATCAAGTTTTCGTAAGATTGCTGATTGTTAAATGTATAAATTGAGTTCGGTACTTCCTTACCAATAACTTGAAATAGCTGATGCAATTTGTCTGTCGCACTAGCTTCGTGAACAATAACAGGTAATTGATTTGCTATTAATAACTCCCTACCAGTTAAAAAATTAGATTGATGTTCGTCCGGTTTCAACCATGGATTCGATATATACGAAGGTCTTGACGTATAGACAACATCTTTGTCATATAAATCACTTAACGTTAAGTTCGGCTCATTACCATTATTTGTCATTACTTCCCATTCCCTTTCAAATGCGCATGCTCTTCAATAATGTCTTGATAAACGTCTTGATTTGTAATTAACTCTAACCCCATCAACACCATTATTTTAGCGCCTTTAATTAATGCTTCATCACCATGTACACTCGCAGCCGCTTCTCTAAATCTATGCGTATGTCCTACTAAATTACGTGATCCTATTTTAATATGAGGATGTATTGTTGGCACAACATGACTTACGTTCCCTGTATCCGTAGAGCCATAACCAAAATCATCATCAATAACTGCTTCACCAACTTCTTCAGCATATTTAGCAAATAAATCATCTAATTTCGGCGTTTTAATGAATTCATTCACACCGTTTTGAATTCGACCAAATTCATAATCACAACCAGTCTGTATCGCAGCTCCACGTGCGATTTGATTTACTTTTTCTGTTAATATATCCAATTCTTTACGCGTCATTGCTCTAGTATAAAAACGAGCATGTGTATAGTCTGGAATAATATTAGCTGCTTTCCCGCCATCTAAAATCACACCATGCACACGTTGATCTTTTTTAATATGTTGTCGTAGTTGTGCTACACCATTAAAATAACTAATCATAGCGTCTAATGCATTTAACGCTTCATCTGCATTTTCAGAGGCATGAGCACTTTTTCCGTAAAATTTAACATCTAAAACATCCACTGCCAAAGTATCAATCGTTTTATAAGTTTCATTTCCCGGATGAATCATTAAGGCAATGTCTATTTGATCAATCACACCAGCCTTGACATAAGAAGCTTTAGCGCTACCATTTTCCCCACCTTCTTCAGCTGGACATCCAAGAACGACTACTTTACCACCAATTTGGTCAATCACTTGCTTCAAACCAATTGCACCAAGAACACTTGCAGTTCCAATGATATTATGACCACAAGCATGACCCAATCCTGGCAAAGCATCGTATTCTGCTAAAAAACCTATAGCTGGCCCGTCAAGTCCTGAATCATATGTCGCTATAAACCCAGTTGCATGCCCAGCAATCTCGGTTTCAATTTCAAAATCATGCTCTTTCAAACGATCTATTAAAGTTCGAGACGCAAATATTTCTTCATTACCAAGTTCAGGACGTTCATGAATTCTATGACTGATTTCGATATAACTATATTTATTTGTTTCTATATAATCGAGAATTTGTTGTTTTTCACTCATTTTTTACTATCTCCCTTTTACCCTACACTCATTTTAATCATCCACAATATTTTGTTCTTTCAAAATGAATTATTACTTATTCTATCGGTTTTATCTCATGATGTCATCTAGTTTTTCTTTATTTACAAAATTTTCTAATAACTAAAAGCCTTTCATAAATTTATAAAACAGTTTCAAATTGTAAAACATAAGCCCTATTGTTACAATTTAAGTATTGTTAGAAACACAACTTACAACAAACTTAAGTTTTATAATGCAACAAATCATAAGCGTTTTATAGTTTTGAGTAGTTAATAGGAGGAAATTCAAAATGACAAAAATGAATGTTGAAAGTTTCAATTTAGATCATACTAAGGTGGTTGCCCCATTTATTAGATTAGCGGGAACGATGGAAGGATTAAACGGAGATGTCATTCACAAATACGACATTCGTTTCAAACAACCAAACAAAGAACATATGGATATGCCCGGACTACATTCATTAGAACATTTAATGGCTGAAAATATTAGAAATCATAGTGACAAAGTTGTTGATTTAAGTCCTATGGGTTGCCAAACTGGTTTCTATGTATCATTTATTAATCATGATAATTATGATGATGTATTAAATATTGTTGAAGCAACTTTAAATGATGTGCTAAATGCTACTGAAGTGCCTGCTTGTAATGAAGTACAATGTGGCTGGGCAGCAAGTCATTCATTAGAAGGTGCTAAAACTATCGCTCAAGCATTTCTAGACAAACGAAACGAATGGCATGATGTTTTCGGTACAGGAAAATAAATCTTAGTCAATCAAGTTAATCAGAAAAGCAGTCGAACAATGATTTTACAATCGCCATTGTCCAACTGCTTTTTATTATGCTTCAAAGTCAAAAAATCGAACAAATGAAAAAGTAAAATCTTTAACATTTGTCCGATTTATTTGAGAACCACTATAATTTCTTAATTAGTCCCATTAACACGAACTGCATAGGTAACCTTAAATATAGTTGCCATGTTGGCAATTGTTTATCTCCTAAAGGTAACTTTTTAACTGCCATATAGATATTAGCTGGGAATACAGCTAGCAAGAATAGATTGATTGTATTTTTCAAGCATTGAGATGGTCTTTTAATTAAAAGTGCAAGTCCAAATAATATCTCAAAGATTCCTGTAACAAGAACCGCTGTTTTTCGAAGTGGCAAACATTTCGGTATGATATTTCTAAATTGTCGTTCTCGTGTAAAATGCAATACACCTATTACACTAAAACCTATTCCTAATAAATATCTTAGTATGTTCAATCAGCTTCAACTCCTATTCTGTAATGATTTTATGAATTAATGTAGGCGATACAACATGATCAGCAATTGTTATGCTTGAATCTAATTTTTTAACAACATCGTCTACATCTTGGCGATTACTGTGAATCGTTAATAATGATTCTCCTTCTTCTACTTTATCACCAATTTTTTTATTTAAAACAATACCAACCGCTAAATCAATATCATCCTCTTTTGTTAAACGTCCCGCTCCTAACATCATCGAAGCGACACCTATATCGTTAGAGACTAATTCAGTCACATAACCTGATTTTTTAGCTTTATATTCAATTTGATATTGAGCTTGTGGCAAACGCTCTGGATGGTCAATAACAGTTTCGTCGCCACCTTGGTTTTTAATAAATGTTTTGAATTTTTCTAATGCTGCACCTGAATTAATTGCCTCAATTAGCAACGCTCTCGCTTCTTCAAGCGTTTCAGCTTTGTTTGCAAGTACAACCATTTGAGAACCTAATGTTAATACAAGTTCTGTTAAATCTTTCGGACCTTGTCCTTTCAACGTATCAATTGCTTCTTGTAACTCAAGCGCATTGCCAATCGCACGTCCAAGTGGCTGATTCATATCAGAAATAATCGCCATCGTATTACGTCCCACATTATTACCAATACGTACCATTGCGTGCGCTAATGCTTCAGCATCTTCTAATGTTTTCATAAATGCACCGCTACCAGTTTTTACATCTAATACAATTGCATCTGCACCAGCAGCAATCTTTTTACTCATAATTGAAGAGGCAATTAATGGTATTGAATTGACAGTACCAGTAACATCCCTTAAGGCATATAATTTTTTGTCTGCAGGAGTTAAATTTCCTGATTGTCCTACAACTGCCACTTTATTTTCATTAACCAATTTCACAAATGTTGCTTCATCTATTTCAACATGAAAACCATCAATTGCTTCTAATTTATCAATCGTACCACCTGTATGACCTAATCCACGCCCACTCATTTTTGCAACAGGAACATCTACAGCTGCTACTAATGGTGCTAAAACCAATGTAGTTGTATCTCCTACACCACCTGTTGAGTGCTTATCTACTTTGACACCTTTAATATCACTCAAATCTATCATATCACCAGAATTAACCATAGCCATCGTTAATGCTGCACGCTCATCATCATTCATATCTTGGAAATAAATCGCCATTGCTAAACTTGATGCTTGGTAATCAGGAATATCCCCTTTAACATAGCCGCCAATAAAGAAATTAATTTCTTCCGTTGTTAGTGTATGACCGTCACGCTTTTTCTCAATAATGTCTATCATTCTCATTTTTATCATCCTTTTCTTAAAAAGCTTAGGACAAAGCATCTGCGCTTTCTCTAGTCCATTTTTAAAAGCACAAGCGAAAATTATTATAGCAAGCTATCGATTTCATTTTTAATATCACAATTTCAATGCGATGTTATTATTCTTAAATAGATTGGTTATAACGTTAAAGTCCCTATTAAATTATCTTAGAATCATCATGGCATTTATGATGTCTTAAAGCTGATATCGACATACTTATATATGGTTACGATGTCCCATGCTTACATATTTTTATAAAATTAGTAATCTGAATCTGCTTCTAAACCTTGCATAATTTGAACGCCTGCGCTCGCACCAATACGTGTCGCACCTGCTTCAACCATTTTATTGAAATCTTCTAAATTACGTACGCCACCTGATGCTTTTACTTCTATATCAGCACCTACTGTATCTTTCATTAATTTAACGTCTTCTGCAGTCGCACCGCCACCTGCAAAACCTGTTGAAGTTTTAACGAAGTCCGCACCAGCCGCTTTTGTTAATTCACTCGCTTTTACAATTTCGTCATGGTCCAACAATACCGTCTCAATAATCACTTTTACTGTGTGACCTTTCGCAGCTTTCACCACTGCTTCAATGTCTTGTTGTACATCATCAAAACGTCCATCTTTTAATGCGCCGATGTTGATGACCATGTCAATTTCATCTGCACCATTTTGAATCGCATCTTCTGTTTCAAATGCTTTCGTCGCAGTTGTCGATGCACCTAATGGGAATCCTATTACCGTACAAACTAACACCTCTGAATCAGCTAGTCGCTCTGCTGCATATTTAACATGCGTTGGATTCACACATACAGATTTAAAATGGTATGCTTTCGCTTCATCGATGATTTGATCGATTTGCGTACGTGTTGACTCAGGCTTCAATAAAGTGTGATCAATCAATTTTGCACTATTCATTTTCTATCTCCTCCTTTATGGTTGATTATAAAAATACGGTTGTAAATTAGTTGATTGAGCGTCAGGTTCATTTAAATATCAGGTTAGATGTTCGCTTTTTATGTAACCGCATACATATACTATTACATTAATTCATTTCCCATAAACAAACAATACAATTGAACGTGATATCTTCATTATGAACGATGACTTGACAACAAGCTAATCAGGATTATATTTTTATAATTCTTTAATTCTATAGTACAAAAATTCGCAAAAAAGGGAAACAAATGTTATCTTAAAATTATTAATGAATATTAAGGAGAAGATAACAAATGACAAAAGGTACACCACATATTCAACCAAATGGAGTAAAAATTGCTAAAACAGTATTAATGCCTGGCGATCCGCTACGTGCAAAATATATTGCTGATAATTTTTTAGAAAATGTTGAACAATTTAACGATGTACGTAACATGTTTGGTTACACTGGTACATATAAAGGTAAAGAAGTTTCTGTAATGGGTTCTGGTATGGGTATTCCAAGTATTGGTATTTACTCATATGAGTTATACAACTTCTTTGATGTAGATACAATCATTCGTATCGGTTCTTGTGGCGCATTACAAGAAAATGTTAACTTATACGATGTTATTATTGCACAAGCTGCATCAACTAATTCAAATTATGTAGATCAATACAATATTCCAGGTCATTTCGCGCCTATCGCTGACTTCGAGTTAGTAACTAAAGCTAAAAATGTCGCTGACCAAATCGGTGCTACTACACACGTAGGTAACGTATTATCTTCTGATACATTTTACAATGCCGATCCAACATTCAATGATGCTTGGAAAAAAATGGGTATTTTAGGTATCGAAATGGAATCAGCTGGTTTATATTTAAATGCGATTCATGCTGGTAAAAAAGCACTTGGTATTTTCACAGTAAGTGATCATATTTTACGTGACGAAGCTACTACACCTGAAGAACGTCAAAATTCATTTACACAAATGATGGAAATCGCTTTAGAAATCGCAGAGTAACTTATTTAAATTGACTTTAATTGCTCTTTAACAATGCGATTAAACTCAAAAAGCCAACACATTCTGGGCGTATCCCCATTTATGTGTTGGCTTTTATTTATATTATTACTTATCTGTAGATTAGCTTAAGTAAGATTTAAACATCCAATTATGTTTATCTACTGATGTTTGCATACCTATAAACATATCTTCTGATACATCATCGCCAGCATTACCAGCAATTTCGATTGCGTTTTCTAATTGTTTTGAGATATTTGTGAAGTCTTGTGATAATTCTTCAACCATTTGTTCTGCAGAGTAACCTTTCGCAGCTTCTTTAACAATTGATTGCTCTAAGCATTCAGTTAATGTACCTACAGGGTTTCCTCCTACCGCTAAAATTCTTTCAGCTAATTCGTCTACATATTGGCTTGCTTCATTATATAATTCTTCAAATTTAACGTGTAATGAGAAGAAGTTAGGCCCTTTCACATACCAGTGGAAATTGTGTAGCTTTGTGTAAGCTACTGTCCAGTTTGCTACTTGTTGATTCAATTCTTTTACAACATCTTGTTGATTACTCATATTTAATACACTCCTTAAAATTGTCTACGTCTTGCTTGTTTATATTAATTATTATATTATAATAATTCTAATCTGTAAAGTGTTTTTACTCTCTTTTTTATAATTATTCTAATCTAACCGTAAAGTGTTCCGCTATTTAAATGCCTAAATTTTAATTCATCATCTAATATATCCATTATCAATTAGCAAGTATGTTTTATCAATCAGTAAGTTTTACTTTCGCATTATCATCTAAAAAGAACGATTTTTCATAATCATTTGGTTGGTGCCATGTTGTTTTCCACATTCTATTTCTATTATTAGCAAACATTCGATAACCGAAATTACGGACTGGTTTAGGTACAAGCCATAAACCTACGCCCAATAATTTAGTTCGATTAGGTAGTGCTGTGATTAGTTTAATAATCGCCTGCGATTCAAAATATATACGATCACCTTTCTGTAAAATCACACTATTTTTATTTGCCGCTTCTGGATGTTGTTTAAAAAATTGTTGGCCAACTTCACCTTTTAACGTGGCAAATTGATAATTTCTTGGTAGGTCATGTTGAATTAACCAAATGACATAGTTATAACAATATATACAGTTTCCATCATAATATACGATTGGCATAATTTATTCGCTCCTTTAATAGTACTTATAGTCATTTTTCCTAATTTAAAAACATTTAAACAAGGTTGTCACTTGATAAGTCCTCGCGACACGAAATTGCCATAAAATTTATTTTTCAGTTTTATATTTATTGTATAATGTATTTTTTATTTACTTTAAATTTCTCAATCTACAGTGTAATCTTATTTCTTATTATTAACTTAGCGTTTGGTCATTCGTCTTATTCAACATACCACTGGAAAACTCATATAAAGTTTTAATTCTGTAACATAAATTCTTTTATATTCATATACTGTCTTTATTATTTATTAAAATAAAAACGAGTAATCTATCATAAGCTCTTAATTAGCTCTTATGGTTGATTACCCGTCATTTTTTCTTTATGCGGTTATTCAAATATGCAATTATGCAATTTTTAATCCTATCCTTACTTCTTTTCAAAAACTACCATATATCATTAGTCATGTTTGACTTTGACTATACGTGTGTATTTTAAAAACTGCTCTGA
Organism: Staphylococcus aureus; assembly: GCF_001027105.1. GTDB lineage: Bacteria > Bacillota > Bacilli > Staphylococcales > Staphylococcaceae > Staphylococcus > Staphylococcus aureus. The sequence continues at coordinate 2,139,060 of NZ_CP011526.1, forward strand.
ATATTTCTCCTTAATTTCCTCTAAACTGTCATATGTAATACCTACAATATGCCAATTAGGATTGAAATAATAGAAAGAATCTTTTTGTCGTGACCATTTAATCATATTACCGTCTTTATTATAACGTGGTAATGTTACTTCATAGCCTTCTAACACATTAATATACGTTTGGAAAATGTCTGTATCTATACGATTAAAATTATCAATAACTAAATAACTTTTATCCTTTTTAGGCATTAATTGAGTAATAAACCCTTCACGATAGTATAATGCCCCTGTTTCATTTGGTAAATACTTGCCATAAAGCATATCTTCTGAAAAATCAGGATGACCTGTTGTTATAACAGGATTTGCATTCGCTTTTTGCAATAAGTCATTAGCCGCTTTTAAGCCTTCTTCTTTTCGATCTACAACAAGTAAAATAAATGGCTTTAACGCTTCTTCTTTTTCACTTTCAAGCATATCTGGTTTTTGAACCATTTCAAATGGAGATTTCAATCCATTATTATCGCTCATTTCAATAATTGCATCATACTGTGCTTGTGACATACTTGCAATAGCCTGTTTTGCATTTTCTTGAAGGAAATATAAGTTTTTCAATTTAGGATGCTTATTTAATGTACTTAATGTAATCGGTGTAATGTCTTTCTCATAAGACACTTCAATCACTGTACTATTTGTTCTACCAGGAATTGGTGGTTTTTCATGAATATGCTTTGATACTTCTCCAATTCCAACGACAGATTGATTTTTCGTTCGATTATAAAAAATAATATTGTCGCCTTCTTCTAACTGAGTATAAAAATGATAACCATTACGTTTAATACCGTTGTACGTGTGCGTATAAATCGTATATTGGTTTCCAGGTTCAAATTCTTCAGTTTCAGCTAAAAAGAAATAACGCGGTATCTTAATTTCGCCTTTACCAAGACCACTTATTAAATCAAACTCTTCTGCAGTGATTTGATTGAACAATGTCTCTTTCATATTACTTATACGAAATTCCAAAGCTTCACTACGCTTTAAATAATCTGCTGTTAATGGTTTCAATTGTTCATTAAAACGAAACTGTACACGTATTTTATTTTGTGCACCTGTTTCAACACTAATAATTTCACCACATCCAAGTAGTCCAGTATCCGTCTGAACTTGATAAAAGATGACTTGATCTCCTACTTTAGCCTTTTTAAACGCTCTAAATCCTTGAGATGGGTTAAAATGTGCGCCTGATTCAAATAAAGCTGTTTGTCCTACTAACGGTTCATTATGATTCCAACGGTTATATCCACAATTCAACCAAAAATAATTCGTTTCTGCTGTCATCTTAATACTCCTTAACCTGAATAAATTTTAGAAACACTATGAATTACATTCTTTTAGTGTTTCTTATGCAGTTGGACGCGTATGCGAACAACTGTATACCCTTTGTTCACTGCGATTTTAATCGCATTTCCTATAACATTGTAGCGCCCAGGACATTAATTTACGTCCCAGACCCTTATCGTTTTCACTTCTAAGTAAGTCGAACTATTTTGCTTTACAACAAGTGCGACTCTAAATACAGTTGGACACACATACGAGCAACTGTATACCTTTTAATCAGTTTTCTATATTTTATTTATTATATCTGTCTTAATGATAAAAATTGTTACAAACAGTTTAACATATTTAGCTACCTATTTTGCATATAAAAAACATGCTTGCATACACTATGCAATAAAAATTACAAATTTATATATGATACCACTATGCTTGCTTATCTCTATAGCGCCATTGATACACATTTTTAAATATCTATACTGCCGTTAGAATTTTATCATGTCTTAATTTTCATTAAATATTAATTACTTCATTTTATATAAACCAACAAAAACCCCCTCACTACTATGCAAGTGAGAGGTTATGTTGATGTGCTTTATTTTCATCAATGTCATTAACACAATCATATTTCTTCTGTTAATGCACTGTATTATATTCAAACGCGCTATCGACAATTAATTTGAAGCTACAAAGGTACCGCATAATGGCAGCACATTAATTAACAATGCGCTAAACTTTAATGAGGCGCTGATTTGCTTGTCTTTAAAAGTCAACATAGCACTGATAATTCCTAAAATAGCTACTATACGTGGAATTGTCATGCTCGGATACTGCGGTATATGTAAGAAAGCACCAAGACCTGCTATCACACCACATACTAACGCAATATATAGAAATTGCTTCAAATCATTCACTCCTAAATTGTTATTACACTATTACACATAGCTAATCATCAATGTGAAATCACCTTCAAAGACACTATCCAAATCTTCAGAAGTCAAAATAAAGTTTGTACCAGTAGTCAGTTTGAAAATTTCACCATCGACAATCATTTGCCCTTCGCCTTCCAACACTGTAACTAAACAGAACTCTCTAGGCTTCATATAATTTAACGTGCCAGAAATTTCCCATTTAACCAATGTAAAGAAATCATTCGATACAATGTGTGTACACTTATGGTTTTCAATAATTTCGCTTTCAGGCAAAATATTAGGTAATGGTGCATTGTACTGAATAACGTCTAAAGCTTTTTCAATATTTAACGGTCTATCATTATATTGATTATCTTGACGATTGAAATCATAAAGTCTATATGTAATGTCTGACGATTGCATCGTTTCGTATGCTAATATTCCTGAAGAAATAGTATGTACTGTTCCTGCTGGAATAAAATAGAATTCTCCAGGTTTTACTTTAATATATCTAAGTATCGACTCTATCGTTCCGTGTTGAACATGATTCGCAACTTCTTCTCTAGACTCTGCTAATGTCCCTATAACTATTTCTGCATCTTCTTCTGCATCTATAATATACCAACATTCAGATTTGCCATATTGCCCGTTTTCATGCTCATAAGCATAAGAATTATCAGGGTGCACATGAATAGAAAGTGATTCTCTTGCATCCACTATTTTAGTTAGAAGCGGAAAATCTTTGCTTGGGAAATCACCAAACAATTCACGATGTTCTGACCAAATACGGTCTAATGTTTGACCTTGATATGGTCCATTAATAATCTCGCTCGTACCATTTGGATGTGCTGACACACACCAACATTCCCCAGTTGTATCATTGTCTAATTGATATCCAAACTCACTTAGACGTTGACCGCCCCATAATTTTGTTTTTAAAATTGGTTGTAAAAATAATGGCATTGTTGCACCTCCATTGTGATTAAGTAAGCAATAGAACTCTGATGTTGTTGTTCCATTATATTTTGATTTTGTTCTCATTTACATCGTATTATTAACTTCCACATTTCAAATTAACTATTAGTGATTGTACCATATTTACTAACATTGCAGTACTGCCAATTAAAGCGCTTCACTTAAATTTACAGTACTTTAACATTTTCAAAAATTTATAGCATAGAGATTATATCTCTCTTACATTTGTACATATTTCCCTTTAAATTTACTCGCCCATTATACCAATTAATAAACAACTTTAATAGTTGTGCCATACATTGTTCAAATTCTTTGTAAAACGCATAGACAATACGTACTTATTCATACTTATAATTCATCATTTTCAAAAAATAACGAGTTACGAAAAAGTAACCCGCTTCAAATCATATTTACTATCCTTATTAATCCGTTTCATTTTCAAATTGAGTTAAAGCATCTTTAATGTCCTGATCACCACTAATAATTTGAAACTCTTGGTGATTAAAATGATTGGATGTGACAATTTCTTTTAATACTGTCGCAACATCTTCTCTAGGAATTTCACCTTTACCATCAAAATATTGTGCAGCTTCTATCTTTCCAGATCCTGCTGCATTTGTAAGTGCCCCTGGATGTAAAATTGTATAATTCAAACCTGAACGTCTTAAATAGTCATCAGCGTAATGTTTAGCTATTGTATATGGCTTTAAATCACCGCTATCATCAAAAGCCTGACGTCTCGAATCATATGTTGAAACCATGACATAGTGTTTAATATTGGCCTCTTTACTCGCAATCATTGATTTAACAGCACCATCTAAATCGACAATAATTGTTTTATCTGCACCCGTGTTCCCTCCAGAACCTACTGAAAAGATAACTTTATCGAATGGTTTAAACGTCTCAGTTAAAGTCTCTATTGAATCATTTTCAACATCAACAAGAATTGCTTTCATACCTTGTGATTTTAACGCATTAAGTTGATCTGATTGCCTAACACCAGCAGTAAATGGTACATTTTCTTTTGCTAATTGTTGCACTAGTAACGAACCTACACCGCCATTAGCACCTATAACCAAAATATTCATTTACAACACTCTCCTATTTATTATTCTCTATGCCATACCACTTTATGAGATATGTAAAACTTGTTACAACTATAAAAATCAATTGACATACTACTGGGAACGTATTAAATTAATATATGAACAAATATTCATATGAAAGGATTGTCATATAATGTCAGAACAATATTCAGAAATAAATACAGATACATTAGAACGCGTAACTGAAATTTTCAAGGCATTAGGCGATTACAATCGAATACGTATCATGGAATTGTTATCAGTCAGCGAAGCAAGTGTTGGTCACATTTCACATCAATTGAATTTATCTCAATCAAATGTCTCGCACCAATTAAAATTACTTAAAAGTGTGCATCTTGTGAAAGCAAAACGACAAGGCCAATCAATGATTTATTCATTAGATGACATCCACGTAGCAACTATGTTAAAGCAAGCCATACATCACGCGAATCATCCTAAAGAAAGTGGGTTATAATATGTCTCATTCACATCATCATCATGACCATATGCATAGTCATGTAACTACAAATAATAAGAAAGTATTGTTTATATCGTTTTTAATAATCGGTCTATATATGTTTATCGAAATCATCGGCGGTCTCCTTGCTAACAGCTTGGCATTACTATCTGACGGTATCCATATGTTTAGCGACACATTCTCATTAGGTGTTGCACTTGTCGCATTTATTTATGCTGAAAAGAATGCCACAACTACAAAAACATTTGGTTATAAACGTTTCGAAGTACTCGCAGCGTTATTTAACGGTGTAACGCTTTTTGTAATAAGTATTTTGATTGTTTTTGAAGCGATTAAACGTTTCTTTGTTCCTTCTGAAGTTCAATCAAAAGAAATGTTAATCATTAGTATTATCGGTTTAATTGTCAATATCGTTGTTGCATTCTTTATGTTTAAAGGCGGCGACACTTCACACAATTTAAATATGCGTGGTGCTTTTCTACATGTTATCGGAGACTTATTAGGTTCAGTTGGCGCCATTACTGCAGCTATTTTAATTTGGGCATTTGGATGGACAATCGCCGATCCTATCGCAAGTATTTTAGTTTCCGTTATTATTTTAAAAAGTGCTTGGGGTATCACAAAATCTTCAATTAACATTTTAATGGAAGGCACACCAAGTGATGTTGATATAGATGAAGTTATAACTACTATTAAAAAGGATTCACGAATACAAAGTGTGCATGATTGCCATGTTTGGACAATTTCAAATGATATGAATGCATTGAGTTGTCATGTTGTTGTAGACCATACATTGACAATGAAAGAATGTGAATTATTATTAGAAAACATTGAGCATGATTTATTACATTTAAATATTCACCATATGACTATTCAATTAGAAACGCCTAATCACAAACATGATGAATCGATTATATGTTCAGGAACACATAGTCATTCACATAACCATCATGCTCATCATCACGCGCATGTACATTAATAATTTTAACCTACTGCCATTGCATCGATTAAACTTTTCAATGGCAGTAGGTTTTTTATGTCTTTATGGCGACTTGTTTGGTCTTTGATGATGCAATGTTTATTAACAAATTTTCAACTATTATTTCTTACATTAGTCATATTTTTGACAATTTACTATTATAATTCTCTAACTTTAGTCACTTTAATTAATTTTTATTAGATATTAATATGAAAATAACGTGTTTTTTGTTATTGTATTTATATGAAGAAAAGGAGGCACCACTTTGTTTACTTACTTTAAATCAGCATTTAAAAATGCTAAACCACAATTATTAATAACATTGATATATGCACTTATAGCATTTGCTGTAATTGCAGTTGTATATTTACTTGCTAATTTCCAGCTTGCTAAGTATGCACAAACTATTGCAATTTATTCACAATTTGGGCAAAAACCACCAGTAGATGCATATTTAAAAGTTATCGCTGTATTACTTATAGCAGCTGTAGTTTCACTGTTTGTTTTAGTTCAAATTTTTATCGGAATTACAAATGTTATGAAACGAGCAATGAGTCATGAAAAAGTAAAATTTACCGATTTATTTATTGCATTTAAAAAAGGTAATTATTTAAAGAGCGTTCTGATCGGTCTTGTATCTATAGCAATGATTATCGTTCTTTCACTTCTGACATCATTACTATACAAATTATTTTCTCCAGTATCAGAAATGATTATGAATTCAGTACAATCATCATATGCAGATAGTACACACCTGATTGGTATTGCTATTACAACTCAAAGCATCATAATCATTGTTGTTTTATTGATTAAAGCAATTATTACTTGGTTATTGTTAATACCTATTTTCAACTTTATGACTAGTTTCGTTGAATCAACTAACGATAAAGTAAAAACACACTTAGCTAATGGATTTAAAGCAATGAAAAATGGTCAAAAAACATTTTTCAAATTTTTCATTGGAATACTATTATTAAACTTAATTATTATTTTATTTAAAACACCTGTTGGTTACTTGATTTCATTTAATACGCAATCACTCTCTCAAAGTGTTGCAGAAAATATCATAAGAGTTTATACAGTAATGACAATTATTTTATTCGTTGTTATTCATGCAATCATTTTAATGGGTATCGTTCAATATTACTTAAAACGTGGTCAAAAAATTACTAAAGATAAAGTAAAAACAGCTGACAAGAATAAAAAAGTTGTCACTGAACCAAAAAATACAAAAGTAGAAAATGATAAAGTGACAACATCTGTTGAAACAAAAACAGAAAAAGCACAAGATTCATTAAATGATAATACAACAAAAACAATGACTTCAGATAAACCAGAAGACAATCAACCAAAATAAATTTTAGAGCCCCTTACAACTTTAGTTGTTAGGGGCTCTTATGCATGCGCTTAGCGCAGGCGCTCCTACTTTTAAACTTTAGTTGTTAGGGGCTCTTATGCAGTTGATGCGTAGCATCCAACTGTGTTCCTCTATTTTTCAACTTTAGTTGTTAGGGGCTTCTTTCTAAAATAACTAAGTGAATTATCTATATATGAAGAGGTCTCCAATACTTTTTATATAATTCGTGATTACATTCTATACTTTTAATTGTATTTTCTGCTGTATGGAAAGTTGGTTTTATTAATTCTGATTATGTTCAGAACTACAATTCATAAGAAAAATGTGTTAAAATATATTTGTAGCAAGTAGAAGCAAAAGATGAAAATCATTAACTCTTGAAACACAAAAAGGGCAACACTCGGAAACATGTTACCCTAATGAGCCCGTTAAAAAGACGGTGACCTTATATTTTATTTAAAAATAGCCTTCAAAAATGCCGGTCAAAGCGAATAGAAGGTTATTTTTTATGGTCTTGAGTACTAATCAATACTAAACCAATGATTGTTAATACAACCATAAGCATTTCAAAATCAGACATGCTAGTCCTTTCTAGGAGTAACAACTATAACCATAGGCATCACCCCTTTATTAAGAGATTAGCCACCATCTATCCAACTTGCTCAATAAATATTATAACATGCACACTTTTAAACAGTAATTCATAGTATAAGTTTTTTCATTTCTTAATCAACTCGATAAACAGTTGAGTGACATACCCTTGTCTAACTAGCTATTTCTTCCCCTGTTATCGTTTGTTCATCATATAAAAATTTAATTTCTCATTTTTTATTCTCTGGTAAAGAGGGGCGCCCGCTTTTTCGGCCTCTCGCTCTTGTTGCTGCTAAGTCTATTTTATACACTCACATAGTAAATTAACTTCTAATCCTGAAAAATGCACTCATCATCGTAAAAAACATTTTGCCCATTGTGTCTTTCGTTGAAATGTTCATGTTACTAATTTGTAAGTCAATTCCGTTATCATCGAATCATTGTGATAATTCAATTAATAGTTTTGTCGTTCTACCTAACCGATCAAGTTGATAGACAACTAATGTGTCGCTCTCTCGTAAATAATCTAAACACTTAACAAGCTCTGTACGTTTGACACCACTTATTCTTTCACTATATACACACCCACACCCAAATTCTTTAAGTGTATCGATATTAATCTTTCGTTGATACACGATCATAACCAATTTTAGCCATTTAAATAAAACCTCTCTTCAACATATTATATTTAGTTATGACTCAAAACTCATTGCCGTATTTTTGATTTTGTATTAATATATCAAGGCTATCATCATCTAATACCAAATGAATTTCTCCACTTCGAATATCAATAGCAACGTTTATTTTTGATTCTAACTTTTTCAAATAATCTATGTCAGTAAATATGTACTTAGAAAGATAATCATCTTCTTTTTTAAATTCTTCTTTATCAATTGTATATCCGTTCTCTAAAATTTTTGATAACTCTATAAGAGTATTACTCCTACTTTCTTTTTTTACATTAGACACTACATAGTTTATGAACTTTTCAATCAATTGTTCTTCCAAATCACTATAATCTTGTGTGTCCTTTTTAAATAATTCAAACATAATATTATTGGATAAATTTTCATTATATATTAATCGCTCGTACATACCAGAAGCGCTAGAGTTGATAAATCTATTCAGATCGTTTTGTATTTCGTTCAAATCTATATTCCCTTTACTATCGTAATATGAATAATTACTCATTAATTTTTTTAAGAAATCTCTCAAACCAAAGTAAAGATAAATATTTGAATACTTTCTGGCATTATCGTAGTCTTTTACATCTCTTTTATAGTGATCTATCAACATATTCAATTCGAAATTATATCCATGATTAAAATCAAACTCGCCATTGTCATATTTTCTTTGAAATTCAAACTTGTATATTTCTGCAACTTTATCATCGCAATTTTCATCTATATAGTTTTCAACCAAATAATAAGCACGCTCAAGAGAAATTTCACCATAACTTTGTATAAAAGAGGTTAAGTACTCTGTTTTCTTTAAAATTTCTTCTCCTTTCTTAATTGGTATATATACATATGGTAAATCTAAGTTATTAATAATATGAAAATTGTCGTCAATACGTTTAATTAAGTCAGGTTTATTACCTGTTGTTTTTATACCAAAACTTTTTAAAATACTTTGTAATTCAGGTCTTGTCTTTTTATATATACTAACTTCAAAATCATTAGTCGTTGTTAATAACTCAGCTTCAATTAATTTTTTTATTGAATTCATAATTTGAACATCATTATTAGCAAGGCACTTATTAGCAAATATCTCTTCTCCAACCAATCTATTTACATTAGTGTGTAATACTAATAAATCACGTGCATTTACGCTCACTAGCTTTCATCTCCTCATTTTTGCTTTTCAAATTTATTAAGTATGAATAAAAAATACATCCGAACAAACAAAATCTCTATATTCTAATTCGATTTACATAGATTATACACTAAAAAAATGATTCTCAATGCAAATGAATGTGTCTCTCATAGTCTAAAAACTCGTATGTTTCGAATTTTATGATTCATTGATAATAGTACCAGTTAAAAGAACTAAGATTGTAATTATCCCCCCTTAAAATTCAAGAATATATTTTCTTAATCTATCAGCAAGAGGTTATATTTCAAAGTGTTTATTTTTAAAACAACATCTAAAAGCCATTTTCATAATAATGTTAAATCATTAGAATGTATAAAGATTCCAATTAATAAAAATAGATAAAATGCAATAAAGTTCCAAATACTTATTATTATTCATCACAAATTACGTGATGCCCTCTACAACACTAAATCAAGGATGATATTTATTTTATATACATTAGCATTCATTGTTTGCTTACCCACATTATCCTGTTTAGTCTTTTTTATAACTCTAGTCTTGAATGTCATATTTACAAAGAAAAAAACACTAAAATATTTAAAACTAACACTATTTATTCACTTTGTTCTTTTATAGCACCTTTTATGTTTATTTTCTTGTATTCAATAAATAGTATGGAGATGATAATTTAAAGTAGATATATTTGAAGTATACTATAGAGTAAATTATATTGGGGAAATATGTAAACGAACCGGTTGATTTTATAGTGGATTAACACTTCATAGAGAATATAATCAAGAACAAAAACAGTCAATAGGTGTGAATTTTTTTAAAGACGGATCTGTTGCTACTAAAAAAAGAAGTATACAATTCAATAGTTAAACCTTAAAACAAGAAATATTATTCAAAATCAATGAATTTCCTATCTTATTAGTTTTAACAATATTTATTCTCATAGAGTTTGTCCAATTAAATATAGATGATTCAAATATTTATAAGCATACAAAAGAGCAGTAAGACATTTTCTAATAGAAAATAACTTTACTGCTCTTTGTACATTACTCATCAACTATTGTAAATTAAATAATAAATAACTACCTATTTTATTATTCAGCTAAAAAATGCTCTGCTAAATATTTTGCTGCGCCATCCTCTTCATTCGTGTATGCCGTTACATCTGAAGTTAATGCTTGGATTTCAGGGCGTGCATTTTTCATAGCAACTGTATAATGACCAAATTCAAACATTGCTCTATCATTGTCGCTATCTCCAATAACTAACGTTTCTTCTTGATGAATACCAAAATGTGCAATCATTTCTTTAATGCCTGTACCTTTATCAGTTTGATAAGCCATTGTTTCCGCATTAAATCTTGATGAATTTGAAACACTAATCTGTAGTTGCACATGATTTTGCTTTAATTCATCTCTAAATGCTGTTATTTTTTCTAAATTAGAACTGAATAGATAAATTTTTGAATATTCACCTTCAGGAAACTTAGTTACCCAATCTATCTTACCAGCAAGCGCATCTTGTCTTGAAGACCATTCACTATGACTTACGCCATTAATAGGATCTTGACTACGAATCATATCTCGCATCCATGTTTCATCTTCTTTTAAAGAAACTCTATTACCTTCAAAAGGAAATACCTCATAATAAATTTGTTGGCGCTTAGCTAAATTAGTAATTTGTTGCACTTGAGCCAATGATAAACCATGCTTGAAGATAATTTCTCCATCTACTTCTCCAATTGTTCCATTTGAACTAATGATGCCATTAACCGCAAAATCTTGAGGTACAAGTTGATGTATTTCAGAATGCGAACGTCCTGTTGCCAAAAATACTTTATATCCTTTCTCTCTCAATTGATTAATGACATCTTTCGTATACGTTGATGCTTGATTATTTTCATGTAAAATTGTTCCATCCATGTCCAAAAATATTGCTTTTACGTTATCCATATTGCCCTCCACTGTCCATTTTATCTTAATTAAATTTTGTCATTATTACTTATTATTTGCAAAATATTTACTCTAACATTGCCATAGAAAATCGATTATTCCATCTTTGAACTGCTACATTTTTCTGGAAAAATCGTGACATGTTTTCAGAAGTTAATATGTCTTCTACAGCGCCTTGTTGAATACTTTGGCCATCTTTTAGCAGTAAAATTTTGGAAAAGTTAGCAGTTATTTCTTCAATAAAGTGCGTCACATAAATCATCGCAAGCGTTGGATATGAATCTGACAATGAGTCAAGTATACTTAACAACGATTCTCGTGCAATAAAGTCTAAACCAGCTGCTGGCTCATCTAAAATTAAAACCTGGGGTTGCCCCATTAAAGCTCGTGCAATCATCACTCGTTGTTTTTCACCGGTAGATAAATAACCAATATATTGTTGCGCTTTAGCAGACATTCCAACTAATTTAAGTAATTGATGTGCTTCATTACGTATCTCATCATCAATATCTTGATAAACACCAATTGATTTAAAGGCACCGCTTATCACCACATCGATTACTCTTTCACCCTCTTGAAACTTTTCCAGTAAACTATGAGATACAAAACCTATATGTTGTCGTACAGTCTCTGCAGAATACCCTACCTTGCCTGGCATTTTACCGAAAAGGTTAACAGTTCCAGATGTTGCAGGCTCATACGCATTTAAAATATTTAGAAGTGTTGTCTTGCCAGCACCATTCAACCCATATAATATCCATTTATCACCTTTAGCAATTTGCCAAGAAATCTTTTTTAAAATTGTTTTTCCTTGCTTCATTCGCCCAATTTGATCTAATTGAATTAACATGCGAGGTCACCCCTTTATTGCTACTCCATACTTCTCATAAAATCATATTAACATAACACCCTTAATTGTCAGACTATTTAAATAAATAAAACACTTCATTTTTACGCATTTCTGCCAAATTAAGATGAAGTAAAAGCTAAGTCGACCTAAAAAAGCACCCTTCTAGTCGATTAATCTAAAAGGGTGCCATATACTTTAATTTTAATACATGATTGATTCTAAAAAAGTGAATTATTCCACAGTAACTGATTTAGCAAGGTTACGTGGTTTATCAACATCTAAATCTCTGTGTAATGCTGCATAGTATGAAATTAATTGTAATGCAACCACTGATACTAATGGCGTTAACAATTCATGTACATGAGGAATGACATAAGTGTCGCCTTCTTTTTCAAGACCCTCCATAGAAATAATACATGGATGTGCACCACGTGCTACTACCTCTTTAACGTTACCACGAATTGATAAATTAACTTTCTCTTGTGTTGCTAAACCTACAACTGGTGTACCTTCTTCGATTAAGGCAATTGTACCATGTTTAAGTTCTCCACCAGCAAAACCTTCTGCTTGAATGTAAGAAATTTCTTTAAGTTTTAACGCACCTTCTAAACTTACGTTATAGTCAATAGTACGTCCGATAAAGAATGCATTGCGTGTTGTTTCTAAGAAATCTGTAGCAATTTGTTCCATAATTGGTGCATCGTCAACAATTGCTTCTATTGCTGTTGTTACTTTTGCTAATTCTCTCAATAAATCAATATCTGCTTCACGACCATGCTCTTTTGCAACGATTTGAGACAAGATTGATAATACTGCAATTTGTGCAGTATATGCTTTTGTAGATGCAACTGCGATTTCAGGACCCGCGTGTAATAACAATGTGTGGTCTGCTTCACGTGATAAAGTTGAACCTGCAACATTAGTGATTGTTAATGATTTATGACCTAATTTATTAGTTTCAACTAATACGGCGCGGCTATCTGCAGTTTCACCTGATTGAGAAATATAAACGAACAATGGTTTTTCAGATAATAATGGCATGTTGTAGACAAACTCTGATGCAACGTGTACTTCAGTTGGTACGCCAGCCCATTTTTCTAAAAATTCTTTACCTACTAAACCTGCATGGTAGCTTGTACCTGCTGCAATAACGTAAATGCGGTCTGCTTCTTTAACATCATTGATGATGTCTTGATCAATTTTCAAGTTACCTTCTGCATCTTGATATTCTTGAATAATACGACGCATTACTGCTGGTTGTTCATGAATTTCTTTTAACATGTAGTGTGCATAAACACCTTTTTCAGCATCTGATGCATCAATTTCAGCAATATATGAATCACGTTCTACAACGTTTCCATCTGCATCTTTAATAATAACTTCATCTTTTTTAACAATAACGATTTCATGGTCATGGATTTCTTTATATTCGCTTGTCACTTGTAACATTGCAAGTGCGTCTGATGCGATAACATTGAAACCTTCACCAACACCTAATAATAATGGTGATTTATTTTTAGCAACATAGATTGTGTCTTTGTCTTCAGCATCTAATAAACCTAATGCATATGAACCATGTAATAATGACACAACTTTTGTAAATGCTTCTTCAGTTGAAAGTCCTTGATTTGAAAAGTATTCAACTAATTGAACGATAACTTCTGTATCTGTTTCTGAAATGAATGATACACCTTGTAAGTATTCACCTTTTAACTCTTCATAGTTTTCAATAACACCGTTATGAACTAGAGTAAAACGGCCATTTGATGATTGATGTGGATGAGAGTTTTCATGATTCGGTACACCGTGTGTTGCCCAACGTGTGTGACCGATTCCAACAGGTCCATCAAAATCGCTACTATCAGCAACTTTACGTAATTCTGCAATACGACCTTTTTCTTTAAATACAGTTGTATTATCATCATTTACTACTGCGATACCTGCAGAGTCATAACCTCTGTATTCTAATTTTTCTAAACCTTTTAATAATAATTCTTTGGCATTATCATAGCCAATATAACCAACAATTCCACACATAACGACATTTTCCTCCATATTGGAATAGTACGCGTAAATTATGATTTATTGCCGATAATTTAGATTGACAATCTGCTTTCATAATATAAATAGGAACATGCTATCATCGCATTCATCCATAACAAATTAAGCATAGTTATTTTTACAACTATACAAATTGCTCACACTGTACTTTCCATATTAATATTTTTTATATTCAATTTCTGGCGATCTTATTAACTTTGTCCATTAAGTCACCCTAATGTTTTACTTAATAAGCTAACGAATGAGCCACATCCGGGATAGCATCCGCCGATCTATTCGATCACTATCCTCCTCGTCTACAAATACATATATTGCACTCTATAAAGGCCACTCATATATTAACCTTTAATCTTCAAATACAAATATTTATTTGCACAGGCGCTTTAACTGTACTGCCGAACTTTCCCCCTTTCCATTAATCATTATTGTACAACGGTGTTGTTTTGTTTTGCAAATATTTTCACAATAAAATTTTAAAAATCCTAAAACAATTTTTTTGTTTTACTTTTTCAAAATATCTATACTGTCACATTGATGACACTTTATTTAATTTTGTCACATTTATTTTGACAAAGTTGATTTTTGTTTATATTGAGTAACAAGTAACCTCTCTATACACTATATATAGTCACATATATTAAAAAAGAGGTGTAAACATGTCACAAACTGAAGAGAAAAAAGGAATTGGTCGTCGTGTTCAAGCATTTGGATCATTCTTAAGTAGTATGATCATGCCAAACATTGGCGCTTTCATCGCTTGGGGTTTTATCGCGGCCATTTTTATAGATAATGGATGGTTACCTAACAAAGATTTAGCTACTTTAGCAGGACCAATGATTACTTATTTAATCCCATTATTGATCGCATTTAGTGGTGGTCGTTTAATTTATGATTTACGTGGTGGTATCATCGCAGCAACAGCAACTATGGGGGTCATCGTTGCATTACCTGATACACCAATGTTACTTGGTGCAATGATTATGGGTCCACTTGTTGGTTGGTTAATGAAGAAGACCGACCAATTGATTCAACCTAGAACGCCGCAAGGTTTTGAAATGTTATTTAATAACTTTTCTGCTGGTATTTTAGGATTTATCATGACGATTGCAGGATTTAAAATTTTAGCACCACTTATGAAATTTATTATGCATATTTTATCAGTGGCAGTTGAAGCATTAGTACATGCACACCTACTTCCACTTGTAAGTATTTTAGTAGAGCCTGCAAAAATTGTATTTTTAAACAATGCGATTAACCATGGTGTATTCACACCGCTTGGTGCAGATCAAGCTGCAAAAGCTGGTCAATCAATTTTATACACAATTGAATCTAACCCTGGACCAGGTTTAGGTATCTTACTTGCTTATATGATTTTTGGAAAAGGCACTGCAAAAGCAACGTCATATGGTGCTGGAATTATCCACTTCTTAGGTGGTATTCATGAAATTTATTTCCCATATGTATTAATGCGTCCTTTATTATTTATCGCTGTTATTTTAGGTGGAATGACTGGTGTTGCAACTTATCAAGCAACAGGATTTGGATTTAAAAGTCCCGCGTCACCAGGTTCATTTATAGTTTACTGTTTAAATGCACCTAGAGGTGAATTCTTGCACATGTTACTCGGTGTCTTCCTTGCTGCACTTGTATCATTCGTTGTAGCTGCTTTAATTATGAAGTTCACTAGAGAACCAAAGCAGGATTTAGAAGCTGCGACAGCTCAAATGGAAAATACTAAAGGGAAAAAATCAAGCGTTGCTTCTAAGTTAGTATCTTCTGATAAAAATGTTAATACAGAAGAAAATGCTAGTGGTAATGTTAGTGAAACATCTTCATCAGATGATGATCCTGAAGCGCTATTGGATAATTACAACACTGAAGATGTTGATGCACACAATTACAATAATATAAATCATGTTATTTTTGCCTGCGATGCGGGTATGGGTTCTAGTGCAATGGGTGCAAGCATGTTACGTAATAAATTTAAAAAGGCGGGCATTAATGATATTACAGTTACAAATACTGCGATTAATCAATTGCCAAAAGATGCTCAATTAGTTATCACTCAGAAAAAACTAACTGATCGTGCTATTAAACAAACACCAAATGCCATCCATATTTCAGTGGATAATTTCCTTAATTCACCAAGATATGAAGAACTTTTAAATAATCTAAAAAAAGATGATCAAGCATAATAATTAAATAAATTAAAAAATGGAGGATACCGCCATGTTATTGAGTACACGTGAAAAAGAAATGATAGCCCTATTGATTAAGTACCACGGTCAATATATCACTATACACGACATTGCTCAGCAACTTGCGGTGTCCTCTCGTACTATTCACCGTGAATTAAAAGGTGTTGAAGCATATTTAACTTCATTTTCATTAACTTTAGAACGCGCAAACAAAAAAGGGCTACGCATTGCTGGCACAGATTCTGATTTAAACGATTTGAAGCAATCGATTGCACAACATCAAACCATTGACTTATCTGTTGAAGAGCAGAAAGTAATTATTATATACGCTTTGATACAAGCCAAGGAGCCAGTTAAACAATATAGTTTAGCGCAAGAAATTGGCGTTTCTGTCCAGACTTTAGCAAAGATGTTAGATGATTTAGAGCTTGATTTAAATAAGTACCAACTATCTTTATCTCGAAAGCGTGGCGAAGGCATTTACTTGGTAGGTACTGAATCAAAGAAACGTGAATTTTTAAGTCAATTAATGGTGAATAACTTAAATAGTACTAGCGTTTATTCAGTAATTGAAAATCATTTTGTCTTTCATTCATTAAATCAAATCCACAAAGACTTTGTTGACTTAGAGCGCATTTTTAATGTTGAAAGACTATTAATGGACTACCTAAGTGCCTTACCCTACCAACTTACCGAATCAAGTTATTTAACTTTAACTGTCCATATCGTGCTCTCCATTTCACGTATAAAAAATGGAGAGTATGTCGCATTAAACGATGATATTTATGATTCTGTACAAAACACATTTGAACACAAAGTAGCAAGCGAACTTGCTGATAAACTTGGTCAAATATATGACGTCACGTTTAATCAGGCAGAAATTGCTTTCATTACTATCCATTTACGTGGAGCTAAACGAAAAAATCTTAATGATACATCATTAAATAATCGTTGTGAAGAAAACAAAATTAAAGCGTTTGTTAACAAAGTAGAAATGATTTCCGGTATGACATTTGCAGATTTGGATACTTTAGTAGATGGACTGACGCTACACCTTAATCCTGCAATCAATCGTTTGCAAGCTAATATCGAGACCTATAATCCGTTAACAGACATGATTAAGTTCAAATATCCAAGACTATTTGAAAATGTAAGATTAGCTTTAAATGATTGTTGGCCTGATTTGATTTTTCCAGAGAGTGAAATTGCTTTTATAGTTTTACACTTTGGTGGCTCGATTAAAAACCAAGGTAATCGATTTTTAAACATATTAGTCGTTTGCAGCAGTGGTATGGGAACTAGTCGTCTATTATCAACTCGTCTAGAGCAAGTTTTTAGTGAGATTGAGCGTATTACACAAGCATCAGTCAGCGATTTGAAGTCACTAGATTTAAGTCAATATGATGGCATTATTTCTACTGTGAATTTAGACATCGACTCCCCCTATTTAACGGTAAACCCATTATTACCAGATAGTGATATCAGTTATGTCGCACAGTTTTTAAATACAAAGTCTACGTTCCAAGAGACGCATGATAAATCATCAAACATGATTGATAAGGATGATGTTCATGTTGAAACGAAAGATGTTGATGGCAACACATCTTTTGAAAATGAACAAACTTCATACTTAACTTCAGTTTTCGAAAAACATTTAAGTGACGAAAAATCAGAACAATTATTGCATCATATGCGTTCGGGTTTAACTTTGCTTGATTCAGTGAAAATAGTTAGTACCGAAGTTAAACAGTGGCAAACATATATCGCAGATTATCTATATCAATGCGATGTAATAAACGATCCAACGTCATTCGCTGAACTACTAGAGCAACGATTGATTGACAATCCAGGATGGATATTAAGTCCATATCCTGTTGCAATACCACACCTAAGAGACAATATGATTAAACACCCTATGATTCTAATCACAGTTTTAGAAGAACCGTTAACATTGCCTAGTATTCAAAATGACAATCAAACAATTAAATATATGATTTCCATGTTTATTTCTGACAATGATTTTATGGCATCACTGGTAAGTGACTTGTCCGAATTTTTAAGTTTGAAATTAGAATCTATTGATACTTTTATGGAAAATCCACAGGAACTTGAAACATTATTAAGAAACAAATTTTTAGAACGAATTAAAAAACAATTTATTTAGGAGTGTACAAAATGAGCGAATTATTTAGTAATGACAATATCTTTTTAAATGTAAATGTTAACAGCCAAAATGAAGCAATTGAAAAAGCAGGTAAAGCCTTAGTTGATAGTGGTGCTGTAACAGATGCTTATATTCAAGCAATGAAAGATCGTGAGCAAGTCGTATCAACATTTATGGGAAATGGCTTAGCAATTCCTCATGGCACAGATGAAGCTAAAACAAATGTGATTCACTCAGGTTTAACATTATTACAAATCCCTGAAGGCGTTGACTGGGATGGCGAAGTAGTTAAAGTTGTCGTGGGAATTGCTGGTAAAGATGGCGAACATTTAGACTTGTTATCTAAAATTGCAATTACATTTAGCGAAGAAGAAAATGTGGATCGTATCGTTCAAGCAAAATCTGCAGAAGAAATTAAACAAGTATTCGAGGAGGCAGATGCATAATGAAAGCAGTTCACTTTGGTGCTGGTAACATAGGTCGTGGTTTCATTGGTTATATTCTTGCAGACAACAATGTTAAAGTAACATTTGCAGACGTCAATGAAGAAATCATTAATGCTTTAGCTCATGATCATCAATACGATGTTATTTTAGCTGATGAGTCTAAAACAACGACGCGCGTGAATAATGTTGATGCAATTAATTCAATGCAACCTTCTGAAGCGTTGAAACAAGCAATTCTAGAAGCTGATATTATTACAACAGCTGTTGGTGTTAACATACTACCTATTATTGCTAAATCTTTTGCGCCTTTCTTAAAAGAAAAAACAAACCATGTTAATATTGTTGCTTGTGAGAATGCTATTATGGCAACTGATACATTGAAAAAAGCAGTACTTGATATTACTGGCCCTCTTGGTAACAATATTCATTTTGCTAACTCAGCAGTTGATAGAATTGTACCATTACAAAAGAATGAAAATATATTAGACGTTATGGTTGAGCCATTTTACGAATGGGTTGTTGAAAAAGATGCATGGTATGGTCCAGAACTAAACCATATTAAATATGTTGATGATTTAACACCATATATTGAGCGTAAATTATTAACTGTGAATACAGGACATGCATATTTAGCGTATGCTGGTAAATTTGCAGGTAAAGCTACAGTTTTAGATGCAGTTGAAGATAGTTCAATTGAAGCTGGCTTACGCCGTGTTTTAGCTGAAACTAGTCAATATATTACTAATGAATTTGATTTTACTGAAGCGGAACAAGCTGGTTATGTTGAAAAAATAATAGATCGTTTCAACAATTCTTATTTATCTGATGAAGTAACACGTGTCGGACGAGGTACATTACGTAAAATTGGCCCTAAAGATAGAATTATAAAACCATTAACATATCTTTATAATAAAGATTTAGAACGCACTGGTTTATTAAATACAGCTGCATTGTTATTGAAGTATGATGATACAGCAGACCAAGAAACTGTTGAGAAAAATAATTACATTAAAGAACACGGTTTAAAAGCGTTTTTAAGTGAATATGCTAAAGTTGACGATGGCTTAGCCGATGAAATAATTGAAGCGTACAATTCACTTTCATAATTTATTGAGCTTTGTTTGAAACAAGAAGTTTCCAACGTTATTCGTTAACAATCAGTAATAATGTAGTAGTTCCCTTGAATTAACAATATTAAATTTCTGAACATAAAAAATACTCCCTTCAACATAGACACTTAACTTGTGTTATGTATGAAAGGAGTATTTTTGCGTTAATAATTTGTTTTATTTTCGAGCCACAGCCACCTATTCAATGGCTATTGGTCATTACTAAAACAAATTCATATTAACTGTTAGACTTGGTTACTTAGTAAGGAATATTTCCCTATGAAATAACTAGATGTTCACATTCTTGAATAAATTTTATTCTTCAGTTTGTTGGTCTTTCTTAGTGAATCTTCTAATTAAGAATGCCATACCTGCACCTAGAGCTAATTCAGCATATGGTAAATCGTCATTATGTGACATACCAGTATCTGGTAAAGTTTTAGCTTGTTGTTTAGCTTTATTAACTTTTCCTTGTTGAGCTGATTTTGTCTTAGCTTGGTGGTCGTCAGTGTTAGTTACATTAAGCATATCTTGATTAGCACTATTGCTTCCATTTGAAACTGTAGCTGGAGATGCATTGGCACCGTCGTTTTGCGTAGCTTTATTGTTTGCAGCTGAACCAACTGATTTTTGCGTATCATTAGTATCTGCTGTTGCCGTATCATCTTTTTGGCTAACATTAGTTGAAGTCATTTTTTCTTTTGCTTCAGAAGATGCAGATGTTGATGGTTTATTCGAAACTTCAGTATCAGCTTTGCTTGGCGATTTATCTGCTTCGTTAGATGCAACGTTAGTTTCAGACTTAAGTTGTCCTGCATCAGTTTGATTTGTCGTACTTTCTTCTTTATCTTTTGATGTATTAGAAGGTACATTTGGTTCTGTTATGTCTGCTGAAGGCAATGTTTCAGTTGTTGATTCAACCATACTTTGATTTGTTGAATCACTACCATCTTTTTCTGCCTTAGCTTTATTTTCAGATTTTGGTTGTGCAACCTTGTCATTAGTTGATTGAGATTCAGCACTATTATTTACTTCAGCATTTTGTTTTGAATCATTTACAGATGCATTATCTTTGCTATCAGCAGATGATGCTGCTTCTGTGCTCGCAGTTGTTGGAGCCGTTGCTGTTGATCCTGTTGGTGCATTCTCGTTTGTTGCTGTAGTTGTACTATTGTTATTTGTTGTGCTTTCTGCTGGCGTTGCATTATCAGTTTCTGTTACAGGTTTATCAGTTGTGCCGTTATTAGTTGATTCTACTTCTGGTTTACTAGTTACATCGTTATCCATTGTCGGACTGTTTGTTGATGCATCTACACTAGAATTGTTATTAGCTTGCGGTTTATCATTTGCATCATCAGTTGCTGATGTTGCTGTTGTTTCACCTGTTGCCGCATCACTATTATTTGGTGTTGTCGGAGAAGCGTCTGCTTTGCCATTAGCTGTCGTCTCAGATACGTTAGGTTGTCCAGTATTTTCTGGTGTTGCATTAGCATTTGAATTTGCTGTTGCATCATTATTATCTATACCATTATTAGTATCATTAGCATCTGGATCATTCTGAGGCACAATCGCTTCAATTGCAGGTATCGTTACATTTTGTAATTCAGCAACTTCTGCATTTGTTTGTGTTTTATCTAATTTATCAGCAAATCTGTCAAAATATCTACCTAAATCCGTACGTGCAATTTCTTTCGCCGATGCATCTGCATCTGCATTTTTAATTATTTCTATTTGCTTGTTAACCACTTCTCTGATTGCTTCCAAAGCATTTTTCTTAACTTCAGGATTAATACGTTGTGCTTTAAGTTGTTCAAGCGCACTATTTTTGACAGTAGCGATTTCTGCATTTGTAGTTTGATCAGAAATATCTTCAGTTGCTTTTGATAAAATGTCTTCTAAAGCATTCGTAAACGCTTCTTTTTCTTCAGTTGTAGCATCAGCGTTGACATTTACACCTGCTTCAATCTGGTCTAGTGCAGTTTCTAATTCTTCGATAGCTTTTTGTTTTTCTGTTGAGTCGATTTGAATGTTATCAAATGCTTCAAGTCCTTGAGCTTTCGCTTTTTCAACTTCAGCAGTTGTTGTTGCATCAGTAATACCTTGTTTAGCTTGATCTGTAATTTGTTTAATCATTGCTAATGCTTCAGTTTTTTCTTCAGCAGTTAACTGGTCACTTTGATCAATAGATTCTTTCGTATCTTCTGCTTTAACTTCAATAGCTTGGTTCGCTTTAGGTTTAACAGTAGCATCTACTTGAATAGCATCAATTGCTGCTTTACCTTGTGTTAATGCATCATCAACGTCACCATTATCCACACCATTATTAATGCTTTCTAATGCAGTTTGAACATTTTGGTCAACTTGCTTAATTGCTTGTTGCTTTTCATCTTGTGTTGCATTAGTGTCAGCTGAAATATTATTTTTCTTCTGATCTGCATAAGCATATAAATCTGTTGTAGCTGATTCTTTTTTACCTGTTGGAATTGTGTAATCGTTAATATTATCTAAGTCATTATGAATTTGAACTTCAATGTCATCTTTAGAAGTAGCTTGATTAACATTTTGATCCGCAGTTTGTTTTAATTCAGCAAGTTTTTGTTTCGCTTCAGCAATTTCACTTGAAGTCGATGCGTTAGAGTTATCCGCTTCGTTTACTTTAGCATTATATGCATCTTCAATTTTAGCTAAAGCATCTTTTTTGTACTCACTAAATGTTTTAACTGCATTAATTTTAGCTTTTCCTTCTTTAACTGCATTATCAACATATTCATTTGTTGATGATTGATCGACATTTGTTTTCGCTTGATTTAATTCAGTATCAACTTCTTGTTTTGCATCATTAATTTCTTGTTGTGATGCATTTGGTGTTTGTTCTATTTGTGTTTTCTTATCAGCTGCAGCTTGATCTAATTCTTTTTTACCTGCTGGTTTCTTAACAGGATTTGCATGAAGTTGTTGAACTTTTTGTACTGCTGTATCTTTAGCAGTAGTTACATCACCTGTAGTAGTTGCTGCATTAATATTATTTAAACCTT
The DNA here is from genome assembly GCF_001027105.1 of Staphylococcus aureus. Lineage (GTDB taxonomy): Bacteria > Bacillota > Bacilli > Staphylococcales > Staphylococcaceae > Staphylococcus > Staphylococcus aureus. The sequence goes on from NZ_CP011526.1 coordinate 2,162,398, forward strand.
CTTCATATGCTGCTCTAACTGGTCCAATATCGTTACCTTTTTCTTCATTAGTAGTCTCATTATTATTAAGTATTTCAGTTATTTTATTTTGCATTTCAGTTAGCAATTCCGCTCTTGCATTCGTTTTAACATCTGTTGATGCTTGAATTGGGTCAATTGCTTGAATTGCATTATCTTTTGCAGTGTTTACATCATCGATTGACTGTGCATTTTCAATATTTTGATTACCTTGTGTTAATTGTGCGTCTACTTGTTGATTTGCTTGTTCTTTTTCTTCAGTAGTCGCATCTGCAGTTTGTGCAATAAGCGCTTTTTGTTCGTTTGCTTTTGTTGCTAATTCATCTTTCGCAACATCTTTAATTGTTGTATCTGCAGTAATACCTTGAATATCAGCAACTGCTTGATCTTTAATTTGCGTAACATCATTAGTTGTTTGTGCATTTAAGATATCTTGATACGCTTTTTCTTTAGCTTTTAAAACTAAATCTTTTGCTGCATTTTTCTCTTCAGTTGTAGCACCAGTTGTATTATCAATTGCTTGATTTTGAGTTGTCACAGCTTGATCAACATCATTTTTAGCATTTGATTTAACCGCTGTTGCTGGTTGCGTGCTTTGAATTGAATTCTTTCCAGCGTCTTTCGCCTGATCTACACCATTATCATCAGTTGCAGCTGTAATATTATTTTTCGCGTCTGTAACTGCTGTTGCTAATTGTTGAATAGCTGCTTCTTTTTCTTCTGTTGTAGCGTTCTGATCATTATTGATAACATTTGTTTGCGTTGCTTGTAATTGATCAATTTCATCTTTAGCCGCTTGTTTCTTCACAACTTTTGGTGTTACCGCATTAATCGCTGCTTCTGCATTTGCTTTAGCTTCATCAACTTGTGCGTTAGTAGTTGCTGCTGAAATGGCTTGATTTGCTTTACCATTTTCAGTATTTGCTTCAGCATCAGCTGCTTGTTTTTCTTCATCTGTTGCATCTGGCGTAGCTTGAATCTCTTGCAATTTGTTATTTAAAATTGCTGTGATTTCATTACGTGCAGTTGCTTTTTTATTAACTGTTGGTGTTACTTGATCAATACTATTTTCACCTGTCGTTTTCGCTTGGTCTACATCATTTTGACTATTAGCAGCTTCAATGTTGCTATTTGCTTGTGTCACAGCATTATCTACGTCCGCATTAGCCGCTGCAATTTCTTCAGCAGTAATGTCTTGCGTTTGAGCGATTGCTGTTTTACGTTCATTCGCTTTCGTAGCAATTGCTTCTTTCGCATTATCTTTAGTTGTTGTTGCTGGCTGAATCGCTTCAATTTTAGCAATTGCTGCTTTTTTAGCCGCTTCAACTTCCGCATTTGTATGTGCTGCATCTATTGCGGCATCAGCTGTTGTTTTTTCAGTTTGAACTTGTTGTTTAGCAGCTGCTTTTTCTTCAGTTGTTGAGCCGTTATTTCCATCAATTGCTGTTTCTTGAGCTTGTACTTTATCTGCAATTGCTTGTTTTGCTGCTGGTTTAACATTTGCATCAGGTGTAATGGCTGCGATTGTAGCTTCATTTGTAGTTTTTGCATTATCCACATCATTGTTTGCTGCAGCATTATCTATATCAGCGTTTGCAGTAACTACTGCTTGATCCACTTTGTCTTTCGCTGCTTGTTGTTCTTCAGTAGTCGAATCATTCATTGCTTCAATTGCTGTTTTACGTTCACTTGCTTTTTGAGCGATTTCCGCTTTTGCATCCGATTTCTTAGTTGTGGCAGCTTGAACTTGATTAATTGCAGCAATACTATTGTCTTTAGCTGTTGTTACATCACTGTTTGTATTTGCAGCATCAAGATTTGTTCTTGCTTCTTGCTTTTTAGTATCTAATTCTGTATATGCAGCTTGTTTTTCTTCTGTAGTTGAAGCATTGCTATTTTGAATTTCTTGTTTACGTGTATTATATGCGTTTTCTACTTCCGTATCAGCTGCAGGTTTAACTTTTGCTTGTGTTTGAATTGCATTGATTTTATCTAATACTTTTGATTTTGTATCAGCAACTTCCTGTTTTGATTTAACAACTTGGATGTCATGTAAACCTTGCTTTTGAGCTGCATCTACTGCTGCATCAGCTTCTGCTACTTCTTCATTTGTTGCATTTGAAACTGTAGCATTTTGAGCTTTTCTAGCTGTTGCAGCTTGTTTAACTTCATTATAGGCATCCATTTTTGTTTGCGTAGAGTCAGTAATATTTTCAATTTTTGAGATTTCTTCGTTTTTAACTCTTTCTAAATCTTGTGCAGTCGTTGTCGCTTCAATTGCTTTAACACCAGAAACTTTAGCTGCATTAATACGTTCAATAGCTTCCGCTACTTCTTCATTTGTTGTATCAGGATTTAAAGGTGCTTGATCAATTTGTGCTTGAACAACTTCGTCAAATTCTTCAAGAGCTGCTGCTTTAGCTGTTGTAGCAGGTGTAGTTTGATTAATATCATTGATTGCTTTTGTTTTAATGGCTTCTACTTGTGCATTTGTTGTTGCTGCATCAATATCTTTAATTGCCTTTGTTTCAATTTTACCAATTTTATCATTTGCTACATCTTTTTCATCTTGTAATGATGCATTTGACTTTTTAATTTGTTGTTTACGAGTTGTAACTGCTTGGATAATATCTTGTTTCGCTTGAGGTTTAACTGTTGGTGTAATCACATCTTGTTCTAACACTGCGATACCATTATCTTTTTCAGTTGTGACACCTTGTGCTGTAGTTTGTTTATTAATTTCTGCGATTGCATTATTTTTATCATTGTTAATTTTAGTTACAAGTGCTGCAACTTCATCTTGCGTAACTTTTTTACTTTGTTGTGCTGCTGTAACCTTTTCTTGAGCTTTAGTATCTAATTCAGCAATTGCTGCTTGATTATCAATTAATGCAGCTTGTAATTTAGTTACTAAACCATCAATATCCGCTTGAGATGCACGATTTGCAGTTTTAACATGATTCGCATCTTCATTTAAAATAGTATCTGCTTGTTGTTTAAGTTTATTGTATTCTGCAATTGATGCTGTTGTGTAATGACTATTATCAACTTGTGAGTTTACTTGTTGTTGCAACGCATCTTTGTTCATTTCAACCGCTACTGAAAATGGATCTGCAGTTAGTGTAACTTCTGGTTGCGCATTATTAATTACAACATCTGAAGCAGTACGATATGTTAATTTTTCATTAAAATCAATATTTTTAGGTGTATCGATATTCGCAACATTAACTTTATATGATAATTTTAAAGATTTATCTGGGAATAAAACTTCTTTAGTGTGTGTACCACGTGCCGTTGTCACACCTTGGCTTGTAAATGTAACTTTATTTGCATTTTGATCATAATTAACAGTCATATTTTTCAATACTGTACTGTCTTCATTACCATTAGGGAATGTTGTAGTTAATGAATTATTAACGTAAGTTACACCTTGTGGTAATGTTACTTCATATTTAAATTGATCTGCTTTTAATGAAGCACCAAAATTACCATTGTTACCGATTTCAGTATTAATAGTATATTCTTTATTGTTAGTTGCTTTCGGTGCTAAATCTCTATTTTTGACATATAAATGTGATCCTGAGAATAGACCTACATTATCAATGAATGAATAGTATTTATAACCATCTTTATTTGTTGTAATTCTTGAAGCATCAGCAACTGCTGTATTGTCAGGAATAAATTGTAAATCTAAACGATCAGCATCAGTTGGTACTTTAAATAAATGTGCAGTACCAGTCTTAGCAACATTTACAGTTGCTAATTCAGTATTTTTCTTAGCATCTTTAATAACTAAATTTGTTGCACCTTGCTTACTATTCGTTTGCATAGTAGTAAAGTTAATAATTAATTCTGAATCTGGTTTTACATTTACAGTTTTTGAAATACCGTTAAAGTTACCATGATCTGTAGAATCATTTGCATTCACACGACCTAATGCAGCCACGTTTCCTTTAGCTTGATAGTTTTGAGGGTTATTCTTATCAAACATATCGCTTCGTCTTAATTCTGAGTTAACGAAACCAATCTTACCGTTGTTAATTAATGAATAACCATTTACTTTATCTGTAACAGTTACAGTTGGATCCTGTCTATTCTCATCTGTTGATATGGCAGGATCATCAAATGTTAATGTCGTATTAATACTGCCTTCACCAGTATTGCTAGCATTTGGATCTTGAGTTTGTGCGTTTGCTGCTACAGGTGCTGCTGGTTGCGCTGCTGCTGGAGCATTCGCTGGCTGTGTTTGATTTGCCGGTGTTGCATTATTATTAGGTGTTGCTTGGTTATTTCCTTGACCTGCTTGGTTTGCCGGTGTTGCTTGATTTCCAGGTTGTGCTTGTGCAGCGTTATTCGGATCAGCTTGATCACCTTGTCCAGCTGGTTGTGTATTTGGTTGTGCTGCTCCTCCTGCTGGATTAGCCTGTCCACCTTGGTTTGCTGGTTGTACTGCTGGTTGTCCTTGGTTGGCAGGTGCAGCTGGCTGTGCTGTAGGATTAGCTTGAGCACCAGCATTTGCGTTAGGCTGTGTATTGGCATCAGCTGGTTGTGCTGGTTGATTTTGTGCAGGCTGATTTTGCTCTGCTGCAGACGCTGTTGTCGGGTTAGTAGATATAAAAGTAACAGTGGCAATTAAAGCTGAAAAAATACCGACATTAAATTTTCTGATACTAAATTTTTGTTGTCTGAATAAATTCATTAAGTCATCCTCCTGGTTGATTATTCTCGCTGTTAAATGATTTCACTTAATCAACTGTTAAGATAAGTAGTAGCATCTGCGTTAAAAACACAAAGCAACTCTATCTAATTAAAATTAATTTTATCATCATTATATATTGAGTACCAGTGTATTTTATATTACATATTGATTACTTTGTTTTTATTTTGTTTATATCATTTTACGTTTGTACTATAAATTATTTCTACAAACACAAAAAACCGATGCATACGCATCGGCTCATTTGTAATACAGTATTTATTTATCTAATCCCATTTTATCTTGAACCACATCAGCTATTTGTTGTGCAAATCTTTCAGCATCTTCATCAGTTGCTGCTTCAACCATGACACGAACTAATGGTTCTGTTCCAGAAGGTCTTACTAAAATTCGACCTTCTCCATTCATTTCTACTTCTACTTTAGTCATAACTTCTTTAACGTCAACATTTTCTTCAACACGATATTTATCTGTTACGCGTACGTTAATTAATGATTGTGGATATTTTTTCATTTGTCCAGCTAATTCACTTAGTGATTTACCAGTCATTTTTATTACAGAAGCTAATTGAATACCAGTTAATAAACCATCACCAGTTGTATTGTAATCCATCATAACGATATGTCCAGATTGTTCTCCACCTAAGTTATAATTACCGCGACGCATTTCTTCTACTACATATCTGTCGCCAACTTTAGTTTTATTAGATTTAATTCCTTCTTGTTCAAGCGCTTTGTAAAAACCTAAATTACTCATAACAGTAGAAACAATCATGTCATTATTCAATTCTTGATTTTTATGCATTTCTTGACCAATAATAAACATAATTTGGTCACCGTCAACGATTTGACCATTCTCATCTACTGCTATGATTCTGTCTCCATCGCCGTCAAATGCTAACCCAAAATCACTTTCAGTTTCAACTACTTTTTCAGCTAATTTTTCAGGATGTGTAGAGCCACATTTCTCATTGATATTATATCCATCAGGACTACATCCAATTGTTTCAGTATCTGCTTCTAAGTCACCAAATAAGAATGGCGCTAGTGATGATGTTGAACCATTTGCACCATCTAAAGCAATTTTCAAACCTTCAAAGTTAACATCTACTGTTGATTTTAAATAGCTCAAATATTTTTGTGCCCCTTCAAAGTAATCTGAATAATGTACAATATCATTGCCAACTGGTCTTGGTAATTCTGGGTTTTCTTGATCCAATAATGCTTCAATTTCATTTTCTTGTTCATCTGATAGTTTAAAACCATCTGATCCAAAGAATTTAATACCATTATCTGCAACTGGATTATGAGAGGCTGAAATCATTACACCTAACTCTGCACCCATATCGCGTGTTAAATATGCAACACCTGGTGTTGAAATAATACCTAATCGCATCACTTCTGCACCAATTGAAATCAAACCAGCTATTAATGCTGATTCTAACATTTCACCTGAAACTCTAGTATCGCGACCTACAAGTACACGTGGGTGTTTTTCACCTTTATTATGTGCTAGAACATAGCCACCGTATCTTCCTAATTTAAATGCCAATTCAGGTGTTAGTTCTTGGTTTGCGACACCTCTTACTCCGTCTGTACCAAAATATTTTCCCATTGTTTACTCTCCTTTAATTTAGCTATTTATTTTACATTTATATAAGCCTTCGTTTCACTTGGTTGTGCTTTAGTGACATGTTCTGGTAAATTGATTTTTACAGTCTTTTCAGTTGATTCTGAAATACCATCTAAATCTACTTCTGCATCAACTTCGCTTATATTTTGTAAGTCATCTCGACTACCGAAGATTTCAATTTCTTTATCTTCTAAATCAATCGAACTTAACTCTTTATCATCTGCTAAACTACCTTTCTGTTTAACATTTACTTTAACCTTTTTGCTAAAAGGCTCTACTTTAACTTGTAAATTCACTTCATTAGGTTGAATCGATACATTTAATTTATTCAGTTTTTTATCAAAAGCCGTTACTTCTGCGACATCTTTTGTGTCACCATTAATCTTTTTATTAGTTTTAAAAGTGGCTTTTAAATAAGCGATATCATTCAATTGTTCTTCTCCACCTGTTACTTTAACTGTTTGTGGTGAAACTTCTTGCTTTGTAATTTTATAAAGTGGATCAATATCACTCTGACTTACATCAGGTTGAACTGTCATCTTTTTAGTTACTTTGTTTTCAAGCGTAATATTTGCTAATTTAGGTTTTACAGAATAATGAATGTCATCAGCTAACCCTTTAACTTGATACTTCTCTTGATATTTTCCAGCTTTAGCATTTGATAAATCAATCACTACTCTTAAATCTTCTGGATTTTCAATTTTTATTATCTTTGATTGTGGTCCTGAAATAGTCACATTAACTGTTTCAGGCGCTTTTGTTAAATGCAAATCTTTAGTGTTATAAAGAATTTCAACGGGTACATCTTGAATCGTTTTACTAGACTTTTGACCAAGATTACCAGTGTTAAAGATATTTCCAAAAACATTGTTAACAGATAAAAAGAAAAACAATGCCAAAAGAAAGGCAATAAATCTCAAGCCCCATTTACTTTCTAGCATATTATTTCACACCTTTCTTTTGAAAGCGTGTGCCAAACCAATGTTCAGCAAGCAACTCTTCAAAAATTTCGTTTGAAATGTCTCGTCGTAATTTTCCATCAAATGTTACCGAAATATCACCAGTTTCTTCAGATACAATAACGGTAAATGCATCAGATACTTCTGAAATACCAACCGCAGCTCTATGTCTTGTACCCAAACTTTTAGATATCTTAGGACTATCAGACAATGGCAAATAACTTGCTGCTGCTGCAATCTTCGTGCCTTGAATAATCATTGCACCATCATGTAAAGGTGTGTTAGGTATAAAGACATTAATTAAAAGTTCTTGCGAAATATTTGAATCCATTGCAATACCTGTTTCAATATAATCTTGAAGACCTGTTTCTTTTTCAAAGACAATTAATGCACCTATACGTCTTTTAGCCATATATTGCACAGCCTTTGAAACCGATTGAATCAATTTCTCTTCATCTTTACTATACGTATTAGAAGTATAGCGTTTTAAAAAGCTACCTCTACCAAGTTGTTCTAACGCACGTCTAATTTCTGGTTGGAATATTACTATTAAAGCTAATACCCCCCATTGAATAACGATATCGAATAATTTAGATGTTGCAGTCAAGTTCAATATCATACTTATCTGCTGACCAATAACAATTACTAATATCCCTTTAAGTAATTGTATCGCTTTAGTTCCCTTAAAGACCGTGATGAGAAGATAAAGTACATACCAAACTATCAGTAAATCAAGGATACTCGTTACAATTTTTAACGTACTGAGGTTTTGAAAAAAGTTGGAAAAATCCATAACATCTCCTCCGGGTAATATTTTTCCATAATACCCATTATACCAATCATTTACATCACTGTCATACGAACATATATTTAAATAGAAAAAATTTATTTTAAAGATTATAACTACTCTTAATCATTTTAGTGAATTAAAAAAAGTAGTGCAAAAAGCAAAATATACTTTATACACTACAAATCATTTATTTATAATAAAGTTTCACCAAAAAATGTTCCAACTAATGAAACCGCTTGTTCAGCAGTATGATTATTACTGTCAATCAATGGATTTACTTCAACTAAATCCATTGAGGAAATTAAATGTGATTGATGCAGTAATTCCAATGCAAAATGGCTTTCTCTATAACTAAGACCACCCAAAACTCTAGTACCAGTGCCTGGCGTTTCAAGCGGATCTAAAGCATCAACATCTAAAGATAAATGAACGCCATCAACATTGCGTGACTTCAAATATTCTATTGTATTTTCAATTACTTCCTTTATCCCCAATTTATCAATATCTGACATAGTAAATGTTTTAATATTATGATCTTTGATAAATTGTCTTTCACCTTTATCTAAATCTCTCATACCAATTAGTACGATGTTTTCTGGCTTGATTACATTACTATTTAATTCTAAAAGTTCTTTGGGACCTTCGCCTGTCAAAATCCTTAGAGGCATACCATGAATATTTCCACTTGGTGACTCTTCAGGTATATTTAAATCACCATGTGCATCATACCAAATAACACCTAAATTATTATAATGTTTACTTATTGCTGATACTGAACCTACCGCAATAGAATGATCTCCACCAAGAACTAGAGGAAATCTGTTATTTTCAATTGATGCTGAAACCTCTTTATTTAATTTTTGATTAACATCTATAATTTCATCATAATTTCTTAATCCTTTTTGTTCACTATGAAATTTTTCAATGTTCACAGCAGGTACCTTAATATCCCCCTTGTCATATACATCAAGGTCTAATTGCTTTAATCTTGAAATTAATCCAGCATATCTAATTGCTGTTGGTCCTAAATCAACACCTAATTTTCTTTGTCCAAATGTTGATGGTGCACCTATAATATCAATTGCTTTTGTCTTTGTCATAAGCGTCCCCCTTTGCTCTATGTAATTAAAGAATAATGTATGCGCTTACCATTATCAAGCAATAGCTACACATATAATCTGTTTATCTTATTACTTCATAAAAAAAGGTTCTTCATCTTTTATGGTGGGAAGGTAAAACTTCCTGCTTTTTTTAATACACAAAAAGCGCAATTGCCTCTATAATTTAAAGTGACCAAACCCAAACTAAAGGAGACAAGTGCGCCTATGTGTAATGATACCTTAGAATTACTAAGAATAAAAGATGAAAATATAAAATATATAAACCAAGAAATTGACGTCATTATCAAAGGAAAAAAAGCAACAGTGGTTAATGCTGTACTAACGTATAAGCCTTCGGCCTGTTATTGTTGTGGAGTTAAAAATGAAGGACAAATTCATAAACATGGTAAGCGTGTTTCTCGTATTACTTTACTTAAAACTCAAGGGTATAACACATACCTCAACTTAGCTAAACAACGTTTTAAATGCTTAGAATGCAATGGCACTTTTACTGCTAAAACGTCAATTGTTGATGAGTCGTGTTTTATCTCAAGATGTGTTACTCAAAAAGTTATAGAAGAAGCTACTAAAGTTAAAACAGAGATTGATACTGCAGAAGATAACTGTATCTCTCCATCTACTGTAAGTCGTATTAGAACTAAAGCGGCTAATTCATTACGAATTAAACCCTTTAATTGTTTGCCAGAACACATCGCTATGGATGAATTTAAAAGCGTTAAAAATGTAACTGGATCAATGAGTTTCATTTTTATAGATAATGATACTCATGATGTTATAGATATTTTAGAAAATAGAACTACAAGATTCTTGCGTGCCTATTTCGAGCGATTCGATTTAAAAAATCGACAACAAGTTAAGACGGTTACTATTGACATGTATGAACCCTATGTCCGATTATTTCGCGACCTATTTCCTAATGCAGCTATTATTTTTGACAGATTCCATATCGTTCAACATTTAAATAGAGAACTTAATAAGTATCGTGTACAAGTTATGAATGAATACCGTAATAAAAAAGGACCTGATTATACAATTTTTAAGAATAACTGGAAAGTCCTATTGATGGATACTAGTAAAACCATATTTAGTAAATACAGATGGAATAAATCTTTTAAGGCTTATAAACGCTCATCTGACATTGTAGAATTCATGCTTTCAAAAGACGATATACTACGACACTCCTACGAACTTGTCCAAGGATTACGAAAAGACCTAAGGTTATGTAATTGGCCTAAATTTATTAATCGTTTAAATTCAGTTAGTAAAAAGTCTGTGAGTAAGGGTGTATGGAAAGTGGTTAAATATTATAGAAAACATCAAAGGATGTTAAGAAATACAATTTATTACCCAGCATTTAATAATGGTGCTATAGAAGGAATTAATAATAAGATAAAATTAATCAAGTGAATTTCTTTTGGTTACAGAAATTTCAACAACTTTAAAGCACGTATAATGATGATTTTCAGCTTGTACAAAGGAGAAAAAAAGAAGACAACCAAGCCCAATAATGGACTGGCCGCCTAATAATAAAAGCTCTAAAAGTTGTATTTTAAAAATAGTTCTTTAAATTATATACCCACCACATTTGGTGGAGAACCTAAAAAAAAGCACTTCCCAAAAATGGAAAGTGCAAGTAGTGAGCCATAGAGGATTCGAACCTCTGACCCTCTGATTAAAAGTCAGATGCTCTACCAACTGAGCTAATGGCTCTAATGGCTGGGCTAGCTGGATTCGAACCAACGAGTGACGGAGTCAAAGTCCGTTGCCTTACCGCTTGGCTATAGCCCAATATATAGATGGTGGAGGGGGGCAGATTCGAACTGCCGAACCCGAAGGAGCGGATTTACAGTCCGCCGCGTTTAGCCACTTCGCTACCCCTCCAGCTTATTCATATAATTTAATAATCAAAATGGTGGAGAATGACGGGTTCGAACCGCCGACCCTCTGCTTGTAAGGCAGATGCTCTCCCAGCTGAGCTAATTCTCCAAAATAATGACTCCTACGGGACTCGAACCCGTGTTACCGCCGTGAAAGGGCGGTGTCTTAACCGCTTGACCAAGGAGCCATGGCTCCACAGGTAGGACTCGAACCTACGACCGATCGGTTAACAGCCGATAGCTCTACCACTGAGCTACTGTGGATTAATATTATGCCTGGCAACGTTCTACTCTAGCGGAACGTAAGTTCGACTACCATCGACGCTAAGGAGCTTAACTTCTGTGTTCGGCATGGGAACAGGTGTGACCTCCTTGCTATAGTCACCAGACATATGAATGTAATTTATACATTCAAAACTAGATAGTAAGTAAAAGTGATTTTGCTTCGCAAAACATTTATTTTGATTAAGTCTTCGATCGATTAGTATTCGTCAGCTCCACATGTCACCATGCTTCCACCTCGAACCTATTAACCTCATCATCTTTGAGGGATCTTATAACCGAAGTTGGGAAATCTCATCTTGAGGGGGGCTTCATGCTTAGATGCTTTCAGCACTTATCCCGTCCACACATAGCTACCCAGCTATGCCGTTGGCACGACAACTGGTACACCAGAGGTATGTCCATCCCGGTCCTCTCGTACTAAGGACAGCTCCTCTCAAATTTCCTACGCCCACGACGGATAGGGACCGAACTGTCTCACGACGTTCTGAACCCAGCTCGCGTACCGCTTTAATGGGCGAACAGCCCAACCCTTGGGACCGACTACAGCCCCAGGATGCGATGAGCCGACATCGAGGTGCCAAACCTCCCCGTCGATGTGAACTCTTGGGGGAGATAAGCCTGTTATCCCCGGGGTAGCTTTTATCCGTTGAGCGATGGCCCTTCCATGCGGAACCACCGGATCACTAAGTCCGTCTTTCGACCCTGCTCGACTTGTAGGTCTCGCAGTCAAGCTCCCTTATGCCTTTACACTCTATGAATGATTTCCAACCATTCTGAGGGAACCTTTGAGCGCCTCCGTTACCTTTTAGGAGGCGACCGCCCCAGTCAAACTGCCCGCCTGACACTGTCTCCCACCACGATAAGTGGTGCGGGTTAGAAAGCCAACACAGCTAGGGTAGTATCCCACCAGCGCCTCCACGTAAGCTAGCGCTCACGTTTCAAAGGCTCCTACCTATCCTGTACAAGCTGTGCCGAATTTCAATATCAGGCTACAGTAAAGCTCCACGGGGTCTTTCCGTCCTGTCGCGGGTAACCTGCATCTTCACAGGTACTATGATTTCACCGAGTCTCTCGTTGAGACAGTGCCCAAATCGTTACGCCTTTCGTGCGGGTCGGAACTTACCCGACAAGGAATTTCGCTACCTTAGGACCGTTATAGTTACGGCCGCCGTTTACTGGGGCTTCGATTCGTAGCTTCGCAGAAGCTAACCACTCCTCTTAACCTTCCAGCACCGGGCAGGCGTCAGCCCCTATACATCACCTTACGGTTTAGCAGAGACCTGTGTTTTTGATAAACAGTCGCTTGGGCCTATTCACTGCGGCTCTTCTGGGCGTTAACCCTAAAGAGCACCCCTTCTCCCGAAGTTACGGGGTCATTTTGCCGAGTTCCTTAACGAGAGTTCGCTCGCTCACCTTAGAATTCTCATCTTGACTACCTGTGTCGGTTTGCGGTACGGGCACCTATTTTCTATCTAGAGGCTTTTCTCGGCAGTGTGAAATCAACGACTCGAAGACACAATGTCTTCTCCCCATCACAGCTCAGCCTTAACGAGTACCGGATTTGCCTAATACTCAGCCTTACTGCTTAGACGTGCAATCCAATCGCACGCTTCGCCTATCCTACTGCGTCCCCCCATCGATTAAAACGATTATAGGTGGTACAGGAATATCAACCTGTTATCCATCGCCTACGCCTGTCGGCCTCAGCTTAGGACCCGACTAACCCAGAGCGGACGAGCCTTCCTCTGGAAACCTTAGTCAATCGGTGGACGGGATTCTCACCCGTCTTTCGCTACTCACACCGGCATTCTCACTTCTAAGCGCTCCACATGTCCTTACGATCATGCTTCAACGCCCTTAGAACGCTCTCCTACCATTGTCCAAAGGACAATCCACAGCTTCGGTAATATGTTTAGCCCCGGTACATTTTCGGCGCAGTGTCACTCGACTAGTGAGCTATTACGCACTCTTTAAATGATGGCTGCTTCTAAGCCAACATCCTAGTTGTCTGGGCAACGCCACATCCTTTTCCACTTAACATATATTTTGGGACCTTAGCTGGTGGTCTGGGCTGTTTCCCTTTCGAACACGGACCTTATCACCCATGTTCTGACTCCCAAGTTAAATTAATTGGCATTCGGAGTTTGTCTGAATTCGGTAACCCGAGAGGGGCCCCTCGTCCAAACAGTGCTCTACCTCCAATAATCATCACTTGAGGCTAGCCCTAAAGCTATTTCGGAGAGAACCAGCTATCTCCAGGTTCGATTGGAATTTCTCCGCTACCCTCAGTTCATCCGCTCACTTTTCAACGTAAGTCGGTTCGGTCCTCCATTCAGTGTTACCTGAACTTCAACCTGACCAAGGGTAGATCACCTGGTTTCGGGTCTACGACCAAATACTAAACGCCCTATTCAGACTCGCTTTCGCTACGGCTCCACATTTACTGCTTAACCTTGCATCAAATCGTAACTCGCCGGTTCATTCTACAAAAGGCACGCCATCACCCATTAACGGGCTCTGACTACTTGTAAGCACACGGTTTCAGGTTCTATTTCACTCCCCTTCCGGGGTGCTTTTCACCTTTCCCTCACGGTACTGGTTCACTATCGGTCACTAGAGAGTATTTAGCCTTAGGAGATGGTCCTCCCAGATTCCGACGGAATTTCACGTGCTCCGTCGTACTCAGGATCCACTCAAGAGAGACAACATTTTCGACTACAGGATTATTACCTTCTTTGATTCATCTTTCCAGATGATTCGTCTAATGTCGTCCTTTGTAACTCCGTATAGAGTGTCCTACAACCCCAACAAGCAAGCTTGTTGGTTTGGGCTCTTCCCGTTTCGCTCGCCGCTACTAAGGGAATCGAATTTTCTTTCTCTTCCTCCGGGTACTAAGATGTTTCAGTTCTCCGGGTGTGCCTTCTGATATGCTATGTATTCACATATCGATAACATGACATAACTCATGCTGGGTTTCCCCATTCGGAAATCTCTGGATCAAAGCTTACTTACAGCTCCCCAAAGCATATCGTCGTTAGTAACGTCCTTCATTGGCTTCTAGTGCCAAGGCATCCACCGTGCGCCCTTAATAACTTAATCTATGTTTCCACCATTTTTATAAGTCAAACGCTCACATACTGTTTCGTTTTCATTATTTAAAATGCTCATTTACAGAAGTAAACTCCGCTTTCAAATAATTCAACTCATTGTCTGCTAAACGTTTTCTTTTATAAAAAGATTTAAACGCGTTATTAATCTTGTGAGTGTTCTTTCGAACACTAGCGATTATTTCTTATGAATTCAAGCTTATTTAAAACTCTTTATTCACTCGGTTTTGCTTGGTAAAATCTATATTTTACTTACTTATCTAGTTTTCAATGTACAATTTCTTTTTAGTCAAGCGCTCGCATACTGCTTTATTTTCAAAAAATCAAATGCTCATTTACAAAAGTAAACTCCGCTTTAATTTTTCTTAATGCATTGTCTGACAATCGCTTTCTTTAAAAAGAATAGATTGTCAAGCGCTCGCATAAGCAATATCACTTTAACCAAAAAATATTTGAATGTTAAATAAACATTCAAAACTGAATACAATATGTCACGTTATTCCGCATCTTCTGAAGAAGATGTTCCGAATATATCCTTAGAAAGGAGGTGATCCAGCCGCACCTTCCGATACGGCTACCTTGTTACGACTTCACCCCAATCATTTGTCCCACCTTCGACGGCTAGCTCCTAAAAGGTTACTCCACCGGCTTCGGGTGTTACAAACTCTCGTGGTGTGACGGGCGGTGTGTACAAGACCCGGGAACGTATTCACCGTAGCATGCTGATCTACGATTACTAGCGATTCCAGCTTCATGTAGTCGAGTTGCAGACTACAATCCGAACTGAGAACAACTTTATGGGATTTGCTTGACCTCGCGGTTTCGCTGCCCTTTGTATTGTCCATTGTAGCACGTGTGTAGCCCAAATCATAAGGGGCATGATGATTTGACGTCATCCCCACCTTCCTCCGGTTTGTCACCGGCAGTCAACTTAGAGTGCCCAACTTAATGATGGCAACTAAGCTTAAGGGTTGCGCTCGTTGCGGGACTTAACCCAACATCTCACGACACGAGCTGACGACAACCATGCACCACCTGTCACTTTGTCCCCCGAAGGGGAAGGCTCTATCTCTAGAGTTGTCAAAGGATGTCAAGATTTGGTAAGGTTCTTCGCGTTGCTTCGAATTAAACCACATGCTCCACCGCTTGTGCGGGTCCCCGTCAATTCCTTTGAGTTTCAACCTTGCGGTCGTACTCCCCAGGCGGAGTGCTTAATGCGTTAGCTGCAGCACTAAGGGGCGGAAACCCCCTAACACTTAGCACTCATCGTTTACGGCGTGGACTACCAGGGTATCTAATCCTGTTTGATCCCCACGCTTTCGCACATCAGCGTCAGTTACAGACCAGAAAGTCGCCTTCGCCACTGGTGTTCCTCCATATCTCTGCGCATTTCACCGCTACACATGGAATTCCACTTTCCTCTTCTGCACTCAAGTTTTCCAGTTTCCAATGACCCTCCACGGTTGAGCCGTGGGCTTTCACATCAGACTTAAAAAACCGCCTACGCGCGCTTTACGCCCAATAATTCCGGATAACGCTTGCCACCTACGTATTACCGCGGCTGCTGGCACGTAGTTAGCCGTGGCTTTCTGATTAGGTACCGTCAAGATGTGCACAGTTACTTACACATATGTTCTTCCCTAATAACAGAGTTTTACGATCCGAAGACCTTCATCACTCACGCGGCGTTGCTCCGTCAGGCTTTCGCCCATTGCGGAAGATTCCCTACTGCTGCCTCCCGTAGGAGTCTGGACCGTGTCTCAGTTCCAGTGTGGCCGATCACCCTCTCAGGTCGGCTATGCATCGTTGCCTTGGTAAGCCGTTACCTTACCAACTAGCTAATGCAGCGCGGATCCATCTATAAGTGACAGCAAGACCGTCTTTCACTTTTGAACCATGCGGTTCAAAATATTATCCGGTATTAGCTCCGGTTTCCCGAAGTTATCCCAGTCTTATAGGTAGGTTATCCACGTGTTACTCACCCGTCCGCCGCTAACATCAGAGAAGCAAGCTTCTCGTCCGTTCGCTCGACTTGCATGTATTAGGCACGCCGCCAGCGTTCATCCTGAGCCAGGATCAAACTCTCCATAAAAATTATGATGTTTGATTAGCTCATAAATACTAAATAATGTTTGTAACTAATAGTTACGTTTTTGGAATTAACGTTGACATATTGTCATTCAGTTTTCAATGTTCATTAATGTTCAATCTCTTTTATTCTACTTCATTTATTTCTTGAAGTCAATAACTTTTTGAACGATTACTTTATTTATTCTATATTGTTTTTATAGTTATTTCAATGGTAAGTTTTACACTTTTGAAATTCTTCTTTAAAAACAACTGCGTCGTTTTTGACGACTTTATCATATTATCAACTTTGGAATTTAAAGTCAATAACTTTTTTAAAAACTTTTTGTGTTCACAACCCGCTTCTTTTTCAACGCGTTTATTGCTTAACACAAGAACTTATTTTACCAGCATTCCAAAACAAATCAACATAAAAACGTACAAAATAAAAGTAATTTTGTACGTTTAGCATATATTATACCTATTTATTTGTAGCAGCTATAACTTTTTGTGCAATCGAGCTATAAATTTTACCTAGACGATCATCTGATTGATATATTGACGGTGCAAAATCTTTTGGATTCCAAGATGGTTGCTCTAAAGGTAATTCCCCAAGTAATTGAGTATTAAGTTCATCAGCTAACTTAGTACCGCCACCTTTGCCAAAGACATATTCTTTATTACCCGTCTCTTTACTTTCAAAATAACTCATGTTTTCAATTACGCCAAGAATAGAATGATCCGTATGTTTTGCCATCGCACCTGCGCGAGCTGCAACAAATGCTGCTGTAGGATGAGGTGTCGTTACAATAATTTCCTTACTTGAAGGTAACATCGTATGAACATCTAAAGCTACATCTCCTGTTCCAGGTGGAAGATCGAGTATTAAATATTCAATGTCTCCCCATTTAACTTCTGTAAAGAAATTCGTCAACATTTTACCTAACATTGGCCCTCTCCATATAACTGGCGCATTTTCTTCCACAAAAAAGGCCATTGATATAACTTTAACGCCATGACGTTCAACTGGAATTACTTCCTTCCCTTTAATTCCAGGCTTTTCATCAATACCCATCATATCTGGTACACTAAATCCATATATATCGGCATCTACTAATCCGACTTTTTTCCCTTCACGAGCTAAGGCAACGGCTAAATTTACTGCAACAGTAGATTTACCGACACCACCTTTACCGGAGGCTATTGCAATAAATTCGACTGGATTATTTTGAGATAATAGGCCTTCTATCGTTTTAGGTTTATTTTCTTCTTTTGGTTTAAATTGATTTACTTTTTCTTCCGGCAATGTTTCAAATCGTATACCGACCGTTTTCGCACCGTTTTCTTTTAATGCATTAACAACAGCCATCTGTAAATCTAATTGCGGTGCACCACCTAATTGTGCCATTGCTAATTTAACACTCACATGTTCTTTTTCTTCCTTAATAGAAACTTCAACAATACCTTCTGTTTCTTTTAAAGGCACATCTATAATAGGATCTTTAATTTCTCCTACCAATTCTTTCACTTGATCTACCGTTAACAAAGCAAATCCCCCTTAATCATTTTAAGACATCTACATCATAGCAAATAACAATTTTTGCTTAGTCTATCACTAAAAGTATAAAACTTTTTATTAAATAAAAAAAGCAGTTAGCCTATTATTTTAAATAGACCAACTACTATAATTATTTTAAAATTTCCTTCTATTACTTTCTATTTCTTTAGGTTCTCTTATAAAAAGTGCTATCACATAAGCTGCCATAACAAGCACAGCTACAAAAGCAAATGAGATATCCACCCCTATAGCAATGGATTGCTGTTTAATTTCAGTTGCAGTTAAATGCGATGGCGATGTAGATAAAAATATTTTTGCACCAAAACTCATTAATGTAACCATTAAAGCTGTGCCTAGTGAACCAGCCATTACACGACCAAAGTTCATAATAGCCGTGCCATGTGAGATTTCTTCATTTCTCAAAGAATTAATTCCTGTAGTATTTATCGGCATCATGAGTAAAGAAACTGAAAACATTCTAATTGCATATACGACTATTAAATACGTATAAGATGTGTCTGTATGCAAGAAACACAACATAATTGTAGTAATTGTTAAAATTGTAAAACCAGTATAAATCAATGGTCTAGGACCATACTTATCATAAAATTTACCTGTAAAAACTGACATAATACCATTTATTATTGCACCAGGCATGATAACAAGTCCTGATAACAAGGCAGATAAAGATAAACTGTTTTGAACATATAGCGGTATAAGCAGCGCAGGTCCAACCATTGACATCATTATAATCATTGAACTAATCGTACATAATGCAAATGTTCTATTTTTAAAAACCCTTAAATTTAAAAGTGCATTAGTAATATTAAATTGTCTACGTATAAATAAATAGATAATAACCATACTTAATATCAACGCACCTATTACTATTGGACTTGTAAATCCTAAATCTCCTGCACTACTAAATGCGTATAGCATTAACCCGAACCCAATAGTTGAATACATTACTGAACGCTTATCTAATTTCGTATATTTCACTTCATTGTAACTCGAGATTGAAACCAAACCGAAAACAAAGGCAAGTATAGCAATTCCTACAATTATAATAAATGGAACTCGCCAACTCGCTTGATCAATAATTAATCCTGTAACTGTAGGTCCTATTGCTGGTGCAAATTGAATTACTAAACCTGCTAGTCCCATTGCAAAACCTCGATGTTCTTTACTGAACAATGTAAATAACGTAAATTGCATTAAGGGCATAAGTACGCCTGCACCCATCGCTTGAATTACACGAGCTAACATTAAAACTCCAAAATTCGGAGCTAAGGCTGCAACAATAGAACCTAATAAAAATGTCCCCATCGCCGCTAAGTATAAAGGTCTAGTTTTAATTCTATCCATTAGAT
The DNA here is from genome assembly GCF_001027105.1 of Staphylococcus aureus. GTDB lineage: Bacteria > Bacillota > Bacilli > Staphylococcales > Staphylococcaceae > Staphylococcus > Staphylococcus aureus. Next base: position 2,181,899 of record NZ_CP011526.1, read on the forward strand.
ATGCCGTCAGAGGTATCATGACGCCATTAACAAGCATAAACCCAGTAACTAGCCATTGCGATGTACTTTCATTGATATTTAATTCTCTCATTATACTAGGTAACGCTGTATTTAATAATGTTTGATTTAAAATAGCTACAAACGCACTAATCAACATAACAGCAACTATGAAGTTTCGTCTCCGGGTTGTTAATTCAACTTTAGCCATCATAATTCCTCCTTTTTAAAACAGATATACACTTGTCCCTTTAATACGTATAGCCATGAACATAATGGGAGTAGTACTCAAATAATAAAGAAGCACTACATAATAAATCATTATTGGTTCTTACACATTAGGCACAGCTAATGTGTACTTAAAAACTAACAATATAACATTGTAGGGCCTAATAATTTATTTTATGTCTCAGACTCATACAATGGTTATTTAACTTATTTACCACAAATTGAGCACTAAGACTCACTATTATCGATTCTTCTATTGAACAAAAAGAAGTTGGAACACATATGTGCCCTCAACTTCAGATATCTATTTTCTATTATTTAAATTTTTACTTTCAGGGTAAAATTGAAGCTTACAAACATATAAGAACCCTATAATAACCATGATGACCCAAAAATCGATATTGATATACACATAGTTCAGATGAATAATAAAATAAAATAACGTTGTTGCAACTGTGTAAGAAATCAAATGAAAAGTCGCGCCTCTAAAATATGCATTTTCAGGCAACATTTTTCTAAAATAATCCATTAAATGCTCGACTGCAAATATGATGAAGTACCCAAAGATTATATAACTGCCATAATATAATAGGTTATCGTACATACTTCTATTATATGTAAAGTCACCCAACCTAAAATAAATAAGTATTCTACTTAATCCATATAAACCAAACCCTAGAAATGTTAAAAAAATCGCACCAGAAAGTACAAAAATAAAGAGAACAATCATTGTAGTTAACAAGTTATAAAACTTATGTTTAAGATAATTCACAATCATTGGCCTCCTTATTAATAAAATATTGAACGATTTATCTAGTATCTAGGAAATTTATTATTTCTTACTTTAATTACACTACATCAATTTTAATCATAATTCTATTCTTTTGATTGAGATGACTGTTCTTTAAAAAATACGACCCATAAAACAATAAGCCCAATGCTAATTACAGCAACAGCACTTAACACATTGTGTAAGTTTGGACCAAAGATTCCTGATTGTATCGCATAAAGATATCCCATTATTGTTGAACCTATTGATGCCCCAAGATTTTTAGTTAATCCATAAAATGACATCATTTTCTTCATTTGTAATGGGCTAGTTTCCTCTTGGACAATCACACTATCTTTCGTATAAATATATCCAAAACTTAATCCTGCCAAAATTAACACAAATGCTATAAGTACCGGCAATTTAATACCAAATGAAATGATAATACTACTTACTAGTAGCAATGTAAATGATAGTAAGTAAATAACTTTCCTTGATAGTTTTGCTTCAATTCGATGTAAATTAAAATTCAATGTAATCCAAGCTACAGATAAAGGAAAAATAACCAATCCACTTTGCAATGGAGATAATCCTAGTTGTTCTTGAAGGTAGACTGGAATATATAAATTGAATCCCATTAAACAAATAGCTGTTAGAAGGTCAGTTATAAAAACTAAAGTAATCGAACGATTAAATTCAACCACAGGTAAAAATGGTGAAGAAACATGTTTTTCTACTTTAAATAAACACATTGCCACAACGATAGCTAAGATAAAACTCAAGAAATTTAAAAGTAACAGCTGTTGGTTTAATAAAGCAAACATAATCAATCCAATAAATACATAAAATAGCGTGAGCCCTTTAGTATCAAATTTTGATTTAGCAACTGTTTCTTCCTCTGGAAAATGAAATGTCCATATAACTAATATAATGGCAATGATCGCAATCGGTATATTTATGTAGAATAACCAATGCCATGTTGCAAATTCTAATATACCACCACCTAGAAGTGGCCCAATGATACTCGAAATACCCCAAACACTGCCAACTATGCCCATAATTTTATATCGTAACGGAATTTCAAATGCTAACTTTGGAACAATTTGCGATAATGACATCAATACACCTGATCCAAAACCTTGTATCACGCGTGATATAATTAGCATAGTAAAATTAGTACTTAAACCACACATAAAACTACCTATACTAAATAAAAGTAATCCTGCAATTGCCACATAAATAATTTTAAATCTCGAAAGTAATTCGCCCACTATAGGATTGGCAATTACTAATGCGATAAAATACGCTGTGAAAATTAATGAAATTAAATTTCCTGCATTTAAATCTTGTTTAATTGTAGGTAATGCAAGCGAAATAATAGATGATTCAATCGCTGACATAAACATAATTAATATTAAAGCTATAACAGTTATGATTGACTTTAATCGCATGAAATACCTCCTTCTATATATTTATTTATAAGATTTTATTTACAAATAATTGGTTTTCATATGTATAAACACTTTTGACTTTCAAATCTTAACGATAATTCTATTACAATACAATCCCCTATTAGAATGATTTATGTAATAAAAAAAGCGGAGTTTCCCCCAGCTTTTCTAAACGACTACATAAAATATAAGATTGCAATTAAATGCAATAGTGATGCTATTACAATAAAAATATGCCAAATCATATGAAAATATGGTCTATTCTTTTGTGCATAAAACCATGCACCAATTGTATAAGACACACCACCTAAGAAAATGAATAATATGAATATCCATGATGTGCGAATAAAAATAATTGGTAACAAGATAATACCTACCCAGCCCATCACTAAATAGACAATTAAGCTTAACTTTTGGTTAACTTTGACAGCTATGGATTTATATAAAATCCCCCAAAGTGTCGTTCCCCATAATAAAATAAATACTGTCCAACCTATCCAACCACCTACAACTGTTAACAAAATAGGCGTATATGTACCAGAAATTGCTACGTAAATCATACTGTGATCGATAATCCTTAAAATATATTTATGAGGTGTTTCATTTTGCATAGAATGATAAATAGTAGATGAAATAAACATCATAAAGATAGAAATAACATAAATAGACATACTCACAGACGCAAGCGTACCATGTGCAATATAACTGTGCACAGCCGCATAGGGTAACACTAATAATGTTAACAAAGCTGCAACACCATGAGATGCCGCATTACCAATTTCTTCTCCAAATGATAAAGGGATGATATCCTTAAATGTTTCTACGATTGTGTCATTACTTTTTTTAGTTGATTTGGACATCATAGTCACCGCCTATCATTAAATTAAACCCATTCTACGTAAATCTTCTGTTGCAGTTGCAACACTATCTTTACCTTCTTTATTTTTAAGAGGTGAAAATTCTTCTTCTCTAGGAACTTGTAACGTGACAAAACTAGTTCCATAAGTAAATATGTCAAAATAGAACAATTCGAATTTTAAAGTTGGTTGTTCAATAACACCAAAGTTCTCATCTAATTGCTTCAAATTCTTAATAGCTAAATGATAAGGTAACTCACGATTTACAGCGTTTAAAATAAAACCAAGTTTAAATGCATGAATACCGATATTAGCATTGTTAAATTGATTTGCAACTTCTGGATCTAATTCTGAATACTCCAGTACTGTATCTTTACAATCGACATTAACTAAACGTCCAACACTTTCTCCTGGTTTTGGTTGAATCGTTTTAGAAGTAATATCGTAATCATGTTCTACCGTAAATCCTGCAAATAGTGGATCCAACACTCTTACTAAAACATTGTCGATATTATTCAAGAAAATATACTTAACGCCATTATTAGACATTTCTTCTAAGTATCCTGCCTTGTCTAAAGATTTAAACACGCCACCATTACCATTCGGCGTTTCCATAATACGACCCTGTTGATTTAAAATTAACTTCCCTTCTTCACTAAGCGCCACAATATTATCTTGTTTAAAGAAATGGATTGCTTCTTGATCATATCCAAAATAACTATGTGCTTCGAAATAAGCTAAAGTTTCTTCATGATTGATATCACTTGTCATAATATACCATTGAATCGTATGTCCAGATTGATGATTCAATGTTTTTAATTGGTTAGCTTGAAGTTCAAATAAACTTACACCTTCAATTTCAAACGAACCTTTAGGGCCCTTGTAACCAAGTCTTGTTCCTTGACCACCTGCCATCAAAAGTACTGCAAATTGTCCTTCTTTAATAGCTTGAAGTCCTTGTTCCTCTAAACGCTTAATCTCATCATCACTCATTTGTGATTTAATATCATATTTCACTTCAGAAACTGCAGATACATCATCTATTGTTTTCTTATTGATGTATAAATCGTTATATAATTTGGCAATAAAATCTAAATCTAATGACGCTACCTTCTCTTCAAGTGCTTCTTTTTCATTGTTACTCATTATTTTTTCATATTCACACAAATGATCTTGTTTATATTTAGCTAATTGATTTTTATCTAGCATTTTATGCCTCCTGCTGAGTTTGTAACCTTTAATAATTTATTTTCTATAAAAACTTAGTATTCCAGTTGCTTATTATATCATTGATGAAAGGCTGAAATAAAACATAAACTGTTCCGACCATTAACGCTGTAGCTAAAGATAAGTCTACAAGTCCACCTGTTTTAAATTGAATCGGTGTCTTCACATTAAACGGTAACGGATAAAATAATTTCACGCCTTTTGGTGTTATCATATCTAGTATAACATGTGACACTAATCCAATTATAATTGCTGCCATATAATAATTAGGCGTCTGAATAATTTGCAATAAAAATGCTATGATTGCGATAAATAATATTGAATGCGTAAAGGTTCGATGTCCAAAGATCAATCTCACAAAAAAACTAATTACCTTAAACCTTCTGCCAATCTTACTTTGAGTGTGACATATATCGGGTAATAAGCTAGCTAGAGTTGCTAGAATGATAACCGTAACCGACGAAAAAATATCCGTTTGAAAATATTGTGTTGTTAGCGCTCCAACGAGCATGCCGCATGAAGCATGTGTTTTACCTGTCATATTTGTTCTCCTTTAATACTCACATTTTACCACATCCCTAACAAAAACACGAACATATTTTCGGGTTAAAATTCATTAGTATGACACAATTTAAAAAAGTATCACATAACTCTTGAAAACGATTACAAAATCGTTTATGATGTATTTACAAAATATTTAAAGGATGTGTTTGAATAATGGCAATGACAGTAAAAAAGGATAATAATGAAGTGCGTATTCAATGGAGAGTTGCTGATATCAAAATTCCTACAAGTGAAATTAAAAATATTACACAAGACCAAGATATTCATGCAGTTCCTAAATTAGACAGCAAAGATGTATCTAGAATCGGCTCAACGTTTGGTAAAACGAATCGCGTTATTATCGATACTGAAGACCACGAATACATTATTTATACTCAAAATGATCAAAAAGTTTACAATGAATTAACTAAATAAATTGTATAAAAAAATCATTCATGGTGAGGGCTTCATGAATGATTTTTTTAATTGATTCAACACCCAGCATAAACAAATACAAAAGGACAACTGTTCCCATAATTTTAACAGTTGTCCTTTTTCACATATATTTATAACAAAAGATGTGCCATCAAAGAAATAATTGGTAGTGTAATGATTGTTCTAATCAAGAAAATCATAAACAATTTGCCGATGCTTACAGGAATCTTCGAACCAAGTATGACGCCACCTACTTCAGACAAGTATATTAACTGCGATATACTAAGTGCCCCAATAACAAAACGAGTTATATCATTTTGTACACCTTCAATTAATATAGAAGGTAAAAACATATCGGCAAAACCGATAATAATCGTTTGAGAAGCCTGTGCCGCTTCAGGTATTTGCATTAACTCTAAAAATGGAACAAAAGGTTTACCCAATATGACAAAAAAGGGCGTGTAGTTCGCAATAATGGTAGCAATAGTACCAATACTCATTACTACAGGCAAAATAACAAACCACATATCAATGACTGTTTTTAATCCTGACTTAAAAAAGTCAATAACGCCCGGTGCTTTAATACCTACTTCTGTTGCAGTATCAAAGCCATGTCTCAATGCCGTCTTTCCTTCTGGCAATGCCTCAGTACGCGCACTTTCGGGTACCTCCTTAGCATACTCATCAGGAATTTTATTTAAAGGCCAAATTCTTGGCATAATGACTGCTGCAACGAGGCAGGATACTATCACTGATAAATAGAAAGCAAAAAATTGATTTTGCATGTGCACTGTTTCAGCAACTACAATTGCAAAGGTGATAGAAACTACACTAAATGTCGTTGAAATAACTGTTGCCTCACGACGAGAATAATATCCTTCACCATATTGTCTACTTGTAATTAAGACACCAACAGTTCCGTCTCCAATAAATGATGCTAAATTATCTACCGTCGAACGTCCTGGCAATGTAAATAAAGGTCTCATAACCGGTCTAAAAATAGGACCCAACATCTCTAACAAACCGTATTCCATTAATAGCGGTAAAAATAGAGCTGCAAATAAGAATACTGCCACTAATGTTGGCAATAAACTTGAGAACAATAATCCACCCGTTTCATCTGAGTAAATAACCTTTGAACCAATTCGTAAAAATGTCATCCATGCAAAAACAACTGCTAATATTCGTAAAATTAACCAACCAATTCTAACGTTAAAAGCATTGTTCATTAGCCCGTCAGGTTTCAATTTATCTTTTAAAATAGTTGAACAAATCAGAGTTATGATACCCGATAAAGTAATTATCGTCACAATTAAAAATGGCATTACGCCACCTAATACATCTTTAAGCACGCCTGCTAAAAATGCCACGGGCAACGTTGTTTGCTTCTGTCCATCTTGTTCGACTGGAATTGGTACTAAAAATAATAAGATACCAATTAAAGACATCGTAATAAACTTAAGTCTCCCAATAACTATCTCTTTCCTTGAAAAGCTATCCATAAAATCAATCCATTTCTCTATGTATTCGTTTTAAGTATATACAGAATTCTATTCAGTTAACAAACATATTCCTTATCATTCTATCTTTCAAAATGTTTATGTATGCAAAATAATGAATAATTACAGTTATTAAATATACGCTATTTCTTGTAATTTTTCAAGATGAATTCAAAAAAGGTTAAGTACAATTACTGATTTCGTACTTAACCTTTTTTAAACTCTAATCATATGTTAGTTATTTCATTCTTCGTAATAATATTAAGAAGTATGGTGCACCGATAATTGCAATGATAACCCCAACAGGAATATCCAGTGGCGGATGAATGCCACGGGCTAAACCATCTCCAAATGTTAACAATATAGCACCAATTAACCCCGACATGATAATAACGTGTAATGTTTTATTTCCTATTAATTGTCTCGCAATATGAGGTGCAATTAATCCTAAAAAGCTAATACCACCGACAACTGAAATTGCGGATCCTGCTAATATTACTGCTAAAATTAACAATAGCATTTTAATAGTTTTAACTTTTAAACCGAGTGCGGTTGCAACAGCATCACCTAGATTCAATACATCTAATTGATAACTCAATAAAATGATGATTGGTATCGTTATTAAAAACCAAGGTAATATAGTATAAATATTCGACATATCATGTCCATATAGACTACCTGTCAACCAAACAAGCGCTTTGTTTGCTTCCAGTGGATTTCTGATTAATAAGAACTGCACAATCGCCGTACATATTGCGCCTATTGCTAAACCAATTAAGGCAAGCTTTGAACCTTTAACATCATATTTTGAAATTAAAAATGATAAAAATAAACTTACTGCAAAGGCACCTAAGAATGAACCTATAGGTAATACAAACAATGGTGCTGTTGGAAAGGTCATAATAATAATCACAGCAGCTAAACTGGCACCTTTAGAAATACCTATAACATCAGGTGAGGCTAACGGGTTTCTTATTACAGCTTGTATAATTGCACCTGAAATAGCCAAGCTACTACCGATAATAATACCAAGTAATGTTCTAGGTATACGATACTCATTTAAAATAAAATCATCTTGTGTAAAGATTCCCTTAATAGCATCAATCGGATGAATCATGACAGACCCTACACATAAACTTATGAATATACTCACAATTAAAAGGATTGTGATTAAACTATAACGACGTATAATTTTCGTTGTCATCATATTCTTTTCACCCCTTTAATCGTTATAAATAAGAAGTAAAGTGCACCTACGAATGATGTAACAATCCCTACTGGTGATTCATAAGGATATGTAATTAAACGACTTAATACATCTGATAGTAGTAACAAATCTGCACCTATAATAAATGTTAATGGAATCATGACTAAATAATTCTTACTCACATAGCGTTTGACTATATGCGGTACGATTAAGCCAACAAATCCAATTGGTCCTGCCACTGACACCGACATACCTGTAAGAATAATGACTAATAGTCCAATGATAATTCTAACTTTATTTATATTTTGACCCAATCCCTTAGCAATGTCATCGCCTAGTTCCATTATCGTTAGTTGACGTCCAATAAAAATCGTTACAATTAAAGCACCAATAATCCATGGTAGAATGGTTAAAATTTCATCCCACTTCATACTGGATAATGAACCGACAAGCCAAAACATCACTTGTTCGTTTGAATTCTCATTCAAAATAATAATACCTTCGGTCATACTACTAAAAAACAAATGGATGGCCATACCAGCCAATGCTAATTTAATGGGTGTCATACCTTTCGTAGCACCTGAAAGTGTATAAACAGTTAAACCACCTATAAATGCACCTATCACACCTAAATATAATGCATAATATTCTAATGCTGGAATGATAATCGTCACAAATACAATGAAAAACGATGCACCAGAACTGACACCAAAAATTTTAGGTGATGCTAGCGGATTGCGTGTCATTGCTTGCATTAACAAACCAGATACCGCTAATGCACCGCCAATAAATAACCCTGCAATCATCCTTGGCATACGTACATTATGCAATAAAAACGTTGCTTTCGTATCTGTATGACCAGTAACATAGTGAATGATATCGCTAAAATTAATTTTCGAAGAACCAATCGCCATATTTAAATATATACAAATAAAAAGAAAGCACAAACTCACTATATACGTGAGTGTTGTGCGTCTTTTTCTTTTATGATCTATGGCAGATTGGCTACTTATTTCTTTTATAGCCATTTACTTCCACCTTACTTTTGTTCTTTTTTTGATAATTCAACAAGTTCTTTAGCCATTTCTTCAGAAGAAATTAAGCCACGAGATCTTGCCCAAACATCACGGTCAACAATATCCACGCGATTATTTTTAACTGCATTCAACTTTTTCCATGTTGCATCTTCTTGTAACTTCTTGAATTCAGCAGAATCTTTTTTAGCATGATCTGTCATAATGATCATACGCTCTGGATTTAAATCAGCTAAATGTTCAGTGTCTAATTGTAAGTAAGGTCCTTTCAAATATTTACTTAAACCTTTTGTTACATCGTCACTTAATGCATTTTTAAATCCTAGTTCGTTTAAAAATTGTCCAACATATGAATAGTTTGGATGTGCTAATAAACCAGCTTTAGCAACTACTGCTGGAAGCACTTTTTGATTTCTATCAAATTTAATTTCATCTTTATACTTATTGATTAATTTATCATGCTCAGCAAGACGTTTTTCGCCTTCTTTTTCTTTATTTAAAGCTTTAGCAATTGTTTTGAACGAATTAATATTTTGTTTGTAGTCTCCATCAAAACTCTTTAATGATAATGTTGGTGCAATTTTGTTTAATTCTTTATTAATACCTTTATGTCTACTGCTATCAGCGATAATTAAATCCGGTTTTAATTTACTAATTTCTTCTAAGTTTGGCTGTTTACGTGTACCTACAGAAGTATAATCCCCAATTTTTTCTCTAACTGGTTTAATGATACGTTTTTTCTTACCATCATCAGCAATACCAACTGGTTTAACGTCTAATGCTGCTAATGCATCTGCAAATGAGTACTCTAATACAACGATACGTTTTGCATCTTTAGGTACTTTTACTGTACCATTTTCATCTTTTACCGAAATAGTATCTTTAGTTGATGATTCTTTTTTACTTGAATTATCCGTATTACCACAAGCTGCAACTAAAAGTAAGGCAACTATTAATCCCAATATACTAAAAGTTTTTAGACCTCTCATCGTTCCACTCCTTAATATGTATAACTTCATTTATTATTTTATTGATAACAATTATCATTGTCAAGTAGCGTTCAATCTTTTTTATATTTCTAAAATGTATGACTATATATTTCCTCTAATAATTATGACTACAATTAGCACATTTCCTTAGACAAAATACTGATAATGTATCATTGCTATATCATCTTTGCATTAATACAATTGACACCATTTAGCATGACCGTTATCCCTGTAATTCAGCTGATATTATCTGTTGCAATTTTATGTGACGAACTGTTGCACTTAATTTGATAAATCAACAAATACAAAAAATCTAAGTTGAACAATTATGATACAACCGTGCAAACGATATGTAGTATAACTTGTCAACTTAGACTTATTGATAAATATATTAATAGTGGTTTACCATAGCAGGAGATTTCACATCAAAATTTTGAAGTAGCGTATCAATCTTTGAATCATCAATATATACCTTATGTAAATTTTTCATATACATCGAATGAGAAAGTGCTTCATAATTTAATGAAAAAGATATATGATCTCCAACTTGATAGTGTCCTTGACCATTTAAATCAAGCATTAAATGATCACTCGAAGCGCCTAAAATATTGATATGCTGATCCATAGGTGAAATATTATCGACTTTTGTATCTAAATAACCAATATCTACAATAGCTTGTAAGAATGATTCATGCGTTTGTGTATTAACTCGAGGTTTAATTTCTAAAATCTCAGCCTCCAATGTAATCGCATCTTGATATAACATAGCGATCGCTTGATTTGTCGTTGTATCAACACCTCTAAACAACGTTTCACCTATTCGCAATTCATTTATTTTACCCAAATCATTATATAAAAGTTGTGGTAACATGCTCGAATTACCACCTGAAATAATTTTCAATCGATATCCTATTTCTCTTTCAACAGCTGAGACGAATCGATTAATCATAAAGATATCATCATCACTTGGCGCATCAGATTTAAAACACATAAAATTGAATGCTAAACCTACAAAATGGATATTTTTCAAGTGAATAATCTCTTTAATATAATCTAAAACATCATAAGTCAGAACACCTTCACGGCCATCTTTCCAATCTACCATTAATAAAATCTTATGTTTTTTTCCTAAAACTTCTGCTACTTCATTTATTTGATGTATGGTAGATAATTCTGTTTGGATACTCATATCAACTTTTTCTATCATATCTGAAATCTCTTTTTTGGCAGGCGTACGCAATAACGTATATGTTAAATCCTGATCTGCAATACTAATTATGTTATCCAATCTGGATTCTGCAACATGATTGATACCTAACGCTTTTAAGCTTTCTACAATTGTACGGTCACCAGCTATGCACTTAATTACTGGTGTGAATTGCATATTTTTACTTTGAAAAACTGTTTGAAGTACTTTGGCGTTATATTTAATCTTCGATATATTTATGTTAACGTGTGCCATGTAGTACTACACCTCTTTTTTTATCGGATTATCTAACTCAATATTTAAATATTGCTTTACTTTATTTTCCATTCTCATATTTAACAACGCTTTGACAGTAATTGTTGGTCCAAACAAAATATCTTTTAACTCATTTGCATGTGGTAGTGTTGGGTTAATGGCATGCGCTACTACTTGCTGTACTATGTTAAATAATTCGGTTTCTTCAACACAATCATACTGATTAAAATGATGGATTAATTCTGCCATTTGATTTTGAATAACAGCATGTTGGAATTTTGCAATCACTGCATCTATAGAATCAGCTATTAAACTATCATTTGTAATTTTAATATCTGATACACGATGTTGTAATGTTTCTAAATCAATTCTAGAACCACCTAAATCTCTCACTAAAAATTGAATGTCAAAATGTGGCCCCAAGTTCACTACTGTATTTTGCATGTGTGCTTCTAAAGCAATTCCATAATTTTGAATAAAAGCAATTAAAGGCGGGATTAATGCTTGAGCGTATCGTTCAATAAATGTCGTAATACTTTCTTTAGTAATTCCTTGATTTAACCACTCTAAGTAACTATCCACGATAACTTTTTGATCTATTGGATTTTTATTAACTAGACTTGCACTAACTACTGTTGCACCTTTTCCATCAATTTCAGGCTTTTGTCTTATAATACAAGCAAGCTGACGTGCCCTATCTTTATCAACATTTGCATATTCACCGAACGGTTCCATAGCAACTTTAAATCCTGGATATTGATTCAACATGTTTTGTAAAGCATAACTTAACTTTGGTCCATCTACAGTAGTCACAGTTGAGACTGTTCTAACGGCACTTGTTGCTTGTGCATCGACGGGCAACTTAACATGGTATGGTTTATCAATTAAAGACATCGTCCTAAATGATAAAGTTGCTTTTGAAAGTATTGTAAACGGCGTTGGAATTAATATTTTTTTAGCAATCCATGCTTCAAAATATTTCCCTATCGTATGATCATATTGCCAAGGATGTACTAAAATCGCTCTATAGTCTTCACTTTTCAAACCTAAACTCTTTAAAAACACACGAATCTGATTGTAGTATTCGGGAATTATTTCATCAATAATAAATTGATCATTACCATCCATAGCTGTGCACACAACATGGTCTTTTTCAATCATCATAATTTGCAAAGGGATTTCTTTTTCAAACTCAGGTGCATATGCTCGTACTTCTTCCATAGTTAAGGGCAATTTCGTTTTGGTTAAAGGGTGTGTTGGATGCCCCTCTGGTACCAAACTCTCAGAATAAGTTAAATCATCTGTCTTATCACTATCTTTTACATGTTGTAACCATGAAAAAAAGTTAATATCTTGTGGTAACCTTGAAAATTTAAAACTTTGACTTATTAACGTTTGTCTGTGAGACATTTGCTTATATGTTTCAACTAAACTATCTCGACTGTGTATTAACTCTTCGCGTAGTCGCTCTGAAATAGGGATATCAAAGTCATGATTCAACACATCTAATAAACCTTCTAAAGTTATAATTAATGACGTTTCACCTTTATTTAAATAAGTAATATCACCTGTAAACTCATAGCGTTCTAATGCACTTTTTCTAACAACTTCAATAGTCAACACATGCATATGATACTGAATTTCAATTAAAGATCCTTTTTGCGAAATAAATGTTTGCTCGGGGTAAATACGTTCTTTAATAATGGCGTTAATTACACGATATTGAATATTTCTATCTGCCTTTGCCCATTCAAGATATACCATGATTACTTTCCTCCAACTTTAACTTCAACTTTCTATTTATAAAATAGAATACCATTGTAATGCATATAGTACTTATTCCCATTATTGAAAAAGTTCTAACAATGCCAAACACATCTGCACATATACTCATTAATAGACTTCCCAATGGAATCATACCTCTATCCATCATAATAATACTCAGTACTTTACCACGTTCATAATCTTTAACATTATTTTGAAAATAAACGCGATTTGTCGTACGTGCCCATTGACTAAATAACCCAATCAATGTAATACAAATGAACATGATGACAATATTGTGAAATACCACACCTAACAAAGCAATGCCAAATAAAAATGAACTTAAATAATACATATTTACCATACCAATATATTTAAGTACTTTAGGTAAAACTAGCGTTGCAATAATACCACCAATGGCACACATCGTCATAGCGATACCAAATATTTCAGATTTCCCCGGAAATACTTTGTTTGTCAAAACTGGTAAAAGTGTCGTATATGAAAAACCTGTCGCCATAATCAATAATGATGTTATAAATATTTGTCGACCTTCCATATGTAATTTGAAGTAATCTATAATAACTTTTAACGGCATGTATCTTGATGCATCTTCAGGTATTTTAGTTACTTTAAAATGTAATGGTAAGCATAATAAAACTGCGATAAAATAACAAATTGCCTGTGCAAGAAATGTTGTTGGCGCATGATAGACTGCTAATATGACACCAGCAATGGCAGGCCCTATTGAACGACAAATATTAATGATGAATGAATGAAATGATACAGCTTGTGTAGTAGATATTTTATCTGATAAATCTGGTAAGATTGCTTGTCTTAAAGGTGTTTCAACCGCACTTAAAATCCCTCTTAATGTCGCATATATAATAATGACGCTAATTGGAATTGCAGTGAAACTATACGTGAGCACACATAAAATTGCAGTTACTAAAAATGATGATGAAATTGTAATTCTCAGCAATCGCCCTTTATCATATTTATCGGCAATTGCCCCTGCCCACACACTTAGTAATAATATTGGTACAAGTCTGCAAAAATTGACAATCCCCAGATAAACTGCGTTATGATAAGTGGTAAGTACAAACCAATTTAGCCCTATTTGTCCAATCCAATTACCTAGAAATAGTAGAAAAGAACTGCTAAAAAAATATTTTGTCATAAAACTTACACCCGCATTCTGTTGATAATAAGAATCATTATCATTAATATGAATTATACAAATCTATCTTGCTTTTGTAAAATATTTCATAGAGGTGAATTATGAACTTGAACTTAATTTTTAAAGAACAGACATTAAAATTTAACAAAGAAGAACAAGAAACATATTTATTTTTACAACAACATAATAGCGATTGGGCTAATATTTTTAAAGAGATGATTTTACAAGGAAGAGATAAAGTCACTCAGAGATTGGTCACATCAATGCATCGCGAAAACTTAGTTAAAGCGCGCACTCAAAGTAAGAAAATATTGAGTCGTGATTTGATTATGTTAGATATCTCAACGACTCATATACTAGAAATCCAGTTCCCACAAGCTAAGCAAACATTATATGCTCCTATCACTGGAGAACACGCCTTTGATCGAATTGATGTTGAAGGCCCTTTCTACATTAAAGATGACATTACAAATACGATTACACGAGTACACCATCCAAATGAAATTCTTGAGTGTATTTTAATTGAAGCACCAGATTTAAAAAATGCTGCTAGTGATCAATTTCAGCAAGATTTAATAAACAGTGCAACTAATATGACATTTGCAATTAGCTATCAAGCACTGTCAATGCAACATGATTCTGCACCTTTATTTAATATTATCGAAAATAGCGAAGATAGTTACTTGCGTTCAGAGCAAGCCGTTATTGAAGGTCATCCGCTACATCCTGGGGCTAAATTACGTAAAGGTTTAAATGCATTACAAACATTCCTATATTCTTCAGAATTCAATCAACCTATTAAGTTGAAAATAGTACTGATTCACAGTAAATTAAGCCGTACTATGTCACTGTCTAAAGATTATGATACAACTGTTCATCAACTATTTCCGGACTTAATTAAACAATTAGAAAATGAATTTACGCCAAAGTTTAACTTTAATGATTATCACATTATGATTGTTCATCCATGGCAATTAGATGACGTATTACATTCTGATTATCAAGCAGAAGTAGATAAAGAATTAATCATTGAAGCAAAACATACGTTGGATTATTATGCTGGTTTATCTTTCAGAACATTAGTTCCTAAATACCCAGCTATGTCGCCACACATCAAATTGTCGACAAACGTTCATATTACAGGTGAGATTCGTACATTATCAGAACAAACGACGCACAATGGTCCACTAATGACACGTATTTTAAATGATATTTTGGAGAAAGATGTCATATTTAAGTCCTATGCATCAACAATTATTGATGAAGTTGCTGGTATTCATTTTTATAATGAGCAAGACGAAGCAGACTATCAAACTGAACGAAGTGAACAATTAGGTACATTATTTAGAAAAAATATATACCAAATGATTCCACAAGAAGTCACACCATTGATTCCTTCAAGCTTAGTTGCAACCTACCCATTTAACAATGAATCACCTATCGTGACATTGATTAAACGTTATCAATCAGCTGCATCATTGTCTGATTTTGAATCATCGGCGAAATCGTGGGTTGAAACTTATAGTAAAGCATTGCTTGGTCTCGTAATCCCACTAGTTACTAAATATGGCATTGCATTAGAGGCTCACTTGCAAAATGCTATTGCAACATTTCGGAAAGATGGTCTATTGGACACGATGTATATTAGAGACTTTGAAGGTTTAAGAATTGATAAAGCACAACTAAATGAAATGGTATACAGTACATCTCATTTCCATGAAAAATCAAGAATTCTTACTGATTCAAAAACGTCTGTGTTTAACAAAGCCTTTTATTCTACCGTTCAAAACCATTTAGGCGAATTAATTCTTACAATCTCTAAAGCATCAAATGATTCAAACTTAGAAAGACATATGTGGTATATCGTTCGTGATGTACTAGATAACATTTTTGATCAACTTGTACTTTCGACACACAAATCTAATCAAGTAAATGAGAATCGCATAAATGAAATTAAAGATACCATGTTCGCGCCATTTATAGATTATAAGTGTGTTACAACAATGCGTCTTGAAGATGAGGCACATCATTATACTTATATTAAAGTTAATAACCCTTTGTATCGAGAAAATAATTAAGGTTATAGAATTTTATTAATCGTGAGCTCAAGGATTACATTAACTTATTAAATACAATCTATACAAATGAGAGAATAATACATTTTCCATATTCAAATTATTAAAAATCACAAAAAACAGGCTGGGACATAAATCCCTAAAAAAACAGCAGTAAGATAATTTTCAATTAGAAAATATCTTACTGCTGTTCTCTATTTATACAATACTTCGTATTGAATGGCTTCGCTTTCCTAGGGTGCCGTCTCAGCCTCGGTCTTCGACTGGCACTGCTCCCTCAGGAGTCTCGCCATTAATACTACGTATTAACATGTAATTTTACTTTTACATACTTTTAAAAAATAAGACACTTTGCCAAACTTGCACATAAATGTTTAATTCAATAATTTGAATTTTCTGTGTTGGGTCCCTTCGTATAATTTAATAAATACCACTAAACTAAATTAATGAAGTGCCTTATGTATAAAAATTATAACTTGATCCAACTTACACTACCAATAGAAACTTCTGTTAGAATTCCTCAAATTGATATTTCGCGATATGTTAATGAAATTGTTGAAACGATACCTGATAGCGAATTCGATAAATTCAGACATCATCGTGGCGCAACATCCTATCATCCAAAAATGATGTTAAAAATCACCTTATATGCATATACTCAATCTGTATTTTCTGGTCGTAGAATAGAGAAATTACTTCATGACAGTATTCGAATGATGTGGTTAGCTCAAAATCAAACACCTTCTTATAAAACTATTAATCGTATTAGAGTGAATCCTAATACTGATGCGTTAATTGAATCTTTATTTATCCAGTTTCATAGTCAATGTTTAAAGCAAAATCTTATTGATGGTACAAAAGTAGAAGCTAATGCCAATAGGTATACATTTGTGTGGAAGAAAAGTATTCAAAATCACGAATCGAAATTGAACGAAAATTCAAAAACATTATATCGTGACTTAGTTGAAGAAAAAATAATACCAGAGATAAAAGAAGATGGAGATAGCGATTTAACAATAGAAGAAATAGATTTAATTGGTAGTCATTTAGATAAAGAAATCGAAGGTTTAAATCATTCTATTGAGAACGAAGATAGTACTCAAATTAGAAAACAGACCCGTAAAAAAGAACTAAGATTAAGAAGTTCAAAAATAAATTTGATGATTATTCCGAAAGAAAAAATAAATATGAAGAACAAAAATCGATTCTTAAAGATAGAAATAGCTTTTCTAAAACTGATCATGATGCAACTTTTATGAGAATGAAGGAAGACCATATGAAAAATGGCCAACTTAAGCCAGGATACAATTTACAAATAGCGACAAATTCTCAATTTGTTTTATCCTATGACCTATTTCAAAACCCAACAGATACTAGAACTTTAATTCCATTTTTAACAATGATTCAAAATACCTTCGGTTATTTACCGGAGTATATTGTAGCTGATGCAGGTTATGGTAGTGAGCAAAACTATATGGCTATTATAGATGATTTTAATAAAACGCCACTTATTACGTATGGCATGTTTATTAAAGATAAAACTAGAAAGTTTAAAAGTGACATTTTCAACACTTAAAATTGGAAATATGACGAACTTAATGATGAATTTATATGTCCTAATAACAAAAGAATAGGTTTTAAAAGATATGCATACCGTAATGATAGATATGGTTTTAAACGAGACTTCAAACTATATGAATGTGATGACTGTTCATCATGTTCTTTGAGACATCAATGCATGAAACCAAATTCGAAATCCAATAAGAAAATCATGAAGAATTATAATTGGGAATACTTTAAAGTCCAAATTAATCAAAAGCTTTCTGAACCAGAAACGAAAAAAATCTATAGTCAAAGAAAAATTGATGTAGAGCCTGTTTTTGGATTTATGAAGGCTATTTTGGGTTTCACTCGAATGTCAGTTCGAGGAATAAATAAAGTTAAACGAGAGCTAGGTTTTGTATTAATGGCACTTAATATAAGGAAAATAGCAGCTCAACGAGCTGTACATTATAAAATACATATCAAAAAAGCTGATTTCTATCAAATAATTAATAGAAATCAGCTTTTTTACATTGCCTAAGAATTTAATGTCCCAAGCCCTTTTTATCGAATAACTTATTGTAAACCTTGTCTTTCTTGGTTATTGTTTTCGTTATTTTTTTCGTGTTTTTGTTTCCACTCTTTTTGAGTCATTACATCGTCAACTTGCATGTTAACTTCAACTACATCTAAACCAGTAATATATTTAACTTGTTCTTTAACTAATTCAGTTACTTTACGGAAGATTTTTGGTGCTGATTCACCATATTCTAAGATTACTTTTAAGTCTACAGCAGCTTGTTTTTCACCAACTTCAACAGATACACCTTGAGTAACATTGTTGCCACTTGAGAATGCATTAGTGAATGTATCAGTTAAGCCACCTTTCATATCTAAGATACCTTTAACTTCACGTGCAGCGATACCAGCAATTTTTTCAACAACTTCATCAGAGAATGTTAATTTGTTTTTGAATTGAGGCTCCTGATTTTGTTCTTGTTGTTTTTGACGCTCTTCTCTTTCTTTTTCGTTAACACCAGTTTGATTGTCGTATGCTTGTTTTGCTTTATTGTTATCTACAGTCATAATAGATTCTCCTTTTACTTGTTAATTTTTATATTTTTTTAATTAAATTCTAAATTGATGAATTAACTCCATCGATTTAAAAAATTCATAAAATCTTGCTTACGGTCTTTCATATACCCAATACCTACACCAATTAAACATAAAACGATGATAAGTACTGTTTTCCAAAAACCTAACGTTAAGAATAATATCGCGATTAATAGAAACGCTAGGAAACCAACGATTCTCCATTTAAATACTTTTAAAAAATTAATCACTTGTTGTGTAGAGTCTTGTCCGTTTTGGTTATGATTGTTAGCCATGATATACCTCCCTTACAACACTCGTGGACCAGAAGTTTTCTGATCTCTCACATTAACTTCTAACTTACGTACTGGCATTTCTGTGAAATATTCTACATTCTTTTTAATATCCGAACGAATTGCTTCAGTTAAAGATTGAACTTGAACATTATTTGGTACGAAAAAGTCAGTTTTAATGTCGATATAAGATTTATTTTTTTTGTTATATAGTTTCGCAACTACATTTGGTTGTCTTACTTGATCATATTTTGCAACCGTATCGAATGCCGTCTTTTCAACAGCTTTACGAGATACGTAAACATGACCATCATCGAAGTCTTTGTATAATCCAGGTTTTCGATGCGTAGGTTTGAAGATACTAAATACTAATATAAGACCTATTAATATCAATAGTGCAGCAAGTGAAATAAGTAATGGTTGGAACCATTCAAATTGAAGGAAGTAGTCTTGATATTCAGTTATACGTCCATCTTGGATATACATGAATAACAGGAACCCCACGATTACTACTATTAATAAGCCAAGGATAAAGTTTTTAAGTCGTTTCACCCCTAACGACACCTCCTTAGTTAAAGTTAATTTAAAAACATATTAAATATGTACCCATCAGTTTTTTTCTTAAACATAATAAATTAATAACTTTAAATTTATTTTTAATATATAAGATGAAGTACCATTTAGTAATATATTCCCTAGTTTTTGTAAATAAAACCTCATTATTAATTAATTTTCGTCAATATGTTTTGAAGAACGATATTCTAAAATATCTGGGTCACGATGTTTAATTAAAACCTTATTACTATTTCTCGGTTTCTCCTCACTCAAAGATTTTATAAGCGACCATATCATCGCTATAATGACCACGGAAAATGGTAACGCAGCAATGATTAATAAATTTTGAATTGCTTGAGTACCACCTGTGTAAATCATGATGATTGCAAATAATGCCATAATGATACCCCAACTCACTTTGACAAATGACTTCGGATTAATATCACCACTTGAACTCAACATACCTAAAACATAAGTTGCCGAATCCGCTGATGTAACAAAGAAAATCATAATAACAAGTAAAGTAATTAAGCTTAATACAAAACCTAGCGGATAATGTTGTAGCGTCGCAAAAGTTGCTGTTTCTGTCGCAGCTTTAGCAATATCGGCAATATGATTATCTTGTAAGTAAATTGCTGACGCGCCGAATACCGCAAAGAATATAAAGCAAACTAACGCCGGGACAAAAAGTACACCTAGAATAAATTCTTTAATCGTACGTCCTTTTGACACACGTGCAATAAATATACCTACAAATGGTGCCCAAGATATCCACCATGCCCAGTAAAAGATTGTCCAATTTTGTAACCATTGGAATTTTTGACCACCTGTCGGAATGCGTAAACTCATACTAAAGAAATTTGCAATATAATTACCTAGACCATTCGTAAATGTATTTAAAATGTATAGCGTTGGCCCAACAATAAAAAGACCAATAAGTACTACAAAAGCAAGTAACATGTTGATATTACTCAACGTTTTGATACCTTTATCGATACCTGACCATGCTGACCAAGTAAATAATATGGTTGCAATGACAATCAAGATTACTTGCATCGTGAAGTTACTCGGTACATTAAATAAAAAATGTAAACCTTCGTTTATTTGCAATGCACCGAAACCTAATGTTGCAGCAACGCCTGTTACTGTAGCTATGACTGCCAATACATCAATGGCACCACCTAAAGGTCCACGCATTGCCTTTTCACCTAATAAAGGCGTCAATGTAGCGCTGACTAAGCCAGGATATCCTTTATGAAAGCTAAAATATGCAAACACTAGCGCGACAATACCATAGACTGCCCATGCATGAATCCCCCAATGGAAAAATGAAAACTGCATTGCATCATTAATTGCAGATTGCGTGCCAGCTTTATGAATAGGCGTTAATTTGAAGGCATGACTGATTGGTTCTGCCGTTGTCCAGAACACAAGTCCTATTCCCATACCAGCACTAAATAACATAGCAAACCAAGACGGCAATGAGAATTCAGGATCTTCGCCTTCTTCACCTAATGTAATGTTTGCGTATCTCGAAAATAAAATATACACACAGACAAATAAAATAACTAAAACGAGCAATAAATAATACCAAGAAAAATGTAGCGCAATAAATGTAGTAATGTTTTGCGTGAGTTTTTCTAACTGTTTCGGAAATATTGCTCCAAAAGCAACAAATATCGTACATATCACTAAAGATACCCAAAACACTAGACTTACTGATTTATTTTTCATAAATACAAACCCTTTCTGTGTAATGGTAAGTTCATACCCATAACTGCAACATTTTAATCATTTGTAATTTTATATAGACACAATTAATAATGCCTCATCTTTTAAAAATGATATATAAAACACACTCAAATTATTTATCATTGAGCAACAAAGTATTTTATTGTATTTAAGTAATGCCTTTCTAGTGCATTATTGATTTGATACCTGCAAAGTTGCCATAT
Organism: Staphylococcus aureus; assembly: GCF_001027105.1. Taxonomy (GTDB): domain Bacteria; phylum Bacillota; class Bacilli; order Staphylococcales; family Staphylococcaceae; genus Staphylococcus; species Staphylococcus aureus. The sequence goes on from NZ_CP011526.1 coordinate 2,204,053, forward strand.
TTCCGTTTAGAATCAATAGTCGCTAGACACAAAAAATAAGTCGCCTATACAGTATTTTCTGCATAAGGCGACTTTACTTACTAATCTATATATTAATTACTAATTTTCCAATCATTGATTGTTTTTCCAACAATTGATGTGCTTGATATAAGTTTTCAGGTGATAAACCTTCAAAAACTTGTGTCGTTGTTGGTTGGTAATGCCCTGATTCTATATTTTTCGTAATATCTTCTAAATACTCATGTTGTTTAATCATATCAGGCGTTCGATGAATTGGACGCGCAAACATAAATTCATGTGTAAATGTTATACTTTTTAATTTTAATGCATTTAAATCTTGATCTTCATTAAAAGCTACGATAGTCGTAATATGCCCTAATGGTTTTATCAGTTCAATCATAGTATTGTAATACAAGTCTGTATTATAGGTGCAAAATATATAATCTACTAATGGAATTTCTTTAAATTGACGCACTAAATCCTCTTTATGATTCAATACGATATCTGCGCCCATCTTTTCACACCACTCTGTTGTTTCTTGTCGTGATGCTGTTGTAATGACAGTTAAACCATACCGTTTAGCAATTTGAGTGGCTATACTGCCTACACCACCGGCACCATTAATGATTAAGACAGACTTCCCTTCGTTTTCAGCAGGATTCGTAGAAATTTTAAATGTATCAAAAAACGTTTCATATGCCGTAATACCAGTTAGCGGTAGACTAACCGCTTCATTAGCACTTATGTTGTGTGGTGCTTTTGCAACTATAGCTTCTGACACCAATTGATATGTCGCATTTGATCCTTGTCTATTTGGCGATCCAGCATAAAATACAACGTCACCCGGACTAAATAATGTAACGTCTGGTCCGATAGCTTCAACAGTACCAATAGCATCAAACCCAAGTACACGAGGTGCTTGAGTGACTTCCATTTGTCGTTGCTTTGTATCTACAGGATTTACACTAATGCTATTTACTTTGACTAAGATATCATCGTTTTCTGGCGTTGGCTTTCTTTGTTCGTATACTTTAAATAAATTTCCTTCTTCCAATTTAAAGGGCTTCTCAAATCCTATCATTTTCATATCGTTTCACCTCATTTATGAACTTATTTCTTATTATACAAAATAGAAGCCATGTGTGCTTATATCGCAGCATCATGACTCCTTTTTCATTTGAATATATAAATAATTACAGACGACTTTCGTATTAAATTTTAGACTTATTTCTACCATGTTGCTGAACAAATTTACTTTAGATAAAAAATTATTAAATTTTGGTCAATTAACAAAGTTAGTTTGTTAAAACGTATACTTTATTATTCCGTTACTTTAATAACTTGTTTACCAAAGTTATCGCCAGTAAATAAATTTTTAAATGCATGTGGCGCATTTTCAAAACCATCTTCAATGGTTACTTGTGACTGAATTTTACCTTCTTGAACCCATGTTGCAAGCTGTTCACTAGCTTCTTTAAAAGCATTAGCGAATTCACTTACCAAGAAGCCTCTCATCATTACTTGCTTCTTAATAAGCGTACCTTGAATACGTGGTCCGATATCGGCTTCAGGATGATTATATGACGAAATTGCGCCACATACTGGTACACGTGCAAAACGATTTAAATGCTTAAATACTTCATCGCCAACTGTTCCACCAACATTTTCAAAATAAACATCAATACCATCTGGTACTGCTTGTGCTAACGCTTCTGCAAAATCCTCTTTCTTATAATCAATACCAGCGTCAAAGCCCAGTGTCTCTGTTAAATAATTTACTTTTTTGTCGCCACCCGCAATACCTACTACACGGCAACCTTTAATCTTAGCAATTTGACCTACAACTGAACCTACAGCACCAGATGCAGCTGAAACCACAACAGTATCACCGGCTTTAGGTTGTCCAATATCAAGCAGACCATGATATGCTGTTTGTCCTGGCATTCCTAAAACACTTAAATATAAATCAAGTGGTACATCTGTCGTTGGAACTTTAGTAATTTGATCCGCTTGGACATGATTAATGATTCGCCAAGGCAACATACCTACAACGACATCTCCTTTTTTATAATCTGCGAGTGTCGAATCAATTACTTTTGCAACGACATGGCTAACAATCGGTTTACCAATTTCAAAAGGCTGTACATACGAATCTGCCTTAGTCATACGTCCTCTCATATATGGATCCACTGAAATATACAGCGTTTGTACAAGTACACCATCGCTCTCAAGTTTAGGCGTGTCAATCTCTTCAATTTTGAATGTATCCTCTTGAGGCATGCCTTCTGGTATTTTGTTAAAAAGAATTTGTTTATTTTGCATCATTAATCACCTTTCTTTATTTGAAACTTTTACTTATTTGTTACTTAAGCGTTAAGTTTGAATTGTGTCTTCGTGATGTCTGTATGCAAATACATTCTTAGTTGTTATATTTTGACTTAAGCACTGATTCATTCATGTAACTTCAACCACATTATATTTGCTATAATCATAAATTTAAAATGTTACGACTTAGACATTTTATGGAAACTCTCAAACAATAGATAATTTTTGAAAAGCTCTAATATTACAAGCTTTTTTGCCCCAGAAAAACTAGCAGTTGCTTTATTTTTTCCATAAGAAGTCGATTAACTCATTAGCAACATTTTCATTCTCATGAAGCTGACTATGTTGTGCAGGCTCACCTTCATATTTAGATTCTCGATAACTTTTCGGACTATTTCCCAGTAAATATTTTAATGATTTCGAAGAACTATTAGACACTCTGCCGTCTGAATGTGTACCATCTTTCAAATCCCCATAAATATTTAGCACTTCGATACCTTTACCTTTATAAATATCTTTTAGCACGCGTAATTGCTGATAAGGTTGATTCATTCGACTTGGTTTACCATCTTTATCAACTGTAATTTCATTGACATCTTCATTCATATTTAAAACACCATTAAATGTCCCTGCAATATTCACTTGTTTGTTTAACTGTGGCAGTGACTTGTCGTTACCATATGTCATCATATATTGTGCAAATGTTAAGTTCCCCATTGAGTGACCGACAAAGTTGAATTTATCGAAATTGTATTCAGATTGTAACTTAGTCAGTACATTTTTAAACCACGCAGCATTCTTATCCAAATAGCCTTGTCTGTTATTTTCAAGTTCAATTTTCACAATAGGATTCACTGCATCTTTTCTTAGTTTCCCTTTAAATGTCACTGCACCATCCTTTGAAACGTAAGCAGTGATGATATCTTTAGTTACCCCTCTTTTTTCTGCTTGCTTCACCATAAACTTTTCAGAATTGGCACTACCACCAAATCCATGTAAGAACAATGTTGGAATTGGCTTTTTAACAAATTGCTGTTGTTGTATTTTAAATGTTTGTGCCTGTCGTTGACTAAACACCACCATAATAATAGAGCCTATAATAATAGCGACCGCTAACAATGTCGTAATAATTACAAAAATTTTCTTCACACTTTTAACTCCCATTCATGTCTTTTATATAAGTATAAAGGATGTGATTAAAAATGTCCTTTAGTTGATTTTGAATACATCATTAACTTTTAAGATGACTTTGGAAAGTTGTCCGTTAACGTTTGTTAATTGATTGCTTCTTTAGCTTTCAATGGTGTGTCACCCATTGATTAATATATAAATATGTATATGCATGTTTAATTTATCTCTTTCTATAAATAAAGACCTACCAGCACTCGACTGATAGGCCTTTTAATATCTATAATTATTTAATTTCTTTTGTTTCGGCTAACTCTTTGTACCAATAAGCACTTTTCTTAGGATAACGTTCTTGAGTCTCAAAATCGACATAGAATAAACCATATCGTTTTTCATAACCATTTGACCAAGAGAACACATCCATTAATGACCAAATAAAGTAACCTTTAACATTTGCACCATCTATAATAGCATCTGCAATAACGTTCAAATGTTGTCTTACATAATCAATACGTGCATCATCATGAACTGTTTTTTCAGATTCAATAAATTCATCTTTATATCCTAAACCATTTTCAGTGATATAAATCTTATGATAGTTAGGATAATCTTTAACAACACGCATGATTTGATCATATAAACCTTGAGGATAGATCATCCAGTCCCAGTCTGTGCGAGGTACGTCGACATCAAATTCACGTTGTCCGACACCTTTAAGTTGGTATTTAGAACCGCCTTTATCACCTGTCGCATTATGCGTGATTTCAGATTCTCCATCGTAACCTCTCATCCAATCACTCATGTAGTAATTGATACCTAAGAAGTCGTTTAAATCTTTGGCTGCATCTAAAATGGCATAATCTTCATCTGTAATGTTTAATTTACCGCCATTAACAGATAAGATATGTTGCACACCTTCCATCGTTTCACGAGAATACTTACCTAAATATGTTGCATCTAAGATGAATTTATTATGGATGATATCTTCTAATTCTGCTGCACGAACATCTTCAGGATTTGATGGATCGAACGGATATTTTGTTGGCAATGCGTGTACAACACCAATTTCTCCTTTGTATCCGCCATCTTTAAATAATTTTACTGCTCTAGCATGAGCCACCATCATGTTATGATGTGATTGGAATACTTTTTCAAAATCATATTTAATACCTGGAGGGAATTTACCTACTAAATATTGACCATCACCAATAGGTCCAATTTCATTGAATGTAGTCCAATATTTTACTTCTGGGAATTCTTTAAAACAATATTCAGCATAATCTACAAAGTAGTCAATCGTTTTACGATTTAGAAAATCGCCATCTTTGTGTAACACTTCTGGTGTATCAAAATGATGCAATGTTACAAATGGTTCAACATGACGTTTATGACACTCTGCAAATAACTTATGGTAATACTCAACACCTTTAGGGTTAACTTCGCCATATCCATTTGGGAAGATACGAGACCATGCAATTGAAATTCGGATACCATTAACACCGAATTTTTCACTTAATTCTAAATCCACTGGATATCTGTTATAAAAATCACTCGCTGGTTCTGCAGTGTACCAATAGTTTTCTTCTAAATACGTATCCCATGCTACGCGACCTTTACCATCCGTATTTGTCGCACCTTCTGCTTGATATGCTGCTGTTGCTCCACCAAAAATAAAATCTTCAGGTAATGTTTTAGTCATATGAAAAACTCCTATTCTTAATTTTCAAATTGTTGTTGAACGAAATCAAGGGCTGCTTGGCCATCTCGTGTCAATTTGATATATTCAGCACCTTGAGTCTTCGCTAATTTAATACCTAATCTATCTGTATCTTGCTTAATATCTTCATAGTTAGACGCAACTTGTGGCGCTAAAATGATTAATTGGTACTCTTTCATAATGTCCATATGTGCGCCATATCCGCCAGCTGCCGCTTTCACTGGCACATGATATTCTTCAGCTGCTTTATTAAGTGCATTGGCTAATAATCCACTTGTACCACCACCGGCACAAAGTACTAAGACATTTGTTTGTTCTGTGATATTTGAAGCTTTAGCTGCATCGTCTGATACACCACTTGCCGCTAAAATTGAATCAGCTTTTTTCGTATCAAAGTTTGCTGCAACTTTTTCTTTTAAATCTGAATTACTTTCTTTACGTCCTTCTTCTTCATCAAGAATTTCACTATCATAAACTTTTAGGAATGGGTAGTAAATAATAATATCTACAACAATCAAAGTAATAGCTAGTACGAATGACCATAAACCAAAACCTGTACCCATGATAATGCCCAATGGACCTGGTGTTGTCCAAGGTAAATTCACACTAAAACTATTCATTCCTAACACTTCAACGAAAAGTTTGAAAATCCATACGTTAACAATTGGTGCTAATACAAATGGAATAAAGAACACAGGATTCAATACTAGTGGTGCACCAAATAAAATTGGTTCGTTTACACCAAAGAATGTTGGTACAACTGATGCACGTCCAATCGCTTTGTTTCGTTTAGATTTCGTCATCCACATAAACATGAACGGGACGACCAATGTTGCACCCGTACCTCCAAATGTAACGATAAACATTTGTGTACCTGATGTAATAATTTTATCTGCGTGTTCTCCAGCTTGAAGCAACTTGAAGTTCGCTTCGATATTCGCATATGTAATGGCTGCAATTGCTGGCTCTACAATTGACGGACCATGAATACCTACAAACCAGAATAATGCAAAGGCACCAAAGATAATTGTGACACCAATCCATCCATCTGCTGCTGTAAATAATGGTTCGAATAATTTTAAAATACCTTCCGCTACATTTGATTTAAAGCTGTTGCGAATGACTAAATCTAATGCATAAAGAATGATGATTACCGCTGAAAATGGAATTAAGTCCTTAAATACTTGTGAAATATTCGGCGGTACTTCTTTCGGCATTTTAATTGTAATATTGCGCTTCACACAGAAGTTATAAACAATAACAGTTACAAATGCTGATAAGAATGCTGTTAATAAACCTTTAGTTCCCATAAATGCACTTAAGAATCCACCATCTTTGGCTGGATCAGAAGCTAAGAACAAGAATCCACACATCGCTGCTAGCATTGTAGAAATAAAGTTAATTTGATTTGTACTTTCTAGCTTACGGTTAAATGAATCTGTTAAAGATTTCGCTGTCGTTCCTGCTACTAAAAATGCTACAAGCCCCATCGTATAGTTATATGGTTTCATTAAAATGGCTTCCATGCCTTTATCCCATTTAAAACCAAATATATTTGGCACATATGCAATTAATAGAAAGATACTTGAGAATAAGATGACAGGCATTGCAGAAATAAATCCATCACGGATGGCTCTTAAATATATGTTACGTGATAATTTCTCGAAAAATGGCTTCCCTTTTTCAATTTGTGCGATCAATTTTTGCATCATTGTCATCACCCTCTTTTATAAAATTCTAATAAATGCTTCATTAAATCTTTCAGTAAAATTGTTGTCATTAAATGATCTTGACCATGCATCATCGTTACACTGTATGCAATATCATCACCTTGCGCTTCTTTAGCCAACAGGCTTGTTTGTGCTCTATGCGCTTCCGCAATGCAATTGTTTCCTTCTTCAATCAGTGCATCTGCTTTTGCAAAATCTCCAGCTTGAGCTGCTGTTAATGCTTCTAAAAACTTAGAACGTGCATCCCCTGCAAATGCAACAATTTCAAAACCTAATAATTGGACTTCTTCTCTATTCATAGCATTAATCCCCTTTTAAACTTATTTTCTTTGTTTCCAAGATGTCGCAGTATCTTTTAATACTTTATTTAAGTCATCAATATTTTTGAAACCAGTTGTACGTAACCATTCACGAGCAGCATCTTCACCTTGTTCAATGTATACTTGAACAGCACCAGACCATGTAGCACGGCCACAAAGTACCCCGTTGAATTTAGCACCAGCTTCGTGAGCAAATTTTAAAGTTTCTTGGAATAATTCCGCAGAAACACCAGCACTTAAGTAAATGTATGGTAAATGAGTTGCTGCATCTTGATCTTTAAAGTGTTGTGCCGCTTCCTCTTTTGTATAAACCACTTCACCTTCAGCAAAGCCTTCTACATATTTCATGTTTACTGGTACTTCAACTTTCAATACATCAACGTTAAAGCGTGGTTCTGAGAATAATTTCATTGCTTCGTTAACCTTTCTAGGCTTAACTTTTGCGAATTCAACACTACCGTTATCAGGAATGTTGTCATCGTATGTTAATACTTCTAAAAAGAATGGAATATCTTCTGCAACACATTCTGAACCGATTCTTTCAATGTATGCTTTCTTTTGAATGTTAATTTCTTCAGCATCATCAACATCATAGTAAAGTAAGAATTTAACAGCATTTGCGCCTTGTTCTTTTAAACGTTTTGCAGACCACTCTACTAAACAGTCAGGTAAACGACCTTTAGCGTTTACGTCATATCCAGTTTTTTCATAAGCAAGTAATAATCCACAATCTTTGTTACGTGCATCTGAAGCTGGTAAACCATATTCAGGATCTAATAAAATTGAAGATGCATATTGTGTTAATTCTTCCGCAACTAATACTTTTAATTGTTCAATTTGAGCTACAGTTGGTTCTTCAGTTTGATGTTTTGCCATCATGCGTTTTAAAGCACCACGTTGGTCAAATGCTAATGCAGAAATGATACCTTCGTTGTTACTTAATTGTTCAATTGATGCGATTTTTTGATTCGATTTTGACATTTTTTACACCTCTAAAACTTCAATTTGATTGAATAAATCATCATAATTATTTAAATTGACATAACCTGTTTGTGCTTCTTGTGCATTCAGCATGCCTAAAGTATTGGCTTTTTTTAGTAAATCGTGGTCGTTTTCATGATTAAGAATTGCTGAAGTAATTCCAGCAACTGTAGAATCACCTGAACCAACCGGATTTAATACACTTATTGTCGGAATATTCACTCTATAGAATGTATGATTGTGCTTAGCGAATGCACCTTGTGCACCTAAAGACACAATAATCCACTCAATCCCTTCGAATAAGGGTTGTGACACTGCCTGTTTCAAACTTTCTAAACTTTCATCAAGTGGCTGGTTAAGCAATTGATATAGTTCAGAAATGTTTGGTTTAATGACTGTAGGTTTGTATGGATTTTCCAAAACTGTTTGCAAAGTTGCACCCGAGCAATCTAATATCACAGGCACACCTTTGTTTTGGCATCGTTCAATGATTTGTGCATAATAATCTTGATTTAATCCTTTAGGTAAGCTACCTGAAATAGCAACTGCTTCAACTTTTTCTAATAATTGTTCAAAATGTTTAATAAATCCTGCAGCCTCTTGATTATCAATCTCCGGTCCCTGCTCTAAAATTTCTGTTTGTTGCCCTTCATGTAAAATTGCAATGCAGTTTCGTGTTTCACCCTTAATGTTATAAAATGCATGCTTGATGTCGGCATGATCTAATTTTTTAGCAATAAATTGACCTAATTCACCGCCAATAAAACCACTCGCAAGGACTGGCTCACCTACTTGCGCAAGTACTCTTGTTACATTTAAACCTTTACCACCAGCTGTTTTACTTACTTCTTGAACACGATTAACATCATCTAATTTCAATGCTGTTAATGGGTATGAAATATCAACGGATGGATTTAATGTTAAAGTTAAAATCATATGTGTCGTCCCTTAATCGTGGTATTCGCCTCTGTCCCATTTTTCTAAGAATTCATCAAAGAAATGTGGATCAGCTTGATCTGCATTGCTTGTTTCTAAATGTTTAATTTTAGCGATTAATTTTTTGTTCTCTTCAGTTGGTTTATATTCAGCATTAATAAATGCATCGATAATATCGCACATTAATAACTCACCTATAATACGTCCACCGAAGCCAATAACGTTCGCATTTAATTCTTCTTTAGCGTATAACGCTGATGTCATATCACGTACTAGTGCTGAACGAACGCCAGGTACTTTATTTACAGCATTGTTAATACCAACACCTGTTCCACAAATACAAACACCTAAGTCTGCATTACCGCTAACAACTTGTTCGCCAACTTTTTTACCAAAAATTGGATAATGTGTTCTTGTGAAATCGTATGTTCCTACGTCAATGACTTCATGTCCTTTTGATTTTAAAAATTCAGATACACGCATTTTTGTATCTGTAACAATATGGTCGCATCCTAATGCAATCTTCATAGTAATTTTTCCTCCTTAGCACATTTTATTAAGCATATCTACGCGGATTTGGTGTCTACCACCATCGTATTTACCTTCAACAAAACCTTTAACGACATTTTTCGCTAATGTGTCTCCAACAATTTCAGATCCCATAGTGATCATTCTTGAATTGTTATGGCCTCTAGTCATATATCCAGAGCGTTCATCTGATACTTCAGCAGCAATCATGCCTTTGATTTTTGTAGCAACCATAAAGCTACCTGCACCAAATGCATCGATAACAATACCTAAGTTACCTTCTTGACTTTGAACATCTTTTGCTACAGCCAAAGTTGCATCAACAAAGTCAACTTCCTGTCCTTCTGTTACGTCAACAACATCATATTTATTGTCTAATAAGTATGATTTGATGACTTCTTTTAATCGTTTGCCAGCTTCATCTGAACCAATAATAATCGCCATAATAAGACTCCTTTTTACTTTAATTTTGAAATACCTTTCTTAAAATGTGACATATTTATTTGTAGGTTATGAAAATCTTGAGAAAAGGCTTTCAATTTGATTACGTTTAAATTATAAACATAAACAAACAATAAATCAACATAATATGTTTATAATATGTTTGTTTATGACGTATTTTCAAACAATAAGTGAACATTCATATTGTGGTGTTGTTTTAATTAGGTATTCGTCTGAAATTGTAGTAAAACTTTGTCGAGGTTCCCGTTGACATAAATTTGCATAAAAAATAGCCCATAAATGAATGCAAATTCACATTCACTTATGAGCATATAGATACATATTTTAACAATGCAGTTATACTTTTAATTTAGTCGACTACTTCAATATATGTTTTAATCGTTTCTACTTTTTCTTCATCTTCATAGTCCATGACCACTGCAGTCAATTCGTTTAACTGACAAAATGATGTAAAATCTTCTTTGCCAACTTTCGTATGATCGATTAACAAGTATTTTTCAATTGAATTACTTAGTGCCAGTTGTTGCGTATAGGCTTCATCTAATGTAGATGTCATCACAGCACCTTTATTTACTGCGTTACTACTAAAGAACATCTTGCTAAATCTTAGTTTTTCCAACATGGCGTTCGCCATTTCACCTACAAATGCTTCTGTAATATGGCGCATTTCACCACCAATTAAATAGACACGAAAATGTGCTGTTTGTTTTTCTAACAAAATTTTATACACCGGCAAACAATTCGTAATAATTGTGAGCGTATGATGATTGACTTCTTCTGCTAATAGTTCCACTGTTGTTCCTGGTCCGAAAAACAAAGTATCCCCATCTTCAATTAATGATGCAGCTTTTTTAGCTATAAATCGTTTTTCTGCAATTTGACGGGTATGTTTTTCTTTATGCGATATTTCTTTATACTGAAATGTTGAATTACTGCGTGCACCACCATGAATCTTCGTTAAAATCCCTTTATTTTCCAATTCAATTAAATCTCTTCGAACTGTCATATCAGACACATTTAAACCTTCGACGATTTCATTCGTTCTTATCGTGCCCTTTTTATTCACTAGTTTAGCAATTTCGTCCAAACGTTCATGTTTATTCAATGTAAAATTGCCTCCTTTATTTAGGCGATGGGTCATTATCCTTTATGTTTAGACATCAATTTTAATATACATGCTTATTCTATAATAAAAATTGCGTAAAAACTAATATAATTTAACTGTTCGATTATATGTATAATTCATTTTTAAAAAGAACTGTTTAAACTGCGCTTTTGATAATCGTAAAATGAATATACTATAATAAAAGTAAAAGACGTTATAAATCATTCATTATTTTGATGGGGTGTTTAACTTGAAACATGATTTAGAGACACTAAAACATATTATAGATAGTTCGAATCGTATTACATTTTTTACAGGTGCTGGTGTATCTGTCGCAAGTGGCGTTCCAGATTTCCGTTCAATGGGTGGCTTATTTGATGAAATTTCAAAAGATGGGCTTTCGCCAGAATACTTGTTAAGCCGTGATTATTTAGAAGATGATCCTGAAGGTTTTATCAATTTCTGCCATAAGCGCTTACTATTTGTCGATACGATGCCCAATATCGTTCATGATTGGATTGCAAAATTAGAACGTAATCAACAATCTTTAGGTGTCATCACGCAAAATATCGATGGTTTGCACTCAGACGCTGGAAGTCAACATGTTGATGAATTACATGGCACGTTAAATCGTTTTTATTGTAATGTATGTCATAAATCTTATACGAAGTCAGATGTTATTGATAGAACTTTGAAACATTGTGATAATTGTGGTGGTGCCATTCGACCGGACATCGTATTATACGGTGAAATGTTAGATCAACCTACCATCATAAGGGCATTAAATAAAATTGAACATGCTGACACCCTTGTTGTACTAGGTTCATCACTCGTTGTACAACCTGCCGCAGGATTAATATCACATTTTAAAGGCGACAATTTAATTATTATCAATAAAGATCGAACACCTTATGATAGCGACGCTACTTTGGTCATACATGACGACATGGTTTCCGTTGTAAAATCATTAATGACAGAGTAATCAGTATGTAAAAAGCATTTCCCGAATGGTAGGGAAATGCTTTTAATTTTGGAGTTGCGTTTTTGGAATTTGGAGTTTGGTTTTCGGAATTCGACATTTGGAATTCAGAATTATAATGAGTGGAAAATTTTAATTATTGCGTGTTTAATGACTTGGTTTTGTAGCGATTTTTATTTGATGAATTGTTTTTTTGTTTGATGTTGGGATGCTACTTTTAATGGTTTGTCATTTGTAAGATTAAAAATAAACATAAAATAAGTAGAAAAATAAAAGCTACGAATATTAAAAAATTAGATATCTTCATTATCAAATTCCGATATTAAATCATTATATTTTTCAGAATATCTTGCATAATCTTCATTATTATTAAAAGCTAGCCATAGACCTCTATCATCATATAAATGATATATTAAGTTTTTAGTATTGTTAATTATATATATTTCAGAATAATTATCATTCTGATTGATATTTGGAACTAACCCTTTAAAGTCTTGATTGGATATAGCTTTTAATAATTTTTTATATTTTATATCTTTTATGGAACACTTATATGAAAACTCCTCGCACAAAATATTATCATCCTTCTCCTTTTTATATTCTTTAAAGTAATACAATTCATCTATTGTTAACGATGTAAATTTTTTTATAACATTTGTTTTCTTATAAGGTTCACTATAAACATATACTACATGAACCAAATTTATAGAATCAGAAGGCGAAAACAAATCTTCAAAAATGTTTATTGCATTATCATATACAGCTAAAAAATAAGTATTATTGATAGTTTTACCGTCCTCCAAAAACTGGTATTTATCGCCACTTAAACTTAAATGAATTGCGTTTTTTACCTTTCTAAAATTCAACTTTTTTATATCCAAATTATTTATATCAAAGCACATAATTTACAACACCTTATTCCCTTAAGATTTTTCCTTCTTTAGTTAAAGAAGCTATTCTTTTTCCTTTGTTATTTATTAACTTCCAATAAGAACCACCATGTGATTGCCCTTTATTTTTGGAAATAGTCCATTTAGTTTTTGAATCTCTCCAGGTAGGATTTTTCCCTTAAACCTTTTGAGTAAATTCACCAATACTCATCCCCTTATCATTTAACAAACTTTTATTAATGTTTTTGGTTATATTATGAGTCTTTACTGCTTTTAGATTGTAAAAATTATCGTCATAAATAGTGGCATTTTCCGAGATTCAAATGGTACAAAGTACATTGTAATATGCATAATGATACCTGTAATTAATGTAATAATAGAAAAGTGTATATATCTCATATCGCCACCTGCTATACAACTTATTAAATAATTAATTCCAAGACATATTAATTATCTAATTATAACCTTAGTTACGTTATTACATAATATAAAAATATATAATAACTTATTTGCTTGCTCCTTTCACTTTTTAAGAGTAAAAAATAACCTGAAACATAGACTTTAACATCCAAGTTTCAGGTTAGTGTAATGTAAATGATTTACTTTGTTATATTATGATTAAACATCTAATTCTCTGCTTGTAAGTGCTTTAATCATCTCTGGATCAGCATGTGAGAAAAATTGGCTATTACTTTCTTCTAATGTCGCAATTTGTTGTTTATCTTCTTCTGTAAGTTCAAAATCAAATATATCTAAGTTTTGAGCCATACGTTCTGGATTTACTGATTTTGCGAGTACAACAATGTCACGTTCTACTAACCAGCGTAAAATAACTTGTGCAATTGATTTGTTGTATTTATCTGCAATGGCCTGCAACAATTGATTTTGGAATAATTGATTTTTACCTTCTGCAAATGGTGCCCAAGCTTCTACCACAACATTTTCTTGTTGAAGTGCTGCAACTTGTTCTTCTTGTTGATGGAATGGATTAATTTCTATTTGGTTCACTTGTGGTTGAATTTGATTGTGAATACCTAAATCTACAATTCGATCAACGCCGAAGTTAGATACACCGATTGCTTTAATTTTACCATTTTCTTTTAACTCTTCTAATGCACGCCATGAGCCATATACGTCATTGTAAGGTTGGTGAATAAGCACTAGATCAAGATAGTCCAAATTTAATCGTTGTAATGATCGTTCGATTGATTTGATAGTATCTTCATAGTTAACATTTTCAATCCATACTTTAGTCGTAATGAATAGTTCACTTCTATCAATACCTGAAGCTTCAATACCTTGACCTACTTCAGTTTCATTTAAATAACTTTGTGCTGTATCAATATGTCTATAACCCGCTTTAATTGCTTCTTTAACCGCTTCTGCTGTTTGTTCTTGAGGAATTTGAAATACTCCGAAACCTAATACTGGTATCTTTACATCTTTACTTATTTCAATATGATTCATAAAATGAACCTCCTTTATCTTGTATGTCCACTATAAACCATGGAGCGAACTCTATAGCAAGCCATAGGTTTACTTTCTCTCCCAAAGACGTTCAACATTGTCATCATAATTATCACTAGCATTGATTTTAGCAATATGATTATCATAATTATCAATTTTATATTGTAGTAAATCTCTCGCATCATGAATTGTCTTTAAGTTTTCATTTAATTCTTCGAGTTGCTTATTTAAAATTTGCTTTTGCTGTGCTTGAATATTTTCATTTTTAGGAAGCTGCGCTAACCTGCAAAATTCGATAAGCGATTCAATACTGACGCCTGCATTTCGCAAATTTTTCACTAAATAAATCCAATTTAAATCACTATCATTATATATTCTATATCCATTTTCATCTCGATTAACTGGTGGAATCACACCAACCTTTTCATAATATCTTAAAGTGTCTTGAGATATATTCATGAGCGCTACGACTTCTTTAGTTTTCATTGCGACTATCCTTTCAGTTATGTTTGGTCGTCTAAAGTAATGTTGCTTTATATATTGTCATCTTCGTTTGAATACTTCTTATTTTATTACTCAAATTTAAATTTGTCTCTTTTTTAACATTTTACATTTCATCGTTTTTAATTACTTTAAAAATTGTATAACTTAAATATTTAAAATGATATAATCACTAAGATTGATAATATTTAATTTTTTGAAAATTATTTTAGTTGCAATTTTTGGGTGATGCGGAAAATTTGGGTGATCGATTGTTTATATGCATCAACATTCTTTGTGGATTGTTTGACAGTAGACAGTCATTTGTATACGTTAACGAATTTTGAAAAATTGAATCATTATTTAATCATAATATTCATTGCGCACGCGCAACACAAAAAGGAGACATGTCAATGACATATAGAATAAAGAAATGGCAAAAATTATCCACCATTACGTTATTAATGGCTGGTGTGATTACTTTGAATGGTGGTGAATTCAGAAGTGTTGATAAACATCAAATCGCTGTGGCTGATACGAATGTTCAAACGCCAGATTATGAAAAATTGAGGAACACATGGCTGGACGTTAACTATGGTTATGATAAGTATGATGAGAATAATCCAGATATGAAGAAGAAGTTTGATGCTACAGAGAAAGAGGCGACGAATTTACTCAAGGAAATGAAAACTGAAAGTGGTAGGAAATACTTGTGGTCAGGAGCGGAAACCCTTGAAACTAATTCTTCTCATATGACTCGTACCTATCGTAATATTGAGAAAATCGCAGAAGCGATGAGGAATCCTAAAACCACTTTAAATACTGACGAAAATAAGAAGAAAGTGAAAGATGCCCTTGAGTGGCTGCATAAAAATGCATATGGAAAAGAACCAGATAAAAAAGTAAAAGAATTAAGTGAGAATTTTACTAAAACAACTGGCAAGAATACCAACTTAAATTGGTGGGATTATGAAATTGGAACACCTAAATCATTAACAAATACGCTTATATTGCTGAATGATCAATTTTCAAATGAAGAAAAGAAAAAATTCACTGCCCCTATTAAAACTTTCGCCCCAGATAGTGACAAAATATTATCTTCTGTAGGAAAAGCTGAACTTGCTAAAGGCGGAAATCTAGTAGACATTTCTAAGGTGAAACTTTTAGAATGTATTATCGAAGAAGATAAAGATATGATGAAAAAGTCTATAGATTCATTTAATAAAGTCTTCACTTACGTTCAAGATTCTGCCACTGGTAAAGAACGTAATGGATTTTATAAAGATGGCTCTTACATTGATCATCAAGACGTTCCATACACTGGTGCTTATGGCGTTGTACTCTTAGAGGGGATTTCTCAAATGATGCCGATGATAAAAGAAACACCTTTTAATGATAAAACCCAAAATGATACAACCTTAAAGTCATGGATTGACGACGGATTTATGCCACTCATTTATAAAGGTGAAATGATGGATTTATCACGAGGTAGAGCTATCAGTCGTGAAAATGAAACCAGTCACTCAGCATCTGCAACAGTAATGAAATCATTGTTGAGATTAAGTGATGCCATGGATGATTCAACAAAAGCTAAGTATAAAAAGATTGTCAAATCTTCAGTAGAGTCAGATTCAAGTTATAAACAAAATGATTATTTAAATTCATATTCGGACATAGATAAAATGAAGTCTTTAATGACAGATAACAGTATTTCTAAAAACGGATTAACACAACAACTTAAAATATATAATGACATGGATCGTGTCACCTATCATAACAAAGACTTAGACTTTGCATTTGGTTTAAGTATGACGTCGAAAAACGTAGCACGCTATGAAAGTATCAACGGAGAGAATTTAAAAGGTTGGCACACTGGTGCTGGAATGTCTTATTTATATAACAGCGATGTCAAACAC
This sequence comes from Staphylococcus aureus, assembly GCF_001027105.1. Taxonomy (GTDB): domain Bacteria; phylum Bacillota; class Bacilli; order Staphylococcales; family Staphylococcaceae; genus Staphylococcus; species Staphylococcus aureus. Next base: position 2,221,017 of record NZ_CP011526.1, read on the forward strand.
TATCATGATAACTTCTGGGTGACAGCCGATATGAAACGTTTATCAGGTACAACAACTTTAGACAATGAAATATTAAAAGATACGGATGATAAAAAGTCGAGTAAAACTTTTGTTGGCGGAACAAAAGTTGATGACCAACATGCTAGTATCGGAATGGATTTTGAAAATCAGGACAAAACTTTAACTGCCAAAAAATCATATTTCATATTAAACGATAAAATTGTCTTCTTAGGAACTGGCATTAAAAGTACTGATTCATCAAAGAATCCAGTTACAACGATTGAAAATCGCAAAGCGAATGGGTATACGTTATATACAGACGATAAACAAACAACCAATTCTGATAATCAGGAAAACAATTCAGTCTTTTTAGAGTCCACAGATACCAAAAAGAACATCGGTTATCATTTTTTAAACAAACCGAAAATAACTGTAAAAAAAGAAAGTCATACTGGTAAGTGGAAAGAAATAAATAAAAGTCAAAAGGATACACAAAAAACTGATGAGTATTATGAAGTAACTCAAAAGCATTCTAATTCTGACAATAAATATGGATATGTGTTGTATCCAGGCTTATCTAAAGATGTCTTTAAGACAAAAAAAGATGAAGTAACTGTCGTTAAGCAAGAAGATGACTTCCACGTTGTGAAAGATAATGAATCGGTTTGGGCTGGTGTTAATTATAGTAATAGCACTCAAACTTTTGACATTAACAACACTAAAGTCGAAGTTAAAGCCAAAGGTATGTTTATACTTAAAAAGAAAGATGATAACACTTATGAATGTAGCTTCTATAATCCTGAATCTACAAATTCCGCTTCAGATATTGAATCTAAAATTTCAATGACCGGTTACTCTATTACAAACAAAAATACGTCGACTTCTAATGAATCCGGCGTGCACTTTGAATTAACTAAATAAGCAAGAAAATCTCGACACTATACCATTTTTATAGTGTCGAGATTTTATAAGTATCGCCATCATTCAGCTTGTAATCCGCAGACCACATCCCCTTTGATAAGTTCTCGATTATTTATAAATCGAATTTTTAAAGATGTACATGCTTCAATATTCTTATCATTCATTACTTGAAAATGTATATGAGGTTCAGTAGAATTGCCAGAATTCCCAACCTTCCCAATGATATCACCATATTTAACATTTTGCCCCTCATTCACAATGATTGAATATTGGTGTAAATGAGCTATTAAGCTATACTCATTTTCTGCGTGCTTAATTACAATATAATTTCCTAAAAACTGTGATTCATTCGTACTTCCAATACTGTTGTCTTGAACCCCATTCACTACTTTTTCAACTGTACCATTTGCTGGCGCAATGATATCTTTTCCAAAACAAAAATAATCAGTATTTACTTTTCCTTGATTCTTATATGTTTTATGATTTTCTTTAATAACTAAATCAATAGCATACCTTTGATGTGGGTATAAATAGTGATAATTATATAATTCATTATCTCCACCCCAAAAAATCTCATAGCAATCTGTTGTCGGCACTGCGTATTTTAAAGTCGTTTCATTCTTAATCGCATCATAATTAATTAACGGACGCATAACAAATCCGATAATACTATTATCTTTCCAAGTCACTGACACTCCAAATTGATTTGCTTCATCTATCCATATTTGCTCAATAGTACCATCATTTTGAGTACACACTTTTAATTCATGTACATCAGACTGCCTTGTATAAGATTTGAAAAGTTTCCTAAACTGCCAATAACTAAACTCTCGCTTCAAATTTTGATCAAAAATCTTATATATTTTCCTGCTCTTACTTTTATTTAAATAAGCCCCAAAGTTTGTTTTATTCATATATACTTAACCTATTATATTAATTTTGGTATCAATTCTTTCTCCAGTTCCTGCGTCATTTTTGCGCTACCTGAATCGTCTACACTTAATTGGATAAATCAACATATAAATAATTTTTTAAAGCTAAAGTGTAGTCGATTCACCATATTTTCTAATCATCCCTTAAATATTAATATTTGCACTTAAAAAGTATACATATCACTCAACTAATCAATAATCATACTTACCTTCAACAAATTCTTTAACATGCAGTGTTATCCCTTGATAATATGGATATTTTGTTAATCTAAATTTCTGCTTTAATGCTTCATCTCTACTATTCGACATCAAATATGCATGTTCAAGATAGCTTAAATATGCTTCGTCATTGCCGCTATCTCCAAAACCTAATATTGATTTTACTGGTATATTATATTTCCTCATCAGAAATTGAGTAGCATATAATTTTCCAGCATTTGACGGTGTGAAGTCAATATCATACGCATTTTCAGGATCACCAGCTAATGGATTGCTTCGACTAAATCTCGCTGTATAGTTTTGGTCATTTGCGTATCTGACAAGTGCTTCTAGGATACGACTATCATTGTTGTGATTACCTGTTGAATGAAAATAAAAATTATAATGTGTTTCATTACCTTCAAATGCTCTTTGTGGAATAAATTCGACATTATATTGCGCAGAAATATGACGTAATATATCTTCAATATCTTCAAATAAAAATGGTTCGCTCAAGACTTTCTTTTTATATGTTTCTGATTCAACATATTCGCCATTATTCCAAGTGAACATTTTAGAACTCAAATCAGAAAAGATATGTAATGGTTTAAACGTCATATTAACTTGATCCATTTTATCCATGACACTTTGAAATGTACTTCCTGTCAATACAGCAGTGATCACTTCATTATTATTAGTTAGTTTTTCCAACAATTTTTCCATTTCTCTTAAATGACTTAAATCTTCTTCATTTGTATTATGTTTAAAATATGTTTCATCAAAATCAAACAATAATAGACGCTTTGACATACTCATTCCCCCATAATATTTTAATGAATTTATCTATAACTTAAATACACTATAAGTCTCAATTAAAAGTATAAGATCGACTATATGCTTTTCATGATTATTATATACAACTAATCAATCCCTATAAACTAAAAACATTGCTTACCACTTTTCAAAATGCACGAGTCATATCCCTCGTTAAAAACTATTACTAAAAATTAAAATATAAAAAATGCAAAAAGTATGTTTTAAACTTTATGAAACGTGTTATACAAATAGTGTAATATCATACAACCCGAAAAGGAGATTGAGATATGAAACTAAAATCATTTGTTACTGCCACTTTAGCATTGGGATTATTATCAACGGTCGGAGCTGCATTACCGAGTCACGAAGCATCTGCAGATAGTAATAACGGCTATAAAGAAATGACTGTGGATGGTTATCACACTGTTCCTTACACAATTTCAGTAGATGGTATTACTGCATTACATCGAACTTACTTTATCTTCCCAGAAAATAAAAATGTTCTTTATCAAGAAATTGACAGTAAAGTAAAAAATGAATTAGCTTCTCAACGTGGTGTTACAACAGAAAAAATTAATAATGCCCAAACAGCAACTTATACGCTTACTTTGAATGATGGTAATAAAAAAGTAGTGAATCTAAAGAAAAATGACGACGCTAAAAATTCAATTGATCCAAGTACAATCAAACAGATACAAATTGTAGTTAAATAATAATTTGAAAATAGTTTTATAGGGCAAGCGCTGAAAAATTGGCGTTTGTCTTTTTAGTTATTGAACTTGTAAATTATTGTTGTTTGCTTCTCGTAGTAACAGATTGGCCTATACAATAGTAAATTTTATATGAGTGTGTACCACAATTTATAATCTAAACATAACAGCAAATCTCAAATATCTGGAACCTAATAAATCCCCTCACTACTGCTAATAGTGAAGGGATTTATTTTATTACTTAGACGTAATTATAAATATATTTGTTCTATTGTAGTCATGGTTAATCATATTTACAAACTATCATTTCTAAATCGCGCATTATGAAGTCAATTTTCATAAACCGTCATTATATTTCTGGATTCATTATTCAGCTTCTCTAATTTCGTCTGCAATATCTTTATAGTCAATATTTGCTTTAGTGAAATCTTTATCTTGAATTGGAAAATGCTGTTCAAATGTTTCTATATTTTGGATTTCTACTTTAACATCTTCTACTTCAAAATCTAAGACATGTCCACCAAAGTTACGATCATCATTCGCAAAGTGTACATGAAATCCTGCTGATCCGATACCATGGAATAATTCTGGTGTAAAGAAACCAACGACTGAACCTTTGACATACGTTTCAGTTTGTTCAGGTTGTCTTCTAGCTGAATCGATTAAACGTGTATAAGGTGGTTCTTGAGCCGGCATCATACGTACATGCATTTTTTTAAATAAGCCTGAAATTTTTACTGCTGAAAATAAATTTTCACTCAACATCTTTTCCTTAATTTCTGCAAAAACTGCTTCTGAAGATTTATCTTTCGTTTCATAGCTTGTATCTGCTACAAATTTAGTTACAGTTGCATATGGTGTTAACTCGTCACCTTTTAATTCTACAAATTCTTTATGTTCATTTGCATGGTAAGCTTTTCCATCTAAAAAGATTACCTCACCGTTTGAACCTGTTAGTGTAGCGATACCTAAGTCACCATGTTGCAATAATTCATTTATTGATGCAGTTCCTTTTAATAATCCTGCCATTAATGTGCCTAATGTACCATGTTGGTATAAAACATTAGTCATAAAATCTCCCACTCCTCTTTAACATTTATCTTTATTTTAGTTAAATACGTCAGGTAACATATTTGTTGAAAGTTTGATATTATCTTTGTAATTTACAGGTATATCAATTAATACTGGACCATCTGTTTCATAGCCCTCTTTAATTGCCGCTTCTAATTCTTCTTGATTAGTAACTCGTAAACCTTTCGCGCCAAATGATTCTGCATATTTTACAAAATCTACAGGACCGAAGTCTACACCTGACGAACGTTTATATTTCATTTCTTCTTGGAATTCAACCATGTTATATTTTCCATCATTCCAAATAAGCTGGATGATATTTAAATTTTTACGTACGGCCGTTTCTAAATCTTGTGATGAAAATAAAAAGCCACCATCGCCAGCAACGGACACAACTTGCGTATTAGGGCGCACAAGTGCAGCTGAAATTGCCCACGGTAATGCTACACCAAGCGTTTGCATACCATTGCTAAATAATAAATGTCTTGGATTGTAACTTCTGAAATTACGTGCCATCCAAATATAGTGACTTCCAACATCAACTGTTACAGTAGTATCATCAGTTAATACCTTTTGCATAGATTCAATAATTTCCACTGGATGTAGAATTCCTTCTTCATGCGTCGCTTTAATACCAGTTTCTTCATCAATATGTGTTCTTAATTGTTCTAATTCGTCTAAATGTTGTTGATTTATAAATGGCTCATCCACTTTTTCAGAAATCATTTCAATCGTTTTAGCAATATTACCAATCAACTCTTTTTTCGGTTGCATATAATTAGTAATTTCAGCTTGAACTTCGTCAATATTGATAATTTGTGTTTCTAATTCTTTATTCCAGTTACTAGCTTCGTATTCAATTGGATCATAACCGATTGTAACAACTAAATCACTTTTACGTAATAATTCATCACCAACTTGATTGCGGAATAAGCCCACACGACCGAAGAAATGATTTTCTAATTCACGACTAATTACACCTGCACCTTGGAATGTTTCTACAACTGGTAAATTCGTGCGCTCAACTAATTTGCGAATGGCATTTGTTTCTTCTGCACTTGAACTTCTCATACCAGCTAATAAAACAGGAAATGATGCATTTTTAATCGCTTCAATGACATCATTAATATCTTGTTCACTCGGTACTCCTAAATTTGTTTTTTGGCAAAGTGATATAGCTTTAGATTCAACTGGTGAAGAAATAACGTCTTGCGGAATACTAATAAAACTTGCGCCATTTTTTCCTGAAGTAGCAATTCGAATTGCATTTGTCATAACTTCTGATAATGATTCAGGATCTTGTACTTCTTCACTATATTTTGATGAATATTTTAATAGCGCAGCATTATCAATACTTTGATGCGTTAATCGTAATAAATCATTACGTTTCACTTGGCCACCTAACGCTAATACAGGATCCCCTTCAGATGTTGCGGTTAATAATCCAGTAGTTAAATTACTTACACCAGGACCACTTGTAACAAGTACTACACCCGGTTTGCCTGTTAATCTTCCAATACCTTGCGCCATCATTGCGGCGTTTTGTTCATGACGAGTGACAATAAGTTCAGGACCATCATCAATTAAAGCATTAAATAGATAGTCAATCTTTGCACCCGGAATACCAAAAACATATTCTACCCCATTATTTTTCAAAGTATCAATAACCATATCGGCTGCAGTGTACTTTTTATCAGTCATTTATATTCATTTCCCTTCAAATGTGATGTATAGATGTGTATTACATGTAATTACTTTGTGATTTGTAATCTAATGATAGTTACGCAAAATTAATGATGTTTATCAAAATTTTACATGTACGATTAGATTTGTAATACATAAAAATTGCCTTCAGTACATTATATAACCTTTGTTAGATGAATAAAAATCGTTATTTGTAATACTAAGTATTCCAAAAATGCATGAATAGATTTTGTGCGTTGTGATTATGAGGGATGTTGGATTGATTGATGTAGAGGATTGTTACGATATTTTTGGGATGTGGTGTTTAGTCAATGGCGGGCTGAAATTGTCGTTTTATGGTGGGCTGAAAATGCTGTTTTATGTCGGGCTTGAATTTGTCGTTTTATGGAGATATAAAAAGCCACAGCAAGACTTAGATCTAACTGTGACTTATACATTTCATACTTATATTTATCGATTGGTTTTATAGTTATAAATGATAGAAGCAGTTCCTAAACAAATTAAGAAGATACTCATTAAATATATAGAAAAGTTATCTGTTTTAATATAAAACCTAAAAAGTAGAAACACCAGCATCGCAACAATAAAATAAACAGGAATAAAAGCTTTCTTCCAAAATATAGAATCTTTCAATTAAGTCACTCCTTATTTTGATAACACTCTTAAATCATGGTTCTTGAGTTATCATCTGGTTATCATCCGATAGCTCTTTCCCTTGAATATCTATTATTAGAACACTATCGTACGGTCTCCGCAAGCTAAATGACAATTTAATAATGTACACTTTTGATTGTGTAAGCATGTACAAATTATACGTGTAAATCAATAATTCATAGTTGAATTAATTCTATACCTGAGACATTAATTCATTTATACTCTATTCCATATTCCCCACACAAACGCAAAAAAACACCTCGACATAACATCGAGGTGTTTTGTATATATATCGTCCGACAATTAACGTTTTGAGAATTGAGGTGAACGACGAGCTGCTTTAAGAATTTGTTTTTTTACGTTCAGAAAATTTTAGAATTTCGCATGATTATATAGACTGTCGTACACCTTGATATTAAAGGATTTCTTCAATTTTGAATTTCATTGATTTTCATCAAATTGAAGCAAAGGGTATTAACGGGGTATTAATTTTTTAAAAAAATCTGCTGGTCGGTGGATTCAATAATTGATCTTATTTACTGTATTTGACTTCTATACTTTTGAAAAAATTTTCTATATCAACTTTATCCATATTTAAAATATCTTTATTGAACACACAATGCAAATATGGTTTTGCAGAAAAAAAAGTATTGCCTTCACTTATCAGTTGATAATTAACATCCTTAAAATTTAAATAAATAATAATACCATCATTTTCTTTGGCTAAATTCTTTATTTTCGAAGAAGATAAAGAATTAAACTCCTCATTCACATGTTGTTTATTATATTCTGGTTTAAAAAATGTAATTAATGATATCTCTGATAAATCAATATATTCTTTATTAGGTATACTTTGCTCTAAAATTCTTTTTAATCGAGACACAGCCTCTTTACCATATTGGTTTGTAATATAAATATTGTCAGGCTGTATCTTGTAAAATATTAAGACAGTCTTTCTATTTTCTGGCTGATAAGTCATAATTTCTTGTAATTTTTCATGACCTTTCCCTATTCTATCAATGACATTTCTATTACCCTCTGTACCAAAAGATTGCCCAATATATAAATTAGTAATTTTTAATGTAGTATCATCTCTGTTTGTAAAATATTCATTATATTTTTTATACCCCATTATGTTCCAAACGTCTTCAGAGAATACTTTTATCAAATTATCACTATATTTATAAACTTCAGAGTAATATACTTTATCCAATACAACGTTTTTTTTATATTGTTCAAATACTTTTGAGTACATACTACAATCATCAGATATTTTTTTATCATACGAGGATATTAAACTTTCTATTTTTTTATGAATTAACAATTTTTGAACATTTAATTTTTTAAATAATTCATCAATATATTTTTTCCATACTTCTTTGAAATTTATTTCATTTTCTAGATATTTCATTAAAATTTCATTAAAACTATCTAAGCTCTCTCTATATTCTGATGATTCGATTTTTGTATTGAATTCTTCTTTAACATAGTTAGAAGAAAAAACAATTTCAAATATTGGTTTAATAAATAAAATATAAAAACCATACTCTACATCAAACTTGTTTTCGAATAAATGTTTTACAATTTTCTCCAATTCACCACTTAAGTATACCTCAATATTGTAACCATTAATTTTATACTTCAAATCATCATCTCTTATATCATTTAATTCAAATATATCTCTTCTGAATATAATATTCTCATGTATATACTTTGAAATGTCAAATATACAATCTTTATTTGTTTTCGTATTTAATATAGATATTCTTCCTCTATCAAGTAATTTCATTGTATATTCATCTACATAGTTGAAGGAATATAAATATAAAGGTAGCTTAGATTTTAAGAAAAATTCTTCTTCCTTCATTTTATAAAAGTCTTCCATTGTTATTATTTTAGTACCTATTAACTCTACATTTAAAAAATTACTATTATTCATTTAATTTACCTTTATATATTAATTAAATTTTAAAATTATTAAACTCTTAACTTATACTACTTACAACCTTACATAGATAGTACTTTATTAATAGATAACTTATACTAAAAAAATATAAAGCATATAAATTAATCTATAATATCCGTATTAAATAATTCATCTTCAAAAATTATTGTATAAATATCATTTGTTATTATTTTCTTTAAATACCTAATGTTATCGATATCTATTTCTGTCTCTTTATATTTCTCTAACAAGTTATATGCGGTAACTATTCTTTTTTCTTTTTCATTTAGAGATGATAGTATTTCATTTAATTTATTTTCTATTACTTTCTGCTTTTCTTCCTGTGTTAAATATAAAAATTTAATACAGGAATCTATTCTAGAAAATACCGGTTCTCCAATATTAACTATTGCTTCTTCAATACTATTAAAATTAGATGTTAGAATGAAAATACAATTTGAAACGTCTACTTTATAATTGGCATCTTCAATAATACCTTCATCAAACATTTGATAGAAAACATTGTAATAGATTGGTAATACCTTATCAAATTCATCAATTAAAACAACATTAGTTTCACGATCTACTAAATCTTTTGACAATGATACTTTGGCATGTTCATCTCCAAAGATATAATTAAAAGATTCATCATTCTGCATCATAGAAAATTGTATTCTAGTGATATTACCTTTATATTTTTTTGCTATTTCTTTGGCTAATTCTGTTTTTCCAACACCTGATGGACCATAGTAAAGCATTACGGTCGGTTTATTATTTTCTAAGGAAGTATGTTTATATAAATCTATGCTCATTTGTTTTTTAGCGTCTGTTTGACCTATTATTTTAGAACCAGCCATCTGCTCTTTATAAAAATTTATTACATCATCTTTTTTTAATGTTGTATATTCATAGTTTATTTCTATTATTTCAGAATCGTGAAAACTATTTAGTGATTGAAATACTCTTTTTGGAGGATTCTGAATATAGATTTTCTTAATATTTCTACCTAAAGTAACGATATTTATAAAATTAGTAATAACATGAGTTGTTACAGAAGCAAAGTCGTTTGAAAATATCACAAGATTTTCTATCTCAGTATCAAAAATACCGTCAACATCATGAGTTCCAAATGTATCACTTGCTCGCACTATGATATTGTATTCTCTGATTAATTCCATGAAGCGGTGATATTCTTTAACTTCAGAATTAATATATTCATTAAATCCACAAAGCGGTCCCGTATAAACATGAATTTCCATTTATTTCACTCCTGCAAGAATAACATCATACACTTGATATTTATCTTCTTTAGTTGCTTCTGATCTAATTCCCTTAAACTTTCCAATTCCACTAGGTTTGGCACCTTGATTTAGATCAAACTCTTTATCGTAATTTAGATTTTCTTTGCTTATTTCACCAACAAGTACTGAGTAGAGTGTTAAATTCATAAATTTTAAATCTTGTATTCTATAGTTATTTTTAAAAGATTCTATATTAAATCTAAAAACTCTGTTTTCATTCCCTCTTGTTCCTATTAATTCAAAATAGCCTTTAATACTTCTAATCGCTTCATTCATTTTTGAAACATCAAATGATAGCTCCTCCTCGTCTAGATGTTTAGATCCTTCAAACATACTTGCTATGGGGGTAATAGTCGCGAAATATGTCATCGTATCTTGTTGAATATTTAGTTTAAACCCCTCTGAAATATCAATAATAGTTTTTTTCTTTCTAAACTCTACTGTATCCAAAAAATCATATATTAATGTATTCTCTAAAATTGTTTTGGCTACTCGCTCTCCAGTTATATTTCCATTTATACCTGCACTAGCCGAAGCACTCGCTGACATCCCAAGTAAAGAATCAAAAATTTGTTTTACAGCGCTTTGCTTACCAAATTCCATGTTCACTTTAGATTCACCACTTGCACTACCTTTTTCATCATGCATCAACTGAACTGTTTTAGTAAGGTTACCTTTCTTCTCTATCTGTAATAAATCCATTGCTGATAGTTCATCAAAATAAATTATTTTTTTGATAGTATTTGTCAATATATCCTCTCCTTAATCTAATACTTCAAAATCTGGTAATTTATCTATTAATCCAAGAGTTTTCATACTTACAGTAATAACTGATAAAAGCAGATTTAAAATGTAATTCGGATCTTCACTAAATTCATTAGGATCATCTAATATTCCAGATTTCTTGTCGATGCTTACGTTGTACTGATCTATAATCCATTCAATAGCAGGCTTGCCATTCACAATATAATTATATACTTTATTTGGAATGTTAGTAACTGTAATATCGGTATTGTATATTACTGTATCCAACACGCCCTTTTTAGGGTGCTTCATTTTTCAACTTTATAATTCGGATTCATATTATTATAAATTATTTCTACACCATCCCAATTGAGTTGTTTTTCATAATTTAAATGTAATTCCACTAACTCCCTACCAATTTCAACAAATCCATATACATCCTTTAATATCGGTATTCGCGGAAAACCTTTACTCAAATCACTTGAATATTTGTTCACATAATATTTATGATGCAAAATTGCATATATATAATATACTATCTCTTCTGAATTAAGATTTATTTTCTTTTTAAAAGAATTAGAAATATTATCTACAAGCCTCAAACTATCTTTACCTTTGTATGTAGCAAAGCCTTTGCCATTACCAATAAATTGGAAATTAGGTAATATGTCCGTGATCATAGCCGAGAATTCTTTATTCATTCCCTGTCCTTGTATATAAATCACCTGTCCAGTATTCTCCATTATATTATAATATCTACTTGGCATTTCCATAATATTTTTGTCGTACACTATCCATTTTTTTGTAAATGGTCTATGCATAAATTTAACAATTCTCTCTGGATTAATTGAAATATTTTTTCCTTTAGAAAATTTTTGGGTAAGTCCTCGTGTCCAACTAATAAATGTTTCATCTTTGTTCACTAAATTTATACGTTCTCTTGAATCTAAGATATCAATTAATCTATCTATTTCAGAATTATAGTTATCTACAAGTAATTTTGCATTTACTAATGCTTTTTCATTCGAAAAATTTGTTACCCAATTATCTCTTGCTGAATTTACTCCATTAAATTGATCTAAATATATAGAATTTTCAATATCCTTGGAATCATACATTGGTAAATAATTCTCATAGTTTATGTCTCGTTGATTAATCCAATCATTGTTTTTATCGGGTAAAACATTCAAACTTTTCAAATTCACAATTGATTGATGTTTCATTAAAGTATCTAATTTTTGCTCTCTAGTTAAATATTCACCAATGTCATTATAATAGATATCGTGATTGTAACTTCCATCTTTAACTAAAATAGATATAGCTATCGGTGCTCTACTTCCTGATCCAAATATTTTTCCACCTTCTTTTCTTGATTTTTCACCCTGTGTTCGTTGGTCGCCTCTCAAATTAATTATGTACAGATAGTTAAATTCATCGTATAAAACTTTTCTAAATCCATCAGTGCTTTGACTATCAATAAATGATCCATTTGTTACAAATCCTATAATACCTTTTTTCCAACTCTATCAGTTGCCCATCGAAAAGCCTGTATATACGAATCATATAATGATTTTTTTAAATTTGCTGTTGAAAAATTTGCATAGGTATTTGCTATTTTTGCATTTAATTTTTCATATTCATTTTTTTATTATCATTATTTACACTAGATTGACCAGCAGAATACGGTGTATTTCCAATTATGACAGTAATATTTTCTTTTTGTTGTTTTTTTAACCTTTTATCGTTTAGAGTAAAGTATTCAAATCACTTCACTTCCAAAAAAATAACAGAATATCAACTATTTATTGTTCTCCACATTTCATGGTTCTTCATCTTTTATGGTGGGAAGGTAAAAATTCATTTATATTCTACACATTCCATATTCGCCGCAAAAACGCAAAAAAACACCTCGACATAATATCGAGGTGTTTTGTATATATCGTCCGACAATTAACGTTTTGAGAATTGAGGTGAACGACGAGCTGCTTTAAGACCTGGTTTTTTACGTTCTTTCATACGTGGGTCACGAGTAAGTAATCCAGCGCGTTTTAAAGAACCTCTGTATTCAGGATCTGCTTCTAATAATGCACGAGCGATTCCGTGACGGATAGCTTGAGCTTGTCCAGTGAAACCACCACCATGAACGTTAACTAAAACATCATAGTTACCTTTAGTTTCAGTTACATCAAATGGTTGGTTTAAGTCTAAAATTAATGATTCGAATGGTAAGTATTCGCGTACGTCACGGTTATTAACTGTGATGTTACCTTCACCTGGTACTAAACGTACACGTGCTACTGAGTTTTTACGACGGCCTGTGCCTCTATATTCAACTTGTGCCAAAGTCATTTCCTCCTTCTAATTAACCACGTAATTCGTAGTTTTCTGGTTGTTGTGCAGCGTGTGGATGTTCAGCGCCACCATATACAAATAATTTTTTACCTTGTTTTTCGCCTAAACGAGTGCTTGGTAACATACCTTTAATTGAGTTTTCAATTAAACGTTCTGGGTTAGTTCTTCTTAATTCACCAGCAGTGATTGATTTGATACCACCTGGGTGATTTGAGTGACGGTAGTAAACTTTGTCAGTTTCTTTGTTACCAGTAAATTCGATTTTTGATGCATTAATAACGATTACATAATCACCAGTATCAACGTGTGGTGTGTAAGTTACTTTATTTTTACCGCGTAAGATAGATGCTACTTCTGATGATAAACGACCTAATGTTTGGCCTTCAGCATCGATAACATACCATTTGCGCTCAATGTTTGATTCATTTGCCATAAATGTTTGACGCATAATAATTGTCCTCCTAAAAAATAAATGCTTCTATTCAAGCTATAAACAGTTTCATAACCTAATAGATGATTTCATTTGTTTCATTTTTAAAACGTTTAATTTCATTTATTTTGTTAACTGTTGTTCGTTTCTGCTTATATATCTTGTAACACAATAAGTTTCCGGGGCTTATCGTGGGGTGGATATAAAACAATACCGTTAATAATCTTATAATTTCACAAGCTTTTTGTCAATGGCAATCAGTCATTTTGTAATGATTTTTTACGATGTATTTTGATATCGTTACCAAAGTCTTTTAATAACTCATTTTCATCTAAATAAATTTTCTCTAAATATAATCCTTCAGCCGGTGCAGTGAAAGGTACATTCTTACGATTCTTTGATTCAAGAAGTTTTGGTACATCAGATACTTCATGTCGCCCTTTTCCAACTTCTATTAAAAATGCAACTAAGACACGCACCATGTTATATAAAAATCCAGATCCAGTGACAATATAATCAAAGCCATCATCTGTCTTTACGATTTCACTTTGGTATAATGTTCTAACTTTGCTTTCTACTTCAGTTTTTTGCGAACAAAATCCCGTAAAATCATGTGTACCTATGAATTGTTGCGCCGCTCTGTTCATTTTACCTAAATCCAACGTTTCAGGAATAAATGTTTTCAAACCACTTTGAAATGGATCGCGGTGTTGTGCTTGATATACTTTGTAGCGATAACGTTTACCTACACAATCATAACGACAATGAAAATCGTCATCGACTGTAACTACATTGTTGACATAAATATCATCAGGTAACGTTCGGTTCATTGCATATTGCCATTGTGACATAGGTATATTCAGCTCTGTGTCGAAATGAAAGTATTGCTGTATCGCATGTACACCTCTATCAGTCCTACTTGAAGGATGGATTCTCACATGTCTTTTATGCATGCGTTGTAATAGCTTTTCAAATTGTTGCTGTACCGTTCGACCATTTTGTTGAATTTGAAAACCTAGAAAATTATTTCCTTGATACGCAATTTCTACTAATATACGCATGAATTTACACTCCTGAATATTTTAATACGAATAAAATAATTGCAATTGGGATAATCATGGTTAAAGATATCGTATCTCTCAATTGCCATTTAAGCTGTCTGTAGCTCGTTCTCTTAACATTGGCATCATAACCCCTAACTTCCATTGCGACCGCTAATTCTTCGGCGCGTTGGAAAGCTGAGATGAATAGTGGCACTAGTAATGGAATAAATGATTTAATACGTGTTGCAATGTTCCCTGAACTTATTTCAGAACCACGCGACTTTTGCGCCAAAATGATTTTATCTAACTCATCCATTAACGTCGGGATGAATCGTAACGCAATGGACATTATCATACTTAATTGATGAACTGGTAATTTAAACATCTTTAGTGGTGCAAGTAATCTTTCAAACGCATCTGTTAAATCAATTGGACTTGTAGATAGTGTCATAATTGTTGCAATCATTACAATCCCAATTAAACGCAGTGATATATATAGCCCTTCTAAAATACCATTAGTTTCAATCGTGATGCCATGCCATTCAACTAATACATATCCACCTTTAGTTAAAAATATATGCATCATTAATGTGAAGATTAAAAAGAAAAATATTGGTGTTAAACCTTTGATTAGGAACCATAATTGAATTTTTGCTAATCTCATAATGAATAAGATAAGTGCAAACACCCAAAGATATGTTAATGGTGAATGACAGAAAAATATTAATATAATAAAAAGAAAAACAAACATTAACTTTGCTCTTGGATCAAGATGATGAACAAAAGAATTAATTGGTAAATATCGCCCTATAATCAATTTATTTTTCATGTTGCCACTCCTTATACAAGCTTACAAATGCTTCTTCAGTTAAGGCAATATCTTTTAATTTTGTTTGATATTTTTGTTCAAAGTCATATTGTAACTGAACAATTTCTGGCAAACCAATATGCCAATCCGCCAATTTTTTTTTATCTTTGAAGAGCTCTTTTGGTGATGTTTGCGACACTATACTACCTTCTTTCATAACGATGACTTCATCTGCATAACGCGCGACTTCATTCATATCATGTGAAATTAGGATAATTGCCTTATTTTCATCTGTTTGTAGTGACTTTAGTAATCTCATTACTTGTCGTTTACTTTGTGGATCAAGTCCTGCTGTAGGTTCATCAACCACGATAATATCAGGATTCATTGCCAATATCGATACAATCGCTATTTTACGCATTTGTCCACCTGACATTTGAAATGGTGATTGTGACATTACATCTCTTGAAAAGCCTAAATCCATCAACAGACGATGGGCATAGTTTTTGGCTTCATCTAAATTCATTTTAAAGTTTTTAGGTCCAAATATCATTTCACGCTCTACTGTGTCCTCAAATAATTGAGATTCGGGAAATTGAAATACCATTCCAATTCTTTTTCTTACAGGTCTAATATATTTATCTTTGGTCTTATGTGTAATAGTAATGTCATCAACTGTAACTGTCCCAGTAGTCGGCTTTAACAGCGCATTAATATTTTGTATCAACGTTGATTTACCACTACCCGTTTGTCCAACGATGGCGTAATATTTACCTTGTTCAAATTCTGTATTAACATCATGAATAGCTTGATGCTGATATGGTGTCCCTTTTTGATAGGTATAACTTACATTGTCAAACCGTATAGTCATAGTTGATCCACCAGCCCTTCATAAGTTAAGAATGATGTTTGGTGTCCCAGCATTTGATTTATTTTGATTGGGAATGGCAAATCTAGACCTATTCTTGTTAACTCTTCTGCATTGTCGAAAATTTCAGTCGCTGTGCCTTCTTTATAGACAGTCCCTTTATTCATAACGATAACATGATCTGCTTCCATCGCCTCAGATAAATCATGCGTAATAGAAATGATTGTAATATTATGTTCTGATTTAACTTTTCTCACTAAATCCAATAAATTTTGACGTGCATCAGGATCTAACATAGAAGTCGCCTCATCTAATATAATGACAGAGGGGTTAAGTGCTAATACACTTGCTATAGCCACACGCTGCTTCTGTCCCCCCGATAATGCATTAGGTTCATAATCTGCACGTTCTAACATATCAACTTGTTTAAGTGCTTCGCTGACTCTTCTATGCATTTCGTCATATGGAACCGCATGATTTTCGAGTCCAAATGCCACATCGTATTTTACAATTGAACCAACAAATTGATTATCCGGATTCTGAAATACAATTCCTATGTCTTTTCTTAACTTTTCAAAATTATCATCAGTTATAGCTTGATTATTATAAAAAATTTCTCCAGATTTAACTTTCTCTATGCCAATCATTAACTTGGCAATTGTAGATTTTCCAGAACCGTTATGACCAACAATAGATGTCCACTGACCTTTAGGTATATTAAAAGAAACATCTTTCAATGTGAAGGATGCATCACTTTGATATTGAAATGAAACATTTTTAAATACAATAACTGAATTCTTATCCTCCACTTGTCTCTCTCCTTTACGATTCGTGTATCTATCATATTTTACAATATTTATAAATCGCTGTATATGACATTGACTGGGTTCTCTATATATTACTAGTATTTTCTGACTCATTTCTAGTCTTTAAAGTGTTGTTTAACAACTAATGATAAGGACTTTTATTCCTCTCTAACAATTATGTATAAACGTTAATAAAATAAATGATTTACTAATATAGGGGTGGTCGCGTTTGATTCAACGATAATACTTTCACTTCATTCAGTTCTAGTGAAATTGATCAAACTAGCTTCATCATATTTTTAGATTCGCACTCAAAAAAGTAAATATAAAGAAATCGGACTTAAAAACATTTCTGTTCATAAGTCCGATATTTTATTCAATAAAAAAGCGCGCACCCCATCATAAGTTTGTTGAGTTCACGCTTTAAATCTTTATTTAGTTGATGGGGTACTCTGAGCTAGACAATATTTGTATGTGGCAAACATTATCGTTGCACTCATTTGCTTTATATAAAAGTAGTTAGTGTATTTATATAAATTCTTATACTAATTCGATAATTACTGATTCAGCACCGTCACCGCGACGAGGGCCTTGTTTAAGGATACGAGTGTAACCACCTTGACGTTCTGTGTAACGCTCTGCGATTTCACCAAATAATTTTTGAAGTGCAGTTTGTGTAGTTTCATCTTCGTTTAAGATTTCAACATTACGTAAAGTTTTAGCTGCATTACGACGAGAAGCTAAATCTCCTTTTTTACCTAAAGTGATTAATTTCTCAACAACACTGCGAACTTCTTTTGCACGAGCTTCTGTAGTTTCAATACGTTCACTAATAATAAGTGATGTAGCTAAGTCACGTAACATAGCTTTACGTTGATCAGAAGTACGACCTAATTTTCTGTAACCCATGAGTTAACCTCCTTTATCAATCTTCTTTTCTTAATCCTAATCCTAAATCTTCTAATTTGTATTTAACTTCTTCTAAAGATTTACGACCTAAATTACGCACTTTCATCATGTCAGCTTCAGATTTGTCAGCTAACTCTTGAACAGAATTGATTCCTGCGCGTTTTAAGCAGTTATATGAACGTACAGATAAGTCTAATTCTTCAATAGACATTTCTAATACTTTTTCTTTTTGATCTTCTTCTTTTTCAATCATGATTTCAGCGTTTTGCGCTTCATCAGTAAGACCAACGAAGATATTCAAGTGTTCAGTCATTATTTTTGCTGCTAATGAAACTGATTCTTGTGGTGTGATTGAACCATTAGTCCAAACATCCAATGTTAATTTATCAAAATCACTGCTTTGACCTACACGTGTATTTTCAACAGTATAGTTCACACGTTCAACAGGTGAATACAATGAATCAACAGGGATTACACCAATTGGTAAATCACTAGTATTATTTTGTTCTGCTAATGCGTAACCTCTACCCTTGTTAGCAACTAGACGAATTTTTAAGTGACCACCTTTAGATACTGTTGCAATTTTAAGCTCTGGGTTTAAAATTTCAACATCACTATCATGTGTAATGTCGCTTGCTGTTACTTCGCCTTCATCACGTACATCAATTTCTAAAGTTTTATCTTCTTCAGAGTAAATTTTCAATGCTAATTGTTTAATGTTCATAATAATTGTAGAAACATCTTCAACTACATTGTCTACTGCTGAGAATTCATGTAAAACTCCCTCAATTTCAATATACTTAACGGCTGCACCTGGTAATGAAGATAGTAGGATACGACGTAAGGAGTTTCCTAGTGTAGTACCGTAGCCACGTTCTAGTGGTTCAACAACGAACTTACCGAATTTAGCATCTTCACTAATTTCAATTGTCTCAATTCTAGGTTTTTCGATTTCTATCATTTAAATATCCTCCTTATATACGTCGACTTAATTTAAAATGTTTGCTCAGTGACCTGTAACAATACCATCATAAATTATACACGACGACGTTTTGGTGGACGACAACCGTTATGAGGTACTGGAGTAACGTCTCTGATCGCAGTTACTTCTAAACCTGCAGATTGTAATGCACGAATAGCTGATTCACGACCTGGACCAGGTCCTTTAACTGTTACTTCAACTGTTTTTAAACCATGCTCCATAGCTGATTTAGATGCAGTTTCAGAAGCCATTTGTGCTGCAAATGGTGTTGATTTTTTAGATCCTTTGAATCCTAATGCACCAGCTGATGACCATGATAAAGCATTACCGAACTCATCAGTGATAGTTACAATAGTGTTGTTGAATGTTGAACGGATGTGTGCTACACCATTTTCAATATTCTTTTTCACTCTACGTTTACGAGATACTTGTTTACGTGCCATTTAAAATTTGCCTCCTTTACCTATTATTTTTTCTTGTTAGCTACCGTTTTAACTGGTCCTTTACGAGTACGCGCGTTGTTTTTCGTTTTTTGACCACGAACTGGTAAACCACGACGGTGACGGATACCACGGTATGATGAAATTTCCATTAAACGTTTGATATTTAAGTTAGTTTCACGACGTAAGTCACCTTCGACTTTATAACCGTCTACAACTTCACGGATGCGACCTAATTCGTCATCAGTTAAATCTTTCACACGAGTATCAGCTGATACGTTAGCTTCTTCAAGAATTTTTTGAGCAGTTGACGTACCGATACCGTATATATAAGTTAATGAGATAACTACGCGTTTTTCACGTGGAATATCTACTCCTGCAATACGTGCCATATTAATTTACACCTCTCTTTTATTAACCTTGTCTTTGTTTGTGTTTTGGATTTTCACAAATTACCATTACTTTACCTTTACGTTTAATGACTTTACATTTTTCGCAAATAGGTTTTACTGATGGTCTTACTTTCATTTTTATACCTCCCTATATTATGGAGTGACGATTATTTATAACGATAAGTAATTCTTCCGCGTGTTAAATCGTACGGAGACATCTCAACAGTTACTTTGTCGCCAGGTAGAATACGAATGTAATTCATTCTGATTTTACCACTTACGTGAGCTAAAATCTCATGACCATTTTCTAATTCTACTTTAAACATTGCGTTCGGTAAAGTATCTAATACAGTACCTTCTAATTCAATTACATCTTGTTTAGCCATTGATTAACTTCCCCCTTTTTGCAATAGTAAGGTAATCGTCAATAGACAACTTTATTGTTACGAATCTATCAGTGATTAATTTTATAAGTTAAACAAAAATTACGGGAATTAATTATCGTTAATTGCCACTCTCATCTATCTAATATGATTAAATCATGCCTCACTTAAAATAGACCGCTAAAAGTTGATCTATTACAAATGATCTAAAATATCAATGACATCTTTGGTAACGTCGCTAATATCTTTTGAACCATCAATATTTTTCAATACACCTTTTTGATCATAGAAATCTAAAATAGGCTTAGATTGTTTAATATTAACACTCAAACGATTAGCTACCGTTTCAGGATTATCATCTTCTCGTTGATACAATTTACCACCATCGATATCACAAATACCTTCGACCTTCGGAGGATTAAATACAAGATGATACGTTGTACCACATGACTCACAGATTCGACGACCTGTAAGACGGTTCATTAATTCTTCTTCCGGAACTTCGATATTGATGACAGCATCAATGTTTCTGTCAAGCTCAGACATAATATTATTTAATGCCTCAGCTTGCTCGATTGTTCTTGGGAAGCCATCTAATAAAAAGCCTTTTTTTGCATCGTCTTCAGAAATTCTTTCCTTAACGATACCTACAGTCACTTCATCAGGAACTAATTCGCCACGGTCCATATAAGACTTAGCTTCTTTACCTAATTCAGTTTCTTCTTTTATAGCTTTTCTGAACATGTAACCAGTTGAAATGTGGGGTATTGGGAATTTCTTGACAATTTCACTTGCTTGAGTTCCTTTACCTGCGCCAGGTAAACCCATCAAAATGATATTCATAAGTGCCCTCCTAAAATTATCTACCACCAAAGCCTTTATATTCTTTTTGAGATACTTGAGCTTCTAAAGATTTCATTGTTTCAATCGCTACACCAATAACGATAAGTAAACTTGTACCACCAATCTGAATTGATTGTGGTAATCCCATAAACTTAGTTGCTAATATCGGTAGAATTGAAATAACGGCTAAGAAGATAGAACCTACAAAAGTTAAACGATATAAAACTTTAGTAATATATTTTTTGGTTTGTTCACCAGGTCTAATACCTGGAACATAGCTACCTTGTTTCTTAAGGTTATCAGCCATTTTTTCCGGATTAACTTGTACAAATGCATAGAAGTATGTGAATAGTATAATTAGTACAATATATACAACCATACCAACATTACTTGAAGGATTTGCAGCATTCGCAATGTTTTGTGCCCATTCTTTATCTGGATAGAACAACGTTAATGTTCTAGGCAGTAAGAAGAACGCCATTGCAAAGATTACAGGAATAACACCGGCTGAGTTCACTTTTAAAGGTAGATAAGTTGCCTGTGAACCTAATCTTTGAGCAGTTTGTTTCTTAGCATATTGAATCGGAATTTTACGAACGGCTTCAAGTACATAAATAGCACCTACAGTTAATAGTATCAGTGACACTAAAAGTCCTAATACTTTCAACCATGCTAATGATGTATCTTCTTGCCCAACGAACGCAGTTTGTCCAAATTGAATTAGACTGGCTGGCAACGTTGATAAAATACCCGCAAATATGATAATAGAAATACCATTACCAACACCGAACTGAGTGATTTGATCACCAAGCCATATTAAGAAAGCAGTTCCTGCTGTCAAAACTAGTGCTATTAATAAATAACTCATAATTGACTGATTGATAATCAGCGCACCTTTGAGATAATTATTAAATTGGAATGCCATACCTATAGATTGGATAAATGCTAAAGAAATTGCTAAATAACGAGTAACGTTATTTAACTTTCTTCTACCTACTTCACCTTGTTTTGCCCATTCTGAGAATTTAGGGACAATATCCATTTGTAATAATTGCATTACGATTGATGCAGTGATGTAGGGTACAATACCCATTGCAAAAATAGAAAATCGTTTCAAGGCTCCGCCACCAAAAGTATTTAATAACTCAGTGGCACCTTGAGAACCTTGGGGATTATCAAAAGCTGCAGGATTTACTCCTGGAGCTGGTATATAAGTCCCTATTTTAAAAATTACTAACATTGCTAGTGTGAAGAAAATCTTGTTACGAACCTCTTTTGTTCTAAAGAAGTTCACAAGGGTTTGAATCATTAGATCACCTCGTGTGCTCCACCTTTAGCATCAATAGCTTCTGCTGCTGAAGCTGAGAATTTATGAGCTTTCACTGTCAATTTCTTATCAAGTGAACCATTACCTAGTATTTTGATACCAGATTTTTCATTCTTAACAACACCAGATTCTACTAATAAAGCTGGAGTTACTTCAGTACCATCTTCAAATTTATTAAGTTGGTCTAAGTTAACAATAGCATATTCTTTACGATTTATGTTAGTAAAACCACGTTTTGGTAAACGACGGAATAATGGTAATTGACCACCTTCAAATCCTGGTCTTACACCACCGCCTGAACGAGCTTTTTGACCTTTGTGTCCGCGACCACTTGTTTTACCGTTACCTGTCGCAACACCACGTCCAACACGATTGCGTTCTTTACGTGAACCTTCTGCCGGTTTTAACTCATGTAATTTCATTTCGGCACCTCCTTGATTATTTTTCTTCTACTGTTACTAAGTGCTTAACTTTGTTGATTTGCCCACGAATAGCAGGGTTATCTTCAACAACTACTGAACTGTTAGTCTTTTTAAGACCTAAAGCTTCAACAGTTTTACGTTGTGTTTCAGGACGACCAATAACACTACGAGTGAGGGTAATTTGTAATTTAGCCATAACTAGTTTTCCCTCCTTAATTGTATAATTCTTCTACTGTTTTGCCACGTAATTTCGCAACATCTTCAGCATTTTTAAGGTTTTGTAAACCATCGATTGTAGCACGAACCATGTTGATTGGTGTGTTTGATCCTAATGATTTACTTAAGATATCAGTGATACCTGCTAATTCAAGTACGGCACGAACAGGACCACCAGCGATAACTCCTGTACCAGGTGCAGCCGGTTTCATAAATACGCTTCCTGAACCGTAACGGCCAGTAATTGTGTGTGGAGTTGTACCTTCAACACGTGGAACAACTACTAAATCTTTTTTAGCTGCTTCAACAGCTTTTTTGATTGCTTCTGGTACCTCTTGAGCTTTACCAGTACCGAAACCTACACGACCATTTTTGTCTCCAACTACAACTAATGCAGTGAAACGGAAACGACGACCACCTTTTACAACTTTTGCTACACGGTTGATTGTAACAACGCGTTCTTCAAATTCTTTCGTCTCTTCTTCTCTACGAGCCATGTATTTGTCCCTCCTTTAAATTAAAATTCTAATCCGCTTTCTCTTGCTGCTTCAGCTAATGCTTTAACACGTCCGTGATATAAATATCCTCCACGGTCAAATACGATTTCTTTAATGCCTTTGTCAGCAGCTTTTTTAGCAATTGCTTCACCGACTTTAGTTGCTAATTCAACTTTAGTTGCTGTAGTAGCAATGTCGCTGTCTTTTGAAGAAGCTTGAGCTAATGTTACGCCTTTATTATCATCAATAATTTGAGCGTAGATATGCTTGTTTGAACGATATACGTTTAAACGTGGCTTTTCAGCTGTACCTGATAAGTTAGTACGAACACGAGCATGTCTTTTTAAACGCACTTTATTTTTATCAATTTTACTGATCATTTCAATACTCCTTTCTTTAGAGTTTATCTATTATTTACCAGTTTTACCTTCTTTACGGCGAACGTATTCACCTTGGTAACGAATACCTTTACCTTTGTAAGGCTCTGGAGGTCTTACTGAACGGATGTTAGATGCTAATGCTCCAACTTGTTCTTTTGAAATACCTTCAACTTTAACGACTGTGTTTTTCTCAACTGAGAAAGTAATGTTTTCTTCAGCTTTAATTTCTACTGGGTGAGAATAACCAACGTTAAGGATTAAGTCTTTACCTTGCATTTGAGCACGGTAACCTACACCAACAAGTTCAAGTACTTTTACGTATCCTTGAGAAACACCTTGTACCATATTGTTTAATAAAGCACGAGTTGTACCATGGTTTGTTCTATCTTCTTTAGAATCAGATGGTCTTACAACTTCAATTGTGTTTTCTTCTTGTTTGAATGTCATTCTTTCATTTAAAGTTCTTGATAATTCACCTTTAGGACCTTTAACAGTTACATGATTTCCATCAAAAGTTACTGTTACGTCACTAGGGATGTCAATAATTTTCTTACCAACACGACTCATGTTATGGCACCTCCTTATTTTTTATTACCAAACGTATGCGATAATTTCTCCACCAACATTACGTTTTCTTGCTTCTTTGTCAGTGATTACACCTTCAGAAGTTGATACTAATGCAATACCTAAACCATTTAATACTTTAGGCATTTCGCTAGCTTTTGCATAAACACGTAAACCTGGTTTTGAAATACGTTTTAATCCTGTGATAACACGCTCATCGTTTTGACCATATTTTAAGAATAAACGAAGTACACCTTGTTTATCATCTTCTACGTATTCAACATTTTTAATGAAACCTTCACTCTTTAAGATTTCAGCAATTTCTTTTTTAATATTTGATGCAGGTAATTCTAACTTCTCGTGACGCACCATGTTTGCGTTTCTTACACGAGTAAGCATATCTGCGATTGGATCTGTCATTGTCATTGATTGTTGCCTCCTTTCAGACTCTTTTTTATTACCAGCTAGCTTTACGAACGCCAGGGATTTGGCCTTTGTAAGCTAATTCACGGAAACAAATACGGCATAATTTAAATTTACGATATACAGAATGTGGACGGCCACAACGTTCACAACGAGTGTATTCACGAACTGCATATTTTTGTTTTTTTTGTTGCTTAGCAACCATTGAAGTTTTAGCCACTTAATTAGCCTCCTTTAAATAATTATTTACGGAATGGCATACCGAAGTTAGCTAACAATTCACGAGCTTCTTCATCAGTGTTAGCAGTCGTTACGATAACAATATCCATTCCTCTAACTTTACTTACTTTATCATAGTCGATTTCTGGGAAAATTAATTGTTCTTTAACACCTAAAGTGTAGTTACCGCGTCCGTCAAATGCTTTTTTAGAAACACCTTGGAAGTCACGTACACGTGGTAATGATACTGAAATTAATTTGTCTAAGAATTCATACATTCTTTCACCGCGAAGTGTTACTTTCGCACCGATTGGCATACCTTCACGTAAACGGAAAGTCGCGATTGATTTTTTAGCTTTAGTTACTAATGGTTTTTGACCAGTGATCAATTCTAATTCTTCAACAGCATTGTCTAATACTTTAGAATTTTGTACTGCGTCACCTACACCCATGTTCACAACGATTTTATCTATTTTTGGTACTTCCATTACTGAACTATAATTGAATTTTTTCATTAAGTTTTCAGTAACTTCAGTGTTAAACTTTTCTTTTAAACGGTTCAAAGTGGGATCCTCCTTTCAACTTGTTATTAATTATTAGATTTAATTTCTTCGCCAGATTTTTTAGCGATACGAACTTTTTTACCATCAACAAATTTGTAACCTACACGAGTTGGTTCGTTTGTTTTAGGGTCCAATAATTGTACATTAGAAACATGGATTGCTGCCTCTGTTTCTAAGATTCCACCTTCAGGATTTAATTGAGTTGGTTTTTGGTGTTTTTTCATAATGTTAACACCTTCCACAACGACACGGTCTTTTTTAGGTAGAGTAGCAATTACTTTACCTTCTTTACCTTTGTCTTTACCTGCGATAACTTTAACGTTGTCACCTTTTTTGATATGCATGTGGGCACCTCCTTATTTGTATTGGTTGTTATTAATTAAAGTACTTCTGGTGCTAATGATACGATTTTCATGAAGTTACCTTCACGTAATTCACGAGCAACAGGTCCGAAGATACGAGTACCACGTGGGCCTTTGTCATCACGGATGATAACACATGCATTTTCATCAAATTTGATGTATGAACCGTCATTACGACGAACACCTGACTTAGTACGTACGATTACAGCTTTGACAACGTCACCTTTTTTAACAACGCCACCTGGTGTTGCATTTTTAACAGTACATACGATAACATCGCCGATGTTTGCTGTTTTACGACCAGATCCACCTAATACTTTGATTGTAAGAACTTCACGAGCACCAGAGTTGTCTGCTACTTTCAAGCGTGTTTCTTGTTGGATCATTAGTTAAACCTCCCTTATCTCTAAACTTGTATTAAATAATTACTGACTCTTCAACAATCTCTACTAAACGAAAACGTTTTGTTGCTGATAAAGGACGAGTTTCTTGAATTTTAACAATGTCTCCTAATTTAGCTGAATTGTTTTCATCATGAGTTTTGTATTTTTTAGAGTATTTTACTCGTTTACCGTATAATTTGTGTGTTTTGTAAGTTTCAACAAGTACTGTAATAGTCTTGTCCATTTTGTCTGAAACAACTTTACCTACATAAACTTTACGATCGTTTCTTTCGCTCACTTTTGTAACCTCCTCTTACTTAATTATTGATTAGCCTTACTTTGTTCAATTTCTCTTTCACGAGCAACAGTTTTTAGACGTGCAATCGTTTTTCTTACTGTACGAATACGTGCAGTTTCTTCTAATTGACCTGTAGCTAACTGAAAGCGTAGGTTAAAAAGCTCTTCTTTTGAAGATTTGATTTGTTCTTCGATTTCTGAAGTGGTTAAGTCTCTAATTTCCTTAGCTTTCATTTGTTTCACCACCCAATTCCTCACGTTTTACAAACTTAGTTTTTACTGGAAGTTTGTGACTTGCTAAACGTAGTGCTTCACGCGCAACTTCTTCAGAAACGCCAGCAACTTCGAATAAAATTCTACCTGGTTTAACAACTGCGATCCAGCCTTCAACCGCACCTTTACCAGCACCCATACGTACTTCTAAAGGTTTTTTAGTATATGGTGTATGTGGGAAGATTTTAATCCAAACTTTCCCGCCACGTTTCATGTAACGTGTCATTGCTATACGAGCAGATTCGATTTGACGAGATGTGATCCAAGACGTTGTTGTAGCTTGTAAACCAAACTCACCAAATGTTACGTAGTTACCGCCTTTAGAACGACCAGTTGTTTTAGGACGATGTTGACGACGATATTTTACACGTTTTGGTAGTAACATTATTATTTTCCTCCTCCACTAGTGTTCTTAGTAGGAAGAACTTCTCCACGATAAATCCATACTTTAACGCCTAATTTACCGTAAGTAGTGTCAGCTTCAGCGTGTGCATAATCGATGTCAGCACGTAACGTATGAAGTGGAACAGTTCCTTCTGAATATTGTTCAGCACGAGCGATGTCAGCTCCGCCTAAACGACCAGATACTTGAGTTTTGATACCTTTAGCACCAAGTTTCATAGCTCTAGTGATTGCTTGTTTTTGTACACGACGGAATGAAGCACGGTTTTCTAATTGACGTGCGATGTTTTCAGCTACTAAACGAGCGTCAAGATCAACTTTTTTGATTTCAATTACGTTGATGTGTACTTTTTTATCAGTTAACGCATTTAATTTGTTGCGTAATTTTTCGATTTCTGAACCGCCTTTACCAATTACCATACCAGGTTTACCAGTATGAATTGCAATGTTGATACGGTTTGCAGCACGTTCAATCTCTACGTGAGAAACTGATGCTTCTTTTAATTCATTATCAATAAATTTACGGATTTTTAAATCTTCGTGTAAAAGTGAAGCGAAGTCTTTTTCAGCATACCATTTAGCTTCCCAATCACGGATAATACCAACACGAAGTCCGATTGGATTAATTTTTTGACCCACAGTATTCCCTCCTTAAAAGTTAATTAAGCTTCTTTAGCTTCTTCTTTACCGTCACTTACGACGATTGTAATGTGGCTTGTACGTTTGTTAATCGCACTTGCACGACCTTGCGCACGTGGACGGAAACGTTTTAATGTTGGTCCTTCGTTAGCATATGCTTCTTTAACTACTAATTCATCTGTGTTCATGTCATAGTTATGTTCAGCATTAGCTAAAGCGGACATTAATACTTTTTCAATTACTGGTGATGAAGCTTTGTTTGTTAATTTTAAAATTGCAATAGCTTCAGCAGCATTTTTACCTCTGATTAAGTCAAGAACTAGTCTTACTTTACGAGGTGCGATTCTTATTGTTCTAGCAACCGCTTTTGCTTCCATTAGGATGTCCTCCTCTACTTAATAGATATTATCTTCTTGTTTTCTTGTCGTCTGCAACGTGTCCTTTGAATGTACGAGTAGGAGCAAACTCACCTAATTTATGACCTACCATATCTTCAGTTACATATACAGGTACGTGTTTACGTCCGTCGTATACTGCAAAAGTATGTCCGATGAAATTAGGGAAAATTGTAGAACGACGTGACCATGTTTTGATTACTTGTTTCTTTTCGCTTCCTTCTTGAGCTTCAACTTTTTTCATTAAATGCTCATCGACGAAAGGTCCTTTTTTAATACTACGAGCCATTTGGGCGCCTCCCTTCTTATTATGTGCGTGCAGCTTTAAGCCGCACACCCAAATAAGTTGATTATATTATTTTTTCTTACGTCCACGAACGATAAGTTTGTCTGATGATTTTTTACCACGACGAGTTTTCTTACCAAGCGTAGGTTTACCCCATGGTGACATTGGAGATGGTCTACCGATAGGAGCACGACCTTCACCACCACCGTGTGGGTGATCGTTAGGGTTCATTACAGAACCACGAACTGTTGGACGGATACCTTTCCATCTTGAACGTCCGGCTTTACCAACGTTAACTAATTCGTGTTGTAGGTTACCAACTTGACCGATTGTAGCACGGCAAGTAGATAAGATCATACGAACTTCACCAGATCTTAATCTGATTAATACGTATTTACCTTCTTTACCAAGTACTTGAGCACTTGCACCAGCTGAACGAGCGATTTGTCCACCTTTACCAGGTTTAAGCTCGATGTTGTGTACTACTGTACCAACTGGAATGTTTTGTAATGGTAATGCGTTACCAACTTTGATGTCAGCTTCAGCACCACTTTCAACGATTTGACCTACTTCTAATCCTTTAGGAGCAATGATATATCGTTTTTCACCGTCTGCATATACAACTAAAGCGATGTTTGCTGAGCGGTTTGGATCATATTGAATAGAATCAACTTTTGCATTGATACCATCTTTGTTACGTTTGAAATCGATAACACGGTATTGACGTTTGTGTCCACCACCATGGTGTCTTACAGTCAATTTACCTTGGTTGTTACGTCCCGCTTTTTTCGGTAGCGGTTTTAATAATGACTTTTCAGGTGTAGTTTTCGTGATTTCTGCGAAATCTAACGAAGTCATATTACGACGACCATTTGTTATTGGCTTATACTTTTTAATAGCCATTGTCGCTTACCTCCTTAATGGTAATTGTTTTATTAGTTAAATAAGTCGATTGATCCTTCTTTAAGAGTTACAATCGCTTTTCTTCTTTTGTTTGTATAGCCTTGGTAACGGCCCATACGTTTTTTCTTAGGTTTGTAATTCATGATATTAACACTTGCAACTTTTACGTTGAAGATTTCTTCAACTGCCATTTTTACTTGTGTTTTGTTAACACGAGTATCAACGTCGAAAGTGTATTTGTCTTCAGCCATTGCTTCAGAAGATTTCTCAGTGATTACGGGGCGCTTAAGAATATCTCTTGCTTCCATTATCCGAGCACCTCCTCAACTTTTTTAGCAGCAGCTTCAGTAATTACTAAGCTGTCAGCATTAGTGATATCTAAAACATTTAAACCTTGAGCAGTTGTCACTTGAACGCCAGGGATGTTGCGTGCTGATAATTCAACATTTACATCTTCGTTTTCAGTAACTACTAATACTTTTTTAGGTTGTTCTAATGTAGATAATACATTTTTGAATTCTTTAGTTTTTGGAGCTTCGAAGTTGAATGCGTCAACTACAGTTAAGCCATTCTCTTGAGCTTTGAAAGATAATGCTGAGCGTAAAGCTAAACGACGCATTTTCTTAGGCATTTTGTATGCATAACTTCTTGGAGTTGGTCCGAATACGATACCACCGCCACGCCATTGTGGAGCACGGATTGTACCTTGACGAGCACGACCTGTTCCTTTTTGCTTCCATGGTTTACGTCCGCCACCGCTTACTGCTGAACGATTCTTAACAGCATGCGTACCTTGACGTAATGAAGCACGTTGTAAATTAATAGCTTCGAATAAAACGCTATTATTTGGCTCAATACCGAATACTGCATCGCTTAATTCGATTGAACCTGATTTAGTTCCGTCTAATTTTAAAACATCATAATTAGCCATTATGCATTTCCTCCTTTCACTTCTTATTATTTATTACCTTTTTTAATTGAAGTTCTGATTTCTACTAAACCTTTTTTAGGTCCAGGTACGTTACCTTTTACTAAGATAACTTTGTTTTCTGTGTCAACTTGAACTACTTCTAAGTTTTGAACAGTTACAGTGTTTCCACCCATACGTCCTGGCATTTTTTGGCCTTTAAATACTCTAGAAGCATCTGAAGCCATACCTACAGAACCTGGTGCTCTGTGGAAATGAGAACCGTGTGACATAGGTCCACGAGATTGTCCGTGGCGTTTAATTGCACCTTGGAAACCTTTACCTTTTGATACGCCTGTTACGTCAATAACGTCGCCAGCTACAAAAGTATCTACTGAGACTTCTTGACCTACTTCGTAAGCATCCACGTCTACATTGCGGAATTCACGAATGAAGCGCTTAGGTGCTGCGTCAGCTTTTTTAGCGTGACCTTCAGCTGGTTTATTAGCATATTTATTAGATTTTGCATCTTTTTTGTATGCTTTTTTGTCTTCAAATCCAACTTGGATTGCGTTGTATCCATCAACTTCTACAGTTTTCTTTTGTAATACAACATTTTCTTTAGCTTCTACTACTGTTACAGGGATTAATTCACCGTTTTCTCCGAATACTTGTGTCATCCCAATTTTTCTTCCTAAGATTCCTTTGGTCATCGAAAGTCCACCTCCTAAAATTGTCTATTATAATTTGATTTCGATGTCTACACCAGATGGTAAGTTTAAGCCCATTAAAGCGTCAACTGTTTTTGGTGTTGGGTTTACAATATCGATTAAACGTTTGTGTGTACGTTGTTCGAATTGTTCACGTGAATCTTTATACTTATGCACGGCACGGATGATTGTGTAAACTGATTTCTCAGTTGGTAACGGAATTGGTCCAGAAACATCTGCACCAGAACGTTTCGCTGTTTCTACAATCTTCTCTGCTGATTGATCAATTACGCGGTGATCATAAGCTTTTAATCTGATTCTGATTTTTTGTTTTGCCATAATTTTCCCTCCTTATTCGTCTACATTTAGTGATAGACTTCTCCACGAAAACTATCTTACACAGCGCCATGGCAAAGCGGCCGGGTGTGTCAGTAACCTTTCGCTTCATCGCTTTTCTTAAAGTCCAACGTTAGTTATATTACACGAAAAACATCGATAAATCAAGGCTTTTCACATAATTTTTCTATCTGTCTAACACATACTTTTATATTTTACTTTATATACTTAGTCAGTTCAACTATTTTCGAGATATTTTTTATTTCCTTCTTTATTGTAAATTCGTACCTTGAATCATTTTATTATTATCATTAAAAATTATTCTATATAATTAGTCATAAGAACGGTGGTGAATGAATATGAAAAATGGACCAAAATTATCTTTAGCACTTATAGGTATCTTTTTAATACTTTGTGAGTTTTTCTATGGCATTCCTTTTTTAGGTGCAACGTTTATTTTAAGTTTTGGATGGCAGCCTTTACTCTTTAATGCATTACTTTATCTAATTCTTACTATTATATTATTAGTGAATAGACAAAATGCGATTAGACCTATAGCGATTATTCCAATATTTGGTATAGTAGGTAGTTTTTTAGCTATTATCCCCTTCTTAGGAATTTTGATTCATTGGATTTTATTTTTCCTAATGATTCTATTTGTCCTAGTTGTATTATCAGCGCCAACCTATATACCTAATAAAAATGCTCGTGTCATTTACACACAATACAAAGATGGACATAGAGAATAATTCTTAAAACCTTTTTAATTAGGTATATAATATAGAAGAAACACGTCCAACAATTTTAAAAGAAGTATATTTATATCGGATATTTAAAGACATTCATAATATCGCTTTATGTTATTTCGCTTCTTATTTTATCCTTACTTCAAAGAAAAAAACGACTACCAATCATTGGCAGTCGTTTTTTGTGTCTGGATTTAACCATGAACAAATATGAAGTACAGAATGAATAGTACCATTAATACATACATTATCGGATGTACTTCTTTATGTTTTTTAGAGATAAGCATTGTAATTGGATAGAAAATAAATCCACACGCAATACCAGTTGCAATTGAATATGATAAAGGCATCATAATGATTGTAATGAAGGCTGGCACTGCAACTTCAAAACTTTTCCAGTTTATCTCAGCAAAGTTTGCAGCCATTAATACACCTACCACCACTAAGGCTGGTGTCGTAACTGCACTTGTTACAACAGCGATTAACGGACTAAAGAACAGCGCTAATAGGAAACAACAACCTGTTACGATACTAGCAAATCCTGTTCTAGCACCTACAGCAACACCTGAAGTTGATTCGATATAAGAAGTTGTTGTAGTTGTTCCAAAAACTGATCCTACAATCGTAGCTAAAGAATCTGAGAACAATGCTCTACCAGCTCTTGGTAATTTATTATCTTTCATAATACCTGCTTGAGTAGCAACAGCTACTAATGTACCAGCTGTATCAAAGAAATCAATAAATAAGAACGTTAAAATAACAATTAAGAACTGTATCGTTAATAATTGACTTGGGTCTTTAAACGCTTCAAATGCAGCACCGAACGTTGGTTCAATACTTGGAATCTTACCCACAATACCAGATGGCATTTGAATCAATCCAGTGAACATACCAACGATTGCTGTGATGATCATACCGATAAAGATAGAACCCGGCAATTTAATTGCATATAAAATAACTGTAATAACGATACCGAATATCGCCAAAAGTACTGGTGGATCAGTTAAATGTCCCAATGTTACTAATGTAGATTCATTTTTAACTATAATACCCGAACTTTGTAAACCTACAAATGTAATGAATAATCCTATACCTGCTGAAACAGCCATCTTCATTTGATAAGGAATTGCATTAATAATAACTTCCCTAAACCCTGTGACGGTTAATATCGCAAAGAATATACCTGAGAATAAAACGCCTGTTAAACCAACTTGCCAAGGAATACCCATGGTTAACACAACAGTAAATGCAAAGAATGCATTTAATCCCATACCTGGTGCTAACGCAATTGGATATTTAGCTATTAGCCCCATGAATAGCGAGCCTACAAATGCTGCTAATGCAGTCGCTACAAAAATGGCACCTTGGTCCATTTTCATATCTTCTGATACGCCTTTAACACCTGCTAAACTTAAAACTTGCGGGTTAACTGCTAAAATATAGGCCATAGATAAGAAAGTTGTGATACCGCCTAAGATTTCTCTTTTAAAGTTTGTTCCATATTTATCGAACTGGAAATAGTTTTTCACGAATGGATGCTCCTTTTTTTAAAATACCTTAATAGTTTAATATCATTCTTAATAAAAAACAATACCAAAAGCGAACTTTTCGTTTTTCTGATTCAACTTTGTTCGATTTTATCTATAAATTCAAGTTCTTTAATGCATCTTTAAACGGATTATTGTCTAAACCTTCATTTTTATTCATATACTTTTTCATTTCTTTACGAGATACTTTACCAGAGGATTTAGACTTCATACGCTGATCCATATGTGCTTGCGTTTCAGAATGTCCACAAACACAACGATATACCGCTTCTTTCCCTTTACCAAACAACGTTAATTTCTTTTTACAGTTTGGACATCTTGCATTTGTTTTGCGCTGTACATTCTTTTTCGTCTTACAAGATGGATCTTGGCACACAAGCATCTGACCATTTTTAGTTTTAACTTTAATCATGAATTTACCACACGTTGGGCATTCTGTGGTTGTTAAATTATCGTGTTTATATTTACGATCACTATTTTTAATCCCATTTACAACATCTTTCGTAAAATCTTTCATTTCATTAATAAATGTTTTCGCCTGATATTTACCACGTTCAATTAAAAGTAATTTTTCTTCCCATTGTGCAGTTAAAAGTGGCGACGTTAATTCTTCTGGTGCTAATTCTAATATTTGTTTACCTTTTGACGTTACTTTAATTTTACCGTCTCTTGATTCAATGGCATTCATATTAAATAATTTATCGATAATGTCGGCCCTTGTTGCAACTGTGCCGATACCACCTGTTTGTTTTAAAGTTTGCGCATATTTTTTATCCTTCAATTGAATAAAGTTCTGAGGGTTCTCCATCGCTTTTAATAACGAACCTTCATTAAAATATTCTGGAGGTGTTGTTTCATGTTCTCTAATATTTGTTTTTGAAATCTTCACTTCATCGCCTTCTGAAAAAGGCTGTTGCATCTCTGTAATAGATTCACCTTGTCTAATAGATTTAAAACCTAAAACAGTTGTTACATTCTCTTTCAAAACAAATGTGTGCCCTGCAACCTCTAAAGTTACAGTTATCGCGTCATACTCGTGCGGAGGCATTAAAGCTTCTAAAAAACGCTCGACAATCATATCGTATAACTTTAATTCTCTATTACTTAAGTCTGACATGACAGGTCTCACTTCTGTAGGAATAATTGCATGGTGATCAGATACTTTTTGATTATTAAATATCGACATTTTTGATGAAAATGTTTTAGACATTAATGGGCGTGCTTGGTCTTTATATGTTGTTGCCATCGTCGCCTGAATACGTTCTTTCATAGTATCTACCATATCAGTTGTTAAATAGTTTGAATCTGTTCTTGGATAGGTTACGACTTTATGTCTCTCATATAAGCTTTGAAGTGTATTCAATGTTTCTTTAGGTCCAATTTTATAACGTCTATACATATCTTGTTGTAAATCTGTTAAATTGTACAGTGATTGCGGATACGACTTCTTATGTTTAGTAGCAACAGATTTAATCTTACCATCGACATTTTTCAAATTATTAACCATCTGTTCTAAAGTTTCTTTATTGGTATATCGCTGATTTGATTCTAGCTGAAAATCAAACCCTTTTACCGTTAATGATAATGTAAAGTATTGTTGTGGTTTGAACTGATTAATCTCTTGTTGTCGTGTATTTACTAATTGAATCGTTGGTGTCTGAACACGTCCCAGGGATAGCTGTGCATCATACTTTGTTGTTAGTGCACGCGTTGCATTAATCCCAACAATCCAATCTGCCTCACTTCTCGCTAACGCTGCATAATACAAATCGTTATATTGACGACCGTCTTTTAAATTTTTAAAACCTTGTTGAATAGCTTTTTTAGTAACTGAGCTAATCCATAATCGACGGATTGGCTTTTTGTTACCAACTTTATCCAAAATCAATCTTGCAACTAGTTCACCTTCTCGTCCAGCATCTGTTGCAATAATAATATCTTTCACTTTATTATCTAAAATTAACGCTTTTACTGTTTTAAATTGTTTGCTTGTTTTACCAATAACAACAGTTTTCATATATTTAGGTATAATTGGAAGGTCTTCTAATCGCCATTCCTTTAAATTTTTATCGTATTGTTCAGGTGTCGCATTTGTCACTAGATGACCTAACGCCCACGTGACAATATATTGGTTATTTTCAAAGTAACCATTACGCTTCTGATTTATTTGTAAAGCATCAGCAATATCTCTTGCGACTGATGGTTTTTCAGCTAATATTAAAGATTTCATAAATTATCCTTTCTCATACGTTCTTTTATTTCGAACGTGCTTCATCTATTCCACTAATCTTTGATTTAAATTCAATGATTGCAAATGATGTGTTAAATGTATTGTAACATGTTAATATCACTATTAACTTTCATTTCAGTTGAAATACTATATAATAAAAGTAACAAAAAGTACGGAGGTAATGACATGAGCATAGTTCAGTTATATGATATTACACAAATAAAATCGTTCATTGAACATTCGAATTATGAATCAGCATCATACTTATATAAACTTCCTCAACAGTACAATGAAATAGATGTATTAATAACCGATGCGATTGAATCACCTGGTGTATTTTCGATTAAAGAAAACGATTCAATCAAAGCAATCATATTGTCTTTTGCATACGATAAAAATAAATTCAAAGTCATAGGCCCTTTCGTGGCTGACAATTATGTATTATCTGTCGATACGTTTGAAACGCTATTTAAAGCAATGACTTCGAACCAACCTGACGATGCCGTCTTTAACTTTTCTTTTGAAGAAGGCATTCAACAATACAAACCATTAATGAAAGTTATTCAAGCAAGTTATAACTTCACTGACTATTACATAGAAGCCCGTACAAGATTAGAAGAAGATATGCACCAACCAAATATCATTCCTTATCACAAAGGGTTTTATCATGCTTTCAGCAAATTACACACAACTACATTTAAATATCAGGCACAGTCACCACAAGATATCATTGATAGTTTAGACGACCATCATCATTTGTTTTTATTTGTTAGCGAAGGTTTACTTAAAGGTTATTTATACCTTGAAATTGATTCACAACAGTCAATCGCCGAGATTAAATACTTCAGTTCTCATGTAGATTACCGTTTGAAAGGTATCGCTTTCGAGTTGCTTGCGTATGCATTGCAATATGCTTTTGATAATTTTGATATTAGAAAAGTTTATTTTAAAATTCGTAATAAAAATAATAAACTCATCGAACGATTTAATGGTCTAGGTTTCCATATCAACTATGAGTACATTAAATTCAAATTCGAATCACGTAACGTAAAAGATCAAACAATCCCTGAATAAAACACCAAGCAAATACCCTACAGTACATCATTAGCATGTATTGTGGGTTTTTCTACTTTTTGTAAATATTGAAAATTATAAGTAGTTGTTTTTTACTATTAGGGCAGAATGCTTTACAATAACATGCAAGTGTCAATTAAGGGGAGCACTTGCATAAATAGTATAGGAGAGTGAGTAGTCTTGCAATTTCTTGATTTCTTAATCGCACTTTTACCTGCTTTATTCTGGGGAAGTGTCGTTCTTATTAATGTGTTCGTCGGCGGTGGACCTTACAACCAAATTCGTGGTACGACGCTAGGCGCACTCATTGTTGGATTAGGTTTACTTATTACTGGTTTCGCAAAATTCAATAATCCTACTGTAATTATTGTCGGTCTTATTTCTGGTGCATTATGGGCGTTTGGACAAGCGAATCAGCTTAAATCTATTAGTTTAATCGGTGTATCAAATACTATGCCAGTTTCTACAGGTATGCAATTAGTTGGTACAACATTATTCAGCGTTATCTTTTTAGGTGAATGGTCTTCAATGACTCAAATTATCTTTGGTTTAATCGCCATGATATTATTAGTTACTGGTGTAGCACTTACTTCACTTAAAGCTAAAAATGAACGTCAATCAGATAATCCTGAATTTAAAAAAGCAATGGGTATTTTAATTGTATCTACAGTTGGATATGTAGGTTTCGTTGTACTTGGTGACATCTTTGGTGTTGGTGGAACTGATGCATTGTTCTTCCAATCTGTCGGTATGGCAATTGGTGGCTTTATCCTATCCATGAATCATAAAACATCACTTAAATCAACAGCACTTAATCTATTGCCAGGTGTGATTTGGGGAATTGGTAACTTGTTCATGTTCTATTCTCAACCAAAAGTTGGTGTAGCTACAAGTTTCTCATTATCACAGTTACTTGTTATCGTTTCAACCTTAGGCGGTATTTTCATTTTAGGAGAAAGAAAAGATCGTCGTCAGATGACGGGTATTTGGGCAGGTATTATTATTATCGTGATAGCTGCTATAATTCTAGGTAATTTGAAATAGAAAGTTAAATACTCATGTAACGTAAAAATGTAATCACTTCTGAAAATAACCATTCACTTATAGAATGATTAAAATTAATTTTCGGGAATTTTACGTTGAATGTTCCTCTATATGTCCTAGGAAATACGTGGCTCTAAAAACAAAACGCAATAACACATCATGACATTAATCATGCGTTTTAAGACTTTAAAATTAGCGATACTTTTAAAATCTTGATGATATTCATATATCAAGTATGCGCCATACATATGAAGTGGATAGCTGCATAACGCACTGCATTATCAACTTGAATGTATGAGTTGAACAACTATGTCATAAATAAAAGCCCCCTTTTCACAATATACATTTACATATTGTGGTAAAGGGGGCTCTCATTTTCTACGAATACTAAAATGGATTTTATTTTCAAATGTGTAAACTAGACAAACACTGCCTGATACACGTACAAAATAATGATACTAATAATGATTGTCAAATTGGTCGTCATACCTATAAATGGCAGTGTTCGATATTTAAACTGAATACCATAAGAAATAATTGCAACACCTACCGGGAACATCCAAGTGACCAACAATGTCGTCTTAATCATATCATCTGATACTGGTAACAACACATATACTAACAATCCCGCAACTAATGCTAATCCATAATGCAAACATAAATATTTAATAGTAGCAGGTATATACTTTCTTTCCAGAGTAAAATTCAACATGACACCTAGCAAAATCATTGATAACGGCATATTTGCATGGGAAAGTATGCTAAAGAAATCGATTGCCACATGTGGTAAATGGATGTGACTTATATTCAATATAAACATTACAATGTATGTAACGAGTGGCACTGATTGTAATAATTTCTTACCTAAATATTTAAAATCGAATTGATCACTACCTTCACTAAAGTAGCTACCTACAAAGTAAGTAATTCCAAACATCACAAAGGCACCACCTATATCAGCCATAACAAAATAAATAAGTCCCGTTTTAGGCCATATCACTTCAATTAGTGGATATGCAAACAATCCAATATTCATAGCACCAGTCATCATACCTACTGATCCACGCATGTGATTATCATATTTTCTAAAAAACCAGACAGCAATCATTTTCGCCACAATACCATATATAATCATTAAAATTGGTAAAATGGAGAATGACAATTTTAATTCTGCACTGTTTAAATTCACAATAACTAAAGATGGGAGTGTGACATTAAGAACTAATGTAGCAATGACTTGACTATCTGTTGCTTTTATAAAATTAATGCGCTTCAAAAAGTAACCAAGCGCAATTAATAAAATAATCATAGTAAATTGTTCTGTCACTGTTATCCCTTCTTTCAATAATCTTCATAATTTATAACTTTAACATACTCCACAGATATTTTAGAAGTCTACTGTTTCATGCTATAATCTACATTAAATGCACTTAATTATATTTCAAAGGAGTGTTATAGTATGTCTTTAGAAAACCAACTAGCCGAACTTAAATATGATTATGTTCGTCTTCAAGGTGACATAGAAAAACGGGAATCTTTGAATTTAGATACTTCCGCACTTGTTCGTCAACTTAAAGATATTGAAAATGAAATTAGAAACGTTCGTGCTCAAATGCAAGATTAATAATCTATCATTCAAGCAATAAATGCTTTTTGTTACATAAATTTGACTAGCATTGCTCTGAATACGTTATATTGATGAATTGCTTCATTTTTCGCTCAATTACATCTAGAATCACAAGATGTTGTCGTGTTATGATTTAGTGTTTCATTAACAACATACACGCATATCTATCCCAACACTGCTATTTATGTTTTCTACGCTGCTGTACTACATGAACCCTTTGAAACGGAGAGGAAGTTATCATATGCAATTTTATCTGATTTTACTAGCAATACTTTATCTAATTGTTAGTTTTATTAGTATTTTTAAAATGGAAGTTGTATTTACTCGCATTTTGAGAATTATTATGGGTGTGTTGTTATTATTCGTCTTAGCATTAACGACGATGAGTTTTCCAAAAGAGAATTGGTGGGTATTTATCGTCTTATTACTCTTAGTCGGTAATGTCGAAGTGACAGGATTTAAAATGCTTAAAAAAGATCTAAAAGGCGTAAACATCTTGAATTTAATGTCATTATTTATCTTTGTCATATATTTCATCTTAACCATCGTATTATTCTAAGTAATAAACAAAATATGCAATAACATAATTGCAACCTTATTTTATTATCGGATTACATGTTGAATGCCAGTATTGTTTTATTAACACATCGATTAAATCGCACGTGAAATAAGGTCTAAAATTTCAAATTTTAAAAAGCCATAAAAGTAGTCAATATCATGACCGCTTTTATGGCTTTTATATTATCTATCGTTTAGTGAATCGTTTTTTTAAAGTAAAGAGAATTTCATATATTACTGGTACAACTACAAGTGTTAATAAAGTTGATGAAATTAAACCACCAATAACTGTAGCAGCTAATCCTTTCGAAATAAGAATCGAGCTATCTTGACCAAATAACAAAGGAACTAATGCACCAATTGTTGCAATCGCCGTCATTAATATCGGTCTAATTCTAGTACCGCCTGCTTCGATTAATGCTTCTTTCATCTCCATGCCCTGTTGCTCATTATTAATAACACGGTCTATTAACACAATGGCATTTGTTACTACGATTCCAATTAACATTAGCATACCAATTAAACTTGGTACTGATATTGTTTCTCCTGTGATTAATAGTGCAATAATTACACCGATAACTGTAAATGGTAAAGAGAATAAAATTGTAAATGGTGCTAGGCCACCTTTAAATGTAATAACTAGGATTAAATATACGATAATGATTGCAGCTAACATTGCAAAGGCTAATTGTGTCATTGCATTGTTAATATCATCTGATGCACCACCGATATTAACCTTTACATTATTCGGTTTGTCCAAATTATTTATTTTAGACATCACTTGTCGTGTTGTGCCACCCACATCTTTATTTGTTACTTTAGCAGATACCGTCGTTGCATAATCTCCTTGTTCTTGCGTCAATTTACTTGGTGTCGTTGTTTTAACTAACGTAGCGATATCTCCCAATTTAATCGTACCACCAGTCGGCTTTTTCAAAGTTATATTATTCAACTTATCTTCTGACCAGTCTGTTTGCTTATTTTGTTTGACTTTAACATCAACAGTTTTACCATTTTCTTTAACAGTCGTAACTGTTTTTTCTGGTAAGTTTTCATTCAAGTGCATTGCAAGTTGACTTGCAGAAATACCATTTTCTGCCGCTTTATTTTGATCGACTTTAATTTCATACTGATCATATGTTTGCGATAAATCAGATTTGACATTGGCTAGTCCTTTAACCTGTTTCATTTTCTGTTCAATATCTTTTACAGTTGATTTTATGGCATCCATTGATGGACCTTTTACAGTAACCTCTACAGATTTATTACCTGCACCTGTTCCTAAATCTTGATTTTTCCACTCTCCAGGATGTTTAAAGCCATCTGCATGTTTAATAACCTTATCCGCTTCTACATCAAAATTAGGCGTGTCATTATCATATTCAACCATGATTGCCATACTATTTGTACTACCCGTTGGATCTACTGGACTACTACCGCCAACTGAGTATTGAATTGTTTTTACATGCTTTTTCTGTTTTAAATATTTTTCAACATCTTTCGCATGATTCAACACTGCTTGCTCCGTTTCACCAGGCTTCGGTGTATAAGTAATAGCTAAAAATTTATCGTCACCTGCTGAAATAAAGCTAGTGCCTAGTCTCGGTCCTCCAAATACAATAGTTGCAACCAAAATTAATGTACTTAATATAATTACAATCCACTTATGATTTAATGACCAATGTAATACTTTTTTATAAGTTGTACTAACAACACCTAATCCTTCTTGATGTTGTTTATTACGACGTTTAACGCCTTTTTTAAATAGTGTAGCTGCCAACGCTGGAACGAGTGTAATTGACACTAATAACGATGCTAATAAACTAAATGCAATAGCCAATGCAAAAGGTCTAAACATTTCGCCTACTGAACCTGATACAAACACAAGTGGTAAGAAGACGATAATAGTAACTAGTGTCGATGACATTATTGGTTTAAATACTTCAGTTGTCGCACTGATAATTAAATTTTCACCTTTTAGTTGTTCTTCTGAATCTGTTAAGCGTCGATAAATATTTTCAACAACTACAATCGAATCGTCTATCACACGTCCAATCGCTACTGTTAATGCACCTAACGTTAGTATATTCAATGAAACATCACTCAATTTC
Organism: Staphylococcus aureus; assembly: GCF_001027105.1. Taxonomy (GTDB): domain Bacteria; phylum Bacillota; class Bacilli; order Staphylococcales; family Staphylococcaceae; genus Staphylococcus; species Staphylococcus aureus. Next base: position 2,263,710 of record NZ_CP011526.1, read on the forward strand.
AGAGCAATAAGCGCCATAAGAAGTGATAACGGAATCGATATAATAGAAATTGCCGTCGTACGAATGTTTCTTAAAAACAGCAAAATAACTATAATTGCCACGATTGTACCTAATGATGCTTTTTCAACCATCGTATAAAGTGATTTCTCAACAGGCTTTGCAGTATCCATTGTTTTTGTGACATTAAAATCTTTATTTTCATCAACGAATGTATCAATTTTACGTTGTACATCTTTGGCTACTTGAACTGTATTGGCATCTTGAGCTTTAGTTATTTGTAGATTAACCGCATCCTTTCCATTCGTTTTAGAAATAGAAGTACGCACATCACCAACTGTAATATCAGCTAAATCTCCTAGTTTCGCTGTCGGCATACCACTTATATTATTTGGTGCTGACGCTTTTGAATTTTGCTGTGGTGATGCCTGATTAACGTCTGACATGGCTGAATTTTGTTTATTGTCACTTTGGGATTGAGATTGCCCTTGTCCTCCTGCCAACGTTAATGGAATATTTATGTTTTTAAAAGCATCAACAGATTGATATTGACCATCAACAACAATTGATTTATCTTTATCACCAAATTGGAACAATCCAAGTGGCGTTGTTCTTGTTGCCGTTTTTAGATAGTTTTCTACATCATCAGCAGTCAACCCATATTTTTCAAGTTCATTTTGCTTAAATTTAAGGGTGATTTCACGGTTCGTCTGCCCATTTAATTGCGCATTTTGCACACCATCTACCGTTTGCAATTTTGGTATTAATTGTTCATTCAGTACTTTCGTTACTTTTTTCAAGTCATTCTCTTTATTTGAAAATGAATATGCTAAAACCGGAAAAGCATCCATCGAATTACGTCTTAATTCTGGTTGACCAACTTCATCTTTAAATTTAATTTTATCGATTTCTTTTTTAAGCTGTTCTTCTGCTTTATCCATATCTGTATTATTTTCATATTCAACTGTTACAATTGAAGCATTTTGTATGGATTGCGTTTTAACATTTTTCACATATGCCAATGATCTTACTTGATTGTCAATTTTACTACTTATTTCATCTTGGGTACTTTGTGGCGTTGCACCCGGCATTGTTGTTGTAACTGAAATAACTGGATTTTGTACATTTGGTAGTAATTCTAATTTCAATTTAGCACTCGCATATACACCGCCCAAGACAACTAAAACAACCATTAAAAAGATAGCAAACTTATTCCCTAAAGAAAATTGTAATAGCTTTTTTATCACAGTACTTCCCCCTCTTTCACTATATTCAAAAATATTTTACTCAACCATTCTATATTGTGTAAAAAAATCTGAACGCAAATGACAGTCTTATGAGCGTTCAGATTTCAGTCGTTAATCTATTTTCGTTTTAATTTACGAGATATTTTAATTTTAGCTTTTGTTAAACGCGGTTTAACTTGCTCAATTAATTGGTACAATGGCTGATTCAATACATAATCAAATTCACCAATCTTTTCACTTAAGTATGTTCCCCACACTTTTTTAAATGCCCATAATCCATAATGTTCTGAGTCTTTATCTGGATCATTATCTGTACCACCGAAATCGTAAGTTGTTGCACCATGTTCACGTGCATACTTCATCATCGTATACTGCATATGATGATTTGGTAAAAAATCTCTAAATTCATTAGAAGACGCACCATATAAGTAATATGATTTTGAGCCAGCAAACATTAATAGTGCACCAGAAAGATAAATACCTTCAGGATGTTCCTTTTCTAAAGCTTCTAGGTCTCGTTTTAAATCTTCATTTTTAGCAATTTTATTTTGCGCATCATTAATCATATTTTGCGCTTTTTTAGCTTGCTTTTCAGATGTTTTCATCTTCTGCTGCCATTTAGCAATTTCGGCATGAAGTTCATTCAATTCTTGATTTACTTTCGCTATATTTTCTTTTGGATCCAACTTTACTAAAAATAGTTCAGCATCTCCATCTTCATGCAACGCATCATAAATATTTTCAAAGTAACTAATATCACGCGTTAAGAAGCCATCGCGTTCCCCAGTGATTTTCATTAACTCAGCAAATGTTTTTAAACCTTCTCTATCAGATCGTTCTACTGTCGTACCTCGCTTTAAAGCCAAGCGCACTTTTGAACGATTTCGGCGTTCAAAACTATTTAATAACTCATCATCATTTTTATCAATTGGTGTAATCATAGTCATACGTGGTTGGATGTAGTCTTTTGATAAACCTTCTTTAAATCCTTTATGTTTAAAACCAAGCGCTTTCAAATTTTGCAAAGCATCTGTACCTTTATCAACTTCAACATCAGGATCGATTTTAATTGCATACGCTTTCTCAGCTTTAGCAATTTCTTTTGCACTGTCTAACAATGCATTTAACGCTTCTTTATTACTATAATCAACAACAAAACCACGCGAAATATAACATAGCGTATAAGGTAATTTAGGTACTTTTTTAAAAAGTAACTGCGCAACACCCTGAACTTCACCGTCACGACCTACAGCGATTCTTCGCGCGTACCATCCAGTTAATTTCTTTGTTTCTGCCCATTTCGTTAATTGTAATAAATCTCCATTTGGGTGGGATTTAACAAATGCGTCATGTTCCTGATTAGTGATATGCATCTTTTCCATGATTTATGATATCTCCTTCTATTTAACAATACCTTTAATTATACAGTTTGTATCTTATAGTGTCGATTCAGAGCTTGTGTAAGATTTGAACTCTTATTTTTGAAATGTCCATGCTCCAATTAATAGTTTAGCAAGTTCAAATTTACCCATTTTAATTGTGAATCATTTTATATCTATGTTTCGTGTTAAATTTAATGTTATCGTACAATTAATACTTTTCAACTAGTTACCTATACTTCAATATACTTTCATCATCTAACACGATATTCATTTCTAAAATGAACCAACTTGACTTCAATGAATAAATTTTTCCTCAAGCAACCACATTAATGTTCATATACAATTACCCCTGTTATAATGTCAATAATCTAACAATGAGGTGTTTGATATGAGAACAATTATTTTAAGTCTATTTATAATTATGAACATCGTTGCAATCATTATGACATTGAGTCAACCTCTCACCGTGAATTACTTTAGTTTACGGGTTATACTTATCTTTTTCACATTTATATTATCAATCTTTTTCATTTTAATTAAGTCATCACGATTAAATAATATATTAACGATTCTTTCCATTGTGCTTGTCATTATTCATATGGGCATTCTCGCTCATAGCACTTACGTATATTTATACTAATGGTTCAAAGCGATAAATAGCACCTCTGATAAAAATTGAATATGGTGAAGTTGCTTGTGCGTCTTTTATGATAACCGAATGATATTTTGAAACTTTACCATCTTCAATTCTAAAATAAATATCATCATTTTTTAAAATCAAATCTGTGTAATGGTCATTCTCTTCTACAATGTCCATATCAAACCATTTCAACCAATTCGATACTGTTTGTGATCGGTTTTTACTTTTCACAATAACAGTTTCAATTGAAAATTGTTTTTGAAAATATTTTTGCAATTTTTTAGTACGCATGGAATCACTTTCTTCCCATTGAATAAAAAATGGTGGCTTAATTTCATCATCATCCTGATTCATTATATAAAGCAATTGCCACTTTACCTTACCATCTTTATGTGTATCTCTTTCCATTTGAATCGGCCCTACTACTTCAACCTGCTCACTTTGTAGTTTATTTTTAACTGCCTCTATATCATTTGTACGCAAACAAATATTTTTAAAGCCTTGCTCATACTTCTCTTGAACAATTTGAGTAGCAAAAGCGACTCCGCCTTCTATCGTTTTTGCCATCTTTTTCAACTTTTCATTATTTTCTACATCTAGTAGCTCAATATAATTTTCATTGATATAACCTAATTTATTGAATGTTCCATATTTATGATGATACCCACCTGAATGTAATTTTATAACATCTCCTGGAAAACTAAACCGATCTAACTGATCTATATAATGAATGATGTGATCAAATTTCAATATCATTAGTATCCCCCTATTTACATGTAATTACGCTTATTTTAACAAAGTATAATTATTTTTGCTCTTAATAATTATATATTGATTTCTAATTGCTCCCGTTTTATAATTACTATTGTTGTAAAAAGGTTAGCTAAGCTAACTATTTTGTCTTAGGAGATGTCACTATGCTATCACAAGAATTTTTCAATAGTTTTATAACAATATATCGCCCCTATTTAAAATTAGCCGAGCCGATTTTAGAAAAACACAATATATATTATGGCCAATGGTTAATCTTACGCGATATCGCTAAACATCAGCCCACTACTCTCATTGAAATTTCACATAGACGTGCAATTGAAAAGCCTACTGCAAGAAAAACTTTAAAAGCTCTAATAGAAAATGACCTTATAACAGTAGAAAACAGTTTAGAGGATAAACGACAAAAGTTTTTAACTTTAACACCTAAAGGGCATGAATTATATGAGATTGTTTGTCTTGATGTACAAAAGCTCCAACAAGCAGTAGTTGCCAAAACAAACATTTCGCAAGATCAAATGCAAGAAACCATAAATGTGATGAATCAAATTCATGAAATATTATTAAAGGAGGCACACAATGACTAATCAAGGCTCATTAAATAAATCACCTATTTTCACCAAAAGTTTTACAATTAACTTTTTAGTCAACTTTATCGTATACCTATGCATGTATTTGTTACTTGTAGTTATTGCTGGCTATAGTAAGCAAGCTTTCGACGCTTCCGATTCATTAGCCGGATTAGTTGTAGGACTATTTATTGTCGGGTCTTTAATTGGTCGATTTGCTACAGGTAAATTTGTAAATCAAATCGGACCTAAACGATTATTATTTATTGGTTTAATTGCTTTAATTATCACGCAATTACTTTATTTTATTGATGGATCTTTAGCTTTTTTAATCTTTGTACGTCTCATAAACGGTATCGCAACTGCAGTTGTGACAACTGCAACAGGTACTATTGCGGCATACGTTACCCCTGTTAATAGAAAAAGTGAAGGCATCAGTTTATTTTCCTTAAGTTTAGTATTAGGTACAGCGATTGGCCCATTTCTAGGCATGTTACTTATTACAAAATACGCAATTGACTTACTGTTTATTATTTGTGTCATATTAGGCATACTCGGACTCATTATCTCATTATTTATAAAAGTTGATTTCGAAGTAACAAATAACAAAACTGAAACTAATGTCATTGATAAACCAAGATTTAGTATTCATCAATTTATTGCAAAAGAGGCCATTCCTGTTGCTGTAATTATGCTTTTAATTGGCGTTACCTATGCGTCCATCCTAACTTATTTACAAGCATTTGCTTTAGAGCGACACCTAGTCACTGCAGCAAGCTATTTCTTTATTTGCTATGCTATAGCATCGTTAATTACTAGACCTATTGCTGGTAGATTGATGGATGATAAAAATGAAAATATTATTGTCTACCCAGCATTTATCATGCTTTTCCTTTCATTTGTATGCTTAATTTCAAGCTATCAAAGCTGGTTAATATTACTTGCTGGTGCTTGCCTAGGTTTAGGGTATGGAAATTTATCATCTGCAATGCAATCTATTGCGATAAAAGTCTCACCCCCGATTAAATATGGTATCGCGACATCTACTTTTTACGTTGGTCTAGATGCAGGTGTCGGCTTCGGTCCATCATTCCTTGGGTTATTTACTCATATGTTTTCATATAGTGAAATCTTCGGCTTTATGGCCGCTTTAGCAATCATTACTATGCTTGTTTACTTCTTAATTCATGGACGTCATGTAACTAGAAATGCCATGAACTAAATATTTATATTCAAAAATAAAAAGCATGCCAATCTCTATTCATCATTTGTCTGTCCCCAAGACGCAATTATGATGAATAGAGATTGGCATGCTTTTTAAGTTTTTAGTTTGTAACGCTTAACACTTCTATTTCTTTAGTAATTTTATCTAACAATTTCTTTTGAGAAGTACTATAGAAATAGAATACTTGTCTTTCATCCGTTTCAGAACGCAATTTAGAAATAAGCTCTTTTTTATAGATTTTACGGATAATCACATCGATTTTACTTGTATCCCATAGCATTTCAAAATGTAATGTATCCCTCAATTCTTTACCGCTAATCTTTTCAGCTTCATACACTTTAAAAAGGACTACAAATTCTTCAATTGAAATCTTATGTGTTGTTTTTAACCAGTGCTTTAACTGACTTAACTCCCTTTCTGCTTCTATAAAACGTTGAACTTTATTACTCATAATATGATGCCTCCTATGTTTCTTCTTAGATGTTTGTAATTCATATTATTATACAATTACTTAAATTTATTATATATCAAACTTAGCATTTTATCTATTACAAATATTAAATTGCTGGCTATATCTTGTTTAGATTTATATCTTTTGGACAACTTGTTGTTTATTCGACAACATTTATACCTAAAAAAGATATATTACAACTCAATGGCATGGAGTGTGACATCAATGTTAAAGAACCACTAAAGATTTATTATGTAGTGATTCTTAAGAGTGGGATAGAAATGATATTCTCATAAAATTTATTTCGTTGATCCCCAACTTGCATTGTCTGTAGAATTTCTTTTGAAATTCTCTATGTTGGGGCCCCGTTCCCCAACTTGCATTGTCTGTAGAATTTCTTTTTGAAATTCTCTATGTTGGGGCCCCGCCAACTTGCACATTATTGTAAGCTGACTTTCTGTCAGCTTCTGTGTTGGGGCCCCGCCAACTTGTAAAAACTTTAAAAACGATCATTTCTATTAAATCTGGCATAGATATGACCGTTTTTACTTTAATAAATAATATTGTATTTTAGGGAGTAAGACAGAAATATTAAAACATCTCTAATGATTTAATATGTAGTGGTCCCTACACATTAACCACCAATATAATTCATGTTTATCTTTTTACGTTGACGATTGGCAACTGTTTGAGCAGTTCTCTCATCTGAATATCGATCATCTCTTATTTGCCATAAAGCTTTAAATTGTTCTTTTAATTCTTCGTCGGTCACGCCAGAACGAATAAACGCTTTAACGTTAAATCCATCGACAGTTGCAAATAAACATCCGTAAAACTTCCCATCTGATGACAGCCTTGCGCGTGTACATGTAGAACAAAATGATTGTGAAACACTTGTAATCAAACCAAATTGAACACCATTATCCTTATGGCGATAATATTTTGCTACTTCCCCAAAATATTTTGGTTCTACAGGATCGATTTCAAAGTGCTGCTCTATCATTGTAAGCATTTCATCTTTAGTTACAACTTTACTGAAATCCCATCCATTATCATTACCAACATCCATAAATTCTATAAATCGAATCTCTATATGTTTATCTTTAAAATATTCAAGCATTGGTATGATTTGATCATCGTTAATACCTTTTTGTATAACAACATTTACTTTTACATTCAAACCAATAGACGTCGCGTAATCAATTTGTTCTAAAATCGTAGTCGCTTTAATATTACGATTATTGATTGATTGAAATAGCGTATCATCAATAGCATCCAAACTGACATTAATTCTGCGCAGCCCAGCATCATATAACTTTTGTCCATGCTTTTTTAATAACAAACCATTTGTAGTCAAACCAATATCTTCAATACCATCGATTTGATTTAATTTAGCTATAAGTACATCTAAATCCCGTCGCATCAATGGTTCTCCACCTGTAATGCGTATTTTTTTTACACCTAATTCTGCATATACCTTAGCGATTCTAGCCATTTCATCAAACGTTAAAAGTTCATTTTTAGGTAAAAATACGAAATCATCTCCAAATACCTCTTTAGGCATGCAATAATCACACCTAAAGTTACACCGATCTGTCACAGATAACCGTAAGTCACGGATGGGACGTCCTAGTTTATCTTTTATTTGTTCTACCATTTGTGGACCTCCTAACAGCTTACAATTTTTGAATTAAAGCGTCCAAATCATGCTGATAATTTATATTTTTGTACCAATATGAGGGCGCATCTACATCCCTTACATCCAAATAATCCGTTGATAATTCATGATATACATTTTTAAAACTGTAATTATCAGAATGTAGTGCTTTAGTTATAGCGCCTAATGCATTCGGACTATAAAATGCAATTGTTGGAATAAAACGTCCATCTTCTTTAAAAGCTGCGACATCTAAATGATTTTCAATAAGATGAGAAACTAAAAACTGATACAACGTGCTTACAGCTTTACCAGTAATCATTGGTGTATCAACAGAAACGACAAAAAACAATTCTTCTTCAGGATGTTGCTTCATGATTGTATAAATTCCTGCTAATGGACCTTTATCATTATGATTCTCATCATCTATAACAACATTTGGATATTTAAATTGCGTTGCCAATTGCGCATTTGTACTAATAATAATTTCATTGAACATATTTGTTGATTCTAATGTCTTAATTACTCTACTATAAAAGGTCTCACCGTTCACTTCCGCAAAAGCTTTGGGCTTACCAAATCGCACTGAATGACCACCTGCAAGAATTATTGCTTTCATGCTCCCTTAACCTCCACTAACCGGTGGAATTAATGCAACAGTATCATTAGGTTGAATGAAATCCGATTTTTGTACAAATTCCTCATTTACAGCAACTTGAAACTTTTTATTATTGATTTGCGGATAACGTTCAAACAATAAATCTTCAAATTGTTGTACAGTCAATGCTTGTTCAAGCACAATATCTTCCTGTGCTTTTTGTAATATATCTTTAATTTCTGCGAAGTAAAGTACCTTCATCTCTCTTATTCCTCCCTCTTCGCTTCTTCATAATTCCCTTTTTGATGCCCTTGCCATTTTGAACCATCTTCCCAAATTTCTTTTTTCCAAATCGGAACAATTTCTTTTATACGCTCAATTGCATATTCATTTGCTCGATAGGCATCTTTACGATGCGGTGAAGAAACCGCAATTAATACAGCGATATCTGAAATTTGTAATGGCCCTATTCTATGAACAATACTCGTTATCGTTCCAGGCCATTTTTCATTTATTTCATCTCCAATTTGTGCCAATTTCTTTTCAGCCATTGGAATATACGCTTCATATTCTAAATATTCCGTTTTGACGCCTTTAGTCCATTCGCGAACATGACCGGTAAAAACAACTACTGCACCTTGATATTCATTTATAGTGAATTCACGATATTGTTCTGTTTGTATCGGTTCTGTCACGATTTCAAATTGTTTCATTCATTTCAATCCTCTATGTTAATTGTGTATCACAATCATTTTTAATTTTATTTAATAACCATTGCTCAAATGCTGTAAAATCTTCATGCTCCCTTACATTAATGCTATAACAAACATTCGACAATTGTTGTAATACTTGCAACTCTTCTTCATTTCGATAGACTACGACTTTTTCAAAATCAGCATTTTTAAAGCCTTCAACTAATACGATATTGGTGTCAATTGTAACAGATTTTTCAATAATTTGAGTAAGATTTTGATTATCTACACGTGTTACAGTTTGCTGATATTGAAAACCTTGTACAATACTTTGATCTGCCCCCGCTTCAAAATGCTTCATGTGATCGACGTCTGAATCCTGTAATTGAATATCTTCCTTACCATGCCCATGATGTTTAATAGTAGCAACTGTATAACCATGTGACTTTAAGAAAGAGACAATATGCCTCATCAATGTTGTCTTACCAGACTTTTTGTAACCTACAATTTGTAAAATCATAAAAGAAGTTCCTCTTCAGCAGCGTCAGATTCAGTCAATATAATATCTACTGTATGCCCCGCTTTAAAACCACGTGACCCTCCTGGTAACATGACCATACAGTTAGCATGTGCAATCGCTACAACCGCACCTGATTTATTGAATCCTGAAGGTACTACAGTAGCTCCAGCACTTGTTAACGTTGCTTTAGCACGTATAAATCGTGTGAATGGGTTTGCCTTGGTAAAATCTTCCATTAATGTTGCTTTAATTATTTGCGGGAAGACTTCTAGTGCGCCACACATATGTTTAACAGCTGGTTTCACAAATAGTTCAAATCCTGTAAAACAAGCTGATGGATTTCCAGATAATCCAAACAAATACTTTCCATCTACAAATGCAACCGTTGTTACGCTACCAGGACGCATTGCTACTTTATTAAATAACACTTCCGCCTTTACAGCCTTATAAATCTCAGGTAAATAGTCAAAATCTCCAACAGAAACTCCGCCCGTTGTAATAACGATATCATGTTTTTCCATAGCTTCTTTAACGACTTGGATGCCACTATCTAAATCATCTTTTTGTGTTTTGTAAATACCAACTTCAAGACCTAATTTTTCTGCTAAGGCACGAATCATTGGGCCATTAGAGTTACGAATTTTCCCATCTTCTAATACATCATTAACATCTAATAATTCGCTTCCTGTTGCAATAACAGCGACACTCGGTTGCTTAATAACTTTAACCTCTGCATAGCCATATGTTGCAAGGACCGCGATAGCCCCTGGATTAATTACTTGTCCTTTTTTTAGAACAACATCGCCTGTCTTTGTTTCTTCACCTTTTAAAGATATATTTTCATTTTTTGAAAATGGTTTACGAATTGTAAATGTATCTTCTAGTTCAATCGTTTGTTCAAACATAACAACAGCATCTGCGCCATTAGGTATTTGTGCTCCAGTCATAATACGCACCGCTTCGTGATCCCCAACTAATTTATCAGAAACTGAACCTGCACCAATATGATCAATCACTTTAAACTCAATGCGATTCTGACCACTTGCCCCTTGTGAATCAACACTGCGAATTGCAAAACCATCATAAGGTGATTTATCAAACCTTGGTATATCATAAGTAGCTACAATATCTTCTGCTAAGATATGATTTAGACTTTTTTCAAGTGCTACCGTAATTGCCGGCATTGAACTCTGCTGATTAACGATACGTTGAATTGCTTCTTTAACTGGGATTGGGTTTCTTTTTTCTACTACCATTAAAAATCATCTCCAAAACTTTTATTTTTTCATGATATACTAGATGCACTAGGAGGGGTAAAATGACTGAGTTTACTCATATTAATCAACAAGGCCACGCCAAAATGGTCGATGTATCAGACAAACAAATTACAAAAAGAACTGCTGTCGCTCATTCAAGCATTACTGTAAATGAAACTATTTTTAAGCAGATTTCTAATAACACCAATACCAAAGGCAATGTATTGAACACTGCTCAAATCGCTGGTATTATGGCTGCCAAAAATACATCAACACTTATTCCGATGTGCCATCCATTACCATTGACTGGCATAGATGTTCACTTCAGCTGGGATGAAACAAATGCACCCCTTTATACTTTAAACATTCAAACAACTGTCTCTACAACTGGCAAAACCGGTGTTGAAATGGAAGCTTTAACCGCTGCATCAGCAACGGCTTTAACCATTTACGACATGACGAAAGCAGTTGATAAAGGTATGATTATTGGCGAAACCTACCTTGAAAGCAAGTCTGGCGGTAAATCTGGAGATTTTCAACGCCAATCAAATCAATAAATTATTTTGTAAGCTCATGAATCAGATGATTTAATTCTGGTTTAATGAGCTTTTCTAATGCTAATTTAACTGCGCCTGTTGATCCTGGAATCGAAAATATCAATTTATTATTAACTGTACCTGCTACAGCACGAGACAATAATGCACGCGTGCCAACATCTTCAACATAACTCAAATATCTAAACAATTCCCCAAAGCCTTCTATCTCTTTAGTTAAAAGTGGTTTTACTGCTTCAATCGTCACATCACGTTGTGCAATACCTGTTCCACCAGTCGTAATGATGACATCAATATCTTCTTCTAACCACTTCTTCACCTGCGTCGTGATGGCTACTTTTTCATCTTTCACAATTGTATAATGTGCGTCACTCACTTCAACGTCATCTGCTTGTAATAGTTGGCGCACGCATTGACCACCTTTATCTGTATCAAAGTCTCTAGTATCTGATACCGTTAGTACGGCTGCTTTAACTGTACGATTCAATTTAACGTTTTGATGTTCGCCCATAATATTACACTCCTTTTGTCTTATCTTTTTTTATCCAAACAATAAATTCATTAGATGTGTGGCATCTGATGTGCGTGTCATGCCATGTATTAAAAACCTTCCACCTTTAAAAGCAACAATGCGGTGTCCTTTAAATTCAAACATAACCATATACGAATTACTGCGATAATTTAACTGATGTTGTTTTAAAAATTGAACAAGAATGTCGTGTGTAATTGATGCATTTTCATACTGTACAGTGTCTCTACCACACAATGTTGCATAACGTTGTTCATTCTTGTTTAAATACGGATAACTTGGTACATCTCCACAAGTTGTACAGTCTGAACGTTGCATTTTACTGAAACCAAATGAATAATGACTACCTTCCCAAATATCGCCATAAGTTATTTTTGTGTCAATTGGTTGTTCCGTTAATACTTTCATCGCATCTCTTAATTGTAAACTTGTTGCCATCGTCACGGCAGGTTGAATGACCCCTACTGTATCACATGTTAAATTTAATGCTGGCAATTGTGGTACCAAACAGTTAAAGCAAGGTGTTTTACCAGGTATAAATGCAGCTTCTGTATATGTACTCTGTACAACACCACCATAAATCCAAGGTATACGATATTTATATGCAAAATCATTAATCAGTTGTCGTGTTTCAAAGTTATCGGTTGCATCAATAATAACGTCAACGTCCTGTCCATGTGTTTCCAAAAAATAATAATCCACATGGGCAATATAATCATCAATATCAACATCACTACGTAACGCTAGCAAATGCTTTTTAGCTGCAACCACCTTAGGCATCATTTTCAAAGCATCTTCTTCAGTAAACAATGTTTGTCTTTGTAAATTACTAAATTCAATATAATCTCTATCAACAATGATTAGTTTGGCAATGCCTGCTCTAACAAGTCCTTCGGCCACATGTGTACCTAATGCGCCCATACCAATAATCAACGCACATTTTTGATTTATTTTGCTTTGACCTATTTCACCTATTTGTTTAAATAAAATTTGCCTTGAATAACGTTCTTGACTCACATTAAGTTATCCTTTCTTTTTATCATTACTTTCATTATATGACGCGCGTCAATGTCTCTCAAAAAAACTGCCCCTAAAAAAGAGTTTAAAACATCATTAAAATGCTGATAGAAGCATTCACTTCTACAATTTTAAATACGTTCTAAACTCTTTAATGGCAAATAAATGATTACCCAATTGTAATAATTTCATGAGCCATTTGTTCTGCTTCATAGTTTGAATGTGTCACAAATATGATTGGTATTTGCCATTCGTTGAAAATACGTTTAACTAATGTAATACTCTCATCTTTTGTAGTATCATCCAAACTAGAAAAAGGTTCATCTAATAAAATTAAATCTGGTTTCGTGCTAAGTGCACGTGCAAGTGCTACACGTTGTGCCTCTCCACCTGACAATGTCATAGGATATTGTTTCATCAAATGATCAATGTTTAAAGTTTGAATTAATTGATCGATGTGTTCAGATGGTTCAGCCATAAAAGTAATATTTTTATAGACCGTCATATTAGGAAACAATTGGTAGTCTTGAAACAGATATCCAATACGTCGTTGTTGAATTTTAACATTCACGTTTTTTGCCGTATCAGTAAGTAATTGCCCATTCACTTCGATAATAGCTTCATCTGCTTTACGTAATCCGGCAATCATATTTAAAACAGTAGTTTTACCAATGCCAGATGGACCACGAACTGCATAAATTTTTGGTTCAGTATCATCTATATTGATGCGAATTAAAGTGTTCTTTAATTGATATTTCACATTGATTTTAAGCATCTAGTCGACCTCCTTATATTTATCTTTATTCAATAAATTAATTGTAGATATAACCACAATAGAGAATGCGACTAGCACTAATACCCATAACCACGCTTCATTTTCTCTACCTTGTTCCACTAAGAAGTATATTTCTAAAGGTAGTGTATTCGTTTTATTTGGAATATATCCTGCAACCATTAATGTAGCACCAAACTCACCTAATGCACGAGCAAAACTCATCATTATACCTGCTAAAATAGAGCGTTTAGCTAATGGTAAAATTAATTTGAGGAAAATTTTCGTTTCACTTGCTCCCATCGTTCTAGCTGTATTAATCATTTTCGTGTCTATACCTCTGAAGCCTTGCACAGTATGTTGATACATTAGTGGAAAACTAACAATGACAGATGCTATCACAGCACCTGTCAAAGTGAACACTACAGGTAAATGTAGTACATTCGCAAAGAATTGACCGATTGGTCCTCTTGGCGAGAAGATGATTAATAGAATAAAACCTAATACCGTTGGCGGCAAAACAATAGGTAATATCAATAAACTTTCCAATACTTTAACCCACGAACCCTTACGACGATACAACCATTTAGATATAAAAATACCTAAAACCGTTACAATAATCGTACTGATTACAGCAACTCGTATTGATATCCAAAAAGGTGTTAAGTCAGGCATGGATTACAACTCCTTATGCTGCAAAGTGGTATTCTTTTAGTATTTCTTTAGCTTTATCTGATTTTAAGAATTCCATCCACTCTTTTGCTAATTTACTATCTGATGTAGCACCAGCTTCGTATGTGATTGGCTTCTTAAGTTCTACTTCTTTAATTACTTTTACAGTATCAATTTTTTTATTTTGTTTATATAAGTCAGTTTTATACACAAAACCTTGTTTCGCATTACCCTTTTCAACATAATTTAATACTTGTTTTACATCTTTAGCATAAACGATTTTACTTTCGACTTCTTTAAATAAGTTATTGTTATCTAAATACTGTTTCGCATATTTTCCTGCTGGTACAGTTTTCACTTCACCTAATGCTAATTTATCATTGTCTTTTAAGTCTTTTACTGAAGTGTAATTTGAATCTTTATCACCAATTAATACTAGACTATTTTTCGCATATTTATATGTATCATGCGCTTTATTCTTGTCTTTTAATGCATCTACATCTTTAGTATTTGCAGACATAAATACGTCAACAGGTGCGCCTGATTCAATTTGTTTTCTTAATGCCCCTGATCCACCATAGTTAAATTTAATATCAGCATTTTTATGCTCTTTTTTAAATTCTGAAGCTAATTTCTTGGTTACATCTGTTAAACTTGCTGCCGCTGCAACTTGAATCTCTTGTTTCTTACCATTGTCTGCGTCATCTTTTTTACTTTCATTATTATCGTTAGAATTAGAGCAACCAGCTAATACTAAAAGCATTGCAATCACAACAGCAAATAAACGTTTCAATTTCATTGAGTGAACCCCCATTTTTAATAATATTTACATTTTCATTATACACTTACTATTATATTTGAAAAGAACCGTTGCCTGTTTATATATTGATTCAAACAATTGTCAAATTTGCATAAGATTGATATTTATTAATTGATGCCCTAGTATGTATATTCTCGAATTCAATTTAAATCAAACAGATTGCTCGCTATTAATTTTTATCAATCAAATTTCAAACTTAAGCAAATATGTTAAAATTTTAAGCAAATTGCTTTAAAATAAAGTTTAAGCTAATTAAAGGGGTTAGATAATGAACAAAGATGTATCTTTAGGTCAACCAATTGTTAGATATGAAGATGGAAAATTATTCAATACAACAGATCAATATGTGACAGAATTTCCACTTACAATTATGGTGAATGGTGAAGAATTTGCGACTGTTATATGCAGTCCAACAAACCTTGAGGAGTTAGTCATTGGATTTCTGGCTTCGGAAGGTGCCATTTTAAAGCGAGATGAATTAAAATCTGTACTGATTGATGATAGTAAAGGTTTTGCCCATGTTGAACTTAATAAAGATTTAGGCGATCGCTTTCAATATTCCACAAAACGAATGATTGCATCTTGTTGCGGAAAGAGTCGTGAGTTTTATTTTCAAAATGATGCTGCTATCGCTAAAACATCTATGTCTAAAATCACTTTAACTCCAATGCAAATTATTAACATGATGACTCGATTACAAAGTGCAAGTCATATTTACCAAGAAACAGGTGGCTTACATAATGCTGCTATAAGCGATGGTTTGACATTTTTTGTACATCGACAAGACATTGGTAGACATAACGCTCTAGATAAATTATATGGATTTTGTATTCAGCGACATATTACTGTCCGAGAT
This sequence comes from Staphylococcus aureus, assembly GCF_001027105.1. Classification (GTDB taxonomy): domain Bacteria; phylum Bacillota; class Bacilli; order Staphylococcales; family Staphylococcaceae; genus Staphylococcus; species Staphylococcus aureus. The sequence goes on from NZ_CP011526.1 coordinate 2,279,935, forward strand.
AAAGTATTAATTTTTAGTGGACGTATTTCATCAGAAATTTTAATTAAAGCCGCAAAAATTGGTGTTGGCGTCATTTTATCTAAATCAGCTCCGACAACGCTTGCTGTAACCTTAGCTAATGACCTAAATATTACGGCAGTTGGATTTATTCGAAATGGTGGCTTTAATATATACAGTCATCCAGAACGTATCATTGATTCTGAACAATAACATATTCATTATAGTGTGTCATAATGAACGATATTCTACATGAATCAACAATTTAAACGCACTATTTTTATAAGTATAAGTAGCTCAAAACAATTTAAAAAGCAGTAAGTTGATTTCTACTCGAAACCAGCTTACTGCTTTTTTATTCTAATACAAACCTATCATCAATCGTTAATTTCCAATATCTTCTTTTAATATTTGATAACAAAACGATTGATAGACATAACCTTGCTTTGCATACATATCTTTTGCTGTATCTTCACCATCTGCAACTAATATGATTGGTTTGTGATTTTTTGATATGGCGTATTCACCTATCAACGATTGAATTGTAGATCCAATTCCTTGGTGCCGAAATTGTTCTAATACACCAAATCCATCTAATTCAATGTAATTTTCACTTTCAATGACATCTACAACGCCAATAGGTTCATTATTTAAATAAGCTACTAAGCGTTTAATCACATCTTTTTGATAATGTTCCCTTACCATTTCTTCATGTGCATCTGCATAGTCTTTTCCAAATGGCAAACTAAACTGATATGCAACTTTTAAATAGGCATCTATATGCGACTCGTCAACGATGGCAATTTCAACGTCAGAGTTACGCGGCAAATTGGCAAGCGCATCACTTTCTATGGCATACAATTCCATAATACCTAGTTCAAAATTCATATCTTTAAACATAGCCATCCAATGATTATCAAGTTGTTCATTTTCCGGGAAACTAAACGCATAATGATTTGAACCTTGATTTGTATGTAATTGATGTTGACGTTCTAAGTCTTTCAGCCATCGCTCTTGGGTAGGCGTCTTTTTATATATCCATGTGTTACTTGTGTATCGTTGTGGAAAAGAAGGCGTTAAATAAATCAACTGCTCGTCGTCATTTTCAAATATAGTGCCGTTACAATATATATCTGACATACTTATACTAGCCATTGACACCTACTCCTTTCACTTTTATAAATTTCAAAGCAACTTATTCAATTACTTTACTATCTTAAATATGATTATTTTATTCCCATAATTTGACGAAACTGCGAGTGATTAAGTAAAGCTGTACCAATCAAACTTGCTACAATTGCTTTTAATATATCACCAGGCAAATAAGCTAATGAAATTGAAATAGCTTTCGTAAATGGTATGTTAATAATCATGCCCATAATCAATGTACCAATAACATCTAATGCTATAACACCAAAAACTAAAATACCAACGAATAAAATCCAGAAATTAATTTCATTGATGAATCTATCTCGAATCGCCCCAATCATGAATGCTACAACTGGATATAATAGTAAAAACCCTGCTGAAGGACCTGCGAATACACCGATGCCACCGCGACCACCTGATAACAATGGCAAGCCAGCAACTACTAATAATAAAAAGACGATAACACTTAATGTGCCATATTTACGTCCTAAAATCGCACCTGCTAAGAAAATACCAATGTTTTGAAGTACAATTGGTACTGAAGAAAATGGTAGTGGAATTACCGGTACCAATCCTAAAATAGCGATAATCGCTGTCATTAAAGCTGTATATACTAACTGTTTTGTTGTCATTTTTTACTTCCTTTCGTATTTCATGACCATTATTATAGCACCATTGTAAACTTTAAGAAATGAAAAGTTTACAATAAGTTGTTCTATATAAATTAAAACCTTAATTATTCTACACAGCTGTTAATTTACTTTTTTAGCAAGTGCAGTTATATAATCAAAAAATGCGTTGTTATCTACATGATTTATGACATTAATTTTGCGCCCATCTTTACACTCAAATGTCTTACCTTGACTTGGTCCATAACTTATTACATCGACTTTTTTCTCAATTGAATGAACCAAGTCCTTGTTACCAATATAAGCAGTCGTTAAAACATCCCATAAAAAGTAAGTAGAATTTGTTATAAAGTGTGTTAATGGTGGTACCGCTGCATAACTTACTCCTAAAAAATCAATGCCCGTATATTGGCGTTCATTCGCCCATCTTTGTCTAACATCTAACGTTAGCGGTACTTGATTCGTACTTTCTAAAGCAACCATATCAATCTCTATATCGCTATCAAAAACAATTTTAACCGCTTCTGGATCCCAATATGCATTCCATTCTGCAGAACCATCATGCTCAGGTTCTTCAACATTTCCTTTTGGTAAAAAGGTGCCACCCATCCAAACTAATTTTTCTATATACTGAACGATAGATGAATCTTTTTGTAGTGCTTTTGCTAAATCTGTAAGCGGGCCTGTAAATAATAATGTTACTTTTTCTGATTGTCTCTTTAAAGTTTGAATAATGTCTTCAAAGGCTTCTTTGTCGCTCACATTTGAAGCAACATGTTTGACTGGCTCATTTAAAATTGGCAATGCGTCCATAAAAAAGGCATGCATACGCCATTCTTTAGGAAATGGATTTTTTCCTCGTTCATATGATGGCGCAACTTGAATATCTTCATTTGAAAAACGATTAATAATTTTTACTGATGCGCTCAAAGATGGCTCTAAATAACAATCAGCACCAATTGTACTGACCCCTATCAATTGAACGTTTTCCATTTGTAATAATAAAAATAGAGATACTAAATCATCTACACCACCATCGTGGTTAAAATAAACTTTCTTAGTCACTCGAAATCCCCCTTACATTTCATTTTCCATTAACAATATTATGTTTTTATAAAACGTTGTTATATATCTTTCTACAAAATCATAACATTCTGTTGTAATCCTTTTAAACCTCTTCTTTAATTGAAAGCCATTCCCTGATATCCCTTCCATAAAGTATGCACTAAAATAATTATGATATAACTTATTAATAAAGAGATACATTGAGCTATTTTCTCAGGTATACTACTTTAGCTATAATAATACTAATCTATCATTAATTAAATTGAACGATAACAACGGCACTTATTATTTAAAAAAATACAAATATCTAACTTTCTAGCTATAAAAATAAGAGCCTAATACAATATCAAAAGATTGATATGTTTCAGACTCTCATTTCACTAACTTATATAGCTGAATTATTTTGCAGCTTTAATTAATTTTTCTTTTAAATCTTTACGCATGAAATCTAATGTATAAGGATCGTTGTACCAGTATGTACCAGCATCAACTTTAACAATATGTCCTTCTTTAGTAGCTTTCAAATTCTTCCACATGTTTGTTGATTCGTATCCTGGTGTAGGTTTACCTTCACTTGTACTCACAATGTAATCACCAGCATATTTTTCAATTTCTTCTTGTTTCACTTCAGCCCAACCTGCTTTTGCAGTTAACTTTTGTTGTTCTGGTTGCATTTTCAAACCAAATGCTTGATATAATACTTCTCCACCACGACCCCAGTTATCGCCGTAAGTGTATAATTTTTTATCAAATTCATCAAACAATGACACTGTTGCATCTTGTCCAATTGCTTTTTTAATTTCTTTACCGTCTTTAGCAGTTGTTTCTTCCCAATCTTTCTTCCAAGCTTTTACTTTATCTTCTTTACCAACAATTTTCCCTAACATTTCTTGTTGTTCTAAATATTTATGCTTATTATAGTCAACAACTACTGTTGGTGCTACTTTTTGATATTTTTTAATATCTTTGTCAGTAGAGTATACAATAATTAAATCTGGCTTTTCTTTAGCAACTTTTTCTACATCGCCATCACCAATTTTTGTAACACCTTTAAATTTATCTTTTAATACTTTGCTTTGATCGACTTGTTGATTTACAGCTACAATGTTTGCACCTAATTTTTTAAGTCCACCAGCATATGTTGGCGCAACTACTGCAATGCGTTTAGGGTCTTTCGGAATATCTACCGTTTTGCCATCGTCCATTTTATAAGATTTAGTTTCAGCTTTGTTATTTTTTTCACCTTGGTTCCCACACGCAGCTAACACTAATAACATAATTATTAATGGTAATAATAGTTTTTTCATAATTTCCTCCTATTGAAAATGATTATCAATCATTCAAAAATTATACAAGATTGCATATACATTTACAATAGCTAGTGTTATTTATTTTTTATTTTCGCAAAAAATTTAACAAAATATCTTAACATCCCTATAAATCCCCACAAAAAAAGGGTAAATCCGAACGTCAAATTTCATCTCTTTATGCCAATCAACGATCGATTTACCTTTTAAAATTTAAAATGTATCTGTAATACTCTTAGCAATATTTGTATATGCTGCATCTTCCATAGGTGGATTGTGTAATCCTGCACGCATGTCACGATAGTAACGTTGTAATGGTCGATTCATTTCTAAGCTTTTAGCACCAACTATTCTCATCGCTAAATCAATCACTTCAAGCCCTTGATTCATTACCATCACTTTACTCGCACTTGTTGGATTTCTTATCTGACTGTCATCTTTATATTGTTGATACCCTTTTGCTGTACTCCATAAAAATTGTCTCGCACATAACAATAGCGTTTCCATTTTCCCTAAATTTTGTTGCACAGTTGGCAATGTTGCAATCGTTCCTTCAATACTATTAGGGCTATGTTGGATTGCAAAGTCTACAGCATAATTTCTAGCAGCTTGTGCTATACCTAAATAACAGCTTGGTATATGCAATATCCAACCATTTGGCGCTTTACTTTTCTCTGTTTCCACTAAATGTTTTAATGGTACTTTTACATCATTTAATATTAAATCATGACTTTCTGTCGCTCGCATACCTAATACGTCCCAATTATCGGCAATTTCAACACCAGGCAAATTCCTGTCTACTAAGAAAAAACCAACACTTTCTAATTCTTCTATATAAGCAGCAACAATAATATGTGTTAGTGCTTTACTCATTGATGTATATGTCTTCACACCATTTAAAATATACCCATCATCAGCTTTAACAGCATGTGTACTTGGTCTTCCCCCTCTTGTTGGACTACCCATTTCAGCTTCACTAACTGCTCTATTAACTAATGCACCATTATTAATTTCAACAGCAAATTGCTCCAACATATCTTGAGACCATAATTTCTGTTCATAAATTTGTCCTACGACACTCACATGCCAACCAATAGATAATGCTGTGGCACCATCAAGTTCGCCTAAAAATGATTGCAAAATAACCATGTCTTCTATGGTCGCACCTTCACCACCATATGCTTTTGGTAACGTTAATTTTCCATAACCTTCTTTAATTAACCATTCAATATTTTTATATGGAAATTGGCTATGTTGATCATTATATTCAGCTTTAGCCTTAAATGTATCTCTAATTACTTTGAATTTTTCAATCCATTTTCTTTGAATTTCCGTTGTTATTAAAAAGGAATTATCCATATCATTCATATTAGTCACCCCACACAACACACAATATAAATTATTTATTCCTAGTTTAACACTCGACTTTAAAAATAAAAAGGAACGTGCTGTGAACAATTAAAAGAAAACTGATAATTCGATTAAGTATGCACTTAATTTTATCCATAAAAATACACCTTAAACTATACAATTCGCTGTATAGTTTAAGGTGATATTCAAACAATATTAGGTTTGATTTAACTATCAAGCATCTACTTTGTCATGTTTAATACCAGCAAATAATAAAATCCATGTCACGATAATAAATGGCAATGTTAATGCAGGTAAGCCAAACGGTTCAAGCAATGTTGTTGTACCTAGTTGCACCACTACTGTTAATAACACACCTAAAAAAGTCGAAATATAAGGGTTAATCGCTGTTTTAAATGTATATCCTAGTGCGATTGCCATTAATACAAAGTTATAACCGAATAATCCCTGATTAATATCATCATAATTACCACCTAATAGAGCTACAATGATAAAGCTTAACAAACTAGCTATAACAGCTAAGAGTGTTGCTTTTCTTGATGCTATCAATATGCCGATTAAAATACATACGCCACCAATTACACTCGCTTCGATAAATACTTGACTGAATCCTTCAAATAATGACTGAATGAAATGTATTCTATCATTGTTGCTAAAATTAACCGTTTCAATGTTTTGAGGCATTAACTTTAACGATGTATCTACAAATTTAACCTGTCCTGAAAGTAAAATTGTAAACCAAGTCACAATGACAAAAGGCATCGTCAGCATCGGAACTTTATATGGTCTTAAAACTTCTCTCACTGCAGCAGCAACTGGTAACGTTAATAAAGTTGCTATCATTGTTATAACAATATCTAATCCTGACTTATCTAAAAAGATTGTTAACGCAATGGCAGTTAGCACTGGATTAAATCCAGCTAACCCATCATTAATCTCTGCCTCACTATAATTTATAAAACGCGCAAAAGTATAGGCGATGATGCTACCTACAATAGCCGCTAATCCAATTGTCCAATCGGCTACAAATAATCCTATTAAGATAAATAATCCTGTCCATTTATTACTAATTAACACAACCTGAGATATATTTTTCAAAAGCACATCTATTATCTTCAAATCTTTCACCTTTCCTTTGAATCATTACTCATTAATATACTACTATTCTATGAAAAGTTATATTAAAAACTATTTTGGTTTTTACATAAATATATTCCACTATTTGTTTTCGATTAGATTGTTTGCTTCAATATCGGATATGCTAAAAATATAATTTTCTAATTACACATTGAACTTTGTATATTACTTGTTTATCACAACAATTAGGATTAATATAAATTTTGTAAATTGTATCTAATATGAAATTGGGGGTTTTAATTTGCATTTTACACAACGAGAGCAAGACAAATTAATGATTGTAGTGGCGGCGGAAGTTTCACGTCGTCGTAAAGCACGTGGTTTGAAACTAAATCATCCTGAGGCATTAGCTTTAATCAGCGATGAATTATTAGAAGGTGCACGCGATGGTAAGACCGTTGCAGAGTTAATGAGTTATGGTAGACAAATTCTAAACAAAGAAGATGTCATGGATGGTGTCGAACACATGATTACAGATATCGAAATCGAGGCTACGTTCCCCGATGGTACTAAGTTAATCACAGTACATCACCCTATTGTTTAAAGGAGGCAGTCAAATGATACCAGGAGAAATTATTACAAAAAGTACAGAGGTTGAAATTAATAACCATCATCCTGAAACAGTTATCGAAGTTGAAAATACAGGAGATCGACCAATTCAAGTGGGCTCACATTTTCATTTTTATGAAGCAAATGCAGCATTAGATTTCGAACGTGAAATGGCATATGGAAAACATTTAGATATTCCAGCTGGAGCAGCTGTTCGATTTGAACCTGGGGATAAAAAAGAAGTTCAATTAGTTGAATATGCTGGCAAACGTAAAATTTTTGGTTTTCGTGGTATGGTCAATGGTCCTATCGATGAGTCACGTGTCTATCGCCCAACTGATGAAAATGATGAATATGCAGGTGTATTCGGAGATAACGGTGCTGAAAACGTGAATAAAAAAGGAGGAAAAAGATCATGAGCTTTAAAATGACGCAAAATCAATATACGAGCTTATACGGTCCAACTGTTGGAGATTCCATTCGTTTAGGTGATACGAATCTATTTGCTCAAATAGAAAAAGACTATGCGGTTTATGGTGAAGAAGCTACTTTTGGTGGTGGTAAATCTATTAGAGACGGTATGGCGCAAAATCCTCGTGTAACACGTGATGACGTGAACGTTGCAGACCTTGTCATTTCTAATGCCGTTATTATCGATTACGATAAAGTGGTTAAAGCTGATATAGGCATTAAAAATGGTTATATTTTCGCCATAGGTAATGCCGGCAACCCAGATATAATGGATAATGTCGACATTATTATAGGTTCAACAACAGATATCATTGCCGCTGAAGGTAAAATCGTCACTGCTGGTGGTATTGATACTCATGTTCATTTTATTAATCCTGAACAAGCAGAGGTCGCATTAGAAAGTGGTATTACGACTCATATTGGTGGTGGTACTGGTGCTTCAGAAGGTTCTAAAGCAACAACTGTAACTCCAGGTCCATGGCATATTCATAGAATGTTAGAAGCTGCCGAAGGTTTACCGATTAATGTCGGTTTTACAGGTAAAGGACAAGCAACAAATCCAACTGCACTCATTGAACAAATCAATGCCGGAGCAATTGGATTAAAAGTACATGAAGACTGGGGTGCAACACCATCTGCTTTGAGTCATGCATTAGATGTTGCTGATGAATTTGATGTTCAAATTGCATTACATGCAGATACTTTAAATGAAGCAGGATTTATGGAAGACACAATGGCTGCTGTTAAAGACCGTGTACTTCATATGTACCATACTGAAGGTGCTGGTGGCGGTCATGCGCCTGATTTAATTAAATCCGCTGCATTTTCAAATATTTTACCTTCATCTACAAATCCAACTTTGCCTTATACACATAATACTGTAGATGAACATTTAGATATGGTAATGATTACTCACCATTTAAATGCGGCTATTCCTGAAGATATCGCATTCGCAGATTCACGTATTCGTAAAGAAACGATTGCAGCAGAAGATGTTCTGCAAGATATGGGTGTATTCAGTATGATTAGTTCCGATTCACAAGCAATGGGCCGTGTAGGTGAAGTAATTACACGAACATGGCAAGTAGCACATCGCATGAAAGAACAACGTGGTCCTTTAGATGGTGATTTTGAACATAATGATAATAATCGCATCAAACGTTATATCGCTAAATATACAATTAACCCAGCAATTACACATGGTATTTCTGAATATGTAGGATCTATCGAGCCGGGCAAACTAGCTGACATTGTCTTATGGGACCCAATTTTCTTTGGGGTTAAACCTGAATTAGTTGTAAAGGGCGGATTAATTAACTCTGCCGTAAATGGCGATGCAAATGGTTCTATACCTACATCTGAACCGATGAAGTACCGTAAAATGTATGGTCAATACGGCGGAAACCTTACAAGTACGTCAATGACATTCGTGTCTAAAACTGCTTATGAAAATGGTATCAATCGTGCATTAAATTTAAAACGCATGGTGCGTCCAGTTAAAAATATTAGACAATTATCTAAAGCAGATATGAAAAATAACAGTGCAACACCTAAATTAGACGTTGATCCACAAACATATGAAGTATATGTAGATGGAGAAAAAATTACAAGTAATGCAGCAACTGAGTTACCATTAACTCAAAGATACTTCTTATTCTAGGAGGAACATAGAATGATTGTTGAAGAAATCCAAGGCAATATTGCCAATTTGTCAAATTCAGAAAAACAAAAGCACGTCGAAAAAGTATACCTTGAAAATTCAGATCTTGTTAAACGTATTCAAAGAGTCGTTACAGACCATGGCACTGAAATAGGCATTCGTTTAAAACAACCTATTGACTTACAATATGGAGATATTTTATACGCAGATGACCATAATATGATTATTGTGGATGTTAATTCAGAAGATCTTTTAGTGATTCAACCAAGAACATTGCAAGAAATGGGAGATATAGCCCATCAATTAGGAAATCGTCATTTGCCAGCACAATTTACAGAGACTGAAATGCTAGTACAATATGATTATTTAGTTGAAGATTTATTAAAAAGTTTAGGCATCCCATATGTTCGAGAAGACCGTAAAGTTAATAAGGCTTTCAGACATATAGGGCATTCTCATGATTGATCATACACACTTAAGATTATTTCAGTTCTGTGATTCACAGTTTCCAACAGGTGCTTTCAGTCATTCATTTGGTCTTGAAACATATATTCAACGAAATATAATTCATGACGATCATACTTTTATTGCTTGGTTAAAAATGTTTTTACAAGAGCAACTTACCTATTCTGATGGTTTAGCCATGCGTTTAGTTTATGATGCATTGGAAAATGATGATACACAAAAAGTATTACACATAGATAAACTGATGTTTGTTCAAAACTTACCTAAAGAAACACGTGTTGGTGCAAAACAAATGGGGACTCGCATGGTTAAATTGGCTTTAGAACTTTATAATAGCCCATGGATTGCTTGGTATCATCAACAAATGCAAGATAAGAAAGCAAAGTTAAATCCAGCTATTTGTTTTACTATGCTAGGCCATCATTTAGGTGTAGATATTGAAACGATTATTGATTACTATTTATATCAAAATGTTTCAAGTTTAACTCAAAATGCTGTTCGTGCTATTCCACTTGGACAAACTGCTGGTCAAAAGATAGTTACTCACATGATTCCTTATATAGAAGGAACAAGAAAGCAGATTTTCGAATTAAAAGAAGCAGATTTTGGCATGACAGCGCCTGGTTTAGAACTAAATCAAATGGCGCATGAGAACGTCAATGTTAGAATTTTCATATCATAGGAGGTTATAATTGTGGCAAATCCGATTAAAATTGGTATTGGTGGTCCTGTAGGTGCAGGTAAAACACAATTAATTGAAAAAGTTGTAAAACGTCTTTCAAAAGAAATGAGTATCGGCGTTATTACAAATGATATATATACAAAAGAAGACGAAAAGATATTAGTAAATTCAGGAGTTCTACCTGAAAGTCGTATCATTGGTGTTGAAACTGGTGGATGTCCTCATACTGCGATTCGTGAAGATGCATCTATGAACTTTGCAGCAATAGACGAATTATTAGAACGTCATGACGATATAGAACTAATTTTCATAGAATCTGGTGGCGATAACTTAGCAGCAACATTTAGTCCAGAACTTGTTGACTTTTCAATATATATTATCGATGTTGCTCAAGGTGAAAAGATTCCACGTAAAGGTGGTCAAGGTATGATTAAGTCAGATTTCTTTGTAATTAACAAAACTGATTTAGCTCCCTATGTAGGTGCATCATTAGAACAAATGGCTGAAGATACTAAAGTATTTCGTGGTAAACGTCCATTTACTTTTACTAACTTAAAAACCGACGAAGGTTTGGATGAAGTTATCGATTGGATTGAACGCGACACTTTACTCAAAGGATTATCATAATGGATGAACAACAATGGACTGGGCAACTTGATTTAACAGTGTTTTTCGATGGCAATCGATCAGTATCAAGAGATATTTTCTTTGAAAAAGCACTTAAAGTGATACGTCCAGTTTATCTAAATCAATCTACCATTCCTACATTTTATATAGTAAATGTAGGTGGTGGCTATTTAGATGGAGATCGTTACCGTATGAATGTGAATGTCGAAGATAACGCTAAAGTGACATTGACATCTCAAGGTGCAACAAAAATATACAAGACACCTTCCAATCATGTTGAGCAGTATCAAACTTTTAATTTGAAAGATAACGCATATTTAGAATATGTCGCTGATCCAATCATCGCATATGAAAATGCTAAATTTTATCAACACAATACGTTCAATCTCAATAATTCTAGTTCATTATTTTATACTGATATTTTAACTCCTGGTTATTCAAAAACTGGCGAAGCCTTCAAGTATCAATATATGCATTTAATAAATGAAATTTATATTGAAGATGAGTTAGTCACATATGATAATTTATTATTGAATCCTAATAAACAATCGATCAATGAAATAGGTTATATGGAACATTACTCTCATTATGGCTCTGCTTACTTCATACACGAAGATGTTAACCAAAAACTAATCGATTCAGTTTATGAAACCATTAGTTCTTATAGCAATACATTCGATTGTCGTGTTGCTATTTCTCAATTGCCTACACATGGTTTTGCAGTTAGAATTTTTGCTTATCGCACACAAATTATAGAGAAAATACTTGGAACCATCCAAAGCTATATCGCAGAAAATATTTATGATCGTAAACTTGATTTTCTAAGAAAATATTAAAATAAAAAGACTAGTGTACCTTGTTTCAAGCTTAATAAGCTGAAATAAGGTATGGCTAGTCTTTAACTTTAATTAAAGCATCTTCAATATTTAAATTTTAAGTTAATTTTATGTCCCAATGCTGAATAAATAACTTCGTTTTAATAAATTGTTATCGTTCAATGTTATTAAACGCAATTAACCTTGATTTAATTTTTAATGTATTCTTCTAATTCTGAAATCAGTTTTTGAATATTTGCTTTTTGTGTATCTGTAACATAAACAATAACTGTTCTTTCGTCTTGTAAACTTCTTTTCTTTGATAACAATTTTAAATCTTTTAGCTTTTGTAAAGCTTTAGTTAAATAGTAAGGTTTGAACTCTGAGCACTTAGCAATCTCTTTAGATGAGATTTCGTTAGACTCACTTCTTAAAATATGATTTAAAATATAAATTTCTTCATAGTTCAAATTGAACTTCTTTTTTGTATCTCTGAAAAACTTCTTAACTTGAAATGTTGCGTTGACTAAATCATTAATGTCATTAATTTTACTCATTATTAAACCACTCCTCTGATGCACATCTTGTTGTAGCAAGGTTCACATGTAATTTATTAAATCGAAACTCTATCCAACTATGTTATAAAGTTCATTCTAAACAAATAAGTATAAAAATTCAATATTTTTATTACTAGAATATGGTTAAATACATTTATTTCTTATAATAATTTGATGTTTAAGATATTTTGCCAAATTGAAAATTATTAGTCTGAATATTTTGTATCTTAACTGATATGTAAACTTTTAAAATTTTAATCTATATCAACGTGTTTGATTTGATATTTTTTATATTAATTGGATGGCTTGCTCACAAAATTTATAAAATATAAAAAAAGAAGAGCTTTAAATCATAACGCATGCCATTTATCTTTAAATGCAATGAGTTATCATTCAAACTCTTCTTATCAACCTACATACATTGACATTATACTATCATATGTTGTTTTACATATTCAACAAACATTTCAACGTTAGCACTTTTAATATCATGCATTGGGACATTACCAATATTAAATTTGAACATTATAGTTTGACCATCATAATCTATCTTCTCTATTTCATTATAACTAATACTTCTATAATAAAATTGGCCATTCATATCTACATTCATAATTAATCTTTCATTTGTTGCTATAAATGCCCCTTCAAATTCATTCTCACCTTGAACTTGATACTCAATTATTCCTAGCACTGACGGACCCTTTTTTTCAGTTGGAAATAAATCATTTGGATTCACATTATCTAAAATCATAATATCCCTCCCACTTAAAACTATAAACTATTCTTCATAGGTATATGAAATACAAGTGATTAACTATTTATTATTAAGCTTAACTTGTATTCCCTTTTCAAGATAATTATAACATGCTTGAATAAGCATAGTGACTTTAGAAAACTTTTCTCGCTTGATTGTTACAATAACACGCCTTTCATCTAATTCACATCTCTCTTTTTTAACTAATCCCTTCAAAATTAAACACTTTAAAATCGGGCTAACCGCAAATATCGGGTGATGGAATTCACCCTGTAATTCTTTAACCGTCAATTGACCTTTATGCAGATTTAATATTCCTAAAACGTATAACTCTTCTAATGATAATTGACACATATTTAAATAACACTTTAGATTCCGCAATAATTCTTGTGACGACAATAAATACGATACATAGTCACAACTAAAATCAAATGTATATTGACCAAAATAACGTTCAATATAGTCACTAAGCTCATTATTCATATATTCTATTTTATCTATATGCATTTTATTAATCGAAATAGTCAATTTACGTTGATCCCTTTGATCTCTTCCTTTCAATAGCCATTGATGATTGTTTAAATAACTTAACATTTGAAGAAGGGCCATCTTAGATTGGATTTCTTTCATTTTTAATAAACTATCTATTGAAGCGCTATTGGAATCAGAATTATCATATTTAACTAATAGATTTAATAGTTTCACTTGAGTCAAAGTGAGATGAAATGAATATTTCAACATATCATTAATGACTTTCAACATTAGTATGTGTGCAGTTAAACGCTTAACTTTAAATTTAGACATCTTTAAAACCTCTCTTAAACCATGCCTATATCTCAAGATGATATTTCAAATGAACAATACTATTGCTTGAGACCATTAATGAATGATCATAAATATTTCTTTCTATAAAATTAGCTTTCCAATAACTGTGTTGTTGCATAATATCATTCACAAGTACACCATTTTCGGAAGTATGATTATCTTTATCTATACTTAAAACAATTTGTTTAGTTTTAGCATGGCTAAATTGTTGAAGACCCTTACACGATAAACGTATAGCGTCTGAATTCTCATTTAACAATGCGGCTGGCAAACAAATGACACATTGTACTTCATGTTTGAACTTCGTTACAATCATCGTGTCATTTTGATAAATAACAATCCCTCGTAATTGATTAAGTATATTTATGATAAAAATGAATATTGATAATCTAGTTAAATTTATTTCTTTGCTCGATTCACTTATAATTGACATGTGCATAATAAGTCCTCGAAATTTTGTATAATTTGTCAAAAGTTCAGAAACCTTATTAATATCAGACATTGTGATTTTTTCTTTTAAGTCATTATTCTCATTAATCAAATCTACATCACATATAATTTTAGAACGTGCAATAGACACCTGTTCTATTTGTCTTAGCGGTAAGATAAAATAGTCTATTAGATGATCAATTTCTTTATCATAGCGCGTATTCAACTCTTTTGGTTCCAGATGATATATTAATTCAAATACTCCTATATAATTATCTATTAAACGTTTCAGTTTTTGAATTGCAGTAGTATTTAAGTCGTTAATTAAAAATGCAATCTTACATCTATTACTCTCAAAAGTCATATTAAAAATTGTAGCTACTAGCTTTTCTATCTTGCCTCTTTCAGCACTCGTTAACAATTCCTTATATTCATGTTTAATACGAAACACTACATTTACATTGTAATTCACTATCTTTTGAAGTAATAAAGTGATTTGTTCAATCGATAGCTCATTGCTTGTGTCGATTGTAACAATTATATGCAAGTTTTCAGGATTAACACCTAATCTTTGAATGATTTGTTTAATAGTATAATAATCCATCCAATAAAAATTACTTCCTTTAATATAAATGTTTTTAGGTTGATACATTTGACTCCTTTTTGTAGGCTCAAAAGGTATATCAATCTCGCGCATACTTGAAGAACTTTGATTAGTATCATCAAATAATTCAATTATATTTTTATCAATTTCAACTAATTGGGAATGGTTAATTGAATGAGATGTTGGACTATATCTTTTTCTAATTAATTTAGGAGTGTTACCATACGTTTCTTTAAAGAGGTGTATAAAACGAGAATAATGATTAAAACCATGACTACTTGCGATTTCTTCAATAGGCTTCTTAGAAGTTAAAATATCAATTAAGCAATGCTCCAGTCTAATATGATTTAAATATTGAATAAAATTACTATAAGGTGTCGCTTTAAACATGTCACTTAAAGCTTTGTTTGTAATACTAACTTGATTAATGACATCTTTCCTATTTATCTTTTTATGGTGGTTGTTTGTTAAATAATCGTGCACTTCTTCGGCTACTAAATGACGACTACCATCGTATGTATTTAATGACATTAATTCAACACACATGTAATTAATAATCTTATCATTAGCATTATAAGACTGTTGTTTAATTTTGCTGTAGATTAAATACTTAATCAAGATTCTAAAAGTGCTAGCAACCTCATTTGTTAATATCTTGCCACGCATCATATAGTTTGCATTCATAAACTTCAAAAATGTCTTTGCACTTACTTCAACAACACAACATACACTATCATCATTACCATCAATTTGATACAAATCATTCAACATAATAATGGTGACATCATTTCTTTTTACATCATATTGTTGTAGATTGATTGAAACTACACCTGTACCTTGTAGCCAATATATAATTTTTAAGTTCGCTTCCTTCACACTACTCATTTTCATACTTTTATAAATATGTAGTGAATAATTATCTGTCATCTTACATCCTCACATATACAAATATATTGATTTACTCCTGTTTGTCTTTCTCAAATCAATTGTCAACATCTAATATTCACTACCAATTATATCGCCACATGTTTTTTAGCAGTAACAAAACATAAATCGATTATATCAAATAATACTTTTATTAAAACATTTTTTTATGCTAAATTAGGATATTTTATCCATTAAATATACATTTTCATCCAAATACCAAAGCTTTCATAATCATAGAAACTTGATCGTTCGTGTCGAATTTTTATGCATTTTCTGATTAAAAGTCCTATATTATGCACAAAATATACATTTAGAATTTTCAGTAATATTACAAATTTGTAACAGACTTATTTTCGAAACATTCAGTTTTCACAAAGAATGCCGTAGTTATAAGTTTTGCAAAATGCAAATTTCTATACTTTTAAAATTCTATTGTGTCAAGATATTAGCAAAAAATTACAAAACGTTAACAAAGCACACAAGGACGCTAATTTCTGTTATAGTCTTTCTTGTCGTTTAATTACGAGAGATAACTTATAACATTAATTTTGTCACACGGACATTACGAAAATATTTTAGATTTAAAATTTTTAGGAGGATATTTTTAAAATGAAGAAAATCGCTACAGCTACTATCGCAACTGCAGGATTCGCTACAATCGCAATTGCATCAGGAAATCAAGCTCATGCTTCTGAGCAAGATAACTACGGTTATAATCCAAACGACCCAACATCATATAGCTATACTTACACTATTGATGCACAAGGTAACTACCATTACACATGGAAAGGTAACTGGCATCCAAGTCAATTAAACCAAGATAATGGCTACTACAGCTATTACTACTACAATGGTTACAATAACTATAACAATTACAACAACGGTTATAGCTACAATAACTACAGCCGTTACAACAACTACTCAAATAATAATCAATCATATAACTACAATAACTATAATAGTTACAACACAAACAGCTACCGTACTGGTGGTTTAGGTGCAAGCTACAGCACTTCAAGCAACAATGTTCAAGTAACTACAACTATGGCTCCATCATCAAATGGCCGTTCAATCTCAAGTGGTTATACTTCAGGACGTAACTTATACACTTCTGGTCAATGTACATACTACGTATTTGATCGTGTAGGTGGTAAAATCGGTTCAACTTGGGGCAATGCAAGTAACTGGGCTAACGCAGCTGCAAGAGCTGGTTACACAGTGAACAATACACCAAAAGCTGGTGCAATTATGCAAACAACTCAAGGTGCATACGGTCACGTTGCATACGTTGAAAGTGTTAACAGCAATGGTTCAGTAAGAGTTTCAGAAATGAACTATGGTTATGGCCCAGGTGTTGTAACTTCACGTACAATCTCAGCTAGCCAAGCTGCTGGTTATAACTTCATTCACTAATTAGTGATGGCTATGTTTACGCCAACAAGGTTTCAAGAGCCTTGTTGGCTTTTTTAATTTCTATGAAAAAAATCGAATTGGTAAAAATCTCAAAATTTCGATTTTCACCAATCCGATTCACTCTGTAATAAAGAATAAACAACATACAGCCATTGACACACCCAAATTTAGGCATGTCAAATCGGCTATACATTGATAAATTTTTAGTTAAAGTACTTACAAATATACTTGCCTTCAAATTCTCAATTAATTTAGTCATTACAAATCATGACATAAAACTTACATTACATATATCAACATGTTCCGCTACAAAACATATTCAGTATATGTATAGAGGATATTTATTCTAAGTTAAAACCTTTTCAAATTATAACCGCTACAATTATAAATGATTAAAGTGTTTCAACATATTATATATATTCCACGCTCACATTAAGTTAAACGTGAATTCGATGACTTTTTAATACCTATCCCTGTAAAACCATAGATAATTGCTATAATTGCGCATAAATAACATGGTACTGTCCATATGAAAAATTCTTCAACAGAGACATGAAGTTGATTCGTATAGTAAATACCTGATGTTCCCCATGGTATTAAAGGTAAGACCATCGTACTTGAGTCTTCAAGTGTTCTTGATAAAACGGAACGAGAGACTTGGTATTTTTCGAACAAATCTTTCATTAACACACCGACCATAATAATTACAATCGAAGCAACACCTGCAGCGAATACAAGCGCAATACAACAAATAACAGTAATACATATTAAACTTCCTACAGAATGGATGCCTTTAGAAATAGTAGTTAATAAGACTTCTAAACATCCTGCTTTTTCTACAATACCTGCAAATGCATATCCGCAAAATATCGTTACTAATATTTGGGTCATACTCATCATACCACCCTGTTCTAACAAGCTTTTCACACTGGATGAAATATGAGACTGATGTATCATTGATTCGTTAAAACCACTAAATGTTGCTTTGAAACCATCTGTCATTTTGAAATGATGATTAAAAGTCCCCACTATAATGGCAGAAAAGCTTGATATTAGCATAGCTGGCACTGTAGCCATTTTAAATAGCAAACAAACAATGATCACAATTAAGGGAACCCAGACCCATATGTTAATTTGATAAATCTGTGCAAGCTCTGATAACAAAGTTTGAATCTGTTTATCATTTGAATGCCCTTTAAATTGAAATCCAGCAATAAACCATACTAATAAACCTATGATTGATGCAGGTATCGTCGTCCACATCATCGAATGTATATGTTTAAATATATTAACTTTAGTAACAAGCGCCGCTAAATTAGTTGTATCTGATAATGGTGACATTTTATCGCCAAACACAGCCCCTGCTATAATAGCACCCGCTGCCATCCCTGGAGGAATCCCCAATTGATTACCAATAGAAATAAGTGCAATCCCTGCAGTTGATGCAGAGCCCCATGCTGTACCAGTTGCTACAGATGTAACAGCACTTATAAAAAAGGCTGATATTAAAAAATAGCTTGGATTCAATAAATCTAAGCCATAATAAATCAAGGCTGGCACTGTGCCAGAAAACATCCAACTGCCTACTATAATTCCTACCGCTAGTATAATTAAAATTGCAGGCATTGCAGTATTTAAACGTTCTGCAATGCCTTTTTCTAAATCTTGCCATGTTAAGCCTACACGTTTTGCAATCCATGTGGCATATGCTGAGGCAATAATTAATAATACTTGAATTGGAATATCAAAAAACACAAAGCCTGTTACAACAACAATAACCATTACAATCATTGTCGAAATTGATTCTAAAAAGGTGGGTTTTCTTTTCATCATCTATCGTCCCCTTCGCTTATTGATGAGAAACCTCTTTTCTTCAATTTATTGCTTTTGCATAATGCTATATCCTTTTCTATCTTCAAGCCATCATTTATTTTAAATATTTTTCTAAATCAAGCTTATCTAAACCAATTTCTTCAACTGTTAAGCCTTCCTCAAAGAAGTCTCTCTCTAAAATGGTTGATGCAATTACAATTACTGCATCTATATTTGGTGTCGGTACATCAATAACACGACCTAAGCTTGACCATAGTACTAAACCATATGCAATATCTTCAGTTAAATATCTGCTTTCTACATGATTTGGTCCTGGAATTTGTGAAAATACTGGGCTTGTATTAAACAAACGATTTAATGGTTCATCTTCTTTATCACGTTCTAAATAACCACGTTCAATACGTGATTCTTTAGCTGTTGATAATTCAAAACCTAATCTACGGCCTAAATTCAAACGTTCTAATTCGATTGCATGAAGTAATCTAACTGTATGTTTAGTAATTCCTTCTTTATATAAAGCGAACTCGCCAGCATAATCAATGCGACCGACATTCAATAATGTTGGTCCTGGATGCACTTCAGGATTACCATTTTCAAGATTTGTTTTAATTAAGCTTTCCTCTTTTACTAAATGATCATAAATACTTGAAACTTTGTCATAACAATCATTTAGACAGCTTCTATCATATGTTGAAAAGAAGATACGACGTACATTTAGAGATAAATCAACTGCTGCATTTTCAAAATCGACACGCGTACCATACGTCAACGTATTAGCTTCCGCTAGTTGTGGTTTTGTTTCAATATGTCTATCTTCTAAAACATTCATAAAACGAATTGACCCCATTGCTGCAGCCATGTTGAAGAATATCAACTGATTATCAGTTACATGCTCTGCCATTACATCAGCATAATACTCTATGTATGAAGATGGAATAATCACTTGAACAATTTCAGCATCTTTTAAAACATATTCCATATCATCACTAATATCAGTGAATTTTACGAAACGTTCATCACCTTCATTATTAAAATCAAATCCGCCCTTTTCGATTGCGTTTTGAAACTTACTTATAGATTGATTACGACAATATAATTTAACATCGTGGCCTTTGCTCACCATATCTACTGCTGCCGTAACTGCGCCATTTCCTGATCCTACAATTGCTATTTTCATAAACAACCCTCTTTCTATCTTTGGTTAAAATTAAAAACAAATTATACGTAAGACAATATAAAAATGATGCGAATTCATTACGCATCATTATAAATGTTAAGTATATATAACCTTAAATTAACCTATTTAAACGCCGACGTCCACCAATTATTTTTATTTTTAATAATTGTTTAATAAACATGTTTATTTTTGATTATATTTTGTTATAGTTAAAGATAATATTACAATTTTCAAAGGAGTGTCTAATATGACAACTGAAATGAACGACGTAACAAATCATCAACCGAATCGCAAATCCAATGATGAGAACATTATGGCGATGCTTATCTATTTATTAAGTTTATTCACATCTATTATTGGTCCACTGATAATATGGTTATTGAAAAAAGATGAATCGAAACTAGTTGATCGTGCTGGAAAAAATTATCTTAACTATACGATTTCTTATATTATTTGGTCTATCGTTTTAGTCGTTATCACTTTAATAGGCGTTTTCCTAATTGCTACAGATATTGATTTCATTATTATTATAGGTTTCATCATTACGTTTATCGGTATTTTATCCATATTCGCTTTCTCAATATTATCTTTTGTATTCACAATTATTGCGTGTGTCAAATATTATAATGGCCAAGAATATATAATACCTTTAACAATTCGATTTATTTAAACATATTACAAATAAATATTTCCTATTAATTATCTGTTAATCTCATTGTAACTTTGACTAATTTTTATTACAAAATTAGTCAAAGTTTTTTTATTCTTTTACAAATCAATAACATTCCCCACAAGAAGCATTAATTTTGTTAAAGTAACTATTGTCATCAATTCGAGATGTGAGAATAAAACAGTCGCTACGTTTTATTTATAAAAAAAGATATAGAACTTTGGAGGACTTTATTCATGAAAAAATTAGTAACAGCAACTACGTTAACAGCAGGAATCGGCACAGCATTAGTAGGTCAAGCACATCATGCAGATGCTGCTGAAAATTATACAAATTACAACAACTATAACTACAACACGACTCAAACTACAACGACTACGACAACTACGACAACTACATCATCAATTTCACATTCTGGTAACTTATACACTGCAGGACAATGTACTTGGTATGTATATGATAAAGTTGGCGGAGAAATCGGTTCTACTTGGGGAAATGCTAATAATTGGGCTGCTGCTGCACAAGGTGCTGGATTCACAGTAAATCATACACCTTCTAAAGGCGCTATCCTACAATCTTCTGAAGGACCATTTGGTCACGTTGCATATGTAGAAAGTGTAAACAGTGATGGTTCAGTTACAATTTCAGAAATGAATTATAGTGGCGGACCTTTCTCAGTAAGTTCTAGAACTATTTCTGCAAGTGAAGCAGGTAACTACAACTACATCCATATTTAATATAAACACGATGATACATATTGTCTTGAAACTTAATTCTAGTACATATGTCATCAAAAAACTTTGAGCTTTCCTTTATAGGAGAAGCTCTTTTTTTGCTATTTTTCGTTGCCACCTACTTATTTATATTTCCTCCCATATTCAAAATATTAATTTTTTCTAATACTATTAACTTTAAAACTACGTTATCTAATTTAATTGATCCAGTTTTTCCACATTACAATATTCATAGTTCTACAGTGCCTAAGTTATATCGCCTCCATCAAAAGTACGCGCTTACATCATTGATACACAAGACATCATGACATAGTTGTATACTGTCTAATCTTCTACTATACTAAGATAAAAGGAGTGATCTTTTATGGAAAAAGTTTATGTTGCTGGTGCAATACCAGAAGTAGGTTTAAAACTTTTACAAGAACATTTTGAAGTTGAAATGTATGAAGGTAAAGGATTAGTCGATAAAGACACTTTAATTAAAGGTGTTAAAAACGCGACTGCCTTAATTAGTTTATTATCTACAAACGTTGATAAAGATGTTATCGATGCTGGTAAAGACTTAAAAATCATTGCCAACTATGGCGCTGGTTTTAATAATATTGATATCGAGTATGCCCGAGAAAAAAGTATAGATGTTACAAACACACCTAAAGCATCAACAAACGCGACTGCTGATTTAACAATTGGATTAGTACTTGCAGTAGCGCGTCGTATTGTTGAAGGGGACCAATTATCACGTACAACTGGATTTGATGGATGGGCACCTTTATTTTTCAGAGGTAGAGAAGTATCTGGGAAAACAATCGGCATTATCGGTTTAGGTGAAATTGGTAGTGCAGTAGCTCGTCGTGCAAGAGCATTTGACATGGATGTGCTATACACTGGACCTAATCGCAAAGAAGAAAAAGAACGAGAAATCGGTGCAAAATATGTAGATTTAGATACACTATTAAAGAATGCAGATTTTATCACTATCAACGCTGCTTATAATCCTAAAATGCATCATTTAATTGATACAGAACAATTTAAAATGATGAAATCTACGGCGTATTTAATCAATGCCTCTCGTGGTCCAATCGTGCACGAACAAGCACTAGTGCAAGCATTGAAAGATAATGAAATTGAAGGTGCTGCACTTGATGTATATGAATTTGAACCAGATATTACCGATGACTTAAAATCACTTAATAATGTAGTATTAACACCGCATATTGGTAATGCTACATTTGAAGCACGTGACATGATGTCTAAAATTGTTGCTAATGCTGCAATTAGTGCCGTTCAAGGTGAGAAACCACAATTTGTCGTTAACTAATAATTGAATTTATTATAATAACATTATAAAAACAAGAACCCCCATATGTTGAGCTCTCGTTTCAACATACGGGGGTTTTCATATTGTTGTATTATTTTTCTTTCGATTTATATAAGAATTTAGTTTGTCCAGCTGCTAATGCATTTGGCATCATTTTCATAATACGATTTCTAACTGCAACAAATAAACGACTACGATATTGGGCAATTTTACCGATTTTTCTAGAACGCTTAATTACTTTTGCAGTATGTTTGACACGTATTTTATCATAACGCTGTAATGCTTTTTCAAAGTCGTATGCGTTAAAACAATTTACTAATACGATAGCATCTTCCATTGCTTGTCCAGCACCTTGCCCCATATTAGGCGTTGTCGCATGTGCTGCATCTCCTAGTAAAATAGTACGACCATAAACAAAAGATTTGAGTGGTTTCAAATCATAAATATTATGCAATAAGATACCTGTTTCACTTTGTTTGTCTAAGATCTCTCTAACTTCATTTGGATAGTGATTAAAGTATGCTTGCAAATGAGGTTTACCAAACGAACTATATTTATGATTGTTTTCCTTCGAGTTAATTGTAATGAACCAATATGCTTGATTATTTAATAACGGAACAATACCTACTCTTCCTTTTCTTCCCCAGTATTCTTTTGCACAATCCGGATGCTTTAAATCAATATCATCAATTAAACCTCTAAAGCATGTATACCCTTGATATAATACTTTACTGTCAGCATTTACAGATTGTCTCACTTTAGAATGAATTCCATCAGCACCAATACATAAATCAAATGCTTCACTTTCTTGTTCCGCGAAATGTATGGTAACTTTATCTGTCTCATTATCTATATGCGTGACTTCATGATTTGTAAATATTGCGTCATCTTTTACATAAGATTTAATAATGTCAATTAATGTTTGGCGTGGTAACGTCACATTCAATGTATTACTTTTTAATTTAACAGTAGTTAACAGGCGATCTTTGTCATCTAACACTGTCATTGTAGATAAGATTTGCCCAGCATTTTTAATACCTTTAGCTAAGTCATGATTACCTAGTTTTTTAAGCACATTATCTCCGATACCAATCCCAGCGCCAATTTCTTTAACTGACTCATTTTTTTCAAAGACTTTAATAGTATGACCTTGTTCTTGTAATAATGCAGCAGCTGTTAATCCACCGATGCCTGCACCTATAATTGCTATCTTCATATTGTCACCTCTATATTTTTCATTCTTTTCTATTTTATCACATGCACTATTGTTTAAAAATGACTCTTGGAACTAACGTTTCATTTTTAAGGACTTAAGTGTATTATCTGCACCATTGTATATTACATGCACATTTAGACAGCAATATTCATTTACATCATGTACATTTGTAACAATGATGTGGGATATAGCATATTTGATGCTATATAGCGTTTTTTGTTAGGTTAAAATCCATTTAACTAACACACTCAGAATGCGCTAAAGGAGCTCGAAACAATAAATTGTTCCAGCTCCTTTAAGCACCGATGTCTTATTTATAATATGTTTGTCTAATATCATCTTTCTTTATACCAAACTGCTTATAGGATTTATCCATTAATTTGGCAATTTTATCTGCCCAGCGAATGTCACTCGCATATTGATGTTGCGCAGGATTTTCTGGATTCCATCGCATTTGATATAAATTCAGTTGATTGTTTTCAAAATATTCATTACGAATGAACTTTGCACCACCAATAATCGCCTTATCTGGTGATGTCCATTGTTCCTTTTCAGCATAACTTTTCCCACTACGAACAGCACTACTATCGAATGCTCCTATACCAAAAAAGTTGTAATAGCGTTTTTTCCCATCTTTAATGCCTTTTGCTAATTCTGATTTGCCGTTACCTGTTTCTACTAATGCATGGCTAACAAGATAAATGACATTAACCTCATATTTTTCTTGAGCTTCTAGAAAAACTTTCCCTCGATTTTCTAAAATCCCCTTACCTTTTAGCAATTGGTTAACTTCAGATTCCGACATTGGCACTTTTTCTGTGATATCCATATACTTCATATCATTGTCTTTATGTGAAATAGTCATTGCTTTAGCAATTTCATTATTATTTGCTTCAACAAATTTACCATCCTCTTCTTTTGTCTGTACAATACCTTTCCCTTGTTGCATTGAAACAGCCTCATCAAAAGAGTAATTCACATCATTTTTAAACAATTTAGTTTCATTCACGATGAGTAATACAGCAAAAACAACTAAAATAACTATCAATAGTAGCGTTGAAATGCGTAACTTGAAATTCTTCTTCATATAGACAAAACCTCATTTTTCTTACTTAGACAATAAAAAATATGCCACTACAATCGCTAATATTACGATTAAAAAAGAAGCGTTAACGATTACTTTCATCGTTGTTCTATCTCTGAACATCATATTAAAGACAACTAGACTAATTGATAATGAAACAGCAAAAAAAGTAATAGCTAACACTAATTTCATCATAAATAGACAGACTAAACCTATGACTAATAATGTATTAGAAATTACAGCTGACGTTTTTAACATTCTCGAATTAATATGCACTCACCCTTTTTATTTAAATAACTTACATAATCATAATAATACATGATGTTTCATAGGCCTGTCGATGATTGATTCACAATAGCACGTGATTTTTTTGTTTTTCAATATTATTCATTTATTCCATCAAAAACACCCTTTTTAATTTTTACAAAAATTAAAAAAAGTGCTCCTACACTGCTTGCATGTAGAAACACTTTTTCATTGTAATGTTATTCTTCTCGAGACATACCTTTTAGCATATTAAGCATGTATGTTAAACTACGGTTCATGTCGTCATCTTTCAATACGCCCAATAGACTTCTTATAGTTGTCTTAGCATTTGGACTCGCTTGATTGGCAACGTGTAATCCTTTATTAACTTTATTTAGGAAGTCGCTTAAATCTGATACATTGAGTTCACCTAATAAAAATACCATTGAAGCCATATTAGATAATAGCCCTGTATAAATATCTTTATTAAGTTCAACTGCAAATTTATTTATGATGACTTGACGTCCTCGAATTGCACCATTTAAAGCATCTAATAGTTTTGCATCATCTAATGTTTTAATAAGCTTGATTGCTTTTAATATACTATCTTTATTCGCTGCAATTGCCTCTGTAACTTCATTTAAACTTTCTAACTTAATTTGTTCTTCTGATTTTTCTAAGCGTCTAATTTTAGAAGATATTCTCTCAGCCATTATTTATCCACCTGATTTCCCGGGAAAACATAATCTGAACGTTCCCATTTTTTCTGTACTTGAACACTGTACTGCGGTTGACGTTTTTTATTGACACGGAAATTATTAGGGTTCAACGGTGACTTACCACGTTTCGTAATTACCTCCAAACGACAGCTAGTACGTTTATAAGATGGTGTATCCGTGTATTGATCAACATCACTATTAGTTAATAAGTTAATTGCACCTAGATCTCCATTTTCCATCGCATCATTATTTAATGGAATATAGATTTCTTTACCTTTAACACGATCTGTCACGTGAACTTGTAATACCGCTTCTCCTGTTTCAGAAATCAGCTTAACTTCTGCACCTTCATGAATGCCTCTATCTTCAGCAAGCTCTGGAGAAATTTCAACAAATGCACGTGGCACTTTGTATTTAATCATTGGTGTTTGATAAGTCATATTACCTTCATGGAAGTGCTCTAACAATCGACCATTGTTTACATGAATATCATAAATTTCATCTTGCTTAAAGTAATTATCAAATGATAATGGGAATAATTTTGCTTTACCATTATCAAAATTGAATCCTTCTAAGTATAGAATAGGCTCATCAGTACCATCAGGTTGTACTGGCCATTGTAAACTATTGAATCCTTCTAAACGATCATAACTTACCCCAGCATATAGAGGTGTTAAGCGTGCTACTTCATCCATAATTTCACTAGGATGCTTGTAATTCCAATCAAATCCTAATCTATTAGCAATTGCTTGGAAAATTTTCCAGTCAGGTTTTGAATCACCAAGAGGTTCTAATGCTTGGTATAAACGTTGAATACGACGTTCGGTATTTGTAAAAGTACCGTCTTTTTCAAGTGAAGGACTTGCTGGCAATACAACATCTGCGTATGTTGCTGTGAATGTTAAAAATTCATCTTGGACTACCATGAAATCTAATTTTTCAAACGCAGCTTGTACAAAATTAATATTTGAATCCACAATACCCGTATCTTCACCATATAAGTACAATGAGTGTACTTCTCCGTCATGTATACCTTCTACCATTTCATGATTATCTTTACCAGCTTTTGGATTCAATTTAACGCCATATTCTTTTTCAAATTTAGCGCGAATATCATCCGCTTCAATACTTTGATAACCAGTAATCTTATCAGGCATACTTCCCATATCACTACATCCTTGAACATTATTATGTCCACGTAATGGATACGCACCAGTACCAGGACGACGATAATTACCTGTTACTAATAATAAGTTTGAAATCGCTGTACTTGAGTCACTACCAATGTCTTGTTGTGTAATACCCATTGCCCAACAAATTACAACAGATTCAGCTTTAGCACATTCTTCAGCAAATTTAATCAATTCTGATTCAGGAATACCTGTTGCTTCTTCAGCAAAAGCCATTGTAAATGTTTCTAATGATTTGTAATATTCATCAAAATCATCTACCCACTCATCAATAAATGCTTTATCGTGTAAATCATGATCAATAATATACTTAGTCACTGCACTTAACCACGCTAAATCCGTACCTGGTTTAGGTTGATAAAAACGATCCGCACGTTCTGCCATTTCATGTTTTCTAATATCAAATACATGTATTTTTTGACCAAATAATTTTTGTGCACGTTTCATGCGTGATGCGATAACTGGATGAGCTTCGGCTGTATTAGTACCTATCAATACAGACATTGCCGCTTTTTCTAAATCTTCAATACTACCTGAGTCACCGCCGTGTCCAACCGTTCTAAATAAGCCTTTTGTTGCAGGTGCTTGGCAATATCTTGAACAGTTATCAACGTTATTTGTGCCAATAACTTGTCTTGCTAATTTTTGCATTAAATACGATTCTTCATTCGTCGCTTTAGAAGAAGAAATGAATGATAGTGCATCTGGGCCATGCTTTTCTTTAATAGCTGTAAAATTATCTGCAATGACGTTTAAAGCTTCATCCCATTCTACTTCATGGAACTCACCATTTTTCCTTACTAGTGGTTTAGTTAATCGTTGATCTGAATTAATATGTCCCCATGAAAACTTACCTTTAACACAAGTCGCAATTTTATTTGCTGGAGAATCATGTGATGGTTGTACTTTTAAAATTTCTCTATCTTTAGTCCAAACTTCAAATGAACAACCCACACCACAATAAGTACACACTGTTTTAGTTTTCTTAATACGCTCTTTACGCATTTCTGCTTCTGAATCTGAGATTGCAAATAGTGGACCATAACCAGGTTCTGCTTTTTTAGTTAAATCAATCATTGCTGCTAATGAACCAGGTTCCGTATCAGTCATATAACCCGCATTACCTTCCATATTCACTTCCATCATGGCATTACATGGACATACCGTCGCACATTGACCACAAGATACACATGAAGACTCATTAATCGGTACATCATTATCCCAAATAACACGTGGATGTTCACGATCCCAATCAATTCTAATAGTTTCATTCACTTCGATATCTTGACATGCTTCTACACAACGCCCACATAAGATACATTGATTTGGATCATAACGATAAAATGGGCCGTAATCTTTTTCGTATGGCTTCTCTTTATATTCATACGTTTGATGCTGAAGCCCCCATGCATCCATCGTATTATGAATTTCACAATCACCATTATTATAATCACATACTGTACAATACAGCATATGCTTTTCTAAAATTCGATCAAGCGCTTCTTTTTGAGCATCTTTCACATCATTGTTCACAGTATTTACAGTCATTGGACGATCAATCACCGTACTACATGAACGTTCAATTTTACCGTCAATCTCAACAGTACATGTATCACATGTTTGAATTGGTCCCATCGACTCGTTATAACAAATTGAAGGTACAAAAGTATCTTGTGATTTAATAAATTCAAGTAAATTCGTACCTGGTTCTACAAGATAATCTTTTCCATCAAGTGTAACCACCAAATGTTCTTGCATATTACTCACCCCGTCTATATATATTTTCCGTAAATGACTTTTAATAAATTGCTCATATCCACCTAAAATAACGATGCCCCACACATCTTTCAGATAGAATTAATTTAATTGTATTACTTTATGTACTAGTTGTTAAGTAAAATTTTGTATTTTGCCTTTTTACAATCATTTTTATTTGAAATATTTTGCGCGAAATTAAATCATCTTTTTGTTTAATTGAAAATAATTATCATTATTAGTTTTCCAATTATCTGTTTCACGCTTTTTGCCATATCTTTCACAACCTTATTAATGACAATATTTAATAATCACCTCACCTAAAAATCGTTATACTATTTATAAATACCCTTTTTCTGAAAATTAATAACCCAAGTTTGATAAATATCTACTATCATTTAGAAGGTAATATTTATCTTTAAATTAAATTTGTAATGGATTAATTTATAAAAATCAAATCAGGCATTAAATAAAATAGCCCATAAATACAAAGTGTTATCACCTTCTATTTACGGGCCATTAGTTCTATTCGTTATTCTATTTACAGATCATTCTATCTAATTAATTTGTGTACAATTTTGATAACTTATTTTCCCTTAGTTTACTACTCTAGATTATCTTTTAATAACTTAGTACTTTCAGCTTTTGACTGCTCACTAGGAATGAAGTAGTACAATCCGTCACTTTGAATGCCGCCTTGACCACTCAATTGATGTTTATTAATCGTGTCATTAGCATCTTTATAATTGCTTCTAATCGTATTCAAATCACCTAATGTTAAATCTGTTTTAACATTATTTTGAATTTCATTCATTAGACTATTAAAATGTGTAATCGATGATGGGCTTGCAATCTTATTGGCCATCGCTTCAAGCACAATTTGCTGACGTTGTTGTCGACCAAAGTCACCACCAGCACCTTCTTCTTTACGACTTCTAATAAACTTCAATGCTTGATCACCATTTACATGTGTCTGCTGTCCTTTTGTAAAACGAACACCATCAACAGTGAATGTATCATTACTTACTACATCAACACCGCCGATGCTATCTATCATATTATGCAAACCATCCATATCGATTGTCGCATAATGATCAATTGGCACATTCATTAATTTTTCAAGTGATTTAACAGCCATATTTGGTCCACCATATGCATAGGCATGTGCAATTTTTTCAGTAGTACCACGGCCAACAATTTCCGCTCTTGTATCACGCGGTATACTTACTATTTCAGTTTTCTTCGTTTTAGGGTTGATAGATAAAATCATAATACTATCACTACGCTCTCCGCCACCCTTTTTCTTACGATCAGCATCTGAATCGACACCAAATAAAGCGATTGTGAATGGATCACCATCGTTTAAACTCACTTTTTTATCTCTTAATTCTGAATGATTGCGATCTAACGGATTGTGTATCTTATTACCAGTAATAAAAATTTTAGCAGCTACATACACAACAGCTACAATCGCTAAGATTACTAAAATACCGAATACCCATAAAAATATTTTTTTCGGTAGGCTCATTTTACTTTTAGACGAACGTTTCAATCCCACCACTCCTTTACTATTCCTTACATACTTTGTCTGTTTTCTCTATTTATTATATAGTAAAATAATTTTTTTACTATACTTCTGTAGACGTATAACTATTTTTTATCATTTTTTATCTCTAGAGAATATCTATCTGTATTTTTGATAACCACCATTTGCATTTAAAATTTTAAGTACCGTTTCATGACATGCTTTATTACTTATAATAAAAGGTGCACCCTTTAAATGATCAATTGCCTTACCATCTAAAGTCGTCATTTTTAGATTCAATAGTTCTGCAAATAAAAACTGTGCAGCAATGTCCCAAGGTTTAGGATTTGTATTAATATGTGCCCCAAATTGACCTTTTGCCACTCGCATAGAATCTAATCCGCAAGCACCAACTAAACGATAACTAAATGAGGCGTCAAATAAATCTTGCACCGTATCTAGATTCATCACTTGTGCATTAAACGATATAATAGCGTCTTCCAATTTTAACGATGGTGGTTCTTCCATCTTAATTCCATTACAAAAAGCACCTTCTCCTCGTATTGCTTTATAAAGCTTTTTATGCGGATAATCATATACGTACGATAACATTGGTTTACCTTCATAAAAATACGCCAATATAATACAATAATCTTCTTGCTGTTTTACTAAATTGGCAGTTCCATCAATGGGATCCATAATCCATAAATGATTAATTTCATTCGTAATCATTTCATTACTTTTTTCTTCCGCTAATAGTTGGTGTTCCGGAAAATGTGTTGCTAAAAATTGTTGGAATTGTTGTTGAATCTGTTTATCTACATTTGTAACTAAATCAAATCGATGACGCTTAGTTTCTGTAGTCATTTCCATAATTAATTGCGGAATAACATTGTCTATTTGTTTCAACCACGAACATATTAACTTATCTATTTGCTGTAATGTTTTATCTGTCATTTCGTCCACCACTTCTCATATCATTATCATTTTATTATTACCCTATATTAAAAGAATCAACAATACAACTGAAGACTTCTTCATTTTATGCATAAAAAAATCGGCTAGTCACGTGCTAGCCGACAAATAGAAAGGAAAGTAAGTAATAAATATTGAAGATGTTGTGATGTAACTTGAACGATTAAAAGCTATCTGTTATATAGCTCTACCCCTTTGTTTAATCGCTCCCCCTGTTACAAGTAATATCATAGCACAATCTTTTTTAAAATGTAAGCGTTTTCCACAAAATTTTTACGATTTTTTTAAAAAGATATTGAAAATGTCCTCATTGTCACTCTTATGTTATACTTTGTGTAATATATCATCTTTTAGGAGGTGGCTGTCATGAATAAAGCTGAAAGGCAAAATTTAATAATTACTGCAATTCAACAAAATAAAAAAATGACCGCTTTAGAATTAGCTAAATATTGCAACGTATCCAAACGCACAATTTTAAGAGATATTGATGATTTAGAAAATCAAGGTGTTAAAATTTATGCGCATTATGGGAAAAATGGTGGTTACCAAATACAACAAGCACAATCTAAAATTGCATTAAACTTATCTGAAACACAATTATCAGCCTTATTTTTAGTGCTTAATGAAAGTCAGTCGTACTCGACATTACCATATAAAAGCGAAATCAACGCAATTATAAAACAATGTTTAAGTCTTCCACAAACACGCTTAAGAAAATTGCTTAAACGCATGGACTTTTATATTAAATTTGATGACACACAACATATGACACTCCCAATGCTGTTTTCCGACATTTTAATTTATTGTACAGAACGAAATGTGATGTTAGTAGATCATAGGGTTGATGATAATATTAAAGCTGAAAACGTTATATTTATTGGCCTTTTGTGTAAACATGGACATTGGCATGCAGTCATTTATGACATTGCTCAAGACAAAACTGCCGAACTCGAAATTGAAAATATTATAGATATTTCGTATTCATTCGGTAAGACGATTCAAACCAGAGACATATCCATTGATAACTATCATCAATTTTTAAACCCCATCGATTCCTAAAAAACAGCAGTAAGATGATTTTCAATTAGAAAATATCTTGCTGCTGTTCTCTATTTATACAATACTTCGTATTGAATGGCTTCGCTTTCCTAGGGTGCCGTCTCAGCCTTGGTCTTCGACTGGCACTGCTCCCTCAGGAGTCTCGCCATTAATACTACGTATTAACATGTAATTTTACTTTGAAATACTTAAAAAAATAAAACACTTTGCCCAACTTACACTACCAATAGAAACTGCTGTTAGAATTCCTCAAAATGATATTTCGCGATATGTTAATGAAATTGTTAAAAAGATAGCTGATAGCGAATTCGATGAATTCAGACATCATCGTGGCGCAACATCCTATCATCTAAAAATGATGTTAAAAATCACCTCATATTCATATACTCAATCTGAATTTTCTGGCCGTAGAATAGAAAAATTACTTCATAACAGTATTCGAATGATGTGGTTAGCTCAAGATCAAACACCTTCTTATAAAACTATTAATCTTTTTAGAGTGAATCCTAATACTGATGCGCTAATTGAATCTTTATTTATTCAGTTTCATAATAAAATGCATATCAAAAAAGCTGATTTCTATCAAATAATTAATAGAAATCAGCTTTTTTCATTGCCTAAAAACTTAATGTCCCGACCTCTTTATCTACGCATAAATACTTATTACTGATATAACGAAAGAAACAAAATTATTTGCTATATGTAATGCAATTGTTGAACCTAGGTTTCTTCCAGATTTTAAATAAGTGAAAACTAATATGATGGATAGTATGAGATATGGACCAAACTCAAACGGCGACTTTGCATCAGTCACATGAATAAATGCAAATAAGAACACCGAAACAATACTCATAGCTATAAAATTAAACTTCTTACCTAATTCTCCAATTAAAATATGTCTAAATACGATTTCTTCAACTATTGGACCTACAATCACAATTAATAAGAATGCTACAGGTAAAAATGCAGGCACTTCAAACATTTTATTTAGCTCAAGTTCATTGGCTGTTTCACTATATTGCAAATGTTTAGGTAGAAACTGTGTCATATATTCATATGTATAAATTAAGATGAGAGCAATAATATACGTTATTGACAATCTAAGCCAATATTTTTTGATATACGCAAAACCAGCTCGAAGCCTTGATGGCATCACTTTTAAATGAAATAAATAAAATGCGCCAATCCCAATCGTATATGCTAAAGCTTGTGTGATAGTCGCTACAAATATCAGATTACTATCGATTTCATAATAACCAAACAAAATTGGTCCTATGTAAGCTGCAATTGTGAGTGCATAAAATATAACACCTATAATTGGAATTATAAGCAAATCTCTCCATGCTATATCTTTAAACGTGTATTTCTTTTTTTCATTTTCCACTGTTATATCCTTTCCTGTTTAATAATTGATTTTTGGAGGTACTTCTACATGATAAACGAAACTAAGTATATGAGACAACAAATTACTAATTTGATTCAAATCATTGATACGATTAAATATAATACTTTAATGACAGATTGGAACATTCAAACGCATATTTATAAATTTAACCAAATAGTTACTAATGAATTGAATAAGTTCAAAGGCTTTGAAACATCATATATAATAAACGAAAATCAAGTTTCCTATTATGAAATTATAACACTACTTAATAAACGTCCCCTCCGACAAGTCGACTATGGTAACAAAATTCAATATCTTAATTTTTATCATACAGAACTATCTAACGCATTATTTGCAATTAAATTTGCCCATTAACCTATTTTTCATAAAATGTCATTTAAACAAGTTATTTATTAAAATTCACTTTATTACATAAATTATACAATTAAAAAGTTTCTTCAAATTGTAAAGATGCATTAATCGAGTTATAATCATAATGATTAAGATGGTAGATTTAGTCTTATATAACTACATTTACTAAGATTTAAATAGATGAGTACATAATGTATAAATTGGGAATATACAGTATGACTTACGGTAATATATCAATATATTGATATATTATTTGCACATGGGAGTATGCTATTTTTTATCTATACATCTTAAAAAAATTTACAGTTTTACAATTCAATATCATTAAACAAACAACATATTCAGCTTATTTTTCATTCTCTTACGTTACAAGTTGTAAATACCATCGCGTTAAACAACAATAGCCAACGCTAATAAAATATATTGCGTTAAAGTGGAGTGATTAATATGTCAAACGTACTAACAGAAATAGATAGTCAATATCCATATATGACTAAAAATGAAAAAAAGATAGCTAAATTTATACTAAATTCACCTCAAAAGGTGATTAAAATGAGGTCTCAAGACTTAGCAAGCTTATTAGATATTAGTACATCATCAGTCATTCGATTCAGCAAGAAAATTACTGATGGCGGTTTTCACGACTTGAAAATAAATATATCTAAATATGTTCCTAAAGCATCATCAATTTACAATGTTGAATTAATGAATAACGAAAGCACAGAATCTTTAAGAACTAAACTCCATACACGTACTACACGCGCACTTAATCATGCAAATAACGAATTAAATGATAAAACTATTGATCAAATATGTCATTGTTTAAAACGTTCTGAGACGATTTTTATATATGGTTTTGGCGCATCTTTTGTAGTTGCTACCGACTTATACCAAAAGTTATCAAGAATAGGTCTTAATATTCAACTTGTTCAAGAAACACATATTTTTGCTACATTATTAGCAACTCACAATTCGAACGACAGTGTTATTCTTATTACTAACAATGGTACGCAAAGTGAAATGCAATCAATGGTTAAAGTTATTGATGACTACCATATACCTATAATTACAATTACTAGTACAAGGGATAATCCCGTAGCACAGGCATCAAATATTGTTTTAACTTATGGGAAAACTGATGAAAATGAGATGCATATGGGAGCAACAACTTCATTATTTGCTCAAATGTTCACTATTGATATTTTATATTATCGTTATGTTGCATTAAATTATCACGCATCATTAGATTTCATAACACAATCTAAAATGGCTTTAGATAACTATCGTAAACATTTATCAAATATTAACTTTAAACATTAACAGTCTTATATAAATTCTTTAATCATGTCATATAATAATTTATGCATCATTTTCAAAGCTTACATGTCTTTTATCTTGTATAACATACGCAT
The DNA here is from genome assembly GCF_001027105.1 of Staphylococcus aureus. Classification (GTDB taxonomy): domain Bacteria; phylum Bacillota; class Bacilli; order Staphylococcales; family Staphylococcaceae; genus Staphylococcus; species Staphylococcus aureus. Next base: position 2,316,043 of record NZ_CP011526.1, read on the forward strand.
ATGACCAATGATTTGATAAGGCCATTCAATTTCTTATATTAAAAACAAACGCAGTTGATTAACGGATTCATTCCATATATCAATTGCGTTTGTTATTTTAATAATGCTATTTTTTATTTTAAAGCCCACAGTAAAAACTAACGATAATATTGCCACTTATAAGTTTTTCACACTACAACTTCGATTTAAGCTATATTTATAAAAAAATGCGCCTACTCATAACATTCTTTGGCTATTTAACTTTAATAAGCTAGGGCCAAGTTTGTCATAAGATAAGCGCACATTATAATCATACTATTTTGCTTTTACATTATTTTTATTATATCTAATAAAATAATAAATCGTTACAATCGTTAAGAAGATGACACCAATAAGCACTGATATTCTAGTTTCAACATTAAATACCATACCAACCAATACTAATATTAAGAATAAGATTGTTAAATAGTTAGTTACTGCGCCACCAGGCATTTTGAATGGGTGACCTTCCAATTCTTCAGGGTGTAATTTTCTAAAACGTAAATGACTGAATAAAATCATAAACCAAGGAATCATACCTGGTAAAATAGACGCACTATAAACGTATACGAAAATACTCTTCGCTCCATCGATATATAAAGGTAAAATTACGTTTAATAAAGCACCAATTAAAATACCAAGAGATACTGCTACAACAGTGTACAATGGTACACCATTTCTCATGATTTTAGTAAATATTTTCGGCATTTCACCTTTATGAGCAAGTGTATAAATCATACGACTCGCACTGAAAATACCTGAGTTACATCCTGACATTGCTGCAGTTAATACAACAAAGTTAATTAATCCAGCTGCAAATGTAATACCGATTTTAGCAAATGTTGCAACAAACGGACTTCCAATGTCTCCTAATTGATTCCAAGGATACACTGAAACAATAACAAAAATAGCGCCTAAATAGAAAATTAAAATTCTCCAGATAACACCATTCACTGCTTTAACGATATTTTTCTGAGGATCTTTAGTTTCACCTGCCGTAATACCTATCAGTTCCACACCTTGGTATGAACCAATTACAATTGATAATGCAAAGAAGAAACCAACAATACCATTTGGCATAAATCCGCCATTTGTCCATAGATTAGAAATACCTACCGCATGGCCACCATTTCCAAAACCAAAGAAAATAAGACCAAAACCAGCAATAATCATTAAAATAATTGTTACAACTTTAATTAAAGCAAACCAAAATTCAAATTCTCCAAACGCTTTTACCGAGAATAAATTCGCTGCCATTAATAATAAAATAGCAATAACACCAGGAATCCAAGTTGGCAATTCCGGGAACCAAAACTTCATATATTCTCCTACTGCGATGACCTCACTCATACCAACTACAATCCATTGGAATATATTACTCCATGCTGTCATATAACCTGCTGCAGGATGTATATAATCACTTGCAAATGTTGCAAATGATCCTGTTGTAGGGTTTAAATAAATCATTTCCCCCATTGCTCTCATGATTAAAAATAAAAAGATACCCGCAATTAAATATGCAAGGATAACTGATGGGCCTGTCCATTTAATTGTACTTGTCGCACCCATGAAAAGCCCCACGCCAATCGTACCACCAAGTGCAATCATTTGAATTTGACGGGCACTCAATCCCCTTTGTAGTTCATTGTTCTCCATAACTTCTTACCCCATCTCTGATTGATACTAAATAAATCCATAAAAAAACTTATTGCCGTAATTATACTATAAATTATCGATTTTGGTACATTAATATTTGCATACCATGCAATCGTTTACAGAACTACTATAGCAGGCTTTTGCAACTTTGCAAACAATTATTTTGTGATTTTTCTAAAAAATTAAAAAAGTTGCTCAAGTACCGTTGAGTCACATACAACTTCAGCTATTCTTGGTAATTATGATATAATTTTAATAATATTAAAAAGGAGTATATCAATGTTAAAACAAATACTGCTACGTGCTACAAAAATATCGGTACTCTTTGCTGTAGCATTTTTCATCATAAATTATATCGGTATGGAAAAACCTGACATCCTATATTTAGTTGGAAGAACTATTATTGCAACACTTGCTTTCATACTCATTTGTCTTACAGTATTTACTATTATTAATTCTCCAGAGCGCAAGATTAAACTCGGTACGACTTTACCGATTGCATTAATTATTGGTATCATTTTCGGCGCCATATTTTTAACGGTACAAATCGGTGTCATCACTGGGTTAATCATCGGTGTGATTGCTACGTTTATTTGGGAATTGATTGAAAAAAATAAAGGAGGTCGTTCATCATGACAACAGCATTAATTGGTGTAATTGTATTAATCTTACTAATTATTAGCTTTGTGCCAAACTACCGTGCTATGAAATCAGCAAAAGAACAAGGAAGTAATGCAACAAGAGCTACAATTATGGTAGGCATAGATATTATCTTAATTGTACTTATCATCGTGACGTTATTATTAAAATATATGTAACTATTTAAACCACCCTATCTCATACATAAACATGAACGTTCTACCATTTCACATACATATGGTCGTCCATTTAATGAGGTAAGGTGGTTTTCTCGTTAAAGTTTACCTTGTAATAGTAAAAAATAGCCAATTGTTGCGAGTATTAAATAAATCATTGAACCAACAACAAAAGATCTTACTTGCACGCGAAATGGTGTCTGTTTGTTAAATATAGGACCAATCACCAAATTTCCAACGCCTAAAATTACTGGACCAGCTAGAAAAAACAATATAATGTAACCCATCATGATACGCCTCCTATTTCGTAAAGAAACGCGCTACAATTTGATCGTAATCAATATCTTTTGCTACATAATCTACATTAGAAAAGTCCTGTGCGCTTGTCATTTTATTCGTATTAACAATAACATCTAATCCAGCTGCAATCGCGGCTGTTGCACCATTTACAGAATCTTCAATAGCCAAACATTGTGTCGGCATATAATTTAATTGTTGTACTGCAGATAAATATAATTCAGGGTCAGGTTTAACTTGTTCAACATCTTCTCTACCAACAACTACCTCTATATAATCGTCTAGACCTAATGCTTTAAAGGTGGGCATTATTTCCGCTTTCACACTACTTGTGGCAATTGCCATAGGAATGTGACGTTGCTTTAAAAATGCCATCAATGATTTAATCGTATCAATCATCGGTAATGTTGTACTAGTAAGATGATGTTCTTCATAAAGTTTATCTTTATTTTCCGAACCAATCGCTTTAATTAAATGGTCATGCAAATCTGTAGCTGCTCCTCCAATAGAAGAACGATAAAAATCAATGCTTATAGGATCGGCATTATGCATCTCTAAATGTTTATTAATAACATTAAATAAATGTTGTTCCGTATCTATTATTGTTCCATCGAAATCAAATATAACTGCTCTATACATATATTTACTCCTCTATTTTTTCTCTTTATCAAAGCTTAACATAGTCCGATGACCACTTCATTCTATTAGTGCAATTATAACTTTTTTGACCAATACTTTGCTAAAATAGGCCCTGTTATATTATGAATGAAACTAAACACTGCGCCTGGTACTGCTGCAATTGGATTAAAATGCAATGCTGCTAATGACACAGCTAAACCAGAGTTCTGCATTCCAACTTCAATACTGACTGCTTTTTGATCTTGTCGATCTAATTTTAAAAGACGAGCTAACCAATATCCAATCGTATACCCTAATACGTTATGTAAAATAACTACTAAAAATATTAATAATCCTGTAGTTAAGATTTGGTGCTTACTGCCACCTACAACTATTGCTAAAATTAATGAAATAGCAACAACTGATATAATTGGCAAAGCTGTAGAAGCTTTTTCAGCAATTTTACGATTAATAATTTGCAAAACAATACCTAAAGCAATTGGAATTAATACAACTTGAACAACTGACCACAACATACTCACGAAAGATACTTCCAACCATTCATTTGCAAATAGATATATTAACGCAGGTGTAACGAATGGCGCTAGCAACGTAGAGACCGTCGTAATAGAAACAGAAAGTGCTACGTTAGCTTTGGCTAAATAACTCATTACATTACTTGATGTCCCACCCGGACAACATCCAACTAATATTACGCCAACAGCAATATCAGGTGGTAAATGAAAAGACTTTGCAATTATAAATGCTAATGTGGGCATAATACTGAATTGTAGACAGACACCAATAATTACTGCTCTAGGTGCTTTAAAGACCATTTTGAAATCATTAGGTGTAATTGTTAATCCCATACCTAACATAACAATACCAAGTAAATAAGGTACCCATTTACCTAATGTCGCAACATGTTGTGGGAAAATAAATCCAATAACAGCTGCTACTAACATCCATACCAAAAAACTCTTCGTGGCAAATATACTCAATTTTTGAAACATTGTTAACACATCCTCGTCGATAATATTGAAAAATATTACCATAAGACCAGTAAGGTTACAATTACTTTTCTGAAAATTAAGATTATTTAGTCATTCTCTTCTTATTGCAAATATTTTATCACTGATAAACAATTATTTTAAACTTCATTCAAAAGTCTTAGTGAATAAAGAAAAAAAGCGTGGTAAAATCAACTTGAACAAAATTAAGTCACCTTTATAAATATTAAACGTGTATTTAATGCCATGTATTCCTCGGGAGGTCCTCACATGTTAATTGATAAATTCGAAACATACATCATCAACATCGCCGGTTTAAATGACCGTACTACTAGAAAAAAATTAAGTAAGTTATGCAAAAGTGTACAATTTTGTGATGCGTTGCAATTCTCAATAAACAAACAGTTTAATCAGTATGTATTAGAAATTAGCTTACCAAAGCAACAACTTCCATACTTCATTTCATTTTTAAGTTTTCATCAGTATAGTATTTTCCAAGTACTTTCACCAAAGAAAATAAATGAATTACTTGATTCTGATAATTTATATCAATCTGCAAAGCGTTTCGATATCAATATTGATGGCTTGCAAGATGCTTTCATTAAAGACAAAGTCATCGATATTATGAATATGTTCCAAAATCACACTGATATCACTTATACGTTGAATAAGTCTCATGCACATATTATATGTACGCCAGAAATATTTGCTAAATTGTTACATACGATTGCAACTAGAAATATCGACATTCTATCTGCCAATTATAGATCGTCATCTATGAGCAAAGCTCGTATATCATAATAAAAGACACATCTATACGATGATCATTTACAATGATTGCGTATAGTGATGTGTCTTTTTTTGTATTATTTATCTTCGGACGATTGATCCTCAACCATTTGTTCAAATGCTTCACGAACTTGTGGTACTGTCATACCTACTACAACTTGGATACTCTTACCACTCTTTACTAATCCGTGTGCCATTTGTTGATGCGTGAAATATTCCGTATCTGCAACTTTACTTTCATCATAAACAGTTAAGCGTAATCTTGTTGTACAGTTAGTAACATCTTTGATATTTTCTTTGCCGCCTAAACCGTCGAGGTAATATGCAGCTTTGTCTTCGTATTCATTACCAGATGAAGCACGTTTAGAATCTACGCTATCACCTTTTTTATTTTTGTAATCTTGCTTAGAAAATAATTTAACTTCCTCTTCTGTTTTCTTACGTCCAGGTAATGGAATATCAAATTTCAAAATTAAGAATCTGAATAAGAAGAAGTAAATCGCTACAAATATCAGACCGATAATAACTTGTGCAACATAAGTACCCCAATGTTCTTTACCTAATGGCAACCAGTTTGTTGAAATAAAGTCTAACAAGCCACCACCCATGTTACCTACAACACCAAATGCGTACATTAAAGTATCCATTGATGCTGCTAAAACTGCGTGTAAAACAAATAAGTATGGTGCGATGAATAAGAATGTAAACTCTAATGGCTCAGTAATACCTACAACGACTGCTGTTAATGTGGCAGGAATAAGTAGTGCCGCCACCTTTTTACGATTTTCTTTAGGTGTCGTAGCATACATTGCTAAAGCAATACCTAAACATCCAAATACTTTCCCATTTCCTTGAAGCATAAAGCCATAAGGGAATTGCTCTTTTAATGGCTTAGTACTCTTAGCAAACTCATTTAAATGTTGTAACCATTCAGCTTTCAAGCCGTGATTGACTACTACTGGTCCAACTTCAATTGGTGCATAAATAAAGTGATGTAATCCTGTTGGTATTAATACACGTTCTAAGAAGTGATACAACCATACACCGATATAGCCTGAAGCAATGATAAAGTGTTGCATTGAACCAATACCGTGCTGAACAGTTGGCCAAATAACACAAGTAATTGCTGCTAATGGTAACATCACAAAAAATGAAATCGTAACTACAAATGTTAAACCTTGGAATACACCAACCATTTCTGGTAATCGTTTACTATAGTATCTATTGTGAATCCAAGTAATAATAGCTGAAATAATAATACCACCTAGAATATTCGTATCCAATGTGGCAATACCTGCAATTGATTTTAAACCAGGTACATTTTCAACGCCTTTTTCTAAATTAGCGCCAAACGTATGTGGCCATTGTGTTAAAATGGCATTTATAAATGTATTAAACATTAAGTAACCCATCAATGCTGCAAGTGCTGCATGACCTGGTGCTTTTTTAGCTAAAGAAAGTGGTAGACCTACAACAAATACAACTTCCATATGCGTAAAAATAACCCAGCCACCAGATTCTATTACTGACCAAAATTTAAACCAAAACGTATGTTGATCTGCTAAACTCCCCATGATTGTAGGATTTTTAAATAATGTCGCAAAGCCAAGCACTATCCCAAAGAAAGCGAACATTAATACCGGTACAATCATTGCACTACCGAAACGCTTTATCGCATTCATCTTCTATTCCCTCCATATCATCTTTCCTAACAATACATCTAATTAGATTCATTTATAAATAGATGTCTTACTATTTAAATATAATATATAGTAAACGCTTACACACCTACAACGACATTGACGTATTTTGAAAGTATTTTGTATAATCAGATTATCTTTTCATATAGTGAAAATTTTTTCACGACCTTATATATGACATCGTTGTATTTGTAATACATTCGTTTTAAACGCATAATCAAACCTATATCAATACACAAATATATATAATGACATACAAGATTTTAATGTAATAACGATCTATTACACATTTATTTTCAAGGAGGTTGAATATGTTTTTAGATGAACACATTAATCGAAACTTTGATAAACTTAATGATAATGATTTACATATCGCTCACTTTATCAATACACATATAGATGAATGTAAAAATATGAAAATACAAGATTTAGCGCAATTCACACATGCCTCGAATGCAACCATTCACAGATTTACACGCAAATTAGGTTTTGACGGTTATAGTGATTTTAAATCGTACCTTAAATTTGAAAGTAATAAGACACACCAATTACCTTCTAACTCTATCGATAGTTTCAAACAAGAAATCGATAGTACATTCAGTTATTTAGAACGCGTTGATTACCAGCTTCTTACTAAAAAAATGCATACAGCTTCAACAATATATTTGTATGGTACAGGGCGTGCACAGTTAAACGTTGCTTCAGAGGCACAGCGTATATTGTTAACGTTACATAATCATGTCATTGTACTTCATGATGAACATGAACTTAAAATGATTTTGAACAAGAGTGAACCTAATGATTTATTCTTTATTATTTCATTATCAGGTGAAACACATGAATTATTAGAAGTAACAAACTTGCTTCAACTTAGACAAAAATACTTTATTTCTGTTACTACAATGAAAGATAATACCCTTGCTCAAAAAGCAAATTACAACGTCTATGTATCCAGTAACACATTCTACTTAACTGATGGTACAGACTATTCTAGCTTCATCAGTTATCATATATTCTTTGAAACACTTGTAAGAAAATATAATGAGTATTTACTACATAATGATATTTCAAATTAGAAAAAAGGAAGTTATGATTTAATGGCCTTGAGCCTATCATAACTTCCTTTTATCATTTTATTGTTGTGTTGATGTTTCGATAACGTGGTACATCTTATCAAACATCAATTCGAAACCATGCACCATGGCATCATGATATTCTTTTTTCTTTTGCTTGTATTCTAAATTAGTAAATCGTCTTTCTTTTTCAACTAATGAACGATAATAAAATAGCATTTGGGTGCCACCTGTTTCACGTTCAAAAAATTCTACCTCAATGACATCTTGCGTTTCACTTAGTCCAGGCATACCGATAGTCATCTTAACGTATTCATCCATAACTAAAGATTCATAAATGCCTTCAATCACATTTACTTTGCCATTACGTTGTTGATCTACAATACGATATTTACCGCCTTCTTTAACGTCCGCTTCAATCTCTTTATTCGTTCTGGCTGATGTCATAAACCATTGTTTCAACAAATCTTTCTTTGTCCAAGCTTCGTATACTAACTCTGGAGAAAATTTATAAAGCTTTTCAATTTCAACTTCGACATGTTCATTCTCTACATTAAATTTTGCCACTGTTGTCCACCCACTTTCGCTCTTACTTTTATTTTAACGTATTTTTGCTCAGTTCCAAACATAGATGATCATCATTTTTAAAAGATTAGCGTTATACGGTGAGTACAACATGATCTGTTAATATAACAAGCCACCTTACTTGGCTACATCGATATATTGTTAAGCATTAATGTTTCATTTCTTGACTAGTGTTCTTTTTTAGCTTTGGAAAATTAAATAAAATCGCAATAAGTCCGCATACACCTAATAATATAGGATAAATGCTGTATGGGAATAACATTAACGGTGAAATACCAGCTACACCAGCCGCTGAAATGACTTGCGGGCTATATGGTAATAAACCTTGGAAGCAGCCTCCAAATATATCAAGAATACTTGCTGATTTCCTTGAATCTACATCATATTCATCTGCAATATTTTTAGCTAAAGGACCTGACATAATAATAGAGATGGTGTTGTTTGCCGTGGCAATATCTGCGACACTTACCAAACTAGCAATTCCTAATTCTGCGCCACGCTTTGATTTCACTTTAGAGCGAACAAATTGCAACAACCATTCAATACCACCATTGTGTTGAATAATACCGACTAAACCACCAATTAGCAACGCAATCATAGCAATATCTTCCATGCTTATAATACCTTTGGACACTGCATCTAGTAGCCCCATCCAACCGAATGAACCATCTATGAGACCAATGATTCCGGCTAATAATGTTCCGCCAATCAATACGATAATGACATTTACACCTAATAATGCTAATACCAATACTAAGATATACGGTACAACTTTAATTAGATTATAATCATAGTTTTTAGCATGATTTAAAGAAATGCCATTCGTTAAGAAATACAGAATAATAATCGTTAAAATAGCACCTGGCAATACAATTTTAAAGTTTACTCTGAATTTATCTTTCATTTTCGTATGTTGTGTTCTAACCGCAGCAATTGTTGTATCTGAAATCATTGATAGATTATCGCCGAACATTGCACCTCCAACAACTGTAGCCATTGCTAGCGCAGTTGGTACATCTGTCGCTTGTGCAAATCCGTAACCAACAGGTGCTATTGCAGCAACAGTTCCTACAGACGTCCCCATAGATATAGAAACAAACATACAAATCACAAACAATCCTACAATAATTAAATTTTCTGGGATTAATGATAGTCCTAAATTAACTGTCGACTTTACGCCACCCATTTTTTCAGCTGTATTTGAAAATGCACCTGCTAAAATAAAAATCAACATCATTAAAACAATGTTTGAATGGCCTGCACCTTTCGTGAAGACCTCAACTTTTTTAGCAAATGATTCTTTTCGATTCATTAATAACGCCACAATTACCGTTATCGTAATTGCAACATTTAATGGCATTGAAGTAAAATCACCTGTGATAATACCTACGCCTAAAAACAACGCCACAAATAATAACAAGGGGAATAATGCCCAAGCATTGCTCTTTTTATGTACTTCCATCCTTTTTACCTGCTTTCCAATTAAAAATACCTCTTTCTCACAAACGATGAAGAAAGAGGTTTTCAAGTGCTTTACCTGCTTATCTTCAAACCATTACGGTTACTGGAATTGGCACATTCGAGATGTTGCCGAGGCTTCATAGGGCCAGTCCCTCCACCTCTCTAGATAAGTGATGCTTATTTACGTTTACGTTACAAGATAATCCTTAGTACGTCAATCATAAATTAATCAGGAGTCGTATAATATTTTTCATAAACAATCATTGCTACTGTAATAATAATCAAAACAATAATGCTAATAACAAGTAAAAGCCACCATTTAAGCATTAATGCAATAAAAATGAACACGATAGACACACTTACTAATATTAATGATATGACTTTAAATTGCTGAACACGTTGCTTGGAGATGACTTTCAACTGTTTGTTTGATAGACGCGTATTTTTTATACTGATTCCCAGTATATTTTCTAATATTTGAACCAATACGATACTTATTGCAAATATAATAATTGGTAAAACATCATAGCTCCCTATAGTTAATGTATAAATTACAAATCCAATGTAAAGTAACCCTGAGACAAAGGATAAAAAGTATGCGACGTATTTGTTAAACTTAATGATATGCTTTTTAACGTTTTGATGTGTAAACCATACATTCGAAACGATCGCAACTGCTACAAATAATGTGAATACTATATATAATGGTAATTTTTGTTCAGGAAAAACAGTCGCTATTCCAAAAGCTAATGCTAAAATCAAAAATAATATAGCTCTAGATACTATTAATGCCATAATAACAACCCCTTTGTTTAATATCGAGTTTGCAAATTTACGTTTATCAGCGTTTCTATGATCAGTACTTCTACGGGTAGCGTTTCTATGTAATTTACATCATCTTAACATATAAATACTTCGCTATTTAATTGAAAACATATCCTATTATTCTTTGTCCGTTCTGACGTTTAATATCTAGCCTTAGGCATTTCACTTGTTAATGAATTTAACTTTCTTCCACTAACCGTCCCTAAACCCAATCCCGCAACAGTTTTTAACTTTTTCGTTGTTGTCCTGACATCCTCATTAAGAAAGTTTATTCTGCTTAAAACTTATAATCCACACCCTGAGCAAACGCTCCTTATGACAGAGTATTAAAATAAGCCGATAAAGATACACACCTTTACCGACTATTTAAAATACACTTCACCAATTCATTTTAATTTAATGGATTGAAGTAACTAAATTAATATTATGTTGTTCAATTAAAAGCTTCATACAAACCTAATCTATTTGCACTCCACCGCTAACACCGAACACTTGTCCGGTTGTATAACTTGATTCTTCTGACGCTAATAGCACATAAGTTCCACATAACTCAACAGGTTGACCTGCACGACCTAAAGGTGTTTTTTGACCAAATGTTGGGATTTTACTTTGAGGTTGTCCACCAGAAATTTGTAATGGTGACCAGAATGGACCAGGCGCTACACAGTTCACTCTAATTCCTTTTGGTCCTAATTCTTCTGAAAAACTTTTAGTTAATGAAATAATTGCTGCTTTTGAAGCGGCATAATCATGAAGAATAGGACTAGGATTATAACCTTGTACAGATGATGTCGTTGTAATTGACGCACCCGGTTTTAAATATTCCAATGCTTTTTGAACTGTCCAAAATAGCGGATAGACATTCGTTTCAAATGTTTCTGTAAATGCCTCAGTTGTAAATCCATGAATATCATCATGATACTGTTGATGTCCAGCAACTAAAGTAACATTATCTAAGCCACCTAATTGTTGATATGCTTGTTCAACAAGGTCATAGTTGAACTGTTCATCTCTTATATCACCAGGAATTAACACTGCCTTTTGACCACTTTCTTCAATCACTTGGCGTACTTCTTGTGCATCTTGTTCTTCACTCGGAAGATAGTTAATCGCTACATCTGCACCTTCTTTAGCATACGCAATTGCTGCTGCACGCCCTATTGCTGAGTCACCACCTGTGACTAATATTTTATAGCCTTGTAAGCGTTGATGACCTTGGTAAGACGTTTCGCCACAATCGGGTGCTGGCGTCATTTCAGATTGTAAACCCGGTACCTCTTGTTCTTGTTTTTCATAATCCGTTGTTTTAAATTTTGTTCTAGGATCTTGAGCTGCCATTTTTTTACATCTCCTTATTCGCTTAATGGTTATTATTTACCCAATCTTCCTAGGAACTTAATCATGATTACACTAAAAATTACTTTCTTCTTTATAAAAACAAGCTCGAATTATTCATGCAATAGTCTCTTTACAAATTCAACAAAATACTCAGGTACTTTTTCCAGAATCCTTTCATCCGGTTTATATTGAGGATGATGTAAATCATATTCACTATGAGAACCAATTAACGCAAATACACTTGGAAAATGTTGACTATAACCTGAAAAATCTTCTCCAATCGTAAGCGGCTGTTCCATCATTCCCACCTTATATCCAACATGTTGGGCTACTGCAATTGCTTTATGCGTCAATGCCTCATCATTCATCACAGCGCCAGGTAAATGCGTATAATTTAAATTAATTTTCATATTATATGCTTGAGCCAATCCGTCCGCAATATCTTGTAATCGTGTTTCTACAAGCTTTCGTACCACAGGATCAAAACTACGCACTGTGCCTTGTACATACGCATGATCAGCAATGACATTCCAAGTATTACCACATGATATTTGTCCAATTGTTACTACCGCTTCATCAAACGCAGATAGATTTCTACTAACTATGGATTGAATACTATTAATCAATTGCGCCAACACAATAACTGGATCGTTGCATTGTTCTGGCTTTGCAGCATGACCACCCACGCCTTTAATATGAAACTCAAAACGATCTACTGCTGATGTAATTGCCCCTGTTTTGATTGCAAATGTACCTACCGAACGCGATGGGTCATTATGAAAACCCAATACTGCTTGTACATCTTTTAATGCATGTGTTTCAATAATTTTAAAAGCGCCATGTCCTAGTTCTTCTGCTGATTGAAAAATGAATTTAACACGCCCAGTAAGAGTGCCCTCAATTTCTTTTAATTTTACAGCTGTAGCCAAAATACTAGCCATGTGAATATCATGACCACACGCATGCATAACACCTTCATTTTCAGATTTAAAATCCTGTTCAACAAGCTCTTGAATCGGTAAAGCATCAATGTCAGCCCGAACAGCTATACAACTCAGACCTTGTCCCACTTCAGCAACAAGCCCAGTCGCAAGTGGTAAGTCTAATATTCTAATATGATGTTCTGTTAAAATATCTTTAATTTTTTGTGTAGTCTTAAATTCTTTATCGGATAGTTCTGGAAATTGATGAAAATACCTTCTCCAGGTAACAGCTTGATCTTTTAATCCCATCGGTCATTCCCCTTCCTTAAGTCAATGATATGTTGTCTACCCTACGATGATCATCTTTGACTATTAAACGATGATTTCACAACAATGTACTCTTGTTAATTGCTTTCGTTAATGATAGACAGTTGTTTAATAATATCGTAACACTGTTGTCAAACTATTCTAACTTTTATAATTGAGACTCTATACAAAAACGTGTTCTCGAATATACTTGTTTTTACAAACCACAAAAAGCTCTAAACATTAGTTTAAACCAATGCTTAGAGCTTTCTAATTATTTTATGCTTTAAAAGATACTGTGTTATCTACGATGACCTTACCGTCTTTAATAACTTTTTCTGCGTGATTGATACCAAAATGATATGGAATATATTCATGATTTGGTGCATCCCAAATTACTAAATTAGCCTTATCACCTGTGTTAATTGTACCCGCGTTAATGTCTATTGCTTTAGCAGCATTGACCGTAACAGCATTCCAAACTTCATTAGGTGATAGCTTTAATTTCAAGGCTGCAATCGCCATAACAAGTTGTAAGTTGTTTGTGACACTACTACCAGGGTTATAATCAGTTGCTAATGCAATCGCACCGTTATTGTCAAGCATGCCTCTTGCATCTGCATAATCTTCTTTACCTAAATAGAACGTCGTTGCAGGTAAGAGGACAGCTACAGTATCACTATTTCGCAACTTTTCTTTTCCTTTATCACTAGAAGCTACTAAGTGGTCTGCTGATATTGCTTGTTCATCAATTGCTAATTCCAGTCCGCCTAACGGATCAATTTCATCCGCATGTATTTTCACTTTAAAACCTGCTTCTTTGGCTTTTTGCATATAATGTTGCGATTGTTCTATTGTAAATACACCTGTTTCACAGAAAATATCCGCAAAGTCTGCATATTGTTTTACTTCCGGAAGTAACGCAATCATTTCTTCTAAAAATGCCTCATTTGAACTTGCCTCTTTAGGTACAGCATGAGGCCCTAGGAAAGTATGTTTCATGTCTAAATCATATTTCTCAGCTAAACGATTAGACACTTTCAATTGCTTCAGTTCATTTTCTCTATCTAATCCATAACCACTCTTACTTTCAACTGCAAGCACGCCGTGTTTAATCATAGTAAGCAAATCATGCTCTGCTTTTTTAAACAAGTCATCTTCGGATGTTTCTCTAGTAGCATTAACGGTAGATAATATGCCACCACCCATTTCTAATATTTCAAGGTAAGACTTACCTTGACGTTTTAATGACATCTCATGTTCTCGAGATCCACCAAATGTTAAATGGGTATGTGCATCTACTAATGCTGGGGACACTACCTTCCCACTAGCATCAATCGTCTCAGTCGCATCGTAGTCATCTGTATGTGTTCCAGCATATACAATTTTGCCATCTTTAATGACAACTGTACCATTTTTCACAACATTTAATTCATCTAATTCCTTACCCTTCAAAGGTTTATCTGTTGATCTCGGTAAAATTAATTCTGCTATATGATTAATTATTAAATCATTCATTACTTATCACCTGCTTTATCAATCATTGGAATATGAATACCTTTTTCTTTAGCTGTTTGAATAGCGATGTCATAGCCAGCATCAACATGTCGGGCAACACCCATACCTGGGTCAGTCGTCAATACACGTTCCAATCTTCTTTCAGCACGCTCTGATCCATCTGCTACAACAACCATACCCGCATGAAGTGAATATCCCATGCCAACACCGCCACCGTGATGGAATGAAATCCATGAACCACCTGCAGCTGTGTTAATGAGTGCATTCAATACAGCCCAATCACCAACCGCGTCACTACCATCTTTCATACTTTCTGTTTCACGGTTAGGACTAGCAACTGAACCAGCATCTAAATGGTCTCGTCCAATAACAATTGGTGCTGAAATTTCACCGTCACGTACAAGACGATTTAAAGCTAAGCCCATTTTCGCTCTTTCTCCATAGCCTAACCAAGCAATACGTGATGGTAGTCCTTGATATGAAATTTTTTCTTCAGCTAAATCAAGCCATCTTAATAACTTTTCATTTTCTGGGAAAAGTTTGCGCATTTCTTCATCCGCACGCTCGATATCTTTTGGATCACCACTCAACGCAGCAAAGCGGAATGGCCCTTTACCTTCACAGAATAATGGTCTAATGTAAGCTGGTACAAAGCCTGGGAAGTCAAAAGCATTTTTCACTCCGTTATTGAAGGCTACTTGACGAATATTGTTACCATAATCAAATGCTACAGCGCCACGTTTTTGGAATTCAAGCATTAATTCAACATGCTTTGCCATTGAAGCTTGTGACAGTTCAACATATTTTTTCGGATCTTTTTCACGCAATACTTTCGCTTCTTCTACAGAGTATCCTTGTGGCACATATCCATTTAGCGGATCATGTGCACTTGTTTGGTCAGTAATAATGTCAATTTTAAATCCTTTTTCTAGAATCGCTTGATGGATGTCTACAGCATTTCCAACTAACCCGATTGATAATCCTTCTCCACGTTCTTTCGCCTCTTCTGCTAATTTTAATGCTTCATCTAAATCAGCTGTTTTAACATCACAGTATTTCGTATCAATTCGCTTATCAACACGTGTTTCATCAACATCCACGCAAATTGCTACCCCATGATTCATAGTAATTGCTAACGGTTGCGCACCACCCATACCACCTAAACCTGCTGTCAGTGTAACAGTGCCTGCTAAATCTCCATTAAAGTGTTGATTACCTAGCTCGGCAAATGTCTCATAAGTACCTTGCACAATACCTTGAGAACCAATATATATCCAACTACCGGCTGTCATCTGTCCATACATGATTAAACCTTTTTTATCTAATTCATTAAAATGATCCCAGTTTGCCCATTCAGGCACTAATACTGAATTTGAAATTAATACACGTGGCGCTTCTTCATGTGTTTTAAATACAGCAACTGGCTTTCCTGATTGTACTAACATTGTCTCATCTGATTCTAATTCTCGTAACGTTTTCTCTATTGCTTCAAAAGCTTCCCAATTACGTGCTGCTTTTCCAATACCACCATAAACAACTAAATCTTCTGGTCTTTCAGCAACTTCTGGGTCTAAATTGTTGTATAACATTCTAAGTACTGCTTCTTGTTCCCAACCTTTACACTCAATACTCAAACCTTTTTTTGCTTGAATTTTTCTCATAAAATTCGCTCCTGTTCTTTTAAGAAGTTAATTCCACTAAATTTAAAACGCTTACATTATTATCTTCAATATTCATTATAGTATGTTAAAATATAGCCAACAAATATAAATAAACTAATTATCCATAGCTTGAATCTATAAATAAAAGGAGCAAAACACATGAAAATTATTCAGTTAGAATACTTCTTGGCTATCGTGAAATATAATAGTTTTACTAAAGCTGCACAATTTTTACATATTAGCCAGCCATCTTTAACTGCTACGATTAAAAAAATGGAAGCAGATTTAGGTTATGACTTATTTACACGTTCAACAAAAGACATCAAGATTACCGAAAAAGGAATACAGTTTTATCGTTATGCGAGCGAATTAGTTCAACAATATCGATCCACGATGGAAAAAATGTATGATTTAAGCGTTACATCAGAACCAAGGATAAAAATTGGGACTCTTGAATCTACGAATCAATGGATTGCGAATTTAATTCGAAAGCACCATTCCGACTACCCTGAACAGCAATATCGTTTATATGAAATACATGATAAACATCAATCTATAGAGCAATTACTGAATTTTAATATTCATTTAGCTATAACAAATGAAAAAATAACCCACGAAGATATAAGATCCATTCCTTTATATGAGGAATCTTACATTTTATTAGCACCCAAGGAAACATTTAAAAATCAAAATTGGGTAGATGTTGAAAATTTGCCACTCATATTACCAAACAAAAATTCTCAAGTGCGCAAACACTTAGATGACTATTTTAATAGAAGAAATATTCGTCCAAATGTCGTTGTAGAAACAGATCGATTCGAATCAGCAGTTGGATTTGTTCATCTCGGCTTAGGTTACGCTATCATTCCGAGATTTTATTACCAATCATTTCACACGTCTAATTTAGAATATAAAAAAATTCGTCCAAACTTAGGCCGAAAAATTTATATCAATTACCATAAAAAACGCAAACACTCCGAACAAGTACATACATTCGTACAACAATGCCAAGATTATTTATATGGACTTTTAGAGGCTCTTTAACTTAAGTTATTAGAGCCTCTTATGCAGTTGCTCAGTCAACTGTATACCTTTTGCCTTTAACTTAAGTTATTAGAGCCTCTTATGCAGTTGCGTAGTCAACTGTATACCTTTTTCCTTTAACTTAAGTTATTAGAGCCTCTTATGCAGTTGCTCAGTCAACTGTATACCTTTTGCCTTTAACTTAAGTTATTAGTGCCTCTTATGTAGTTGCGTAGTCAACTGTATACCTTTTGCCTTTAACTTAAGTTATTAGAGCCTCTTATGCAGTTGCGCAGGTCATCGTATAAAAATTAATGACGTCATTTCAAAAATCGATACAAAAATAATTTATTATAAAAATTCTAAGAAAGAAGTGAAGCAGATGTTAAAATCTATTAATCATATATGCTTTTCAGTCAGAAATTTAAACGATTCAATACATTTTTATAGAGATATTTTACTTGGGAAATTGCTATTGACTGGTAAAAAAACTGCTTATTTTGAGCTTGCAGGCCTATGGATTGCTTTAAATGAAGAAAAAGATATACCACGTAATGAAATTCACTTTTCATATACACATATAGCTTTCACTATAGATGACAGCGAATTTAAATATTGGCATCAGAGGTTAAAAGATAATAACGTGAATATTTTAGAAGGAAGAGTTAGAGATATTAGAGATAGACAATCAATTTACTTTACCGACCCTGATGGTCATAAGCTAGAATTACATACTGGCACACTTGAGAACAGATTAAATTATTATAAAGAGGCTAAACCACATATGACATTTTACAAATAAGGTGTCATTATAAAAAGGCCTCTTGAACTCCGTTAAAATTTTAATTAATTATTATATAATAAGAGAACTTTTCAAACAATACAGTTGTTATTTTTGCTATTTCAACAAACATAAATAAGCAGTAAGATGACTACAACTTAAGAGTCTTCTTACTGCAATTATTTTTCAAATATATCAACGTTAATATAACTTCTATTAAGAAATACTCACATTCTGCCCTGCAATGCAAATCTCGTCACATATAAATATTTTTAATTATTTTAAAAAATGATGCACTAAATTAGCAACGAGCTTAGCAGTTCTATTGTCAGCGTCATATGTTGGATTCATCTCAGCAATACTAACTGAAGACACCTTATCACTTGGAATAATACGTTTTGCTAATTCAAGAACAGTATGTGGATACAAACCTAACACTGCCGGCGCACTTACCCCAGGCGCAAACGCACTATCAATGACATCCATACAAATCGTAAACATAATGACATCATGTTCATGTACAAAACGTTCAATCATATCTTTAATTGTTGGTGATACGTGACTCAATAATTCATCTGCAAAGACATAATCAATCTTTTTCTCTTTAGCATAATCAAATAAACTTTGCGTATTACCACCTTGAGCAATACCAAGCACTAAATAATCTGTGTTTTCATCTTCTTCTAAAATTTGTCTAAAGCTCGTTCCAGATGTAGATTGTTGTTCAGCACGTGTATCAAAATGCGCATCAATATTTATCACACCAATAGATTGTGTTGGATAGACTTTACGTGTTGCTAAATATTGAGCATACGCAATATCATGTCCACCACCTAATAAAAATGTTTGTCTATGATTAGCAATTGACTTCGCTGCAAGCATAGCAAATTCTTTTTGAGTATCAATTAATTCCTCATGATCATGATAAACATTTCCGTAATCGACTAAAGTTTCACATTGATTCAAATCCGGCAAACCTGCAAATGCTTGTTTAATCGCATCTGGTCCTTCTTTTGCACCAATGCGCCCCTTGTTTAAAGCAACACCTTTGTCAACAGCATAGCCTAATATACCGACCCCTGATGGCATACTACTCTTTTCCAGCTTAGACAAATCTTCAAATGTTACTGTTTGAAAATGTCTAAATTTTTTCGGGTCTGTTTCACTATCTAACCTTCCAGTCCATAAATTTGGTTCACCTTGCTTGTACACAGCATTTCCCCCTCTTATTTATGTGGCTTATTAACAATTAAAGTATAACGTATAGGAAATTTTGAATTCAATTCATAGTTAAATCCGTATCTTAAAAATACTTATCTACATTACTTTTACCCCTATTTTCTATGTAATAACGAATACTTAGCTGATTTATGTTAATAAAATACGTCAAGACTATTACATTTTCATTAATATTGACATAGACAATTTATCTCTCGGCTTGTAATATGTATAATTGTTACTAAAAGATATTTTGCTTGTTACCTAATGGAGGTTACATATAATGAAGAACAATAAAATTTCTGGTTTTCAATGGGCAATGACGATTTTCGTCTTCTTTGTCATTACAATGGCGTTATCCATTATGCTCAGAGATTTCCAGTCTATAATTGGTGTCAAACACTTTATATTTGAAGTTACAGATCTAGCACCATTAATTGCTGCAATCATTTGTATACTCGTTTTCAAATATAAAAAGGTCCAACTTGCAGGTTTAAAATTCTCAATCAGCCTGAAAGTAATTGAACGTCTATTGCTAGCTTTAATTTTACCTTTAATTATTCTAATTATTGGTATGTACAGCTTTAATACATTTGCAGATAGCTTTATTTTATTACAATCAACAGGCTTATCAGTACCTATTACACACATTCTGATTGGACATATTCTGATGGCGTTCGTAGTAGAATTCGGATTCCGTTCATACTTACAAAATATTGTTGAAACGAAAATGAACACGTTCTTTGCAAGTATTGTTGTTGGTTTGATGTATTCAGTTTTCTCAGCAAATACAACTTATGGTACAGAATTTGCTGCTTATAACTTCCTTTATACATTCTCATTCTCTATGATTCTTGGTGAATTAATTAGAGCGACTAAAGGACGTACAATTTATATTGCAACGACATTCCATGCTTCAATGACATTCGGACTTATTTTCTTGTTTAGCGAAGAAATCGGCGATCTATTTTCAATCAAAGTCATCGCCATTTCAACAGCAATCGTTGCAGTAGGATACATTGGTTTAAGCTTAATTATCCGAGGTATTGCATATTTAACAACAAGACGAAACCTTGAAGAACTTGAGCCTAATAATTATTTAGACCATGTCAATGACGATGAAGAAACTAATCATACTGAGGCTGAAAAATCTTCTTCAAATATTAAAGATGCTGAAAAAACAGGTGTAGCTACTGCATCAACGGTTGGTGTTGCTAAAAATGATACTGAAAATACAGTGGCTGACGAACCAAGCATTCATGAAGGTACTGAAAAAACAGAACCTCAACATCACATAGGTAATCAAACTGAATCTAATCATGATGAAGATCATGACATCACTTCGGAGTCAGTAGAATCAGCAGAATCAGTTAAACAAGCACCACAAAGTGACGATTTAACAAACGATTCAAATGAAGATGAAATAGAGCAATCATTAAAAGAACCTGCGACTTATAAAGAAGACAGACGTTCATCAGTTGTAATTGATGCAGAAAAACATATCGAAAAAACTGAAGAACAATCTTCAGATAAAAACAAATAATAACAAAGCGCTTGCTAGTACCTCTTAAAAAGATGATGCTAGCAAGCGCTTTTCTATACTATATATTATTTTTCTAAAATTTTAACACCCTCTTGAGTGCCTACAATAACTTGATCTGCCATATCTAAGAAGTATCCTGTCTCAAACACACCTGTCAGATGAATTAAATACTCATGGAACTTATATGGGTCAATTCCTTTTGGTAACTTACAATCTAAAATATAATTGCCATTATCAGTTATAAATGCGACATCTTCGTTTACACGACGTTCTACTTTTATATCAGCGTATGATTCAATTTTACGTAATATGTGATACCAGTTAAATTTATCCACCTCTACTGGTAACTTAAACGTCTCACCTAAGTATTGAACTATTTTCGTTTCATCGACAACCACAACAAAACGCGATGCCATTTCATCTATAACTTTCTCTCTGAACAGCGCACCACCGCCACCTTTAATTATATTTAAAGATGGATCTACTTCATCAGCACCATCAATTGCTAAGTCGATATGATCAACATCATTGATTTCACATATTTTAATACCTAATTCTTTTGCTAAAAATGCAATTTTATTAGAAGTGCATACACCTGTAATATTGTAACCACGTTCTTTAATTAGTTGCGCCATTTGAGGTAAGAGTAATTCCATTGTACTTCCTGTACCAATTCCCAGCGTCATGTCACCATTGATTTGACTTAAAACATCATTTAATGTCATTAACTTGAGTGCTTTGACATCTTTCATGAAGGTAGCCTCCCATATTTATGTAATCTATTCAATTCATATTTTACATGACTCGTATAAATTAACATACCCTTATTTCTAACATTTTTTTAAACATATCAATCAGAATTTACAATTCTAAAAATGTTTTATAGTACAATATATTTTAAATAATACTCGTTAAGGAGAATGATATGATATCAATTCACGCAATTTCGACAGGAAAAATCCAAGATTTGCCTTATAGCTCGAAAAGACCGATGCGCTCTGCTTTAGATAAAACTAAGATTTCACAAACAACATGGTTATCTTCAACTGGTTTCACTGGTGATGAACAGGCTTATAAAGATCATGGTGGACCACATAAAGCAGTTTGTGGGTTTAGTAAGCATAATTATGCACTGTATCAAGATGATTTACCTACACTACCTACTCATGCGATGTTTGGAGAGAATTTAACATTTGATTATTTAGACGAATCTGATGTTTACTTTGGTAATCAATATCGTTTAGGTGAAGCGTTAATTGAGGTTTCTGAAATTAGAGAACCATACTGGAAAATTCAAGCAAAATATAATATTCCTGATTTAGTGAAGCGCATGTCTACATCTGGTAAAACAGGTTTCTATTTCCGGGTATTAAAACAAGGCTATGTATCTCCAAATGATCAGCTTTACTTAATACAAGAAGCACCAATCGAACATCGTTTATCTGTACAACAGCTTAATGACCTTTATTATAATGATAGACAAAATCAAGATATGTTACGATATGCACTAAACAATCCATTTCTGTCACCAACAAGACGCGATAAACTTCAAAAAATGTATAACAGAACATTGAAATAATTACCTTTCATTATAAGTGTTAAATGAACTTTTCAAAACAAAAAGGAATCAACTTACACATCGTTTGTATAATAGTCTTATCTATAACCACTGATGCTATTGATTCCTTTTTTATGTTATATATTTTCTTTATTTCAAACTGTATATTAATGATGTCACTTCATTTGATACGATTCTTGATAACCTATTCAAAATTCCGCCAAATAACATAAATATTATATAAATGCCGATACTTTTAATCATTTTCTACTTTTTCTTCGATACGGAAACTTGTTTTCGAATTGAACACTTCACCAGCTTTTAAAATTGACGGTGCTTTTTCACCATATAAATTAATATCATTTGGTAAAAATTGTGTTTCTAATGTAAAGCCAGAATGTGGTTTATAAATATTAAATGGACTATCCCACTCATCAGGCTGGTTAAAAGTAAAGAACACAACATGAGGCATATCTGTATCGACCTCTAACATAAATTCATGATTTTCAACATACATTTTATGTTCACCAACTGTAAATGGGTGATCGAGACCACCAAAACGTGTCATTTGTTGGCTTAATTGCGCATGTTGTGATGTAAAAATATCACTCAATTTTATCTTGTTATCTTCAAACACTTCATGTAAATCTAGAATATCACCTGTAACAATATTTCGCTCATCTAATACATACATATCTAATTGATTACTTGAAATGCGATGATTATCAACGACATTATTATCTCGATTCAAATTGAAGTACACATGATTCGTAGGACTAAACAATGTGTCTTCTGATGCAACTGCTTCGTATTCAATCGACCATTGGTGATCCGCATCATAAATATGTGTAATCGTCACATCGATATCACCCGGGAAATGATCATCAGCTGATTTCAACACCGTCTTAAATATAACTTTAATTTGAGCAATTTCATTTCTAATTTCATAATCAAATAACTTATTGTCCAAACCATGACATCCACCATGTAAATGATGTTCACCGTTGTTTTTTTCTAACTGATATTCTTTACCTTTCAACTTAAATTTAGCATTATCAATTCTACCGCTATATCTTCCTATAGAAGCACCAAATTTAAAAGGATTACTATGATAAAATTCATCCGCTTCAACAACATTTCCAAGAACAATATTATTATCATGATATTTCCAAGACACTACTCTTGCTCCATAATTCGTAAAAATAATTTTAGTTTCATCATTATCAATTTTGATTAAATCTACACCTTGTCTTTGGTGCTCAACTTCAACTATCATTTTTACTTCTCCCTTCTAACCACAAGTGTTCAAGCTCTGCTGGGTAGCAACATTACTAAAACACCTACAATACAAATGATTGCACCGATAACATCATATTTATCTGGCATTTGTTTATCTACGACCATCGCAAAAATCAAACTCATGATGATAAATACGCCACCATATGCTGCATATACTCTTCCGAATGATGGAAATGATTGAAATGTCGCAATGACACCATATAACATGAGTATCGCACCGCCTATTAGCCCAACAAGTGAAGACTGTCCTTCCCTAAGCCACAGCCAAATCAGGTATCCCCCACCTATTTCACATAAGCCAGCTAATATAAATATAAAAATCGGATATAACATGAAATCACTCCATCACACATTTGCTATCAATAATCTATCGGCTACATATCATTTGTTTACATTTCTTCTTACTTCACATTCCCATTTTAAAAAGTTCGTTTTCACATTCATATTGTACACTTTTTTAGACATTATTCTATAGCTAAATATAAAAAAATAAGAGTAACACGCTTTCATCATCATTTTATATGATAAATGTGTGTCACTCTCATCAATTTTATTTTTTAAATACACGTTTCATTGAATTAAATAAGCCACGTTCAAATGTAAGTACTGAATCTTTATATGTTTTAATTGCAATCCATATCAAGACAGCTACCATTACAATTGAGATTAAAGAACTTAAGATGACCTCATATATTTGAAGCCCTGAAGTTTGAGCGCGTACAACTAATTGAAATGGCGCTAAAAACGGAATATAACTTGTGATTAAAGCAAGTTGTCCATCAGGATTATTTATCGTGAATATCGCGATATAAAATGCAATCATACCAAGTAATGTCAGTGGCATCAAAGATTGATTTAAATCTTCTATTCTAGATGTTAATGATCCGAGGATGGCTGCAAGTAATACATACGCCGTAATTCCAACAATACTACTTATAATTCCGACAATAATAATTTGCCAAGACAATTGATTCATTTCCACGTTAAAACCTTGTAGCAAGTCTTTTAAGTCAAAGGCAAAAATGCATATAACTGCCATCAATACAATTAAAATAATCTGAGTCACGGCAACTGCTATAACGCCTAAAATTTTAGCAAAAATATGTTGGATTGGTGAAATACTTGTAATAATCATTTCAATGACACGCGATGTTTTCTCACTAGCAATTTCCATAGCTATTTGAGATGCATAATTTAAAACAATGAAGAACATTAGAAAGATAATGCCATAAGCTAAAGCATAGTTGAAAATCTTTTGTCCTTCTGATACTTTATCGACTTCATCATTAGAAATCACCTTATTATCAACTTTACTTTGTGCTTGTAATTTTTGTAAGTCTTCTTTGTTGATATTTAATTCCCCGGCTACCATATTTGTTTGAATAGCTGTAAGCAGTGCTTGTACTTTTTGTGAATCTTCATGACTTACTCGCTTCTCACTAATGATTGTCCCTTGTAACGTGCGATTTTGATTCACCTTGATAATATAAGCTTTATCAAGTTTATGTTTTTTTACTTCTTTTTCAGCATCTTCTATAGAAACTTTAGTAAACTTAGCATCACTATGAAATGTATTCGCCTGTTGCTTGAAAACCTTATAGATTTGTTCATTCGGTGCTGCTACACCAATTTTATCTGGACCATCATCAAACATGTTAATAATCTTATCAATGTTAGATAGGCCAATCATTAAGGCAGCAATAATAATCATAAAAATTACAAATGATTTAGCTTTAATTTTTTTGATATATGTCAAAGTAAATGTCGCCCAAAACTTATGCATCCTTGCCACCAACCTTCTCAATGAATATATCTTGTAATGATGGTTCTACAACTTGGAATCGTTTAACATAACCTTGATGTGCCACAACTTGATAAATATCTTTGGCTACGTCTTCATTCTCAATCGTCAACTGAAGACCTTGCTTCATGTTTTCACTATGAATGATGCCTCTAATGTTTGTTAAATCTGGTAGTGTTGTTTCTGATTCAATGACAACTTTCTTGTTACCATTAGATGCACGTACATGATTGATATCACCAGAAACAACAAGTTGACCTTTATCTAAAATACAAACATCATCACATAATTCTTCAACATGCTCCATACGGTGAGAACTATAAACGATTGTACTGCCCCAATCATTTAAGTCTTTAACTGCTTCTTTTAATAACTCAACATTAACTGGGTCTAGACCACTGAAAGGCTCATCTAATATTAGTAATTCTGGTTTATGTAACATACTTGCTAACAGCTGAATTTTTTGTTGATTCCCTTTTGATAGACTATCAATTCGTTTTTTGCGGTTTTCAGTAATATCAAAACGCTCAAGCCAATACGATATTTGCTGTTGTATTTCTGTTTTTGACATTCCCTTTAAAGTTGCCAAATATTTCAATTCTTCTTCAACTGTCAATTTCCCATGTAAACCGCGTTCTTCCGGTAAATAACCAATACGATTGTACATTGTTTTATCTAGTTTTTTACCGTTATACGTAATGTGTCCTTCAGTTGGTTCACTTAAGCCTAAAATCATACGAAATGTCGTTGTTTTACCTGCACCATTTCTTCCTAGAAAACCTAACATTTTACCTGATTCTAACTTTAATGAAATATCATTTACTGCCGTCATCTTGCCAAAACGTTTCGTAACATGTTCAATTACAAGTCCCATACTTTGCCTCCTAAAAAAATATGTATTTATCTTAATATAACATTTCCATTCTCTATAAATGCAATATTTTTAAAATGAATTTATTTTTAAAATTTCTGAAATTGAAAAATTTAAATAGTGCCATTTTTGCATGTTAAGTATCATTAGCACTAGATATGTTTTTTCCATGCCTTTATTGCCTTATTTGTAAAAAAATATCCCAGCATCATTGTGCCGAGATATTTATATCATTACAATTGATTATCTGTTTCTTCCGGTGTTTTCGGTGTTTCAGATGTACACGCTTTTTCCGGTGTTTCAGATGTCACTGGTTGATTTTTAATTGTAGACGGGTATTTTGGGCTTTCGCCATATTTATTTGCCGGCTTACTGTCAAAGCATAGGAATACTATCATAACAATTGTTAGGCCTAAATAAACAAAATAAAGAAGTACTAACAAAATATTAAGACCCATCGGCATTAATGTAAAATCACTGTCATAATAACTATCGATAATCTGTAATACTATATAAAATATAATACTGAATACTGTCATAATCATTGGAAATAACATTGTTCTTGATATATCGTGAAATCTTCGAACGCACAACGCTAAATTTGGAATAAACGTTGCCAAACTATAGACAAAAGTATACACAGATGTAAGGATAATCATCAATATACTCATAACTATTAATGTTTCGTTATCCGCCGCTATAGAAATAAAGAATAGAAATAGGTTTATTATTAGCACACACACAGCTGGAACCATAAGTATCAAATGCCATAGTGCCATATACCAATATTCACTACGTCTTGATCTCCCCTTAAAATTTACATAATTTTTCCAAAATAAAACGAATGATTTCATAAAACCTACTTGAGGTAATTGTTCCATTGTAATCTCCCTTTCGTTAATCATATTTATATTTTTAATTATTGTTACCGTTATAATTTACAAGATTCATTATCAAGCCACTTCATTTCAATCGTCAATCACTTTGGAAAATGAACTTTATATTTCATCACTAGTAAAATGAAAACCCGCTACAAGTACACATCTATATGGAGACTCATTTGAAAGTCAACGCTTCGTTAACTATACTAAAAATATGTCATACTGCAATGTTCACGTTTAAAAGAGTCTCAATCTATGCAAATAAAATATTCCATAACAAAGTATATACTTTACATTTTTATAATTCTTAACAATACTATTTTATCAAACATTTACCACAATAAAAATATCTTTTTCATTTTTATTTAAATTAATCATATAATTGCGAGGAGAATATTATGGATTTCGTTAATAATGATACAAGACAAATTGCTAAAAACTTATTAGGTGTCAAAGTGATTTATCAGGATACCACTCAAACGTATACAGGCTACATCGTGGAAACGGAAGCTTACTTAGGTTTGAATGATCGTGCGGCTCATGGCTATGGCGGTAAAATAACACCTAAAGTCACGTCATTATATAAACGTGGTGGTACAATTTATGCACATGTCATGCATACGCATTTACTCATTAATTTTGTAACAAAATCTGAAGGTATACCTGAAGGCGTACTTATCCGCGCAATTGAACCAGAAGAAGGTTTATCCGCTATGTTCCGTAACAGAGGTAAGAAAGGCTACGAGGTAACGAATGGCCCAGGAAAATGGACTAAGGCATTTAACATTCCACGGGCTATCGATGGCGCTACGTTAAATGACTGTAGATTGTCTATTGATACTAAGAATCGTAAATATCCTAAAGATATTATTGCTAGTCCACGAATCGGTATTCCAAATAAAGGTGATTGGACACATAAATCTTTACGTTACACAGTGAAAGGTAATCCATTTGTGTCTCGCATGCGTAAATCAGATTGTATGTTTCCCGAAGATACTTGGAAATAAATGCCATCTTTCATTGATTACTATCATGAAAATGAAATCTATCTCCTTATAAGTCAATCAATCGTGCCGTCAACATGCGGATGGGTTGATTGTTTTTCTTTGTATCCATCATATTTTTTGATTCATCTCCTCTTATTGAACTTGTTCTTAATTATAAAATATAACAATAGAATTATTTATAATTATTAAATTTAGATGCATTAATATTATTGATATTATTTTCAAAAACTAGAAATATTGATTTGTTGCATGTATAATGTTAAAAGCGCCCTTTTATAACGCTTACATATAAAAGCTTATTTAGGGAGAGGGATATTCAACAAGGGGGATTTGAAAATGATAGAACTTAATGCAATTACAACATTATGTTTAGCTTGTATCCTTTATTTACTTGGTAAGGCTATCGTTAATCACGTTAATTTTTTAAAACGTATTTGTATACCAGCACCAGTGATTGGCGGCTTAATCTTTGCTATTTTAGTTGCGGCTTTGGATTCATTTGGCATGGTTAAGATTAAATTAGATGCTTCATTCATTCAAGATTTCTTCATGTTAGCATTCTTTACGACAATCGGTCTTGGTGCATCATTGAAATTATTTAAATTAGGTGGCAAAGTCTTGCTATTATACTTTATGTTTTGTGCTATCATTTCAGTCATTCAAAACATAGTTGGTGTATCACTAGCAAAAGTATTAAATATTAAACCTTTGTTAGGATTAACAGCAGGTTCCATGTCTATGGAAGGCGGTCATGGTAATGCTGCTGCTTATGGTAAGACAATTCAAGATTTAGGTATTGATTCGGCACTGACAGCGGCTCTTGCAGCTGCAACTTTAGGTCTTGTATTTGGAGGGCTTATCGGTGGTCCAGTTGTAAAATTTTTAATCAAACGTTATAACTTAAAGCCTCAACATAGTGACGATACATTTAAAGATTATAGCCAAGTAGCATATAACGAACATTTACATAGTAAATTTAATGCCACTGAAGTATTCTTCATTCAATTTACAATCGTTGTATTCTGTATGGCAGTTGGAAGTTATTTCAGTCATTTGTTTACAGCTCAAACAGGGATTAATGTTCCAATTTACGTTGGCTCATTATTTGTAGCTGTTATTGTCCGAAATATCTCTGAAAGTTTTAATTTTAATATTGTAGATTTAAAAATTACTAATCAAATTGGCGATGTCGCATTAGGTATTTTCTTATCTCTTGCGCTAATGAGCATTCAATTAATCGAAATTTATAAACTTGCTATACCTCTTATTATTATCGTTTTAGTTCAAGTTGTCGTTATGATTTTATTTGCTGTTTTAATTTTATTTAGAGGTTTAGGAAAAGATTATGATGCTGCAGTAATGGTAGGTGGTTTTATCGGTCATGGGCTTGGTGCAACGCCAAATGCCATGGCAAATTTAGATGTTATTACTAAAAAATATGGAAACTCACCTAAAGCATATTTAGTTGTACCTATTGTTGGTGCATTCTTAATCGATTTAATTGGTGTTATAGTCATTATGGGATTCATACAATGGTTTAGTTAAACACCAAACTCATAAATAAAAGAGGAGGCCTTCGCCTCCTCTTTTATTTATCCTCGATGTATATTCAAGTTACGTTGTTCTATCCATGACAATATTTCCAGACTAAATACGATTTGTTTTTGTGTTAAGTCGTCAATATTTTTAGCATCTAACATCGTCATTATTGATTTCATGTGTTCAATAAATGATTCTACATAAGCTACTGTATGTGCAATGCCATTATTTTCAACTTGATTTAAAAACGGACGTGACATACCAGTTGCCTTTGCACCAAGTGCTAAACTTTTAATTGCATCGAGTGGTGTACGTAAACCACCACTCGCGAAAACTGAAATTTCGCTTTGATAAGCCGTTGTTTCAAGTAATGACTCAACTGTAGACTGTCCCCATGATGATAAGTAATCCATATCTTTATTTGCACGACGTTCATTTTCAATATCTACAAAGTTAGTACCACCTTTGCCACTAACATCGACATACTTGACGCCTATTTGTTGTAAGTCATGCATTAATTCTTTGCTCATACCAAATCCAACTTCTTTTATAATGACTGGAACAGACACTCGTGATACAATCGACGCTATATTATCTAACCAAGTCACAAATTCACGATTCCCTTCAGGCATAACTAATTCTTGAGGAGAATTAACATGGATTTGTAACGCTTGTGCCTCAAGTAATTCAACTGCTTCCAAAGCCTTTTCTACTGGTACGTCCGCACCAACATTGCTAAAAATCATGCCTTCAGGATTCATTTTTCGCGCAATCGTAAACGTCTCAGCCATGCGTGGATTTCTCAATGCCGCATGTGTTGATCCAACTGCCATCGCTAAGCCAGTTTCTCTTGCAACTACAGCTAGCTTTTCATTGATGTTTTTCGTCCACTCGCTACCACCCGTCATTGCATTAATATAAACCGGATATGCCATCGTTAAGTCAGGCGTCTGTGATGTCAAATCGATATCATTTACATTAATTGATGGGATAGAATGATGCACAAAACGCATCTTATCAAAATCTGAATGCATTGCGTCAGATTGGGCCATTGCTATTTCAACATGTTCATTTTTTCTCTGTTCTCTTTGAAAATCACTCATGATTAAACCTACCTTTTCGTCATTTCTAATTTAAAACCATTTTTTACGTCTGAAAAAGATGATTAATACGACAGCTATAACAAACATTACAGCTAAGCAAATATAATATCCATAATGTAAATGTAATGCCGGCATATTTACAAAGTTCATACCATAAATCCCAGCTATGAATGTTAACGGTGAAAATATAACTGATACTAATGTCAGTACTTGCATAATACTATTCATTCTAAATGACGTGTATGACTCAAAATTTTCTCGTATTTCGTTTGTCATTTCTTGAGCAGTACGAATGATATTACGTTGCTTAATCAAGTGGTCATCGATATGTTGAATGTATAGCGAATGTTTATTATCTATAATCAAATCACCATTTTGTTTCATTGTATCAATTAGCTCTTGCATAGGAAACAGTACACGTTTTACTTTAATCAAATCCGAACGTAACTTAAAGACACTATCCATGACCATTTTATTAAAGCGATCATCTACATGGCGGTCTTCAAAATGATAAACACTATCTTCAAGTGCATATACAAAGTTGAAATATTTATCAACCATCATATCTAAAATTAATATGACGACATCTGCACAATCTAATTCTGCATCTAATGTATTCATATACTTATAGACTACTTTATTTAATGATTCCAACGTTTGATGATGATATGTTACTAATACATTGTCTTGTATAAAAATATTTAGTGCTATTGGTGAATAGTTTGACCCCATAATACTATGGAATACTAAGTATTGATAATCTTTATAAGATTTATATTTAGCTCGTGGCATACCGTTAATTGCATCATCCACTTCTAAATCATTAAAATTAAAATGTGCTTTAAACCATTCATTTTCTTGTTCATTCGGTTCATCAAAATCATACCAAACAATAGTCGCATCTTTTGGTATCTCTTTGATATCATCAACTACTTTAAACGGTTCATATGTAGTTTGATACCGTATCTTTAAAGCCATCGATACTCCCCCTAAATAACGAATTCTCTATTATTTTATCATGAATTAAATAACGTGTATGTCTTAATTTATTTTAGTATGATAGTCACTAAGGAGATGGTTATTATCAAACAACTTTTTACACATACTCAAACCGTAACATCTGAATTCATTGACCATAACAATCATATGCATGATGCAAATTATAATATCATTTTTAGTGACGTCGTGAATCGTTTTAATTACAGCCACGGTCTTTCTTTAAAAGAACGCGAAAATTTAGCATATACGCTATTTACACTAGAAGAACATACGACATACCTCTCAGAATTGTCTCTTGGCGATGTATTTACTGTTACTTTATATATTTATGATTACGATTATAAGCGGTTGCATTTATTTTTAACATTAACTAAAGAAGATGGTACACTAGCATCAACAAATGAAGTAATGATGATGGGAATTAATCAGCACACACGTCGTTCTGATGCTTTTCCTGAATCATTTTCAACACAAATAGCACACTATTATAAAAATCAATCAACTATCACTTGGCCTGAACAATTAGGACATAAAATAGCAATTCCACACAAAGGAGCATTAAAATGACAGATGCATTACAACAAAAGATTCATATCGAATTACTAGATTTATTAGATGATGTTAAGTTTGAATTAACAGAATTAAATGCACAAAAAGGGTTATACATTAACGGACCAGCAAATCAGCTACTTAAGCGTGGCGTGCATATGGCTTATGTTCAAGGACAAAAGCAAGCCATCGATAATATTATGACTATTGTGGAACAACAGCTTGAAGATCAACATTTCCTAGAACATTATGATAAATTTCAAAATGAGGTTGCTCATCGCAATTATGATAAAACAGCTAACTTTGCAGAACTTAGTGATATTCCACGTCAATTCGATAATTTTTTAGATCAATTTTATCAAATTAAAGGGCAATACTTTATCATCACACATATCAATACACTTATTGGTGATTTTCACTCAGAAGCTCATTAACAATTAGTCTATATAACCCTTGCTATATTTTCAAAAACAAAACCCAATTACGTTTTCATGTCAAATATCATCTTGCATGAAATCGTAACTGGGTCATTTATATGTTATTAGTTATTTTGTGTTACATCCTCATCTATCGATTTGGCAATTTGTTTAATAGCTTTATGTGATTGTCTAATTGGATAAATTGGAAAATCATGTACCATCTTAGGATAATCATAAAACTCAATGTATTGATGATGTTGCAACATCATTTGTTCAAATAGCTTCATATCAGGATGTGTCATTTCACGTCCACCACCAAACATATAAACTGGTGGCAATCCTTCTATTGTGCCATTAATTGGCGATATGCGCTTATCTGTTAATGGTAGGCCATTCGCCCATTTTTTCATAATCTCATTGACACCAAACTGACTTAGAACCGCATCTTGTTCGATTAAGGCGTCCGAAATATCTTTATTAGATAGTGTTGCATCTAAAATTGGTGAGATTAAATACAATTTATTCGGTAATGGCTGTTGATTATCTAAAAGAGATTGTACAAAGGATAATGCCAGTGCACCACCTGAACCATCACCCATGACTACGACATTTTGATGTCCTACTTCAGATACTAATTGATCATAAACACGTTGTATCGCTTGGAAAGTATCGTCAATATGAAACTCTGGTGTCTTTGGATAGATAGGCAGTACAACCTCATATAATGTACTTAAAGTGATTTTATCCAACAATCTCCAATGGAACGGTGATGGTTGTAGTGCATTGAATCCACCGTGAATATATAAAATTTTCTTATCAATTTGATGTCTGAAATTAAAGCGAAAGACTTGCATATCATCTAATGACAATTTTTCTAAATTTGCTTTAACATTTAATGTTGAAGGCTGCTTATGTTTTTTTCTATTTTCAATTTCTCTTTTATAAAAAAATCTTTCAACATCTTGATCATTTTTAAACATAATCGAGCGATTGTGAAGCAAATATTTATTGACAACGCTATTCATAACACGGTTTCTAATCAATGTCTTAACCTACCTTTATATATTTTATGTATCCAATGATTGTCTATCCCCTACATTCTTTGCCAAAAAAAGTATATAATGTAGAAGATATTTTCTTTTTCACTTTCAAATTTAAGACTACAATTGAACAGTGATTTTTCATCATTATAACAGACAACTAGACATATTGATAAGTAAAGAAAAGAACTTTATACGGAGGTACCTTGCATGACAAATCCAAATCAACGATTAGAACCATTTGATGAGACATTTCAACAACCGAATATTCATCGTGGTAAGCGATATGGTAAGAAAAAACGTTCATTGGTAAGCATGATTATTCAAATCATTGTTGTTATATTAACCGCAATCGCTGGATACAGCATGTGGAAACAACCCATTTTTAATATTGTCTTCACCAAAGAATCTGTAGATTTTGATGGCATTAAAAATTTTAACGAGACAATTGGAAAAATGCATCAATTAAATATTAATTTGGGTAATATCAATGATTTACAACAAGGAATCGATCGCTTAATTTTAGTCTTTAACGGTTTCTTTATTTTATGTATCGTTAGCCTAGTCATAACAATACTGACAATTGTATTTAATCGCACAGTTCTAAAAGTAGTAAATATTTTAGTGTTAACAATTATGTTAGTCATTACATTGTATTTCAGTTATATTATTAAAGCACTCGCACAAGAAATTGCAGATGTTTTCAAAAAATATTATTTAAATGTACCACCAGATCAAGTGATTACAGAAGCTGACGCTATTCATAACGGCATCATTTTACTTGGCTGTAGCATCGGTTTACTTGTTATAAGCTTATTCTTCCGTAATCGCATGCCTCGTTTAAAATAATGTTATATAGTAGGGATTGGGACAGAAATGTTATTTTCACAAAATTCATTTCGTTGACCCACTTCCTGCTTTTTCTTTATTAATGACCTACTACGTCAATGCCAAATTTTAATATAATTCCTCTAACATTCTATAAATCAACAAATAAAAAAAGTATCGATAACCATATTTGGCACCGATACTTTAAAAATCATGTCCCCACAACATAATTTTTGATTAGTCACACTTCAATTAATTTATTTTATTTATTCATGATTGATACTATTATCTGCATCTAACTTTTGAGCTGTAGCTTTTGCTTTTTTATTACTTTGTAAAAATAAACATAAAATTAAGGCGATGATGCTAAATATCGTTGCAACTATAAATGCATCATTAATACCTTCAACCGTTGCTAGTTTATTTACAAATTGTAGTAACACTTTCATTGCGCCTTCTTGTCCGCCATATTGTGATGCTAATTCACGCATATGATCTTGTACAACAGGATTCGTTTTATCTAACTCTTCCCCAAAAGCTGATAAGTGTTGTGTAGTTTGTGTTGTCATTACAGTAACTAAGATTGCTGTACCTATAGAGCCTGCTAATTGACGCATCGTATTTAAGAAAGCATTACCATGAGAGGCAAGTCGTCCCGGTAACGCATTAATAGCTGCAGTTACCATTGGCATCATTATAAATGCCATACCAAATGAACGAAGTACATAGATACCCATGATTGTCATATATGGTGTATCCATATTTAATTTAGTTAATTCCCATGTTGCATAAGTCATTACAGCAATACCAAAGATAGCTAATGGTTTTAAACCAATAGTATCTAACAATTTACCTGCAAATGGTCCTAGTAGACCCATAATTAGAGAACCAGGTAATAATAACAATCCGGAATCTAATGCTGAGAATCCGCGTAAATTTTGTAAATAAATCGGTAATAAAATCATACCACCATATAAACTTAACATTACAACCATATTAATAATTGTTGTTAATGTAAATGTTGGGAATTTCAATACTTCTAAATTCAACATTGGTGATTTCATTCTTAATTCTCTAATAACGAATAGAATAATAAAGATAATACCAATCGCAAACATTGTTTCTATCTCTACTGAACCCCAACCTTTGTTGCCAGCTTCTGAGAAACCATATAACAAAGCACCAAAACCAATCGTACTAAAAATGATACCTGGGATATCAGCTTTAGGGTTTGTTGTATATTGATATAACTTAAACCATACAAAACCAATTAAAATAGCGATAATCC
This sequence comes from Staphylococcus aureus, assembly GCF_001027105.1. Lineage (GTDB taxonomy): Bacteria > Bacillota > Bacilli > Staphylococcales > Staphylococcaceae > Staphylococcus > Staphylococcus aureus. The sequence continues at coordinate 2,352,383 of NZ_CP011526.1, forward strand.
CGATAATGAACATACCGTAAAACATCACATTCCAATGGTAATTTTGTACAATATAACCTGATAATGTTGGACCAATTGCAGGTGCTAAAATCATTGCGATACCCATTGTACCCATGGCAGCACCACGTTTTTCAGGTGGATAAATTGTAATAATAACAATTGAACCTAATGGCATTAGTACACCTGCACCAATGGCTTGTAATACACGTCCAACCATCATGATTGGGAAATTCATTGAAATCGCACAGATTAATGAACCAATTGTAAAGAGTACTAACGCAACTAAAAATAATTTTCGATATGAATATTTATTAAATAGATACGCCGTAATTGGTATTAAAATACCGTTTACTAACATGAATCCCGTCATCAACCATTGCCCTGTTGACGCAGAAATATTAAATTCCGTATTAATTTTTGGTAAAGCAACATTTAATAATGTTTGGTTTAAAATCGCAATAAACATACCGAATAATAATGCCGCTAATATTTTACCGCGTGAAACACCTTCACCAAAAATAAAGTTTTTATGTTCTTTTTTTATTTTTTCATTCACTTTATATTCTTCTGATTCAGGATTTTTAGCAGCAACTGCTTCCTCATCCTTATTATTAGTGAATGCTTCTTGATCTTTCTCAGACCCCTTTGTGTAACCATTTAGACTAACTTGGCTATGATCATCTTGATTGTCAACACGCAACTCTTCATGCGTCATACGTTGTGTCGATTGATCAGTTGTTTTGTCTAAATCACTAGCTTTAAATTTAGATTGATTTGATTGACGTGTCGTAAATTGTTGTTCCTTTTGTTGGCGTTTGCCTTTTTTTCTTGATCTTATTAAAAATAAATTGATAACCCCAACAATAATGAGCGCTAAAATAATGTAGCTAATAATGAAGGTCGTAGTCATTTAATGACCCCCTTAATTTTTATGGATTTTTACTTCAGCGTTCATTCCAGGAACAACTTGTTTAGACGGTTCTGATTCTAGAGTGATTTTAACAGGTATTACTTGAGAAACTTTAGTGTAGTTACCATCACTATTTGATGATGGCATTAATGAAAAGCTTGCAGCAGTTGCTTTTCCAATACTATCAACTTTACCTTTAATAGAAGCTTTTTGACCGTCAATAGTCACATCAACATCTTTACCTACTTCAACATCTTTAATATCTTTTTCGTCAATATTTGCTGTTACATATAAATCATCTAAATTGTATGCATAAGCGATTGGGTTACCAGCTTGCACCATTGAACCTTCCATACCATCTAATTTGGCAATTGTACCTTTTTGAGGCATTTTAAGATCCATATCTTTCGTTTCGCCATCTTGACCTTGTACAGTAACAATTGCTACTTTGTCACCTTTATCGAGTTTGTCACCTTGTTTAACATTAAGTGATTTAATTTGTCCAGATGCAGGACTTGCTATTTTAATTTGATCGCCATTTACTTTTGCATTATCAGTTGTTACATAGCTTGTTGTTTTATTCCAAAAATAAAAGCCAGCAATCCCAATTGCTAACAGTACAACAACCGTAATGACATTAATTAATATCATCTTTTTCATGAAACATTTCCTCCTATTTGCTTTTAAAATTCACTTTATTTATTATAGAGACATGATAACTAAAAAAACACCAACAATTTTTATAAGAGTGTTGGTTAAAATTCACAAAGGTGTAACAATATGAAACGACAAGCCAAAATAGAAATTCAAAACGCACTTGTTGATTTGATGGCTGAATATCCTTTTCAAGAAATATCCACTAAAATGATTTGCGCGTATTGTAATATTAATCGTTCTACTTTTTATGATTATTACAAAGATAAATTTGATTTATTGGATACCATCAACTCAAAGCATAAGGAAAAATTCCAATTTCTTCTAAGCGCGCTACATCATAATTTCGAAAATATTAAACAGGATAAGCTTAAACTTTATAAATTCTTCATTATTATTGCTAAGTATATCAAGCACAATGAGCAGTTTTTCAAAGACATTTTAGTTACCTATCCAATGAAAACATTATTCATAGACTATATAAATTTAGCGAGAGATTACTATCAACAAATTATGAATGACTATAGTACTACAGTAACCAATAAACAGCTTTATGTTACATATATCATAGGCGGTCAAGCTGGGGTGTTTATTAATTGGCTTTCGAATGGTTGTAATGAATCACCTGAAGAAGTTGCTGACATTTTATTGGCTAATACGATTAAACTTCAAAACTAATAATACGGTTTCATTCTAATAAAGAAATGCTATAAAACAACTAGATAAAGTTAAACCAAATGGATAGATAATAGTACATATGTAACGGTGCTATCAATATAAAAATGCCGAGATTTCCACATAATAATCTCGGCATTTTTATTTTTGATGCTAAATTCATAGGTCTATGAATAGCTCAAGTTTTGTTTTTTAATTTTTCAATTCAATATAATAGAAGAAACTATGTTTATCATCGATTTGTTTTAAATACCTTCATATTATAAATCTGTAAAATAATTAATATAACTGCTGTAGCTATAATAATAATTATGTAAGGTATAGGATTATCTTCACCTTTTACCCCCACTAATGGCGATGCAACACCACCAAATAAAAACTGTACTAAACCTAATAAACTTGATGAACTCCCTCTACCACTACTACTTTCATCCATAGCTATTGTAAAACCAAGTGTCGCAACACCTGTCACTGGTGCTATTAAAATGATAAATCCTATCGCTAAAATCCAAAAGTTCCAATGATTAAGCAATACAATCGTCACTAAAATTACACCGATAATCTGAATCATCGTCATGCCTCTCATCAATTTTTGTGAGTCTATAAAATCAACAAGGTACCCAGTAAGTTGACTTGATATAATGAGCGTAATACCAATTCCTGCAAACATCCAACTAAATTGTATTGCAGTCATGCCATAAATTTTTTGAATAATAAACGGAGACGCAGAAATATAAGTAAATAATATTACAAATGTCATACCTTGAATGAGCATTGGTAATACAAAACGTGGCGTCTTCAATAATATTTTGAAGTTTTTAAACATTGTCTTTAATCCACTACTTGACTCACGATTTGTCACTGTTAATGATTCAGGTACTTTTAATAAAGAACCTATGACCATGACGAAGCCAAAGATAGTCAGAATGACAAAGACCATACGCCAGACAGAATAATTTAAAATTATGCCCCCTATTGTTGGCGCAACAACTGGTGCAATACCATTAACAAGCATCAATAATGCCATAAACTTAGTTAGTTCATTACCACTATACATATCACTTGCTATAGCTCTTGAAATAACTGCTGCTGCGCCACCTGTCACTCCTTGAAGAAATCTTAATGCAACCATCAGCCAAATATTATGTACAAAAACAATACCTAAACTTGCTAATGTAAAAATAATCATAGCTATAATAAGCGGCTTTCTGCGCCCAGTTGAATCTGAAATTGGACCAGCAAACAAATTACCAAACGCTAAACCAATCATAAACATCGATAATGTTAATTGTGCGTTAGACGTCGTTGTTTGAAAATCATGTCTAATATCTGGTAATCCAGGCAAAAACATATCTATCGATAATGCTCCAATGGCCGTCAAAGATCCTAAAATAATAATAAATATCGGTGAACGCTTGTTAAAATGCGTTAAATCATTCATATGACTATCTCCTTTATATAATGATTAGTTTATAACTATCACGAACAGAAACTAAATTTAAATATGCTCTTTTATATATTAGCATTAGTCACAAGTTTCATGAACATCATTACAACTTATAAAAGGTATAAAATGATATAAACCTCAGCACTTCATAAATTTTTCCACAAAAAACAATCCCTTCAAAGTAATTCACACTAATTGTAAATACTTTGAAAGGATGTTGTTTGTATTCCATGACACATGCATCTTATTTAAGTTTTATACTCTATTTTTCTGATGTCTTGATTAATTGCAAGCGGTCTTGCGAGCCTTGTTCAAGCTCATATTCTTTATCTACTTGCTTACCGTTTTCATTTATTAATCTTACGGTTGCGGTAATCTTATCACCATGTTTTTCAGCATCTATAATTTGTGGTGAACTAATCATCATTAAACTTCCTTTAGATACACGCTTCTTTACATCATCATAAAAAGATGATCCTTTTTTTATATATGATGATACAAAATCAAAATCCGACTGATTAAACGCAGCATTATTCGCTAAAGAATATCCAGCAAAGAATTCTATCAATTTGTTCTTCAAGCTGTTTTCTTCTTTTTCTTTCTTTTCAACATAGTCTTCGATATCTTCACTGTCAAAATTCAAAGTTATCTCTGTATTGTATTTTAAATCGCTAGCTTTAATCGTCTTCGTCTGTGTTGTAAATGTTTTATCTTTCGCTTTACCTGAAGCTGAAATGGTAATATCTTTATTTTGTGGATATGGACCATACGTTTTGGAACTTGAAAATGCCATTTCATGGTCATTTATAGTTACTTTTTTAGAACTATCATTTAATTTTGTATCGCCTTTTAAAGTTACAGATATATTTGCTTCTTCAAAATCTTCAGTAACATCTACCGTTTCAGAATTACTTTGTCTAAAATCAAATTTTAAATGGCCTGCAAAATCACCGTTCTCAGTTGATTTCATAGCTGGAATTCTATATGTCCCCGGTATAAAATTACCTATTGGCGTCACTTTATTTGCTTCAGCTATAACCATCTTTTTCTTACCACCAGATTTAAACTCATATTTTGTTTTTTCTTTCGGTTTAACAATTGGTTGCTTGGTAGGTGCAGTAAAGCTCATATTATCGAAAAAGATATAACGTGTGCCATTTTTACTTACACGTAATATATTTTGACCAGATCTGGTTTGAATATAAGAAGCTACGCTGGTCTTACTCTTATTCAATTTATGTACCGTATTTTTAAGGTCGCTGACAAATTGCTTAAGCCCAACTTCATCTTTGATATAGTTAATGTATACTTTTGCTTCTTCAGAATCTACTTTATTATCTTTAGTACTTAATAATGTTGCTACTTTTTGTTTATCATTATTCTCAATCGCATTCACTAATATTTTAGTTTGCGCTTCAGGTGAATTGAAGTTTCTTAGTAAAAAGAACAATATAATAATTAAGATTAAAATGAAAAAACCAATTGCCCAAGGCACCATTTTTCTCATCTTGATGTTATTAGTTTGTATATCTTCATCGGTTGACTTTCTATATAATGCTTGACGACTATCAAATTTATGTCCACATTGTGTACATATCTGTACATCATCTTGTGCTTGTTGTCCGCACTTCGGGCAAGATTTCATACTTTCACCTCAATTCTGTTCCTCTTCAATTGTTATATGTATATCACAAAAATTATTTCATTATTTTACCATTATTATTTTACAAATATTATCCCAAGAATACAATTCAAGAAATGATTAACTTTACTTTAGAATTGTACCTTATTACATTATTTATGAAAGTACTCTCTCAATTATAACTAAAAAGAAGGTGTTCAATACATACATATTTAGTCTTATATTTGAACACCTTCAAAAACCTATTTATGATTGCTATATGTTTTAATGCGATGATTGATGACTTCTAATACTTGCCTTACATTTTCAATATCTTCAGAATTTAAATCATTAGTAATATCTTGCGCCATATCTGTCATAATCGCATTACGTTCTTTCAAATATGCTCTACCTTTGTCAGTTAAGGTTATGAATTTCAAACGTTGATCAATATTTAAATTTGGTTTATCTAACTTAACTAATTTAGCATCGATTAACTTTTTAATTCGTCGGCTTACTGCGGCCTTATTTACACCTTGTCTTTGCGTGATTTCACTAATTGTCAAAGGTTCTTTATTTAACATACCTAATACGTTAGACTGCTCTAATGAAATTTCATATTCATTTTGTAAATCTTTCAACATTTTTGCAGTTAATGCGTTAACGTTATTTATAAACTGCTCTAAAAATTGAATATGGTCTTGTAAATGTTTTACCATAATTATTTCTCCCTAATTACTATTTTTATAAAGTATCCTCAGCAATCATTGTATCGCACATCTAAAAAACACAAAAATATTGACCCATATATAATATAACAAATTAAGATTTACATGTTGCTGCTTTCTCCTTGCTTTAATAAATTAAATCATCTACATTTATATTTAATATTTATTATAAGCGAGGTGTCAGTATGTTATTGAATTTATTATTAATATTTATACTTATCGTTATTTGTCCGTTAATTTTCAACTATACTCTGACGTTAAATTTAACATGCTACATCTTAGTTGTCATATCGATATTTTTGTCACTCATCTATAGCATCATGACCTATACTTTCCCTTGGTCTATGTTTGTAACATTTATAATAATCAGTATTATCATGCTATTCAAACATAGATATTTATTTTCTCATACTTCTAGTCGCTTATTTATTAAAAAATTATTATCTTTTTCATATAAATTTGTACTCTACACATCAGCACTTCTATTTATAAGTACGATTCAGTCACCTATTGTGAAAGGTTTGTCTATGTGGTTAGCTATATTATGTCTTTCCCTGTTACTAACCTTTATTTGTTATCTCGTTTGGACAGTATCATATAGACATAGATCATACAACAAAGAAGTTGATATCATAATTGTGTTAGGTGCTGGTATTTTTACCGAATTTGTCACACCAATGCTTGCAGCGCGTTTAGATCGTGCACTTGATATCTATCAACAACAAGCATCAGCAACAAAGATCATTGTATCTGGCGGACAAGGACCAGACGAACCAATTTCTGAAGCTTTAGCTATGCAACGTTATTTGATTGCACATGGTGTTGATAAAACAGATATACTAATGGAATCTCACTCTATAAATACATACACAAACTTTTTATATTCTAAACAAATCATCAACAATTTGTATCATGAAGCAGTTAAAATTGTTTGTGTAACAAGTCAGTTTCATGTATTGCGCGCCTTACGACTAGCCCAAAAATTAGGTTTATCTATCGATGGTGTCGGAAATCATACACCATATCACTTTTTCTTACATGTGCTCATCAAAGATTATCTAGGCGTAATGTATCAGTATAGATTGTTATTAACGTTATATTGTTCAAGTAGTTGGTTTATATGTCTTTACGCCGCTTTTATTTATAATAGTTAATCCACAAACAAACTATTATTATAGGTTGTTTCTAATATTGCGTCAAACTATCTTTAAATATTCGTTAATCCTTGATTAGACAATTGTTATATTGAAAATAAATAAACTAAAGAGTCTGGGACATTAATCCCTAAAAAAAACAGCAGTAAAATAATTTTCAATTAGAAAATATCTTACTGCTGTTCTCTATTTATACAATACTTCGTATTGAATGGCTTCGCTATGCCCATCTGGCACATTACTGTAAAATTCTATAAATAGAATTTTTGATGACGGGTCCCTTCCTAGGGTGCCGTCTCAGCCACCCCAACCGGCACATTGTTGTAAGCTGACTATATGTCAGCTTCTGTGTTGGGGCCCCTGTCTTCGACTGGCACTGCTCCCTCAGGAGTCTCGCCATTAATACTACGTATTAACATGTAATTTTACTTTTAAATACTTTAAAAAAATAAGACACTTTGGCCAACTTAAGCCAGGATACAATTTACAAATAGCGACAAATTCTCAATTTGTTTTATCCTATGACCTATTTCAAAACCCAACAGATACTAGAACTTTAATTCCATTTTTAACAATGATTCAAAATACCTTCGGTTATTTACCGGAGTATATTGTAGCTGATGCATGTTATGATAGTGAGCAAAACTATATGGCTATTATAGATGATTTTAATAAAACGCCACTTATTACGTATGTCATGTTTATTAAAGATAAAACTAGAAAGTTTAAAAGTGACATTTTTAACACTCAAAATTGGAAATATGACGAACTTAATGATGAATTTATATGTCCTAATAACAAAAGAATAGGTTTTAAAAGATATGCATACCATAATGATAGATATGGTTTTAAACGTGACTTCAAGCTATATGAATGCAACGAGCTGTACATTATAAAATACATATCAAAAAAGCTGATTTCTATCAAATAATTAATAGAAATCAGCTTTTTTACATTGCCTAAGAACTTAATGTCCCAGCCTGTTTTTTGTAAACCCAAATCGTATTCTGTTATCTAACTTTTATACTACTATGTCTTAAATCATTAACATTTAGCGTCTTTACAAGCCACTAATCAGTTATTTTGCCATCTTCTAATTCAATCACTCGATCTGCATATTCAAATAATCTTCGATCGTGTGTAATCATAATACCAATCATTTGTTGTTCTTTAATTTGTTGACGTATCATCTCAACAACTTTTGTTGCTCTATCGGCATCTAAACTTGCTGTGGGCTCATCTGCTAAAATGATTTTCGGATTATTCATAAATGCTCTCATAATCGCAACACGTTGCTTTTCACCGCCAGATAACTGATGCGGATATACATTCAAGCGATCTTCTAAACCAATATTTTTCAAAAGTTGTATTGCTCTTGTTGAACTTTGTTGTTTGGTCATTCCCGCTTCTTGACCTACGAGTGTCAATTGCTCTATCACTTTTAAATAAGGAACTAAATGTGAAGATTGAAAAATAAAACCAATATCTTCCAATCGTAAATCACTAGGACGATGCTGTTTATCAAACAATGGCGCATCATTGTAAAGCACTGTACCACTCGTTTGACTTAACAATCCGCCTAATATCGTTAGCAATGTTGTTTTCCCAGAACCAGAGGCACCATTTAAAATGACAAATTCCCCTTGTTCCACTTCAAAATTAATACCTTTTAAAACTTTTGTTTCAGACAAACCTTCTCCGAAATTTTTGACGATATCTTCAACGACTAATGCCATTATTCTGCACCTCCAATTGCTTCGATAGGATCCACTTTAAATAATTTGATAAATGATAGTGAGGCACCTAAAATCGCTACTAATATAAATATCCCCACCATTAATAAAATATTTTGCGTTGTTAAGTAAAAAGGCATCGTTACCGGCATCATAAATGATAGTCCTACTATGATGATCACAGCAATACCTACCCCAATTATTGTTAGTGTTAAAATTTGTAAAACTAACGCACTCAATAAATGTCTTGTCTTAATACCAATTGCTTTCAAAATGCCAATTTGTGATATTTTTTGAATCGTCATAACATAGAAAAATGCACTTAGAACGATTGCTGTAATAGCAAACAAACTAACAATCATCATATTTAACGGTGCTTGCTCTGCTTGATAACTCGCAATATTACCTGTTAAATCTTTTTCACTCACAACTTGAACGTCATTTATTTTATTAAGCTCATCACGTTGTTGTTGTGTTAAATTTTTCACTGGATAAAATGCCGTATTAACCTTATTCAATGCATTAAATCCGTTATCGTTCAATAGCACAATGGAACTATGCGCATACATTGTGTCGTTTAAAATACCAGAAACTCTATAACTAGTTGAATTATTTTTAAAATGTAATCTATCCCCGACTCTAATGTTGTCTGCAGCTAACTTATCATTAATAGCGACCTCATGAGCATTTTTAGGATAATCACCTTTTTTAAGTTGTATGCGTTGTTGTTTAACGTCATTCATTGTAATCACATCTTGTTCTTTATTAGATAATTTCAATGTTTGAATATTCATTTTATATGGTTCTTGATGAATTACCTTTTTAATTTGATTCTGTTGCGTATCACTAAGTTGCGATTTCTCAATTTGCGGCTCTTTCATTTTTTGAACAACATATTCATCATTATCAAAGTGTTCAAATAACGAAATATTCTCCCTACCAAGCCCTTGAGCTAAACCACTAATAAATAACACCATAATACTTAATAAAAGAATGATTAATGTGATTAAAATATAACGAAATTTGTAAAACATAATCTCTTTTATCGCTAATTTCATATCGATTCACTTCTCCCTATTTCTTCTTTAGCGTCAGTATAAGGTTGAAATATGAACTCAATATGAACAATTGTTTTTTTACGCAAAAATATTTTACATGTATAATAAATGAAAAAGATAAGGGAGTTTATAGCTATGGTGCAATGTCTTGTTGTCGATGACGATCCTCGAATCCTAAATTATATAGCTAGCCATTTACAAACAGAGCACATTGATGCATACACACAACCAAGTGGTGAAGCTGCATTAAAACTTTTAGAAAAACAGCGTGTCGATATTGCAGTGGTAGATATTATGATGGATGGTATGGACGGCTTTCAATTATGTAATACATTAAAAAATGATTATGATATACCAGTTATTATGTTAACAGCGCGGGATGCACTTAGTGACAAAGAGCGTGCGTTTATAAGCGGTACTGACGATTATGTAACCAAACCCTTTGAGGTTAAGGAACTTATTTTTAGAATTCGTGCTGTATTACGTCGATATAATATCAATTCAAATTCAGAAATGACTATTGGCAACTTAACGCTAAACCAATCCTATTTGGAACTCCAAGTATCTAATAAAACGATGACGTTACCGAACAAGGAATTTCAATTATTATTTATGCTTGCAGCACGTCCTAAGCAAATCTTTACTCGTGAACAAATAATAGAAAAAATTTGGGGCTATGATTATGAAGGAGATGAGCGAACAGTTGACGTTCATATTAAGCGACTACGCCAAAGATTAAAAAAATTAAATGCCACACTTACAATTGAAACAGTAAGAGGACAAGGCTATAAGGTGGAGAATCATGTTTAAAACACTCTATGCTAGAATTGCGATTTATTCCATTACGGTTATTTTATTTAGTGCATTAATAAGTTTTGTATTAACAAATGTTTACTATCATTATAATTTAAAAGCATCTAATGACGCGAAAATCATGAAGACGCTTAAAGAAGCAAGACAATATGAACAATCAGCTAAACCAACGCACATTCAACAATATTTCAAACATTTAGGGCAAATGAATTACCAAATAATGACCATTGATCAAAAAGGTCATAAGACATTTTATGGGGAGCCATTTAGAGAAGATACTTTATCACAAAATGCTATTAACAACGTATTAAATAATCAAGATTACCATGGTATTAAAGATAAACCATTCGCATTATTCGTAACTGGATTTTTCGACAATGTAACAGATAATACTGTTGGTATTAACTTTAAGACAAAAGACGGTTCAATAGCAGTATTTATGCGTCCAGATATTGGAGAAACATTTAGCGAGTTTAGAACATTCTTAGCCGTCTTGTTAATGTTGTTATTATTTATCTCGATTTCATTAGTTATCGCATCAACCTATTCAATCATTCGTCCAGTAAAAAAGTTAAAGCTAGCGACCGAACGCTTAATTGATGGTGATTTTGAAACACCTATCAAACAAACACGCAAAGATGAAATTGGAACATTACAGTATCACTTTAATAAGATGAGAGAGTCATTGGGACAAGTTGATCAAATGAGGCAGCATTTTGTACAAAATGTATCTCATGAAATCAAAACACCATTAACACATATTCATCATTTATTAAGCGAGTTACAACAAACTTCTGATAAAACATTAAGACAACAATATATAAATGATATCTATACCATTACAACGCAGCTGAGCGGATTAACAACTGAATTGTTGCTCTTATCCGAATTAGATAATCACCAACATTTATTATTCGATGATAAGATTCAAGTCAATCAACTCATTAAAGATATCATTCGACATGAACAATTTGCTGCTGATGAAAAGTCGTTAATCATTTTAGCTGACCTAGAATCAATCAATTTCCTAGGAAATCAACGTTTGTTACATCAAGCATTGAGTAATTTATTAATAAATGCTATTAAGTATACAGATGTTGGTGGTGCCATTGACATCGCTTTGCAACATAGTCACAACAATATCATTTTCACAATAAGTAATGATGGTTCACCAATTAGTCCACAAGCTGAAGCACGTTTATTTGAACGTTTTTATAAAGTGAGCAAACATGATAATAGCAATGGTTTAGGTCTTGCAATTACAAAATCCATCATTGAATTGCATCATGGTACAATCCAATTCACACAAAGTAACGAGTATGTAACCACCTTTACTATTACACTGCCAAATAATTCACTTTAATCTCTACCTCCTGAAAAAACATTTCTGTTTTTATTTCAGGAGGTATCTTTTATATTGATTAGCGCTTTCTAGCCACTTAACATTTAATTTCTACCATTCAACAAAATTTAAATATATCGATGGTCATTTATGGTTTAATAATTTTGAAGGAGGCATTAACCTATGATGAAACTCAATTTATTTATCAATGCAAATGAGACGGAATCTTATATTGATATACATGCACCTAAAATGAATGATAACGTTCAAAGTATTATTAATGCAGTCAATGATTTAGACAAATCACATACATTAGTCGGATACATAGACAAAGAAATCCATATCATTAATGTATCAGATGTTATAACATTCCAAGTTATTAATAAAAATGTAACAGCCATTACAAGCAATCAAAAATTCAAACTAAAATTACGACTTTATGAACTAGAAAAACAGTTACCACAACATTTCATTCGCATTTCCAAATCAGAAATCGTCAACAAGTATTACATTGAAAAATTATTATTAGAGCCAAATGGACTTATACGTATGTATCTTAAAGATGCACACTACACCTATTCTTCTAGACGTTATTTAAAATCTATAAAGGAGCGCTTATCAATATGAAAAATTTGAAAAACTCATTATTTATTAGCTTAATCATTGGTTTGTCCCTTTCACTGTTCTTTAGTATGTTATTTGCAGACGGCAAATATTATCCACTGAACCCACAATCAACTATTGGCATATTGTATTATACGCATTTCACAGAAACTACCGTAATGTTGATTTCTATCATTTTATGGTTACTCATAGGCGTCGTCTTTTTCCTTGGAGATTTTATCTTTAAATACACAGATTGGAGCATTACTAAAGCAACTATAATGCATTTCATAACAACGTATGTCGGATTCTTGCCTTTAGCAATGCTTGCCGGTTGGTTTCCACTAACAGTGCATTATCTAATCATATTCACAATTATCTTCATTGTGGTTTATGTATTAATTTGGATAATTCAATTCTTTAAAAACAAGAACTACGTAGACACTATTAACAAGCAACTGAAACAATTAAAATGATTTTTATTAACCACTAAAAAACGGTAATGTCTATCACATTAAAAAAGACATTACCGTTTCGTTTATTATTTAACTTGTAAATACTTAGTTACTTCTTCATTAATTTTATGATATAAATCCTCATGATCTGTTAAGCGATAACCAAATGACGGCACCATTTCTTTAATCTTTGGTTCCCATCCTTTGAATTCATCACGATAGCATCTCTGTAAAACATCAAACATAATATCTACAGCTGTTGACGCACCAGGTGATGCACCAAGTAATGCAGCTAATGTGCCATCATCTGACGTAATAACTTCAGTACCAAATTGTAAGTTACCTTTAGAATCCTCAGTATCCTTGATTACTTGGACACGTTGCCCTGCTGTAATCACTTCCCAATCTTCATTTTTAGCATTTGGGAAAAAGACTCTTAAATCATCCATACGCTCATCATTAGATAACATCAATTGTGACACTAAATACTTCGTAAGACTCATTTCTTTGATACCTGCAGATAACATCGTCACGATATTATTTGGTTTAACCGATTTAATTAAATCCATATGTGAACCTGTTTTTAAAAATTTAGGTGAGAAACCTGCAAATGGACCAAATAACAATGAACGCTTGCCGTCTACAAAACGTGTATCTAAGTGCGGCACTGACATTGGTGGCGCACCCACTGCTGCTTTTCCGTACACTTTAGCATGATGACGATCAATCACTTCTTGATTTGTACAGCGCAGGAATAATCCACTTACCGGGAAACCACCAATATGTTTTGATTGTTTAATCCCAGTCTTTTGGAGTAATGGTAAACTCGCACCGCCAGCACCAATAAATACAAAATCAGATTCATATGTTGTCGTTTCATTAGTTTCTAAATCTTTAACTTTAACTAGCCATACCCCAGATTTCTGTTTCTTGATGTCTAATACATTCTGCTTATATTGAATTCCCACACCACGTTGCTCTAAATTATCAAATAACTTTGCAGTTAACGCACCAAAGTTAACATCTGTACCAGTTTCATCATAAGTTAAAGCAATTGGTTCATCAGACTTACGACCTTCAATCATTAACGGTACCCAAGATTTCATTTCTTCTTCATCTTGCGATAATTTCATTTTTTCGAATAAAATACTTTTCTTTAACGTTGCAACACGACTTTTTATAAAAGCTACATTATCTTCGCCAATGACAAAACTCATGTGTGGCACCGCTTGAATAAAGCGATCTGGGTTATCTAATTGTCCTGTTTTAACTAAATATGCCCAAAACTGTTTTGAAATTTGGTACTGCTCATTTATCTTAATTGCTTTACTACAATCAACTGTGCCATCCTTACCTTCTTTTGTATAGTTCAACTCGCAAAGTGCTGAATGCCCTGTACCGGCATTATTCCATACATTTGAACTCTCTTCGCCAGGTTGTGCTAATTTTTCAAACACTTTAATATTTTTCTCAGGTGATAATTCTTTAAGTAATGTTCCTAATGTTGCACTCATAATACCGCCACCAATTAAGATGACATCTGTTTTGCTATGTTGTGTTGTCATAACAAATACAGTCCCCCTTTTTAAAATGAATAATGGAACGTTCGAGAAATACGACATATTAATACCACTTTAAATCAATAAGTGTCTCAATAGGTTCCCATGGTGATGCTCTATTACTATCTACTATGTATATTAATATTTTATAATAACGAAACTACTTTAATTATATACTTTATGTGCGATAGCACAAAGACAAAACCACAAACCTTAACAGCTATCAACCAATTTAATTTGATTGCTGATTACTCACTATTCATTTTAACATAAAGCGCTACCATTATTATAATGTCAAACTTCTTTCATTAATGATCCATAAAAAAAAGATGAGATGTTAGAAAACATCTCACCTTCTGTATATTTATATTTTGAAATACGTTTTTTTATAATAATGACAAGATGAAAGTCCAAATACAGATGAATATTAGTAAACATACACTGTATTTCAATGTCATTTTTAATAATTCTGATTCCTTACCAACTTGTTTTACTGCTGCAGTTGCAATTGCAATTGATTGTGGTGAAATCAATTTTGCCGCTACACCACCAACTGTATTAGCAGATACAAGAAGTGAACCACTTGTTCCAATTTGTTGTGCAACAGAAGCTTGAATTGGTGCAAATAATGAGTTGTTATTTACAACTGATCCTGTCATAAACACACCTATCCAACCTAAAATTGGTGATAGAACTGGGAAGACATTACCTGCTTTAGCAATACCTTGACCCATTGCTGCACTTAAACCACCATAAGTTGTGATTTTAGAAATTGCTAAGATGAAACAAATTGTAAGAACTGGTAACCACAACTCTTTAAATGTAACGCCGAATAATCTACCTGCATCTTTAAAGTTAACCTTTTTAGACATTAAAATTGTAATAATAATAGTTAATAAAATAGCTGTACCTGTTTGTCCAATAATATTTAAAGTCAATACTAATGGTTTATGCGTAACTTCGCTGATTGTTCCAGGTAAGTTGAATTTAAATACTAATGATGATAAAGCACCATTTGGTAAGAATAAGTTTTTAAAGAATGGCGCACTCCAAATCATTACAATGACTGTTAATACAATGAATGGGCTCCATGCATGTAATACTGCTTTTGCAGAATGTGCTTTTGCAGGTTCAATTTCTTCATCTTTATTAACACGATAAATGTGTTTTGGTTGGAATTTTTTAGAAAATACTGCTAATGCTAACATTGTTAATAACGGTGGAATAATATCTGCTAATTCAGGTCCACTGAATACAGTTAATAATCCTTGAGTAAGTGTATAAGTGATTGAAACTACTAAAATTGCTGGTAATGTTTCTTTAACACCTCTAAAACCATCAATAATAAAGATAAGTAAGAATGGAATAATGAAATTTATGATTGCCAATGTTAAAGTTGCTGATTGAGAAACACCTAATACTGAAACATCTCCAGGTAATTTCAACGTTTCTACAACACCTACAGGGATACCAATCGCACCAAAAGCACCAGACGCTGCATTTGCGACTAAACATAACATCGCAGCTTTTAATGGATTAAATCCTAATTGTGTTAATAAAAGTGCACAAATTGCAATTGGTACACCAAATCCTGCTGCACCTTCTAAAAATGCGTTGAATGCAAATCCAATAAGTAAAACTTGAATACGTTGGTCTTGTGAAATATTTGTAATACTATCTTGAATTGTTAAAAATTGTCCAGATTCAACAGTAATTTTGTATAACAATACTGCCATCATAACGATATAGCCAATCGGAATGATACCTTGGAAGAAACCTTCGACTACTGCACCAGAAGCGATACCAACTGGCAATTTGAAAAATGGTATTGCAATTAGTAATGTTACAACAAGTGTTGTAATAGCTGCATAAATACCTTTCATTTTAAAAACAGTTAAACATAGTAAAAACAGTACAATCGGTATTGCTGCAATTAAAGACGATAATAATAAATTATCAAATGGGTTAAACGTATTTACTAACATAGGCTGACTCTTCTTTCCATAAAGTAGTAGTGTAATTGCTTCATTAAAATCATGCTCTGGCTATAGCATTTTGTTATCGATAACATTTTACAGAACAGTGAGATTAATGTGATTTTTTTCACAATTAAAATATACCATTTTTTCAGACTATTAACAATATCACTTTCCTATTTAATTGTTTTATTTTTCATTTTAAATCTGTTCATCAAAATGAATTGTACTTAATGTAATGAAGTAACTTATACTATTCATGAATTTTACATAAGACCGTGCTAAAATAAGGAAGATACTACGATGAGGAATGGAAGTTATAGCAATGATTAAACAGATAAATGTTTCTAATATGCAAAAGTTTGAATCTCAATTAATGAAAGCTCAGTCTGAAGGTTATACACATGTCGTTCCATATGCCAATGAGATAATGATTTATCAATCGATGTTAGATGCGGTTCAATTATATCCTAAGTCTATCGTGGTTGATTATACTGTGGATGGACAATACAAAAATGATTGTCACTATTTCGGTCAATCATCGATCAACATTGCCGATTGGGCTCAAAACAATAATTATTATCCTAACCTGATATATGCGATTCAACAGACTCTTGATTTAATACATTATTACTCTGTAGAAACGATTTTCGATTTAGCTTTATTGACACTTCTGAAAGGTGATTTATCAATCGATGGTCATGTCGTTTTTGATTTTAAAGCCCCTATAGCAACAAGTGCTTCAATATGGGAAACTATTAAAACTATTGAAGATTTTGATATGATGTCTCAGTTTTATTTGAATAAAATGGCTTATATTGATCATCATCCTATACCTTTTCGCAACCTTTTTATCGAGGATTCAGAACAACTTAATTCGCCAGATAATTGGTTGTATTCTACCAAGTTTATGCTACCTAAATGGTTATATAAAATAGCAAAGCAACGTGCTGATAACAAACAATTACAAAACTTCGGCCTGTATACGAAGCAACCAAACGTTTTAAAAGATCACATCGTTTTTATCGGTGATCATCATCAATATATAGGTAATTCAAAATATTTATTTACTTACTTCGTTAAACATAATCCAATGACTGCCTGTTATTTTGTTACTGACGATCGTCGCGGACCACATTTCATATCACCTAAGTCTGAAAAAGCTGACGAATTGATTAACAGCGCACGCGTAGTTATAGTTGAAAATGATATACCTGAAACGTTACAACCAAACGGTACTTTAATTCAATTACATCAAGGCACACCAATAATGCAATTATTTTTAGATAGTAAAGAGCCTATTAAAAATATAGAAACACCTTTTTATCGTGCTAAAAGGTATAATCGCTGGTTGCAATTCGATTATGTTATACATTCTGCTGATGATATTAGCCACTTTTATCAAACGGCTTTTCCTAGTCACCAAGCAAATGTATTGGCTTATGGTAATCCTAAACACCAATATTTACTACAAAAGAGTAACGAAAGTACTACTCAACAACAGTATAAGAAATCGTTTAAAATAAATGATCAAAAACCAGTTTTATTATACGCACCTATTGGATTAGTGAGTGCGCAACAATTACCACTATCAGATGCTTTATTCAAAGCCTATCATGTTGTGGTTCAGGGTGTTGATGAAGCGATCTTACCAGAAGAGGCGCTTGTTGCACCAAAGTATCTTAGTGCTCAAGACTTAATTCTAATGTCTGATGTCGTTATCACTGATTACTCAAATATAATATTTGATGCGATGGCTATAGACAAAACAGTAGCATTATACACTCCAAATCACAGTCAATACATTGAGTCTCAAGGTGTTAACGAAGATATTTGGCGTCATCTATCAAAAATTTGGTATACAGACCGACAATTATTAATTAATAATTTAATTTCCCAGGCAATACCAGTGATTAAATATCCACAAATACAACATAAAGAACAACCATTAGAATCTATTTCACAACTTATATTGTCTAAGATGACATCTAATCAATAGTGTTTAAATTTCTCAGTGGCTGTGAATGAGGTTTAAAAGTACTATAAAACGTAAACTTTGATACTTTAAAATACGCAAAAAACGGTAAACCCTAATTCATATTATAGAGTTTACCGTTTTATTTTTTAACTTGCATCATAGTTATATTAACATTATTGTTGGTAGTTTGGATCAGTAACCATTGCTTGTCCAGTATAATCAACCGTTACAATTGAATATTTTCCATTTGCATTTGGGTCTTTAAAACTAAACACATACTTATAGTTGCCATTATGTTCTTCAATAGAATAATCATTATACACTTTATTATTACTACCAAATTTATTTGCTTCATTATTAGCCGCATTTAAAGCTGTTTGGAAATTTGGCAATTGCTGTAAAGCTTGATTTTTATTTCCATTAAACGGATAAATTTGACGTGCAACCGGCGCGGCATTTTGTCCATAATATGGTGCAACGTAACTTGATTTTTGATTATTATTCGCTTGGTTATTACTTGATTGGTTATTATTTGTTTGGTTTTGGTCATTGTTTGTTGCATTTGAATTAGATTGTTGCTGGTTATCGTTTGCACTATTATCTTTATTATCTTTGTTTACGTCTTTACTATCATCTTTATTATCTTTCTTATCTTTAGATGAATCATTTGTTTTTTTATCTTGTTGTTCAGTTTTCGCTTTATCATCTTTTTCTTTATTACCGTCTTTTTGTTGGTCACTATCTTGACCACATGCAGCTAAAAATAATGATAATGCTAGTAACCCTGTAACTAATCTTTTCATACATATCTCCTCCTATAATTCGATATTCATTGAATAATCTTGAAATACATATCTACCATGTGTATCTTTTCATGGCTTGTTACCAAAGACGTCAACATTAATATGATCTGAATTATCACAATATCCATAACTACAATCTAAGGTTCTTTTTATTATACCCTAATTTTTGTTCATTATTATTTAATTTTTGTGAATTTTATGTTTTCTATAAATTTAATTATTTTACTTTAACAATTCATTACGCATTTAGCATTTCAAGGTATACACAATATTTATTACTATGATTTCATTTTATCTGCTGCAAAAACAATCATTATAACTCTTTTTCCATAATTAAATCTGTATCCGTTACATCACCTGTTTGAAAATGATGTTCACCAACCACTTTAAATCCATGACGTTTATAAAATGCTTGAGCACGAGGATTATGCTCCCAAACTCCTAGCCAAATTTTATGTTTATTATGTTCTTGAGCAATTTTTTCGGCCAATTCTATCAATTGTGAACCTCTTCCGCCACCTTGAAAGTCTTTCAAAAAATATATGCGCTGCACTTCTAAATAGGTCTCCCCCATTTCTTCAGTTTGAGCACTATTAATATTCATCTTTATATAACCAACATTCGCACCATCTTCTTGATAAAAATAATGAAATGAATCTACATGGTTAATCTCTTGTGTAAATTTCTCTACAGTATAATTGTCTTTAAAAAATTGATCAAAATCTTTGTCATCATAGTAAGAACCAAACGTGTCATAAAATGTTCTAGTTGCTAATTCAACTAATTCACTAGCATTTTGTTCTGAAATTTCTTTGATTATCCCAGCCATATAAATCCTCCAATAAACAGTGATCGAATCAAAATATTACTTATGTTATTTTTCAGCCAAAACTATTTAAAAATACATTAACACAAATCAATTACAAATTGTATTGATTGTGTGTAACATCAATAAATGATACATTTATTCCAGTAAAATGGCCGTATTTTCAAAAGAGAAAAAGAGAGGATGTATCGTTGTGATAGAAACATTTAAAGCGTTTGTAATTGATAAAGATGAGAGTGGTAAAGTGACACCAACTTTCAAACAATTATCGCCTACTGATTTACCTAAAGGAGATGTGCTGATTAAAGTACATTACTCTGGTATAAATTATAAAGATGCTTTAGCGACTCAAGATCATAATGCAGTCGTAAAATCGTATCCTATGATTCCAGGAATAGATTTAGCTGGAACAATTGTTGAATCCGAAGCACCAGGCTTTGAAAAAGGAGAACAAGTAATTGTAACGAGTTATGACCTAGGTGTCAGCCATTATGGCGGTTTTAGTGAATATGCGCGTGTAAAATCAGAATGGATTATCAAGCTTCCTGATACTTTAACATTAGAAGAATCAATGATATATGGCACAGCTGGTTATACTGCCGGTTTAGCAATTGAAAGACTTGAAAAAGTTGGAATGAATATTGAAGATGGTCCTGTACTCGTTCGCGGTGCTTCAGGTGGTGTCGGTACTTTAGCAGTACTCATGCTTAATGAACTTGGTTATAAAGTTATCGCAAGTACAGGTAAACAAGATGTTAGCGATCAATTACTTGAACTTGGTGCCAAAGAAGTTATCGATCGACTTCCTGTTGAAGATGATCATAAAAAGCCACTCGCATCATCAACTTGGCAAGCTTGTGTAGACCCTGTTGGTGGCGAAGGTATTAATTATGTTACAAAGCGTTTAAATCATAGTGGGTCAATTGCAGTTATTGGTATGACTGCCGGTAATACTTATACTAATTCTGTATTCCCTCACATTTTAAGAGGTGTAAACATTTTAGGAATTGACTCGGTATTTACTGCTATGAAATTAAGACAGCGCGTTTGGCGTCGTCTCGCAAAAGATTTAATGCCTGAAAATTTACATGAGATCAAGCAAGTTATTACATTTGATGAACTTCCAGAACAACTTAACAAAGTAATTAAACATGAAAATAAAGGGCGCATTGTTATCGATTTCGGTGTAGATAAATAGTATTCATGAAAAAGACATCCCGTTATGCGAGATGTCTTTTTTAATTTAGTATTTGATATACATACCGCCTGAATCTGGTTCGGTAGGTATAAATCCAAATTTTGTATATAATTTATCCGCTGGGTAGTCTGCAATCAGACTAACGTATGTACTCTCAACAGCCACACCTTTAATATATTGCATAATATGCTCCATAATTAGACTGCCGTAACCTTGACCTTGGTAACTTTTCAAAACTGCAATATCAACAATTTGAAAAACAGTTCCGCCATCGCCAATCACTCTACCCATACCAATTAACCGATCTTTATCATACAAGGTTACTGTAAATAAGGCATTAGGTAATCCTTTTTCAGCTGCTTCGCGCGTCTTTGGACTCATACCTGCGTTAATCCTTAATGCGCAATAATCCTCGCAAGTCGGAATATCATATGTCACTTTAACCATTATTTACCCCACTTTTCATCACACAATATATCAACCTAGTATAAATGTTTATTTACAATAGTCTTATTCGCTTCTTTAAACACTTCATGATGACTTGAAACATAACCCTCTGCATTCGCATCTGGTTGGATATATGTTTTAGCAAGGTTCGCTGCATTTGCACCATCACTAAATGCACTTGCAATTAGATGTGATTTTGCATCATGATAAACAATATCTCCACACGCATAGATACCAGGTATACTAGTTGTCGTATTACCAAATCCTTTAACACGACAATCATCATGCATATCTAGCTTTGAAGATGTTTCACTCAATAATGTATTACAACGATCAAACCCATGACTAATAATGACATCGTCAAATTTAACTGTATGCCTATCGCCACTTTCAACATGTTCCAAAACAACTTCACTTATATGCGTTTCATCATCATTGCCGACCAAGTATTTAATACGTGTTTTTGGGCATAGTTTCACATTTAAATCTGTCACCAACGTTTTCATCGCTTCATGACCACTTACATCTTCTTTTCGATAAACAACTGTCACGCTTTTAGCAATCTTGGCAATATCATGCGCCCAATCTAATGCTGTATTTCCTCCACCTGATATTAATACATCTTTATCTTTGAAACGTCTGTAACTTTGTACAACATAATGTAAATTAGTTAATTGATATCTCTCTACACCTTTAACATCTAATTGTTTTGGATTAATAATACCCGCACCAATTGCAATGATAACTGCTTTCGATGTATATATTTCTCCCGCTTCTGTTTCAACTTCGAAATGACGTTCTGCCTTTTTCCTAATATCTACCACACGTTCATTCAAATGAACTTCCGGTTTAAAATATAATCCTTGCTTAATTGTATCTTTTAAAATTTCATGACAAGGTTTTGGCGCAATGCCGCCAATATCCCAAATAATTTTTTCAGGGTAAATTCTCATCTTACCCCCTAATTCAGATTGAACATCTATCAATCTTACAGACATATCTCGCAATCCAGCATAAAAGCTTGCATACAAACCAGACGGACCGCCACCAATGATTGTAACATCTTTCATTATGTGCCTCCTATGACTCTCTATATTCATTTCTTTCATTAACGTGCTCAAATTGATAATTATTATCATTTAAAGCCATTATACTATTAATATTTATATTGTTAAAATAAATCGCATAGTTAGCCATGAATTATCAATAACTATCCCATCACAATATAAAAACACACCTTTCAAAGTAAGAAACAACAATGTTCCTTTGAAAGATGTGTATATTTTTTAGTTCTAGTTATATTATTTTTTAAAAGACTCATCACGTGGTTCTTTAAGAATTGCTTGTCTTAAAAGGAAAAATAGCAACAATAAACCTGCAAGCATACCTGTGTGCCCAATACCTGCAAAGCCTGCAAATGCTTCTGGAGAGTATGATTTACCAGTGACTTGGAAGAATCCTTTTGTCACCATCATACCTATAGTAACGATAACACCTATGTTATATACATAGAAGAACCAGTTAAATAAGTAGTAACTTGATAATTTAAATAACTTCTCCAATGGTAATAATATTAAAAACATAAACATACCTAAAATAAGTGTATGTGTGTGTACAAGTGATAATTGTGTTGTACCAGTAAAATCATATGCTTTTGTTAGCTCTCTATAGAAAAAGCCACTAAATAAACCTATGATCATATAAAAAAGAAATGAATATAATAACCTACGCATTTTGAATCCTCCCTCACCTTTTCATTATATCCGATTATACCTATTATAACAGTGACAAAAAAGCGAAGATATGACACAACTGAATTTGGTTTAGCACATAGTATGACAGCTAAAATAACTTTACATCAAGCGCTATACAAATAAAATAGCTATACCATGACGCTCGCTACAAACGTCTTGTATAGCTATTATTTCTATTTATTAAATTATGACGGCACTTCAGTACGTTTTGTGCTATGTTTTCTAACAATAGCTGAAACTAAACTTGATACAGCGCCAAAAATCATAAACCCTATAAACATCCACATTGTACTATTTAATTCAATATGATGATTCAAGTATAATAGTTCTCTTACACTTGTTGCATAGTGTGTGAATGGATTCCAATCATATACATATTTTTGATAACTTTCAGGCAACATTTGTTTAGGTAACGTTACAAGTTGCATACTAAAGAACATTAAAATGAAGAAAATTGGAACTGACTTCATACCTAGCCATACCATAACACCTAAAATAAGGCCCACGAAACCAAGAATCGCAAATGCTACAAAAATTGCGATACGATTTGGATGGTCAAAATCAAATCTTTGAACGCCTTGCATGAAATAAATATAAACAAAGCTACCTGCAAATGCTGCAACAACTGCAAATATCATCTGTCCAATTGAAGCAATGATACGATGTTGCACGACGATATTGTTACTAGTTCTAAATGCAAAGAACAATAAGATAGACGTTACGATTGAACCTATCCAAATTGGCATAAACATTAGGAATGGTGCATTACCACCTGCTTGGTGATCTTTAACTTTATTAAGTTTTTCATTATCCACTTTTACTGGATTCGTCAAACCATTGATGTCCGCGGCATTGACTTTAACATTTTGACTCGTTAATGTTTCCAAACTTTGCTTCGTAATTTGAGCATTAATATTATCACCCATACCAGTTAACACAGCTGATGCAATTTGTGAACCTTGTAAGCTTGATCCTTCACTTACAATCGTTTTAAATTTAGCCTGCTTAACCTCTACTTGTTGATTCCCCATTTTTTGTTTCATTTGTTGAACCACTTGTGGCGGAATTTCACCTGAAGCAACTTTTTGTTGCATTTCTTCTTTTTTACTATCCATAACTACTTTTTGTGTTTTACTCATAGCATCTTTTGAAAAGTCTTTATCAATAATAGCTACTCCAAAGATTTTTTGATCTTTCAAATCTTTTTCAAGGTCTTTTTCACTATCAACCTTAACCCATTTAATTTTATTAGAATCACTATCTAATAATTTATCCTCTAATTTTTTACCAATGTTAACATTTTTATCTTGAATCGTTGTACCTTTATCCTCGTTTAATATACCAATTGGTAAATCTTTTGGTTTAGGATTATATGCAGGATAAAAAGCTAAAGAAAAGATTACCAAGATAATCATAGTTGCTATTGGTGCAATCCATAATAATTTATTTTTAAATATATTCATTTTATTAATTACCTCCTTATTAGACAATGTGTTGAATATTTCGCATGTTGTCTATTATAATATGTAAGTGGGAATAAACAATACACAATGTTCATCAATACGTTCATTAATAGACAAATACACCCACATTGTTCAATAACACAAGGAGGTTGATTTATTTTTGAAAGAAGATAGGCGAATTAGAAAGACAAAGTCCTCCATTAAACAAGCGTTCACTAAATTACTACAAGAAAAAGATTTAGAAAAGATTACCATTCGCGACATAACAACACGCGCTGATATCAATAGAGGGACATTTTACTTACATTACGAGGATAAATATATGTTACTCGCAGATATGGAAGATGAGTATATTTCAGAACTAACGACATATACTCAATTTGATTTGTTACGCGGTTCTTCAATTGAAGACATTGCGAATACTTTTGTAAATAATATACTCAAAAATATTTTCCAACATATTCATGATAATTTAGAGTTTTATCATACTATTTTACAATTGGAACGCACGAGTCAATTAGAATTGAAAATCAACGAACATATTAAAAATAATATGCAACGTTACATTAGTATCAATCATTCTATCGGAGGCGTTCCAGAGATGTATTTTTACAGTTACGTTTCCGGAGCAACAATTTCAATTATTAAATACTGGGTAATGGACAAACAGCCCATTTCAGTTGATGAATTAGCTAAACATGTGCATAATATTATTTTTAATGGTCCATTAAGAATAATGGCAGAAAACCGTTTGCATAAATCAAACCTTGATTCACTAACTTAAGTAATACTCGCTTTTCCTAAATCCTTTAGAAAGGAACTATATATCATGATTACTTCATTCAGACATTCTGAAGATATAGATAAACATATTATAAAAACACCATTAGATCATACAGCGTCATGGATTAATGTAGTAGAACCAGACCGAGAAGAAATTGAAAATCTTATGGAACAATATAATATACCTGAAGACTTTATACGTGACCCTTTGGACTCAGAAGAAAGTTCCCGTATTGAATATGACGAAGATACTGGTTACTCATTAATCATTATTGATTTACCTATCGTCAATTCAACTAATCGTAGCGTTCTATCTTTTGTAACGATTCCATTAGGCATTATTATTGGCAACGGTATTATCGTAACAGTTTGTGACGCTGAAAATGAATTTTTAGAAAATTTACCTAAGCGTGATATTAATTTAAAATTTCACAGCAGATTTGCATTAGAAATTTTAACTACTATTGCCGACCATTATAATCGTAACTTACGATTACTTAATAAAAGTAGAATTCGTATTGAGAAAGAACTAAAAAATAACATTACTAACAAACAACTTTTCAAATTAATGGAAGTTGAAAAAAGTTTAGTATACTTTTTAGCTGCCTTAAAAGGTAACGATACAATTATTAAAAAGTTATTCCGTTTACCTGCAATTAAACGTTTTGAAGAAGATGAAGAATTACTAGAAGATTTAATCATTGAAAATAACCAAGCCATCGAAACAACAGAATTACATCAACGTATCTTAGAAAGTATCACAACATCATACGCTTCCTTATTATCTAATGATATGAATACGATTATGAAGACATTAACACTTTTCACGGTACTATTAACGTTACCAACACTCGTATTTAGTTTCTTCGGTATGAATGTGCCGTTGCCAATTGATGACCATAGTTATATATCTTGGATTATTGTGGTAGGTATTTCATTAATTCTTGTCGTAATTGTTAGTATTTTCTTATGGCGTAAACAGAAATTATAACTAAATTAAAAGGTATGACAGCTTAAAGTTTCATCCTATTGCATTTGCAATGACTGATACTTTGATTACTGTCATACCTCTTTTTTTATTCTACAACTTCTTTATTTGCTTTTCTTTTAGATAAAATTAAAGTAACTGTTATAGCAATGATGAATGATATTGTCATACCAACAAAGTAGTGTAACCATCCTGCATGTACTGGATTGATTGAAATAAATCCTGGCAATCCAGCAGTTCCTAATGCGATTGCTTTAACCTTGAAGAAAGCAATATATGCTGAACCAATACCTGATCCAACGATAGCGCCAATAAATGGATATCTTAGTTTTAAGTTAACACCAAACATAGCCGGTTCTGTAATACCAAGTAATGCTGAAATACCTGCGGCAGATGCCACACCTTTTAACTTCTTATTTTGTTTAATAATAAAGAACGCTGCAATTGCTGCACCACCTTGTGCAACATTAGACATTGTCGCAATCGGGAATATAAATGATCCACCCGTTTTAGTGGCATCTGCAATTAATGTCGTTTCTACAGCTATAAAGCTATGATGCATACCTGTAATAACAATCGGAGCATACAATAATCCGAATATTAATCCACCAATTGCACCACCAAATTCATAAAGCCATGTTAAACCATCTGATAACCAGTAACCTAATTGTCGAGTGATTGGACCTACAAATGAAAATGTTAGAAATGCTGTTATAAAAATAGATAACAATGGTGTTAACAAATTATCTAACACCGTTGGAATAACTTTGCGTAACCCTTTTTCAATTGAGGCTAAGATATAAGCTGCTACAAGCATAGGTAACACTTGTCCTTGATAACCTACTTGATTAATATGCAAACCAAAAACATCCCAATATGGAATAGCCTTACCTGCTTCAACTGCTTTTGGGAAATCGTATGCGCTCATTAGCGATGGATGAACTAGTATCATACCTAATGCAGCACCTAAAAATGGATTGCCACCAAAGCGTTTTGCTGCACTAAATCCAATTAAAATTGGTAATAATGTAAATGGTGCATTCGCAAAAACATTTATCATTTCAGCTAATCCAGCAAATTGACTATATACATCTATCAATGATTTACCTGAAAAGAATAAATCTTTCGCAGTCAAAATGTTATTTAACCCCATTAATAAACCACCAGCAACGATGGCTGGTATAATCGGAACAAAGATATCTGAAAGCATTTTTACAAATCGCTGTAACGGATTCATATTTTTAGCAGATTGTGCTTTGACTTCCGAAGTGGTTGATGCTTCTTTTCCAGTTAATTTTTCCAGTTCACTAAATACTTTATTGACTGTACCAGACCCAATAATAATTTGGTATTGTCCCCCAGTAGAAAACGTCCCTTTAACTACATCCATATTGTTTAGCGCCTCTTCATTTACTAAACTTTCATCATTTAAAACTAATCGTAGTCTCGTTGCACAATGCGCCATTGCATCTAAATTCTCTTCTCCGCCTATCGCGTTCAAAATTTCTTCTGCGGATTGCTTATAATTCATATATTTAGCCTCCTAATTAGAACCGGTTCCATTTATTCCACTTTATTGTAACCGGTTCCAAAAATATTTGCAACACTCTATTATCATTTTATATAAACACCTACACCATTTTTGATAGCGCATTCATTTTTATTGCTATACTACATGCATGTATATTAACATTAATTATCGGAGGTAATTTTATGAAAGAACGTGGCTATATCGAACAGCTTTGGCGTGAGGAAAAATATCATGTATTGTTACACAGTCAACAGTCTTACCAAATGATAAGGAATGCTTTAAAAACGGATTTATCACTTCATCAAGTTCAACAAATGATTGATGTTGCTTTGTTAATTGAACCGAGTATAGGAAGTGTATGTAATGCTTTTGATCATATGTGGGGATATTTAAAAAAATGTGCGAATGAAGAAGAAAGACAACAATCAAAACTACTTAAAGCTGATTTTATTAATGGTAAAATCGACACCCAAACTTTATTAGATTTTTTAGCAGAACTTGCTAATAAATATGATGTTCAATATTTACTACAAAGTCGTGTTTTAAACACAAAAAGAAAGAGATAGATTGAAACTTTAGTTGTAACGGACAAATAGTAGTCATTGGAGTTCAGCAATTCATACTTTGTACTAAAGTTTACTATAATCTATCTCTCAAGGTTTAAATGTACATATCTATATTAAAATGCGTTTCATGATGTTAGAAGATACCATACACATTTAATTAGTTACAGCATAAATCAATTTATACCCTTAATTATTACATTGTTTATATTTTAAATTCGGGGGAGTAATTTTAAGTAATATCTTGTTGCTGCTAATTCTATTGTTAATAAATTGATATTAGATGTAGAAATTGAGTGTGAAAGTTAATAATAGATGATTTAGCTAGTAACATAATTAATTCATATATAGTCAAAAAGTTCTGTTAGATACTGTTCTTGATGAATATTCTTTGATGTTAGGTGTTAGCTATTCTAGATGAGTTTCTTAGATGTGGATGCCTGTCTTGATGAAGTTATCTATGATGTTAATATAATACTTGATGTTGATTCTTAGATGTTAGTGCGATTTCAAGATGCTGATTCTTTGTTGTTGCACTATCTTGGTGACGTTTCTAGTTGTTTATAGTTATCGCATCTCTTGATGTAAAATCTAAGATGTTTATGCATTTCTAGATGTTAATTCTTCGCTGCTTAAGAATTATCTTGATGGTAAATCTAGTTGTGCCATGCATTTTCTCATGATGAATCTAAGGTGTTAATTCATTGATGTGTGCTGTTTCTTGTTGCTTCATTATCTTGATGGTGAATTTCGTTGTCTAATGCACTTTTTCAAATGATTATTCTAATTGTTACGGCAATAACTAGATGGATTTTCTTAGATGTTCACTTTTCTAGATGTTTATACTTATCTTGATGTTTTCTAAACAGAACTTTTAAACGCTTTATTTTTTAGTAGATTGTTTAAAATTTCTTAGTTGATGGTTATTGTTGTTGATTTGAATAATTTGTAGCGAATATTTTGTAACAGGGCTACTAAGAATTTTTATAACAAGAAGTGATTTCAATCGTACTAATTTTCAGCGTTTGATGACAAAAGTGTATGTCCAAACTTAAATAATGGCGATAAAATTTAAGTCATGGGTACATTTAATGTTTTTTGATTCAAACTTCCATTTTGGTCAATTTGCTTTTTTTATAACATAGTTGAATATCAATAAAAGATTAGCAAGTTAGTTCAAAATGGCTATGTATTGTTTTTTGAAATACATAGGTTTGAAATCTATATTAATTATGCACCAAATAATTTAATTAGACTCTATCGAAAATTTCCAAATTTTGCTTACTATCTTTCTAATTTTACTTTTATATTGTGCGCAATGCATAAAAACAAGCGTTTTCCTAGGAGTTTTCATTAATTTCTTTTATTTTTCACTATTACCTTTTCAAAAATATTCAACTATAATAGGTATACTATCCATGATTTTAAAAATTTCCATGTTTTACATTTAAATGATAGATTTCAATATATATTAGGCAGGAGAGAGAAATATGACATGCCAACTTAAAATACATCATACATTATCGACAATACCAAGTCGTAATATTAATAATATTATGGTGCTATTTTCACTTACAAGTAAACTCAATATTACGATTAATGGTGAAACCAAAGACGTAAGTAATTATATTATCTTAATTAACCATGGTGATATTTATAATATTAACCACGGCGAAAATATAATCGAATTAATGATACCCGTTTTTTATTTTTATCAACAAGATGATGATTTCTTTAATGGTTATTTAGATCGTCATTTATTACAATCAAGTAATTATATTAAGTCATTAATTGCCGATTTAATCAGTACACCAACAAGTTCTTCTTTAATGGGGAAAAATATAGGTCAAAGTATTATAGACACTTTACTTAAAGAAGCTTTTATAAGAATAGATCATGAATATTTACCAAATATTGCTTTAAGCAATCCGGTGTTCATAGACTGTGTAAACTATATTCATGACAATATTGATGCGCACTTGTCTTTAAAAGATATAGCGATGCATTGCAACATCTCTGAATCATATTGTTCTAATCTTTTTGTTCGATATTTGAGTATGAATTTTAAAGATTATTTTACAAGTATTAAACTTGTTAACGCCATCAATTTATTACTTTCTACAAAACATTCTATTACAACTGTTTCTGAATTGGCCGGTTTTAACAGTCATACAAATTTTGCAAATCAATTTAAGAATTACTTGCATTTTAGTCCTAAACAGTTCCGTTCACTCGTTTCCAAGATTACTGAACCACCACAAATACACTTCCAACAAGATAACGTATCACAATTCACTGAGTTAATTTCAACAATTGATTTAACAGCTCAACTGGCTACAAATACAACAGATATTCATATAGATGATTTTAATCCGAAAGATCGAAGTCAGCGTGCCAAAGTATTTGTTCGATTTAGTAATTTCAATGAACTATTTCAATTTATTTTCAATGAATATTACGATATTAACTTTGAGCACTTACCAAAACCTGTCGTTTTCATTGACGATATTCACGATATTGAGATTAGCCAAACGAATTACAACCTGTTAAATAGATGTTTTGAAAAGCTTTTCGAAAAAAATATAGGTTTAGCAATCGCTATTAAATCAACACAACAATTCGAAACGATGAAGCAATTAATACTAACATTTTTACAAGGCAATCAAGACTATAAGACAAGCAAGAAATTAGTTAAATTTATGCTCGTATTTTGCTCTAATTCTATGACAGCAGAAGAAATTCATTTATGTCATCTTAAAATTAAAAACAAAAATAAAGAAATTAAATATAGTGTGACAGTCGATGGCTTTTTAGAAACTTATTCAACCGTGGAACAAGTTTATGATGTCATGCAGCGTCTTAAATTCCATTATTACTTTATTGATATTGAAAATTCAAAAACTGCAACACATCTTATCACTAAAAACCAACACTATCATCAAACTGACACTCATTTTGAACAGTATAAGAAATTTATTTTAGATTCAGGTATATCATCAACACAATTTGTATATAATAACCTGTCTGTAAGCGGATTTAAATATACTAATGATGGTAAGAATCCAATTCAATTATCTGACATAGTGTATCACTTAATCGCATTATTACGATATGGCGGTGGCATTAGCTATCAATTATTAGATGACCATTCAAATTATATTTCCTTGTACAACAAATATGGTAGCCCCCTACCATTAATGCATTTATATAAAATGTTTAGACCTTTTGTTAATGAAGATATTGAAATTACAAATAATTATGTATTGAGTCGTAAAGATAATAACTACCATTTCTTATTATTCAATAAAATTAATGATCGATATATGTCAGACGTAAAACAAGATTTCATTTTCCATAATGAATTACCTCAAGACTCTTTGATGATTATTAAAACATTGAATCATGAACATGGTTCAATTCAACATTTGCTTCCAATAAGCGATCAACTTGTTTATATAGAAAAAGAAATTTTAGATGAATTAGACAAAACGAATTACCCTAAAACGGAGCTTGCAGTTCAAGAAGAAACTGGTCGTACATTTGAACTCAAGTTAAATCACGACGAGGTTAAATATATTTGCTTTAAACCAAGCTAAATACTAACAGTCCTCTTGTGTTTAGTTTCTTACGTTAAAGGCTATTTATATCATAAGGAGATGATTTGTAATGAGTAACTCACAAGCAATTCAAGCAATTGAAAACGTGTTAGTAACGTCAAAAGTTGGTGTATTATCAACTGCATATAATAATAAACCTAATAGTAGATATATGGTCTTTTATAATGATGGTCTTACTTTATATACTAAAACGAATATCCATTCTGCTAAGGTCAAAGAAATTAAAGATAATCCAGCAGCATATGTTTTGTTAGGCTATAACGACACAACTAATCGTAGTTTCGTTGAGATGGAAGCGACAATCGAAATCGTTACAGAACAAGAAGTGATTGATTGGCTATGGGAAACACAAGACAAAAGCTTTTTCAGTTCAAAAGAAGACCCAGAGTTATGTGTTTTAAGAGTAGTTCCGCAATCCATTAAGCTAATGAATGATAAATCATTAGATACACCTATCAAAATCGATTTATAACACAAAGTGTATATAGGAAATAACTTTTATGAATTCTAGATATAACAATGTTAAATACTTAAAATAACTCGCTATAATTAAAGTGTTTAATATGTTTACAATTCAATTTGCAATGTATTGTTTTTTAGACACACTTTATTCACATTTAACGTGATTAGGGTGTGTCTTTTTAAATTAATTTTATGTAATATAAATACTGCATTTGCAAACTGTTGCACTTTTAGGTATAACAGAATTAACTACATTTAAGGAGATTGATGAACCATGAAAAAGAAAAAAGGTTTTGGTCTTGGTATTAGTTTAATCGCCATCATGTTAATTGTATGTATTGTATTAGTAATCATGATGATGACTGGCGGAAAGAAAGATACATACTATGGAATTATGAAAGATAATACTACTATTGAAAAAATGATTAGTGAAAAAGATGAAAGTATTGAAAAAAATGTTAAATTACCTTCAGATTCAGATGTTAAAGTTAAAAAAGGTGATTTTGTAATTGTTTATAAATTAGCAGATTCAGATAAAATTGTTAAAGTTAAAAAAGTTGACCATGACGATGTACCACATGGTTTAATGATGAAAATTCATGACATGGGCAAAATGCACATGAAACACTAATTGTAATTTAAATTACAAATTTTAGTTGCCATCAAGGTATATACGAGTAAAAGCAGCGGTAAGTTGATTTCCAATTTGGAATCATTTTACTGCTGCTTTTTATATTTGAAATACTTTCATATTGAATAGCTCCACTTGCCGTTCGCCTGCGCTTTGCGCATGCATAAAAGCCCCTAACAACCTGAGGTCACTGCGCTCCGGTTCGCCTGCGCTTTAGCGCATGCATAAAAGCCCCTAACAACCTGAGGTCACTACGCTTCGGTTCGCCTGCGCTTTAGCGCATGCATAAAAGTCCCTAACAACCTGAGGTCACTACGCTTCCGTTCGCCTGCGCTTTAGCGCATGCATAAAAGCCCCTAACAACCAAAGGTTGTAAGGGGCTTTAAATGTCAGATAGTATTTTTTAAATTGATTTTAAATATTCTTGACCTTTTGCTTTGTCATATACGTTTTCCCATTTAGCTATAACGATTGTTGATAATGCATTACCAATAACGTTTACACATGTACGTACCATATCTAAGATACGGTCAACACCAATAATTAATGCTAAACCTTGTGCCGGTAAGCCCATGGCACCTAATGTTGTTAATAAAACAACGATTGAAGTTCCTGGTACTGCCGCCATACCTTTAGACGTAATCATTAATGTTAACATCAACACAATTTGCTCTGATAATGTTAAGTGCATTCCATACATCTGTGCAACGAATAATGCTGCAATAGATTGATAAAGTGCTGATCCATCTAAGTTAAACGTATAACCAATTGGTATAACAAAAGAAGTAATTTCTTTTGGAGAACCGAAGTTTTCCATTTTCTTCATCATTACAGGAAGTACAGCTTCCGAACTTGATGTAGAAAATGCTAAAAGCAATTCACTTTTCAAGATTCTAATAATATTCATGATATTAATACCACACATCCATGCAACTAGTCCTAGTATAGCGAATACAAAGAACACCATTGCAAAGACAACAACTAATACTAATTTTAATAGTGGTAATAATGCGGATGCACCAAATGTAATAATTGTAGTACAAATGAATGCAAACACTCCAAGTGGTGCTAATTTTAAAATTTTATTAATCATCCAGAACACAGCTTCAAGCGATCCGCTTAAAAATTCTTTAACTGGTTCTGCTTTTTTACCTACAGCAGCTAATCCTAATCCAAAGAATACTGCGAAGAAGATAATAGGTAATAATTCACCCTTATTTAAAGCTTCAAAAAAGTTTGTCGGAATAATATGTACAATGGTATCAATAAAATGATTTCCATATGTAGATTGTTCTGCTGCATGTGCAGTTGATTGATATTTAGAAATATCACCTTTAGGTAATTTTGTTGGGTCTAATCCAGCACCTGGTTTAAATAGGTTACCGAAGATAATCCCTAAACCTATTGCGATTGTTGTAATAATTTCAAAGTATAAAATTGTTTTCCAGCCATAACGCCCTACAGTTTTCGATTCCCCAACGTTCGAAATAGAAAGCGCTAGTGAGCAAAATACAACTGGTATAACGATCATTTTAATTAAATTTAAAAATACGTCACCAAATGGTTTAATGTAATTTGCTACGTTTTCTTGTCCATATAATAAAAGTCCTACGACAACACCTAACACTAATGCAATAACAACTTGCATAGGTAGGCTAATTTTTCTCTTGAATAGAGCCATAGTACAAACTCCCCTTCATCTGACATCACTCAATTATATCAGAAAATTGATAATTATCTATAAAAAATTAAAATATTTATCTTTTATAGATGTCAAAAATCACTAATTTCCATACAAAAACTGTTTACCTCAAATAATTAAAATTGAAGGCACTAAACTGCTTCACCAGTTTAACGTTTCACTATTTTGATGGTTTATAATTTTGATTGAAATATTTATGCTTTGCAGTTTTCAAACTTTTCTTAGTCTCTGTATCAAAGCCTTCAACAAATAATCCTTTATTAGTACTGATTGGTTGCACAACATAAGTTACACCAGGTTCATCTTTAAATGTAACTTCCTTATAGAAGAGACCTTTTTTAGCACTATACTCTGTTTTTTCTGATTTAATTTTATCTTTTAGATTTTTCTCTTCCAAGTAACTGTCAATTAGTTGAATATTCTTATGGCCTTGATATGTTTTCAGACCAAAGAAAAATGCTACTGCAACAATTAATGAAATAAATAATATAATGATAACTTTAATCGCGTTTTTTTTCTTCTTCATTATGTAACTCCTTTTTGCTTATCTATTCAGTATGAACGAATCAATTTATTTAATAAAGAGTTTTTACCAGATTGTAACAAATTTTTTTATTCTCAATATTATTATAGAAATCGAATTACATACACGATGCTTTTAAAAAATTTAATAACAAATTTTATTTTACTATCTATCAAAATAATTGACTACTTTTAACAATTAAGGATGATACAATTACATTTTTTTCAATTTAAAAAATCAGTCATATCAGTAATTACCGATGAAAATACTAAGATATCGATATATTTTGCATTATTTAACATTTAAATTCAATTATAGACAATTCAATAATTGCGATGAAATCAGTACTTGACAACTATTACACTTCATAATATTGTTTATTTTAACAAGGAGTGATTGGATGTATGTAGAAAACAGCTATCTTAGCAAACAGTTGTGTTTTTTATTTTATGTTTCTTCAAAAGAAATAATTAAAAAATACACAAACTATCTTAAGGAATATGATTTAACCTATACTGGTTACATTGTTTTAATGGCGATTGAAAATGATGAAAAACTTAACATCAAAAAATTAGGTGAACGTGTGTTCTTAGATTCTGGAACACTGACACCATTACTAAAGAAATTAGAAAAGAAAGATTACGTTGTTCGAACACGTGAAGAGAAAGATGAAAGAAACCTACAAATTTCTCTAACAGAACAAGGTAAAGCAATAAAAAGCCCTCTTGCTGAAATTTCTGTTAAGGTCTTTAATGAATTCAACATTTCAGAACGAGAAGCATCAGATATAATTAATAATTTGCGGAATTTTGTTTCTAAAAATTTTGACTATTCCGACAAAAAATAACTCCCTATCATAAGGTGATGGGCAGAAGTATGCATCGATATGTTTATTCATTATCTTTATTGCTTGTATAAATCTCGATGCTCAGTTCTTTTGCCCTGATTCCTTATCAGGCACAAATCTACCCATTTATTACTTTTTTATCTCCCCTTTTACTTTAACTTTTTTAATACTACTCATATAATGGCTTTGTAATACAAATTTCTATAATGGAAGTGATGATATTGAACTTCAATCAATTCGAGAATCAAAACTTTTTTAACGGTAATCCAAGTGATACATTTAAAGATTTAGGTAAACAAGTATTTAATTACTTTTCAACACCTTCATTTGTAACGAATATATATGAAACAGACGAATTATATTACTTAGAAGCTGAACTAGCAGGTGTAAATAAAGAAGATATTAGTATCGATTTCAATAATAATACGCTCACTATTCAAGCTACTAGAAGCGCAAAATACAA
The DNA here is from genome assembly GCF_001027105.1 of Staphylococcus aureus. Taxonomy (GTDB): domain Bacteria; phylum Bacillota; class Bacilli; order Staphylococcales; family Staphylococcaceae; genus Staphylococcus; species Staphylococcus aureus. The sequence continues at coordinate 2,389,690 of NZ_CP011526.1, forward strand.
ATCTGAACAACTCATTTTAGATGAGCGTAACTTCGAATCATTAATGCGTCAATTTGATTTTGAAGCTGTTGATAAGCAACATATTACTGCTAGTTTTGAAAATGGGTTATTAACCATTACCTTGCCTAAAATCAAACCAAGCAATGAAACTACTTCATCAACATCTATTCCAATTTCATAGTTAAATTTAAAATGAATACACTACTAAAGCCTTAATGTCATGCTACGAATATTGCGCATGATATTAAGGCTTTGTATTTAACTAAATGAATGGCATGTATTACATATCAACCGTTTTTCAATGAGCCATATTCTTTTTGGTATAAATGACGCATGGTAAATAATGCAATACATCCAAATACCGCTAAGAAAATAAATGCTAAATGACTTGATCCTGTTAAATTAGCTACGTACGTGATTACTAGTGGTGGGAAGAATCCTCCTAAACCACCCATCATTGATACGATACCATTTGCGGATCCCGCTTCATTTAAGAAGTATGATGGTACTAATTTGAAGATTAAGCCGTTACCAATACCTGCACAAATACTTATTGTTAAACAGCCTACAGTGAATAATGCGATATGGTCTGAAATACCTAAAATAATGGCACCGATAATCATAACAACAAAATCAATCATCAATACTTTAACTGCATTAAATTTATCACCTAAAATGCCACCTATTGGTCTTAAGAATGTTGCCAGCGCAATGAATACACCTGATCGAATACCAGCATCTACTTTGTCAATTCCAAAATGATTTACTAAGTAGTTAGGTAAGAAAATACCAAATGCTACAAAAGCACCAAAAGTAATAAAATACCAATAACTTAAGTAATATAATTTGTAGTTTTTAGATAATGTTTTCATTTGAGCCATTAATGGTACTTTAATTTTACGTTCTTGTGTGTCACCAAAAATGAACATAATTAATGCAAATAAAGCGATAATAATTAAGTAACTTCTAACTGTTGTTTGCCAACCAATAATACCCGCTATCGGTGGTGCTAAAAATGAAGAAACTGCTGTACCGATATTTCCCATACCATAAATACCATTTGCTAGACCTACTTTTTCTTTAGGGAAATATTTAGGAACTGATGTAACACCAACTGAGAAAATTGCACCACCTACACCAAGGAAAAATCCTGAAGCCATTAACATACCCGGTGTTTGTGCTTGGCTTAAGAAAAATATCGGGAATAACAATACGATAAAACTAGTAAAGAATACCCATTTAGCGCCAACAATGTTTGTTAAATAACCAAATGGCACACGGAGCACCGATCCCAAAATAACTGGTATCGCTAAAATGATTGATATTTGACCTTCAGTAACATTGACATCTTGTTTAATAAAGGGCATTAATGGCGCAATTATACTCCAAGCCATAAACCCAACCACTAAACTTAATGTTTGTAATGTAAGTTGAAAGCCACCTTTTGTTTTGTACATACGTTTCACCTTCATCAAAATCATTTATTTTTTAATAGATATCAATACTCTGCCTATATATTAGAGGTCAATGTTATTTAAAAATGCTTTCATTTATATGAAAACATTCAATATAGACAAAGTATTGACTACATATATATTTTATTATGATTGTGAAAAAGTGAACATAAGGATTTTCCCTTATTTATGAAGTGATTTACCCTATACAATGTCCCTTTAAGATGCTTTTAGACACTTATTCGCCATCATTTTAATCATATTATTTAGGAACACTCACATACTTTTCTTAATTTTTTTCAATTAGTTACAATTACTGCTTGAAAATCACGTTACGTTATCCTTTATGCTGACAACATAAGGAGGTTTATCATGTATAAAATCAATATTATTAGATCAGATTCCGTCTATAATAATATACTCAAGGCACCAATAAACGACCGTGATTCAATTTTCACTAAAGAAATATTAGTACCTTTTAAAAAGAAATTTGAGGTACAACATATGCCTATTTATAATGATGACAAACAGACAATGAGTGCGATTCAATTTTTAGATGCCTTTCAAATTTCTCCCAAAGATTTACGCATGTCTGACCAAATGTCAATACAATACCTGAATAATGATTTCTGGAGTAATTGCGAAAAATATTTAAAAGTTGCTATAGATCAATTTTCAAATTATAGTATCTCATCTCAAGTTTCTAACTATCATTTCACAGTATTACTTGGAGATCGCCAAAAACCACTTATGTATCTAAATAAAAATCGCGGTGGTGATGGTGGCATACCAGGTTATATTATGATTTATTTAGTGCCGAGTACAAGTACAATTAATTCTATGAAAAGCTTAATTGCACATGAAGTAAATCATAATATGCGCTATCAATATATTGATTGGGATGGCGGAAGTTTGATTGAATTGATTATTGCAGAAGGATTAGCTGAAAACTATGTAGAATCATTGTATGGTAAAGCGCATATTGGACCGTGGGTAACAAATACTAATTGAAGTCGTGATAACGTAAAAATTAAAAATACTATTTATAATCATTTACATTTAAAGCATATATTTGAATCGATGCCTTATCTCTATGGTGATGATATTAATAAACTTCAAGGTAGGCCTATCGTTGGCTTATCTCATGCTGCCGGGTATGCATGTGGCTATCACTTGGTAAAATACTTTTTACAAAAAACAAACATACCTATTGAAGTTGCTACAACACTTCCAGCACAAAAAATAATAAATGAGGTGACTGAATTTTGGCATACACATACACTTTAAAAGATATTATTGAAATTACAGGTGTAACTAAAAGAACTTTACATTATTACGATGAAATAGGATTATTAGTTCCAGATAAAAATGATAAAAATTATCGCGTTTATAAACAGCAAGACTTAGAAAAATTACAAAAGATTTTAATACTCAAGTCTTTTGATTTTGATATCGCTAAAATAAAACAATACATTTCGTATGATAATGAACAATTGCGAAAGTTATTATCAGAGCAAATAAGCAAGTTAGATAAAAAGATTTCTGACTTACAATTAATTAGACGCTCTGTATGTGAATTTATTAAAGGACTCTCTCTAATAGATACCAGCATTTTAAACAAGACACTACAGTCACAATATGATAAAGAAGCATCTATAAAATATGGTCATACGAAAGCATATCAATCATTTATTAGACGTAAAGACAGCTTACAATCGCAGGATATCAGACATAAATTGACAACTATCTTCAATAAATTTAATCATATGTCTTTGAGTCATTATCCAATCCAAGATTGTAGTGATCTCGTATTTGAGTGGAAGGCATTTATGAACACTATCGCTGATTTTGATGATGAAACATTATGCTGTATTGCTAAAACATATGAAGATGATACGCGTTTCAAAGATTACTTTAATTCATATGATAATCAAAATTTAGCATCATACATTTCAGAAGCTGTTAATTATTTTTTGAGCAATGTGAATAAGAGCGACAATTTTTAATCCTCATACAGATGCTACAACACTGAATACACCAACTAAAATAATTGTTCAAAGTAGAAAACTAATCATTTATTCTCTAAATCAATAACTATATTAAAAGTTATACCTTTGCAAAGCGAATTAGTATAGGTTACCGAAAGGAGAAAGGATTAGGTTCCATTCGATTTATAAAAAAATATATTTCGAAACATACAAAAGCGCCAGAAGATAATCATTTCCTCTCGCGCTTTTATACTGAATTATATTAATTTCAAACTCTAAAACTCTAATAATTTCTTTTTCAATGCATATTCAACTAGCTCAGGTTTACTCTTTAAGCCAAGCTTTGTCATAATATGCGTCTTATGTGCTTCTACTGTTTTCACAGATACAAATAATTTCTCTGCAATTTCTTTATTCCCGTAACCTTTGGCAATAAGTGGCAATATTTCTAGTTCTCGTTTTGATAAGATTTTAAAAGGATCTGTTGTGTTTGCAGTGTCCTGATTTGAATTAGATACAAATTCATTCACTAAAGATGTTGTAAGTTTCATATCTACATATGTTTCACCTTTATATACAGTTCGAATAGCTAACAATAATTGTTCATCAGGTGCATTTTTCAATATGTAACCTTTCGCACCATTACGCAACACATAGAACAAATACTCCTCATCATCAAACATTGTTAATATTAGTATTTTAGTTTCAGGAAAACTGTCAGCAATTTTACTCGTAGCGATAAGACCTGACTCACCTGGTGGCATACTTAAATCCATTAGTAACACATCAGGTTTATATTCCATTACTTTTTGGTAAGCTTCGACGCCATCTGCAGCCGTTGCAACAACTTCCATATCATTTTGATAATTTAAAATCATAGAGAACCCCGTACGGACAACAGCGTGATCATCGGCAATGACTATTTTCAATTTTATTCCCCCAATGTATGTTTCAAATTGGAATGTTCAATGTAACATTGGTACCCTCACCAATTTTCGTTTCAATATTGACGCTACCGCTGACTAACTCAGCTCGCTCATTCATTCCATATAAACCGAGTCCAGAACCTTTAGGCTTAGAACTTGGATCAAAACCATTTCCCGCATCTATCACTTCTGCTACCAAATGGCGCCCAGTTTGACGGATACCTACATTTATTTCATTTACATCAGCGTATTTCAACGCATTTAAAATAGCTTCTTGCACTACTCGATAAACAACCGTTTCAATATCACTATCAAAGCGAGTATTTTTAATATTTGATGTATATATGATTTTTATTCCATAATTTTCTTCAAACTGTTTAAAATATGATTTAAAAGCTGCTTCAAGGCCTAGATCATCCAAAGAAGCGGGTCTTAATTCAACCGACATATTACGTATATCATCAATTAATTTAGCGACAATATATTCAATATTTTCTGCGTCTTCCAAAAGCTTAGTTGTATCTTCTTGATATTTTAATAATCTCAATTGAACATCTACATTGAGCATTTCTTGAATCACACTATCATGTAACTCTCTAGAAATTCGCTTTCTTTCATTTTCTTGGGCTGAGATTGTTTTACGCATCATACGTTGTTGATGCAATTTCTCTTGCTGTTCAATTTGTGATGAAACATTTTGAAGCGTAAATGCATGAATTCCCCTGTCTTGATCAATCAACTGATATGTTGCTGTAAATGGCATCACTTTTTGATCTTTCGTCTTCATAAATACTTGGAAATTCGTAGCTTGTACTTGCATCGATTCTAAGAAACAGTCTTTACATGATTGTACATCATAGGCATTTGTATACCCTTCACATCTGTGACAAATCGCATTCGCCACAGCACTGTAATTATCTTCTTCAGATAATATATCTTTAGCAGCATCATTCATTGCAATAATTTTACCGTTATCATCAGCAAAAACTATCTTTTCGATTGAATGCTCATAATATTTTTTCAATAAAGTATCTAACTGTATACTGTCCTCATTAATCATGACTTACACCCTAATTCATCTCATTATTTATCATCATTGAAAATACCAAACTTACGTTGAATATCATCATTATCAAATATTTTTGGTAAAGGACGACCATCTCTTTGACCAAATAATAGTACGCCATACACTTGATTCTTATACCAAAGCGGCACTGCTAAAACTGCTGTTAATGATTCGCTCAATAAAATTGGATAGTCAATCTTTTCTTCAGGCCCTAAAGCTAAACCAACATTGGCTATTACCATACGCTTTCCTGTTTTCATAACAGTTCCAGCTAATCCACGACCTTTTCTTAAAATAATCAATTTAAATCGATTATTTTTATTACCTGAAACATAGTGCCATTTTATTGGAGATGATGGTTTGTTAGATTCATAGAAAGCGATTGCCGCAAAATCATAACCCTCTTCTTTGCGTATTTTATCTAATGTCTCTTGAAATCTACGATCTTCAATTATTGCTTCTGGTGTCAAATCCTTTCACCTCTTATGCTTACACTTTATTCTTACGGTAAATAATATATCTGCGATTTATATATGTCAAAGGTACACTCCAAACATGCACCAAACGTGTAAATGGCCAACAAGCCATAATAGTGAAACCTAACAATATATGCATTTTAAATGCAATCGGCACACCACTCATCAATGACGCATCTGGTTTTAACATAAATAATTGTCTAAACCAAATTGATAATGAAGTTCTGTAGTTAAAGTCTGGATGTTGTATATTTGTTACTAATGTTGCGTAACATCCCATAAATACGATAAGTAATAATAAGAAATTTACAAATATATCCGACGCTGAACTTAATCTTCGAATACTTTTCGTAGTAACACGTCTCGCTGTTAATAAAAACATCCCTATCAAAGTTATTATACCAAAGATGCTACCAATATAAACAGCGCCTATATGATATAAATGCTCAGACACACCCACTGCATCCATCCATGGTTTCGGTATTAACAATCCAACTACGTGTCCAAAAAACACTGGAATAATACCTAAGTGAAATAATAAACTTCCCCACATCAACCTTTTTCTTTCTATTAATTCACTAGATTTAGCTGTCCAAGAAAATTTATCATAACGATAACGTGCAATATGACCTGCGACAAAGACAACTAAACATAAATACGGAAATATAACCCATAAAAACTGATTAAGCATGATGTTTCACTCCTTTTGGTGATGTCAAACATAATTTCAATGTTTTTCTAAGTGCTTGAATCACATAGGCATATGGATTGTTATCTTCACCAAGTGCATTCGCCATCACATATGTTCCATCCTCAATAATCATAATGATTAATTGAATATTCTCTTCAGCTCTTGGATCATTTCGCCATTCTGCCACTTGCAAAAATTGAAGCATCAACGGTAGATAATCAGAAAGTTCATTATCTACCATTTCTAGTCCAAACATTTCATATAATACCTTTAATTTAGCTAACATTTGCCCACGTTCTTTTTGCGTATCAAATTTGTTATACGTCATATATAATGGTGCTTTTTTCGTAAAATCAAATGTATCTGTATAAATCGCTTTGATTTCTGATAATGAAAATGTCATCATTACATTTCTAAATGCTACTAAATCTTCATATGCTGGATGATCTTTCGAAATTGTTTCTTCAAAAGTTTTTGGATGAAAAGTTAATTTTTCTGGAAAACATAACTGTTGTGCCATATATCCAAAACTTTCTTGATATTTTTTAAAATTATCGAAATTAATCACGGAAAATCCCTCCATAGAAATTCTCATTATAAATTTCTTGACCAGTTTTCCCTGAACCTACTGCAACGCCACAGCCTTCACAGTTATCTCCAAAATGCTCGCCGCCGTAATTGTATCCTGTACTACCTTGTGCGTGATACGTATCTAAATAGGTTTCTTTGTGTGATGTTGGAATAACAAATCGATCTTCATATTTGGCTAGTCCTAATAAACGATACATGTCTTTAGTTTGGCGCTCGGTTATACCTAATCGCTCTAATCGAGACGTGTCAAATGGCTGTTGAGTAACTTGAGATCTCATATAACTTCTCATCATTGCCATACGTTGTAGGGCTCCTTTTACTGGCTCTGTATCTCCTGCAGTGAAAATATTAGCTAAGTATTCAATAGGTAAACGCATTTCTTCAATGGCTGGGAAAATCGCATCTGGATTTTGAGTTGTATTTTTACCTTCAAAATAGCTCATAATTGGGCTAAGTGGTGGGCAATACCAAACCATCGGCATCGTTCTAAATTCAGGATGTAACGGAAATGCAAGTTTATATTCAATTGCTAACTTATAAATTGGAGAGTTTTGTGCAGCTTCAATCCAATCGTAACCAATACCATCTTTTTCAGCTTGAGCAATGACTTCTTCGTCAAATGGGTTTAAGAATATATCTAATTGTTTTTCATATAAATCTTTCTCGTCTACTGCTGAAGCTGCTTCATGAACTCGATCTGCATCATATAATAAAACACCTAAGTAACGCATACGTCCTGTACAAGTTTCAGAGCATACCGTAGGCATACCCGCCTCGATTCTCGGGAAACAGAAAGTACACTTTTCAGCTTTGTTCGTTTTCCAATTGAAGTAAACTTTCTTATATGGACAACCTGTCATACAGTAACGCCATCCACGACATGCGTCTTGGTCAACTAATACAATGCCATCTTCATCACGTTTATACATAGCACCTGAAGGACACGATGCAACGCAACTTGGATTCAAGCAATGTTCACATAAACGTGGTAAATACATCATAAAAGTTTCGTCAAATTGGAATTTAATATCTTCTTCTATTTTTTGGATGTTAGGATCTTTTGGACCTGTAACATGACCACCTGCTAAGTCATCTTCCCAGTTAGGTCCCCATTCAATTTCAATGTTATCCCCCGTAATTTCTGAATACGCTCTAGCAACTGGCGAATGCTTCCCTGATTTCGCAGTTGTTAAATGTTCATAATTATAGTTCCATGGCTCATAATAATCTTTAATTAATGGCATATCTGGGTTATAAAAAATTTTACCTAAAGCAATTTTTGAAATTCTACTTCCAGATTTTAATTCAAGTTTCCCTTTACGATTTAGTACCCAACCACCTTTGTAGTGTTCTTGGTCTTCCCAACGTTTCGGATACCCTACACCTGGCTTCGTTTCTACGTTGTTGAACCACATGTACTCAGCACCTGGACGATTTGTCCAAGTGTTTTTACATGTCACACTACACGTATGGCATCCTATGCATTTATCTAAATTTAATACCATCGCAACTTGCGCTTTAATCTTCAAGCCAATTAACCTCCTTCATCTTTCTAACTGCTACATATAAATCCCTTTGGTTCCCAATTGGTCCATAATAATTAAAGTGATAACTAATTTGTGCGTATCCTCCGACTAGTTGTGTTGGTTTCAAATGGATTCTAGTCGGCGCGTTGTGTGAACCACCACGTGTATCTGTAATTTCTGACCCAGGCGTTTGAATATGTTTATCTTGTGCATGATACATAAACATTGTACCTTTAGGCATACGATGCGAAATAACTGCTCTTGCCGTTACAACACCATTACGGTTATACACTTCTAGCCAATCATTATCTTGGATATCGTGTTTTTCAGCATCTTCATTTGATATCCAAACCGTTGGACCACCTCTAAATAGTGTCAACATATGCTTATTATCTTGATACATTGAGTGTATATTCCATTTTCCATGAGGCGTTAAATAACGCAGTACCAAAGCATCTGTACCACCTTTAATTTTCTTATCTCTATTCCCAAATACCATTGGCGGCAATGTCGGTTTATATACTGGTAAGCTCTCCCCAAATTGTTGGAAAACTTCGTGATCCACATAATAACTTTGACGTCCTGTTAATGTTCTAAAAGGTACTAGACGTTCTATATTCGTTGTAAATGGTGAATATCGTCGACCTTGTTTATTTGAACCTGGGAATACTGCTGTCGGTATTACTTCTCGTGGTTGTGAAGTTATATTTAAAAACGAAATTTTCTCAGCAGCGCGTTCGCTAGAAATATCTTTTAACGGCATTCCAGTTTGTTCTTCGAGATCTTCATATGATTTTTGTGATAATTTACCATTCGTAGCAGATGAAATACTTAGTATTGCATCAGCTACATTACGTGCTGTATCAATACGTGGACGATTCGCTCTCACAGAATCATCATTTGTATCACTCCACGTACCTAACATACTTTTTAATTCTTCATATTGTTCACTGACACCGAAACTTACACCATGTGCTCCAACTTTCCCTTTTTCAAGTACAGGACCAAGCGTGACATATTTGTCGTAAATTTTAGTGTAGTCGCGTTCTACAATTGCAAAGTTAGGCATTGTACGTCCAGGTACCGCTTCAATTTCACCCTTCGACCAATCTTTCACTACGCCGTATGGTGTTGAAATTTCTTGCTTTGTATCATGACTAAGTGGAGTTGTCACAACATCTTTAAACGTTCCAGGTAAATAGTCTTTTGCCATTTCTGAAAATGCTTTTGCCAACGTTTTATAAATATCCCAGTCTGAACGCGATTCCCATAACGGATCAATGGCAGGATTGAAAGGATGTACATATGGATGCATATCCGTTGATGATAAATCATGTTTTTCATACCAAGTCGCTGCCGGCAAAACAATGTCAGAATATAACGGTGTTGCCGTCATTCTGAAGTCTAAAGAGACCACTAAATCTAACTTACCTGTTGTTTCTTCACGCCACGTAATTTCTTCTGGCTTTTCATCTTCATTTGGTGTAGCTAATAACCCTGATTTTGTGCCAAGTAAATGCTTCATAAAGTATTCTTGACCTTTTGCAGAACTTGAAATTAAGTTTGAACGCCATATAAATAATGATTTTGGATGATTCTTTTTCAAATCAGGATCTTCTATTGCAAATTGTGTTTGTTTTGATTTCACTTCATCAATTGCACGTTGCAAAATCGCTTCATTTGAATCTATACCTTCATCTTTAGCTTCTTCTGCAAACAACAAACTATTTTTATTAAATTGTGGATATGATGGTAACCAACCAAGTCTAGCTGCTAAAACATTATAATCAGCTGGATGTTGATGCTTTAACTCCTCTGTTTTAGCTAATGGAGATTTTAAACGATCTACATTTGACTCTTCATATTTCCATTGGTCTGTTGCAAAATAGAACCAACTTGTTCCGTTTTGCAAACGTGGTGGTCCTTGCCAGTCTTTCGCAAATGCGACAGTACTCCATCCTTCAATCGGACGACATTTTTCTTGTCCCACATAGTGAGCCCAACCGCCACCATTCACACCTTGACAGCCACATAACATAACTAAGTTTAAGATTGAACGATAAATCGTATCTGAGTTAAACCAATGGTTAATACCCGCACCCATGATAATCATTGAACGCCCTTCAGTATCGATAGCGTTTTGCGCAAATTCTTTCGCTACTTGAATGACAACACTTTGTTTTACGCCTGAAATGGCTTCTTGCCAAGCAGGTGTATATTTTGATTCTGCATCGTCGTATCCTTTTGATTCTAATTTATGATCAAAACGACGCACGCCATATTGACTTGCCATTAAGTCAAAAATTGTAGCAATACGGACTTTGTCACCATTTGCTAAAGTGACTTGTCGAGTTGGAATTGGACGATTGAATATCCCATCTCCATCACTATCAAAGTATGGGAATTGAATTGTTTCTAATTCGTATCCACCTTCTGTCATTGATAATGTAGGGTTAATTTTAGAACCATCTTCTGTTTCTAGTTTTAAGTTCCACTTCTTACCTTCTTCCCAACGTTGACCCATTGTGCCATTAGGTACTACTAAACTATCGCTGATTGCATCATGAATAACTGGCTTCCATTCGCCTTGCTCTGTTGTTTGACCTAAGTCACTCGCTCTTAAAAATCGACCCGCTTTATATCCATTTTCATCTTCATCCAGCATGATAAGAAACGGCATATCTGTATATTGTTTAGCGTAATTTATAAAGCGTTCATTAGGTTGATTAACATAATGTTCTTGTAAAATAACATGCGTCATTGCTTGTGCAATTGCAGCATCTGAACCAGGATTCGGTGCTAGCCAGTTATCTGCAAATTTCACATTTTCTGCGTAATCTGGTGCTACTGAAATGACTTTTGTACCTTTATAGCGGACTTCAGTCATAAAATGTGCATCCGGAGTACGTGTTAAAGGTACATTAGAGCCCCACATAATAATGTATGATGCGTTATACCAGTCACTTGATTCAGGCACATCTGTTTGCTCTCCCCAAATTTGTGGAGAGGCAGGTGGTAAATCTGCATACCAGTCATAAAAACTAAGCATTTCACCACCAAGCAAATTGATGAATCGAGCACCTGCTGCATAACTAATCATTGACATCGCTGGAATAGGTGTAAATCCTGCGATTCGATCTGGACCATATTTTTTTATTGTATACAGTAATTGTGCTGCGATTATCTCTGTAACGTCTTTCCAATTTGAACGCACGTGCCCTCCCATACCTCGGGCTTGCTTATATTGTTTGGCTTTGTCTTCATTTTCAACAATAGACGCCCATGCAGCAACGCGATTACCATTGTTTTCTTCTAATGCTTCAGTCCATAAATCCCAGAGTTTTCCACGAATATATGGATATTTGATTCGAAGCGGACTGTATTCATACCAAGAGAATGACGCACCTCGTGGACATCCTCTCGGTTCATATTCAGGCATATCCGGACCACAACTTGGATAGTCAGTTTGTTGATTTTCCCAGGTAATCACACCATTTTTCACAAATACTTTCCAAGAACATGAGCCTGTACAGTTAACACCATGTGTTGTTCTTACTTCTTTATCGTGGCTCCAACGTTCTCTGTACATTTTTTCCCATTCTCTACTTTTACTTTCTAGGATCGACCAATTCCCATTAAATTTTTCTGTTGGCTTAAAGAAATTCAATCCAAATTTTCCCATATTTATATCCTCCTACGTATAAAAATACGATGTGTAGATGTCGTGTTTTTAAATACTTTAAAATGCCCAAGACTATTGCTTTAATTAGATTGTACATTTTTTCACAAACATAAAATATTAGGGAATCACCTAATTACTTAAGGAATTTCCCTATCAATAACGGGATTTCATTGAAATAATACACAATCATGTATGGTCATGCTTATTGCCAATCTAAATCGTTCAAATTTGGCACAACGACAAATAAGGCTTCAACACGAATATATTCTCTCGGTTGAAACCTTACTTATTCATTTATTTTTTATAAATTAGTGACATAACACTGTATTAGCATCTGCACGATCGGTTGAAATATATGTTACATTTTCTTGCTGCTTAATAAATGCATCATAGTAATCATATTGCGACGAATGATATGTGCCATTCGATGTATCATTTGGGTTTAGCAAACAGCCATAACCTTCGTCATATAAATGTTCACAGAGCATAAGGGCGTCATGTTTAGAACCACTTACTACATAAAATTGCTTCATAGGATCATATGATTTAGGAGTGTTTTCAGTATAATCAACAACTTCCCCTATAATACATATACCTGGTTTCGCCTCAATTGAATAGTGTTGCAATTTTGAAATAATATTACTTAAACGCCCCTTAACAACAAACTCGTTAAAACACGATGCTTGAAAGACAATCGCTATCGGGTAATCAATATCTGTGTATTGTTGTATCTGTGTGATAATTTTCCCTAAACGTTTTACCCCCATATAAATTGCTAACGTGCCACCATTCACTAAGGAATTGACATCCACTTCATTTTCTTCTGAATCTTTAAAGTGACCTGTAGAAAATGTCACACTTTTAGCAACTGTACGCATTGTCAAACCTGTCTGCATAGTAGCAACTGCTGCGCTCGCTGATGTCACCCCTGGTACAATTTCAAACGCAATATGATGTTCATTTAGTATGTCGACTTCTTCTTGCACACGACCAAATATCGCTGGATCGCCACCTTTAAGTCTAACAACCTTGTTATATCGACGCGCTGCTTCCACGATACAGTCATTTATTTTTTCTTGCTGAATATGTTTTGCATACGGCTTTTTACCAACATCGATAATTTCAGTAGTCAAATTCGCATATTGTAAAATTAACGGATTCACTAATCGATCATATAGAATGACATCCGCTTCACGTATTAAACGCTCAGCCTTTTTCGTCAAATAATTCGGATTACCTGGACCCGCACCTATCAAGTAAACCTTGCCATATTCCTCTACAGACATATATATACGTTCCCGTCTGTAACTTCTACCTCATAAACATCTACACAACCTTCATCAGGTTCTTGAACAATACCTGTATTTAAATCAATTTTTTGATCGTGGAGCGGGCAAAATACATATTCCCCACTCACTGTCCCTTCAGACAATGGTCCTTGTTTGTGTGGACAGATATTGTGAATCGCATGAATTTTGCCACTTTCTGTTAAAAACAACCCTACCTCTTTGCCTTTGACAATAACCTTTTTTCCAATTAGGGGTGTTAATTCATCTATAGTTGTCACTTTAATTTTTTCTTTTGTTTCCATGTATTACACCTTCTCCACTTCAAAAATTCTACGTGCTTGAGCATTGCTAGTTATTGCTTCCCAAGGTTCAGCTTCGACTGCTTTTTTAGCATCCATAATGCGTTCAAATAGTTCATTTTGTCTTTCTGGGTCAAGTAAGACTTCTTTTACATTTTCAAATCCAAGTCTTCTTAACCATGGCGCTGTTCTTTCAGCATATATACCTGTTTCGCGATAATATTGCATCAAAGCACCACATAATTTGATTACTTCATCTTCTGTTTCTACAGTTGTTAAAAATTCAGCTTTTTCAACTTCTGTACCACCATTACCACCGATATAGATTTGGAATCCATTTTCAACTGAGATAATACCAAAATCTTTAACACCTGATTCAACACAACTTCTTGGGCAGCCTGATACACCCATTTTGAATTTATGAGGTGTATCGATGTATTCAAATGTTTTTTCTAAACGAATGCCAAGTCGTGTCGTGTATTGCGTACCAAATCGACAAAACTCTTTACCAACACAGCTTTTAACTGAGCGTGTTTTCTTACCATAAGCTGATGCTGAACGCATACCTAGGTCTTCCCATATATTTGGTAATTCTTCTTTTTTAACTCCATACAAACCAACACGTTGTGAACCTGTCACTTTAACTAGTGGCACATGATATTTCTTAGCCACTTCTCCTAGACGAATCAGTTGGTCTGCATCTGTAACACCCCCACGCATTTGAGGTATAACAGAAAATGTACCATCATTTTGAATATTCGCATGGTAACGTTCGTTAGCAAATCTTGATTCTCTTTCATCTTCATGATCATGTGGATAAACCATGTTTAAATAATAGTTGATTGCTGGTCGACATTTTGGACATCCACCTTTATTTTTAAAGTTTAAAACATGTCGAACTTCTTTAGATGTTTTTAAACCTTTCGCTCTTATTTGCGTTACTATTTGATCGCGTGTCAAATCAGTACAACCACATATACCAGCAGGTTTTGCGGCAACAAAGTCATCTCCTAAGGTGTGCTGCAATATTTGAGCAATTTGCGGTTTACATTTACCACATGAATTCCCCGCTTTTGTTTTAGCCGTTACTTCTTCAACTGTTGTAAAGCCATTTTCCGTAATCGCATTTACTATAGTACCTTTATCAACACCATTACAACCACAAATTGTTTCATCATCAGCCATATCAGCAATTGATAGCGATGCCTCTTCTCCACCTTTAGTAAGCAATGATACAAGTGTGTAATCTTCAGTGGATTCACCTTTTTTCATCATGTTATAAAAGCGTGAACCATCATCGATATCACCATATAGTACTGCACCAACTACATTACCGTCTTTTAAAAAGATTTTTTTATAGTTATTATCAACACTATTAAATATTTCAATACCTTTAATTTCTGCATTTTCTACAATTTGACCAGCACTATACAAGTCACACCCAGAAACTTTTAATGACGTAAATGTTGTTGATCCCTTGTATCCGTTCGTTTCTTTATTTGTTAAATGATCAGCTAATACTTTACCTTGTTCATATAGTGGTGCAACGAGTCCATAAACTTTGCCGTTATGTTCTGCACATTCACCAACTGCATATACATTGCTATCACTTGTTTGCATCACATCATTGACAACAATACCACGATTAACATCTAGACCTGATTCTTTGGCTACTTCTGTGTATGGTCGTATACCTACTGCCATAACAACTAAGTCTGCCGGAATCTCGCGTCCATCAGCCAATTTAACACCCTCAACATCATCTTCTCCTAAGATTTCAGTTGTGTTGGCTTGCATTTCAAACTTCATACCTTGCTTTTCTAGATCTGCTTTAAGCATATTTCCAGCTTTACGGTCTAGTTGCATTTCCATCAACCATTCAGCTAAATGTAACACCGTTACTTCCATACCTTGATCTAATAAACCACGTGCACACTCTAAACCTAGTAATCCTCCACCAATTACAATTGCTTTCTTTTTAGTCTTAGCAATGTTCATCATTTGTTCAGTATCATCAATCGTTCTCCAACCAATTACACTCGGTAATGTCGAACCTGGAACTGGAATGACGAATGCTTTAGAACCTGTCGCAAAAATCAATTTATCGTATGATACTTCAATACCATTTGCAGTAGTAACTGATTGATTTGCTCTATCTACTTCAATTACAGGATCATTTGTAATTAACTCGATACCATGTTCCTCATACCACTCATATGGATTCATAATTGTTTCTTCAACTGTCATTTTATTTTGTAAAATATTTGAAAGCATGATGCGGTTATAGTTTGGATAAGGTTCTTTACCTATTACCGTAATATCATATAAATCGTTGGCGCGCTCTAATATTTCTTCGATTGTTCGAATGCCCGCCATACCGTTACCAATCATTACTAGTTTTTGCTTTGCCATAAAATATGCCCCTTTACTCCATAATATTTATTTCAAAAAAAGGTATTAATTTTTCGTTAGTGCTTTTATATTTTCATTGGAATCATTAAGCTTTCTAATCTATCGTTAATGATTTGCTTTAAAATTGGGTCGAAGTTAATTGAAGGTGTGAAGTGTATATCTGTATTAATAACCATGTCATTCATTTGCTGCTTCACTTTGTTAACAAGTCTTCCGTCATATAAAAATAATGGTACGACAATCAATTTTTGATACCGTTTCGAGATGCTTTCTAAATCATGTGTAAAACTAATCTCTCCATATAGCGTTCTCGCATATGTCGGCTTGCTAATTTGCAAATTTTGAGCGCATATTTGTAACTCTTCGTGTGCCTTAGTAAACTTTCCATTAATATTGCCGTGTGCAACAACCATAACTCCAACTTGTTGTTCGTCACCTGCTAATGCGTCACAAATACGTTGTTCAATTAATCGTCTCATTAAAGGATGTGTGCCAAGTGGCTCGCTTACTTCTACCTTTATGTCTGGATACCGTCGTTTCATTTCATGAACGATATTCGGTATATCCTTGAGATAATGCATTGCACTAAAGATTAGCAATGGTACAATTTTAAAATGGTCAACCCCACTTTGAATCAACGTCGTCATTACCGTCTCTAAATCCTGATGCTCACTTTCTAAAAACGCAATATCATAGTGATGTATATCATCTTTTACTAATTCAGAAATAAATGCTTCTAACGCTTGATTCTGTCGTCCGTGCCTCATGCCATGTGCAACAATGATATTCCCATTCACATTTACCAACCCTTTCACACGTATTGTATACCAAATCATTTTGTTTTTGTGAAAAGAATCACATTATAATGTAAAATCAGGGAATTCCCTGATGCCTGTAGTCATGCATATTCCTTATACATTTTCCCTTTTTGTTAAATCAAAAAAAGCGACCGATATATGAATCCCTACTCAACATTTATTTGAGCAAGCATTAATATATCGGTCGCTTGTAGTGTATATTATTATCTTAAAATGGTGGTTGGCCTAATATTGTTTCGTCAAAGCGCTCGGGTATCAATACTTTGCGCATGATCACACCTAAATCGCCATCATCATTTTCATGTTCGCTGTATATTTCATAACCTCTTTTTTCATAAATTTTAAGTAACCACGGATGCAATCTTGCAGATGTACCTAAAGTAACTGCCGCTGACTTTAACGTATCTCGCAAAAATGCTTCTTCAACATAAGTAAGTAATTGGCTACCATAGCCTTTCCCTTCATACTCAGGATTTGTCGCAAACCACCAGACAAAAGGATAACCCGAAATACTTTTCACACTTCCCCAAGGATATCTAACCGTAATCGTAGATATAATTTCATCATCAATTGTCATGACAAATGTAGTATTTTTATCTATATTTTCTTTAACAGCATCTAAATTAGCATTAACCGAAGGCCAATCAATACCTAGTTCTCTTAGAGGCGTAAATGCTTCATGCATGAGTTGTTGCAATTTTTCTGCATCTTGTTCACTTGCGAGTCGAATCATCGTTTTTGTCATATTAATCCCCACTCTTTTTTAAATGATTTAACCATATTTTATTTTTAAAATAAATATCCATCAAAGTGTATCAATAAATTTATCACATGTCAGAAAGTATGCTTCATCTGAATACACCAATACTCTCATGAAACTTATTAAAAATTACTCTCTCAACGTAAAAAACCATTCAAATTCATGAATGGTTTGGAAGAATGATTCATTGTTACGCTATTTAATCACTACATCTTAATTATTGTTGCTCTAAACGATTACGCTTACCATTTAAGAAAGCATAAACGAGACCTACAAAAATACCGCCACCGACAAAGTTACCTAAGAAAGCAAAAACGATATTTTTTAAAACGTGTAACCATGAAACTGCATCAAGGTTAAAGAATACCATACCTGCATATAGACCTGCATTGAACACAACGTGCTCATATCCCATGTATACAAAGACCACGACACCACAAGCTATGAAGAATGCCTTTGTTAAGCCGCCTTTGAATTGCATAGAGATGAAAATACCAATATTAATAAAGAAGTTACAGAAAATACCTTTTGTAAAAATATTCAACCATGTTGAATCAACAGTCTTTTTCTGAACTAAAGCTGTTAAAGCTTGTGTCATTTCAGGTGTCATGACATGCGCAAATTTCATTAAGAAAAATAACACAAACCCACCTAAAATATTTCCTAAGAAACAATATAATAAAATCCAAGTCATCTTCTTAACAGAAACGACTTTATAATACCAGCCTACTGTAAAGTACATGAAGTTACTTGTTAATAATTCAGAGTTAGTTAATACAACTAAAATCAAACCTAAACTAAACGCAATGGCTCCCATTAAATTGATAAGTCCATCTACGTGAGTACTCGCAAACTGCGTCTTTATTCCGAACATAAATACAGTAACGATTGAGAGTAAAAATCCGGCCATCATTGCTTTAAGCATATATCGGCCAGGTGTTTGCTGTACCATTACTTGCTTCATTTGTACTGAAGATGATATTGAATCAACAATTGCGCCTGTTGAATATGTATCTTCAACTGTTTTCTTATTTTCTATCACAGTACTTCCCCCATTTACTTTGATCAAATAAAATTTACTTTCTAATTATATTAGTAAATCAATGTAATTGATAGATTAAATTTCAGAAAAATCTTTTTATTCTCTCGAAAATGTAGTTTTCTTTCATAAAAACAGCGAGATAAATCGCGTGATTGGCTAATATCTTTATGATTTAAGATATTACGACGCTCATTTTATCTCGCTTTATGTAAAGTATTACTTATTCTTTTTTAAATTTGAAAAGTAATGTAAACCATATGCAAATACACTGTAACCAATTGCAGTACGTAAAATAAACCTTATAACTTTATTAGGTACACATTTTGACGTTACTGAAATAGAAGATAGTAGTGTTGTGAAAATATATAATATTAAAACTTTGATATAACGTTCTACCATCGAATCATCCCTCATTTTTATAATATTACAAGATTATTATAAACCGAATGAAACAAAAAAGTTTTTACATATTTTCAACAACTTTATTTCAATAAAGCATCAAGTTGATCTAAAGTTTGATTCATACCTTGTTCAACACCCATGTTTATGACTTGTTGAGCGGCTTCTTTTGTTGGAAATACCGATGTTGATGTCACTGTCGTTTTCGTTGTATTGCTCTTGGAAAATGACAAAGTAATTTTCATGCTTGGCATTTTTGTATCTTTTGCACCTTGAGGTGTCGCAAATGAGTCAATATATTCAATTAAATATGGACGCTTAACCGTTTTATATTCTGCTAATGTATAGCTGGTCATTGTAGGTGTTTTAATCGCATAAAATGCATCACCGCCTGAAACAGCATTAAAGCGAAACACTTTGGTACTAGCGTCTTTTGGATGAAACCATTTTTCAAATAATGCTTTTGTCGTATAGGCATCAAACACCTTTTCAATCGGTGCTTCTATCGTTCTTGAAAAAATAATTTTATTATCTTCAACTTTAATCGTCATCTTCCCACTCCCTATCTTTTATATTTACTCATCTTAACATGCATTGAGTAACATATGTTACCAAATCATTTGTTATAAACTATAGTAATATTAATCATTCCCTCTGTTGAAATTGATAACTACGAAATAAAAAACACACTCTATTCAGCTATTAACAGTTGAGTAGAGTGTGCAAACCTGTTGAATTAATGCGCTAACATTTCTTCTTTGATTTGGTCTTTATTTAATTTTGAAGGATAATATGTTGGCCAGTTATCCATTTCTTTTAATAACGCGTCATTATCATTACCCATAAAGATATGGAAGTGTTCTGCCTTTTTAGGTGCAATGTTGTGATCGCTAAATTGGATGAATTTCGGTAAGTCTTTATCATTACCATCGACCAATTTAAACATAAATCTCACGCCACGGTTACCTTTAGGATATTTCAATGTTTTCTTACCATTGTATTCATATTTACCAGTGTGTTTCTTACCATCTTTAGTAAATGTAATTTCATTTCCTTTTATATCAATGTTAGTAATATCAGTTTTATATCCTTTGTCATAATAAGCTTTTAAATCTTTAGCAGATTTCTTCGGATCATTTTCAGCTTTATGTTCCATCACTTCATCAAGCGTACCGTCTTTTAAGTAAGGGTAAACAGATTGCCATTCACCAGCATAATCGCTTAATTCACGGTCTTTAACTTGCTCATCTTTAAAATACCCATCAGAAATTGCTTTGTCATGTTTACTTTCAGCTTTGTCGTCTTTCACTTTAACACCACTGTCTAAAGCTTTACCGATATTTTCAATATTAGATTTCATTAATGATTGATACGTAATATTATCTTTTTTCTGTTGTTCTTTATTTAAAGACTCCATGTTGTAGAATTTTAAAGGCTTCGCATCTGTTTCTTTACGAATTGTTTCAGTCACTTTATTCGCAACATTATCTTCGTAAAGAATATATTTAGCATTGCTATCTCTAATTTCTTTAACAATTTTAGTTAATTCTTTTTGTGATGGATCTTCAGCATTCATGTTTTGAATACCTTTTTGAACAAAACCATAACAATCAGCTAAGTATCCAATTGATTCATGTGAAATGAATACTGCATTACCTTGCTTATCTTTTGTAACTTGCTTCATATCGTTATCAATTTTCTTAAGATCGTCGTTTAATTTTTTGTAGTTTTTCTCATAGTCATCTTTATGTTTTGGATCTTTTTTCACTAATTCATCTTTAATTTCTTTAGCGAAAGTTTGGTTAATTTTAGGATCTAACCATACGTGTGGATCATATCCACCATGATGATGATGATGTTCTTCTTTCTCATGATCATGTCCCTCATGTTCATGCTCTTCACCATGCTCGTGTTGATCAGTTAAAAGCTTTGCTTTATCTAATTTATCCTCTAAAGACAGTTTTTTATCTTTATCTTTGATAGTAGATGCAACTTTCTTAGCAACCGGATCTAAATTATCCCCTGTATACATAAACAAGTCTGACTTGCTTGCACTTAATATATCTTTTTGTGTTGGTTCATAGCTATGTAAATCTGTCCCTGCTGGATAGATTGATGATACCTTCACGTGTTTTCCACCAATTTGCTCTGCAAATGATTGCAATGGATAAACTGTCGTTTTAATTGTTACCTTGCCATCTTTATCTTTTCCATCATCATTCCCACATGCGGCTAATGATAAAGTTACGGCTGGTACAAGAAGTAACATACCTAATTTCTTTTTCATAGTCACCCTCCTAAATAGTAATCTTTACGTTTTAAAATTATATACTCATGCTACTTAAAATACAAGCACTGTTTTTATAAATAATATAAAGTCGAATCATACTTTAGGTATTTACCACTTTTCGTTTTATCTAATACATGACTATTGTACAAATATGATACAGAAAACTTTATAGTATTTACGAACGTCATAATATAAGAAAAAAAGACAATCTCTATCATATTGCTAATAGAAATTGCCTTTTCATATTGTCCTAAAATAACTTACCCTATTTTTATAGTGTGACTTTTAGATTTAATAATGGTATTTACATGATGCTATTTTTATATGATTGTCATCTACTGTATAAACCAATCTATGTTCGTGATTGATACGTCTACTATAATACCCAGTCAGATTCGATTTTAACTTTTCAGGCTTACCTATACCTTCCAATGCACCATTTCTGTCAATACTTTTAAGTAACTCATTAATCTTCTTCACCATTTTTTTATCGTTCTGCTGAAAATACTTATAATCTTCAAAGGCTTGAGGCGAAAACGTAATATTTAACCTAGCCATTATACATCTATATCTTTCGTTATAGTTTTCCCACGTTCTAGATCTGCAATTGATTGAGCTAAGTGTTCAGCATTATTTGGGTTCTGTTGGAGGTAAAGTGTTTCCATCATGGAGTTATAATCTGATTCTGACATGATTACTACGTTTTTATCATCAGTAGATGTTACAGTTACCATATCACTATCATCATTTACTTTTGTCATAAGTGCCTTTAAATTCTGTCGAGCGTATGAATAATTTTTAATAATCATATTTATCGCCTCCTTTTAACACACCTCAATTGTACAAATATCTGTACAATAAAACAAGCGACACAGAAAAAAACTACTAATCAAGATTTCGCACGGGGAAGAATCAATACCTATCCTGTACTGATTCCCTACTAAACAATGTTTACATGATAATTTCCACCTATTTAGACTTCATACATTAAAAAGACAATCTCTATCATATCGCTAATAGAAATTGCCTTTTCGTATTGTCCTAATAAATTGGTATCACTTACTGATCTCAACAATTAAGACTATTTGATTTTATCTTTTAATAACTTCTCATAACTTTCATAATCATATGGATCTTCAACTTTCTCGCCATTAATAAATGCAGTTGGTGTCGTTTTTATATGATTATCTTTCGCTATTTTTTTATCTTTCTCTGCAGCTTTCCAAGACTTGCTATCTTTTGTCTTGTAATCTTTTATAATTTTATTTTCCGTCTCTTTATCTAAATGCAGTTGTTTAATATGTTTATCTAATAGTTCTTTTGTTAACCATTCTTTATTTTCATCTTGCTGGGCAGCAAATAATTGCTTTTGAAAATCTAAAAATGATTTAGGTGCATACATCAATACTGCATGACTCGCACGCGAACCAACAATTGAGTCTTTACCTAAGAAAGCTAAATTGACAAATTGGTATTCCACTTTGTGATTATCTATATAATTTTTACGCAACTTTGGCATGACTTTTTCATCTAATTCTTTACAATAAGGACATTTATAGTCGCCATATACGACAACTAATGGTTTGCCGTTTTTCGAAGATGTCGTTGCTGATTCTTTTTTACCGCAAGCTGTTAAAATTAACATGCTCACTATAAATAATGTTAGTAATTTTTTAGTCATAATAACTCCTATTCATATCTAGTTCGTCATATTTTCTTCATGATAATCCGCATCATGTTGTTGATAATATCGTCTCGAATCAAAATCTTGCTTATATGATACACGTTTATCACTAAAATCATATGCATAATAATGCACTTCATCATCATTACTCAAAGGTTTATAAGCTAAAATGATAATTTTATCCTTATCATAGACATAAATATTAGCATCTTTGCGTTCAAAATGATCAACACGATCACCGTTGCCTTTTTTGGCAAGTTGTTCTTGTTTTTGATTTTGAATTTTAACTGCTTCATCTATTTCTTTCACATATTTATCATTACCACATCCTGATATAAAGACTAGTAATAATAATACCGTCGCCACAAATCGCTTCAATGCTCCCACTCCTACTATCAACTTCCAACTAACTTTCAATATAATTAATACTATACACCGTCAAACATTAATGCGCTACAACTACTACCAATGCATTTAATATAAATATCCAAAGAAATAACAGTTATGTATAGTCAAAGAAAAATATATTTCATTTTCTATGTGTATTTGTAATCAGTTTTTGATAAAATAAAAAAATAGCATTATTAATAAATTCAAAAATTATAGTTCAATTCAGAGAGGGATGGGATAAAATGAACTTTGTAACGTTGACTTCGGATGAGTTCAATGCGTTTACAACAAAGCATTTTTCACATTACACACAATCAGCTATTCATTACAATCATAGAGTTGATTTAAAAGGCGATGTGCATCTTGTAGGGGTTAAAGATGACAATGGTCAAGTGATTGCAGGATGCTTATTGACAGAAGCACGCACACTTAAATTTTTCAAATATTTTTATACACATCGCGGGCCAGTGATGGATTATACAAATCAATCATTAGTAGCATTTTTCTTTAAAGCATTAACGTCATATTTAAAGAAACACAATTGTTTATATGTCCTTGTAGATCCATATTTAATTGAAAATTTACGCAATGCAGACGGTGAAATTGTTAAATCTTATGATAACCGAGCATTTGTTAGAACAATGGATAAATTAGGTTATAAACACCAAGGTTTCCCTGTAGGTTATGATTCAATGAGCCAAATCCGTTGGCTGTCAGTGTTAGATTTAAAAGATAAGACTGAAGACCAACTTTTAAAAGAAATGGATTATCAAACGAGACGTAATATTAAAAAAACATATGATATTGGTGTCAAAACTAAAACGTTAACGATTGATGAAACGCAAACTTTTTTCGACTTATTCCATATGGCTGAGGAAAAGCACGGTTTCAAATTCCGTGAGTTACCATACTTTGAAGAAATGCAAAAGTTATACGATGACCACGCCATGTTAAAGTTGGCGTATATTGATTTAAACGAGTATTTAAAAACGTTACAATTAAAGCAACAACAATTAACAGCTGAACTCTCAGGTGTTGAAGAAGCATTGGAAGAAAGTCCTAATTCAAAGAAAAATAAAACGAAACGCACACAGCTAGAACAACAGCTAAATAGCAATAAGCGTAAAATCGACAATACAATAGAACAAATTGAACAAGATGGTGCAGTCTTAAACTTAGCTTCTGCTTTATTTATCTACAATGAGCATGAAGTTTATTACTTATCTAGTGGTTCAAACCCTAAATATAATGCTTATATGGGTGCCTACCATTTGCAGTGGGAAATGATTAAGTTTGCTAAAGCGCATCATATTGATCGCTATAATTTTTATGGTATTACCGGTGACTTTTCAGAGTCATCAGAAGACTATGGCGTCCAACAATTCAAAAAAGGTTTTAACGCACATGTAGAAGAGTATATCGGTGACTTTATTAAGCCTATCAAACCATTACTATATAAGGTACAAACGTACTTAAATCATAAACGTCGTTAAAATATCGCTCCAAGATTATGACAACATAACAAAGAACCACGCATCATGTATATGGCTTCATCGCCATACTAAAACATGATACGTGGTTCTATTTGATTATTCTTCATTTATAACATTTAAGAAACGTCTTAATTCTTCTGTTTTCGGACGATTGAACATCTCTTCTGGAGCCCCTTGTTCTCCGATCATGCCTTCATGAATAAATACAATGTTATTAGATACTTCTTTAGCAAAACGCATTTCATGTGTCACAATGACCATTGTCATGCCTTCATTAGCCAAATCTTTAATAACCTTTAAAACATCATTCACAAGTTCAGGATCAAGTGCAGATGTTGGTTCATCAAACAACATCACTTTAGGGTTCATTGCTAGTGCTCTTGCAATAGCAACACGTTGTTGTTGACCACCTGATAATGCATGTGGACGTTGATCTTTGACATGTGTTAAACCAACTTTCTCAAGTAACTCAAGTGATTTCCCACGTGCCTCATCCTTTTTCAACTTTTTAACTGTGATAAGACCTTCCATTACATTTTCTAATGCCGTCTTATGCGGAAAAAGGTTATAACTTTGAAATACCATACCAGACTGTTTACGAACTTCTATTTGTGATTTTTTATCTTTAGATGTATATGTTTTGCCGTTAACATAAACTGTACCTTCAGTTGGAATTTCTAATGCATTAATCATACGTAACAATGTTGTTTTACCTGAACCAGATCGACCGATTAAGGTTACAACCTCACCTTGTTCAACAGATAAATCAATACCTTTGATGACTTCAACATCATTAAATGATTTATGGATATTGTTCAATTGAATCATGAGCGATACCCTCTTTCAATATAAGATTCATAGATACCTTGGATAATTGAAATAATAAAGCATACCACCCAGTACATTAGCGCAACTAACACATAAATTGTTAAATATTCATATGTTGTAGACGCAACTTCTTGAGCTTTTCTAAACATTTCAGCCACTAAAATAAATCCTAATAATGATGTATCTTTGATTAAACTTAAAAATGTATTACCTAGTGCAGGAATCGACACTCGAATTGCCTGCGGTAAAATGATACGTTGTATCGTTTGACCATACGTCATACCGATGGAATATGCAGCTTCTGTTTGTCCTTTCGGTATAGAAATAATACCGCCACGAATAATTTCCGAAGCATACGCACCTACATTTAATGATAAACCAATAATAGCAGCCACTACAGGTGCCAATGTCCATTGGTTGTCAGCGTCATTTGTTAATAATCTACCTAATTCTGGAATACCATAAAATATGATAAATAGTTGTACTATCATTGGTGTTCCTCGAATAATAGATACATAGACACGTGAAATACTTCTTAAAATTTTACTCGTTGAAATTCGCATTAATGCTGTAAATAATGCAATAATCAATCCTAAAACAAATGTAACTAATGTAATAGGAATTGAATATTTGACCAAACCTTCTAGCATAGGTCCGAAAGCTTGTTTTGCAGCATCTAGCGCATGTTGTTGTTCGCTATTTAGATTTAGAAACATCTTGACCAAACCATTTCTTACCTATTTTAGCTAATTCACCGTTTTCCTCGATTTTTTTCAAGCCATCATTGAATTTTTGAACTGTTTCATCATCTGCTTTTTTAGAAAATGCAAATGCAGATCTACTTTGTTCAGCATTACCTTTGATTGCTTTGATCTTAGCATTAGGTTTT
The DNA here is from genome assembly GCF_001027105.1 of Staphylococcus aureus. Lineage (GTDB taxonomy): Bacteria > Bacillota > Bacilli > Staphylococcales > Staphylococcaceae > Staphylococcus > Staphylococcus aureus. The sequence continues at coordinate 2,416,683 of NZ_CP011526.1, forward strand.
TGTTTTTTATAATCCAAGTATGACAGACTATCATTAAATGTACCATCAACACGCTTAGACAATAATAAATCCATTGATTGGTTAAAGCCATCAACTTTTGTAATATCAGCACCTTTATCCTTAGCTAATTTACCATAATTAGATGTGAATGTTTGTGCTAACTTCTTACCTTTAACATCATCAAAATCTTTAATATCTTTTTCATTTTCACGAATAACTAAAACAGCACTTGAGAATGTGTAAGGCTTAGAAAATTTATATTTCTTTTCTCTATCAGGATTAATACCTACTTGGTTCGCGATTACATCAAAACGCCCTGCGTCTAAACCTGCAAACATAGAATCCCAAGAAGTTTCATTAAATTTAAGTTTTAAACCTTCTTCTTTAGCCACTGCTTTAATAACATCAATATCGTAACCAGTTAATTTACCATCTTTATCGTGGAAACTAAATGGTGCATAAGTCCCCTCAGTCCCAACATTAATTGTCTTGCTATCTTTACTAGCTTCCTTGTCTTTCGACGAATTGTTTCCGCATGCAGCCAATATGAAAACGAAAGCTATCATCACAAATAAAAGTCTTTTCATAGAATATATCTCCTTATTCTTATTATTCTAATCGGAATAAAAATATTTTAATCTGAAATGCCGGATAAGTCAATATGTTGAACTTTTGCTAAAAAGCTTTATATAGCTAGCAACTTATATTTATTGACGAGAATCAACTTCTTTTTTCTTACCTTGTAACATAAATGAACAAAAGAAACTAACAACTGTAATCAATAATGCAAATAAAAATCCAGCGTGATAACCATGCAACATCGTATCAACTTTAATTTGATTCATCATATCAATTTTGTTCATGCCATTATAGTCTGACATAGTTGGAGAAAAGTTTTTGCTTGCATGGGATAAAATAGTAATTAATGCAGCTGTTCCGATAGAACCAGCAATTTGTTGTACTGTGTTTGTCATAGATGAACCATGTGCATTCATTTCTGGCTTTAATTGATTCATCGTATGGGTCATTACTGGAATTAATCCTAACGCGATACCAACCATTCGAATCGCATAAACTGTTGCCAACATGATTGTTGATGTTTGTTCATCCATTACAACAAAATAAGCCGTAGTAATAACAACAATCGCCATACCTACTAAAGCAAGATTTCTAGGACCAAACTTTTCATATAAAGCACCCGAAGTCATCGACATAAATGCCATAACAATTGCTCCTGGTAATAAAGTTAATCCAGAATCTAAAGCTGAACGATGCAATAAATTTTGCACAAAGATAGGTAAAATCGTTTCCGAACCAATCATCGATACCATTGTGACACCCATAATAATGATACCAACTGTAAATTGTTTATTTTTAAATACAGCAAAATTTAATAATGGTGTTGATAGCCGATATTGACGTAATACAAATAATGCGACTAAAACAACGCCTCCAATCATAGATACTAATACGATAGGATTATCAAAACCTTTTTCTGAAATTGAACTCGTTCCATACAATAACCCGCCGAAACCTAGTACAGAAAAAATGACAGAAATAAAATCAATAGGTACTTTAATTGTAGTTCCAACATTTTTTATCGTTTTAAATCCAATTAAAAATGTCACAGCTGCAATTGGAGCGACAACATGGAAAAGCGATCTCCAGTTAAAATATTCAACAAGGTAACCTGAAAGAGTAGGTCCAATAGCTGGTGCTAAACCAATTACCAAACCAAATATCCCCATATATTTACCGCGTTCATGTGGTTGGAAAACATCCAAAATCGTTGTCATCATCAATGGCATCATAATACCTGCGCCTAACGCCTGAATAATTCTAGCAACTAATAATGTTGCAAAGTGCGGACTCAAGCCGCCGAGTAATGTACCTAAGAAAAAGATAGAAATACCCACTAAAAACACTTGTCTTGTTGTATAACGTTGTATAACAAGCGCGGACAAAGGAATAACAATCCCATTAGTCAATAAAAAAGCTGTTGTCAGCCATTGAACTTGTGTATATGAAATTTCAAAATCTTTCATAATACTTGGTAAAGCCGTCACTAATAGTGTTTCATTTAATAATCCAAAAAATCCACCCATCAGCATAGTAATAATCATCGTTAATTTTTGTTTCTTCGACATTTAAAGCTTCCCCCTCACCATCTAAAAAACGACACACATTTTTAGATATCCGGTAATTATACCCATTTTCCAAAAAATTAGCACGACTTTATTACAATTTCTTTAAAACGTAATCATTACTATTTACATATGAGTAGTTATCGGTCATAATATATTTACAAGGAGGGATAGAGATGAAATTAGATTTACAGACTGCTCGTCGTAATTTAAATAGCCCTAACATTAAAACAAGAAAGCGTGCTTTAAAGATTATTAAGCAACATAAAAGAGCGAAATAATTGTTTTAATTTGACTATATTGTATGTCTAACTATATTTTCGAGTATCCCTAGCTCGTTAATATAAACTCTATACTTAACTATTTCCTTACATTACTTCACATATTTAAGAGCTGCATATACACTCACTCCTTGTGTACATGCAGCTCTTTTTTTATAAGTAGTATTTATCTATAACTTCTAAATCATCCGTTAATTCATAAACAAGCGGTGCACCTGTTTTAATTTCATAATTAATGATATCTTCATCTGACACATCTTCAAGATATTTAATCAATGCGCGAATTGAATTTCCGTGTGCAGAAACTAATACCGTTTGACCATCTAGCAAATATTGTGAAATATGATCTGTCCAAAATGGTATCACTCGAACTAAAGTATCTTTCAGACTTTCAGAATAAGGCATCATACGTTTATCTAAATGATTATATCGACGATCAGCTAAGTAAGCTTCACGTTGTTCTTCGGTTTCAGCAGGTGGTTTCACATCATAAGAACGACGCCAAATATGTACTTGTTCTTCTCCAAATTCTTTTCTAGCATCATCTTTATTTAAGCCTTGCAATCCACCATAGTGGCGTTCATTTAAACGCCAGCTTTTATATACAGGAATCCATTGTTGTTTAGATTCAGTTAAAATATAATGCGTTGTATCTAAAGCACGTGTTAATAACGATGTAAAAGCTACATCGATGGCAATGTTATTTTCTCTTACTTTTTCACCTGCTCTAGTCGCTTCATTAATACCTTGTTCAGATAAATTAACATCTTCCCATCCAGTAAATAAGTTTTTAGCATTCCACTCGCTTTGTCCATGACGACATAAAATTAATTTTGGCATAACTTATAACCTCTTTCCTTTAATCTTTAGGACGTTATTTCAGGGATATTTTAAGATGATTTAATCTTAGTAATTTTCTTTTCAATATATTTTAAAATTCAATGATTAAATCAATTATCACTAGACATTAAATACATAAATCCTATTCCCCATTTTCATTTTTTAATTCATAAATGAATCAATAACCACCTAATAACAAATCATATTATACACCTTTGTTCTCTATTTTTCTAAGGTTTAAAAAATATTTTTAGGTAAACCTAAAAATAGATGTAATAAAAACGCCTCCTCAGATATTTATATATCTATGAAGACGTTTAAATACATTATAGATGGTCTGGTTCTGGGTGAACGTATACTGAGGAAATACCTTTTTTGTGCAAATGATGTTCGACATTGTCACAAATTTGATGCGCTTCTACTAAGGAAAGGTTAGCATCTACAACAATTGTGACATCAATAAACACACTACTTCCATGGTAACGCCCTTTAATACTTTTAACTTCTTGTACTTCATCAACTTCTAAAATATCATTGCGATACGCTTCTAATTCAGTTTCATTGAAACCATCACTCAACATAAAAATTGCTTCTTTAAAAATACCAAAACCAGTATAAACGATTAGTAAGCCTAGTAATGTTGCTAAAATAATATCGACAATTGGGAAACCGATTTGCGTAAAAATTAATCCTATCGCTGTTCCAATGCTGACTAAACTATCCGATAAATTATCTTTGGCAGCCGAATTTAAAGAACTACTTTTCGTTCTTTTCGCTAGTCTTTGATTGACTGCAAATACAATCAACATTACAAGACCACTGATTAAGCTGACGATAATTGTTATTGCGTTAGGTACAACGTCATCTTCTTTGAACAAACGAGGTGCATTTTGAATAACTACTTGGATACCTACAAACATAATGACAAATGACACCAATAATGAAGAAATATTTTCAGACTTCAAATGGCCATAAGGATGATTTCGATCGGCAGGTTTAATTGAAATTTTCAATCCAATAATAACAGCTAAAGAAACGATAATATCTGTCATATTGTTTAATGCATCGGCTCTTACAGCTGCAGAGTTAAAGACAAAACCCGTGACATACTTAACAATAGATAAGATTATATATACAATTAAACTCAAATAAGCACCGCGTTGCGCCAATTTAAGATTTTCATTATGAGACATGCGTTGAACCACCTTGAATTAGTATAGTAACAATATTATGAATGATTCATTTTAATTTTACAACGTTTTTAATTTTTATAAATTTTTATAAAATTAAACTAATTTATTCATTCGCAACCCCTAAAAATAATTTTTAGCCTTTCTGCGAATTTTATGAGCTAGAAAGGCGCCCAACTCTCCCTGTTTGTTAACTTTCGCCTCGAAAGTTTCTATGTTGGGACCCTATGCATTAGTAGCGAAGCTATCTAATGTGTTCCTTTATTTTCTGCGAATTTTATGAGCTAGAAAGGCTTATGCAGTTGACGTTTTACGTCCAACTGCGTTCCTCCGTCTTCTTCAAATTTATTTGTTAGAAAGGCACCCAACTCTCCCTGTTTGTTAACTTTCGCCTCGAAAGTTTCTATGTTAGAACCCTATGCATGAGTTGCGAAGCTATCTAATGTCGTGAACTAATTATATAGAAGAAAAAGTGCATCAATGACAAATTAAATGAGATTTCTACTCTACCAAACTCTCTTCGAAAGACAATTTTCTCCTCTATTTATTAGCAAACTATTGCATTTCTCCATATAGTACTTCCTTACTTAAAATACGCTGAATGTTCTGAATTAAACGCTTTTTTACATAGTTAACACTAGTTAATCTATTAGTTAACATTAGTTAATAATTAGTTAATTTCCATTTGTATTCTCATGTGATAAATTCTAAAAGCATACAATAAATTTAATATGTAAAAAGAAAGGGAATACACATGAAAAATAAATATATCTCGAAGTTGCTAGTTGGGGCAGCAACAATTACGTTAGCTACAATGATTTCAAATGGGGAAGCAAAAGCGAGTGAAAACACGCAACAAACTTCAACTAAGCACCAAACAACTCAAAACAACTACGTAACAGATCAACAAAAAGCTTTTTATCAAGTATTACATCTAAAAGGTATCACAGAAGAACAACGTAACCAATACATCAAAACATTACGCGAACACCCAGAACGTGCACAAGAAGTATTCTCTGAATCACTTAAAGACAGCAAGAACCCAGACCGACGTGTTGCACAACAAAACGCTTTTTACAATGTTCTTAAAAATGATAACTTAACTGAACAAGAAAAAAATAATTACATTGCACAAATTAAAGAAAACCCTGATAGAAGCCAACAAGTTTGGGTAGAATCAGTACAATCTTCTAAAGCTAAAGAACGTCAAAATATTGAAAATGCGGATAAAGCAATTAAAGATTTCCAAGATAACAAAGCACCACACGATAAATCAGCAGCATATGAAGCTAACTCAAAATTACCTAAAGATTTACGTGATAAAAACAACCGCTTTGTAGAAAAAGTTTCAATTGAAAAAGCAATCGTTCGTCATGATGAGCGTGTGAAATCAGCAAATGATGCAATCTCAAAATTAAATGAAAAAGATTCAATTGAAAACAGACGTTTAGCACAACGTGAAGTTAACAAAGCACCTATGGATGTAAAAGAGCATTTACAGAAACAATTAGACGCATTAGTTGCTCAAAAAGATGCTGAAAAGAAAGTGGCGCCAAAAGTTGAGGCTCCTCAAATTCAATCACCACAAATTGAAAAACCTAAAGTAGAATCACCAAAAGTTGAAGTCCCTCAAATTCAATCACCAAAAGTTGAGGTTCCTCAATCTAAATTATTAGGTTACTACCAATCATTAAAAGATTCATTTAACTATGGTTACAAGTATTTAACAGATACTTATAAAAGCTATAAAGAAAAATATGATACAGCAAAGTACTACTATAATACGTACTATAAATACAAAGGTGCGATTGATCAAACAGTATTAACAGTACTAGGTAGTGGTTCTAAATCTTACATCCAACCATTGAAAGTTGATGATAAAAACGGCTACTTAGCTAAATCATATGCACAAGTAAGAAACTATGTAACTGAGTCAATCAATACTGGTAAAGTATTATATACTTTCTACCAAAACCCAACATTAGTAAAAACAGCTATTAAAGCTCAAGAAACTGCATCATCAATCAAAAATACATTAAGTAATTTATTATCATTCTGGAAATAATCAATCAAAAATATCTTCTCTAGTTTTACATCATTTTTTAAATAATTTTCGTAACAAACCGTGATTAAAAAGAACCGTTGATTCTCAATCGAATCTACGGTTCTTTTTTCATTTTCCATCAATTAAATGCTTCTTCGCTATTTGTCAGCCCACTTTTTTACCTGCAACTTGTTAAATAATCCTTACATCGTTAACGAATAGTTCATCATTTAGTTGAATCAGCTCAACTTTATTAACTTCATATTTTCACAAACTATTGCGCAATCCATTCCTTTTCCACTACAAGCACCATAATTAAACAACAATTCAATAAAATAAGACTTGCAAAGCATAGTTATGTAGCTATATAAACGCCTGCGACCAATAAATCTTTTAAACATAACATAATGCAAAAACATCATTTAACAATGCTAAAAATGTCTCTTCAATACATGTTGATAGTAATTAACTTTTAACGAACAGTTAATTCGAAAACGCTTACAAATGGATTATTATATATATGAACTTAAAATTAAATAGAAAGAAAGTGATTTCTATGATTAAAAATAAAATATTAACAGCAACTTTAGCAGTTGGTTTAATAGCCCCTTTAGCCAATCCATTTATAGAAATTTCTAAAGCAGAAAATAAGATAGAAGATATCGGCCAAGGTGCAGAAATCATCAAAAGAACACAAGACATTACTAGCAAACGATTAGCTATAACTCAAAACATTCAATTTGATTTTGTAAAAGATAAAAAATATAACAAAGATGCCCTAGTTGTTAAGATGCAAGGCTTCATTAGCTCTAGAACAACATATTCAGACTTAAAAAAATATCCATATATTAAAAGAATGATATGGCCATTTCAATATAATATCAGTTTGAAAACGAAAGACTCTAATGTTGATTTAATTAATTATCTTCCTAAAAATAAAATTGATTCAGCAGATGTTAGTCAGAAATTAGGCTATAATATCGGCGGAAACTTCCAATCAGCGCCATCAATCGGAGGCAGTGGCTCATTCAACTACTCTAAAACAATTAGTTATAATCAAAAAAACTATGTTACTGAAGTAGAAAGTCAGAACTCTAAAGGTGTTAAATGGGGAGTGAAAGCAAATTCATTCGTTACACCGAATGGTCAAGTATCTGCATATGATCAATACTTATTTGCACAAGACCCAACTGGTCCAGCAGCACGAGACTATTTCGTCCCAGATAATCAACTACCTCCTTTAATTCAAAGTGGCTTTAATCCATCATTTATTACAACATTGTCACACGAAAGAGGTAAAGGTGATAAAAGCGAGTTTGAAATCACTTACGGCAGAAACATGGATGCTACATATGCTTACGTGACAAGACATCGTTTAGCCGTTGATAGAAAACATGATGCTTTTAAAAACCGAAACGTTACAGTTAAATATGAAGTGAACTGGAAAACACATGAAGTAAAAATTAAAAGCATCACACCTAAGTAAACAGTTCAATCATCTTAAAAAATCCTGGGACACTTCATACTTGTCTCAGGATTTTTTAACAAATTGAATCAGCCTCATAACATTAAATTATTTTATCGTACATTAAATTTAATAATAACAACTGATTTTTATAAGAATAAAGTATCGAACCATAGTAGATACACAAATAATACAAATGAAACAATTTAACTTGAAAGCTTAAATAAATATTATCAAGTTAATAAACAATTAATTTTTAGATGGATTCATCAAAAATCGTAAAAAAGCACAATTTGTATTTTACAAACATTAATTAAAAAAGAAAGCAAGACATTCGTGCAATCGGTTACCTTAAATTGTTTACAACTGTCAACAATACCAAGGTTTTATTAACTATATTTCTCACAAAATTAGCTTTTAGCATTCCAAACAAAAAAGGTTAAATCGAACGGAATTATGGCATTTTTAACTTAATTGTAAAAAAAGTTGATAATGGTCAATTGTTAATGAACAGTTAATTATAATAACGCCCAAAATATATTATTATTTAATTAAGTTAAATAAAATTATAGAAAGAAAGTGAAACTTATGCTTAAAAATAAAATATTAACTACAACTTTATCTGTGAGCTTACTTGCCCCTCTTGCCAATCCGTTATTAGAAAATGCTAAAGCTGCTAACGATACTGAAGACATCGGTAAAGGAAGCGATATAGAAATTATCAAAAGGACAGAAGATAAAACAAGTAATAAATGGGGCGTGACTCAAAATATTCAATTTGATTTTGTAAAGGATAAAAAATATAACAAAGATGCTTTGATATTAAAGATGCAAGGATTCATTAGCTCTAGAACAACATATTACAACTATAAAAAAACTAATCATGTTAAAGCTATGCGATGGCCATTCCAATATAATATTGGTTTAAAAACAAATGATAAATATGTTTCTTTAATTAATTATTTACCTAAAAATAAAATTGAATCTACAAACGTGAGTCAGACATTAGGATACAATATCGGTGGTAATTTCCAATCAGCCCCATCACTCGGTGGTAATGGATCATTTAACTATTCTAAATCGATTAGCTATACACAACAAAATTATGTAAGTGAAGTAGAACAACAAAACTCAAAAAGTGTTTTATGGGGCGTCAAAGCGAATTCATTCGCCACTGAATCAGGTCAAAAATCAGCCTTTGATAGCGATTTATTTGTAGGCTACAAACCTCATAGTAAAGATCCTAGAGATTATTTCGTTCCAGACAGTGAGTTACCACCTCTTGTACAAAGTGGATTTAACCCTTCATTTATCGCCACAGTATCTCATGAAAAAGGTTCAAGCGATACAAGCGAATTTGAAATTACTTACGGAAGAAACATGGATGTCACTCATGCCATTAAAAGATCAACGCATTATGGCAACAGTTATTTAGACGGACATAGAGTCCATAATGCATTTGTAAATAGAAACTATACTGTGAAATACGAGGTCAATTGGAAGACTCATGAAATCAAGGTGAAAGGACAGAATTGATATGAAAATGAATAAATTAGTCAAATCATCCGTTGCTACATCTATGGCATTATTATTACTTTCTGGTACTGCTAATGCTGAAGGTAAAATAACACCAGTCAGCGTAAAAAAAGTCGATGACAAAGTTACTTTATACAAAACAACAGCCACAGCAGATTCTGATAAATTTAAAATTTCACAGATTTTAACATTTAATTTCATCAAAGATAAAAGTTATGATAAAGATACTTTAGTGCTTAAAGCTACTGGGAATATTAACTCAGGCTTTGTGAAACCTAATCCTAATGACTATGACTTTTCAAAATTATATTGGGGAGCTAAATACAATGTATCTATAAGCTCACAATCTAATGATTCAGTAAACGTCGTTGATTATGCACCAAAAAATCAAAATGAAGAGTTTCAAGTTCAAAATACTTTAGGCTATACATTTGGTGGTGACATTAGTATCTCTAATGGTTTATCTGGTGGACTTAATGGAAATACAGCTTTTTCTGAAACAATTAATTATAAACAAGAAAGTTACAGAACAACATTAAGTCGCAACACAAATTATAAAAATGTTGGCTGGGGAGTTGAAGCACATAAAATTATGAATAATGGTTGGGGACCTTATGGAAGAGATAGCTTCCACCCAACATATGGTAATGAACTCTTCTTAGCTGGCAGACAAAGCAGTGCATACGCTGGCCAAAACTTCATAGCGCAACACCAAATGCCATTATTATCTAGAAGTAACTTCAATCCAGAATTTTTAAGCGTACTATCACACAGACAAGATGGCGCTAAAAAATCTAAAATTACAGTAACTTATCAACGTGAAATGGATTTATACCAAATTCGTTGGAATGGCTTCTACTGGGCAGGCGCAAATTATAAAAACTTTAAAACTAGAACATTTAAATCAACATATGAAATTGATTGGGAAAATCACAAAGTGAAATTGTTAGATACAAAAGAAACTGAAAACAATAAATAGCTAGTAAAACACGGTCGCCAACAGTAATTGTGACGACCGTGTTTTGATTTATTATCTTAGTAATACTGCCATTCTTTTTCTCAATGTGAGATATAAAGGAATAGCTACAATTAAAGTGAATATTACGCCTGGAATCGCGTTTAACAACACTACCCACACAGGTAAATTTAAAATAATAGATAATAGTAGCCTAGATACCAAACTGCCTAATACACTTGCTAAAACTAATGATAGTACATTTATTTTCAATAAATAAACAACTGCAATAGCTATAACTCTAAATATAATAGAGATAATCACATTAATTGGATTAAATACGCCAAATACTAGTAATAATAGGCTAGATAATAATCCACCTAAAAAGTACTTTTTAATTCCAAAGAAAGCTAATATCAATAATGCTGCCGGTGCAGATAATTGAAAATCTAATCCTGGTATAATGGACGGTATTTTCAAAACTGCCAAAATGGTTAAAATCGCAGCAATGACACTAATTTGAGTAATATCTTTTGATGTCATACTAAAACCCCTATACCGTTTCATAAACAACTTGCTTCGGTGTGCTTTCTAAAAATGATATGTAATGATTTAAATCAATACAATCGTCCACAAATATTATTCTGCCTCCATATCTCGTATTAACTGGTTTAATATCAAATAATCGATGGTAACCAATTTTAGCAGCGGCAAAATAACCTGTCGTATACGTTAAGTCATCGGACACGCAAAGTTCTCCTTTGACATACGGATGCGCATTGATACAACTAGCAATTGCTAAGGCATCAGTCACTCTTTCATTAAGATCACCTTTATTATTTATATCTTCAAACGAAAAATGTGTTGCCCTAATCCCCCTTTGTCCAAATGAATCTAAACGTTTACCAGATATAGCAGATAGAATAATAGCTCCTGTATAAACCGTTTCATTTTTAATATATGTCATCCCTTGATTTAGCGCTTGTTCAGTGACACCACATTCTTGTGTTAAATGTTGGAGATTTGCTTTATCATCCTCAATAATTTGTAATGCTTTTATTTGTTGAATCGGTTCCATGATTTTTTGTATTTTTATATTGAGAAAATCCGGTTGCCCATTTTCATGAAAAAAACCTTTATTATAAAACCTTTGTACCGTCTGTTCTATTTTGTCAAACTCACAAATCGTTTCAGCACCACTAATATGAACATCTTGATTGCTAGAACGCATTTTTATACTATACATGACGATCACCTCAATCTTCTTGATGCAAAATTTCAAACAACCTATCTATATCTTGTTCAGTATGAAAATACGACAATGATATTCTTAACATTGGCTTAGTCACAGTTGGATACCTTAAATAACTTGTAAACACATGATGCTTTAATAATGTTTGATGAATGTTCTCAGCCGCTTCTATGTCATCAAACTCAATAAACTTAATCGGCGAGTTTGAACTATTATAATTAACATTGAGTGCTTTTAACTTTTGGTTAAAATATTTACTCAAACTATTTAATTTAGTGCGTCTATCATCAGCATTTATTAACTTTTCAATGTTTCTTTTTATAAAATACAAATTATAAATTGGCAAACTACTTGAGTAGATGAGTGGTCTACCGTGATTAATTAACATATCCTTCACATCATTTGAACTTAAAATCACACCCCCGTATGCACCACATGCTTTAGATAAACTAGAAGTGAGTATATCTACACCTTGATAATTCGAGTAATTCTCTATTCCAAAACTATGTGAAACATCGAGTATCAGTGTTGCGTTATATTTATGCTTTAATGAGACTAATTGACCAATATCCACAACGTCGCCATTCGTTGAAAATACACTATCAGATATGATTATTTTTGGTATATTTTGATTAGGGTATTTCTCTAACCTTTTTTCTAAATCAGCAATATCTAAATGCTTATATATCACTTTTTCTAAACCACTTAACTTAATACCGTCAATAATACTCGCATGATTTTCTTGATCTGAAAACACGACACAATTTGTATTTTTGAAAATATTAAATAACGCCAAATTAGCATCATAACCACTATTTAAGATAGTACATGCACTATATCCGAGCCAACCTGCTAACATTGTTTCAATTTCTTCATAAGCTGTCGAACTTCCACTAATTAATCTTGAACTTGATAAGTGATAACTATACTTCCGCATAAATCTTTCGAAATCATCCTTATCAAACGCTATTTGACCTAATCCTAAATAATCATTAGATGTATAGTTCGTACATCTCTTATTTTCTACTTCAATATACTGTCTATCTATATACCCTACCGATTTAAGCGACCGATATAACCCTTTCTGTTGTAATAAATCAATTTGCTCTTGAAACTTCATTCTTGTTTTCCTTATTTTCACAAGTGTCATAATCAATTTCAAAGCCTAAATCATTAATCATATCGTAGTCTAATTGGTTCGGTTGCCCACCAGTAATTAGATAATCACCGACAAATATTGAATTCGCCGCTTTTAATGCTAATGGCTGTAACGAACGTAAGTTGACCTCTCTTCCTCCAGCAATACGAATTTCTTTCGTAGGATTGATTAATCGGAATAATGCTACGATTCTTAAACATTTCATTGGTGTTAAATCATCCATGCTTCCAAACTTTGTGCCTTTGATTGGATGCAAAAAATTAATCGGAATACTGTCGGCATCCATTTCTTTTAAAGCAAATGCCATATCAACAATATCTTGATTAGATTCTCCCATACCACAAATCACGCCAGAACATGGTGATATATTATTCGCTTTCATTAGTTCTATCGTATCTGTTCTATCTTTATAACTATGCGTTGTCACGACGTTATCATGGTAATTTTCACTTGTATTAATATTGTGGTTATATCTGTCTACACCAGCTGACTTAAGTTTCTTAGCTTGTTCGTCATTCGTTAATCCTAAACATGCACAGATTTTTAGTTGCGGGTGTTGAGATTTAATCGTTCTTACAGTATTACTAATATGATCAACTTCTTTATCGCTCGGTCCTCTACCACTCATAACAATACAATATGTTCCAATATGATTATCATGTGCCACCTTTGCTCCATCGATAATTTGTTCCTCTGGAATTAAAGCATATCGCTGTTTTTGTTTAATATCTCGTGATTGTCCACAGTACCCACAATTTTCAGGACATATACCACTTTTAGCATTTAAAATCATGTTTAATTTTACTTTTTTACCAAAATAATGTTTTCTTAAAATGTACGCCTCATTTAATAAATCTAAGGTATCAATATTAGTATCCTCATAAATTTTCAATACAGTCTCTTTTGTTAATTGTTCCCCTTGTAATATGCGTTTAGCCAAATTCATATTAACACTTCCTATCTAAAATGTTATGTACTGCCTTTTTAAAAATACGTACCATCGTTTTCACTTCTTTATTTGACATACTTAACACTGGCACAAACGTAATGACATTTTCTAAATTTCTAATCATTAGCCCGTTTTCTTTACAATTACGTACAATACGTTCAACTTTTTCAATTTCTAACGGCGTTTTACTATCTTTATCTGTAACTAATTCAACTCCAAACATTAAGCCTCGTCCTCTTACATCACCAACATTTCGATGACGCTTCAGCGCATGTAACTGTTTCTCAAGTGTTGATGATGTCGTTTCAATATGTGACAATAACTTACGTTTTTCATAAAGTCTTATATTTTCTAATGCAACCGTACAAACGATTTGATTTCCGGTGTATGTATGACCATGGAAAAAGGTATTCACACCATGCGAATCACTTAAAAATGCATTGTATATTTTTTTAGATGTCAATGTAGCTGCAAGTGGTAAGTAGCCACCAGTAATCGCCTTACCTAAACACATAATATCCGGTTGAACATCTTCATGATTGCATGCAAACATCTTTCCAGTTCTCCCAAAACCAACTGCTACCTCATCACAAATTAATAAGACATCGTATTTTTTGCACAATTTCTCGACTTCTTTCAAAAAGCCTTTAGGATGAACAAACAAGCCTGTCGCACCTTGAATCAACGGTTCCAATATAAACCCTGCGATTTCATCATTTCTTTCAATTAGAATTTGCTCTATATTCGTTAAAATAGCTGTCATCATTTCATTTTCAGTATCGTAATTACTGCGATAGAAAGATGGGCTTTCTACTTGAATATTCTCAAATATTAAGTCTTTAAATATTTTATGAAAGGTCTTGATACCACCAACACTTACCGCACCAATCGTATCCCCATGATAACCGTGATTTAGCGTTATAAACTTGTTTTTCTTGGCATATTTTTCTCTATCAATATTTTTCCAATACTGATATGCCATCTTTATTGCGATTTCAACAGACGCACTGCCTGTATCAGAATAAAATACTTTTCTTAGATTACTTGGCGTGATTTCGATTAATTTTTCCGCAAGTTCTATTGACGGAATATTTGATGATCCTAGCAGCGTAGAATGGGCAATTTTATTGAGTTGCTTTTTAATTACCTTATTTAAGTATTTGTTATTATGACCATGCACATTGACCCACAACGATGCATAACCATCTAAATATTTATTGCCATTCGTATCGTAAAGGTAACTACCCTTTCCTTTTTCAATGATGATTGCTTCTTCTTTGCTATATACACCCATTTGTGTAAATGGATGCCAAACATATTCTGAGTCTTTTTGTTTAAGTTGTTGTGTGTAATTCATTTTTAACTCCTATTAATTGTTTTAAAAATGCTTCTGAGAAATTTTCATACGTGGCATGTTCTTCAAATGTATAGACTGTTTTATTTGTTAATTTTCCAATCGTCATTTGATTGTCTTTTTCAATATAGCTGTCTGTATAGCGATTCATTATTAAAAAATTACTCGCCGATACATTCTGATTAACATAATCTTGGTGAACAATGGCATCGCTAATAGCACCTAATTTTGATGGCAACACACTGATGACACAATCTGCACAATCATTGATTAGATCTTTAGTCATGTAGAAATCATCTGTACCTTCATATATTGGTACGGCAATTCCCCCAGCACCCTCAATTAAGATAAAATCAAATTCCTTATCTAAAACTTTTACCTTATCTAATACACGCTGCTTATTTAGAAAAATTTGATCTGTCATTTTAAATGCAAGGTGTGGTGATACAGGTTGCTTAAAAGTATAAAGTGACGTTATGTCATAGCTTAAATCACATTCATTTTTAAATACTTCTAAATCTGGAAACGTCCCGTCTTGGCGTTCCTCAGTTTGAAATGGTTTAAAAATACAAACTCGATGACCACGTGTTTTCAAAGCATGGTATAAATGCTTTGTAACATAGGTTTTGCCTACATCAGTATTCGTACTTGTAATAAAAATCCTCATAAAAATAACCACCTCAATCCAAATGTAAACTTTTATAATTAATAAGTTTACATTTAAGGCGCATGTTTTTCAAGAAAACATGAATTTAAACTTCTCAGTATAACTATAAATTTTGGCAAAATTTTGACCTTGCTATTGAAATGACTAAGACTTCTTAAGGAATTCGGGCAGATATAAACAGCGATTCGATAAAATATGTCAGTTAAAATTAATAATTGCATTATTTCTTAATAAAAAGACATCCTAGCTTTACCATCTTGTGAAACAATCCATTAATTGTAATATTACGTTGAGCGCCTTGTTCATCAATGCTATAATTAGTTACATAATAAATTGAACATCTAAATACACCAAATCCCCTCACTATTGCCCTAGTGAGGGGATTTATTTTGCTGTTGATTATCTATCACCCTTTTTATTTCCAAATTCTGATTCCATATTAAACTATTATTTATAATTTCCAGCCTGCTGATTTACTTTTTATTCTTATAAAGTCTTGATACATTCCTGGTTTTCGAATTAATTCATCATGACTACCTTTTTGAATTATTTCACCTTCATTGAGCACTATAATCTGATCTGCATTTTTAATAGTTTCAAGTTTATGTGCAATTGTAATTACTGTTTTGCCTTTACTTAATTCATTAATTGCCGTTTGAATCAGCTGTTCATTTTCAGGGTCAATACTTGCAGTTGCTTCATCTAAAATAATTATTGGTGCATCTTTTAATATCGCCCTAGCAATAGAAATCCTTTGCTTTTCTCCGCCAGATAAATTACTACCTTTTTCATTTAGCATTGTTTGATATCCCTCAGGTAATGACATGATGAAGTCGTGGCAACATGCTTGCTTCGCTGCACGAATAATTTCTTCTTTCGTTGCACCTGGATTGCCAAACAATATGTTATTTTCAATCGTATCATTAAATAAATACACCTTTTGAAATACTGCACTAATTTTCGACATTAACGTACTTAATGTCATATCTTTAATATCAACACCATCGATGCGAATATTTCCATCATCGATATCATAAAAGCGCAAGAGTAAGTGACATAATGTAGATTTCCCACTTCCTGAAGGTCCAATTATTGCTGTTGATGTTTGTGTAGGTATCTCAAAATTCACATTCTTTATCACTTGTTTATCATCATATGAAAAGTTCACGTTTTGAAAAGCGATATTTTCATTTTTAATCGTCAAATTTTTTCCATTCTCATCCAGTTCTGGAGCATTTTTTATCTTTTCAATATCATCTATCGTCATATCTATCATTTCAAGTACGTGTGCAGCACTATTAATATTTTCAACACTATCAAATATCACAAATGAAAAAATTGAAATCATAATAAGGGTAGGTAAATCAATACTATGATTCATATATAATAAGCATGCAACTAATACAATCATTATTGAAACAACTTTTAAACTAAGTAAATGCAATAAATTGAATGGGATATATTGCATTTCTATTTTTGTATTTATACGTTTACTTTCATTGACTGCTTGGTTAAAACTTTTAAGACTCGTATTTTCTTTCGCGAATGATTTTATTACTTGAATACCACGAATAACCTCCAATACCTTTTCCACTAATTGGTTTTGTACATTATGATACGCTGGCGCATTTTGTCGACTCTTTCTTTCTAATAATTGAATCGCAAAAAATGATAGTAATACGCCAATGCATGCTAATAATGATACTTGCCACGAAACTACAAGTAGAGACAATATGAGTACTGTAATTAATATGTATCCATTAACAACAACGTCCACCATTTTCATAGCAAAGTTTTCTAAAAAGGTTAAATCTGTTGTTACTATTGTTGTTAACTCATTTGAATGATGCGAATTAAAATAACCTAACCTTACATTTTTCAATTTATCCCCTATATCTAAACGTTCTTTCGCACTCATTTCATAAGCGATGCTCTCATGGCTTTTGCTTTTGAAATATGCTGTAATAAATCGTCCAATCACTAATAAAACCATGATAATTACAACATTCAATATATCTTTCATATAAATAGGTTTATGAGATAGCACATTATTAAATATTTTTGCAGCTAAAAAGATAGGTAACGCAATAAAAATAGCATTTAAAAATGACATGCTAAATCCTAAAATCATTCTTGCTTTATATGGTCTTATCCAGTTTAAAATTTTAAATGTAATTTGAAACATATTTGACCTCCTTTTCTCATTAGTTTAATTATGTCCAGTATTGATTCCCCAATCTTTTGTATGCATGTGCGTATCCCACATTTTCTTATAATTACCGTTTAATTTTAGCAATAAGTGATGTGACCCTTTTTCTAAAATTTGTTGTTTACCTAAAACAATAATTTGATCTGCATGTTGAATCGTAGATAACCGATGTGCAATAACAATCAATGTTTTATCCTGCGTCAACACATTTAATGCTTCTTGAATTTTTTGTTCGTTGTCTGGATCAACGTAAACAGTCGCTTCATCTAATACAATGATAGGCGCATCTTTTAATATCATTCTTGCAATAGTGACTCGTTGTTTTTCACCACCAGACAATTTATCTCCCACTGTACCAACATTCGTATCATATCCATCTGGCAACTTTTCAATAAATTCATGACATTGTGCTAACTTGGCAGCTTTTTCAACTGCCTCATCCGTAGCTTCTGGATTGCCAAGTTTAATATTTTCTTTAAAAGTAAGATTTAATAAAAAGTTATCTTGTCCAACAAAACCAACTAAATCGTTAAGTTGTTTCGATTCAATATCTTTTATATTTATACCGCCAATCGTAATTTCACCTGAAGTCACATCCCAGTATCGTGATATAAGCTTGGCAATGGTTGACTTACCGCTACCAGATGCCCCGACGATAGCTGTGAAATTATTTTCTGGTACTGTAAATGATAAATGCTTAAAGACCAGATCGTCCTTATCTTTGTTATATGAAAATCCAACATTATTAAAAGCAATTTCATAATGTTGAGGCTTCTTAAATTTTGTTGACAATACTAACTCTTCTAGACTTAATATTTGATTCACTTCAGTTAATGCGTATTGTATAGACTTTAAATGATTTACATAATTAGTAAAATTCTTAATCGGTGCTACTACACCTAAAGATAATACGATGCATAGGAAAAATTCCGCATAGTTTAATTGGTTGATAGATATCAAATACATGCCGACCGGTAAAATCCCTAAAAATGTTGAAGGTAATACACTAGCTCCTAAATTCATATACCCCCATGTATTTTTAAACCAATTCAAAGTGTGAATCTTATAATTATCTACTGCATCTTTATATTTTTTATATGAACTTTGAGATTGATTAAATGTTTTAATCACTTCAATGCCTTCGATAAACTCTACAATCGCGCTATTCATATAATTATTCGATTTCATTTGTTCAGCATATGTCTCATTAAATCCAGACATAACTTTTTTAAAAGCGAAAATTGAAATTGGTATCGTTACTAATAAGGCACTAGCCATACGCCAATCAATGAGCATTATGTATAAAAAGATAGCAGCTGACAAAAGTAAGTTTCCTATAACTTCAGGAATCATATGTGCTAAAGGTAATTCTATTGTTTCAACCTTATCGACAAATATATTTTTTAATTCACCTATTTTCTTAGATTCCACTACGCCTAAAGGGAGACGCATTAATTTTTGAGCTAATTTTTTACGAATTTCAGATAAAATTTCATATGCCGTAATATGTGATAGCATCGTTGACGCTCCAAAACAACACACTTGTGAAATATAAGCGATTAAAGCAATAAAGATATAAACCATAATCGAATTAATCGTATATGTATTGTTAATCATCATTAAAATAATTTTAAATACTGCCCAATAAGGAACTAATCCAGAAAAGACACTGATGATAGACAACAAAATTGATAACATAATTTTCCATTTACTATCAGAAGCAAATCCGCTGAGTATCTTTATCCAATTTGTCTGATTGTTCATCGTATATGTAACTCCTTTCAATTAATAATCTAAATTAAGCCGCTTATATTATTTATTTCACTGGATGATATACATAATATAAATTTGTTATTTGTTAAAAATTAATACTTATTACAAGTACATCATATATTAGTTGATAACGATTATCAATGTCGCGTGGATTTGTGACACATTTCTTTTAAAAATTCACAAGGTTATGGGGCAGAAATGATAAAGAGCCACTAATGATTTATTATGTAGTGGTTCTGGGAGTGGGACAGAAATGATATTTTCACAAAATTTATTTCGTCGTCCCACCCCAACTTGCATTGTCTCTAGAAATTGGGAATCCAATTTCTCTTTGTTGGGTCCCTGAATATAGCCTTGTAGAGTCTAGTACATTGATTTGTATCCCAATGTCCCTATAATTGATTATTCGCTTTATCTAATGATCCTATGACTCAACTATTAAATCATTTTTCGAAATACTTAATTCTAATATAATTAAATTCATTTATTGTAATATTGCAAAAATACATTGCACACCTTGTTCATCAATGCTATAATTAATTACATAATAAATTGAACATCTAAATACACCAAATCCCCTCACTACTGCCATAGTGAGGGGATTTATTTAGGTGTTGGTTATTTGTCACCTTTTTTATTGTTGCGCGTTCGTAACCAATGTGCAAAAAACGCAACAAGACAGCCGCTTATAGCTGAAGTCATGATGTTAATTAATAAATTGAACATCCGTCATACACCTCCTCTCTGCGTTAAAGTAACGCCCGAGATGTTAGGCGACCATCATATTATATCATTTATTTATTATATTTCACGCAATATTAAGGCTTAAGTAAAGTTTTTTTTAGTGGTTTACGCTACTTTAATTGCTATCTTTTAAAATCCATTTAGATAATATAAATGTGATGGGTATCGTAATAATTAAACCAGCAAATGGTGCAATTTCTGCTGGCAAATTTAGCCAGGATACAAATACATATAATAAAACTGTTTGTAAGCTTACGTTGACAATCTGCGTAATTGGAAAACTAATGAATTTTCTCCAAGTAGGTTTTACCCTGTAAACAAAATAACAATTCAAATAATATGAAATCACAAAAGCGACTAGAAATCCGGTAATATGACTAATCATATATTCAATGTGTAATAATTTTAACAGCAATAAATAGACAACATAATAATTTAACGTATTAATGCCGCCAACAATGATAAATTTTAAAATTTCAGCATGCGTTTGTGTTAGTTTCATATGTGTAACTCCTCAACATCAAAATATATGCATAACTACGTTCTCGAACATACTCGAATATGCGAGCCAATCCGCTTCACTTCAAATATGCTTATTTCAATCTTTATACCCTTTCACAGCAAATTTAGTCTCTTTCCCCTCATCCTTATACGCCATTATAATGTAACTGATTTATCGCGTGACTCATTAGCACTATAGAGATTACTTTAGTTCACTAGTAATTTTATATACAATAAGAGCGACAACAGTAATGAGAGGATGTCTACTATGCAATTACAAAAAATTGTCATCGCTCCTGACTCATTTAAGGAAAGTATGACCGCACAGCAAGTTGGCAATATTATAAAACAGGCTTTTACTAATGTTTATGGGAATACCCTTCATTATGATATCATTCCGATGGCTGATGGTGGTGAAGGTACCACAGATGCTTTAATGCATGCAACAGGTGCCACTAAGTATACAGTCATCGTTAATGACCCTTTAATGCGACCTATTGAAGCATGTTATGCACGCGCAGACGAACAACAAATTGCAATTATTGAAATGGCGGCAGCGTCAGGTTTGGATTTATTAGAAAAAGAGGAACGTAATCCTTTATACACATCATCATATGGTACCGGTGAACTAATTAAAGATGCATTAAATCATGGTGCTAAGACCATTATTTTAGGGATTGGTGGCAGTGCAACAAATGATGGTGGTACAGGTATGCTAAGTGCACTAGGCGTAAAGTTTACTGATGTAAACGGGGACTTATTACAAATGAATGGTGCTAATCTTGCTCACATTGCACAAATCGATATAACCAATCTAGATTCGCGATTAAAAGAGGTGACCTTTAAAGTGGCCTGTGATGTTTCAAATCCTTTATTGGGTGAAAATGGTGCTACCTATATTTATGGTCCTCAAAAAGGCGCTGATGCAAAGATGATACCAAAGTTGGATTTCGCAATGTCGCATTATCATGATAAGATAAAAATGTGCACAGGAAAGTCCGTTAATCAAATACCAGGTTCTGGTGCAGCTGGCGGTATGGGCGCAGCATTATTAGCGTTTTGTGAGACAACTTTAACAAAAGGTATTGATGTCGTCTTTGACATTACAGATTTTCATCAAAGAATTAAAGATGCAGACCTCGTTATTACTGGAGAAGGACGCATGGATTATCAGACCATCTTTGGTAAAACACCCGTAGGCGTTGCGTTAGCTGCAAAACAATATCATATTCCTGTCATCGCGATTTGTGGCAGTCTAGGCGAAAATTATCAACATGTTTACGATTTCGGTATTGATAGTGCCTATTCTATAATCTCTTCACCTAGCACTTTAGAAGATGTCCTACAAAATAGCGAACAAAATTTATTAAACACTGCAACTGACATTGCTCGTATTCTGAAATTACAATAATGTCAAAGTAAATCATCAGCTTTATTATTTGCAGTTAAAACTTGAATGAGGTGAAACCCATGAAAAGAACTGATAAATACCGTGATTCATATCAATACGACAATCAAAACCAAAATCATCGTCGTCAATCTGAAGACGCATCGTATAGACAACAATATGCTAAAGGCGATCCTGAAGAACACCCGGAACGATACTATAATGGTAGAGATTATCGAAGAGAACAAATTCTTGAAGAAGAAAACGAGAAATCCCGCCGTTCAAAAAAATGGTTATATATCATTATTGCCATTCTCTTAATTATTGTCGCTATTTTTGTCACACGCGCCTTACTTAACAATGATAGCGATAAAGTTAGTAATGACCCTAAAGTCTCTCAAAATTATAAAAAACAAGTTGAAAATCAAGACGGCCAAATTAACCAGCAAGTAGATAATGCTAAAGAAAATATTAAAAACAACCAAAAAACTGATGACATTATTAAAAATTTACAAAATCAAATCGACAACTTGAAGCAGCAAGAACAAAACAAAGCTGATTCTAAGCTAACTCAATTTTATCAAGACCAAATCAACAAATTGACAGAGGCAAATAATGCACTTAAAAACAATGCAAGCCAAGGTAAAATTGAAAGCATGTTAAATGATATTAATACAAAATTCGACAGTATTAAATCTAAATTAGAAAGCTTATTTAAAGATGACAATGGTGGCGCTAATTAATTATTACACCTGCTTTGATGATAAACATTAATTCCCTATACTTTATCTGTATCACTACGTTATTCGTGATGATGCATTAAGAGTATAGGGATTTTTTATATAAACTTGTATTCTAACTACATACAAATACACACAAAACGTATATAATTTATATAATTATATCATTTAAAGGAGTCTGATCATGCAATCAACGAAAACCAAAACGAAGCATTTTTCATTTTTATTGCTAATTACGTTAGGCGTCATGACCGCTTTTGGCCCACTAACTATAGATATGTACGTACCATCATTACCTAAAGTGCAAGGTGATTTTGGTTCTACTACATCAGAAATTCAATTAACATTATCATTCACAATGATTGGTCTTGCACTAGGCCAATTTATCTTTGGACCTTTATCCGATGCTTTTGGTCGCAAACGGATTGCTGTATCCATTTTGATCATTTTCATTTTGGTATCAGGTTTGTCTATGTTTGTTGATCAATTGCCATTATTCTTAACTTTACGATTTATTCAAGGTTTAACTGGTGGTGGCGTCATCGTGATTGCAAAAGCCTCTGCTGGTGATAAATTTAGTGGCAACGCACTCGCTAAATTTTTAGCATCTTTAATGGTAGTTAATGGCATCATCACTATTCTTGCACCATTAGCCGGTGGATTAGCTTTATCCGTAGCAACATGGCGTTCTATTTTCACAATTTTAACTATTGTGGCACTCATCATTTTAATTGGCGTCGCTTCTCAATTACCTAAAACATCTAAAGATGAATTAAAGCAGGTGAATTTTAGTAGCGTCATTAAAGATTTTGGAAGTCTTTTGAAAAAACCAGCATTTATTATTCCAATGCTATTACAAGGTTTAACTTATGTAATGCTATTTAGTTATTCATCTGCATCGCCATTTATTACTCAAAAATTGTATAATATGACACCCCAACAATTTAGTATCATGTTTGCTGTTAACGGTGTAGGTTTAATCATTGTCAGTCAAGTCGTTGCTTTATTAGTAGAAAAATTACATCGCCACATATTATTAATCATTTTAACTATTATACAAGTGGTAGGTGTTGCTTTAATTATCCTGACACTTACATTCCATTTACCACTTTGGGTCTTACTCATCGCATTCTTCTTAAATGTGTGTCCTGTGACGTCAATTGGACCGCTTGGTTTCACAATGGCTATGGAAGAACGAACAGGTGGCAGTGGTAACGCATCAAGTTTACTTGGCTTATTCCAATTTATCTTAGGTGGCGCTGTTGCACCATTAGTTGGCTTAAAAGGCGAATTTAATACATCACCATATATGATTATTATCTTCATTACAGCCATTCTATTAGTCAGTCTACAAATCATTTACTTTAAAATGATTAAAAAGCAACATGTCGCATAACACTTCAACATAATTAGAACCCTAGCAAAGATATCTATCTTTGTCAGGGTTCTTCTTTATGAATTATGAGATCGAATCTTCAACTAAAATTACGCCTTCATAGCAAGGACATTTCTATTCAATCACCCTTTAACAGGCATCCAAATTTCTGTAATATATTTTTCACTTGTAGTATCACCATCCTGATACAACTCAAAAAATGGTGCTGATTTTACCGTATCTGCTTGATATTGATGTATGTAGTGATGAACCTCTTCCATTTTTTGTTGAACTGCTTTAGGTACTGCGCCCTGTGCTTCAAATACCATATACTTTGAACTTGCTAATGTTATGACATCATATTTTTCAATATCAGCACTATTATCTCCGGTAACTGCAATCATATATGACATCTTACCGTCTAATTCAGGTATACATAAGCCAAGTATCCCGGCTAAATCACCATTATTTTTTAACTGTAAATCCGCAATTACTCCCTCTTGATAACATCTTTGCCAAAACCCTGCTATATGTTGCTGAGCCTGTCGTCCATTTTCATACGTTTCTTTAATACCTACTAACGTTAACGACGCAAGTTGTTGTAATTGATATTCCATTTTATCACTCCATTAATTTTATTCACTCATGTAAAACATATGTTTAGGACATTTTGCATTGACGCTATATAATTATATTAAATATTTATTGAATCAATGCGAGGACTATATTATGAACCGAAAAATATTACCAGTTAAACCTATCAGTCAGCTATTTCCTATCCCTATGGTCATGGGGTGTGAAGGTGTTTCCGCAGCCATGATGTTGCAATACAACAACCAACATATCCCTGCTACAGAAATTATGAGACATTGGCCGACACATCCGAACAATCCACATAAAGGTTATGTTGGACATCACTTATTCATTAAGCTTGGCAATTATCATCAAACGATATTTCCAGAAGCATATGTACCATTTTTACAAAAATACAATCCTAATATCGTAGACGGCACTGGTAAATCGTTAGAAGATCTTAAAGGTATTATCGATCAAGGTCAACCTGTGTTAATATACCATACTAATCTTGGTTCTAAACCATTACTACGTGTTTTCCGCTTTGATAACAAGCCAGCGAAACAAGTTTCAAATATTCACGTAACGTTACTCATTGGGTACGATGATTACTATTACTATTATATCGATCCACTTTGGAGTCATATTCGTCGTGGCCTAGTTTTACCTGCCATCATTCCAAATCGCAAACAAATTATTAAAATTCGTAAAGAGAAAATGGAATACAGCTTTAATTCACCAGGAAGAAAGTGCATTTATGTGCAACCACATTCATATACAATTGAAAATCAGCAACAAAATAAACACACGTAAGTAAACACATTACTCGCGTGTGTAAAACATAAAATGCGCAAACTGGGTCAGGTTTGCGCATTTTAAATTTCTATTATTTGTATCGTCTCATTTATTTCCTGGTAAATATCTTCTGAACGCCATTGTCTTGGATAGCCTAGACACGGACAGAGATAACATCTGCCATCATCTATCACACTTTTACGAAAATGAACATGGCCCATAATACTATATGGTATATCGAACATCGCATACAAAGGATTGAAATCACTTGTCCCAATAAATGCATTATAAAAATCGAATATACGATGCGGCATAGGAACAATGAAATCAGGGTGCGTCACAACATGTGTGACTAAAATCACTCGTCTATTTCCTACTTCTAATATATCTTTCTTCACTTGTTCAGCCGCTATTTTAGATAAATTTTGATCTGATATGCCCCAAGATATTCGTTCTTTATCTTGCCAAGTCGCACCATAATGTTTTCCTTTTTGTAACTCATCTAATGAAAATCGTTGTGCTGCAAAGCTATAATCATACCAGCCAGTATGTCCTATGATTGCCCATTCTTCATTTACTATAAATGGTTTTCCTACCAAGCACTGTGACATACTCTTATAATTATTCCAAATGTCTTGCGTAGTCATACTTTCAACTTCCCATAAATCATGGTTTCCAGGTACAAATTTCACAGGTATATCTAATTGTTTTGTCAATTGCGTTATAAATTGGTGCGTCAATTGATAATGATTTGAGATATCCCCCGCAATCAACAATATATCCAATTTCTTATACTTAACTATTTCAACCAATGCCTCTAAGTAATCTTCGGATGTTTTTTTATTATGACGATCAATATGTAAATCGGCGATTGTCCCTATCTTCATACCCTTACCTTCTTTACTCAAATTAAAATGTTATTTATTATGCCATAGCTTATCTAATATATATAGTTAACTGCTTCATTTAGATGATTATTTTATATTTTTGCATAAAAACTTATATCTTTTCAAAAAAATCGATAAGTTTTAGTTATCATACCCTTACCTATCAAATGTTTTTTCTTATATTTAAAAAAATAATTGCTTTATTAAATGGATTTCTTTAGTATTTATAATTAAGAAAACGCTTACACACAACTTTTTTATTTGCTTTATCCTGAGGAGGAAAATTATGGCAAGAAAATTGCATAGAGAGTTGAATAACAGACACATCCAATTAATAGCAATTGGGGGCGCAATTGGAACTGGGTTATTCCTAGGATCAGGTCAAACAATATCTTTAACTGGTCCATCACTGTTATTCACATACATGATTATTGGGGTTGTACTATTCGCTTTTATGCGCGCATTAGGCGAATTGTTGTTGAGCAATACAAGATTTAATTCATTTGTTGATATTGCAAATGAATATTTAGGCCCTTTTGGTGGCTTTGTCATTGGCTGGACTTACTGGTTATGTTGGATTGTATCAAGTATGTCAGACCTAACTGCGATGGGACAATACTTTGCATTTTGGTATCCACAAGTCCCAAATTGGATTACCGTGCTATTTATTGTTTTAATCTTGATTAGCTTCAACTTATTAGGTGCCAGATTATTTGGTGAACTGGAGTTTTGGTTCTCGATTATTAAAGTTGTCACAATTATTGCGATGGTTATCGTTGGTCTTGTATTAATCTTTTTCTCATTTAAAACACATTATGGACATGCATCATTCACAAACTTAATCAGTCACGGTGGCATGTTCCCTGGTGGAACATTTGGTTTCTTAATGTCATTCCAAATTGCTGTATATTCATTCATTGGTATTGAACTTATAGGTGTAACTGCTGGTGAAACGAAAGATCCTGAAAAAACCTTACCGAAAGCAATTAATAATGTACCTATCCGTATTTTATTATTCTATATCGGTGGTCTATTAGTAATTATGTCAGTCATACCTTGGAATGATATCGATCCAAATAGTAGCCCTTTCGTTAAACTCTTTACATTAATCGGCGTACCATTTGCAGCAGGTGTCGTTAACTTTGTCGTGCTAACTGCCGCGGCCTCTGCTACAAATAGTGGTATCTATTCGAATAGTCGTATCTTATTCGGACTGTCACAACAAGGGTTAGGTCCTAAAGTTTTAAATAAAACGAATAGTCATGGCGTGCCTTATTTATCAATGTTAGTTTCATCAATTGCATTACTTATAGCAGCCTTGTTAAACTACATTTTCCCTAATGCAATTCAACTATTCATATACGTTACAACGTTATCAACTGTGTTGTTTTTAGTTGTTTGGGCAATGATTATTGTCGCTTATCTAATGTATTTGAAAAAGCATCCTGAGGCACATAAAAACAGTAAATTTAAGTTGATTGGTGGTAAGCCTATTGCTTACATTATTCTAGCGTTCTTCTTCTTTGTATTCATTTTATTATTCTTTAGTGACGAAACAAGAGCAGCTATTTATATTTCGCCATTCTGGTTTATATTTTTATTTTTCTTTTATAAAAAATACAAAACGAATGCTGAAAAGCTCGCGTATGAACAACGACAAAATGACAGCGGTCATTTCAGATATGACAATCAATAATTTAAACATCTCGCTCTAGTATCAGTTCAACCGATACTAGAGTTTTTTTGAAAATAACTTCATTTTATCAATATATCTATGTCATTATGCCTTAAAAGTGATAAAATATTAACTATTAAAATTTTGAGGAGTATTGTATGGCACTATTAGAAGCATTTTTAATTTTTATTTTTGCTGTGATTATTAGTTCGGTTATCAATAATCGATTCCCACAAATTCCTACTGCCTTTATTCAAATTGCATTAGGTGTCGTTATTTTCATTATTCCAATACAAGTTGATTTCCAATTCAATTCTGAAGTATTTATGTTTGCCGTTATCGCGCCACTACTTTTTGTGGAAGGTACCCACGTCTCTCGAACAAAATTATTAGAATATCGTAAACCTATACTATTAATGTCAATGGCACTAGTGTTTGCAACTGTAGTCGGTGTTGGCTATTTTATACATTGGATTTGGCCTGCCTTACCAATGCCAGCCGCTTTTGCAATAGCAGCAATTTTATGTCCTACTGATGCAGTAGCAGTATCTGCTATTACACGCGGAAAATTATTACCTAAAGGTTCTATGACGATTTTAGAAGGTGAATCTTTACTCAATGATGCAGCAGGTATCATTTCATTTAAAATTGCTGTTACTGCATTAGTAACTGGTACCTTTTCATTATTCCAAGCTGTTGAACAATTTATCATTTCAACAATACTAGGTGTACTTATTGGTGCAATTATTGGATTCGTTGTCGTTAGAATACGTATAGACTTAACCGCTAATAAAGGTTTAAAAGATAACAATACCTTAACTTTTATTCAATTATTAACTCCTTTTGTCGTATACTTTTTAGCAGAAGAAGTTCATGCTTCAGGTATCATTGCAGTTGTAATCGCAGGTCTAATCCATGGTTTAGAACGCGACCGTTTAATTAGAGCACAAACGGAACTACAAATGAATTACCATCAAATTTGGAACACATTTAGTTATGCCTTAAATGGTTTTGTATTTGTTGTATTAGGTTTTATGATTCCTACTGTAGTCATAGATATTTTCCAAACAGAGCCTGACAACTTTTCATTTTTAATAGTGATCACTATATTAATCGCTATTGCAATTTATGCATGTCGATTTGTTTGGGTTTATTTCTGGTACAAAGATTTTTATTTCCCGAAAAATATACAATCTTATCTAGACGAGGAACATGATTCACATGAAACACCACCTTCTCGAGTGCGTTACGCATTTATTATGACCATGTGTGGTATTCACGGTACAATTTCACTTTCAATGGCACTTACATTACCATTTATCATTACAAAAGGACAAGCATTCGAATACCGTAATGATTTATTGTTTATTGCATCTTTCATGGTATTAATTAGTTTAATCTTAGCGCAAATTGTTTTACCTTTAATTACACCATCTGCCGAAGATACTACTTTTAAAGGTATGACTTATCAATCTGCCAAAATTTTCATTGTTCAAAAAGTGATCCAGCATTTTAAAAACGAAAGTAAAAAAGACAAAAACGATACAAATTATCGCCCAGTATTAAACCAATACTATGGAGAATTGTTATTTTTATTAAATTCAGAACCTGATAATCAAAATACAAAAGAACTCAAACGTTTAGAAGATATTGCAAAAGTAATCGAAACATCTACACTTGAGCGTTTAATTGATAAAGGTAAGGCAACATATCAGGATATTAATAATTACCGCAATATTGTCGAATTAACAGAGACACACCGTACTGCATCATTTGTTGAAAAATTTGCAAACTTCTTCAAGATGTTATGGCTTAGACTTAAAGCGATGAAGCACTACAAAGCCTTAAATAAAGAATCTAAGAAGCAAGAATTTGAAAATTCATTCAAAGATGTTCAAAAAATTATGCGTATTGTGAATCACAATATTATTTTACGCTTAAAAGAAGAACAAAATAGTACAAATGTACTTGAGGTTAGCTTAGTCATTAATCATTACTATGATATGAGTCGCTCATTAAAGTGGCGTGCACAACGTCGAAAAGAACGTCAAGAAAACAGCAATCAAATCATACCGCAAGCTATGTTCCATAACCACAAATTGGAAGCATTGTACTTACAACGTCATCTTTTAGATGAATTAATTCGCAAAAATAAAATCAACAATATCGTTGCAGCTCAAATTCGAGAAAATATCAATTACAACGAAATTGTCTTGTCTTTACAGTCCAAACATTAAGCAAGACATAACAATACCCCCGTACATATGAGACAAAGTCATTATCATCTCATATGTACGGGGTTTTTATATTCAACATCAAAAAATCAGATTGATGAAAAGTAAATAACCTTTCATCAATCCGATTTGATTATAGAATCTATTTTTTAAGTTTAAATGGAATTGTACATACGTTAACATTCTTTTGATAAATTAAATACAATTTCATACGCAAACTAGTTTGATTGTGTAATAAATTATGCCAACGTTTCTTAGTAATAAATTCTGGTATCACTACTGTAATCATATAGTTTTGATCGTTGGCTTTACGATTAATCTTATCGATAAAACGTGAAATTGGTCGTATAATACTGCGATATTCCGAATGTAAAATAACTAATCTTACATCTGGGAAATGACGTTTCCATTTCTCTTGGAATGCTTTTTCATCTTCATCTCCAAATGATACATGTACTGCTATGACATCATTATTCGCAAGCATTTGTGCGTAATAAATAGACTTATCAACTGCTGTTGTAATACTTGTTATCGGCACAATTGCTAAATTACGATCTACCACGTCCACATTAAGAACATCAATGTCAGAACGTAATTGTTCTGCGATATCTCGATAATGTTTGTTAATTTTCAAGAAGAAAATCACCACGAACGGCAAGAAAATAAGTATCGGCCATACTTGGCTAAATTTAGTTATGAGTAAAATCATAAAAACAATAAATGTCACGATACCACCAAGTAAGTTCACAGACAACTTACTTAACCAATTCTTAGGACGTTCATGAATCCATTTAATAACCATACCGAATTGTGCTAGTGTAAATGGAATAAATACACCAACCGCATACAATGGAATTAAATCTTCAGTCATACCATCAAATACAATAATTAAAATAATGGCTAATACACCTAAAATAATAATCGAGTTAGAGTAGCCTAAGCGATCACCTCTAACAGTAAACATTCTAGGCATATATTTATCTTTAGACATTGAAGCCGCTAACATCGGAAAAGCTGTAAATCCAGTGTTGGCTGCTAATACCAAAATCATCACGGTCGTTGCCTGTACAAAATAGAAGGCAGCATTATCACCAAATATTTGCATAGCTAATTGTGATAAAACTGTCGTTTCCGTTTGTGGCAAAATTCCATAAACATATGCTAAACCAACGATACCAACTAATAAAAACGCTAAAATTGAACCCATAGCAATTAACGTTTTCACAGCATTTTTAGCACTTGGCTCTCTAAAATTGGTTACCGCATTTGAAATAGCTTCAACACCCGTTAACGATGAAGCCCCTGATGAAAATGCTTTTAATAGCAAGAATAATGTTACTCCAGGAACCGCAGTTCCTACTGATGCATGCATATGTGGTTGAATATCTCCTGTCGCCACACGGAAAGTACCTATAAATATTAATATCACTAACCCTATAATGAAAAGATATACTGGATAGGATAATACGGTGGCAGATTCAGTTAAACCACGTAAATTTAATATTAAAATAAAAAGTACAAGTAAACATGCAATCAGTACTTTATGCCCATATAAACTTGGGAATGCAGCAACAAATGCATCAGCACCAGATGATATACTAACAGCGACAGTCAGTATGTAATCGACTAATAATGAGCCTCCTGCAAGCAATCCCCATTTTTCTCCTAAATTGGTCTTGGACACCATATACGCGCCGCCACCTTTAGGATATGCATAAATAATTTGCCTATAAGACATAATTAAAGCAGCTAATAAGATCAGAACAGCACCTGCAATCGGTAAAGTATACCAAGTTGCAACTGCACCCACTACTGATAGTGTAATCAGTATTTGTTCGGGACCGTAAGCCACTGAAGATAATGCATCCGACGAAAGAATCGCTAACCCTTTAAACTTCGATATCTTTTCGTCTTTTAGTTCTCTGTTTTTTTTAGGTTGCCCTATAATAAGTCTTTTAAATTGATTGAACATAATCTCCTATTCCTTTTTATAGTTTTTGATGGATATCACTATACGCCTATCTTTCCAAAAAGTATAGAGAGTTAATTAATATTTTTTATGTAATTATACACCTATTAACATATAAGGTGTCAAAAATAATGGTAAATATACCTCTTTAATTAATTTATTCAATAGAACTGGTATAAT
The DNA here is from genome assembly GCF_001027105.1 of Staphylococcus aureus. Classification (GTDB taxonomy): domain Bacteria; phylum Bacillota; class Bacilli; order Staphylococcales; family Staphylococcaceae; genus Staphylococcus; species Staphylococcus aureus. The sequence goes on from NZ_CP011526.1 coordinate 2,449,561, forward strand.
AAAATAAATCTCATTAGGCACTTAAGTAAATTTAACATATAAAAAGGAACGTTTATGACTACTAAAAAACTGTATTTTCTATCCATTTCTATTATCATTTTAGTCGCCATTTCAATTGCTATATATATAACATTAAATAGCAATACGAAGACACGGTTAACCAATGATTCGCAACAACAAATAGATACAATTATCGAGCATGATTTACAAAAGGGACACATTCCTGGAGCATCAATTTTAATAGTAAAAAATGGCAAAGTTTTTTTAAATAAAGGTTATGGTTATCAAGATGTTGATAAAAAAGTCAAAGCTTCTCCCACAACAAAGTATGAAATTGCTTCTAATACGAAAGCTTTCACAGGTCTTGCAATTTTAAAATTAGCTCAAGAAGGTCGATTAAACTTAAATGATGCCGTATCCAAACATGTGCCTCATTTTAAAATGAACTATAATGGTCAAAATGAAACTATTACGATTAAGCAACTTTTGGCTCAAACAAGTGGTATACCTAGTGATATTACAAGCGAAGATTCTGTGACAAGCAAAAATAATCGTTTAAATGATGTAACCCATGCAATTATGGGTGATGAATTACATCATAAGCCCGGAGAAGAATTTGAATACTCAAATATGAACTATGATTTATTAGGTTTAATTATCCAAAACGTTACGAAGCAATCCTATACAAAATATATTACAAATTCATGGCTCAAGCCTTTGCATATGACACATACATCATTCAAACAAACCAATTACAAATCAAAACATGATGCTATTGGCTATGAATTACAAGGTTCGACACCTGTCGTCTCTAAACCTGAATTTAACCTTTGGGATACACCATCAGCATATATGATGACATCAACTGAAGATTTGGAACATTGGATAAAATTCCAACTTAATCCACCTGATAAATACAAATCATTAGTTCAACAATCACATAAAAATTTATCTTCAACAATTGGTGAACCTAATGCCAATGCATATGCTTCCGGCTGGTTTACCAATAATGATGAACATTTAGTGTTTCATTCAGGAACGCTAGATAACTTTTCATCATTTATTTTACTAAATCCAAAACAAAATTATGGAATTGTTGTACTTGCAAATCTAAATTCGGAATATGTACCCAAATTAGTTGAGCATCTTAATACACAAATTGTAAATCACAAGCGATATTCGACGGTTGCGTCTATGCTCAATCAATATAAAGATCAATTTAATATTGTTACCGTTTTGATGACAACACTTATTTTATTAGCATTTATATTCTCAGCTTATCGTGCTTGGCAAATGCGCCATGGTCAAATTCTTTTGCGTAGATCAAAACGGATTGCTGTATTGAGTTGGTTATCATTATGTATATGTATCGCTTTAGCGCTCATATTATATGCATTACCATATCTCATTCTCGGTAGCAATAATTGGTCTTTTGTACTGACTTGGCTACCAATAGAAATTAAATTAGCACTAATCACAACATTAATTGCATTATTCAGTACATTAATTGTAATTCTGTTATTCCTTCATACAAAGATAACGAAGACATAATAAAAAAGACTTGTTCGAGCCGTGCGTTTGATAATATATCATCCACGATTCGACCAAGTCTTTATTCTTTGTATATTAAACGGATAAATTATTATTTAATTGGATTCATGCCATCTTTCCAAGTTTGATAAATCAGAGTACCACCTTGCGCTTTAAACTTCTCATTGCTTACGCCACGTTCAAATGGTTGCGCAGGTTGAATATCAATATTTGGTTCAACACCAAGTTGTTCTTTATACCATTCTGCAAATTCAGAACCTTTAACAGGTGCATCATCTGCTACATTATAGATACCATTTTCAAAATGAATAGCTTGAATAGATGTTTCAACTGCATCATCAAGATGCACAAATGATGTTACGCCATCTGAAAGTGTCACTTGACCATCCATAAATTGATTATAAATCATGCCATCTTTTCCGTACCAAGTACCTGGGCCATATAACCAGCCAAAACGTAAAACAACGTATTCATCCATACGAGCCGTTTCTTCTTCTAAACCAACCACACCATCAACCGTTACTTTTCTATCGCCAGTTGAGTTAAAATCAAGTGAAGTTTCCTCATTTGCTAATCCTTCGCCAGGTTCATACATAAAGGCAATACTTTGGGCAATTACTTTCTTAACGTCATGCTTTTTCGCCGCATCAATTAGGTTTTTAGAACCTTCAATACGTACTTTCGTATTTGCTGCCATATCAACATTTTTTAAATCCGTAATTTGATTGATAATGATTTCTGGTTTAAAATCTGCTAACGCTTGATCAATAGTATCAGCTTTTAATATATCACCAATATATGCTTTTACATTAACAGCAGCTAGCTTTTGTTGACCATTCTCAGATGTAGTAAAACCAGCAACCTCATGCCCCTCTTCTTTTAGTCTTTGAACTAATTTAATGCCAATAAGGCCCGTTGCACCAGTTACAAAAATTTTACTCATTATAAACACCTTTTCTCTATTTGTCTTTTTAATATAATTACTTGCTTGATGAGTTTACAAAATTCACGTGAGACTTCCAAATGATTTGCCTCAAAATTTTTCAAAGTGTCGTCGTAAAAACTGTCTAGTAAATACTAATAGTATGTCGTAGACCTATGACAAATCTGAATTATGACGAAGATCAATCAAGAAAAACAGCACCAAGATCATTTCAATTTGAAAGTACCTTACTGCTGTTCTTTATTTATTACATTTCAATCTTAATAATGACCGTAATATCACGTGATTGTCATTTCCTTGTAATCATACCTAAAACACCAATTAATCCTGTGCGTGTCGCTGACTTTCTTTAGTATGAATTAAATCAGTAATAAAGCGATTGACTGGCGCTTCAATATGACGTTGTTTACCTAATGTTGCAACTGCGCCATTAATATAATCAATTTCAGTTTTTCTATTATTAACAATTAAATCTTGATACATGGATGGATAATGCGCACCAACTTTTTCATTTAAATCAACTAAATATTCAAATACTTCATCAACATTTAAATGAACATTATCAATCGTCGCTACATGCACTATTTCTTGCGTTAATTTATAAATCAAACACTTCGCATAACTACTTTCATTCAGCGATGCCATATTACACTCCAACACTGTGCTTAATGCATTTGCCGTACCATTAACACAAATCTTTTTCCAAATCGATTGGTATAAATCTTTACTAATGACACCATTCAATTCCGCTTCGTTAAGTAAATCAGCAACTTTTATAACATTTTCTTTACCTTCATCCACTAGTTCACCTATTTCAACTGGTCCACTACCAAGTAAATGACTGTGTCCAGGGCTTTCAAGACCTGCCGTCCAAGTCGTAACACCTCTGACAATTTGTGATTGAGCAACATACTGCGCAATGACTTCTTCATGCTTCAGACCATTCATCGTACATACGACGATCGTTTCATTATCAATATGTGGCTTCATATCTTCCATCACTTCTTTTAATTGCATAGACTTTGGAAATAGAAAGACAACATCGTAAATGCTTTCGTCCGGTTGATCATTAAAATGATACATCGGAATGTTTAACTCGAATGCCTCTCCATTAATCGTTATATTTAATCCATGTTGCTTAACCGCTTCAACATGAGATGTATATCCGTCAATAAGTGTGACATCATATCCTGCTTGAAATAGTTTGGCACCAAAGCCACTACCTAATGCACCCGATCCAGCAATTGCAATTTTCATCCTATAAACCCCTCTTCATCGTTGTTGTTCATTTTAAAAATACTACTTTCGCATATTAGCGTCAATTTGAAAATCATTCGCTTAATATGCACACAGCTTTTATCGTCTATAAAAGAACACACCTAACATTAAACGTCAATACGCAACATTAAGTGTGTATGATAAACTTACTTTCACAAAATTTCCTTTAAAATCCCTACATAATAACTTGCTTTCATTTCAGTTTTACAAATTCGTTTGATTTTTAGGAACTAATAGTAAAATGACTAAAAATGCAACAATTGCTAGCAAGGCATTAAACATCATACCTGTGAAACCACCTAAGTTCAAATTTAAATTAGCTGCTAACACAGTATAAACCGTACCAGATACTGCTACTCCAAATGCATTTCCTAATGATGACGCCATTTTATACACACCTGAAGCAACACCCGACTTATCATCTGGCGCACTAGCAACTGCTGTATCAGTTGATGGTGTAGCATATAATCCTAAACCAGTACCAAACAATAAATATCCAACTATACTAGATATGATATACCACACTTCTGGTAAAAATGTTAACGACAATAAGATTAACCCAATCACTGTAAAGCCACTTCCTAGTAATAGTGGGCGCTTCGGACCATGTTGAGATAAAATCTTTTCACCTACACGAATCATTGACAACACTGTTATTAAATACGTTAATGAAATATAACCCGTTTGCGAAGAATTAAATCCTAATTGTTGTTGATAATACGTGTTAATAACGATAAGTGCACCACCTGCTACACCATTTAATAAGAAGTTTGAAATAGTTGCACCACTGTATCCTCTATTTTTAAAAATTGAAAAATCAACAAGTGGATGCTTTATTTTATTTTCGTAATATACAAAACCAACTAATGAACAGATAAACACAACAATTAAACCTAGAATTAACGGTGAAACTAAACCAAAATGAGACGTCTGTGTGATGATTACATTTAAACTTAACATCGTCACTACTAAAATGACTAAACCAATAACGTCAAACTTTTTAGCTTCTGCTTTCATACCTTTGATTGGTTCTGCTTTAGTCTCAGGTGCATGTTTGATTAAGTACATTGCTAATAATGTTAATAGAATTGAAACAACAAATATTGAACGCCAACCTATATATGTAGCCATTAAGCCACCAAACAACGTACAAATACCACTACCACCCCAAGAACCAATAGACCAATAGCTTAAGGCACGTTGTCTTCTTGTACCAATATAATATTCGTTAATAATAGCAAGTGTTGATGGCATAATACATGCTGCAGACAAACCTTGAATTATTCTACCTATAATTAAAAATGCTGGCAAAGGTGTAATGATGATGAGTAATGAACCTACAACATTTAATATCAATCCTACATAAGTAATTTTGACGCGACCAAATTTATCAGCAACATCACCAGCACCTACGATAAACAAACCAGCAAATAAGGCAGATAAGCTAACAGCGATATTTATCGTTCCAACGTCACTACTATATGTTGATTGTAATGGGACAACAAGATTAACAAGTGACTGCGCGAATAGCCAAAAGGTAATAACCCCTAAAACGATACCCAAAAGCAATCGGTTGTCACCTCTAAATTGTTTTGATGTGTCCATGAATTAGATAAGCCTCCTATGTTTAAGAAAAACAAATTTTTAATATGATATATTAAGAAACAATATCATAAATTTGCAGAAAATTATAAATAAAACATCTCATTTTTTAGTATTTTTACAATAATTAACGCTTTTTATCCAAAAACTTTCATGATAATAATTGCTATTTTAGTGTAAACGCATACAAACACAACCTATAAAAAGGCTACTCAAAGATTATTTGAGCTCCTTGAGTAGCCTCATTTTTTATAAATCATGAAACGAAATCGCTAAATTATAAACATCTTCTACTATTACATATTAATACTTTGCGGCCGATGATTAGATTGATTTTTACGATGTCGTGTTGTTGGGTCTAATCGTTTTTCTAAAAATCTTAATAGTACATCAATGACGATTGCAATGATAGCAATCGGAATCGCACCTGCTAAAATAAACGTTGTGCCATCCGTCGCATTTGTACCACGAATCACAATGTCACCAAGCGTAGGTGCTCCTATAAATGATCCAACGGCAACAACACCTATCGCAACAACCAAGGCAATACGAATGCCACCGATAATAACCGAAACAGATAACGGTAATTCAATCATTCGTAGCACTTGATTGCGTGTCATTCCCATACCTTTGCCAGCATCCTTAATATTCGCATCAACACTAGCTATACCAGTATAAGTGTTTTTTATAATTGGAAGTAACGCATATAAAAACACTGTTAAAACTACTGTTTCTGAACCTAAGCCCATGACTAACATTAAAATAGCTAACATTGCAATGACTGGAACTGTTTGAATTATATTTGCAATTGTAATTACAAATCCAGAAAGTTTTGTGTATCTTGCAAGCAAGATTCCCAATGGAATACCAATTAAAGCTGCAAACAGCACACCATAGACAGACATTAATAAGTGTTTGAAAAATAAATCCCATAGATAACCAAAGTTCGTAACATAATAATTGAATAATTGCTGTAATAAATTACCTTCCATTACTTATGACCACCTTTCTGTTTATCAAAATAGTGGTGTTTTTTCAAAAATTCTTCTGCGACGACAGCAGGTTCTTTACCTTTACCATCCGCTTCATAATTCAAGCGTTGCATCTCTGAAGTCGAAATCTTTCCTGTCAACTTATTAATCGTCGTTTTAAGTTCTGGGTGTTGCCGTAATAATTCATTTGTTGCAACAGCACTCGCAGCATAAGGTGGGAAAAATTGTTTATCATCTTTAAGTACTTTCAAATCATACGCCGCAATTCGACCATCTGTAGAATAACCTAATGCAACGTCTAACTTCTCTGAGTTTAATGCGTCGTAGACTAGACCTATTTGCATTGGTCTCACTGTACCAAAGTCAAAACCATACTCTTTTTTAAATCCTTCATAGCCATCGCCTTTACGATTCATCCATGAACTATCCATACCTAAACGTAAATCTTTACTATGCTTTGCTAAATCTGAAACTGTCTCTAAATGATATTTTTTAGCGGTTTCCTTCGTTACCATGAATGCATACGTATTCGCAAAACCATACGAATCAAAAAACGTTTGATCAAATTTCTTTTTAAATCCTTGTTGTGTTGCTATCATTGCTTTCTTAGGATTTTTAATTGGTGCTTCCTTCAAAGCTCCCGTTAAATCTGTGCCATTATATCTAACACCTGATATATTAGCATCCCCATTAATTAAGGCATTATGTTGAATCGTACTTGACCCTAAATTATTTACTAATGTTGGCTTTATCTTACCGTGTGTATCATGCTCTATTAACAACCGTAACATATGTGAAATAATTTGCGATTCGCTTGTTGATAATGCTGTAATTTTGACATCATTTTTCGTGCTCTTACTACCTAGTCCGGGCAAACTACATCCAGATAATACGGTAAGCGATAAGACAAACACGACAAGTATATATTTAATTTTCTTCATTATCTTAGCCTCCTAATTATCCAGATACTTTTAAGCCTTTGGGAACTACCCATTTTTCAACTAAAGCTAATAAGGCATCAACACCTAATGCTAGTGCAGTAACGAGTACCGTTGCAGTTACAATCATCAGTGGATCATATAAATTTAAACCATTGAAAATGAAATCACCTAATCCACCCGCACCTACATAACTTGCAAGTGTAGCCCAACTAATTACATACACAGATGACAAACGAATGCCACCAATGATAAGCGGCAATGCTAACGGCAATTCAACATCCTTCATCAATTGAAATTGTGTCATTCCCATACTTTTTCCAGCTTCTTTAATGTTGCTATCAATATTTTGAACACCGAGTACCGTGTTATTTAAAATAGGTAATAATACATAAATAAATAGCGCTACAATTGCAGGCGTTTTACCAACACCAAAAATCGGTATCATAATAGCAAGTACAGCTAGTGTTGGAATAGTTTGTAAGACACCTGCCACAGTTAATACAATATTGGCAGTTCGCTTTGTTTTTGATAATAAAATGCCTATAGGTACTGCAACAATGATGGCAAGTAATAATGCCACTATAGAAATATAGAAATGTTCCAGTGTTTTCGACATCAACTGTCCACCATGTTCATGTAGGAACTCAATCATGATTTATCATCTCCTATGTCACGTACTTTGACATTAGTAGTGTGTTGCTCATGCACTTTTGAGGACGCAGTGTCTTCCCCCACATGTTCTGTTTGCACTGTATCCTCACTATCGCCCCAAATCGTGTCATATACAATATCAACAACATTGGCACGCGTAATCAGTCCTACTAAACGCTGTTGATCATCTACGACAGGTACATTCCTAACGTTTCTTTTTAAAATCGTACGTACAGAATCTTGTAATTTAGAATCAATTTGAACGGTATAAATATGTTGTTGCATGGTGTCTCGTAAACTTTTGTGTCCACGTATACCCTGATTTATATCTTCAATGTCTAAGAAACCTAGTAAATGGTTATTACTATCTACTACAAAAATAGTATCAACACGTTTTTGTCTCATAATATGAACGGCGTCATTCAGTGTTGCTTCTGCTTGTATCGTGATTGGTTTAATCATTACACCTTCTACAGTCTTGTCATTGGGACGGTCTTGAATCAGTCTATTTTGTCCTATAAAATCACGTACAAAATCATTTGCGGGATGTCTTAAAATATTGTCTGGCGTATCAAATTGCACCACCTTACCTTCTGACATAATACAAATTTTGTCTGCTAATTTAATCGCTTCATCCATATCATGTGTTACAAAGATAAACGTCTTGCCTAATTTTCGTTGTAACGTTTTAACTAAATCTTGTAACGTATCTCTCGTAATAGGATCCAATGCACCAAAAGGTTCATCCATTAAAATAATATCTTGTTCGGCCGCAAGTGCTCTTACAACACCGATACGTTGTTGTTGCCCACCTGATAGTTCTGCTGGATAACGCTCTAAAAATGACTCCGGTAAATCCACAAGTTTAATTAATTCCTTTGCACGTTTATCCTTTTCCTCTTTAGTCCATTTCAACAATTTGGGTACCAACACAATATTCTCTTTAATCGTCATATGAGGCATTAAGCCAATTTGTTGAATAACATAGCCAATATTTCTACGCAATTCGACAGGATTCATACTCCGAACATCTTTACCATCAATTTCAATTTGTCCTTCTGTCGCTTCAATCATACGGTTTATCATTCTTAAAGCAGTCGTTTTGCCACTTCCACTGGTTCCAATAAATGCGATAAATTCCCCAGATTGAATATCTAAAGAGATGTCATCTACTGCCTTTTTATTACCAGAATAAATTTTCGTTAAATGCTTAATACTTAACATAATCATTTCTCCTTCCTCATAAAAAATATGACGAATGATACGCATAAAATAAAAAGACCATTATCGCAATTGTTAAACAAATAGAGTCATAAGTTAAACAAGTACACATCATGGTCTTGATTATGTAGAATTTTATATTTTTCATCTGTAATGTGAATACTTAACAGTAAACGGCGCTATGTATGTTGAATTTCTACCGATTACTTTGTTTGCACATTCGTATATTCGACATTTAAAACTAACATACTCTATATGATGTTATTAAACATTATTATTTTATCTTTGGCAACTAAATAGATAACTCATATTTTTTAAAAGCGAATTTATTATCGCTCAATTGGTTGTTTTATAGCAAAAAAGTGTCGAAAATGTGAAATATTATTACAAAAGTCGAATTTTTGTAATAATGCACACGCATCCATTGTTACAGACGGACAACCGCCCATCCGCCACTCACAAAGTCATCCTTATATTTTAATATCTTCATCATTCATTGTAGACACCCTTGCCTTTTGCTAACATTTTCTACTCCCAAGCCTGTAACGGAATTCCAACGTCAAAGTGTTGCCCATGACAGACACACCTAAAAAAACAACCAACAGCATGAGCCATTGGTTGTTTCGTGTCATCTTGTATGTTGTTGTATAACCGGTATGCTTTACTCATTAATTACTTATCATGCATCCCTTTACCTTCTAGTATTTGGTTAATATACTTTTCAACACGCTTTTGTCTTGTTTCACTGCGTTTAGCTTGTCCAATATGATATATATATTGATGTTGTCTGCCTGGCGTTAATTTATAAAATGAAGACTCTAACTGTGGCATTTCTTCGAACTTAGCTTCTAACTCTTTAGGAATAACATATTCCTCTGTTTTCTTCATTTCAACTTTTTTACCAGCTTTTTCAGCTTTAATTGCTTCGGCTAGATAATATTTAATTTCTTCGGTACGTGCTTGAATCTCTGTTAAATTTTCAAATCGTAACTGACGAGCTGCTTGCACCTTTTCAGTCTGTTGAATGAGTGTATGATATTTATCCTCCAAAATGGCACCTTTATGAAATAATAGTGCAACATAATTTTTGAAGCCATGGATAAGTACTACATTTTTATTATTCAACGTGTAACAAGGATGCATCCATTTATACGCTTCCTCTAATTCTGTTTCATTAAAGATTAACGCTCTCAAATATTTATATTCTTCTTGCCATTGACTCTCTTTATTTAAAAATGCTTCAACTTGTTCATTTGATTGTTTCTCACTCATAGTCATCACTTCCATTTTGTTTTTCAATACACATTGTATTATATATCCTAATTTTATAAAAAACTAATTTTACAAATGCTTTTGCGTTCTTACAAAAAATGCATTTGACTATTATTATAATAAGCGTATAATTGTCGCATATTATTTTTTGTATTTTTGGCAATAACGAAGGAGTATTTATGAATAAAGACAAGCAATTGCACAACGACAAAATCAATCTATCCCAATTAGTCTTATTAGGGTTAGGCTCTTTAATAGGATCTGGTTGGCTATTTGGTGCGTGGGAAGCATCATCAATAGCTGGACCAGCAGCAATCATATCATGGGTTCTTGGATTCCTAGTCATTGGAACCATTGCCTATAACTACATTGAAATCGGCACAATGTTTCCTCAATCAGGTGGCATGAGTAACTATGCCCAGTATACACATGGCTCATTATTAGGCTTTATTGCTGCTTGGGCGAATTGGGTGTCTTTGGTGACAATAATACCTATCGAAGCTGTGTCAGCTGTTCAATATATGAGTTCTTGGCCGTGGCATTGGGCGAAACCAATGAGATATTTAATGGAAAATGGCTCTATTAGCACATACGGATTGCTAGCTGTATATCTCATCATTGTTATTTTTTCATTATTAAACTATTGGTCCGTAAAACTTTTAACATCATTTACGAGTTTAATTTCTGTATTTAAATTAGGCGTACCCATGTTAACCATCATCATGTTGATGCTATCAGGATTCGACACTTCAAATTACGGCCATTCGGCAAGCACATTTATGCCTTACGGAAGTGCACCGATTTTTGCTGCAACAACAGCATCAGGGATTATTTTTTCATTCAATTCATTCCAGACAATTATTAATATGGGTTCAGAAATTAAAAATCCTGAAAAAAATATCGCAAGAGGCATCGCTATCTCACTGTCAATCAGTGCAGTGTTGTACATCATTTTACAAAGTACGTTTATCACTTCTATGCCTCAATCAATGTTACAACATAGTGGATGGAATGGCATCAACTTCAATTCACCATTTGCTGATTTAGCTATCTTATTAGGAATTAATTGGCTCGCAATTTTACTATACATTGAAGCTTTTGTATCACCATTCGGTACTGGCGTGTCATTTGTCGCCGTTACAGGTCGAGTTTTACGAGCAATGGAGAAAAATGGACATATCCCTAAATTTCTTGGGAAGATGAATGAAAAATATCATATCCCACGTGTAGCAATCATCTTTAATGCCATCATTAGTATGATTATGGTTACATTATTTAGAGATTGGGGTACGCTAGCAGCAGTTATTTCTACTGCAACTTTAGTAGCCTATTTAACTGGCCCAACGACAGTGATTGCATTAAGAAAAATGGGACCAACAATGACTCGTCCATTTAGAGCAAAAATTTTAAAAGTAATGGCACCATTATCATTTGTATTAGCTTCATTAGCTATATATTGGGCAATGTGGCCAACAACGGCTGAAGTTATTTTAATCATTATACTTGGATTACCAATCTACTTCTTCTATGAATATCGTATGAATTGGCGTAATACAAAGAAACAAATTGGTGGTAGCTTATGGATTATTGTATATTTAATCGTGCTATCAATACTGTCATTTATAGGAAGCAAAGAATTTAAAGGCTTAAATATGATTCACTATCCATTTGACTTTATCGTTATTATTATTGTGGCACTTATCTTCTATTACATCGGTACAACGAGTTCATTTGAAAGCGTCTATTTCCGTCGCGCAACACGAATCAATACGAAGATGCGTGAGTCACTAAATAATGAATCAAAGTCATCTCATTAAATATTTTAAAATACAGTGCCATATATGATTTCAACACACACACATTAACCAACCATTGATTTCAACATCTTGGTTGGTTTTTTATTTTGAAAATCGGTTATAAATAACTAACATAACAAGATGATGATCAGGCTGGGACATAAATCAATGTTCTATGCTCTACGAAGTTATATTGGCAGTAGTTGACTGAACGAAAATGCGCTTGTAACAAGCTTTTTTCGATTCTAGTCAGGGGCCCCAACACAGAGAATTTCGAAAAGAAATTCTACAGGCAATGCAAGTTGGGGTGGGACGACGATAAAGAAATACTTTTTCTATAGAAATTAGTATTTCTTATGCATGAGTTTTACTCATGTATTCATATTTTTAAGTACACATTAGCTGTGGCTAATGTATAAGAACCACTACATAATAAATCATTTGTGGCTCTTTATCATTTCTGTCCCACTCCCGTAGAAGTACATCATATAATGCTGAAAATGGTTTGAGTTAAAACAGATATCAAGCTCGTCTGATTCAGTCACAAAATTGTCTTGTTATACTTGTCACCTATCATCTATAGACCGTGGTATGATTAAATTGGGGATGATAAAGGAGGTTAATAAATATGAAGATTAATACTACAGGTGGTCAAATTCATGGTATTACACAAGATGGTTTAGATATCTTCTTAGGCATTCCTTATGCAGAACCACCAGTTCATGACAATCGCTTTAAACATTCTACGTTAAAAACACAATGGTCAGAGCCAATTGATGCAACTGAAATACAACCCATCCCACCGCAACCAGACAACAAATTAGAAGATTTTTTCTCCTCACAATCTACAACTTTTACTGAACATGAAGACTGTTTATATCTAAATATTTGGAAACAACATAATGATCAGACGAAGAAACCTGTCATCATTTATTTTTATGGTGGTAGTTTTGAAAATGGTCATGGTACAGCCGAACTCTATCAACCGGCACATTTAGTACAAAATAACGACATTATCGTTATTACATGCAATTATCGTTTAGGCGCATTAGGATATTTAGACTGGTCATATTTTAATAAAGATTTTCATTCCAATAATGGCCTTTCAGATCAAATCAATGTCATAAAATGGGTGCATCAATTTATTGAATCCTTCGGTGGCGACGCTAATAACATTACTTTAATGGGTCAGTCTGCAGGCAGTATGAGCATTTTGACTTTACTTAAAATACCTGACATTGAGCCATACTTCCATAAAGTCGTTCTACTAAGTGGCGCACTACGATTAGACACCCTTGAGAGTGCACGCAATAAAGCACAACATTTCCAAAAAATGATGCTCGATTATTTAGATACAGATGATGTTACATCATTATCGACAAATGATATTCTTATGCTGATGGCGAAGCTAAAACAATCTCGAGGACCTTCTAAAGGGCTTGATTTAATATATGCGCCTATTAAAACAGATTATATACAAAATAATTATCCAACAACGAAACCAATTTTTGCATGTTATACAAAAGATGAAGGCGATATTTATATTACTAGTGAACAGAAAAAATTATCGCCGCAACGCTTTATCGACATTATGGAATTAAATGATATTCCTTTAAAATACGAAGATGTTCAGACGGCGAAGCAACAATCTTTAGCGATTACACATTGTTATTTCAAACAGCCGATGAAGCAATTTTTACAACAACTCAATATACAAGATTCAAACGCACAACTATGGCTTGCTGAATTTGCATGGCATGATACTTCTAGCGCACACTATCGCAGTGCTTACCATATTCTAGATATGGTATTTTGGTTCGGAAACTTACAAATATTAGCAGCACATCAATATCCAACAACTGCTCACCTTAAATTTTTAAGTCGACAAATGCAAAATGATTTAGCTAATTTTGCTAAAAGCGGTAAAATGCCTTGGCCGATGTATCATAATGAACGTCGCTATTATCGCACATATCAATAACGTTATCGCATCTAAAAAAGCACACCTGAATTTGATAGCAGGCGTGCTTTTCATATGAGAATTATGATGATTTAAATGTTTTAGCATAATGATTATTTTTCAATGTGAAAACAACGATTAATCCTAATGCGCCAATGATGGCACTCGTATATGTGATAGCTTGAACAGAAACATGTGTCATGACCAAGCCTCCAATAATGCCTCCAACACCAATACCAGCGTTTAAACTAGACATGTTCCAACTCATTACTTGGCTTGTGTCGCCTTCAACATGTTGAATCACACCGCTTTGCACTGCTGGATTAGTACTCCATTGCATGATATTCCAAATAAATAGTCCTGCTAACAATAGACCTGAACCAGGTAAGATTAAATTCATAAGTAACATCATGACGATAAAAATAGAAACAGAAATCATTAACCAACGCTTACTTGTAATTTTATCGGAGAATATACCACCTAATGATGTTCCAATAACGCCAGCGATTCCATTTACTAGAAGTGCTAATGAAACGAATGACATATCATGACCATTAGATAAAATAAGTGGATTTATAAAGACGAATGTCACTGAGTTTGCAATCAATACTAAAAACGTAATAATTAAATATTTTGCTACTTCAGCAGGTCTTAATATTTTCGAAGTAACATGATTTTCATGAGATGGTGTCTCATGATTCACAGGGCCTCGTTGTATTTCCTGATCCTTCGGTAAATAGATCATCATCAAGAAGCCAACAATAATACTCACAATAATTAAGAATAGAAATGTATAGCGCCAACCTACTAAATCGCCGATAACCGTTCCAATTGGTACACCAAAAACATTAGCACCACTAAACCCTGTATAGACAAGTCCAATCATTTTACCACGATTTTTAGGTGCTGATAACATCGCTGTAATAGCTAATACTTTTACGATAATTAGTGCTGCTGCTGCAGATGAGATAATTCTACCAACTACTAATATTGAAAAATTTGGCGCTACAGCAATAATGCCATTACCAATGATAAATATAAGTAATGTCCATAATAATACAGGCCTTGATGAAAAACGGTTCGTTAATTTAACCAGAATAGGTCCACATATCGCAAATGTTAAAGCGTACATTGTCACTAATTGACCAACGACAGCTTCTGATACATGTAAGTCCTGACTCATCAAGTTCATAATTCCTGCAACCATCATTTCAACCATTCCTACGATAAAAATACTTAAAATGAATGTAAATAGTCGCATGATTGACAATTTAAAACTCCTTTCAAACAAAATTTCCGATATTCATTTCCCTTAGAATAACGATTTATTAAAAAATGTGTGCAACACAATTTTATATATAACCGTTCTATTATATAATATTTTGCTTTAATTTTCTGTGCTTAATTGGAAAATTATTGAAATTGTTTTTCAGTATTTGAAAAATTAACACAAGTATGTCATTTAATAATTATGTATAATTACTTCAGTTTCAACAATAACTCCAAAAAAGCACGCACGCTTTATATGTCAGAACAGATAACTGACTACAAAGTATGCGTGCCTTTATGAATATTTTCGCTGCGCTAATGAATAGCGATACTATATGTGCGCGTCACTTCATTTCCAATTAAAACTAATGCCTAAATCTGATGCAGTAAAATCTATCATGATTCACTCTTAACATCAGTATTTCGTGCTACTAATTGATGTCTTGCATTGAAAAATTGACCATAGCTTAAATATGTCGCAATCAAAGCAGACATAATGGTCGCAGTTGTATGAATAAACACGACTAACAATTGAAATTTAATCGCTTGTAAAGGTGGTACGCCACCAATAATTAAGCCTGTCATCATACCAGGAATCGACACAAGCCCATATGTTTTAACCGAATCAATAGTTGGCACTATAGCTAAACGAATACTTTCACGTATTGCACCTTTAGAAGCCAATTTAGGTGTAGCTGCAAGTGATAATTTAGATTCAATATTAGTACCATCTTGTACGAATGCACGATCTAAATTCTGGTAAGCTAAATTAATTGCAATCAAGCCATTATTTGCAAGCATGCCGCCGATAGGTATAACTTCATTTGCGGTAAATTGAATGGCCCCTGTCGCAATAGTACCTGCAAGCGGTAATGCCGTTCCAATGAAGATAGCTAGAAATGATATCCAAAACACATGATGCATCACTGGTGATGCTCGACTAATTGTATTCCATGATGCATTAATAATAATGACCAATACACATAAAATAAGCAGCCATTTATCGTTTATTTTAAAAATATAATGCAGCAAAAATCCCAAAATGATTAATTGCACAACTGCTCGTAATGTCGCAACAATTAAATCTTTAATAATATGTAAACCTTCTTTATATGAAATGATAATCGGAATGACTAAAAGCAATGCCGTCAATCCAAGTGCCGTATTACTCATGTTGATTCAACTCCTCTGTATTAGAAATTTGACCATCAACAATTGTTATACGCTTTTGAAAGTGTCGCATACTTTGGTCATCGCTGTGGGTAATCCACATAATTGCCACGCCTTGATCTGCTAATTTAAAAATGATATTTTCTATCTTTTCTTTATTATTAACGTCTAATGCACTGGTCGATTCATCTAATAAAAGAATATCCGGTGTATACATCAGTTGGCGCGCTATAGCAATTCTTTGCCGCTCACCACCCGACATATTTTCCACTTCCGAACTTAATTGATAATGTCCCAAACCGACATCTTTAATTAATTGCTTTGCACGTTTTCTATCAAATTTATCATTACGTGCAAGTGATGGGAATATCATGTTATCTTCAATCGTTTCACCAAACAAGTCACTTTGCTGCATCAAATAACTGATTCGTTGACGCAATTCTTCCGGGTCATAATCATTATAGGGTTTACCTTTAAAATAAAGTTCTCCACTAGTTGGACTAAACAAATTACATATTTGCTTTTGAAATGTACTTTTACCACTACCTGATGGACCTATAATGGCAATACTCTCGCCTTTATCTACTTTTAGACTGATATGATCTAGTATGATTCTATCGCTCGCTTTATACACTAAATCTTTAATTTCTAACAACATTTGCACCGCTCCTCATGTAATATATCAGGTATATTATTCCCGTTTTTTTGGTTTTTAGTGCAATTACATTTAAGAAAAAATCATTTTCTTGTAATATCAAAATTTAGGCATAATTGATTTTCAGCATTTAAATTAAAAACAAAAAATCCTATTAACATGGATACTGTCTAATGACTAAGAATTAAAATTAGACAATTGTTTAACAACCTACCATATTAAAAGGATTCTTTATTATTTATGGATTTGATTACCACATGATATTTTTATAACTTTCATCATTCAATGAACGGACAATTTCAGTAACAAGACGGATAGAATTTTCATAATCATCTACATTGAGCACTGAAACATTAGAATGCATGTATCGCAGCGTAACACCGATTGTCATCGTTGGAATACCTTCATTTGCGACATGAATACTTCCCGCATCTGTACCTCCACCTGGTGTCGTATCCCATTGTACTTCGATGTTATGTTCCTTAGCTACATCTTTAATATGCTTTCGCAAACCTTGGTGAGCAATACTTGTAGCATCCATCATAATGACAACTGGACCACCGCCTAGTTTACTATCGCTCGTTTGACCTGACATACCTGGGGTATCATAAGCAATACCTACATCGACAGCTATCGCCAAGTCTGGTTTAATCGTATTCGCTGCCACTTTCGCACCACGCAAACCAACTTCTTCTTGCACTGTGGCACCACTGTATAAGTTAATGCCAATATTTTCATCTTTTAAACGTTTTAATACCTCAATAGCTAATGCACAGCCATAGCGATTATCAAATGCTTTCGCAGTTAAATATTTATCATTTGCAAGCACTTCAAATTCACTATATGGCGTAACCATATTGCCTACTTCAACGCCAGCTTCTTCAGCTTCTTCCTTGCTACTAACACCAATATCTATAAACATATTTTTGATTTCCATTGGCTTTTTACGTTCTTCAGGCGTTAAGACATGTGGCGGTTTAGAACCGATGATACCTCTAATTTCTTTGCCCGAATCTGTTGTAATCGTTACTTTTTGAGATAGCATGACTTGATTCCACCATCCACCAACTGGCGTAAATGAAATAAAACCATGTTTATCAATCTTTGTTACCATAAAACCAACTTCATCCATATGACCAGAAATCATAATTGAGTATTGACCATTCTCAGCATTTTTCTTTCCAAAAATGCCACCCAAGTTATCTTCAATAATTTGATCACTGACAGGCTCTATATAGTTACGCATTGCTTCTTTAACTTGCATTTCATAACCAGCAATGCCGTTTACATCTGTTAAATGTTTAAGTAATTTGACTGACTGATTCATGTTATTCATCCTCCTGTATTTCAACTTAAAACTATTGTATCACTAACTTTCAGAAAAACGTTCCCTACCGCTTTATCATTTTCAGGCTTAAATATTTTTAAAATTTTGTGAGGAATCCGCTTAAAAACCTCATATTTCTAAAATTTAATATTCCGAAAAAGTCACAATTTAAAATTCCTTATTATAATACGTTATTCTTTTATTGTTACTAATTTCAATCTGTTTAGTCTTGCGCTATTATAAAATTAAAAAGTGTAGAGATAACAACGCATTAACGTCGCTATTTTCCCTACACTTAAATACTAGTTTCTTTAATTAACTTATCATTAAAGTTATTCAGATATTGAATATTCATTAATCATAATGTGACCATGCCGATAGTATTAATACTTCTTTATTTCGATCATCTACGGTATAGACGACCCTGTGCTGATGGTTAATTCTTCTTGAATATCGCTCTAAATATTTAGGCTCTAATTTTTCAAAAGATTGTGTTATTTTATACGGATCATTTTTTAAAGTCTCAACAATTTCTAAAAATGACTTCTTTAAATAAGAATGTTTTATTTTCTTTAAATCTGATTTCGCTGAATTTTTAATCTTAACCGTGTAATTGCTCATTAAAGATTATCCCAATCAATATCATCTATATTTGTTGTACCACTATTATCTTTTTCTCTTTCTCTTACTTTGTCCATTGTACCAGTAGATTCAAGATATATTGTCTCTTGTATACTTTTCCAATCTTCTAAACCTATAATCACAGCATTATTTTCGGCATTATTGCCACTAATATAAATTGGTTCGTGATTATTATTAACATTTTTTAGTAATTGATAAAAATCTTTTCTCGCTTCTGTAGGGCTAGTGATAATCATATAAACCCTCCTTTGTTTTCTGTTACGCTAATTATAGCGTACGCACTTGAGTACGTCAATATTACCAACGAGTTCATCGTATTCTTAATACCTATATGCTATCGTTCACAAACTTTTGTTCTTTTCTTCCAACATACCGCCTATAATGCTCAAAAAGAAATCAGCAGTGGAACACACTACGTTCCCTACCGCTTTATCATTTTCAGGCTTAAATATTTTTAAAATTTTGTGAGGAATCCGCTTAAAAAAACTCATATCTTCAAAAAAAATGACAAAATTTAAATTTTTGAATAACATCATTTTTTAGTAAATGTTATAATTTCTTTATAATACAAATATCGAAAGAAGGCGACTGACTTTGAAAAAATTATGTTCATTAATTGTAGTAGCATTAGTTTGTATCATTGCATTATCAGCTTGTGGTAAAGAACAAACCAAAACATATGAAGGTGATGTTAGTGGTAAACATGTACTAACTTCTATCACATATAAAGATGATAAAGTTTTAAAACAGTCTACAATCAACACAATTAAATATGACGATCTAGGTATGGATAAAGACGAAGCCAAAAAGTTATTCGCCAAATCTGAAAGTATTTTCAAAGACCTTAAAGGCGTAAAATACAAAGTAGACTATAAAGATAAAAAAGCAATTGAACACTTAGACATAGATTACACAGAAGTTGACATGAAAAAATTAAATAAACGTCTTGGTGTTTCGACTAAAGAAAATAAAGATATTAGTTTTGAAAAACTTGAAAAGCAATTAAAGCACAGAGGTTTAAAAGAAAAAGATAAAATGGACGACAAATAGTTTATAACTTAAAAATGCCCTCAGATAAGACTAAGGTTACAAACCTTAATTCATATTCTGAGGGCTTTAATATTTGAAGTTCTTGTGTGACCAGCATCCACTACTAATATAAAATTATTTGCAGTAACGCTAAAATCCGCTGCTTTCAATTTCCCGAAATAATTAAGTTAACTAATGAGTTTTAATTTATAATCATGTATCGTTTGTAACTCACCATCGACTTTTCGATATACAATATGATCAGCAGTAATTTCTGTAGGACTGGATACGCCAACAGCTGCTGCAATATTGAATAAGCCTTCATGCAAACTTGTTACATAGTTTGTGACACGATATTGCTTTTCTCCAACAATCAATGCTTTTTCTTTCTTCGCATCTGTCGTTGCAACACCTACAGGACACGTATTCATGTGACATTGTTGACTCATTATACAACCGACACTAATCATCATCCCACGTGCGATATTTACAAAATCTGCACCTAAACCTAGTGCAATCGCAATTTTATCTGGTGTCACTAACTTACCAGATGCCGCCAATTTCACTTTATCTCGAATACCATATTTTTCTAACATGCCAGACACAATAGGTAGAGCTGTAAATAGCGGTAAGCCAACACCATCTTGTAATTCTTGGAATGTTGCACCAGTACCACCTTCACCACCATCAATCGTAATAAAGCTTGGATACTTATCTAGTTCCACCATCGTACGTACAAGTGTTTCAATTTCTGAAACTTTGCTTACTACAATTTTGAATCCTACTGGTTTTTGACCTAATTGCTGCAACTGATCGACGAAACGAATCAAATCTTCAGCATTATGAATAAATTCGTAACGGTTAGGTGAATTGATTGTTTTATAAGGTTCAACATTTCGGATTTTAGCAATTTCTTCGTTTACCTTTTCAGCTTCCATATGACCACCACGAGTCTTAGCACCTTGTGCCAACTTCAGCTCAAATGCGCGTACGTTAGATAACTGTGCAACCTCTTTAAATAAACCTTCACTAAAATTACCTTCTTTATCACGAACACCAAATAAACCGGGACCAATTTGGAAAATGATATCCCCATTACCTTTTAAATGATATTCTGATAAGCCACCTTCACCTGTATTCATCCAAGTGCCCGCTTTAGCTAGACCTTTAGATAAAGCTGTAATGGCATTTTTTCCTAAAGCGCCATAACTCATACCAGATTGTCCTACGATACGTTTTAAAATAAATGGATGTTTTAAATGTTCACCTAATTTTATTGCATGGTCATCACTTAAGTAATACGGATCAATCTTTGTCGGCACACGATATTCTTCACGACTAAATAAACGCTCATTCGCGATTTTATAAATGAATGTTGATAACAATGTTGTATTATCTACTGAAATCTCATTACGTTGCATCGGAAACATTGTGTTCTGTATGTAAAAGCCGTCTTGATAATCTTTAGTAGTACCGAAGCTGGTCATACGAGAGTTATATTTTCCAGCCAAAACGATATTTTTATAATCATTACGTGAAAAAGGTTTCCCTTCATTATCCCCAGAAAATAAATACTGACGTAATTCCGGTCCCATTTTTTCTGAAATATATCTAATACGTGCTAGTAAAGGATAATTCCTTAATACACTATGTTGTGATTGTCTTTTATCTTTAATTAACCAAATAAGCCCGATAACAATAACCGTAAGCATGAATCCTACAACGATAATGTTAACTATAAATTGCATGACTGTAAGAAACGTCATTACAATACCTCCCCCCAAAATTTCAATTCAATATTTATGATACACCTTACAAAACAAAACACAATGGAAGCGCTTCATTTTATAAAACAATTTTATGATATGTTTTTCATTTTAAATTTTAATGTATAAAACATACAATACAAAGTAATATGTGCTAAAGTATCTATATAATACAACTATTTAAGAGGTATACTATGTCAAATACAAATAAACATTACATAGAAGAAGAATACGCTACCGAACAATCGCGTTTTTTCAAACGTGATATTGGATTTATTTTCCTTTACATATTTTTGGTTAACATCTTGCCGATCATTATCGTCTTTTTAACTTTTGGGTTAGTAGCTGTATTCACTCAACAAGCTCCGTGGGGTTTCTCTTTTCCTATTTCAATGAACATTAGCTATTTACTCGCAGTTATTATTTCACTAGCTATTTTTCGTCTGATGCATGAAGATGCGTTTATTCCAATGATACGTTCGCAAATCGTTGCTAGTGCTAAATATAAATGGCATATTCTTATATCATTTACACTAAGTGTCGTACTCTTTTTACTTTTAAATCATTTCAATATTTTCGCACTAAATGTAGATTCCTTTACTGTCTTTGACATTTACCCGCTCATTAAAGGGTATGGTTCCATCAGTTTAATAGCTATATTTTCGTTAACCATTATATTAAATACTTTGATTTGTCAACTTATTTTCCGTCATATTTTAATTCAAGAATTAAGCAGATTAATACCTTTAAAGATTACAATAGTATTGTCCATTATCCTTGAAACTCTGTTCTACTATCCATACATTAATACATGGTGGGAATTCATTCCAGCATTGATACTAGCAGGTAGTGCGACTTACTTATATTTAAAATCATACCGTAATTTTATGGTGAGCTATTTCTATCAATTAGCAGTTATACTCGTTTTGCATATTTTCATGTAAAATTTTTCAGAGTATTATCCATTATCCATACACATCAAAAAGCACACTTAAAAGTCAGTATCAAAACTCACTTTTAAGCGTGCTTTATTTAGATATACTGTCGTTCTAAAAACGAGCCATATAGAATGTTTCATGTCCTAGCATGAAGCACATGAATCGCCATGCTCAATATACCTTTTAAAATTTAAATATTCATTAACTTAATATGCTTTAATTCACTTCATTAAAGACTACTCGCTGGACGTGGTGTTGGCTTTTTCAAGAAACTCATAATCATTATTACAATGACTAACATACCACAAATTAGATACATCCATTTAAATCCTACTAAATCGGAAATAGGTCCCATCAATGCGCCACCTAACGATATACCTAAGTCTGCACAGGCAATAAATAAACCTAACAACATATTACGACCTACTTTTGGTAAGACGAAGCTTAAGTATGATGTTAATGTTGGGTACACCATTGCTTGCGTCATTCCTATTAATATCGCACTACCATAGAAAATAATTGCACCTACTTGCGGACCAAATGCCACTACAAATGACGCGATTACTAATAATGATAGTACAGATACCATATATTTA
Organism: Staphylococcus aureus; assembly: GCF_001027105.1. GTDB lineage: Bacteria > Bacillota > Bacilli > Staphylococcales > Staphylococcaceae > Staphylococcus > Staphylococcus aureus. Next base: position 2,473,160 of record NZ_CP011526.1, read on the forward strand.
GGATGCCACATACCATCTGACGGAATGTATTTCCTTAAGTAAAATCTTGCCGCAACAACTGCGATGGCCTGTATTGTCAAAAAGATTCCCGCATTCGCGAATCCTAAACTCACTGTGTATAACGGTACAAATGTACTAACTGCACCAAATACAATCGATGCAACAATCATGATAATACCACTGTTCAACAACTCTTTATTTTTGAAAAATTGCGCAAAAACAGTTACAGCGTTAAACGGCATTTTTTCAATCTTATCTGACGTATCGGGTTCCTGTTCAGCAAAGGTCACGCGATAGCCAAAGAATGTTGTTGTTAATGCGATAAAGATAATGACAATTGCAAATAGTGAAATATTATTTGCATTCCAAATACCTACGGCAACTAATGGTCCGATTAAGTTTGGAATCGTTGAAAATAGCGAGTACAATGATACACCTTCAGAACGATGTTCCTCTGGTAATGCATCAATAATACCTAGCTGTAAAGACATAGAAAAGAATGCCGTACACACACCTTGCATAACACGTGCTACGAAATAACCTTCTAAGCCAGTAAAACCATAAATAATTAAAGCTATGGCATTGATAATCAAAATAATTCTTAATACTTTAATGGGACCGACACGAGCAATAATTTGTCCTGCCCATGGTCGAAATACCATTGCTGTTAACATGTATGCCCCCATAACGATACCGATAACCGTATTCGTTGCGCCTAAATCATGCCCTCGTAAAGGTATAAACACGTTTAAGATTGCATTGGCACTAAAGAACATCAATGTTAATATATATAATCTCAAAAAGGGCCAAGCCATTGCACCTTTCATTATCTCACTCCTTAGAATGATAGTTGTTTTTCTATTAATTCTCTTGTATAAGCATTGTCACTTTTATGCAATGCGCTTGTCGGAATTTGTTCTTCTATTTTTCCGTTTTTAAAAATAATTAATTGATCACATAAATACGTGGCAGCTTGAATATCATGTGTGATAAAAATATAACTCAACTGACGCGTTTCACGTAAATGAATCAATAAATCTAATATTTGTGTTTGAATTGACATGTCGAGTGAACTAATGGCTTCATCAAACAAAATATATTTAGGGTTAATACATATTGCACGCGCAATCGCAACACGTTGCGCCTCTCCACCTGATAACATATTAGGATATTTATCCATGTATGCCTTAGATAGACCGACTTCTTCCAACAATGTAATTGCTTGGACTTCCATAACTTCTTTAGGTTGTCCATCACATTGACACATCACTTCAAATAAGATTTCTCTAACAGTCTGAAATGGATGTAATGATGACGTATAATCTTGAAATACAGCACCAATTTGATGACGTCTCACTTTCTTCTTATGCATCGGTTGATCATTTAAGGTTACACAACCTTTATCCGGTTTCTCAATACCTAATATCATACGACTCAACGTCGATTTACCGCTACCACTTTCTCCGATAATCGCAATCGTCGCACCGATTGGACACTCAAATGACACACCTTTCACGATAGGTGTTCGACGACGCTTAAAAACATGTGCGCTTTGATATGACTTTTCAACATCTTTAATTTTAATCATGTACATCACCCCTCATCACATGTTTAAAATGATCATTAATCTTCTTCTTCGTTGATAATAAATACTTCGTATAAACATGTTCTGGATGATGCAAGACTGATTCACGTGTCCCTTGTTCAATAAGCTGACCATTTTTCATCACAACAACACGGTCTGCAATCTTGTTAATAACCGTTAAATCATGTGAAATGAAAATCATCGCACAGTCAAAGTGTTTTTTAATATCTATAAATGCTTCCAGTACATCATATTGTGTAATTGTATCTAAAGCCGTTGTCGGCTCATCAGCAATGATTAACTTTGGTTTCAAAGCTAACGCTAAAGCAATCATCAATCGCTGTAACATTCCTCCTGATAACATGTAAGGGTATGATTTTAATATACGTTTAGGATCTTTCAAACTTAAATAATCCATATATTCAATCAATGTCTTTTCAATTTCTTGTGTAGACATTGACGTATGTACTTTCATAGTCTCAAACATTTGTTTACCGACAGTAGTTGATGGGTCAAAGGCACGACTACCTTGTTGCATGACCATCGCAATGTCTTTACCACGGTACTTTTTCAATTGCGATTCAGATAATGACAACATTGATGTACCATCAAAGATAATTTCACCTGTCACCCCGAGTCGTTCGGGATTCAAACCAATAATCGATTTACAAGTGATTGATTTACCACTACCACTTTCTCCAATAACGCCTAAAGTTTCACCCTTAGTTAATGTAAAATTCACATCACTCACGAGTGGTTGATCTGTCCAGGTATCTGTAATCGTCAAATGTTTAACTGTTAACAATGTCATGATTGCACCACTCCTTTTTTCACAGAACGAAGTTTATCTTTAGAAGAGATGCGGGGATCAATAGCAATTTGTAAAGCATCGGATAAGAAGTTAAATGCCATCACTATAATCACTATGGCAATACCTGGCGCAAACATCATTTCAGGATGTGTAAACATCACTTTTCTAGCTTCGTTAAGCATCATGCCCCACTCTGCAGTAGGCGCTTTGACACCTAATCCTAAAAATGAAAAGCCAGATATTTGCAAGATCATTGAACACATCGAGCTACTAGAGATGATAGCAATATCTGCTAATGTTAATGGCATAATATGTTTGTGAATAATTTTCATATCATTCATACCGATTGTTTTAGCAAATCTTACATGGTCAGAAGCAGTGTACTGCATAACACTTGTACGTATAACACGACAGAACCATGCCCAACGCGTCAAAATAAATGCCATGATAATATTTTCGGCACCCATTCCAAACAATGCAATTAATGCTAACGTTACAACATAACTTGGGAATGCCAACATAACATCACACGCACGCATGATTAAGGCGTCAACAAACCCTTGGAAATATCCTGATAAGAATCCTAAAATAGATCCAATAAGTACAGAAACAAATAGCGCAACAAAGACATATAACAAACTTGGTCTAATCGCATAAATTAACCTAGTTAAAATATCTCTACCTAAATGGTCAGTACCTAGTAGATGTTGAAAACTCATGCCAGCAAATTTGTTTGCTGTATCGATATGGTTAGGATCATAAAATGTCACAAGTGGTGCTGCTAATCCTAAAAAGACATATAATACAATAATGCCTAAAGCAATTACTGCACCTTTATCTTGTAATAATCGTTTTAAAATTATCATCGTGCGCCCTCCCTTAATCTTGGATTTAATAGCGCATTAATGATATCTGCTAATGTATTAAATACAATAAATAATACCGCTACAATTAATACATATGCTTGAATGACTGGAAAATCGTGTTCAAGTATTGCTTTTAAACTTAATTGACCTAGTCCAGGCCATGCAAAGATATACTCGATAACAACTAGTCCACCCATTATCATTGGTATAGACATACAAAAGATTGATACCGCAACTTGTAAAGCATTACGCAACACATGCAACATTAATGTGATAGATTTCACACCGCTTGCTCTTAAATAAAGTACATAATCTTCATTTAATTGTTCCACCATCGAGCGTCTAACATTTCTAAAGTAAATACCAGCATAGGCAATCGTAATAACGATCACTGGCAATATGTAACTTTCTGGACCTGTTAATCCAGAAGTCGGCAATATGTTTAACTTCACTGAAACGTAAATAATAAGTATTGAAGCTATCCAATATGATGGTAATGCAGTTAGAAAGAAAGCCACTGAACGTATCGCACGATCAGTGAACTTTCCTCTTTTTAATGCACTAACTACACCTAAAATAATTGATGTAATCATCACCATAACACTTGAAATTATTGTTAATTTCAATGTATTCATAAATGCTGGACCAATACGTTCAGCAACTGGGTCACCTGTAATGTAGCTTGTACCAAAATTAAATTGCATCGCTTCAAGTAACCAATTTTTATATTGAATTAATAATGGATCATTGAAACCGTACTTCTCATTCGTTTCTGCAATCAACTCTGGTGTTACATTTGGCGTCCCTTGTGCATGTAAAATTGTCACAGCTGGATTTTCATTTGTAATATACGTCAATAGAAATGTCATAAAACTTACTACAATCATCAATGGAAACATGAGCGCAATACGTTTTAAGATAAATTTGAACATCTAATTGCTCCTTTATTTATACTGCATTTCATTGAATGGTAATTCATACTGTGATTGTGTGAATGATACTTTTTCTAAATCTTTTGGTGCAACAACTGTCATACTACCGTGTGAAATAGGGATAAAGATACCTTCATCATCAATTTGTTTCAAAATGTTTTTATAAGCGTCTGAACGCTCTTTACCGTTTTGGATTTTAAATGCGTCATCAATGCTGTTGTATATTTTATCTTTGTTCTCAATGCCTGATGTTGCACTTTCATAACCATTTTTCGCTTTAAATGCTGCAATAGTACTTTGTGGATCGTACAATAATCCCCAAGTTTGGTTGAACATTAAGTCATAATCACCAGAAGTACGACGTTCAGCAATTTTATCTGATGTTTCGCCATTGATGTTTAACTTAATACCCATTTTCTTAAATTCTGCTTGTAAGTATTCTGCTTGTTCTTTTTGACTTGAAGAACCTTTGTCATAGTACATTGCCATTTCAAGGTTTTTACCATCTTTTTGACGAACATCGCTGTCTTTACCTTTCTTCCAACCAGCTTCATCTAATAATGATTCTGCTTTTTTAAGGTCATACTTACGTGTTGGCATATCGAAATTAATGTCTGTTACATTTTTCGCAAATAATTGAGTTGCTGGTTTTTCTTGACCATCTAAAATTTCTTTGGCAATTTTATCTCTGTTTACCATATGACCAATCGCTTGTCTGACTGTTTTGTCACTCACAGCGTTATCTTTTTTACCAGAATTGACAACTAACATTTTCGTATTCATAGGTTGACTACGCTTAACTTGATAGTCACCTGTATCTTTCAATTGTTTTAAAGAGTCTTTGTCTAAGCTATCTGTACCTCTATCATCTGTGAAGGCAAAGTTCGTTTCACCTTTTTTCATTGATAGGAATGCTGTTTCACCAGCAGGCATTACTTTTGCTTGTACTTTGTTAAGTTTAGACTTTTCGCCCCAGTATTGATCATTTTTGTTAAAGTCTGCAGACTCATCTTTTTTGTGTTCACCTAATTTAAATGGACCAGTACCATCGAACTTTTTAACGCCATCTTTTGTTGTACCGTTTTTAAAGTCTTTTGGAGACACAAATACATATGGACGAGGCATCGCTAATTCAGCCAATGCAGGTTGATATGCTTCTTTCAAATTCAATTCAACCGTGTACTTATCTTTAACTTTAACATTGTCAATTAATGTCGAAATCTTTAACCAAGAATGCAATTTTTTGTTTTCTTGAACTGCGTCAATATTTTTCTTAACTGCGTCAGCATCAAATGGCGTACCATCATGGAATTTAACGTCATCTCTCAAATGGAACGTGTATGTCTTCCCATCTTCAGACACATCCCACTTTTTAGCTAGTAAAGGCTTAATACCATCTTTCGTGTTACGTACAAGCGGCTCGTATATCATACTTTCAGCAGACATTGATCCACCGTAAACATGCGGATTCATATCACCGATATCTTTAACCGTCGTATACGTTAATTGCTTGTTTTCTTTTTTCTCCTCTAAACCTTTATTACCGCCACAACCAGTTAAAATTAGCCCTGATGCAAGTAACATTGCACTCATTTTAGTTAGTTTTCTCATTTGCTTTTCCTCTTTCTAAATTGATAAGTTGCATTACTTAATCAAATCGTAATGATTATTTTTCTCAATTATTTGCTTATTTTTATGTAAATGTCAAACATAATTCAATAATTTTTTTCTATTATAAAACTTCAAACCCTTATTATGAAAGCGTTCTATTGATTTCCAAAAATTTTGTGACGAGTGCTTTATCTCCTTCAAATAGATTTGTATTAAATTGAGAAGATAAGTGTTGATCTTGATGCATATCCTTGTACGCCTGGCAACTTGCTTCATAGCGAGTTAGGAACTGATCAATCATTGGCGTTTTGATACCTAGCATTTTCCCAATATGCTGAATCATCGCCGTTCTGTAATAATCTTCACTTGGCATTCTTGGAATTTGAACAACATCCTGTTCATTTTTATAGACTTGCTTAAATGGTACAGCTGAAAAATCAAAGTAATGTCCGTTTTCGTCTGGCTGTGAAAATGGATCAATGAGGATTGCGGTATATCTTACATAAAGCAGATATTCTTGTAAGATATCTGGCAAGATTTCGAAATGCTCAATATCACCTTCATCCAAAGTTTCAGGACGTACTGGATAATTTTCCTTCACCATAAATTGAAGCAGGTTGACTGACGGCACTCTAAATGCTTGTAAAATAACCATCATTTCCTTCCACATTAAACGCATTTCACGGATTAGTGTCATCGTTATCGGTCCTTCAGGAAATAACTTATACACATAAACCGGTACATCTGTTCCTTCGAAAATGGCTTTCAATGAAAAGTCATTCATAAATAGTGGTGGGTGCACATAAAGCGAACTGTTTCGCGTTTCAGCATGCAGTGGCGATTCAACGACTTCTAATTGAATCTTCAATTGCTCAGCTAAAGCAGAGATTCGTTGACACATTGTTGAGTTTGAATGTGTCGATCCCATGTACAATTTCTTTTTTACACCTGTTGTCAACACATGATTAGGCGCTTCTTTATCAACAATACGTGTATCGCCAAGATAAGTTGAGAATGAAATCACTTCGATATCTTTATTAAATTTAGACATAAATTGTTCGACAATCATTTGCGAACCAAATGTCGGTGATATTAAAATGACATGTTTGACACTTTGCAAAGTTTCTAACGACAATTGCTGTAGTGTGTCATAATAAGCATCTGCTGTGCATGCCATGACAACCGTTTCGTATTCACCCTTAACGTTTTTAACATCTTTATACAAACGATTAATTTCAAACTTACCTTCCAGATGTTGATGCGCCTCGTTTTGTATTTTGACTTCAAATTGTTTCTCTTTTTTATACGCTTGATATAAGCGTTTTGATTTTTCTGATGTTGAGGCACGTCCAACCATATCAATCTCATAATCTGATTTTAAATAGCAAATATTCGCTAATTGGATTGCGACCGGACCAGTGCCTATCATTAATAATTTAGACATCCGTAATACCTACCTTTATAGCTGCTTTTTTATAAAGTGCTATATCAAAAATTTGCTGTGGTCTCATATGTTTATTCACACATTGCCACTTATCTTCCGCTGTTTCTTGTGACGGATAATTAAATATTGCTTTGATGCCATCACCAAAGCGCATTGCAACTACGACATTTTCATTTGTTAAATCATATAATTCTTCTAAAATGCTGTACTTTAAAGGAATTGTCGAGCTGAATATGATATGCGTCACATCTTTGATATCTTTAAGTTCAGATACCTTTTGATCCGTAATTGTTATATCTTCATTTGGTGCTAAGACGTTAACGATTCTGCGCCCTAGGTCAACGGCTTGTGGATCAATATCAATACCGATAACTGAAGCACCTGTTTCTTTTGCTACTTGAATTAACGTCATTGGATATGCACCTGAACCAACTAACAATAATTTGTCATTGCTAGCTATACTACATTGTCCAAACTCTTCATCAATACAATGTTCTATATTGTCAAAGTAACCTGTGGTAGACGCCTGTCCGTCTAATAGACGTCTCGCTCTAATGACTTCCACTTGTTTAACACACTGCGCTGTAATATATTGCAGTGATTTTATTAATTGTGCTTTTTCTTCAACGTCACGCCAAGCATTAAATTGTTGTTCATAAATAGGATTTAAAATAAATTCACTATAGTCATCCATCAATGTTTCTAATGCTTCGATATATTGATCGTCTTGTAATACACGCTCGTAATGCGCTTCAAACTTTTCTAAATATTGTTGTAATATCAATTTGATTTCATTATTAAAGTTATTCATTGTAGGCTCCTTATTCTATATATGCTTTTCCTGTAGCTACAGTTGTAACCTGTCCTTTAATTGAAGTTTGATATCCCAATTGATGACATCGCTTTGATGTCACTAAAATACTGCCCCCTGGCTGATGTACTGTAAAATCTTTGCATGCGTCATTACGTTGATAATTATTAAAAACCCCAATTGATGCTGTACCAGAACCACAGCTATTTTCCCAAATTAAACTTTGAATTTCTGGTATATAGATTAATGGCTGTAAAAATTGACGTTGTTCATCAAAAAGCATCATACCTACTGTTTTATATTTGTGACTCCATTGTTGCTCACGCACAAACGCTTCAACCAAATGTTGAATTTCTGTTGTTACTTGTTTAACTGGAATCACATAATGTACATATGTTTCATAAATAATTTCTATTGCTTTCCATGAATGATTACCCATATTAATTGTTGTTGGCACAACACGATGGGCTTGTGGCATTTGAACTTCATAGTATTGGCAATCATGAATTGCGCATTGCACTAAATCCGAACAGCCAGACACCTTCACCTTAAACTGTTGGTCTTTAAGCAAATGACTTTCCTGCAAATGATGTATATATGACATCGTCGCATTACCGCAAAATTCATTACCGCTCATAACTAAGTGAAAATCATTACCATCATCATTTTGTGTTGATTCTATAAAGCCTACCTGTTCACAGCATACATGTGTTGCGGCCATCAACTGATTGGCGATAGATGCATATTCACTAGCATCATGTTTTGAATGAACAAGTATCGTCATATTCCCCGAAGGATTATACTTAGAAAATTCTATAACCTGCCGATTCATACGACACTCCTTTAGATGTATTTTTAGAGCCTCTGTAATTTTAATTACTAGAGGCTCTTATGCAGTTGTTGCGAAGCAAACAACTGTATTCCTCTAAACCTGTAATTTTTTAGAAGATGAACCTAATAGCTCTATCTAGTAGGTAAGTCATGCTAATTCGCAAAAGCGAAAACCATGGCTCTTATGCAGTTGTTGCGAAGCAAGCAACTGTATTCCTCTAAAACTGTAATTTTTTAGAAGCTGAACCTAATAGCTCTATCTATTAGGTAAGTCATGCTAACCCGCAAAGTGGAAAGCATGACTTAGTAATCGGTTGTTGTATCAAAATGCAACCGTAAACCTTATTTAAAGTTGCTTCTTGTGGCTCTACAAGCGAATGCAGTTGTCCGTTAACTACATTCACTTAGATGCTTTTATTGTTTTCACCTCAACTAAAACTTCAAAAAAGTTGCAGAAAACAAATCGTAACTATTACGATTTGATTATATACTATATTAGTTGAGAATCATTGTCAATAAAGGTTGTAAATGAATGCACATTTATATTTTGATAATCCTTCCATAAACTTCGTATTCTCAGCACATTCAAGTCTTTTTGAAAATTTTTATCAATAATTGAGTAGAAGTTCCGTTCTAGTCAGTTCAAAATTTTACGTAAGTTGTCTCTGCGTATTGCTTTAGTGAGAATAACCCACACTTGTGGAAACGTCCTTTTGTTAATCTACAATGGATACCCTTGTCTTTCGCTAACATTTCCTATTACCAATCCTGTAACGGATTTTCATCGTCAAGTTGTTGCCCATACAATACGCACCAAAAAAGCTTTGTACAATTTCGTACAAAGCTTTAAAAATTTAAATAAAAATATCATTGTTTTAATGAACTAGCCATATCAGATTTTATTTCGTTTGCTAATACTTGTAATTCAGGGAAGTAATTATTAGCAAAGCCAATTATTATTTTATTTTTTACAAACGTGTTAATCTCTCGATCTTCTGGAATCGTATTTTCTATTAAATTCAAAAGCTCACTATGACTTATGTTCTCTATACTTACTGTATTTAAATATTTTAAAATCACAAGATACAATTCATCAAATACTTCATGTTCAAAATCAAAGTCCAATAATAATAAACTAACGGAATTAGTTTCTAACTGATTATCTCCAATTTTATCTGCAATCTCTCTTATAGCTTGATATAGCAATCTAAAACTTTCTTTTTCTTTTAACATAAAATTCTCCTTAATTTATTAGAATAGACAAAATACAGCTTATTTTAAAGATACTCCAAAAGTTTGAACTCGAGATTCTGATAAATTAGATGCACGACCTACAATACGTTAAAACAAGCTTTAAGCAATACACTTCAAATGAACAATATGTGATTTTCAAAGATTAATTAATCTCCGCTTTAAATGTCTTTCATTGCGACAATATGCATACATTGCCTACTTCATGCCAAATTCTTTTCCACTGGATATCGATTTTAAATAATTATTCCAATGTCCGCTTCCACGAATCATCACTTAACATCTCGCCAGGCCATGTGTAAGCCATCACACCACCATCAATTCGAATCGTCTCTCCAGTTATGAATGAACTGTCGTCAGATGCTAAGAAGACTACTAATTTAGCAACTTCTTCTGGTTTACCTAAACGTCCCAGCGGAGTCATCCATTTTTGATTTTCTCTAAATGTTTTACCTGCATCATCCTCACTCGTACCTGTCAGTTTATCTACTAACGGGGTTTCAATTGTACCTGGTGCAATCGCATTGGCTCGAATGCTATCACGGCCATACTCAATTGCGATTGATTTTGTAAAATTAATCACTGCACCTTTCGCAGCATTATATCCAGAGCGATACAAGTCTGCTGCTTGTCCGGAAAATGAAGACGTATTAACAATAGAGCCACCTTGATTCATCATTAAAGGTAACATCATTTTCGTCATTAAAAATGTCCCACGCATATCTACATTCATAATCTTGTCATACACATCTATTGGATACTCATGAATTCTATCAGCCGCATTATCCACACCGGCATTATTAAACAACACATCGATTCTTCCAAACTGTTCCTTTATGTCAGACACAAAGTCTACCACTTGTTGTTCGCTTGCATTATCCACATTATACGCCTTCGCATTGTCACCATTACTTTTAATTTTATCGACAGTCTCCGATACCGCTTCAGCTATGTCTACCGCCAATACATACGCACCTTATTGAGCTAAAGCGATTGCAGAAGCTTGACCGATACCTGTACTTGCTCCTGTTACGACTGCTACTTTATTTTCCAAACGTTTCATTCAGTCACTCCTATACAACATATCTTAAACTTACAGTCCTTATTTTCCACTGTTCGATGCTTCATAAACCTAATAGATAAGTCTTCAGGCAGTCTTAACTACTCTGCTATACACTTTCTATTGAATAACTCAAAATATTTAACAATATTAGTTTTTTTATTTTCTGAAAATTGTTACTTTTGAGAGTATTTTTTGTTACACTTTAAATATTTAACAAAGGGGGGAATAATTGATGACATCAAAACATCAACAAAAGGGGTCTATCGTCAATCGTTTCTTGAATAGTGTTGAAAAAATCGGAAATAAATTGCCAGATCCTAGCGTCTTATTCTTTTTAATGTGTGTGGGCTTAGCCATTATGACATGGGTTATCTCATTATTTAATGTATCTGTTAAGCATCCAGGTACGCATCAAACCATTTATATTAAAAATATAATTAGCCATGATGGATTTACGATGATAATGAATGATACGATTAAAAATTTCTCAGAGTTCCCAGCATTAGGCTTAGTACTAGCAGTGATGATTGGTATTGGTGTTGCAGAGAAAACAGGATACTTCGATAAGTTAATGATTTCTGTTGTGAATCGCGCACCACGTTTCTTAATTTTACCGACTATTATATTAATTGGTATTTTAGGTAGTACAGCCGGCGATGCTGCGACAATTATCTTGCCGCCGCTTGCAGCAATGCTTTTTATTAAAATTGGCTATCACCCTATCGCTGGACTAACGATGGCATATGCTTCCGCTGTTGGAGGATTTGCAGCAAATATAGTTGTTGGTATGCAAGATGCTTTGGTCTATTCATTTACAGAACCGGCAACACGTATCGTTTCAGATTCTATTAAAACAAACGTTGCTATGAACTGGTACTTTATCGCAGCGAGTGTCGTTGTATTACTTCCTACGATATTGCTAGTTACAACTAAGCTCATTATTCCTAGATTAGGAAAATATGATGACAGTTTAATGCATGATGACCATGAAGAAACATCTTCACATATTACTGACAAAGAAGCACATGCTTTAAAATGGGCAAATATCAGTTTCATAGTCACAATTATTTTATTAATTATTACAGCCATTCCTGAACATAGCTTTTTAAGAAATGCTAAAACAGGCAGCTTACTAGACGATGCGCCATTAATTAACGGTGTCGGATTAATTATTCTTGTCGTATTTTTAGTACCTGGATTAGTTTATGGGATTTTAAGCAAAGAAATTAAAAATACAAAAGACTTAGGTAAAATGTTCGGCGATGCTGTAGGATCAATGGGAACATTTATCGTTATTGTGTTTTTTGCAGCACAGCTACTTGCGTATTTAAAGTGGAGTAATTTAGGAATTATCGCTGCTGTTAAAGGTGCCAAATTATTAGAACATCAAAACGGTATTGTATTGATACTAGGTATTATTGTACTGAGTGCAATGGTCAACATGTTAATCGGAAGCGCATCGGCTAAATGGGGTATTTTAGGACCGATATTCGTACCAATGTTAATCCTTATCGGCTTTCATCCCGCATTCACACAAGTCATTTACCGTGTAGGCGATTCAATTACCAATCCAATTACACCGATGATGCCGTACTTACCTTTATTATTAACTTATGCACAAAAATACGATAAACGCATGAAACTCGGAGCCTTACTTTCTAGTTTAATGCCGTATTCAATCGCGCTAAGTATTGTATGGACAGTATTTGTCATCATTTGGTTCCTATTAGGTATCCCTGTTGGACCAGGTGGACCGATATTCGTTAAATAACAGTATTCAAAGGGATAAATTAAAATGCCACTATACAAGATTTGACCTGTATAGTGGCATGATTTGTTATGATATAGCGTTCGAGATGAAACTCTGCATTTATATGAACAATTATAGTCTATCACTAATAATATTTAATCTGTTCCAACCGTTAATTTGGTTTACAACAAAGACAAGATCAATAATTTGTTCTTCATCATAAAATGATTTTAGCCGGTCAATAATTTCAAACTTCTTAAAGTCTTTGATTGAATTTAACATTTCTGCAAATTCAAGCGTCACTTTTTCTTGATCAGTAAATAAATCTAAATGTCTAAAACTCAAGACTTCATCAATTTTCATTTGTGTTACACCCAATTCCTTTAATTCTTTTTTATGGATATCAACACAATAATGACAACCGTTAATTTTAGAAATTAATAACTTAATCAATGCACTAAGTTCATCATTAACGGGTGATTGATGAATAAACTTTTCACCTTGGCTCATTACAGACATTAACTCTCCATTTTGTTTCTTGTAATTATACGGCATTTGCAATCTCTCCTTTACATTGTTTAATACCAATCCAGTGATACTACACTTCGAACAATATTGGATAGAATTTGAAATTCTGTATAACATCTTGTCAATCTATGCTTTAGTTAAAACATTTAGCACTTATATTTAAAAAATATATAAAATATGAAAACAGATTGAAAGGATATTATACCTTGCTCTACCCTTTTTTATAAAAAATCACACACATTTGAGAAAATTTGATAATGTCAATAAATCACGTCATCGACATTGTTATTCGATATATATTGTTCTTATAATGGCCAAACTATTATTCCATTTAAATTAACGTGGTTCGTTTGTGTTAATGTACTGTACAAAACTGGGGAAGTATTGGTGATGATGAAGTGATTTATATTAATTGCGAAACACCTTCGATAGCAATGACATAGATTATTGGAAGATTAAATCAAAAATAAAGAAGACCCTAGTGGCCTTCTTTTTTATCTAATTCTTCTTTGATTTTTTCTGGTGATTTTCTTTCATGTGCTGGTTTTAATAATTTATCTACTCCTTCACTTTTTATCATAGCGCCACCAAATTGATAATTATGTTCAGGCGATGCATAAGCAGTAAAATCATCTTCTTTATTTTCATTGATGTATCCTTCAATCACAGCACTTCCCATAGGACTTGTTTCCAAGTTTGTGAAATGTACAGATTTAATCGTGTTCGTTTCTTTAGTATTATGCTTAAGATAGAGTGTAATACGTTCTTGTTGTTCTTTGTAGTAAATCGCTTTTTGTTTTTCTTTTTCATCATATTTCATTTTAAAATGCATGACCGTAGAAACTGTACATATACACAATATGACACCAATAATTATAAAAACATGTTTTTTGGACATTAAAGTAACTCCTAACTTTAGTGACTCTTCTTTTTATTTAGTTCTTTTTTTATATCATCTGGTGATTTTAACTGATTGGCTGGCTTTAGTAACTCGCTTAATTTTTCACTTTCTATCATAGCACCACCAAATTGATAATTATGTTCTGGTGTAGCATAAGCAGTAAAATTATCTTTTTTGTTTTCATTTATGTAACCTTCAATCACAGCACTTCCCATAGGACTTGTTTCCGAGTTTGTGAAATGTACAGATTTGATTGTATTCGGTTCTTTAGTGTTATGCTTGAGATAAAGTGTAATGCGCGCTTGTTGTTCTTTATAGTATATTGCTTTTTGTTTTTCTTTTTCGTCATATTTCACTTTTAAATAGATACCTGCAACACTAATTAATATGATTAACATAATACTAGTTAATATTAAAATTTTCTTTTTCGACATCTATCACCAGCTCCTAAAATGTGGTGGAATTTTATACAGTTTACATATTTATGATACTACAAAACACACTCTTACAAAGAAAATCTATAATTTTAATCTAGGTCAAGGAAAAGCAGCCAAAAGTGTTTATATAAGATCAACGAAATATTGCGGGTATAAAGTGGTTAACAGATAAATACAGTGGAAATTGTACTAAAAATTCAACTTTTCATTTTTATATGTAAGTATGATTAACTTGAAAACAAAATTAAAACGGCCGCATAGTTTTAGCGGTCGTTCTTTTTAGACTCTAATTCCTTTTTTATCTCATCAGGTGATTTGGTTTGATGTACTGGTTTTAATAACGTGCTTAAATTTTTACTTTTGATTAAACTTCCACCAAATTGATAATTATGTTCTGGAGACCCATATGCAACAAAATCATCTTCTTTATTTTCATTTATGTAACCTTCAATTACTGCATCGCCCATAGGTCCTCTTTTTAAACTTGTGAAATGTACAGTTTTGATGGTATTGGGTTCTTTAGTATTATGCTTAAGATAGAGTGTAATACGCTCCTGTTGTTCTTTATAGTATATTGCTTTTTGTTTTTCTTTTTCGTCATATTTCACTTTTAAATAAATGACTGATGCAACTATACATATACATAAAATGACACCAATAATTATAAAAACATGTTTTTTGTTCATTAAAGTAACTCCTAAAATGTGGTGGAAAATGAAAAAATTTTTATAATCTATAATTATGAACATTACAGATTATAAACCATAACACTAACATCGTCGCCTTCATTAACTTGATTGTTAAAATCAGCAATTACTGAGAATTGTACAAGGAATAATTGCCTATTATGCCCTCATGTAATTATTGCCTTACTAACATTAACAAAATCGATAGCTATTACATTAAATGCCTATACCCCAGACCTCAAACACCTTTTTATACAGGACGCACTGTAATTTCATTCACGTTAACGTGCTTTGGTTGTGTTAATGCATATAATACTGCTTCTGCAATATCTTGTGGTTCAAGTTTTTTACGATCTGTTGGATTGTATGCGGCAGTTATGGCTGTATCTACCATTCCTGGAGAAATGCTTGTTACTTTAACGCCTGTCTTTGCCAACTCTTTTTCTAATCCTTGAGTAATAGTGTGAACTGCTGCTTTCGTCGCACTATAAATCGTACTACTTTTCGTTACTTCAAAGCCAGAAATAGATGCAATGTTAATAAGATGGCCACTTGATTGTTCTAACATAGTTGGTAATGCAGCCTGTGCCGTATATAAAGTGCCTTTGATATTCACATCAATCATACTATCCCACTCATCTACTTGATAATCAGTAATCTTAGACGACAACATTTGCCCCGCACTATTGATAACAATATCCAAACCACCGAATGTTTGTTGTGCAATTTTTATCAATTCATCGACTTCTTCTTTATTCGTTACATCTGTTGGCACTACCTTCACACTATCTTGTGACAATTGATTCGCTACGTTTTGTAATTTTTCTTTATTTCTACCTGCTAAGACAACTTTTGCCCCTTCTTCATGTAGTAATGTTGCAATTGCTTCTCCAATACCACTACCTGCACCTGTAACTACTGCTACTTTATCTGTTAATACTGTCATAATGATCGACTCCTTTGATTCTTTTTATTTTTTCAGGGTAAATCATAAATACATATTACTTTTAAAAAGCGTATCACAATTCATATAACGGTCATAATAACTCGCTTCATTTTCATAGATAAATTACATTACAAGCCATTCGAAACATACAATTAATCGTTGCTTATATTTTTTATTTTTAAAAATGTTGAAAAATCGTCACTTCTTTATTGTAAAAACATTATATTAGTAATAAAGTTAATACTGTGATTTATCATTCGATTGAATGATTAGAGGGAGGAATAAAACGTGACATATCATGAGCGTGTTTTAGCATTAAGAGCAGAAAGTAAAAGAACCGCATTTGATTTTCGATTCGAAGATTTATTTAGCAAAGAAGAATGGCTAAGTATGTCTCTTGCAGAAAGACAAAAAGCTGAAAAAGCATTTCGACACGAAGTTAAAAATATGGACGATGTAAGAATGCCCTTCTCAAGTGTCCATGACGCCCAAGTAAAATTATATAATGTTGTATATTCTTATAACGGCATTAAACGTAATTTTAAACAAGTTGAAAATGAAGGATTCTAATATCATTTCGTTTATATATAGCAGACATGATAGAATTTTATATGTAAATCTTGTAGGTAATCGTTTTAAAAATAATATAAGTATGACTAAAGCCACATCCAATATAGGACGTGGCTTTTAGTATCGTTCCAGATTTGTGGGGAGTTAGGGTTTACTTAATTAAAGGGGTCTGCCCTCAATTGCTCACCAACGAGGGCAAGTTACATCAATCACACTTCAATTGCCGCCGACTAGGGGTAGTAATCATTGGCAATAAGAACTAGTTAGTGACTAACGATTTACGTTCCATAGCAAAGTGATACAAACGCTCAGCATCAATGTAAGGCATAGAATCAATAGTTAGGTAACCATCTTTGATGTCACCAATTAATCCTTGATTTACACCAGTGTTCACGTAAATATCATAGCTACTTACGTCTGAGAAAATAAGCGCTTCAATCTCTTTTCTCATAATCATCACTCCAATGTTTATATAGTATTTATATAAACTCTCTCGTCTCTCTCTATTTATTAACTTCTTACAAGTCTAATATTACATGAATTTCCAAATAAATAAAGGGATTTGTGATGTATTTCACAAATTTATCACTATTTTGGAAAATTAAGAAATATTTAATTATATAAAAGTTTAATAAGTCAGAAAATATGATAAAATGTAGATGTTCTTTAGACATTAAAAGCTTCTAACATGATACGGAATATGAGGTTCCTGTATCACATTAGAAGCTTTTTTGTTGCGGTGCTTATATTAATAATGGCATGAATGAACGCATGCTGTCTTAGCTCCAAGAATCATATAAGCTATTAAACTTCCGTTCTTTGAATATTTTTTAATTTCTTACTAATATCATCCAGTTCATTCTTCGCCTTTTTAACCCAATCTCCTTGAGCTACATTATCAAATTCACCTTTAAATTTTTTGAAATGGCTACCTATATTTCACAGCTCACTTTAGATATCGAACTTGTTTCTTCAGAGTTACTTGTTATATTACCAGGTTTTATTTGATATTCAGTTTGACTCATACCTTGTATCCTCACTTGGAGTATATTGTACAGAATCTGTAAAATAAATGTTTTCTTCTTTATTTTCGACAAAGGTAAATTCAAGACTTCTAGAACCTACGGATGAACCTTTTAAATCTCCATCGCCTTTCAATAATAGTTTCGGCGCTTGTTTGGTTGGAATATCATATCTTTTTCTTAACTGTTGGACATTATAATCATCATTATTCAATTGATATTTTGCCGAATAACTTGGTACATTAGGATTATATGAAATATCACCATCTTTATAATCATTAATATCTTTAAAGTTGCCATATTGTACAAAGAACTTAAAGTTTTCAATCTCTTTTTTTAACTTGTCATTCGGTAGTGGCTTCGTTGGTATGATTTTATTATGTTCCATTTTTACCGGATACCTTTTTTCATCATCCTTTGGTCTGCCGTTACTGTCATCTGTCATTTCACTTATAAAATAATACCCTTTTGTGGTTCTAGTATTGCGATTGATATAGAGCACCATTCCTCTCGTTTCCATATCCTTACCTTTTGGCTCGATTACCATTTCAGAATTAACTATCCAAGTACCTTTATCACCCTTTTTAAATTCTTGATCTCGAAAGCCTTCTTTATCGTAAAAATCATCGAGATTTTTGGTTGGATATAATTTTAATGTTTGATTAAATGTGTCTTTAATTTGGGCGTTTCGACCATTTGTTTTTGTCATAATGACATAACCTACAATCAATATAATGAGTAATACCAAGCATATACCGAGCGTTAATTTCTTTGAATGAATCATCATTTCTCCACCTTATATTTTTAATATTGACTCAGTTTTTAATATTTACAACTAAAGCGAAAAATTATTTTGAACACTTTATGAAATTTTTATTTCAAACTTCTATTAACCCTATTCAGTAGGTTTGAAATTAATACTATCAGAAAAATACACATTTTCTTCTTTATTTCTTATAAAGTTAAATTCTAGTTCTTTAGAACCTACGGATGAGCCTTTTAATCGCCATCACCTTCATACAGTTTGAAGTCATATTTACCAATTGTAAATGACGACTAGATGATATATAGTTCAAGAAACATCAAAATTCGTTAAAACATAATCAAATTTTATTATGTTCAAAACTTTATTTTCCAAAAAATAAAAAAGAAGTTAAACAAAGATTGGTTGCTTAACTTCCATTATTGAATTCATTAGTCCGATTTGACATAGATCCCGAAAAATAATGGCTAATAGCCACTTATAGTCGAAATTATGAACTATATAATTCATTTATTATTAAATGGATTATATACTTATTGTGTTTCTTAATACCTTTTTATACTTTAATATCTTGAATTTTTTCTAAATCATTACTAATATCTTTTAATTCGTCTGTGGCATTTTTCACCCAAGCCCCTTGTGCCGCATTTTTAAAATCATCTTCAAATTTTTTGAAATGACTTACCATTTGGTCAAGTAATATTTTCTCATCACTTTTCAGCTTATTTTGATGATCATGATGCATACGAACATGTTCAGGCGCAATAACCTCACTAATCTGTTCTTTTTCCTTCATTTGTTCCAATACTGCTAAATCTGGTAAACCACTAAAATCAAGTCCCACGCTTATTCATCTCCTTCAATTCTGTCAGATTGTTTTAGATATTCTCTTCTTAACTCATCTTTATAATCTTCTAATTTCATTTCGTGATGTCGGATACGTTGATTCGTTTCTCTATCGAAAGATTCTATAATACGTGTCATCCTGATCATAGCGTCTTCACTATAATTCATTTTATGTTTGAGATATAAGAAATGATCATACATTTGTTCACATTTCT
This sequence comes from Staphylococcus aureus, assembly GCF_001027105.1. Lineage (GTDB taxonomy): Bacteria > Bacillota > Bacilli > Staphylococcales > Staphylococcaceae > Staphylococcus > Staphylococcus aureus. The sequence goes on from NZ_CP011526.1 coordinate 2,493,029, forward strand.
TGCGTGTTTGATGTCTTAATTCATCAATTTGATTGAATGCATCATTCAATTGTTTTCTTTCTTCATCATAGGCATTTTCAAGTTCATTAATATTTTTATACGTAGTAAACATTACATCATCCCATCAATCTGGCTCGCTAACATTTGGTCATTAGAAACAATTGCTTCGATACTCTGTTTAATTTTTGCGATATAGCCATTACAATTTTTATAAACATCATTTAATTTCTTTATCTTATCATCAATTTTTCTTTTGGGATCTGTTTCAAGTTTACTTTCATACGCGCCACCTTTTCTTAATTCATCTATAACCTCTTCAGAGGTTAATTTTTCACCAATTTCATTTCCAACTTCTTGCGCTTTTTTCCAGTTGTCTCCAAATTTATGTGCCATCGCGTGATACATTTTTTCAAATGTTGGCTTTCTTCATTCACTAATTGATTTAAGCCTTCGGCAATGGTTAGTGCTGTTAAAGCTTCTAATAATTGTTGTTGGGAGGAAGAGAGTGATCCACCCGTTGTTTGAATCCAATTCGCTCTTAACGTCTCTACTTTATGTAATCTATGCCTCGTTTGTTTACGAACGGATTTTAATGCTTTATTATTTTCGTCTTGGTAGCCTTTAACTTTGTTTAATTCAGCTAAGATTATAGCCTGTGTTCTGCTCATTAAAATACCACTCATTGCATGGCCTTCTCCATTTTTAAGTACTATTTTTTCTCCAGCAGTTTCATATAAATGATTGCGGACACCTGCATCTAATTCGTCTTCATCAGACACAAATCTTACAATGTGACCATCGTACTTTTCAATCAATTTTTTAAGTTCTTCTTGATCGGCATAAAGGCCGCTCACATCTTTGATCGCTAATGGAGCTGGATTATACACAACGATATGTTTAATATCATTACTCATACCTAAAATCATCGCATCTCTACCGCCCAGCGAATGTCCGGTAATAATATCAATATCATAGTCTTTTTTGATATTTTTGATAAAGTCTTGGGTATTTTTATAATGTGGATCTTTATCTGTGACGGAATGAAGGCCAATATTGACATCGGCCCCAATATCCTTTAGCGTTTCACTCACATCTATATATCCTTGATAAGAAGGAACACCAAATGTTTGTTTTAATATTGCGTCTTTGTGTACATTAGTACCTGTCATACCTAAAGTAACTTTGCCAGTGTCTTTATTTAAAAAGGCGCTTGTAGTCGTGCCTGTTTTGGGGTCCGTATAACTTTTAAGATATGAAAGATTTTTAGGGAATTTATTTTTTTCTTGTAACTTTTTAATTTGTTTATCAATTTTATTTTGTTTTAAACCACTGTTATTTGCGTTTTCTATTTCATAACTTATATTAGATACTGTACTTGTTTCTTCAGAGTTACCTTTTATATTGCCAGATTTTATTTGATATTCCGTTTGACTCATGATTTATCATCCTCGCTAGGTGTAAATTCGACCGAATCTGAAAAATAGATATTCTCTTCTTGATTTTCTACAAACGTAAATTCTAGATCCTTAGATCCTACGGATGAGCCTTTTAAATTGCCGGATCCTTTCAATTTTAATTCGGGCGCTTGTTTGGTTGGAATATGATATCGTTTTCTTAACTGTTGAACATTATAGTCATCATTATTCAATTGATACTTTGCAGAATAACTTGGCACATTAGGATTATATGAAATATCACCATTTTTATAATCTTTAAAATCTTTAAAATTTCCATATTGTACAAAGAACTTAAAGTTTTCAATCTCTTTTTTTAACTTGTCATCCGGTATAGGCTTTGTTGGAATAATTCGATTATTTTCCATCTTGACAGGATATTTTTTTTCTTTACTACGTGAATATCCTTTACTATCTTCAGTTATTTCGGTGACAATAAAATTACCCTTCGTTGTTCTAGTATTGCGATTGATATAGAGCACCATTCCTCTCGATTCCATATTTTTCCCTTTTGGTTCGATAACCATTTCAGAATAAATAATCCAAGTCCCTTTATCTCTTTTATCAAATTCTTGATCTCGAAAACCTTCCTTATCGTAAAAATCATCGAGATTCTTGGTTAGATATACACTTAATGTTTTGTTGAAATTTTCTTTAATTTGAGCGTTTCGACCATTTGTTTTTGTCATAATGACACAACCTCCAATCAATATAATGAGTAATACCAAACATATACCGAGCGTTAATTTCTTTGAATGAATCATCATTTCTCCACCTTATATTTTTAATACTGACTCAATCTTTAATTTACACAACTAAAGCGAAAAATTATTTTGAACACTTTATGAAATTTTCATTTCAAACTTCTATTAACCCTATTCAGTAGGTTTGAAATTAATACTATCCGTAAAATAGATGTTTTCTTCTTTATTTTCTATAAATGTAAACTCTAAATTTTTGTGTCCTATAGATGATCCTTTTAAATCACCATCGCCTTTTATTAATAATTTAGGTGCTTTCTTAGTTGGTATATCATACCTCTTTCTAAGTTGCTTCACATTGTAGTCATCATTACTTAATTGATACTTTGCTGAATAACTTGGCACATTCGGATTATATGAAATGTCACCATCTTTATAATCATTAATATCTTTAAAGTCACCGTATTGTACAAAGAATTTAAAGTTTTCGATTTCTTTTCTTAATTTATCATCAGCTATCGGTTTGGTTGGGATAATTTTATTATGTTCCATTTTTACTGGATATTCTTTTTCTTTACTACGTGAGTATCCTTTTTTATCTTCCCATAATTCCCTCACAATAAATTCACCTTTTGTCGTTCTGGTATTGCGGTCTACATACAGGACCAATCCTCTGGATTCCATATTCTTTCCATTTGTTTCTATTGTCATTTTAGAGTGAATTATCCAAGTGCCTTTGTCGCCCTTTTCAAACTCTTGATCTCGAAAGCCTTCCTTATCATAAAAGTCTTCAAGATTTTTAGTTGGATACAGGCTCAACGTTTTGTTGAAGTTTTCTTTAATTTGTTTATCTTTACTGCTTTCTTCCTTTTTCATTCCGCAAGCCCCTATAAAAACAGCTAATAATACTAAATACAGCCAGAGCCTCAACCTTTTTGAGTGAATCATCATTTCACATCCCCATTTTTATTTTTGATGCAAAGTTAAGTTCAAATTCCAATATTAATAATATTAGAGGAAATTTTATGATTAAATCCTCGTGGATTTTAATTGTTAGTTGTATTTTTCACATATCAACATCACAAATTATTTAAAAAGCGCAAATATCTTTATAATTTTTATTGGCCTAACCAACTAATTAATTAAGATAAATTGCGCTTATATTTAAAATAATAACACTGAAACTCAATGTATTTACTTATTAAAATTGATGTTTAAATACAACTTTACTAACATTCATTTTTCGGTTTACATTAATTTGTTAGATAACGATATATATCATCTCTTACAGCTTTATCCAGTGCTAAATCCATCGTTACTACGTTTGAACCATTCGGCATTTTATCTTGCTTTTCTGAACCTTCTATATATCCAGCAGTTCCTAAATAATAAAAATATATACCATCATCATCTTTTTTCTGTACAAAAATATACATTTTAATTCCTTTTGCTCTATGGGACAAAATTTTCTGAACTTCTTTTGATTCTAGCGTTCTATTAGATTTAGTAAACCATTTTAATTCATCTTGACTTAAAAATTCATCTTCATATTTTGTGCTATCACTTATATCCTCATGCTTATCATAAGTGATAAATATTGGCATTTCTTGGCTTTTTATCATGTATCCCATGATTACAGACGAACCATTTTTATTCCAATTAAATATTTTACTAAAATCTTCTCTTGAATATTTATTATATAAAATCAGTCCATTTTTACCTTTTTGGTATTTTTCATTGTTATACTTTGATAATTCAATAAGATCTTCTAAAAACATATTAAATGTTTGATTACTTAGAGCATTAGTAAATGCATCGCTTAGTCTTATCATTCTTTCATTACGTTCTATAATGGGACTTCCATAGATTTTTTCAATTCCTGCGTTGTAAAATGAAAAATCTAAAATTCTTAATGAAGTATCTATATCATCTTCTGTTATATCCTTAACTTCGTTCAACATTTTATTTTTTAATTCATCATATGTTAATTCATTTTTTAAAAGTTCTTCTAAAACTAAACTATCGATTCTTTTCAATCCAGGTGCTATTTGCCTTGAAAAGAAAACCAGATTTTTAGATTCATTTTCCGTCAATAATGTATCTATTTTTTTATATCTCACTAAGAACTCGTAATAATTACTAAATTTAGAAAATATAACGCTTGGATCTATAGAATGTTGTTGTATGAAATCCATTAGTAACGGCATGTGTCCCAATCTATTTTCAACTTCTTCATAAGCTTTTAATATTAATTTATTTTGATTTAATGATACTGCATCCAATGAATTGTAAATCTGTTTTTTAGCAACTTCTTCAAAATTAATTGTAGATACTCCATTAATCGAATCGTTATTCGTTAAAAACTTCTTATAATTATCTTTATTTTGCGATTGATCCCCAGAAAGCGCAATCGGAATTAAATAATTTGTCTTATAATTACCAATAAAATCAATTACTGTAACATACTCTTTATTTGAACTTTTTCTTAATCCTCTACCAAGTTGCTGAATGAATATAATACTAGACTCTGTTGGTCTCAACATTACAACTTGATTGACTTCTGGAATATCAATACCTTCGTTAAAAAGATCTACAGTTATAATATAGTTAATCTTACCTTCTTTTAATTTTTCTATTACAATTTGGCGATAATTAACACTATCATCTCCTGTTAAAGCAACACTTTTAATCCCTTTTGAACTTAGTTTATCCGCTAAATCATAAGCTTCTTTTTTGCTACTTACAAAAATCAATCCTTGTAAAATTTCACCTGAATATCCATAGTAATCTGTCTTTTGAATAATATAATTAACTCTTTCATCAGAAGTTAAATATCTCAGTTTAGTTACATCATCTTCTTTAATACCTTGATGTACATAATCAGTCACACCAAAATAATGAAATGGACATAAAATATCACTTTCTAATGCTGCTTGTAACCTTATTTCATATGCAATATTATAATCAAACAGTTCAAATATACTTAATTCATCTGATCTTTCTGGTGTAGCAGTCATTCCCAGCATGAACTTAGGTTTGAAGTAGTTAAATACTCGTTGATAAGTAGATGCAGCAGAACGATGTGCTTCATCAAAAACAATATAATCAAATTCATTTTCATCAAATTGCTTAAAATTATCATCTCTAGATAATGTTTGAATGGTTGCAAATAAATATTTGGCATCGACATCTCTATGTTTTCCTGTCAACAATCCAAAATCACTATCATTTTTTATAGGTAATACTTTTTTAAATTCTTCCTTAGCTCTATTTAAAATCCCCTCATTATGAACAATAAATAAAAATTTATTAGGGTTTACTTCTCTAACATCTAATGCACATAAAATCGTTTTACCTGTACCAGTTGCAGATATTATTAACGCCTTATCTTTGGCTTTATCCCTAATAGCTTTTAATGACCTTAATGCTTCTGCTTGCATTAAATTGGGTACAATTTCCACTGATTTTTTCACCTTATCAGCTAGCAGCATTTGAGTTTGTTCAACCTCCGCTAATTTTTCTAAGGAACGGTACTCAAATGATTCTTTATATGAATTAATCCATTGCTCAGTCAGTGGGGTACTCTTTTGCCATAACAAGTCAAATTCACTTTTTACACTATCAACTAAATCGCCATTTTTCATAGTAGACAGTAAAACATTATGCTCATAATTAACCTTTAACGCATTAGATGTTAAATTAGAGCTTCCTATTACCATAGAACTATAATCCTTATGCTCAAAAATATATCCTTTGGCATGGAATCCAGCAATATCAGTTAATCTTACCTCTACATTTTTTAATTTAAGTAATTCTCCATACATTTTAGGACTATTAAACCCTAAGTAATTAGATGTTAATATTTTCCCTTTAACACCCTTATTGCTTAAATCTAATAGTTGAGCCTTTAAGCTGGCTAAACCGCTTTCTGTTATAAAAGCCACAGAAAAATAAAACGTTTCACATTTTTGAAGTTCATCTATAATTGTTGAAAGAACTTTTTCATTTTTATTATTTACTAAAAGCTTCGGTGTATAATTCCCTTTATGAGAAATATGTTTGTCTATAAACCCTTTATGTAAAGATTGATTGAAATCATTTAGTAATCTACTCATATTATCCCTCAGTCATAATTTTATTAACGGCTGGTATATCCGCTGGGGCCCAATTTAATTTATCAAGTTCGTTTATTGACAACCATTCAATACTCTTATGTTCAGTTAGAGTTGGTAACTCTTTGTTTAAAGTACATTTGTATGTTGTTAACCTAACAATTCCAAAATCATATTCATGTTCTGTAGTTATAACTTTGTCTCCAACAATTAAATCACATTTCATTTCTTCTCTAATTTCTCTAATCAAAGCGTCTTTTTCAGTTTCATTCTTTTCAACCTTACCGCCAGGAAATTCCCACATTAAAGGCAGACTCATTTTTTCACTTCTCTGTGCACAAAGAATTTTGTTATCAGAAAAAATAATAGCTCCTACTACATTGATTACTTTTTTCATAAGACTCACCCTTCAATTTAAAATCATCTTAATTGTTATTCTATCAAAAATTACAAAACTATATATAAATCAATATTAAAAATTAATATTTTACATTCACATGAACGCTCTACTCCATGCATTTTCATACACATCTATTATATAATACTTGTGAAAAGTATTGTCTTGGGGCTGTGTTTTTTTACTTTTGGGGCGTATTTCTTTATAATTCATTACATAAATGTAAGGGCTTTAGTTTTCATGTTTTATTAAGTCTAACTGAGATTTTGAAAGGATGTTTAGCAACAATGGATAAAGAATTATGGATAGAACGAGCTAATGATAGTTTAGTTAAACATTTTTATGAGCAGCAATCTGACATTGAACAGCGAGAAGGTTTTGAAAGTAAATTAACATTTGGTACTGCGGGTATACGCGGAAAATTCGGTCTTGGTGAAGGTCGACTTAATAAGTTTACTATTGAAAAATTGGCATTAGGTTTAGCGCGTTATTTAAATGCCCAAACAAACAGTCCAACAATAGTCATTCATTATGATATTAGACATCTTTCAACTGAATTCGCCCAAATAATTGCTAATGTATTAGCAAACCATCAAATAACAGTTTATTTACCTGATACATATAAAACGACACCGGAATTATCGTTCGCGGTGCGCAATCTTAATACTACTGCTGGCATTATGATTACAGCAAGTCATAATCCGAAAGACTATAACGGCATCAAAGTATATGGTTCTGATGGTGCGCAATTATCGACTGATGCATCTGAGCTTGCAAGTCGTTATATCGAAGAAGTTGGCGATCCATTACAGATTGATATACCTATTTCTAAACAAAATACATCTTATATCAAGCCTTTTCCGAAATCTGTAACTGATGACTATATGAAACACATTCAAAATATGATTGGCTATATTCCTAAATCTGATTTACAAGTTGTGTTCACTAGTTTGCATGGTACAAGTGTTCCGATTGTACCTGAGTTATTACAATCTTTGAATTTCAATCAATTTAATCTTGTAGAAGCACAATGTAAACCTGATCCGAATTTCAGCTCAGTTCAAAGTGCTAATCCTGAAGATCATCGCGCTTTTGATCAAGCAGTCGAACTTGCAAATAAAAGTCATGCAGACTTATTAATATCAACTGACCCTGATGCAGATCGACTTGGTATTGCTGAACGTGATGCACACGGTCATATCACATATTTTAATGGCAACCAAATTGGTGCGCTGTTACTTAATTATCGTATTCAACAAACGTCTCAATTACGTCACCGCTTAATGATTCAATCTATTGTAAGTAGTGAGTTAACAAAGTCATTAGCACGCTATAATAATGTTGAATACAAAGAGGTGCTGACGGGCTTTAAATTTATTGCTCAGGAAATAAGACAACTGGATGATCATCAAAATATGATTTTCGCATTTGAAGAGAGTTACGGTTTTCTATCAGAGCCTTTTGTACGTGATAAAGATGCCGTACAAATTGTGCCACTCATTATAAAATACGCTTCTGAGTTAAAATTATATGGCAAAACATTGAAAGATGAATTAGAACAGATTTATCAAACTGTTGGTAGACATGAGGATACATTATTCTCGCATACGCTAGAAGGATTTGAAGGGAAAAAGAAAATTAATGCAATAATGACCAAATTCCGTTCAAATCCACCGCAAGAGATTCAAGGACTCAAAGTGAAAGCAATTGAAGATTATTTAACTAGCGAGGTTTATCATTTGGATAAAGATACAACGTCGCAGATTAATTCTCCTAAATCAAATGTTATTCGTGTCTTATTTGACGAAGGATTTATCGCTTTACGTCCTTCTGGTACTGAACCTAAAATTAAATTATATGTGTCGTTAAAATGTCCGAATTTTGATGATGTAGCTCAAAAAATTAATGCGATGATTTTTAGCTAATTAAAAATTTTATACATCGAAATATTACATTTCATTTTATGCTTATCAGCCCTTTTGAAACTAGAATCCTTATGTTTTCGCGTTTTGAAGGGGCTAATTTGTAATAATTTTTCAAAAGTATATTAGAAAATTAATTTTCATGTATTTTTCATATTAAGCGGTAATAATATAATAATTAATACCGCGACCTATTTAATTGTTTTCGCGATGAAAAAGGTTTAGAATTACAAAAATAACTATTTTAAATTTAGTTACAAATATATTTTAGAAAGGATGTGAAATAATGAAAGGCTCTAAACAAATACTTTTGATTATGGGCATTATATCTCTTATTGTTTTATTTATTTTTACACTATTCATCATGGCGCAATATGCAAAACATTATGAACAAAAATCCGACAGTTCCAACGCACATACTTTAAATTCATCATCAGCCATAATTGAGCAACATACTATGTCGAATTTAGCGTCTCTAGATTTATACGCTCCTGTTCGTAACATTACTTCTAGTCGTGATATTCATCCCATTTATTTCATGACAAAAGATTAAAACTTCCTTTTTCATAACCCCATTCATTCAACTAATAAATTAAAAAATGATAAAAACGTACTGTTTTTTAGAAACATACATATATAAGAAACGCATCCATTACTAAAAGACAGTACATTATATTCTATCAGGAAGGTGCAACAATGACCGTCAACATCGTATTTAGTATCGTATTCTGCATAAGTATGGTTATATTAGGCATTTATGTCGCAATAACTAAAGATTTCACACTAATCTCTTTTATAAATCAAACGGCCATTGCAGATAAACACAAGAACCAAATTGCATATATATTTACGCTATGTATAAGTTTGAGTGCAGTATTTTTAATGTCTTCAATTCTAAGCTTTGAATATGATTTTATTGCATTAGCATTCTTATTTTTAACGATAGCATTATTACTTATCGCATTATTCTACGTTTGCTTTTATAAAATTACAAAATACCCATAAATGTTTGTGATAGTGTGTTGGTTAGATTTATTGATGCGCTGTCAGTAAGTAATTGTTTGCGAAAAAAATACAACCTTGTACGAATACAAAGTTGCATTAATATAGAATCATTTATGCTTTTTAATATCACAAAACAAATTGATTAAACTAGCTAAAATAGTCAAAATTGGAATCAAGATTACATAAATATCATAACCTCTAGATATTAGTATACATAATATAATTAGCGACCCTATTATAATTGCTAAATTATAAGCCAAACTAATTTTATATTTCATTTCAATTCCCACCTTAATAGCATTTATTAAAATTCTATAATGTTTACATAGACTTCTTAACAAACTTTAACCCAGCTAAGCTAAGTATTGAAATAATTACACCTCCTAATATAAATATATTACTTAAGCTTAGTAAAGGTATAATTATACTTATCAGTCCTAAAGACAATGTATCCGCTGCATAATTCGATGTAGATGAGATACTAAATACTTTCCCCATCAAATGATTTGGCGTTTTTATTTGAATGGCAACTGATCTTGTTAGTCCCTCTATAGATTGTCCAAGTCCCAATAATGTTGCACCTATATATAATATCGCCACACTTGGAAACACATTAATAATCGATAAGCCAATTCCCCAAACTAAAACACCAATACTAAATTTAAAGATTAATCGCTTTTCTGACAGCAAACCCATAATCAATGACATTAATAAAGATGCTATACCTAAACATGATGTAGCTAGTCCATATACACCAACGCCCTCTTTTAATATATTGGAAATAAACAATGGTAATACAACACGCCAAAGGCCAGTATTAATCAATATGCAGGCAAATTGGATGATTATAATAAATGGAATTTCTTTAGATTGTTTCAAGAATTCCCAAGTTTCAGAAAAATCTTCTTTTGAGTGTCTATCAATCATGTTGTTATTTGTATATTTTAAAAGTGCATTAAAAATAAATCCTAAAAATAGCAATATACTACAAATAAAAAAGACGCCAACATTACCAACTAGTATTACAATGACACCAATTAAAGCAGGTAAAATAATATTTGAGCCTCTTTGCAAACTATCGATTAACGCATTACTTGTTGCTAAATGCTCCTCATCAATAATTTCAGGAAGAATTGCCCTAAACGCAGGATCCGTATAGCAGTTAATAATGGTGATAGCTGTAGATATGGTTAGAAGCGTCAGATAATTTAAATTTGATGTTATTGCAAGTAAAGGAATAATTATTATAATCAAACTTAGTATAAGATCAGATAGATAAAGTATTTTCTTTTTATTATGTTTATCAGAATATGCGCCACCGAAAATACCAAATATAATAAATGGAAGTGTTTGACTCATAACCATCATTGATAATTTTAAAGATGATTGGTTTGTCAATTCAACAGTAAACCAAATTATTTGTAACGAAAACAGCACAAAACAACTCCGACGTAAGAAATTACCAATCAATAAATATGTAAAGTTTCTATTTTTCAAAACTTCTAAATACAACATATTTATCACCTCTCATAAAAATAATTGAATGCATCCACCAGCTTTTTTAGACCTTCTTCTAAACTCTCTTTATCCAAAGCGCAATTAATTCTAATATAATTTAGTCAGTTAAATATCAATTATTTCGAAATATACATACTACTTGAAACACCATACATAACCCCCAAAATGACTACTCAGAGGTTATATTCTACTAATTATGATTATATTAAATATGAAAATATTATCAAAAAAATCAAATTTATAACAAAAATACACCCCTTAAAGTTAGGTCTTTCAATCCAACTTTTGGGGTGTATATCATTCTCATCATATTCTAGGTTGTTTTTAACAAACTAAATATAGTGAATGCAAATCAACTATTATTTAAATTATGAATTATTTTAATTCTTTCTTCTACGAGCCAATAACATTAATCCAGCAATTCCAATTATACTACTAAAGATCAAACCTTTTTGCGTGCTTTCTAAACCTGTTTTTGGTAATTCTGCTCGTTTTTTCTCTTGATTAGCTACTGATTCTTTAGCAATTTTAGATTTTTTAACTTTATCATTTTTATCCATTGAATGAACTGGGCCATTTGGTTTTGCTCTGTCTTTCGATAATCCTGGATTGTTAGGATTTACTGGGCCACTTGGATGAGTTGGTCTGCTCGGCTTCTCTGGGTTTTCAGGTCCTTTTGGATCTTTTGGTTTCTCTCCACCGAACTCTACAATCTTATCTACTGGTTGTTTTGTGATCTCTTCTGTTGGTTGACCCTCGCCAACTTTTTCACCTGTTAATGGGTTCACTGTGATTGGTGTTGTGATTGTCTTACTTCCTGGTTGTCCTTCTTGTTTCACTCGCTCTTCACCAGGTTGTAATTTTGGATTAAACTCACGTTTTGTTTCAAACGGTATCTCTACTGTTTTTGTTTCTGGTGTACCCGTTTTTGGTCCGTGTTTAATCACATCATCCACTGGCTCTTCGATCACTTTTCCTGTGTCTGGATTCTTGATTCCTGGTTTACCTGGTACTTTTTCCGTTTGATCTGTTGGTAAGTTTGGATCAAAGATATCTTTATGACCTTGCGGTATTTTCTCGCCACCGAATTCTGTTAATTCATTAACTGGATCTTTTGTGATTTCTTCTTTCGATTCACCTTTACTAATAATTTCTCCAGTTAATGGATTTTTTAGTGTTGGCGTCGTTATTGTCTTCTCACCTTTTTGTCCTTCTCTTGTTACTTTTTCTGTCCCTGGTGCTAAATCAGGATTAAATTTACGTTCTTTCTCGAATGGAATTTCTTCTTTTTCTACAATCGAGTCTCCTTTTACAGGTCCATATTTTGTTACGCTATCGACCGGTGGTCTAACTACATCTCCTGTTTCTGGATTCTTAATTCCTGGTTTACCTGGAACTTCCTCTTTCTCTCCTGTTGGTAACTTCGGATCAAATTCGTCTCGATGACCTGGTGTTATCGTTTCTGGTCCGTATTCTGTTAATTCATTAATCGGATCTTTTGTGATTTCTTCTTTCGATTCACCTTTACTAATAATTTCTCCAGTTAATGGATTTTTTAGTGTTGGCGTCGTTATTGTCTTCTCACCTTTTTGTCCTTCTCTTGTTACTTTTTCTGTCCCTGGTGCTAAATCAGGATTAAATTTACGTTCTTTCTTGAATGGAATTTCTTCTTTTTCTACAATCGAGTCTCCTTTTACAGGTCCATATTTTGTTACGCTATCGACCGGTGGTCTAACTACGTCTCCTGTTTCTGGATTCTTAATTCCTGGTTTACCTGGAACTTCCTCTTTCTCTCCTGTTGGTAACTTCGGATCAAATTCGTCTCGATGACCTGGTGTTATCGTTTCTGGTCCGTATTCTGTTAATTCATTAATCGGATCTTTTGTGATTTCTTCTTTCGATTCACCTTTACTAATAATTTCTCCAGTTAATGGATTTTTTAGTGTTGGCGTCGTTATTGTCTTCTCACCTTTTTGTCCTTCTCTTGTTACTTTTTCTGTCCCTGGTGCTAAATCCGGATTAAATTTACGTTCTTTCTTGAATGGAATCTCTTCTTTTTCTACAATCGAGTCTCCTTTTACAGGTCCATATTTTGTTACGCTATCGACCGGTGGTCTAACTACGTCTCCTGTTTCTGGATTCTTAATTCCTGGTTTACCTGGAACTTCTTCTTTCTCTCCTGTTGGTAACTTCGGATCAAATTCGTCTCGATGACCTGGTGTTATCGTTTCTGGTCCGTATTCTGTTAATTCATTAATCGGATCTTTTGTGATTTCTTCTTTTGGTTCACCTTTACTAATAATTACTCCAGTTAATGGATTTTTTAGTGTTGGTGTCGTTATTGTCTTCTCACCTTTTTGTCCTTCTCTTGTTACTTTTTCTGTCCCTGGTGCTAAATCAGGATTAAATTTACGTTCTTTCTCGAATGGAATCTCTTCTTTTTCTACAATCGAGTCTCCTTTTACAGGTCCATATTTTGTTACGCTATCGACCGGTGGTCTAACTACATCTCCTGTTTCTGGATTCTTAATTCCTGGTTTACCTGGAACTTCCTCTTTCTCTCCTGTTGGTAACTTCGGATCAAATTCGTCTCGATGACCTGGTGTTATCGTTTCTGGTCCGTATTCTGTTAATTCATTAATCGGATCTTTTGTGATTTCTTCTTTCGATTCACCTTTACTAATAATTTCTCCAGTTAATGGATTTTTTAGTGTTGGCGTCGTTATTGTCTTCTCACCTTTTTGTCCTTCTCTTGTTACTTTTTCTGTCCCTGGTGCTAAATCAGGATTAAATTTACGTTCTTTCTCGAATGGAATCTCTTCTTTTTCTACAATCGAGTCTCCTTTTACAGGTCCATATTTTGTTACGCTATCGACCGGCGGTCTAACTACGTCTCCTGTTTCTGGATTCTTAATTCCTGGTTTACCTGGAACTTCCTCTTTCTCTCCTGTTGGTAACTTCGGATCAAATTCGTCTCGATGACCTGGCGCTATTGTTTCAGGTCCGTATTCTGTTAATTCATTAATCGGATCTTTTGTAATCTCTTCTTTTGGTTCACCTTTACTAATAATTACTCCAGTTAATGGATTTTTTAGTGTTGGTGTCGTTATTGTCTTCTCACCTTTTTGTCCTTCTCTTGTTACTTTTTCTGTCCCTGGTGCTAAATCCGGATTAAATTTACGTTCTTTCTTGAATGGAATCTCTTCAACTTTTTTTTCTAATTCTGTTATTGTTTTTGGCGCTTCTGGTGTAAAAGTAAACTCTGAACCTTTCAAGTCAGTTCTCATCCAGCCATTTGCATTTATCCCTTGATTAAGGCCCCATCTTTGACTAGATGTAATTAAGAAATTATATGCCTGATTTTTAGATAAACCTAAATCTGTTATTGAAGTCTCCCAAGTTTTACCAGCATATTCTGCTCTCATTTTACCAGTTGAAGCAACATAAGTTAAGATGACATCATTTAAACGTTGCCCATGAAACTTTCCATCTGATGTATTAGTTGAATTGTCCGCATAGTTTAAAAAATTAGTTTTTGATTTATCAATATTTTCTCCAACCATTTGTGAATTACCAGAACTGTCATTTTTCACAAAAGCTCCGTATCCTCTATAACCTTGTCCAGCTTGCTTTTCAGTTTTGTCCATGGAACTTGTATAAATGTATCCAGTATCAATTTTAAATCCGCCTGAATTTACCAGACCTTTATCCCCAAGGATTCCACCATTAGTTAAATATTCTTCTGCATTTCCTTTACTAAATAAGAACCCCCAACCATCAGCACCTGTGGTATTTGATTGATGGTTATTTGCCACTCTAACTTTAAAATTGAAATCCTTACTAAAATCTATTTTATTTTTTAATTGTAAAGCTCCTATCAAACCATTACTTTCATTACCAACATTAAACCTGGTTACCTCTGATACCCCTAAATCTGTTGGTTTTTTTTGTATATCAACACTTCCGTAACCTTCAAAATGTTCTTTACCTTGAATTGTAATTGGGGTAGATTCAACTACATTTTTAGAATCTCTTGTAATATCAAAAGAGCCTTCATCAACAGAACGAGCTTTTCTAACCTTAGGTGTCTCTGCGTTATGAGTGACTGACGATTTCGGCTGAACTTCAGCAACATCAGCTACTTCTTTTGGTGTATCCTCCTTTTTTGATATATCTTCAGCTTTTACTGATGGTTCATGTTCGATTGTGTCTTTGTTTGAAGTTACTTCAGATTTAGCTTCTACACCCTGTGGTGCAGTGTCTTTGTTTGTTACTTCTTCAATCTTCACTTCTTTTGATTGGACATTATCTTTTAATGTAGTTGGATTCTCAATATTGTTTTCAGCTGCTTCTGCCTCTTGTTGAGTTCCCAAATACATTAGTGAGCCAATTAAAATAGATGCTGTTCCAACTGTAAATTTTCTTATTGAATATTTATTCAATTTATTTGATAGAAAATCTACTCTTTTATTTACCGGTCCTTTCTTATCTCTCATTTGCATACTCCTTTTTCCATATTTTCCACTTTACTTACAGTGAATTTACATGTAATTTTACAAATACAATAGGAGTTGCACAATGGAATATAACACTTATCTTTATAAAATTATTTTATATATTGACGCACTTAAAACAATCTACAAATAAAATTATTATTTTTAGTTTTCAATGAATAATTCATTCTTATCTGTTGGAAAAACCCATCAACTCAATAGCATTGAATTTCTAAAATAAAAAATACCTTAACGCATTTAAAAATACATTTAACTGCACCAAGATATTAAAATCTCGAAACATACTTTATGTTTCATTAATATTTATTTCACTCAAAAGATTTTTAATATAATTGTGTTGTTTTACAGAAACAACAATGATTACATTTCTACTATCATGTGGGTCTCTACATTTATTCAAGTAACCCTTTTTTGATAAATCTTTTACGCTTTTAACAATTCTAGATTGGTCTATACCGATATAACTTATAATGTCTCTCATAAAATATTTACCTTCATCATTTTTAAATACATCTAAATATGCTAATACTAAATAATTATCTAATGTAAGACAAAAATATTTTTTTAAATATTTACGCAGCTCATATGTAGTTAATACTCTTTTCATTAATTTAATATTGCTCTTGCTTTTCAAATCATTCATCAAGTCTTCATCCCTTACTTTTAATTGTCACGTCAAATAATATTTGTCTTTAACTAGTAATAACTCCAAATATATTTAGTTTGTGGTGCTAGCTATAAACACAAATGAATCATAACACTATATTTTGATTTTGTTCAATTGTTTTTATTTTTGGATAATAAATGAATTTGTCATTTGTTATTCTGTGATTTTTAGTTATTTATATTTTATATATATTATATATAAAAATATTTAGGTTAACATGTCTTCAAAAGAGATTGCTTTTATATTACTTTAAATAATATAAAGTATTGGGACATCAGAAAATAGTAGGAGAATGTAAGGTGGACTATCAAACTTTCGAAAAGGTCAATAAATTCATAAATGTAGAAGCGTACATATTTTTTCTCACTCAAGAGTTAAAGCAACAATATAAATTATCATTAAAAGAATTGTTGATATTAGCATATTTTTATTACAAAAATGAACACAGTATTTCACTAAAAGAAATCATTGGTGACATACTTTACAAACAATCTGATGTTGTAAAGAACATTAAGTCACTATCTAAAAAAGGATTTATAAATAAGTCTAGAAACGAAGCAGATGAACGCCGTATTTTTGTTTCAGTTACTCCAATACAACGTAAAAAGATTGCTTGTGTTATTAATGAGTTAGATAAAATAATTAAAGGATTTAATAAGGAAAGAGACTACATAAAATATCAATGGGCTCCAAAATATAGCAAAGAATTTTTTATACTTTTTATGAACATTATGTACTCAAAAGATTTTTTAAAATATCGATTTAATTTAACATTTCTTGATTTATCTATCTTATATGTAATATCATCTCGAAAAAATGAGATACTAAATTTAAAAGATTTGTTTGAAAGTATTAGATTTATGTATCCTCAAATTGTTAGGTCAGTTAATAGATTAAATAATAAAGGTATGCTAATCAAAGAACGATCCCTTGCAGATGAAAGGATTGTGTTAATCAAAATAAATAAAATACAATATAACACTATTAAAAGCATATTCACAGATACTTCCAAGATTCTCAAACCAAGAAAATTTTTCTTTTAAATTTAAACAGATTTACCTCTTGATAAAATAAATAAGCAATCATACTACTTCTCAATTTAGTATAAATAAAAATACATAATTAACTTTCTTTTGTTTTTATATTATTTCAATACCCTACTATATATCACAACACATAAATTAAGCATGACACTCATTCAATTTAGTTCACCATTTCGTGTTCCAATTTTACTGAGTATCATGCTTTTAATGTTATAAACCTAATGCTTTAATAAATCGTGTTAATTCTTCTCGCATACTGTCATCTTTCAATGCATATTCTATGGTAGTTTTAACGAAGCCTAATTTTTCTCCAACGTCATAACGTTCGCCTTCGAAGTCATATGCATACACTTGGTTATCATTATTCATACGTTCAATCGCATCTGTTAACTGAATTTCGTTACCTGCGCCTTCTTTTTGCGTTTTTAAATAATCGAAAATTTCAGGCGTTAATACATAACGTCCCATAATAGCTAGGTTTGATGGTGCCGTACCTTGTGCTGGCTTTTCAACAAACTTTTTCACTTCATACTGACGTCCGTTTTTAGTTAATGGGTCAATAATTCCATAACGATGAGTATCTGCTTCCGGAACTTCTTGGACACCTATAACTGAGTGCCCTGTTTCTTCATAAACGTCAATCAACTGTTTCACTGCTGGCACTTCAGATTCAACAATATCGTCACCTAATAATACCGCAAATGGTTCATTGCCGATAAATTGACGCGCAGAACTAATCGCATGCCCTAAACCTTTTTGTTCTTTCTGCCTTACATAAAAAATATTCGCAAGTTCCGTTGAATACTGAACTTTCTCTAGTAATTCAGATTTACCTTTTTCTTTTAACACCATTTCTAATTCTTTTTGACTATCAAAATGATCTTCAATCGCGCGTTTGTGGCGACCTGTCACTATAATAATATCTTCAATTCCAGCTCTTGCAGCTTCTTCAACGATATATTGTATTGTGGGTTTATCTAAGATAGGAAGCATTTCCTTTGGCATCGCTTTAGTTGCTGGTAAAAATCTAGTCCCTAAACCAGCAGCGGGAATGATTGCCTTTTTTATTTTTTTCAAAGTTAATGTGCTCCTTTTCCTAAGTATTAAATCTATGTATCAACGTCATTTTAACACTAATTAGAACGCCTTCATAGTGTCATTGAGTATGTAATTATTTCTTGGGAAATTTGTTTTAATTTTAAAAAACAGGCTTACTTCATATAATTTATGAAATAAACCTGTCAATTTTGGATTGATTATGCTTTGTGATTCTTTTTATTTCTGCGTAATAACGCTAAACCTAAAATGCTAAATAATCCGCCGAACAACATGCCGTTGTTTGTTGATTCTTCTCCACCTGTTTCAGGTAGTTCAGATTTCTTAGATTGTGCTTTTTTAGTTGGTACCACTGCTTTAACCTTTTCATTGATTTCAATAACAGGTGTTACTACTTTACCTTGTTCCACTGGTTTAGAAGGTTTTTTAGGTTCTTCTTTAGCAGGTGGTATTGGTTTACCAGGTTCAGTTGGTACCTCTGGCGTTGGCGGTGTTGGTGTTTCCGGCTCGCTTGGTACTTCTGGTGTCGGTGGTGTTGGTGTTTCCGGCTCGCTTGGTACTTCTGGTGTCGGTGGCGTTGGTGGCACGATTGGAGGTGTTGTATCTTCTTCAATCGTTTGTTGACCTTCATTATGACCACTTACTTGTGGAAGTGTATCTTCTTCAAAGTCAACACTATTGTGTCCACCGAATTGATAATTTGGTTTATCTTTATTTGTATCTTCTTCAATAATTTCAGTGTGCTTATTGAATCCGTGAATATGTGGCACACTGTCGAAGTCGATATCAATGATATTACCACCTTGTTCATACTTAGGTTTGTCTTTCTCTGTATCTTCTTCGAATGATTGGTTACCATTATTTTGACCATGAATTTGAGGTACACTATCGAAATCGATATCTACGATATTGCCACCTTGTTCATATTTCGGTTTATCTTCTTCTGTGTCTTCCTCAAATGACTGATTACCGCTATTTTGGCCACCTTCGTAACCTAATTCACTCTTAATATCCACGTGGCTATTTTCTTCGATTTCTTCAATCACGCCATAATTACCGTGACCATTTTCAGTTCCTAAACCAGAATGAGAAATATGATGATTGTTTTCAGTAATTTCCTCGATTGGTCCTTGCGCTTGACCATGTTCTTCAGGTAGTTCATCTACTAGTTCAATCAGATTACTTTCAGTCGTATATTCTTTCGTATCTTCAATTGTTGTATGATCGCTAACAGCACCAGTTACAATACCTTTTGTAGAATCTTCGTCAAATTCAACTAGGTTAGACTCAGTAGTAACCTGACCACCACCTGGGTTTGTATCTTCTTCATATTCAACAACATCAGCATGATGTTTTGAATTTTCATGTGTCGATTCTTCAAAGTCTACATGAATAGAATCTTCTTCAGTTTCAATGGTACCTTCTGCATGACCTTCTGCACCTTCAACAGCTGTATGATATTCAAAATCAATTGGCTTAGAATCATTACTTTCTTCGATTGTACCAGTCAATTCATGCTTCTCCACTGGCGGCTCTGATTTAAATTCAAGTTCGATAGGAGTACTATGTTCTATAATAGGTTCCTTTAGTTTATCTTTGCCGTCGCCTTGAGCGTTATTAGAGTAAAATGCAACGCCATTTTTCCAAGTTAAATTACTTGTATAATAATAGTTATAATATCCAAAAAGGTGTGTTTGAAATTCTAAGTTGCTAGCATTTGAATCATAATACCCTTCATATTTTATTACATAATTTTTACTTTGGTCTAAATTATTAAAGTTTAAAGAATAACCACCATTAGTATCAAAATCTAAACTCATATTATCAGTCACATCTTCAAATTTGCTGACATCATCAAGCTTTGCATATACGCTTTCAGCTAAATCGTCTGAACCAATGTGTTTATATACCTTAACTGTTGGATTATTAACCCCTGGTTTATTTCCTTTAGTTACTTGACCAGTTACTGTCACAGAGCTTAACGACTGGTTGTTAGGTTTCATGTACGCAAAATGACTAAATTTCCCATCTACTTTATTTAAAGTATCAATTCGACCATTAGCTGTTACTCCCCAATTATCTCTAACTCCACCTAAATATTGAATATTAAATATTTTGCTAACCGTAGTCTCACCCAATTTAACTTCAACATTTTGGTTACCTTTTTGCGTCACTGTTGTAGGATCAATAAATAGATTTAAAGATAATTCAGCAGTTAAATCTTTCTTTTCTTGTACATATTCTTTAAACGTATATCTAACTTTTCTTTCTCCAATTATTTCTCCTGTCGCCATAACTTGACCATCTGTACTTTTTATCTCCGGAACTTTACGCAGTGTTGAGATACCATGAGTTTCAACATTATCGCTTAATGTGAAATCAAAATAATCTCCCGCCTTAATTCCTTCTCCAAATTTCCATTTATATTTCAAGGTTACTCTTTCTGCGTTATGAGGATTTACAACATTCGTATCTTGTTTATGTCCTACAATTTCACTACCTTCTTCTACTTCCACTTTATTTGTTACATCTGTACCTGTCGCTTTAGTTTCTTCCACTACTTCTTTCTCTGCAACTGCTGTAACGTCAGTTGATCTTTTCATTCTTGGTTTAATTTCTGAGACGTTACTTGGTTGAGCTATGTCAACTTGAGTTCCTGTAGTTTCCTTATCAGCAACTTTTTCCGATGGCAAATCAACTCGCGAAGTTTCTACTTTTGGTGCTTGCACAGTTTTCGGTGCTTCTTCTGTTGTTACTTGTGTTGATTGTGATGGTTGCTCAGTTGATGTCGCGCTGTATGATTGTGTTTCATCTATTGTATTAACGTTATTTGTAGTTGTTTGTGTTTCGCTTGCTTTACTTTCAGTAGCTGAACTCCCACTTTCCTCTACTGTAGTATTGTTTTGTTCCGATGCTGCAGCTTCTTTTTCTTGTCCCATTCCAACAACGATCATTGTTCCTAAGAATACTGAGGCCGCTCCCAATTTGTGTTTTCTTATGCCGTATCTAAGATTGCTTTTCACTATAATATTCTCCCTTAAATGCAAAATTCATTTATTTTTAAAACTCAATAAATGCAATTCTATATTGTTCGGTTTTTAAAAGCAATGAAAAAAAGCGAGTTAATAAAAAGTTAAGATTGTTGTTAACTTTATGTATAATGAGTTTTTTATTATTTGAAACTCACATATATATTGCATACAAAGCTCTTGAACACCTTGATATAACAGGCTTGTATTTTTTATACTTACTTTTTAAATTAAATTCAAATTCATCTAATTTAAAACAATATACTAAACCATACATAATAATCGCCTGTACAATGCATCATTAACAAGTCACTGAAACGCCTTTCATTGTATTAATAACGTCACTATAATTTTTATATCGTTCGGTTTTTGTTTGATTTTAATGATTATTTATACAAAAACAGCCGTATTTCAAGCCGACATTTTAAATTTAACTAAATTTGCATCTAGTTAATAATTGCATTTATCAAATTTGTCTTATTGATCCAATCTAATTTGTACTCACAAACTAGTTTAAAATTCTAACTTTATCTCTCAGTTCGTTATCAATCATCAGACATAAACCAATGAAGCAATCAGAAAACACTCTAATTTTCTATTAGAAATTTGATTTAATATAAAAAAACAGGCTTACTTCATATAATTTATGAAATAAACCCGTCAATTTTTGTTTAATTATGCTTTGTGATTCTTTTTATTTCTGCGTAATAATGCTAAACCTAGAATGCTGAATAATCCGCCGAACAACATACCTTTGTTTGTTGATTCTTCTCCACCTGTTTCAGGTAGTTCAGATTTCTTAGATTGTGGTTTTTTAGTTGGTGCCACTGCTTTAACCTTTTCATTGATTTCAATAACAGGTGTTACTACTTTACCTTGTTCCACTGGTTTAGAAGGCTTTTTAGGTTCTTCTTTGGCAGGTGGTACTGGTTTACCAGGTTCAGCTGGTACCTCTGGTGTTGGCGGTGTTGGAGTTTCTGGCTCACTCGGCACTTCTGGTGTCGGTGGTGTTGGTGTTTCCGGCTCACTTGGTACTTCTGGTGTTGGTGGCGTTGGTGTTTCCGGCTCACTTGGTACTTCTGGTGTCGGTGGCGTTGGTGGCACGATTGGAGGTGTTGTATCTTCTTCAATCGTTTGTTGACCTTCATTTTGGCCGCTTACTTTTGGAAGTGTATCTTCTTCAAAGTCAACACTATTGTGTCCACCGAATTGATAACTTGGTTTATCTTTATTTGTATCTTCTTCAATAATTTCAGTGTGCTTATTGAATCCGTGAATATGTGGCACACTGTCGAAGTCGATATCAATGATGTTACCGCCATGTTCATACTTAGGTTTGTCTTTTTCTGTATCTTCCTCGAATGACTGATTACCTTTATTTTGACCATGAATTTGAGGTACACTATCAAAATCGATATCTACGATATTGCCACCTTGTTCATATTTAGGTTTGTCTTCTTCTGTGTCTTCCTCGAATGACTGGTTACCGCTATTTTGGCCACCTTCATAACCTAATTCACTCTTAATATCAACGTGGCTATTTTCTTCGATTTCTTCAATCACGTCATAATTCCCGTGACCATTTTCAGTTCCTAAACCAGAATGAGAAATATGATGATTGTTTTCAGTAATTTCCTCGACTGGTCCTTGTGCTTGACCATGCTCTTCAGGTAATTCATCCACTAATTCAATCAGATTACTTTCAGTTGTATATTCTTTCGTATCTTCAACTGTTGTATGATCGCTCACTGCGCCAGTTACAATACCTTTTGTAGACTCTTCGTCAAATTCAACTAAGTTAGACTCAGTAGTAACCTGACCACCACCTGGGTTTGTATCTTCTTCATATTCAACAACATCAGCGTGATGTTTTGAATTTTCATGTGTAGATTCTTCAAAGTCAATTGGATTTGATTCCTCAGAGGACTCAGTGTATCCTCCAACGTGACCTGCTTCGCTATCCACAGCAGTATGGTAATCGATATCAATAGCTGATGAATCCGTTTCTTCTATTGTTTCAATGTATCCATCAACATATCCACCTCCACCATCTATAGCTGTGTGGTAATCAATGTCAAGAGTTGATGAATCATATTCCTCTTCAACAGTAGTTACTAAATTCTTATCATATTGACCTGTAAGAGTTTCTTTAATTGTATCTTCTTTATATTCAAATTTATTATTTTGAATAATCGGACCATTTTTCTCATTTCCGTTCGCTTTATTACTGTATAAAACTAAACCATTATCCCAAGTTAAGGTATATCCTCTATCATAATAATACTTATAAAGTTGCTCTGGATGTCCTACCATTTGTGTTCTAAAATCAACTTCATCAGTACCATTTAAATACTCTCCATCATAGTGAACAACATAAGTTTTATCTAGATTTTCTATATTCAATGAATAGCTTCCATTATTTTGTAAATTCAAATTCCCACTCATATTACTTGTGACTTCTTTAAATTTAGAAGTATCTGTCGTATTTGCATATACACTCTTCGCTATGTCTTCATTATTACCCAAGTATTCAAATATCCTAACTTTTGGTTGATTTCCATTCTGATTACTACCTTTCATTAAAGTTCCAGTAACAGTCACACTTGTCGTTTTACCATTATTAGGTTTAATAAATGCAACATGCGAAAATCTATTATTCGCTTTATTAAATGTCTCAATCGATCCATTTAAATTGGCATAATAATTCCCAATACCATCTTTATATTTAACATCTAATTCCTTTGAAGTTTGTTCTTCATTTAGTGTTGAAGTTATAGTTTGATTTCCATTAGTTTGTACAGTTTTAGGATCAATAAATAAATTAATTTCTAGTTCAGCCGTTACATCAACCTTATCTTCAATATCATTTGTAAATGTATATCTAATCTTTCCACCTTCTAAAACTTCACCTGTCGCCATTACGACTGAACCATTTTTAATTTCTGGTACTTTTCTAGCAGTTGATACGCCATGCGTATTTACATTATTTGATAAAGTAAAGTCAAAGTAGTCACCTTGATGTAAACCATTCTCAAATTTCAACTTATATTTTAGTACCGCTCGTTGTCCTGCATGAGGTTCTACTTTATTTGTATTGTTATGCCCCTCAATAGAACCAATTTCTACTGTAACTTTACTTGTTACATCTGTACCCGTTTCCACTTTCGCGTTACTAGCTTCCTTAGCTTCCGCTACATCTGCTGATCTTGTCACACGTGGCTTACTTTCTGATGCCGTTCTTGGCTGTGCCACTTCAACTTGTGTTTCTGCGACTTGATTTTGTGTAGCCTTTTTAGGTGTTAAATCTACTTGTCTTTGATCTCCGCTATTGTCTTGAGATTGTGTTGTTTCCTTAACTTGAGGTTTCGCTTCTTCCTTAACTACCTCTTCTTTAACTGTTTCTATATTTGCTGGTTGTGCAGTTTGTGGTGCTTGTACTGCTTTTGGTGCTTCTTCAGTTGTTACTTGTGTTGCGTTTGACGGTTGTTCTGTTACTGTTGCGTTATATGATTGAGTTTCTTCTATATGATTAACGTTAGTTGCAGTTGTTTGTGTTTCACTTGTTTTATTATCAGTAGCTGAATTCCCATTTTCTTCTACTGTAGTTGTCTTTTGTTCTGATGCTGCAGCTTCTTTGTCTTGTCCCATCCCAACAACGATCATTGTTCCTAAGAATACTGATGCTGCTCCCAATTTATGTTTTCTAATGCCGTACCTAAGATTGTTTTTCACTATAATATCTCCCTTTAAATGCAAAATTCATTAATTTTTTAAACTTAATAAATGCAAGTCTATATTGTTCGGTTTTTAAAAGCAATACAAAAAAGCGAGTTAATGAAAAGTTAAGATTGTCATTAATTTTATGTTAATTGATAATTTTATTATTTGAAATATACCTATAAATTGTATTCAAGTCATCAGAAACCCTTGTCACACAAGGCTTGTATTTTTTATACTTATTTTTTAAATTAAATTCATCATTATCTAATTTAAAACAATATACTAAACGTTTCATAATTATCGCCTGTACAATACGCACAAAAACATGTCTTGAAACGCCTTTCATTACTCTAAAATACCCAATATACTTTTTATATCGTTCGGATTCTGAGTATTTCAGACGATTTTCTGCATAAAAATAAACGTGTTTCAAGGCAATATATTGCAATTACCTAAAAACACGTTTACTTAATATTTAGTTAAACAAATAAGCTAATGAATAAAATGAAGATGATACCTGAAACGGAAATAATCGTTTCTAATAATGACCATGTTAAGAATGTTTCTTTTACAGTTAAACCAAAATATTCTTTAAACATCCAAAATCCTGCGTCATTTACATGAGACAAAATCACACTACCTGCACCTATCGCAAGTACAACTAATGCAACATTTACATCTGATGATTGTAATAATGGTAAGACAATACCTGTAGTTGAAATCGCAGCTACTGTAGCCGAACCTAATGCGATACGTAGCACAGCTGCAACAATCCATGCTAGTAAAATCGGAGACATCTCTGTACCTTCAAACATTTTAGCAATTGTATTTCCGACACCGCCGTCAATTAATACTTGTTTAAATGTACCGCCACCGCCAATAATCAATAACATCATTCCGATTGGATAAATCGCATTCGTCACTGATTCCATAATATGATTCATCTTACGCTTTCTCATTAATCCCATCGTAACGATTGCAAATAATACTGCTATTAGCATGGCTGTCCCTGCTGTTCCTATCATATAAATGATAGATTCAAATAGATTTGTAGGTTTGTCATGCCCAGTTACAAGTTGCGTTATCGTAGACACTAACATTAATATGACTGGTAATGTTGCTGTTAATAAACTCATACCAAATCCTGGCATCTCTTGATCCGTAAATTCTTTTTGTGCACCTAACGCTGAAATATCGCCTTCTCGTGTATACGCAGACGGAATCATTTTTTGTGCAACTTTGTTAAATATAGGCCCTGCAATGAGTGTAACTGGAATGGCAATAATCATACCATACAGTAATACATCTCCAACATTTGCCTTTAATTCTTTTGCGATGACTACCGGTCCTGGATGTGGTGGTAAAAAGCCATGTGTCACTGATAAAGCTGTTACCATAGGTAGTCCTAGTTTTAACACTGAAACATTTGCGCGTTTTGCTACTGTAAATACTAATGGAATCAGTAAGACTAAACCTACTTCAAAGAACAATGCAATACCGACGATAAATGCTGCAACAAGCATTGCCCATTGTACATGTTTTTGACCAAATTTTTGAATCAACGTGTCTGCGATTCGAGTTGCACCACCACCATCAGCAAGCAATTTCCCAAGTATGGCACCTAAACCGAATATCAGTGCAATGTGGCCGAGCGTACTGCCCATTCCTTTCTCAATCGTCTCCATAATTTTAGTCAATGGTATACCTAGCATTAACGCTGTAATCATCGATGTGATAATTAATGAAATAAATGTATTTAATTTAAACCCAATAATTAATACTAATAAAATAACGATACCTAAAACAACACTGATTAACGGCCATATTTCGTTAAACATGACATTCCCCTCTTTCTCTTTTCAATAGAATGTAACACCGTCGTCGCGCACGTATTCCACATAATATATAGTAGTCATGGCACAACAACTTTATCTAAGATGCTTGAGTGACGTATTTATTGTGTTTTATTTTCAGCGATATGTTGGCGTTGAAAATCTGCAATTTGTTCATAATTCTCTGTTAAAGAACGACTTAAATTGATAAAAATGGATACGATCTCTTGGTAAACAGTGACATTTTCTTCAATCGGCGTATGATTGTTTGTGGCACCGACCATCGATGAAACGATTGAAAA
This sequence comes from Staphylococcus aureus, assembly GCF_001027105.1. Lineage (GTDB taxonomy): Bacteria > Bacillota > Bacilli > Staphylococcales > Staphylococcaceae > Staphylococcus > Staphylococcus aureus. The sequence continues at coordinate 2,520,301 of NZ_CP011526.1, forward strand.
ATCTTCAATGTCACCTACAGCTTTAAGTCCGAGCACGCAGGCACCTAAGCATGAACTTTCATAACTTTCAGGAACCACTAACTCTGTGTCAAATATATCTGACATCATTTGACGCCATACTTCACTTTTCGCAAAACCACCTGTTGCTTTTATCATCTTAGGTGTTTCATTCATTACTTCAATAAGCGCAAGATAGACGGTATACAAATTGTAAAGAACACCTTCTAATGCAGCGCGAATCATATGTTCTTTTTTATGAGATAAAGTTAAACCGAAGAATGAACCTCTTGCATTTGCGTTCCAAAGCGGCGCACGTTCTCCTGCTAAATAGGGATGGAATATTAAACCATCTGCACCTGGTTTAACACGCTTTGCAATTTGAGTTAAGACATCATAAGGATCAACACCGAGACGTTTCGCAGTTTCGACTTCACTCGCTAGCAACTCGTCGCGCAACCATCTCAATACGACACCACCATTATTTACAGGACCTCCGATGACGTAGTGGTCCTCTGTTAAGACATAACAAAATATTCTACCTTTGTAATCAGTACGCGGTTTATCTATCACAGTACGAATCGCCCCAGATGTACCGATTGTGACAGCAACTTCTCCTTTACCAACACTATTGACACCTAAATTAGAAAGGACCCCATCACTCGCACCAATAACAAACGGTGTATCTTTATTAAGCCCCATTAATGTTGCATAACGTTCTTTCATACCTTTCATCACATACGTTGTTGGAACTAATTCCGGCAACATTTCCTTGGAAATACCCAGCAGTTCTAATGCCTCAACATCCCAATCTAATGTTTCTAAATTAAACATCCCTGTTGCGGAAGCCATTGAATAATCAATGATATATGTATCAAATAAATGATAGAAAATGTATGTTTTAATATCTGCAAACTTAGCAGTACGTTGAAATACATCTTGCCATTCATGTTTCATCCAAAAAATCTTCGCTAATGGCGACATAGGATGAATCGGTGTGCCTGTTCGCTGGTAAATCGCATTGCCATCATGCACTTCATTTATTACTGTTGCATATTTTGCAGCGCGGTTATCTGCCCAAGTAATATTATTTGTTAATCTTTGATGTTGCTGATCCATCGCAATCAAGCTATGCATTTGCGCACTAAATGACACAAACTTAATGTCGTCTTTATTAACTTTGGATTCTCTCATAACATATTTAATAGTCATTAGTACTGCATCAAATAATTCATCTGGGTTTTCTTCTGAGACATCAACGTTTGGTGTGTGTAAATCATAGCCTATTTGATGTTTCATGATAAAAGTTCCATTTTCATCATATAAGACTGACTTGGTACTCGTCGTTCCAATGTCGACACCAATCATATATTTCATGATAAATCCTTCTTTCTTTCATTTTAATTCAACCAAAATCCTTCAATATCTTTACCAACATCGTCGAAATTTAAATGAAACGCTTCTTTCAAAATTTGACTGTCGTATTGTTCCACTGCATCAATAAACACTTGATGATTATGATGTATGCGTTCAAAATCTTGCGGGTTCTGTTGCATACGTTGTCGCATGGATGTTAAAACGAGTGCCATCATTACTGGTTTTAAATGACTCCAAAATGAGTTTAAATATTGATGATTAGATGCTTTGATTAATGTTTCATGAAATTCAAAGTCATGCTTCGTAAATGATTCTGCATCCTCAAATTTTACTGCCACTTTCATCATTTCAAGTTGTTTCTTCATTTCTTTTACGATAGGTAGTCGCTCTTGATTTTTAACTCTTGAAAATGCAAATGACTCTAACATCAGTCGCAAATCATACATTTCTTTCTTTTCTTGTTCCCCAAACGGCAACACATGTGCACCCATTCTTTCTAATTGGATGAGTTGATTTTGTTGCAATAATTTAAATGCATCTCGAATTGGCGAACGACTCACATTAAATTGCTTTGCCATTTGATTTTCAGTGAGTAACGTACCTTCAGCTATGTGACCATTCACAATGCCTAAGCGTAATTCTGCCGCGATACCTTCTCCAGTTGTCATACCTTCCAACCATTTCTCTGGATATCCATACATCATCAAAGTCACTCCTTCATTACACGACATACTTGTATACAAGTATGTTAATATAGTTATTATGAGTTTGCAAGCGCTTTCTTTACGAGCACTAAAATAGTGACCACCCCTTTTCGATTTAAATTTAAAGGAAATGGTCACTATCACACGAATGATTTAATTGTTATGTTGTATGTGGGATATTTCTAATTGTTCTGTACTCATATGCGCTTTAGGTACTTCAATGCAATAATGCGTTTCATGACAGTTTGGACATTCGAATCGACGTGTTGTCGCTGTATGTTTCGCTTTGATAACTGCCCACAAAGATGGTGAGAATATATGCTGGCAGTTAGGACATAAATAGGCAACCTTTTGTTGGTAATAAAAAGTAACACCAATGCCATAACCAATCATAAATGGTAAAGCAATTAAAAACGGCCATTTATTTTTCATCAAAATTGCACTTATAATGCTAGAATATTGAATTATTCCTATAATACCAGCACTAATCCAAATGTTACGACGAATACTTTTCATTTCAGCTGATTTACTCATGACATGCTCTATGTCTTTTAAGTGTGTGATTGGAGACGTCGACGCTTCATTTACGTAATATTGAACATTTTTAATTTTGTTTAATACCGCTTGTTGCTGTTTAACTTGTTGGTTAATTTCTTGTTGTTTCATAGTTAGTAAAGTATTGAGCGTCTTCAAAGTACCTTCACCTTTTAGCAACATATCTATATCGCTTAACGCACAACCTAAATCTTTAAGCAATAAGATTAACTCTAATGTTTGTCGCTGTTGTTCTGTATACACACGACGCTTTCCTTCTGTAAATCCTTGTGGTTTCAAAATACCTTTGCGATCATAATATTGAATCGTTCGTGTTGTCACATTGCATAATTTTGCGAGTTCTCCAGTCGAATAGTTAGACATAGATTCCACCTCCTATAATTACCATAGTTGATGACCCGACGTCACGAGCAAGTACAATTTCCACATTTTAAAGAAATTTATTATACTAGGCGTCTTATTTTTATGATTTCGTACCATGTTGATTTACAAACTCACTCAAACTAAGTAACACACCTACTAAACATCTACTCTGTTATTTCAGAATGAATTTGTTGTAATTTATCTTCAACTTCAGTAATCTCTGTCGCACATTCTTTCAGTAAATCTCGATACTTTTCCGTCTCTGCATTGTTTTTATAACGTATTTTATGTTCTAAACTTGCCCACATATCCATACCTATCGTTCTAATTTGAATTTCAACAGGCAATACCTCAACGCGTTCTGCTAAAAAGACTGGAATAGATACAACGATATGTAAACTGCGGTAACCATTTTCTTTAGGGTGCTGAATATAATCTTTACGTTTTATCAATTGTACGTCTTCTTGTTTAAGCAACATCTCTTCAATCAAATAAATATCATCTAAGTAATTACATACTACGCGAATTCCGGCAATATCCAGTATATGTTCTTTGGCAGTTTCTGCGCTAATCTGTAATCCTTTACGATTAAGCTTTTCTATTAAACTACGCATTTCTTTCACACGTCGCTCCATATGATGTATAGGATTGTGTTTATAAATGTGATTGAAATTGTCATCTAAAATACTCAGTTTAGTGCTTATTTCCTTTAGTGCTGACGAATAAATATGATCTAACTCTACGAAACCTAATAACGTATCAAATGCTTCATCACCATTTTCAAATTTACTTAAACTATTTTTAAAATCATGTCGCAAATCCTCTAAATATAGTGATGGTTTTCGATCTACATACATTTTTATACTAACCTCCGATATATAATCATCTTTATTGTACCTAACATTTTATTAAGATAATACTAATACACTATCGAACTTTGGGCTGATACTGAAACAGCACAAAGAAACTCAAACAATTCGAATTATGTATCAAAACCTTCAATTACAGGAAGTGATTTTAAAATGATTTAACGCAAAAAAACACCTGTTACCGTTATATAGGTACAAGTGCTTAATTGATAGAGATGTTATACGTCTTTAAATGATTCCACAACTTTTGGATGTGGACCATCCATAAGCGGTTCTCTTTGTCGAACGCCACCACTTTGGTTGCCAATTGATTCGCTATCAAAGTACGATTTATCTTGATTTGATTGTTCTTGAATATGTTCTTCATTATCAGTTGTTGCATATTCACTATCCACCTCTGTTTTTTCCATTGTTGCTGTATGGAATTGTACGAAGTTCTCTTCTTCTAATGCTTTGATTTCTTCTTTCGATAACGCTCGATACCAATCTTTCGCTTTTTTCGCCGCAATAGGAACAACATCTTTTTCAAGATATCCTTCTTTTAACATTGCATTCGCAATTTCTATCGCTTTTTGCCGTTTAATTACTTCAAATTCTTTCCATTTTTCGGGGTAACCTTTCATTGTAAAGGGCATTCCCTTAACCTCCAATATGTTATAATTCATGTTATATACCACCATAATTATAAAATGAAACATATTAAACACAATTTTTTAGACTCCCGTCATAATAACTTCAGACAAACGTTAGTCTGACCTGATAAATATTTAATTTTAAACGTTCTTGTCTCTCTCACGAAAACCATTGTGTTGAATATTCATCATTGCTGATTGAATATAATTATACTGTGGTAAATCTGGTAATATCTTTATTTCTAATTCTGTATTTAATTCGAAATGCTTAGCGATGTTTTCAAATATTGCTAAATACTCGCCCATTAATTGTTCATTTATTGTAAGTCTATCTTCATTAGCCATGGCTCTATTTAACATAAAGCTAATTTCTTCTAATGCGAATAAGCTAGGATAATAATTTTGAATCAATGTCTTATCACTAAATAATTCACCATTAGCTGCATTATAAACTTGCGTCATGTTATTTAATTTCACAGATAGGTTCATAGCCGTGTTTTTCTGATACACATCATCTTTATATTGATTTTCAGAAAATAAATAATGAAAGAGCGTTGCTTCTTTACGAACAACTTCAGCCATTACATTAGGAAGCAATGCGGATGCGGTACGTTGTCCAAGGACAAATAAACCTATGATTGCAATCACAATACCCATTGCAACGTCAATAACTCTTGGAAACGCAATGTTAATTGTTAAATTCTGTGATGCTAATCCGTTCATTAAAATAACTTGTATTGTAATAAAAACTACTGCAATCGCATAATTTGCTCCCACCAATGCTTCAGTAAACAATGCTGCAATGCCCATTAAAATTACTGCAACAGGTGTTGGTATTGAAAACAACAATATGACTGAAAGTACTAACACACCTAAAATAGTACCTAAACCTCGTGCCATACCTCTCTCGATTGCATGTATAGTTGATGTTCCTAGTAATATTGTATGTGCAGATAACGGTATCCAGTATGCTTTTTCAAAATCAAACATTAACGCAATAAATATCGCTATCATCATAATCGCTGTATATCTCAATGTATTTCTAAAAACAATAGAGTCTAATGTTAAATTTTGATAAATGCGTTTACTATATAAAGGTTTTCGCATGTCTGCTTCATACGCAATACGCGCTTCATTTGCATGCACCATTTCATCAATTTTCAATATATGGTTGAATAAATTTTGAAATTCCTCTGTTACTGTCACTTCTTTTCGCCAATATCTTACATTTTCCTCACTATTATCTAGTTGTGCAATGATATGATCCATCATTTCAATTAACTCATCTGGCAATGGTCGAATTTGTTTAGCGTTCAACTCTAACAGTTCAGAATAAATCCCTTGGGCAGATGTGTGTAATAATAATAATTTTTGGAAACGTCTACTTAATTTATCGTTACTTGAAGTAGAAGTGATTAATAATTTATCAGATGCTTTAAAACTATCCACCGCTGTTTTTGCTACTTGTAAAAAAGCAGATTTATCATTATAAGTGTGTAACAACTTAGATATGAGTTTAAAATCATTTTGAATTGCTTGTTCTTCAGCTTTGTTTTTAGAAAATACGATCGTGATTAACACCATCATAGTGGCAAGTATACCGCCTACTAAAATCGCAAAGCCTCTATATAATGCTTCTTCGGGAGCTATAGGTAAGTTAATGGGTAGACTGAATGTCACAATGAAGAATGTCGATGACGGTCCAGCTATTTTTAAGGCAGTAAATATATAAAATGGTATAACCGTAACAATTAATAATGTCATTCCAAAAACGAGTGGCGTTTTGGCTGTTAGCGTACCAAGCATCATACATATTGCAAACGCTAAATTACAAATTATTACAGTTCGCAGCTTAGATCGCGACGGACCTTTAAAAACATAAATATGGGCTAGTGTTCCGGTTGCAACTAATAATCCAAATTGGAAATTACCACATAAGTAACCGATTATTGCAGGAATAATCATTAACAGTCCCTGTCTTACACCTTTATAAAAGTCTAAGTTAAGTCGATTGATTTTTATGAGTGATGTCAAAAAGATGTCATTTCGACTTCTCCTTTCCTTGTCAAAATATTTCCATAATCTTTTTATTAGCATAGTTAAAATGAATTTGTTGCTATAAATTTTAATTACGCAACATATGTCATTATAACACCTTATGCTCAATTATCTAAATTTAAAAACTTTTAAAGTCCAATTAAAATTAATTTCTAATGTTATTTAACATCGTTGAACCTTTGGTCGCCCACCTTTGCGCTAGTTAAAATTTATATGTACTTTTACAAGCGTTACCTGACTAATGTTTTAAAACCTTATTTCTTTACATATATCATTTCAATAACTTCATTTTCATCTTAAACCATATCTGTTTTAAAAAGTTTCAATTTCAACGCAAAAAAAGCAATAAGCCCCAACTATGTGAAAGCTTACTGCTTGTTTAAATTATTTTTCTATTGCTTTATCATCACTAACAATTAAAGGTTGATCTGGTTTCACATAGAACCACATAATCACAGCGATTACTGCTGGAACGATTAACAATTGGAATGTCATTGTCCAACCCAAATGTTCTACGAATAGACCTGCTAATAGCGGACTGATTAATGCACCTATATTACCCCATAAGTTCATCCACCCTGATACTGTACCAGAGAAGTTACGTCCTAAGTCAGTTGCTGCAGCCCAACTCATACCCATTGAAATACCGATACCACCAAGACCTAGTGATAACCAGAAAATACTTACATATAAATTTCCTGTGCGTACAGCAAAGATAATTGAAACTGCAAACACAATAAATCCTGCAATTGCAATTACACCTCTAGCTACGAATTTTGAACGACCTAATCCTAATACACGGTCAGAAATTGCACCTGCTGATAAGATTAAGAAGAACATTAATAACCAAGGTAATGAACTAATGCTCATTTCTTTAAAGTTAACGTGGAATACTTCTGTTAAATACGTCGGTAACCAAATTAAGAATAATGTAATGATAAATTGTACAACAAAGTATTGAATTGCAATTGCATAGAAGCTAAAACGTTTAAAGAAATCATTCCATGGTGGTGATGACTTTTCAGTAGCTACGATATCACGATTTTCCATAATGAAACGTTTCTCCGCTTCATTAACCATTCTATGTTGCTCAGGTAAGTCTTTGGCAATAATCGCCCATAATACAGCCATTAAAATACCTACTGCACCAAAAATGTAAAATACTGCTTGCCAGTTAAATGCGTTAACAATAGCAATTGTAACTATTGGTGCTAATACAGGTCCGAAATATGATCCTGCTAATAATGCACTTGATGCTCTACCTTTTTCATTTTTAGAGAACCAAAATGAATTAAACACAGCATTAGAAGGGTACATTGGCGCCTCACCTACACCAAATAAGAATCTCACTAAATAAATTAAACCGTGGTTCTTAATCATACCCGTTAAGATTGTAAATGCACTCCACCAAACTAATGCAATTGTAATCATCTTACGTGGACCGAATTTTTCAGCCAACATCCCCGATGGTACTTGCATTAATGCATAACCTAGAGAGAAGAATGATGCCAATAAACCAAATTGTGGTTTTGTCATCCCTAAATCATCCATCATTTGCTTAGCGATATATGAAATGTTTGCTCTATCCATATACGCAATAACCCCAATAAAGAAGAACGCAAGCGCGAACATCCACCTTACGTTAGTTCGTTTTTCCTTCATAACTATTCCTACTTCCCTAATTAATTTTTTAAAACTTACCCTGAAACGTTAAAATTTTCGGACATCTGGCATGTCCACCCCTACTTTGTCACAAAATTGTACCAAAGTTATTTTTTATAATATTATCAGACATGGAAAGCGTTTACAATAGAATCTATAAAAATTTTATTAAATTCCGCTTAACTTTTGCTATTAAAACGATATAAAGGAACTTTTAGTTACATAGTAGCCTATCGTTTGTTAATTAAAAATACTGCAATCCTAGTGTTTTAAAACGTATATTGCAGGCTTTCTTACATATTCGACATTCATTTTAAATTGCATATAACTACATTAACCATTCATTGTGCAGCGCCTGTTGTTTAGATGATCATTTATTGACTTTTTGCTCTTATAGCAAGCAATTTTTTGATTTATTGCTTATAATACATTTTAAGACAAATGTTTGTTTCAACATCGCATGCGACATCATTAATTATTCATTTGAATTTATCCAGTTTCTATTTGTCTGCAATTGCTGAAAATTAAAGGAGCTTATTTTTAATAATGGAACAAATTATCACTGAATTTATTAGCCGTTTTGGGTATGCAGCCATTTTTATATTAATTTTATTAGAAAATGTACTACCTATCGTACCATCGGAAATTATTCTGACATTTGCTGGTCTTATGTCTGTTAAATCACATTTATCAATTTTAACTTTATTTATTATTGCAACTATCGCATCGTTTATAGGGCTGTTAATTTTATATTATATCTGCCGTTTGATTTCAGAAGAACGTCTATATCGTTTTATTGATCGACACGGTAAGTGGATTAAATTGAAAAGTAAGGATTTAAAGCGAGCAAATGATTGGTTTAAAAAGTATGGCGTATGGGCTGTATTTATCTGTCGTTTCATACCTGTATTACGTGTATTGATTACCATTCCAGCTGGTGTAAACCGCATGAATGTTGTGACATTTACCGTTATTTCATTAATAGGTACTACAATCTGGAATTTCGGTTTAATTTTACTAGGACGCACTTTGAGCGATAGCTTTGGTATGTTGATGACTGGTCTTCATACATATTCACGTATTATGTATGTTGTCATCATTATCGCAGTCATTTACTTTGCTATACGTTACATTGGCAAACGTAAGAGAGTAAAATAATATTGTTGTTAGCATAAAGGCATGAATTTTAAATTTCTATAAACAAAAAGCAGTGAATCATTCCATCTATTGAAATGATTCACTGCTTTTTTAAGTTTATTTGGCATACTTTAGCTGAAAGTCAACTATCTTTATATAAAGAAATATTACTATTAACATGATAGTTATAGTTGTGAAGTAAAAGGCTACCAACGGCTGAGAAATGATACCAATTAATAATGCACCGACAGTCATTCCAATATATCTCACAAAATTAAATACACCTAGCACTTTCCCTTTTATATGTTCAAACCTTTTAGAAATTATAGTAGACAGCAAAGCTGGCACAATACCAACACAAGTACCTAATATAAATATAATTACTGATAATATAATTACATTTGATTCGTTTAACCATCCAAACAATAACGTAAATATAGCAAATCCAGTTATAGTAACACGAAGTATCATTATTTCATTATATTTTTTTGAAAATCGCTTATAAAATAAACTTCCTAATATAACACTAACAGTAATAGGTAAAAACAAAACTCCTGATATTCCAACGCCTATATCATAGGTATTATTTAATAATGTTGGTAAATAAACTAATATTGAAAAGTACGTAAAAAATATTAAAAATCCCAATGTCACTAAAGTAATAAACACTTTATCGGTCAAATATTTTTCTTCAATTTTTTCAGTTAATTTTACAATCCCTTTTTCAACATTTGGAATATCAATAAAAAAGATAATCAAAAATAATACGATAGATATAACGAGCAAAAAACTAAAAATACCAATATAATCCCATCTTGCACCTAAAGTACTCCCTAAGATTGGTGCCAAAGCTGGTGCACATGATAAAAATATTTGATAGTTCGCCATAGCTTGAGCTCTACCATTATCTGTACTTAGTTTGGCTAATAAAGTTAAAGTCACGAGAGGAATAATTCCGCAACCAATTGCTTGAAATAACCTTGATATAGCAAATAATATAAAGTTATGTGTCACTGCACAAATAAAGCTAGATATGATTACTATTCCCAATCCCGTTAAAAGTACTTTTTTCGAATCACGAGAATCTATACTTCTACCAAGTACAATTTGCATAACTGCAACGATAAATATAAAACCGCCAACTGTCGCATTTATCCAAAATAGTGGTACTTGAAAATCGTCATATAGTCTCGGAATAATAGGCGTGTATATGTTTTGAATCAATGATGCGAAAAATGCTAAAAATCCTAGAATATATAATCTGATATTACTATTAATCATTTAAACCATCTTCTTTTTTTAATTCTTCTATACTACGGTTTAAAAACTCTATAATAACTGCCATTTCATCATCATCAAAGACTTTAAGTACCTCTTCATATTTTTTTACCGATTTTTCATGTAATTCATCATGTATATAAGATAATTTTTTTCCTTTTTGTGTTAATGAATAATTAACTTCTCTTTTGTTAAATTCATTGTGCGATTCAACTACTAAGTCTTTCGCTAAAAGTTTTTTTATCGATTTAGTAATTGCTGGTTTTGATACATTTAACATTTCAGACAAAAATTTATTATTCACTTTATCATTATTATCAATCAACTCTATGATATGAAATTGTGTTAGAGATAAATCTAGTTCCTCATTTTCCTTTTTATACTGTCTTCTTTTATCGGCATTTTCTCTTTCTATAATAAATTGTTGTAATTTTAAAATAACTTCTCTCTTCATATCCACTATTATTCCTCCTCTTCATTAGTTAACCGGTTAACTATATTATTGTTGTCACTCCCATTTTTGTCAAATATTGTTGTAATTAACATATATTTACTTAGTTATGCACCATTTATTCCGCATTTCACAAATCCACCTATAATACAAACTATCATTTTAAATAAGCAGAATTTACCCTGTCTTCCACACAAATTGTTTTCGACACTTTAATGTGCCTACTATCCAAAAAAGTTACTCATAACAAATTGCGCATTTTAATAAATGTAGCAATGCCATTTGCATGCTGCAAAAATACTCGTATTCATATTTATGTTTTATATTATTAAAGTTTTTTAAATCCATATTTTTATAACACTTGCTATGTGATAAAATTAATTTTATATATAAAATCTTAAGATTCAGATTATTTAATAGCAAAGGAGATAGTGATATGGATGTTTTAACAATAGAACATTTAACAAAGAAGATAGGCAACAAAACGATTCTCGAAGATGTATCATTTAAGCTGAAACGCGGACAAATAGTTGGTCTCGTTGGAGCGAATGGTGCAGGTAAAACAACTTTAATGAAAGTTATATTAGGTTACTCTAGTTTCCAAAGCGGGAATTTTAATGTTATTAACAGCAAGGACAGCAAAAGCAATATCGGCGCATTGATTGAAAATCCAGGAATATATCCTTTTATGTCTGGATATGAAAACTTGAAGTTATTGAATGAATCAAAAAACACTCAAGATATCGATAAAATTGTCTCACAACTTCATATGGATGAATACATTCATAAAAAAGCTAAAACGTATTCTCTTGGTATGAAACAAAAATTAGGAATTGCTATAGCATTTTTAAATAAACCTCAATTCATTATCTTAGATGAACCAATGAATGGCTTAGATCCAAAAGCTGTGCGAGATGTACGTGAATTGATTGTCCAAAAAGCGCAAGAAGGTGTTACTTTCTTAATTTCGAGTCATATTTTAAGTGAATTAGTTAAAATCACAAACTCTATCCTTATTATTAACAAAGGTAAAATTGTTACAGAAACATCGGAAGAAGAACTTAAACAATTTAAAGATAATGATTTAGAAAATGTATTACTAGAAATCATAGAAAGGGAGGACCAAGCATAAAATGGGAACTTTAATTAAACAAGAATGTTTCAAATTATTTAAAAAGAAATCAACTTTTATCGCACCTATTGTCTTTATTCTACTAATGGTTGCTCAAGGTTATATTGCTACAAAATACAATGAAATTTTTACGCCACAGGAATCTTTCACATCTGCTTATAATGGTTTTTCATGGTTTGCATTTTTATTAATTATTCAAGCAAGTACAATCATTTCAATGGAATTTCATTACGGTACGATTAAAAATTTACTCTATCGTGAATATTCAAGAACAACTATGATTGTTAGCAAAATCATCACATTATTTATTATTTCTTTAATTTATTTTGTTATTACAATTATTGCTTCAATTGTTATTGGGTCTTTATTCTTTAATGATTTAAATATATTTGAAAGTAGCGGTAATCAATTATCTTTATTGAATCAATTATTATTAGTTAGTTTAGGCACATTTGTTGGCGTTTGGTTAGTTTTAAGCTTAACGTTGCTATTATCATCTGCAACAAATTCAACGGGAGTAGCCATTGCTGTAGGTATTGTTTTTTATTTTGCAAGTTCTATTTTAGCAGTTATTCAAACGGCACTTTTAGAAAAAATAGACTGGCTAAAGTGGAATCCTATTAATATGATGAATATTATGCTTCAAACAGTTGAAAAAGGCTTTAGTAAGTCGACAAAATTAGAACTTCATGAATTGTTTATTGGTAATATTGCTTATATTTCTATTTTCTTAATACTTGTAGTATTTATTTTCAAGAAGAAAAATATTTAGTAACTTAAAGTATTAAATGTCTAAATACACACATATTCCATCGTAATTCAAAATCATTTTCAAATCCCTTCACCCAAATAATGGTGCGGGGATTTTTTCATCCAAATTTTGGAAATTCCACATTTTACATATCGTAATTTTTTAGGAAACTAGTGAATATAACAAATCCCTCCTCTCATTTTTAAAATAGATATATCACTTCCCCACTTTTACTTAACTAAACTGCAACGGTTCCTAATACCAAAATCCTGCCCTCTATTTTTATCAATTCAAGCATACTTATTGAAAAATGTTAACGTTTTCTTGATAATCATTGTAAGCGCATTTATTTTATAAACTAACGTTTGAAATATACTACAGGAGTGACACGTAATGACTCAAATTACTGAAAAAGAATTAAAAAAGAAGTATTTAGATTTACTATCCCAAAATTTTGATACTCCAGAAAAACTTGCAACTGAAATTATCAATTTAGAATCAATTTTAGAATTACCTAAAGGTACGGAACATTTCGTCAGCGATTTACATGGTGAATATGAAGCTTTCCAACACGTATTACGCAACGGTTCTGGGAACGTGCGAGCGAAAATCAATGATATTTTCAAAGAGAGACTTTCAACTAAGGAGCTTAATGACTTAACTGCTCTTGTCTACTATCCAGAAGACAAATTAAAATTGATTAAAAGTGATTTCCAAAATTGCGGTCAACTTAATGTCTGGTATATCACAACAATCGAACATTTAATTGAGTTAATTAAATATTGTTCTTCAAAATATACGCGTTCAAAACTGCGTAAAGCATTGCCAAAACAATACGTTTATATTATTGAGGAACTACTGTATAAAAGTAATGAATATCAAAATAAAAAATCATATTACGAAACACTTGTTAACCAAGTAATTGAACTTAAACAGGCAGATGATTTAATTATTGGACTCGCTTATTCCGTACAACGCTTAGTCGTCGATCATTTACACGTTGTCGGTGATATTTATGATCGTGGACCACAACCAGATAAAATTATGGATACACTGATTAATTATCATTCCCTAGATATTCAATGGGGTAATCATGATGTGCTTTGGGTTGGAGCCTATGCTGGGTCAAAAGTATGCTTAGCAAACTTACTTCGAATTTGTGCACGTTATGATAATTTAGATATTATCGAAGACGCTTATGGCATTAATTTAAGACCACTGCTTACTTTAGCTGAAAAATACTATGACGCAGATAATCCTGCTTTTAAGCCTAAAAAAAGACCTGACAAACACGAACGTTTAACTCAACGTGAAGAAAGTCAAATTACTAAAATTCATCAAGCTATTGCGATGATTCAATTCAAGTTAGAAATACCAATTATTAAACGTCGTCCAAATTTCGAAATGGAAGAACGTCTTGTGCTTGAAAAGGTTAATTATGATACAAATGAAATTACAGTTTATGGTAATACATACCCATTGAAAGACACATGTTTCCAAACTGTCAATCGTGATAATCCAGCAGAATTACTACCTGAAGAAGAAGAAGTCATGAATAAACTATTATTGTCATTCCAACAATCTGAAAAATTACGTCGTCATATGTCTTTCTTGATGCGTAAAGGCTCTCTTTACTTACCATATAATGGCAATTTACTCATTCATGGTTGTATTCCAGTTGATGAAAATGGTGAGATGGAATCATTTGAAATTGATGGTCATACTTACAGCGGCCAAGAATTATTAGATGTGTTTGAGTATCATGTCCGTAAATCATTTGATGAAAAAGAAAATACTGATGACTTATCGACGGATTTAGTTTGGTATTTATGGACTGGGAAATATTCGTCACTATTTGGTAAACGTGCCATGACTACGTTTGAGCGATACTTTATTGCAGATAAAGCTTCTCATAAAGAAGAAAAGAATCCGTACTATCATCTTCGTGAAGATGTGAATATGGTTCGTAAAATGCTCAGTGATTTCGGATTAAATCCAGATGAAGGACGCATTATTAATGGTCACACACCAGTGAAAGAAATCAATGGCGAAGATCCTATCAAGGCTGATGGAAAGATGCTTGTCATTGATGGTGGCTTTTCAAAAGCTTATCAGTCAACAACTGGCATTGCAGGCTATACACTATTGTATAATTCATTCGGTATGCAACTCGTTGCACACCAACAATTTAACGCTAAAGAAAAAATACTTTCCGAAGGTATCGATGAACTTTCTATAAAGCGCGTCGTAGATAAAGAATTACAACGTAAGAAGATTCGTGATACCAATATTGGTAAAGATCTTCAAGCTCAAATAGATATTTTGAAAATGTTAATGCATGATCGTTACTTAGACTAAAGACGACATTTGATGCATGTATCGTGCACTTATTTAGTGGTACTGTGTTTACGCATTGGCTACGCAAACACGATGATAAATAGGCGACCTAGCTACACCGAAAAAAATCCCCTCACTATTGCGAGTAGTGAGGGGATTGGTGTATCTATGCTAATTCCTGTTAACTGTATTATAACAACTTTACAGCAAAAAAATGCAAAATCAACTAATAAATTAATGAAATGACCGACACCCTCGCTTCTACTCCAATTTAACAAAATACTATATTAGTACTATATTTTTCATTAACATGTATGTTACATTTTCTATATTACTTAAAATTACGAAGGGACATTTTTAAATCATGCGTATCTTAAAAGAGTCCATTATTGTGGCATTTGCCTTTGTTGGTGTTGTCGTTGGTGCCGGCTTTGCTACTGGTCAAGAAATTTTCCAGTTTTTCACAAGTCATGGCGCATATAGCATTTCAGGCATTATTGTAACAGGACTATTGATTACTTTAGGTGGAATGGTTGTCATGCATACAGGTCATCATCTAAAGTCCAGAAATCATTCTGATTCAATTAACTATTTCTTATACCCCTCTATTGCAAGAGGTTTTGATATTATTTTAACAATGTTTATGTTGTCTTTAGCTATTATTATGACTGCAGGTGGTGCGTCAACCATTCATCAAAGTTTCAACTTACCGTATTGGCTGAGCGCACTCATATTAGTCGCCTTTATTTTAGCAACACTGTTTCTAAAATTCGATCGTTTAATTGCTGTGCTTGGCGGTGTTACCCCATTTTTAATTGCGATTGTCATTATGATTGCGGTCTACTATTTCACAACAAGTCATCTTGATTTTACTGCCGCTAATAATGATGCTCAGATTCATAAGCAGAAATCATTATCACCTGGATGGTGGTTTGATGCGATTAACTATGCAAGCTTGCAAATTGCTGCTGCCTTCAGCTTCTTATCAGTGATGGGTAGTAAAGTTAAATATCGTGACTCAACGTTATACGGGGGCTTGATTGGCGGTTTAATCATTACATTTTTACTCATGATGATTAATCTAGGTTTAATTTCTCAATTCGATAAAATTAAACACGTAGATCTACCTACATTAAAATTAGCGACACAAATGTCTCCGTCAATTGGTATTATTATGTCTGTCATTATGATACTTGTCATCTACAATACTGTTGTTGGATTAATGTATGCATTTGCGTCACGTTTCAGCGTTCCATTCAGCAGACGTTACTTCATCATTATTATTACAATGGCTGTCATCACTTATATTAGTACATTTATCGGTTTCATTTCATTAATTGGAAAAGTATTCCCTATTATGGGATTGTTCGGTTTCATCTTACTCATACCTGTACTCTATAAAGGTTTAATTAAGCGTATTACCGGCAAATCTCATATCGATTAAAATATCTATACTATTGTAAAATTTAGTACAGCACTTCAAAATCAAAAAAGCGGGCAGATGAAAAGTAAAAATCTTTTCCATCTGTCCGCTTCTTAATAGAACTGTTATTTCCCAAGTATTTGTTGACCAGCCGTTAATCCAGTTTCTGTAATTTCATGGCCCTTCACCCAAACTTCTTCGACTTGTGCCCCACGTGTATTAAACAAGTTAATGACTTGTTCACTTGCAGCTAATGGCACAATTGGATCATGTTTCCCCATAGAAAGCAACACACTGACATCTGATAAATCCTTTGTTGACGTTACTTCAACTGGGTATAACGGTGCATATAACAATGCTTTTTTAAATGGTGCTTCTGAACGCAACATTAAGTTAATCGCTATATTTGATCCATTTGAAAATCCAACAAGTACTGCTTTTTCAATATCAAAATCATAACGTTCAGCAGCTTCTTTAATGAACGTCAACAATTCTTGTCCACGAAATGCCAAATCTTCTTCATCATAAACACCTTCACCAAGACGTTTGAAATAACGGTTCATCCCATTTTCTGAAACTTGTCCTCTAATACTTAACAAGTGATAATTTTCATTCAATGCTTCGCCTAACGGTAATAAATCGAACTCATCACCACCTGTACCATGCAATAATATTAGTGTTGGCGCACCATTTTGTCCTTCTCTAAAAATATGTTCCATCACAAATCCTCCTCATTCCAATTAACCATGTTGACGCTTCGTATTAAAAGGTCTAACTTCCGATTCAATATATTCTCTTTTATTTTCTAAAAATGGTGGTAAGGATAACCCTTCGCCTAATGTTTCATAAGGTTCATCTTCCATAAATCCTGGTCCATCTGTTGAAATTTCTATTAAAATATGCCCCACACGTGCATATAATGCTTCAAAATAGAAACGATTAACGATGCCTGAGTTATTAATACCTACCTCTTTATATTTCGTTGCCCACGCTTCTATTGCATCATGATCTTTCACACGAAATGACACATGATGTACCTCACCATAACCTTGACGTGCTGCTGGCCCTTTATCATCTTTTATTAAGATTACCTGGCCACCATTGCCTCCTTCGCCAACTTCAAGTAATGCGACATTATCTTCATGCGCAATAGTTGTCATACCGTAAACAGTCTCTAAAATATTTTTAAAGTCGTCAAAATAACTTACTTTAATTTCAATGGGGCCTAATCCATAAATCGCTTTATCTACTGGAACCGGTCCATTCTTCCAAGGTACACCAGGTGCTACCCCTTCATTTAACTCATCTGAAATTAATTGATACACTTGGCCATCGACTTCTTCAAATGGCAACACTTTTTTACCAAATAATTCTTGAATACCTTCGTGTTTAACACCAAACTCATCAAAGCGCTGTTCATAATATGTTAATGCGTCATCGTTAGGCACTCTAAAAGACGGTCTTGTAATGGAATTTGTTCCTGCCTGCCCTTTTGTAATATTTGGAAAATCAAAGAACGTCATGTCTGTACCTGCCGAACCTACATCATCTGCAAAAAAAGTATGATACGTATAAATATCATCTTGATTGACTGTCTTTTTAACTAAACGCATGCCTAGTACTTCTGTAAAAAATTTATAATTACGTTCTGCATCATCTGTCATTGCAGTAACATGGTGAATACCTAGTAATTCATGATTATTTATCATTTTATATACCCTCTTTATATTTTTAGTGCATTTATCTCGAAATCGAGATACTTTAATGTAAATTTTTAGTGCACGCCTTACACTTCTGTAGATTGTGCACTTAGTTTCTTAAACGCTTGTTGTAAGATTGTTAATTCATCCTTTGTTAACACATCAAACGCTTTTGTTAATGTCTCAGCATGCTTAGGGAAAATATCTGCCATTTGACTTTGACCTTTTTCAGTTAAACAAGCCATATATACACGTTTATCATCTTTATCCTTTTCACGTGTAATCCAACCTTTGTCCTCTAATTGACTTACAACATATGAAATGCTGCTACTTGCAATTAATACGCGGTCTCTAATACGTTGAATTGGTTGCGGACCTTTATTATAAAGCAACTCGAGCACTGCAAATTCAGTAATATTTAAGCCATATCGCTTTACGTCTTCTTTTGTAATTTGCTCTAATGTGTCTAACGCCCTATTCATTCCGACAAAAACATTGAGAGATTGTTTCGTTCGATCCATATGATCACCAACTTTTTTATTTTATTTCGATTTCGAGATAAATTATATAGCTGAATAGATTTAATGTCAAGATACGTGTTTTCATCTTCATTTCAAACTGTGCTTAATAAAAACGACTACATAGATGTGGCAATGTCGTCACATGACTGTCATGCACCTTTGACTTCGTTTAAGTTAAAATAGAATAGGGAAATACTATAATCAATCATGATAGGAGTTGATATGTATGAGTAACCTTGAAATCAAACAAGGCGAGAACAAATTCTATATTGGTGATGATGAAAATAATGCTTTAGCTGAAATCACATACCGTTTTGTGGATAATAATGAAATTAACATTGATCATACAGGCGTATCTGATGAACTTGGTGGTCAAGGTGTTGGCAAAAAACTACTTAAAGCAGTTGTTGAACACGCTCGAGAAAATAATTTGAAAATTATTGCCTCATGTTCATTTGCCAAACATATGTTAGAAAAAGAAGATTCATATCAAGATGTATATCTTGGTTAAATAAATTTTGCGATGGTGCAACTGTACCATCGCTTTTTTGTTCGCATCAATATAAAATTGCAAAACGACTAGTTATTTTGCATTTCAAACTTTATGCTATCAATTCATTTTCTTTTCTGGTATACTTTTTATACTAACTTATAGAAAAATAGAAAAAGAGGCGATGCATAATGGCATTTCACGATAAAACAGCAACACAAGTGACAAACATTGTACTGAACGTAAGAGACTTAGACTTAATGACAACATTTTACAAAAACATTTTAGGACTATCCGTTAAAAGTTCTGACGATAATACAACCGTATTATCTGTTGGGACTGGTGGCCATACTCTAACGTTACATTTATTAGAAGACGGCCGTCAGACTTCCCCACGTGAAGCAGGGCTTTTTCATATAGCATTTTTATTACCAACTACTGAGGATCTAGCTAACTTCTTATATTTCGTGGCACAAAAAAATATGGGCATCGGCGCTGGTGATCATTTAGTAAGTGAAGCTTTATATTTCAACGACCCCGAAGGTAATGGTATTGAAGTCTATCGCGATAGACCTTCATCTTCATGGGAATGGCAAAATGGCAAAGTTAAAATGGATACTTTAGAAGTTGATAGCCAAACCTTATTAACACATCGTACTGATGAAGGTTGGCAAGGAATGCCAGCAAAAGGCATGATTGGACACTTACATTTAAAAACACATGATTTAGACGCAGCATATCAATGTTACATTGAACAATTAGGATTCCAACATGTGTCTGATTTTCCACGTGCGCTATTTATGTCAACGAATCATTATCACCATCATATTGCTGCTAATACTTGGCAATCCAATCAAGCAAGACAAAACAATTCACAAAGTTATGGATTAACACATGTTGATATTTATCAACCCGACGCCTCAACACATACATTTACGGCACCAGAAGGGTTTGACATCACAGTTCATTCAAATACTGACCTTGTTCCAGAAAAATAATCATCCATACTTTATTAATACAATTTTTTCACGCAAAAGCCTGCGATTCATTTATGTAATCGCAGGCTTTTTTATTGCTAACTTTTTAATTTTATATATTTAGACATACGGTATTCTATTTATTCTTTTGGTCCAACCCATTCAATAACATCTTCATAAGCTTGGCGTGTTTTATTTTTCGGTGGCTCTTGTTGTCTGTAGCCAAATGCGACCATCACTGATAAACCAAATTGCTCAGTATCTAAGATCCCTTTATTTGCTAAAATGTCTGTCACTGTATCCAGACTAAAACCTTCCATCGGACATGAATCAATACCTAACAATGCGGCTGTCGTCATCATATTGCCTAATGCAATATACGTTTGTTTACTTGACCAGTCATACAAGGCTTGATCATTATCAGAAATATGGAAATCTGCTTGGAATGCATCGAATTTTTGTTCAACAGCTGGAATCGTTTGTGCCTCATATTTTTTAATATCTCTTAACATATGTTGTACATACGGTGATCTTGACGTTACATTTTTACGCGCAAAAATTAGCACAAAATGGCTCGCTGTATCTAATTGTTTTGCTGCGCCCCAACTGTGCGCTTTTAATTCATCACGTAACGCTTGATCTTGAATCACGACAAACTTCCAAGGTTCTAACCCAAGAGAACTTGGAGACAATCTACCTGACTCTAATATTGTTTCAAAATCTTCTTTCGAAACTTTCTTTTGTGGATCGAATTGCTTAGTCGCATGTCTGAAATGAAATGCATCCATAATTGTTTGATTCATATTGCTCATTGAACATAGCCTCCCATTTTTATATTTATTGCTATACAAATTATACTTCATGTTTTAAAAAGACTAAAGTAATCCGTTTGCAATTCACTATAACTTGTGCACATGTTATAAGTTTTCTGCAATAAAACACACTTTTGAATTTTGGGAAATTTAGTGTTATAATATATTTGTGATATTTTTCACAATTAAATTGTGGCGTGATTTTAATGTGCATAATCTTTAATTTCACTCATTTACTTTTCAATCTTTTAAAAGCGAGGTTTTTAATAATGACAAAAATTATGTTCTTTGGTACGCGTGATTATGAGAAAGAGATGGCATTAAATTGGGGGAAAAAGAATAATGTCGAAGTAACTACTTCTAAAGAGCTATTATCAAGTGCTACAGTCGATCAATTAAAAGATTACGATGGCGTAACTACAATGCAATTTGGTAAGTTAGAAAATGACGTTTATCCTAAATTAGAATCTTACGGTATTAAACAAATTGCACAACGTACTGCTGGATTTGATATGTATGATTTAGATTTAGCTAAAAAACACAATATTGTGATATCTAACGTTCCTAGTTATTCACCTGAAACAATTGCAGAGTATTCTGTTTCTATCGCCCTACAATTAGTGCGTCGCTTCCCAGATATTGAACGCCGTGTACAAGCACATGATTTTACTTGGCAAGCAGAAATCATGTCTAAACCAGTTAAAAATATGACTGTTGCAATTATTGGTACGGGTCGTATCGGTGCTGCTACAGCTAAAATATATGCAGGATTTGGTGCTACAATTACAGCTTATGACGCCTATCCTAATAAAGATTTAGACTTTTTAACTTATAAAGATAGTGTTAAAGAAGCTATTAAAGATGCCGATATTATTTCTTTACATGTTCCAGCGAACAAAGAAAGCTATCATTTATTCGATAAAGCAATGTTTGATCATGTGAAAAAAGGTGCAATCTTAGTTAACGCAGCACGTGGTGCAGTCATCAATACACCTGATTTAATCGCTGCAGTGAACGATGGTACTTTGTTAGGTGCTGCGATTGATACTTATGAAAATGAAGCAGCATACTTCACAAATGACTGGACTAATAAAGACATTGACGATAAAACATTATTAGAGTTAATCGAACATGAAAGAATTTTAGTAACACCACATATTGCTTTCTTCTCTGATGAAGCAGTACAAAACCTTGTTGAAGGTGGTTTAAACGCAGCATTATCTGTCATTAACACTGGTACATGTGAAACACGTTTAAATTAATATATATATTTAAAAGCAAAGGCGCGCCATGTGCCTTTGCTTTTTATTTTGTATATCTGTATCAAAATCGATTTGATTAAAATCCGCTTTATTTTATCATCTATTCAAATGATTTTAGTGCGCTTATTTTACTATGGCATTATTGCCTAACCTGTTTGAGATATATTAATATTTGATGATTCGTATTCAAAGTTTTCATTTAACATGTATTTAGTATCATGATAGCTGCTTCATTGATGATATACTACCTACTTTTTCAACACTTCTTGTTCGATAATCGTTAATACACCCTGCTTATCATTACTTGGAGCGACAGCAGAGGCAATATTGAACAATTCTTCATCATGACTATTTTCCATCACATAACTATGCTTAGCGAACGCTAACATATCTTTATCATTATTCGCATCTCCGAAGGCCATGAGCTCTGAAGGAGACATTTCCCATTTATCTAACAATCGTTTTAATGCCTGCCCTTTAGTCATGTTTGGCATAATAATATCAATGCTATCGTGCCCACTTGAGACAAGTTTAATATCATTGCTGAATTGCGTTGCTACTTCTTCGTCAACATTCGGATGCGTCTCACGATTAATATTAAATGCTATTTTGACATAATCATCCTCAGGTAATTGCTGTAGACTGTCAATTTCTTTTAACTGATGATAATAAAATCTCGTATCTTCTTTAAACGCTTCAGAAGTATGTTTTAAAATATACGCGCTTTTCAAACCACAGATGACGAGTTGATCAATACTTTGCTTCATATTTAAGTAATCGACAACCTGTTGAAACACCTGACGATTAAAGCTTTTATAATTATATAACTCATTGCCATTATAAATAACTGCACCATTTTCAGAAATAAAATACATATCTCTATCCCCGAAAATAGACTTCAACTTCGCATATTGATTGCCACTCGCAGCAATAAATGTAATATCTCTATTTCTAAGTTCAGTAAAAATCGCTTCAAATCTAAGTTTATCATATGTCTTTTTTGAATCTAAAAACGTCCCGTCCATATCTACCGCAATAGCCTTAACCATGATTATCCTCCTCATTGCTCTTTTAGTCGTCTTCATTATATCCATCTCATGACAAGCAATGAAGTTTGTCATACCACAATGAACCTATATTCACATTTTGAAATTGCTTTCATATATGCAAAACACATTACACTGGATATAGCATTCAGAGGCGAACATAAATTTCAGAATATTGTAAAAATATAACGATATATTTATCATTTAGACAAAATATAGTGTGATATACTAATTTATAACATCTATACATAATGTGAAAGAATTTTTAAAAATACAATTAAATATCGGTGTAATAAATCCCTTTATACATAGGAGTTGTATACATGAAACTAAATAACTATTCTTTAAAAGTTAAAAACAAACAACTAGTTGACAATTGTGATTTAAATTTCTATCTTGGTCAGATCAATCACATTGTTGGTAAAAATGGTGTAGGAAAATCTTTATTAGCTAAAGATTTCTTACTAAATAATAGTGGAAATATCCCTAAGTCCATTTCTCAAAATGTAACCTTAATATCAAGTTCATCAAATATTCCTAATGATATAACAAAAGATTTTTTATTATCATTGTTAAAATCAAAATTTGAAAACAATCGACAAACATTCGATAAGATTTATAACATACTAAACATCGAAGCAATACCGTCTAACGTACTACTAAAAAACTTGAGTGATGGTCAAAAACAAAAGCTTAAATTATTAAGTTTCTTATTGGAAGATCATGATTTAATCATATTAGATGAAGTTACAAACGCTTTAGACAAGAAAACAGTTAATGAAATTTATGAATTTTTAAATGATTTTATTCAAAGCCATCAAACTAAAACTATTATCAATATTACACATAATTTATCCGATTTAAGTGCTTTGCCGGGTAAATACTTTATTTTTAAAGACCTTCAAATAGAAGAGTACCAATCAAAAGAAGAAGTCATAAATGATTACATTAATTTATAATTGAGGTGTCCACTTTGAAATTAGAATTTAAAAAAAGTATTTCCAATAAAATTATTTACACGCTTGTTGTGCTATTCACATTCCTTTTCTTACTTGGGTATTTTTTACCAATAGGTATAGACAAAGTTAAAAGTTTAAGCTATAGCCAGTTTTTCTTCAGTTCATATACTGTTGCAACGCAATTAGGGTTCTTACTATTTTCATTTGTTATTGCATATTTTATTAATAAAGAGTATTCGAATAAAAATATCCTGTTTTATAAATTGATTGGCGATAATATCTTTACCTTCTTCTATAAAAAGGTAGCAGTGTTATTTTTTGAATGTTTAGTGTTCATAATTCTAAGTATCACTATTATTTCAATTATATATTCGGATTTCTCACATTACTTACTATTAATAATCTTATTTTCACTCGTTATCTTACAATATATCTTAGTTGTTGGAACGATTAGTATGGTTTCACCTAACATTTTAATCAGCTTAGGTATCAGCATTGTATATTGGATTGGTTCAGTCATCTTAGTTGCCATTAATAAAAATATATTTGGTATCGTTGCTCCATTTGAGGCGAGCAATACGATGTATCGTGCCGTAGAAAAAATATTGAATAACGAGTCAACATTTATGTGTCCTACTGAAATTATAAATATAGTATCATTCTTCGTTCTTCTATTTATAGTTAATACTATTGTCTTATTACTAAGTAGAAAGAGATGGTTGAAAATCGGTATGTAGTATAAAAAAGGAGCGGTATACATTGCCGCTTCTTTTTATTATGTATTTTTACAATCTCCACCAATGACACGTCGTCATTGCTACCTCATACCAAACAAAAAACAGTCTCGCAATCAAGACTGTTTTCCACTCAATATATTCATCCATTAGCGTAATAGATTATTTGACTTCTGTAGCTACAAAGATTTTACGTTTTTCCCAAACGCCTGTCTTTTCATTGTAATCATCACAAGTAATTAATGTTAATTGTTTATCTTTACCTTTTTGTTCATCTAGAACTCCTACATCTGTAGGCTTAACATCTCTTATACTTGTCATTTTATACTTACGTGTTTCATTACCAACTTTAAAGTACACCATACTACCTTTTTTGGCTGCTTTAAGATTTGTAAATTGATAGTTCGGACGGTCAATGAAAGTGTGTCCTGCAATTGAAATATTTTGATCATCTAGTGATTCATTTTCTTCTGCAAAGCTTACACCTCTATTTAATTGTTCAGGTGTTGCTGGTCCTGGATATACTGGTTCTTTAATATCAGCATCTGGAATTTCAATATAGCCTGCCACTTTCGATTTATCTTTCGGAATTTGAGGTTTAGCTTGCTGCTTTTTATCTTTACTCGCCTGTTCTTTTACATTTTTATCATATTGTTCAATCTTTTCATCTTTATCTTTATCGTGAAGATAATTATCGATATGTGGTTTAGCAAACAAATATGCTGCCACTAGGATAAGTACCACACCAGCGATTGTCATTAATCGATTTGTCCATTTTTTCATACGTTAAGGCTCCTTTTATACATTTCACAATGCCTGTTAACATTTCATATAGTATACCATTAATTTCAAAATGACTCATAGCAATTCATTTTATACTATAAAATTTACATGTATACTTTTACGTTAGATTTCATTACACATATTTGCATTCAAATAACGAAACGCTTTTAATAATTACTAAGGGGGAATTGATATGATTAGATACGCTAAAAAAGAGGATTTAAACGCTATATTAGCGATATACAATGATGCCATTATCAATACTACAGCTGTTTATACTTATGAACCACAAACCATAGACGAACGTGTCGCATGGTTTGAAACGAAACAACGTAAGCATGAGCCTATCTTTGTATTTGAGGAAAATGGAAGTGTCTTAGGGTTTGCGACGTTCGGTTCATTTAGACCTTGGCCAGCATACCTATATACAATCGAACATTCTATTTATGTCGATGCTTCAGCTAGAGGAAAAGGTATTGCTAGTCAATTACTACACCATTTAATTGTGGAAGCAAAAGCTAAAGGTTATCGTGCGCTAGTTGCAGGCATTGATGCTTCCAACAAAGCGAGTATTCAGTTGCATCAAAAGTTTGCTTTTAAGCATGCCGGCACACTGACCAATGTAGGTTTTAAATTTAATAGATGGTTAGATTTAGCATTTTACGAATTAGATTTACAAGACTAGTAATGTTTGAATCACATAATATAAACAAGACAACCATGTTAATTCCCTTAACATAACAAGCCAACATATAAAATTTTAAACTTCTCAGGGGAGTGGGACAGAAATGATAAAGAGCCACTAATGATTTATTATGTAGTGGTTCTTACACATTAGCCACAGCTAATGTGTACTTAAAAATAGGAATACATGAGTAAAACTCATGCATAAGAAATACTAATTTCTATAGAAAAAGTATTTCTTTATCGTCGTCCCACCCCAACTCGCACATTATTGTAAGCTGACTTTTCGTCAGCTTCTGTGTTGGGGCCCAAAAAGCTTGTTACAAGCGCATTTTCGTTCAGTCAACTACTGCCAATATAACTTTGTAGAGCATATTACATTGATTTACATTGTCCCTTTTATTTATTCTTTTCAAATACTATCCCCATAGCTTTGATTTAACGCTTTTTCTCAATAACAAAACGAATATAGTAGAACATGAAAACGATAATCATGCTGAGCGATAAAGATTTAAATAATAGATTGACCCACGTTCCCTCAGTCGTATATCCATATGTAATCGTTGTGTTAATGATGAATGCTATAAAGATGATTGATAGTCTTAGCATATCATCACTCCTTTTAAGTTATTTTAGATATACGGGGGCGCTTTTGCAATCACTATTTTGATTAGTATGCATTTTCCATAAATCTTTCAACTTCTTCAGAGATAATTAAGAAGCATCTATCTGGTACTAATGATCCAGACAGATGCTTCTTTTTTATCAATATTTTATTGTTATCTCATTAATTATTTTTAACCATATCTTCAGCTGTGCCAAAGATTTTACGTTTAATTGCTTCGCCAGTTGGTGTGCCTGCTAGTCCACCCAATCCAGTTTCACGTAATGATGCAGGAAGGTTACGACCAACCTTATCCATTGCTTCAATAACTTCATCAACAGGGATTCTACTTTCAATACCTGCTAATGCTAAATCTGCTGAAATTAAAGCGTTACCCGAACCAATTGCATTTCTCATAACACAAGGAATTTCAACAAGTCCGGCTACTGGATCACAAACTAAACCTAATAAATTACTTATCGCTAATGCCATAGCGTGCCCGGATGCTTCTGGTGATCCTCCGAATATAGCTACTGCTGCAGCTGCGGCCATTGCAGATGCTGAACCAACTTCAGCTTGGCAGCCACCTGTTGCACCAGCTACACTTGCATTGTTTGCTACGACACGCCCAAACAATGCTGAAGTGAATAAGAAATCAATCATTTGCTCTTCTGTTAAATCATGTGTTTTTTCTAATTTAAAAAGTGCACCGGGAATGGTACCCGAGGAACCAGCTGTTGGCGTTGCACAAATAATACCCATCGCAGCATTGACTTCATTTGTTGCAATGGCACCTTTGACTGCGTCAATCATTTCATATCCAGACAAAGCATGATGTGTTTCATTATAATCACGTAGTTTAGCAGCATCATGACCAGTGTAGCCCGTTACACTTTCAACCCCATCACCTGTCGTCCCTTTGATTACTGCGTCTCGCATGACATCTAAATTTTGTTTCATTTGCGCTCGCACTTCATCACGTGATTTACCGCTTAATTCCATTTCTTCTTTAACCATGATATCCGCAAATGACATATTATTTTCTACGGCATAATCTATAGTCTCTCTAATTGAATCAAACATGTTTATTCCCCCTCTAATTTATATAGGAAACGTTTACGTCACTGTATTTCTCTTTAATTGTATTTAATGTTGATTCTGAGATTGCTTTATTTAATGGTATTACAACCAAGCATTTATCTTCATCTATCTTAATAAATTCATCTTTACAGTCTAATTTCATATCGTTGATATCATTGATGAAATGATTTACTTGTGCTTTAGTCATATTTCCGTCAACAACTAAAATTGGTAATCCATGATTTAAATCTACTTCTAGTCCATTTATATGAATACCTTTAATTTTAATTGTACCACCACCGATTGAAATACCGATAATTTCAATGTAGCGACCATCATTACGAGATGATTTGATATAAGCACAGTTTGGATGTTGACCAATACTATCGCCTTCTTCTTCGATGATATCTATTTTAATACCATCATCAGCTGCAATTTCTAATGAAGATTTAATTCGGTTATCAAATGTTGAATATCCCATTGCTCCACCCACAATAGCGACATCTGTACCATGTCCTTGGTGTGTTTGAGCAAATGATTCATAATAATGTATTTCAATATTTTTAGGAATATCTCCCAATATTGCGCGTGCTGAATTCCCAATCTTTACTGCACCAGCCGTATGAGAACTTGAAGGGCCCATCATAACTGGTCCGATAATATCGAAAGCACTTTGATAATCATAGCTCTTTGCCATAATTAAACACTCTCCTTAATATGATTCTTTTTGCTCGGCATTTTAAAGTTGATATTCATTAAATTAAACTTATTAATTAGTGTTCCAATAATATAGGCTAAGACAATGCTGACAATAATCACTGTTGCGATTGTTACAATTGATGTCACTGCATTATTAAAGCCAAACAATACGATGGCGCCTGCAATTGGTGTTGCCATACCTTTGACACCTATTACTAGTCCGCTAAATGTCACGATACATGCGTTGACGACCCCAATCAGTGCATTTGTACCATATAGTTGTACTGGATATTGCGCTATTAAATCAATTTGCGTCAATGGCTCAATACAAACTGCAAATGCTTTTGACGGTCCACCAATGTTTAATTTTCGGAATAAAATAAGGTTAACAAATGAGCTACCTGTACATGTTAGTGCTCCAATAGCCATAGGAACACCTGTCAGTCCTAATAAACTTGTTAATACCATTGAACTTAGCGGTGTCATACCTGTAACAGGAATCACTAGTCCTAAAATGACCGCTAATGCATATGGATTGTTATCACCTACCGCAGTGACAGCACTACCTATTTGTTTTAATGTTGCTAGCACACCAGGTGTAATGATTGATGCAAGTCCGAAAGCAATTGCTGGTGCAAATAAGATCACCACAATTAAGTCCAAGCCTTCTGGAACTTTCTTTTCAATCCATTTAATTAAAAAAGCTACGCCATAAGCTGCGATGAATGCTGGTAATAATTTAAAGTCATGTAATACTAAACCAACAATGACCGCAAATACTGGTGCAACGCCTAAGTTTAAGCACGTTAGAATACCTACTGCGATACCGCTTAAACTTCCTGCTAAATCCCCAATATCTTGTAGAAATTTAATATCAAATACGCCACCAATAGCATAACTTAAGAATGCTTGTGGTAGAAATGTCGCACAAGCTGCACCGGATAATGCTTGTAGTCCTTGTTTACCGTACGGTGCATACTTTAAAAATAGCGTCATGATCACTAAAACCAAGACTAATGTGCCTACACCTAACAGAATATCCATTTCCCAAAAACCTCTCTCTATGTTTATTTTATTTTCAGACCATAAACATCGTACACCCTTAAGAAAACGTTTTCAACTTTTATCTGTTATCAAATCAAATATTTAAGTGAAATATTTCATATTTGTGAAAGATTTTTAAAATGGATTGTTTCAAAAACTACTTATGTTGTCGTTAATATTTACTAATTAACTTTTTACTCTATATTTCAAACAGTTGTGTGACAGTTTTTTGATAACTTTTTTACATCTGAAAGTAAGTAATATTTCTAAAAACTTTTAATATTCATACACTTTATCTTTCGAGCTATTTATTTTTTGTTTTTGTGCTGTGTTTATAAAACCGCACACTATATTCAAAAATAACTTATTACACATATATTTGCAATAAGATAATTAAAGTAGGATATTATTTTTAGTTTTCTGATAGGAATGATGATAGTCTATAGGTTGAATCTTTACTTTTTTTTAAAGCTAAATTTACATCAACTTAACAATGGTTGGTTATACTGAAGATGAAAATATTTAGTATAACTTAGTGGAGGCGATAAAGGTGCAATTGAGTCATTCCGTTAAAGTTGCAATTTCTATCTATTTAGCACTTATCTTTATAACGTTCACTTCTTATTTAGTCATTATTTTATATACGAGTATGACTGGACATGATGTATCACATTTCGTGTTAGATAGTCAGCATTCTCATCATGGATCTCTTACGCAAAAACATTTGAGTCTTCCTGAAATCTCATTTAAATAGTTTATCCTCTGTGTTTCAACATTCATTTCCCATATCGATTCATTTATCTATCATCTAGACCACTACATCTTAGATGATTTTTTTATTTTCTCATTTCACTCTTTCTTAAAAGTCGATATAATGAATTAAATCATTATCATACACCGACATATTTTATGTTGTTGGTGTTAAGTTTTAAAGGGGTGAGATACTTGGCGAATAATCATTCAGCTTTGCGTTTAAAAGGAATTATACTTGCCATTGTCGGTGCTTGTTTATGGGGATTAGGTGGTACTGTTTCTGATTTCTTGTTCAAATATAAGAATATTAATGTCGATTGGTACGTCACTGCTCGACTTGTAGTCAGTGGTGTTTTCTTACTTATTATGTACAAAATGATGCAACCCAAACGTTCAATATTTAGCGTATTCCAAGATCGACGTATGTTAGGCAAATTACTTATCTTCAGTATACTGGGCATGTTAGTAGTACAATATGCTTATATGGCATCTATTAATACAGGTAATGCTGCGATTGCAACATTACTACAATACATTGCGCCAGTTTATATTATTATTTGGTTTGTCATAAGAGGCGTTGCAAAACTAACATTATTTGATGTGCTTGCTATTATCATGACACTATTAGGAACATTTTTATTATTAACAAATGGTTCATTTTCTAATTTAGTCGTCAATCCTGCAAGTTTATTCTGGGGTATTTTAGCTGGTGTAGCACTCGCTTTTTACACAATTTATCCTTCAGACCTACTTAACCGCTTCGGTTCGATTCTAATTGTCGGGTGGGCAATGCTTATTTCTGGTGTTGCGATGAATTTACGCCATCCAATTTGGCACATTGATATCACTAAATGGGACATATCAATTATATTATTTTTAATCTTTGGTATTATCGGTGGTACCGCACTCGCATTTTATTTCTTTATCGACAGTTTACAATACATATCAGCGAAAGAAACAACATTATTCGGAACTGTTGAACCTGTCGTAGCCGTTATCGCAAGCAGTCTATGGTTACATGTGGCATTCAAACCATTTCAAATCGTAGGCATCATTCTTATTATGATTTTAATTTTATTACTATCACTTAAAAGACAACCTGAAACATTAGATGAATAAGAAAACTCTGATAATCACTTTAGCAAGTAACTATTATTTAACAACGTAGTTACCTTATAGGTGATATCAGAGTTTTTTATTTTAGTTAATAATATTTTTCACTTGGTATAAAAAGCGTCGTCGCTCTGGTATCGGAAATACTGGATAAATATGGAATTGGTAATATCCAGGTATAAAGTCATGTTCGATACCTTTCGCACTCAACAATTGCGATAAGTTCAAAGCATCTGGGTACAGTACTTCTTTTGTACCAACAGTTAATGTAATACGACCTAAACCATCTAAGTCACCATTAATTGGTGATACTTTGTAGTTATCTAAAGGTGTGTCCCCTGCCCATTGTTCAGCTAAGAACACACTGCCATCCACACCTACCATTGGGTCTTTCTTTAAGTAGTCAGGAATTTCAGGATGCTGCATCGTTGCATCTAAAACTGGTGAAATTAATACAATATGTCCTGGTTGCACAATATGTTTTTCTTTTAACAATTGAGCAAATGATAAAGCAATTTGACCGCCCGCAGAGTCACCCATTACAACGATTTGTTTAGAATCTGCTACTTGATTCAATAAATCATGGTACAACTTTTCAAAAAGCACATACGTCGCTTGATAATCTTGATGCGGAATCTTCGGATATACTGGCATGATGACTTTAGCATTGAGTGTTTCTGCAAGTTCATCAATAAATTCGAAATGAATTTTGAGTGGGTCTTGGAACCATGCGCCTCCATGTGCATATAATACAACGCGTTGATGCTTATCTTGTTTATCGTTAACGGTATAAACGGTTGAACCGAAGTGCTTATCCACTTTTACTGGCATCTTAAACTGATAATTGGTTCCCTCATATTCGCCTGCTGTCTGTGGCGCCATTTTTTCTAATGCTTTCATCGCTTCTTCTTTATACATAAAACGACGCTTAGCTCTAGATAATCGTATACCTTGTTCTAACATATAACTTTTCACACTGCGTTTTTCTTTAATTCTAATATGTGCGTATGCTGCAACTAAAAATCCAAACGCAAGTGTAGACCATTTTTTACGCATTTGTCGTCACTCCTCTTTGATGATTTCTACTATAGTTCTACTGTACCATGCTGATTCTAATTACTACCAATATTTACTGGGAAATAAGTTATGATGTCTACATAATCTTAGCAATGCTAATCATTTGCGATATTAATGCTCATCGACATCGTTATTTACACTATCATTCATTTGCTTAAGATGATGTTCAAAACGTTGCATATCGATAAAACGCCCTTGACGATGCATTTCTTTTCCATTCATAAAAATTAAATCCACAGGTACAGTGAAAATATTTAATTCTCCAGCAATAGCTTCCACCTGACTTTGATTAATCACAGCTAATGGCACATTGGGATATGATTGCATCAAGTCTTCAATTTGTGGTAAAACGGCATGACACACGCTACACTGATCGCGCATGACATGTACAACTGCTAACGGATATTGATGAATAAATTCACGGAATGCTTCGACACTATTTAATTGCTTAACCATTTCGAACACCTTCTTACTTTTTATATTTTAAAATGAAGTCATTATTTTGTTGCTAAAATGTCTTGAAACACTTGTGGCACAGAGGTTATCTTCTTATCACTCAATCTGTAAAAACCGCCTGTCTGTGTACCAATACAATGCACGCCATGTGCGGACACAATTTCAAACTGAAACACCCATTTCATCTTGCTTGCTTTAACTAAGTAAATACGACCTACTGGTTTGTCATGTATTGTGACAGGTACTTTATACTCTGCTTCCGTTTTCATAAGTATAGGTGAAATGCCTTGATTGATCATTGTTGAGTAATTCATGTGCTGATTAATAAACGCTGTTCTCAAATCTTCGAACCATCTAATATAAACGATATTACTAACGACACCCATCGCATCAATGTCGTAACCATTCACTTCGATTTCTTTCTCTGCAACTAATAGACCTTCTGTTGTCATAATGACAAATCTCCTTATCTTACAAATAGATTTAAAATCATGTTAATTTATTTTTATTACTTTCATGATAAAAATACAAGCAATTGAACTTTATTACGGAAAATCAAACTTTTCAATGAGACTATTAATTTGGCTAGTCGCGAAGATGCATTTTTCTAAAATGTGACAAAAACATAAGCAATGTTTTCTATATCTAACACTAATATTTAACTTATTATCATCAACACACCTGCTATACATCATTGCGCACTAAAAAGGCAGTAGCTTCATTTTAAGCTACTGCCTTTTGTAACGTATTCTCTTTCAACTCGCTACTTCGCATACGCACTACGAATGACTAAAAGTTCATTCATTTGATATGCTGTTTCATTTTTAATCATTATTTGACTGTCATAATTAGCTTACCTGGATCAGCATCTTGTACATCTTCAATGACAAGTTCTTTATTTTCAAGATTTGTAATAATCATTGGTGTAACGATGCTTGGTGCGTGTGCTTTCAAGTATGCTAAATTCACTTTCATTAATGGTTGACCTTGTGTTACTTTTTCATCAACGTTAATCAGACTTTCGAATCCTTCACCATTCAGTTTCACTGTATCGATACCAATATGAATAAGTACTTCGACGCCACTTTCAGATTCTAATCCTATCGCATGTTTCGTAGGGAAGATTGTTTTCACTGTACCATCAAACGGTGCTACAATTTCACCTTTTTCAGGGATAAAGCCAACACCATCACCCATCATTTTACCAGCGAATACTTGATCAGGTACTTCTGATAATGGAATGATTTGACCGATACCTGGTGCATAGATGTCTGTTGTTCCAAGTGCTTCTACGTGAACTGGTTCATCTGACATTTCTTCAGTCACTGTCGTTTCACTTGGTTTCGTAATTTCACCACTCATAATCTTGGCCATATCATGTTTAATTTGATCTGATTTTGGACCAAAGATAGCTTGCATATTGTTTCCAACTTCTAATACACCTGATGCGCCTAAAGCTTTAATACCTGCTACATCTACTTTTGATTTATCAACCACTTCTACGCGTAGACGTGTAATACATGCATCTAAATGTTTAATGTTTTCTTTTCCACCCATTGCATCTAAGACATCAAATGGTAATTTTGCGACACTAGAGTTACGAATTTCAGTTTCTTCATCTTCACGACCTGGTGTTTTCAATTTAAACTTACGAATTGCAAAGTCGAATAAGAAGTAATACACGATAGCATATACAATACCGACTGGAATAACTAATAATGCGTGTGAACGATCCCAGTTTAATAAACCATATAAAATATAATCTATGAAACCACCTGAGAATGTCATACCAATTTTAACGCCTAATAAATGCATTACTAAGAATGATGTACCAGCTAATAATACGTGAATTCCATAAAGTACTGGTGCTACAAATAAGAATGAAAATTCTAATGGCTCAGTGATACCAGTTAAAAATGCAGTTAATCCTGCTGATAACATTAAACCACCCACGACTTTTTTACGTTCTGGTCGTGCATTTTTATAAATAGCAAATGCCGCCGCTGGTAAACCAAACATCATAAATGGATATTTACCAGTAGTAAATGCACCAGCAGTAAATGGTACGCCATCTTTCAATTGTGCCATCCAAATACGTTGGTCACCACGAACCAATTCACCTGCGTGATTTGTATAACTTCCGAATTCAAACCAGAACGGTGAATAGAAAATATGATGTAAACCAAATGGAATTAATGAGCGTTCAATAATACCGAATATAAACGTTGTTAATGTTAAATTTTTATTTAATAAGAAATTCGATAAACTATTTAATCCATCTTGAATTGGTGGCCACGCAAAGCTTAAAAGCACACCTGTTGCGATTGCTACGACCGATGTCACAATCGGTACAAATCGTTTACCTGCAAAGAATCCTAAAAATGGTGGTAGTGTAATATTATAAAATTTGTTGTAACACCATGCGGCTAAAGCACCCATGATAATACCACCAAACACACCCGTTTGTAACGTTGGAATACCTAATACTAAAGCATGTGCTGGTTCTTTCGCTGCTTGACTTAATTCTTTTGCCCCTTTGGCATATGAGAAAATGTCATCAATTGTAATGTGCAACACTTTCCCCATTGTTGCATTCATAATTAAGTAACCTACTAGCGCTGCTAATGCTGCAACACCGTCTCCTCCTGCTAATCCAAGTGCTGTACCAACTGCAAATAATAATGGCAAGTTATCAAATACAACTTGTCCTGCTGCTTCCATGACCGACGAAATCATTACAATGATATCGTTTTTTAACCATGGTGCAATTTCTACTAATTGTTCGTTGTGCATTGCGTTACCAAACGCTAATAAAATACCAGCTGCTGGTAAAATCGCAACAGGTAACATTAATGCTTTACCGATACGTTGCAATTGTCCAAACAATTTCTTAAACATATAAACATCCCCTATCTCAATTTCCGCTTCCATGTACAAAAAAAGCAGGCATGAACAAACAAGACTATTCTCATAGTGCGGTTGTTTGCTCATGCCTGCATTACCAGTAACACGCAAGTGATATCTAATTCATAGCTATTATACATATTTGTAAAAGCGTTTTCAACAACTTTTTCACAATTTTATCATCAATTCAGTACGATCATTTGTGATAAATAAACAAAACGGCAATTCCCATTTTGTTGAAATAGAAATTACCGTTTTTATAGTTCAATTCAATTGTGATAACCTTTAAATCAGTTATAAGAAACGTTTTGCTGCCACTGAAATTGGTGGAATTTGATCTAAATCTAAATGTTTATCTTCAGTAATTGATCTAAATGCCCACTTACCATAACCAAGCGCTTCTTCATTTACAATTTTACCTGGTAATGGCGCAGCATTAGGATCAACATATACATCTACAATCGTTGGTACATCTTGTGCTAATGCCTCTTCGACTATAGCATCTACTTCGCTAGCACTCTTAATTGTATAACCTTTACCACCTGCTGCCTCAGCAAATTTTGCATGATCCATATCAGAAAAATCAACTGCATATTCTAATTCACCAGCTGCTTGTTGTTCATATTTAATAAATGCTAACTGTTTGTTATTAAGTACAAATACAGTTAAAGGTAAATCATATTGTACTGCTGTAGCGAAGTCTTGCATTACCATTTGGAATGCACCGTCACCAGCAATTGCGATGGCTTGTCTATTTGGATATGCAATTTTTGATGCAATTGCACCTGGAAGACCGCAACCCATTGTACCTAACCAACTTGAAATGATGAACTTGTTATTTACACCAAGGTTTAAGTATCGAGTTGACCAAACTGTTGCTGTACCTACATCTGCTGAAATCACTGCATCATCTTTAATAAATTTATTGATTGATGCCATTAATCGTTCTGGACGTAATGGTTTACTATTATTATTTTTATCTTGTTCCATCCATTTATCCCAAACCGCTTTACGTTCTAACGTTTTGTTTAAGAATGGTCTTTCAGCAACATGTTTAATATTTTCAGTTAACTGATGCAACGCAATTTTACTATCTCCAACAATTCCTACATTAATATTGAAACGATGTCCGATATTTTTAGGATTTGTGTCAATTTGAATGGCTTTAATATTTTTCTTAGGTAAGTAATCCACATATGGATAGTTTGTACCAACCATAATTAATAAATCCGCTTCCTGCATTGTTTGATAAGATGTTTTGGTACCGATTTTACCTAAGTTACCGATACTATATGGATGATCATCCGGCAAGATTGTTTTAGCTGGTAATGAATGAATGACAGGAATTTTAGCCATTTCAATAA
The DNA here is from genome assembly GCF_001027105.1 of Staphylococcus aureus. Taxonomy (GTDB): domain Bacteria; phylum Bacillota; class Bacilli; order Staphylococcales; family Staphylococcaceae; genus Staphylococcus; species Staphylococcus aureus. The sequence goes on from NZ_CP011526.1 coordinate 2,558,089, forward strand.
ATTCACGTAGCTCATCTTTCGCATGTTTCGCACCTACACCAATTAACATGACAGGCTTTTTACTTTTATTAATTAGTTTAACCGCTTTTTTGATGTCTTTATATTTTGGTGATACTACTGTTGGTCTTGATGTATCTACTGGTTTATTCGTTGTATCTTTAATTTTTTCAGTTAATAAGTCGTTAGGACAAATAACAACAGCTACACCTTTTTGTTCATATGCCGTACGAATTGCTTCGTTAACGATTTCAAACACATTGTCACCTTTTTCAATTTGGTGATTATAAACGGCTACATCTTCACATAATTTTTGTAAATTTGTTTCTTGGAATGCTTTCGTTCCAAGTGCTGTACTATTCGTTTGTCCAGATAATATTAATTGCGGTACATTATCCATTTTGGCATCATACATACCATTTAATAAATGAATTAAACCAGGGCCACCGATACTTAATGCCACACCGATTTTACCAGTTAATTTTGTGTAACCAGCAGCCGCTAAGCTTGCTACTTCTTCATGACGTACATGATAAAATTTAAATTGATCTCTCACTGTACGTAAACTATCGACTACTGCGTCGATTGAGTCTCCTGGAATACCATACAAGTGATCTATATCCCATGCTTGTAATGCTTTAACTAATGCTTCATTTGCTTTTATTTTTGCCATTATTACTAATAGCCTCCCTTTCTGTCTATCATTTTAAATATCTAAATTAATAGAATAATAAAATTAGAACAGGTATTAACACTGAACTAATAACTGCAGTTAAAATCATCCCAATTGAACTAAATGCACCGGATTCAATATCCATTTCTAGTGCTTTAGCTGTGCCAAATGCATGTGACGCATTCCCATACGTTAATCCTTTGGCGATAGAAGATTCAAATCTTCCAAATCTTAATAACATCGAACCTAAAATACTACCGATTAAACCCGTTGTGATAATAAAAAGTACGGTCATCGTATCTGTACCACCTAGTTCATGTGACACTTCGATACCTACTGCGGCTGTTATAGATCGGGGCAATAACGTTACAATGACGTCTTTAGAATAGCCAAATGCTTTAAGTGTTAAGAACACTAACATGAAATTCAGCATGACGCCAGTTAATACACTTGCAAAAATGATAGAGACATTGTCTTTAATTTTCTCTCTATTTTTATAAAGTGGGTACGCTAAACATACGACCGTTGCGTTTAAAATATGGTTGATCCAACTGCCACCTTTCATATACCCGTTATAACTAATTCCAAAGATAAGTAAGACAAAAATAATTCCTAAAGATGCAATTAATGCTGGATTCAAAAATGGGTTCGGATATTTTTGTTGTAACCTTTTAGCGAAATAATATAAAACGACAGTCAACAAAATCATTAATAAGGCTTGCACGTAATCATTCATAAGCGTCTACACCTTTACGATGTTTATGTTTAACAGACATTTTTTCAGCAATATAACCTGAAGATAATGCAACGATACATGTTCCTATGATAATGACTGCGAAAAAGAGTATATAATTTAGCGTAATTTCGGAAGCAACATCCATAATACCTACAACTGACGGTATGAAGAAAAAGACCATCGTCTTTAATAAAAAGTTTGCACCGTCTTCTACCCAAGTTAGCGGTACAATCTTAAATTGTAATAGTAAATAAAATAAAAATAGACCAACAATACTGCCGGCTAAGGGAAGATGAAAAATCTTTTGAATTTCTGTGCCAATATAAGTAATCACAATGATGATTCCTAGTTGTAGTAGTAGTTTGATTATTAATTGGACTTTGTGCATGGCGCCATCCCTTTCTAAATATGTCTAAATTGTTACAATAACTATTATAAAGATGGCGTACACAATATAAAAATACTCTTTTTTTATAGTTTGTATTACTATTTTCTATGGAAACGCTCTCTAAATTTCACTTCATTTTCACAAAAAAACACTCATTATTTCAATGACCCACGTAATGATGCGCCTTAAATAATGAGTGCTTTATTAATATGTTAGCCTAAACGGTCTTTCAAAAATTCTATCCATTTCGTTGTGGCATGACTTAATTGTTTATCCTTCTTCCAAACAACACCTAATTCCCAATGTACATGAGCATCTTCAATGCGTAGCAGCTTCACATCTCCATTTAGTTGCTCTGAAATTGATGTTGGTAAAATACTAATACCTAATTCATTCGTAACTAAATCTTCTATAACATGCCATTGTGAAATTTGCGCTACAGTATTCGGAACAAAGCCAACGTTTTTAGCATTTTCAATAATTTTATCATTCAAGTAAAAGTCTTTATTAAATAAAATGAAGTCTTCACCTGCTAAATCTTCGAGTTTAACAGTTTCATATTTTGCGAGTCGATGCTCTCTGCTCACGATAAGTCGCAAATCTTCCTTATCTAGGGTAGTATAATCGAAAATATGATGATCGACTGGCAAAGTGGTCACGCCTATATCTACTTCATCATTGATAATTTGCTGTTCAATTGTTTTACCGCCATTTTCTATCAAATTATATGTAACATTTGGATATTGTTGATGGAATGCACCAAGAATATTGATAAGAATCTTCATATTCATGACTGCCGACATGCCCATGTTTATATGTCCTGTTTCCAGTCCATTCAAGCGTTCCATTTCAGATGGTAAATAATCATACAGTGCAACAATTTCTTTACTTTTCTCATAAAAAATTTGACCTGCATCGGTAAGAATTAAATGTCTTTTACTTCTATCAAATAAGGGCGTGCCCATTTCATTTTCAATATCTTTAATTGCTTTACTAATTGTAGGTTGTGCAATATATAATGATTTGGAAGCATTAGTCATGCCTCCTTGCTTAACGACTTCAATAAAATATTTCATATGTTTGATATCCACTAACATCATCCTAACTATTTCAACACGTTTATTTCATTATACACAACTTCTTAAACATTCAATAAATTTAGATTTATAAAATTGCTTTATAAAAAGTTTTATGTAAAATACACATTCTTTTATGGTATTATATTAATGGCTCAAGTATATTAATCGAGGTGAGGTATTGAGCTTTTACGAATTTATGCAAAGTTTTCTTGGTGATGACACACCATTAGGTGAATTGGTTGATTGGATTAATCAAGATAGCAATTTCCCTAGAGAAGTGAAGAGCCATAGTGAAATATTGTCATATTTTCGAACAAATCCATGTCCTGAAAGCATCTCAGTACCTGTAATTAAACGGGCACTATCAGTTTTCAACCAATTCACAAATGTACAATGATACATGAATACATGGAGTCACATCATCTCATGTTAGCGCTCTGATTGCAGGGCGCTATTTTTAATGTTATTGCTACATTTAGTATATTGTGATTGCTATTTTCTTTCAGTTATAGAACCACGTACCTTTTCTTTTAAATCATTTTATATTTTCCCACTAATATCCGCTGTTAATCAATCCTGACATCCTTGTATCACTATGACAATTAATTGTTAAATACATGAATTTCTACATTTTATGAAAAAATCCATTTTTATTACAATTCAACACTTTATATGACAACTTCATTACAGTTACTTTTATTGTTGATTGCTTACATTGTTTTCTAAAAAAAATTTGTTATCATAATTAACGTTGAATAAAGAAAAAAATTAACTTGGGAGATAAAAATGGAATATAAAAAGATACTAATTCGTTTATTAATTGCTTTTGCAGTACTTTTCTCAGCAGATTTCACTTATCAATCCGTCGAACAAACGCATCAATCGCATGCCGCAGTTAATTATTATAGTAAAAACCAATGTACATGGTGGGCATTTAAACGTCGCGCACAAGTCGGTAAACCTGTTTCTAATAGATGGGGCAATGCTAAAAATTGGTATTACAATGCACGTAAATCAAAATATGCGACTGGTCGTACACCAAGAAAATTTGCTGTCATGCAATCAACTGCAGGATATTATGGACATGTCGCAGTTGTTGAACAAGTATATAAAAACGGTAGTATTAAAGTTTCAGAATACAACTTTTATCGCCCATTAAAATACAATACACGTGTACTAAGCAAAAAGGCAGCACGTAACTTTAACTATATTTACTAATCAAAAAACTTCTATCACGAACGCTTCAATTTCCTGTATGCGTGTGATAGAAGTTTTTATTTTATGAAATTATATTATTACTTCTACAAATTTCAAATTGCCGTAATTGAACGTATATTTCTTCTTCAACTATTATTTCATCTTTAGCATAATCTATATATAAAATTTTATGCTATTATTTAAATAATTCGCTATAACTTAACATACGTTTTCGATATAAACCTTGTTCTAAATCTCAATAATTTTTTGCTGTTTTCATCGTCATTAGTTAAAAAAATAATTTAACTGAGTTTTTGAGACCTGTTTAAATTGATGACTCAAAACCTTTATCCCCTTTTCACTCGGTTTAATTGCTTTAATATTTAACACAGTCTCATTGTAATTTTGCTACTAAGTTTGAAATATTTCGATTCGAATGTGAAACATCATTTATTATTACTTTCGACAGCTAGAAAAATATTGTTAAACCAAAACTATAATTACCACTTTTATATAGAACTATATATAAATTTTAACTTTGAGACAGAACTGCTAGTCAGGTTTATGAATATATTTCTTTAGTTTACTTGATATACTTATTGGTAAATCATTATTTATTTGAAGAGCATTTATAACAAAAAGTATAATCCCAGTTATAGCGATTCCATGACCATTTTTATCAGTCAAAGATTCATCAACAAAAACTTTTTGATAAATTTATATATTTGTATAATTTATTATGGTAGATATCTACACCCGTATCTATAACAGCTACAGTTATCATTGCGTCTTATCCAAATAGTTTTTAAGAAATAAATATAATTCATTAATATCATGGCTATTTGTAACGTCAGTGCTTAAGACCTTGTCAATTATTGTTTTATCTGTTTCTAAGAGCCCCTGATTTTCTGCATACATATTTTGTATATCGCTGTTAATCTCATTTAATTTTTTAAATTTTTTTCTAACCTTTTTCAAAATAAAATGCTCTTTAATTCCATCTCTTAAATACATATAAATCTCTATTATAATCTCCATAAATGTCATATCTCCTCTCTCAAAAAACATTATACTCAATATATTAAAAATAAGAAAGGTTTTTTCAGAATTTTTAGTATTTTCAGATATTTATTCTTAAGTATCTTATTATTACTTCTTTTTAACGCTAGTGGAATAATTAATAATAATTGTATTTAAATGCAATGCTGTTGTTCTTTCATACTTACAAGCAAGTCATAAGAAATGAGAAATTAAATTCTTATATGATGAATAAATGATGACTGCAGAAGAAATTGCTAAAAAAGGAGTGGAGTGAGGCATTCTACTGTTCATATTGTTAACAAATATCAAAATGATAGGAACTTGAAGAATCTAAGACTGTTAAAATCGAGACAAGAAGAAACTCGTTCCAAATTTGAATCCTATAATGAATTCGTCTCATGAAGAAGTTATTTACTTTTCATTAGACTGATTTACTAATCAAAAAACTTCTATCACGAACGCTTCAATTTCCTGTATGCGTGTGATAGAAGTTTTTATTTTTGTTCATATTAATTTATCTAAGCGCTACGATGGACTGACTTAAACTTTTCTTTAAAATCGCTATTCGCCATTTACTATTGTTGTCTAATTTCTTGTAAAATATGTTCCGCTGCTTGTGTATTTGCACGGGGTTCTTTTTTCAAAGCTTCAGCTACTTTAGCAATTTCATCACCTTTTGCCCCTACAACGATAGCTAATGATTTATATTGTAAACTCATATGACCTTGTTGAATACCTTCTGACACAAGCGCGCGACATGCTGCAAAGTTTTGCGCTAAACCAACGGCAGCAACTACATGACCTAATTCTTGTGCTGACTCTACATTTAGTAGCTCTAATGAAGCTTTAGCAATTGGTAATACTTTTGTACCACCGCCAACGATTGCCAATGTCATAGGCACTTCAATTGTACCAATCAATCGTTGACGATCTTGATCGTAACGCCATGTAGCAATACCACGATACTGTCCGTCACGACTCGCGTATGCATGCGCACTTGCTTCTGCACCACGCGTATCATTTCCTGTTGCTAAAACAACAGCATGTATGCCATTCATAACACCTTTATTATGTGTTGCTGCACGATGAATATCTACTTGGGCCAATACAGAAGCACGTTCCATTCGTTTGGCAACCTCTTCTCCAGTTCTCTCGCCCCTTGCTAAATCTTTAACATCAATTTCGCCTTGAACTTTAACAACGGACGCTGTTGCATGATTGGATAAAATACTCATTAAAATGTCGCTTTGCGGAAATTCATTTTTTAAAAATGCAGTTATGGCCTCTAAAATCGTATTAAGCATATTAGCGCCCATAGCATCTTTCGTATCAACAAATACTTTTAAAGATAGTAACTGTTGCTCAGGAAATGTATCAATCGCTATACGTTGGTAACCACCACCACGCGCTTTAATAGAAGGATATGCCTCATCCGCAATTTTATGAATTTGCTTTTCTAAAGCTTTAATGTCTGCTGATAATTTTTCAGTATCGTCAACGCCATCAAAGACGATTTGACCTATCATAATACGTTCAGAAGATACCGTTTTAAATCCGCCAGTCTGATTCACTAGCTTTGCACCATAACTAGCTGCAGCGACAACTGAAGGCTCTTCCACCATCATAGGTACAACATATGCCTTATCGTCCACAATGATATTCGGTAATAATCCAACGGGTAATGCACCTTGCGCGATGACATTTTCAATTAAACTATTGGCTACTTCTTCATCGATTAATGGATGATTCAGTAAAATGTCGAATTGTTCTTCTGATAACCATTGCTTATCAACCAATTGTTGTAACTTTTCTTTACGAGATAAATGTCGAAAATTCTTATCTAAATTTTGCATGGACGTACTCCTTTTACTTCACATAATTTTTAACATTTCAATCACTACTATTTTTACCACAAAATAACGTCATTCGTCTTAAAATTCAATTGAATAATTGTCGTTTTGACTTTAAAATAAAACAAGGTAAATTAAAACGCTTACAAGAAACGACAAATCATTTTTAAATTTAGTATATTTCTTTGTATAAAATTAGCATATTCTGATATGATACAAGTGTTGCTTTTATAAATTTGAAAGGATGTAAAACCTTATGACAATAGGTATCGATAAAATAAACTTTTACGTTCCAAAGTACTATGTAGACATGGCTAAATTAGCAGAAGCACGCCAAGTAGACCCAAACAAATTTTTAATTGGAATTGGTCAAACTGAAATGGCTGTTAGTCCTGTAAACCAAGACATCGTTTCAATGGGCGCTAACGCTGCTAAGGACATTATAACAGACGAAGACAAAAAGAAAATTGGTATGGTAATTGTGGCAACTGAATCAGCAGTTGATGCTGCTAAAGCAGCCGCTGTTCAAATTCACAACTTATTAGGTATTCAACCTTTTGCACGCTGCTTTGAAATGAAAGAAGCTTGTTATGCTGCAACACCAGCAATTCAATTAGCTAAAGATTATTTAGCAACTAGACCGAATGAAAAAGTATTAGTTATTGCTACAGATACAGCACGTTATGGATTGAATTCAGGCGGCGAGCCAACACAAGGTGCTGGCGCAGTTGCGATGGTTATTGCACATAATCCAAGCATTTTGGCATTAAATGAAGATGCTGTTGCTTACACTGAAGACGTTTATGATTTCTGGCGTCCAACTGGACATAAATATCCATTAGTTGATGGTGCATTATCTAAAGATGCTTATATCCGCTCATTCCAACAAAGCTGGAATGAATACGCAAAACGTCAAGGTAAGTCGCTAGCTGACTTCGCATCTCTATGCTTCCATGTTCCATTTACAAAAATGGGTAAAAAGGCATTAGAGTCAATCATTGATAACGCTGATGAAACAACTCAAGAGCGTTTACGTTCAGGATATGAAGATGCTGTAGATTATAACCGTTATGTCGGTAATATTTATACTGGATCATTATATTTAAGCCTAATATCATTACTTGAAAATCGAGATTTACAAGCTGGTGAAACAATCGGTTTATTCAGTTATGGCTCAGGTTCAGTTGGTGAATTTTATAGTGCGACATTAGTTGAAGGCTACAAAGATCATTTAGATCAAGCTGCACATAAAGCATTATTAAATAACCGTACTGAAGTATCTGTTGATGCATATGAAACATTCTTCAAACGTTTTGATGACGTTGAATTTGACGAAGAACAAGATGCTGTTCATGAAGATCGTCATATTTTCTACTTATCAAATATTGAAAATAACGTTCGTGAATATCACAGACCAGAGTAGTCGGTGTATTTAAAACACATATAATAAAACCTAAAAGCAGCAGTAAGACCACTTCTAATTGAAATCGTCTTACTGCTGTTCTCTATTTATAACACTTCGTATTGAATGAATTCATTATGCCTATTTGACACATTATTGAAGTTTTCCTAATGCCTGGATCCTTTATACGTTACGGCTTCGTGCTATGTTTTGGTACATAAAGCTTTGACATATCGATATTCTCCAACTCTAACAGCTTAATTTTATTATTAATCGTTCCACCGAACCCTGTTAAGCTACCCGTTTTACCGACAACACGATGACATGGCACGATAATAGATAATGGATTACTTCCGACTGCACCTCCAACCGCTTGGGCTGACATTTTTGGCTTGTTAAGCAGCTTGCCTACTTTTTTGGCAATAGCACCATACGTTGTTAGAGTCCCATAAGGAACCTGTCTTAATTCATTCCAAACACACTGTTGAAAATGACTACCTGTTGGCTTTAAAGGTATTGTGATTTCAGGATTGTCACCTTTAAAATACGCGTCTAACCACTGTGTCGCCTCTCTAAATATCGCTAAAGACGTATTTTCTTCCCTAGTACCATCACCTTGTTGATTTTCAAACAAAACAGCGGTCAGACTTACCCCATCACTCAAAAGTTCCAATCGTCCTACAGGCGAATCATAGTAACTCTTATACTCCATAAAAATTCCCCCTTTTTCTAATCATACGCCTTAATTGTTAAATTAGAAAATATTCATGTTCACATTTTTTAAAAATAAATAAGTCGTCAATTACGTATATAAACACGTAATACCAGCTATCACTTTGCTGCAATATACAGTTACATATCTTACTACACGTGCTAACCTCTTACTTTGTAAACCAAATCTTAAATTAAAATATTGAAAATGCAATGAATCCTTAATATTTTATTAAACCTATAATTACTTATTAAAAATAACACACAATATTCATAAAGTTTTAAAAATATTCTGTTTTATCACCTACTATTAGTGGAAAAGTACAATTGCAATTGTATATAGTTTGCATAACGCTTCAAAAGTAATTTCTTTTTTGTTTAGTTCAAAAAAATTTAGAGGTGATGTTATATGAATAACGGTTTTTTCAATAGCGACTTTGATTCAATTTTTCGAAGAATGATGAAAGATATGCAAGGTTCAAATCAAGTCGGAAACAAAAAGTACTATATTAATGGTAAAGAAGTTTCACCTGAAGAACTAGCGCAACTCACACAACAAGGTGGCAATCACTCTGCTGAACAAAGTGCGCAAGCTTTTCAACAAGCAGCACAAAGACAACAAGGGCAACAAGGTGGCAACGGCAATTATTTAGAACAAATTGGTCGTAACCTTACGCAAGAAGCACGTGACGGTTTATTAGATCCAGTCATTGGTCGTGATAAAGAAATTCAAGAAACTGCTGAAGTTTTAAGTAGACGAACTAAAAACAATCCTATATTAGTTGGAGAAGCTGGTGTTGGTAAAACTGCGATTGTTGAAGGTTTAGCACAGGCAATCGTTGAAGGAAATGTACCAGCAGCAATCAAAGACAAAGAAATTATTTCTGTAGACATTTCATCATTAGAAGCTGGAACGCAATATCGTGGTGCTTTTGAAGAAAATATTCAAAAATTAATCGAAGGTGTTAAATCTTCACAAAATGCCGTACTATTCTTTGATGAAATCCATCAAATTATCGGTTCAGGTGCCACAGGAAGTGATTCAGGTAGCAAAGGGTTATCTGATATTTTGAAACCTGCATTAAGTCGTGGTGAGATTTCTATTATTGGTGCAACAACACAAGATGAATATCGAAACAATATTCTTAAAGATGCTGCATTAACGCGCAGATTTAATGAAGTGCTTGTTAATGAACCAAGCGCTAAAGATACTGTTGAAATTTTAAAAGGTATTCGCGAAAAATTCGAAGAACACCATCAAGTAAAATTACCAGATGACGTATTAAAAGCATGTGTTGACTTATCAATTCAATATATTCCACAACGATTATTACCAGATAAAGCAATCGATGTGTTAGATATTACAGCAGCACATTTATCTGCGCAAAGTCCAGCTGTCGATAAAGTTGAAACTGAAAAACGAATTTCTGAATTAGAAAATGATAAACGTAAAGCAGTAAGTGCTGAAGAATATAAAAAAGCTGACGACATTCAAAATGAAATCAAATCATTACAAGATAAATTAGAAAATAGTAATGGTGAACATACTGCTGTTGCTACAGTTCATGATATTTCAGATACTATTCAACGATTAACTGGTATTCCAGTTTCTCAAATGGATGATAACGATATTGAACGTTTAAAAAATATTTCTAATCGTTTAAGAAGTAAAATCATAGGTCAAGATCAAGCTGTAGAAATGGTTTCACGTGCAATTCGCCGTAATCGTGCTGGGTTTGATGACGGCAACCGTCCAATTGGCAGTTTCCTATTTGTTGGCCCTACTGGTGTTGGTAAAACAGAGCTTGCTAAACAATTAGCAATTGATTTATTTGGTAATAAAGATGCACTGATTCGACTTGATATGAGTGAATATAGTGACACAACAGCTGTTTCAAAAATGATTGGTACAACTGCTGGTTATGTTGGTTATGATGACAATTCAAATACGTTAACTGAAAAAGTACGCCGTAATCCATACTCAGTCATTCTATTTGATGAAATCGAAAAAGCAAATCCACAAATTTTAACATTGTTATTACAAGTAATGGATGATGGTAATTTGACTGATGGTCAAGGTAATGTCATCAACTTTAAAAATACAATTATTATTTGTACATCAAATGCTGGCTTTGGCAATGGCAATGACGCTGAAGAAAAAGATATTATGCACGAAATGAAAAAATTCTTCCGCCCTGAATTCCTTAACCGCTTCAACGGCATCGTTGAATTCTTACATTTAGATAAAGATGCATTGCAAGATATCGTCAACTTATTATTAGACGATGTACAAGTTACATTAGACAAAAAAGGTATTACGATGGACGTTTCTCAAGATGCGAAAGATTGGTTAATTGAAGAAGGCTATGATGAAGAATTAGGTGCACGTCCATTAAGACGTATTGTTGAACAGCAAGTACGTGACAAAATTACAGATTACTATTTAGATCATACAGACGTTAAACATGTGGATATAGATGTTGAGGATAACGAATTAGTCGTAAAAGGTAAATAACGACACTTTAACATATCGCGCATCAAAAATGAGCATCAGGTCGCCCTTGCCTGTGCTCATTTTTTTAATTATTTCCCTGGAAAATGATTCGCTGTGTGCTGTTCTGTTCCACAACAATCACGATTAATGTCACATGTACCACATTTTCCTTGTTTTGAACGCTTGAAAAATTTTACTAGTGTATATAAGGCATATCCGAAAATTGCTAAAAAAATTAAAATGTTAATAATGACTGACACTTTAACCACTCCTTAAACAAATAAATGTCCGACTTGATAAAAAATGAATGTTAAGACATATGCAGTGACTAGAGGATAGGCAACTGCAAGTGCCGTCCATTTCCATGAATAAGTCTCTTTACGGATTGCTGCTACTGTAGAAACACAAGGAATATACAATAGTATAAATATCATAAATGCATACGCAGATAGCGGTGTGAATTGATTTTGAATCACATTAACAAGGCCTGCATCACCTGATGAATAGATAATCGCCATCGAACTTACGATAACTTCTTTTGCTAAAAATCCTGGCACTAACGTAGCACCTGCTTGCCATGTTCCAAATCCGAGCGGTTGCACTAACATACCAAAGAAACTACCAACCATATGTAAAAAACTTTGATTGATATTCACATTGATACCATGTGGTCCTACATAACTTAATAGCCAAATGACTACTGAGCCGCCAAAAATAAATGTACCTGCTTTACGAACAAAGCCCTTAGCCTTTTCCCAAGTACTACGCCACAACGTTTTAATGGAAGGCACACGGTATGTTGGCAATTCCACAATAAAGATTGCATTATCATTTTTTAAAATCGTCTTAGTAAGTACTGTACTGACTAAAAATGCCATAATAATACCTAAAACATACAGGCTTAATACTACTAAAGATTGATTCTCTTTGAAAAAGATACCTACGAACAACGCATACACTGGCAGTCTAGCAGAGCATGACATGAATGGTGCAATTAATATCGTTGTTAAACGCTCTTTTTCATTTTCAATACTGCGCGCAGCCATAATACTCGGTACATTACAACCAAATCCGATAATCATTGGTATAAAAGACTTCCCGCTTAAACCGAACGATTCCATAATACGATCCATTAAAACCGCAATACGTGCCATATAACCCGAATCTTCTAATAAAGATATAAAGAAAAAGAGCACAACAATTTGTGGTACAAAGACTAATACTGATCCTACACCAGCAATAATGCCATCTGTAATTAAATCTTGTAAAAATGGTATAACACCAAGATAATTCATAATCGTCTTCACACTATCTGTAAATGTACCACCTATAAATGCATCGAGTTGATCCGACAAAGGTGTGCCAATCCATGTAAATGTAGTTTGAAAGATCAACCACATAATTGCTAGAAAGATAGGCATCCCTATATATTTATGTGTTAATATCTTGTCTATTCTAGAGCTGAAATATTGCTTATCTTCATCTGGATACGTTACCACGTCTTGCAATAACGTCTCAATATAATGATTGCGTATACGCTCCATCTCTCGACGAACAGATACAGCCCCTACTTGTTCAGCAACTTGATCACGTAAACTCGACAATTTATTTACAACCTCTGAATTAAGTTCGTTTGCAATTTGCATGTTATTTAATAAGAATTGAATCGCAATAAACCTAGCTTGATACTTATCATGAGATGTCTCTGTCATTATTATTTGACACATATTTTTAATTGTCTCTTCAATCTTCTCACCATAATTGATTTTAAAATGCGGTTGATACCCTTCCCCTAGATGCTTTATTTCGCCAAGTAAATATTTTGTTCCTTTGCCTGTACGTGCCACAACTGGAAAAATAGGTGTTTTTAACTTTTTCATCAATTTATGATAATCGATTTTTATCCCGCGCTTTGTAGCTACATCAATCATATTTAATCCGATGTATATTGGTTGATTAAGTTCTAACAATTGTACTGTTAATTGCATATTTCTTTTTAGTTGACTCGCATCAACAATGTTAATGATTCCTGAAAATGAATCGTTTAATAAATAGTCTGTCACTACAGTTTCATCTTTAGAAATCGGCGATAAATCATATGTACCTGGTAAATCAATTAATTGTCCTACATTTTCTTTAAGTTTCCCTACTTTTTTCTCTACCGTTACGCCACTCCAGTTGCCTATATATTCATACGAACCAGTTAAAGCGTTAAACAAAGATGTTTTACCAACATTAGGATTTCCTAAAATACAATAATTTTCCATTCGTCCGGCTCCTATTCTTCTAATGCAATAGAACAAGCATCGCAATGTCTAATACTTAACTGTTGTCCGTTTACTTCAATAATACATGGCCCTTTAAATAAACATTTTTGTTTAATCGTTATGATAGCGTCATCTGTTAACCCAAAGGCACTTAGACGATACAACATATTCTCATTAGCAATATCCATTCGCTTTATTTTATAAGCCTTATTCATTTCACCATTTTTAATGTTTAACATACTATTTCGCTCTCCTATTAGAAATAATAATCATTATCACTTAAAAATCATAACCCTTAAAATTGTAGCTCGCAATACTTTATTTAAATAATTTTCATTTTTCATGTAAAATTTGTGACATTGCAAAAATGTTTTGTATAATCACTTCCATGCAAAAAACCTCCGCTTCAAATGTCATTGATAGACATTTAAAGCGGAGGCATGTACATGTTATTTTATGATTTATTTCGTAGATTTTTTTCTAACAATTGATTGAGCTTTTCAATATTTTTATTCAACTGTTCTATATTCGTTGCTTGTTGTTTTGAATTTAGTTGATGCTTGTTTTGATAATCTATTAAAGCATCATATAAGAACAATGAACTTGCTGATTGCTGTTTCACTTCTTGGTACAATGCCATCGTTTTATCATCTAGTACTATTGAATGTGCATCATCTTGCCCATGTGCATCTTGATGTTTCGATACATTTGTTGCACCTTGTGGATATACTTTAAAGGTTGTGTCGTATGTTTCCTTACTATCTTTAGCTTCAGATTCCTGTGATTCAACCGTTTTATATTTTTCAAGTGCATGTCCTTCAATATCAACTCGTGGAATAATGCGATTCAACCATGCTGGTAAATACCACGAACCTTTTCCAAACAATTTCGTTAATGCAGGAATTAACATCATTCTGACTACGAAGGCATCAAAGAGTACACCAAACGCTAATGCCATACCCATTGATTTAATCATGACATCTTCTTGGAATACAAACGCAAAGAAGACACTAAACATAATTAATGCAGCTGCTACAATAACAGGACCGCTTTCTTTCAATCCTACTTTGATAGAATAATCATTATCCCCTGTTTTACTATATTCTTCATGAATTCGCGACATAAGGAAGACTTCATAATCCATCGCTAATCCAAATAAGATACCTATAGTAATAACCGGTAAAAATGCTAGCATTGGTCCTGTCGTTTCAATACCAAACAGACCTTTCATAAAACCATCTTGCATTACTAATGTTGTAAATCCTAATGTTGCCATTAATGACAAGACGAATCCTAAAACTGCTTTTAATGGTATTAGAATTGAACGGAAGACAATCATTAATAAGAAAAATGCTAATACAACAATGACTGAGGCAAATAAAGGTATCGCCTCATTTAACTTTTTAGACATATCAATATTAATGACACTTTGTCCCGAAATCTCCGTTTTGAACCCATATTTATCTTGTGCATCTTTATGATAATCTCGTAAATCATGCACTAAATCATTTGTACTCTCTGCATTAGGCCCTTGCTTAGGTATCACGACCATCAAAGCGTAATCATTATCTTTACTCATTTGTGGTGGCGTAACGATATCTACATTTTTCTTATCTTTAATATCTTTATATACAGACTGTAAATCTTGTTGTAATCCTTGTGGATCATCCTTTTTATCTTTCACATTTATCAACATCGGTATTTGGCCATTAAATCCTTCACCAAATTTATCCGAGATAATATCGTAAGCTTTTTTCTGTGTAGAATCTGCTGGTTTAACACCGTCATCTGGAATACCAAGTCGCATATGACTAACTGGTATTGCAGCTGCTACTAATATGATTAAACCTAGTAATACTGCCGCAAGTGCATTTCCTGTAATAAATTTAGACCATGGCGTATCAATATCTTTTTTGAATTTAGACTGTAATTTATTCACTTTAATGCGTTTATGGAAAATGCTTATTAATGCAGGTAATAAAGTTAAAGCGCTAAGTACTGCAAAAACAACACTAATTGCCGAAGCAAATCCCATTACCGCTAAGAAGTCAATGCCTACTAATGATAAACCACATACTGCAATTACAACTGTTACACCAGCAAAAACAACTGCACTACCTGCTGTTCCTATTGCAAGACCAATGCCTTTAATGTAATCTGTTTCAGTTTTCATAACTTGTCGATATCTGAATAAAATAAATAATGCATAATCGATACCAACTGCTAGTCCAATCATTACGGCTAATGTCAGTGTGACATTTGGTATATCGAATGCATAAGTTAACAAACTGATAATACCTACACCAGAGGCTAGACCAATCAATGCACTTATAATTGGTAATCCTGCAGCAATGACTGAACCGAATGTGATTAACAGTACAACAAATGCAACAATAATACCAACTAGTTCAGAATTACCGCCTACTTCTGTAGATGTCATTCCTGTACCAGTTAACTCTGTTTGTACATTATGATTGTCACGTAAGTCTTTCAAATGACTTTTAACATTATCTCTAGAGCCATCTTTTAAAGATGTTTGACTAACGTCATATGTGATATCTGCAAATGCAGTTGTTTTATCTTTACTAATTTGCTTATTTTCATAAGGATCTGATATTTTATCAATGTGCTTGTCATCTTTTTTAATATCATCTAACGTTTTCTTAATATCTTTAGTAATGTTCGGTTGCACAATACCATCATCTTTAGTCGTCTTAAAGACAACACGTATTTGTGCCTTTTCACTATCTTGATTAAAATGTTTTTCAATCTTTTTATTCGTATCTAACGACTCTAATCCTGTCATTTTAATATCATTGTCAAATTTCGGTGCATTTGTAGCAAGTGGTATCAATATTGCAGCTACAATCACTATCCATGCAATGACCGCGGACCATTTATGTTTTGCGATGAATGTCCCCATCTTATATAAAAATTTTGCCAAAGTATATTGCCTCCTTTTAAAATCAACGTTATAGTTTAAATATACAGTGTAGATTATTGTTCGATTATAGTATCTATCCCCGACCTCTTAAAGAATCAATTGGAAAATTTTGTATATTAAACTACACACAAAGGAGAAATGTAGATGAAAGAGACTGATTTACGAGTTATAAAGACAAAAAAAGCATTGTCGAGTAGCTTGCTACAATTGTTAGAACAGCAATTATTCCAAACGATTACTGTCAATCAAATTTGCGACAACGCACTCGTACACCGTACAACATTTTATAAACATTTTTATGATAAATATGATCTTCTAGAGTACTTGTTCAATCAATTGACTAAAGACTACTTTGCTAGAGATATCAGTGACCGTCTTAATCATCCATTCCAAACGATGAGTGATACGATTAATAATAAAGAGGATTTGAGAGAAATCGCAGAATTCCAAGAAGAAGACGCTGAATTTAATAAAGTATTAAAAAATGTCTGCATTAAAATTATGCATAACGATATCAAAAATAATAGAGACCGTATCGATATTGACAGCGACATCCCAGATAATCTCATATTTTATATTTATGACTCGTTGATTGAAGGTTTTATACATTGGATAAAAGATGAAAAAATTGATTGGCCTGGCGAAGATATTGATAACATTTTCCATAGATTAATCAATATTAAGATTAAATAGTAGATGAGAAACTCATGAGCGTTACCAACATTCATAATAAAAACGATAGTGTACACGTTAATGAATTCGTGTACTACTATCGTTTTTTATTTTTATCGTGCTTATCGCTATTAAAACAACTGATACACAACACATAAACTATGAAGAAAAAAATAAATCCGCTATCTAAATGACTTTGACTCAGTTGTTTAAATGACCAAATTGCTAATACAATTCCCATTATTATTGAAATAACGTATCTCACATTCTTATACCTATAATCCTTTTCTAAAAATATGGTTGCTATTACTTAATTTTTAAAGTTATAAATAAAAAGAGCCAACCGCAATGGATGGCCCTTGTTCATTATGAAGCATTAGAACATTTCTGAAACAACCTTTTGTTCTAAGAAGTGTAATAAGTAGTCTGGACTACCTGTTTTAGCGTCCGTACCTGACATTTTGAAACCACCAAATGGATGGTATCCAACAACTGCTGAAGTACAGCCTCTGTTAAGGTATAAATTGCCTACATCAAATTCGTTTACCGCTTTAATCCAATGCTCGCGATTATTTGTAATCACTGCACCAGTTAAACCGTAATCTGTATCATTTGCAACCTCAATTGCTTCATCAAAATCGTTAACTTTCACAAAGCCAACAACTGGACCAAAAATTTCTTCTTGCATGATTCTATCTTTAGATTTAAGTCCTGAAATGATTGTTGGTTCTACAAAGTAACCTTTTGAATCATCAGTGCCGCCACCTTGTTCTAATTTACCTTCTTCTTTACCAATCTCAATATAATTTTTAATCTTATCAAATTGTTTTTTATTAATAACTGGGCCCATATACGTATTGTCTACAGTATTGCCCAACGTTAATTCTTTTGTTAATTTGATTGATTTCTCTAATACTTCGTCATAAACGTCTTTATGCACAATTGCACGTGAACATGCTGAACATTTTTGACCAGAAAAACCAAATGCTGACGTTACAATAGCTTCTGCTGCCATATCTGTATCAATATTTTCATCAACTACAATGGCATCTTTACCACCCATTTCAGCGATAACACGTTTCAAGAAGTTTTGACCTTCTTGAACAACGGCACTACGTTCATAAATTCTAGTACCTGTCGCACGTGATCCTGTAAATGTAACGAAATGCGTATCTTTATGATCAACTAAGTAATCACCAATTTCTTTCGGATCACCAGGAACAAAGTTAACTACGCCTTTTGGTAATCCTGCTTCTTCTAAAATTTCCATTAATTTATAAGCGATATAAGGTGTATCCTCAGCAGGTTTCAATAACACTGTATTACCTGCCACAACTGGTGCTAAAGTTGTACCAGCCATAATCGCAAACGGGAAGTTCCACGGCGGAATTGTAACACCTGTACCAATTGATTTATAGAAATATTTATTGTGTTCACCTTCACGATCAAGTACTGGCTTACCTTGAGCCAAGTCCATCATTGAACGTGCATAGTATTCAATAAAATCAATACCTTCAGCTGCATCACCAACTGCTTCATCCCATGGCTTACCTGCTTCATAAACCATAATTGCTGCAATTTCCGCTTTTCGACGACGAATAATTGCCGAAACACGTAACATAAGCTCTGCACGATCATTTGCTGACCATGTTTTCCAAGATTTATAAGCTTCGTTTGCTGCTTTAAACGCATCTTCAACATCTTGTTTTGTTGCCTTTGATGCATTTGCAATCACTTGTGATGTGTCTGCAGGATTGATTGATTTAATTTTGTCATCTTTGAAAATCTTCTCTCCATTAATCACTAATGGTATGTCTTGACCTAATTCTTTTTCCACGTCTTTCAATGCTTTCTTAAACATATCCACATTTTCTTGGACTGAAAAATCGTAACCAGGTTCATTTTTAAATTCTACTACCATGTACACTTACCCCCTATAAATTTTGAAAGTGGTTTAACCCTTTGATTTAATGATATAACATCATTTAAACTCATTTTACTATGATTAAGGTTAGTTTTGCAATCGCTTTCATTTTTATGTTTTATCACTTATTCTCAAGTATTTTGAAATTGATTGGTTACTTTTTAAAATTTATATGGGTCGCAACTGCTACTTTATCGTTTCGTCATTTAATGTTTCGGATGGTAGGTCATTATCAATTTTACGAACGACTTTACAAGGGTTTCCAACCGCTAAGCTGTGTGGCGGAATATCTTTAGTGACAACACTACCAGCACCAATCACACTGCCTTCTCCAATCGTCACCCCTGGTAACACGGCTACATGACCGCCAAACCAAGTATTACTGCCAATATGAATGGGTCCGGCTTTTTCAAAACCTTCATTTCTATGATGGAAATTAAGTGGATGTGTCGCTGTGTAGAATCCACAATTAGGTCCTATAAAAACATTATCGCCAATTGTAATCTGTCCACCATCCATAAAGTAACAATTGGTGTTTACATAGACATTTTTTCCTAGTTTAACGTTCCAACCATAATCTGTATCAAAAGGAATCGAAATACTTACATTGTCTGTTGTTGTTTGAAATAATTGATCAATTAATTCCTTTCTTTTATTTGTAGCACTCGGTCTTGTATGATTTAATTCAAAGCAAATATCTTTCGCTCGTGCACGTTCATTGATTAAGTATTGATCAAAGTTTGCATCGTACCATTTTTCTGCTAACATTTTTTCTTTTTCAGTCATTACACCTTTCAACTCCTAATAACTTATTTACTTGTTTAAAAGTTAATCAAATAAACCTTCGCCTATGCAACTAATACGCTATAACATTATGAAATCATGACCTTATCACCCTTATCTATACAATTCTCGCATCAAATACTGCTAAAGTAGTAGATAAATTCAATACTACAGACGCATTCATTTTTTAATCTATTAACGTACAATGTGAGTAAGAGAAATATAAAGGAGTATGATAGCGATGAGAATATTAATTACAGGCACAGTTGCTATCTTAATCATTCTAGGTTTGGTCAAAACGATACAAGATTACGAAATGACAAACGACACGAGTCGTCAGTTGTCAGACAACAAAGATGATGATAAAGTCATCCATCTTAATAATTTTAAAAATTTACATGCGAAAGAATTTAACCCATCTGATTTCTTTTAAGTCACCTAAGAATTGCAAATCCAGAAGTCATTTAAGTTTTACCTTTCATTCATACATCCTTTAATATTAATTACGACTTCTTTTATATAGATGCTAAGTAGAGAGATTGTTGTGCAATGTTTGCACGGCAATCTCTCTTTTTCTTTTTAAAATTGGTAAAAGTAAAACGCAACGATTGACTTATATACCTATAGGGGGTACATTAGACGTGTAACAATGAATCACAGGGAGGCAATAATGTGGCTAATACGAAAAAAACAACATTAGATATCACTGGTATGACTTGTGCCGCATGTTCAAATCGTATCGAAAAGAAACTGAATAAACTTGATGACGTTAATGCCCAAGTGAATTTAACTACAGAGAAAGCAACTGTTGAGTATAACCCTGATCAACATGATGTCCAAGAATTTATTAATACGATTCAACATTTAGGTTACGGTGTCGCTGTAGAAACTGTCGAATTAGACATTACAGGTATGACTTGTGCTGCATGCTCAAGCCGTATTGAAAAAGTGTTAAATAAAATGGACGGCGTTCAAAATGCAACGGTCAATTTAACAACAGAGCAAGCTAAAGTTGACTATTATCCTGAAGAAACAGATGCTGATAAACTTGTCACTCGCATTCAAAAATTAGGTTATGACGCGTCTATTAAAGATAACAATAAAGATCAAACGTCACGCAAAGCTGAAGCGCTACAACATAAATTGATTAAGCTTATCATATCAGCAGTATTATCTTTACCACTATTAATGTTAATGTTTGTACATCTTTTCAATATGCATATACCAGCACTATTTACGAATCCATGGTTCCAATTTATTTTAGCTACACCTGTACAATTTATTATTGGATGGCAATTTTATGTAGGTGCTTATAAAAACTTAAGAAATGGTGGCGCCAATATGGATGTACTTGTTGCTGTTGGTACAAGTGCAGCATATTTTTACAGTATTTATGAAATGGTTCGTTGGCTAAATGGCTCAACAACGCAACCGCATTTATACTTTGAAACAAGCGCCGTACTAATTACCTTAATCTTATTCGGTAAGTATTTAGAAGCTAGAGCGAAGTCTCAAACAACCAATGCGCTTGGCGAATTATTAAGTTTACAAGCTAAAGAAGCACGCATTTTAAAAGATGGTAATGAAGTGATGATTCCTCTAAATGAAGTACATGTTGGAGATACACTTATCGTTAAACCAGGTGAAAAGATACCTGTTGATGGCAAAATTATTAAAGGTATGACTGCCATCGACGAATCTATGTTAACAGGTGAATCTATCCCTGTTGAGAAGAATGTTGATGATACTGTAATTGGTTCAACGATGAACAAAAACGGTACTATTACTATGACAGCAACAAAAGTTGGCGGGGACACTGCGTTGGCAAATATTATTAAAGTTGTCGAAGAAGCTCAAAGTTCTAAAGCGCCGATTCAACGATTGGCAGATATTATTTCTGGTTATTTCGTTCCTATCGTTGTTGGTATCGCACTATTAACATTTATCGTGTGGATTACTTTAGTTACACCAGGTACATTTGAACCTGCACTTGTTGCGAGTATTTCCGTTCTCGTCATTGCTTGTCCATGCGCATTGGGACTTGCTACACCAACTTCTATTATGGTAGGTACTGGTCGCGCTGCTGAAAATGGTATTTTATTTAAAGGTGGCGAGTTTGTTGAACGCACACATCAAATTGATACCATCGTTTTAGATAAGACGGGTACCATTACAAATGGTCGTCCAGTCGTGACAGATTATCATGGTGACAATCAAACGCTACAACTACTTGCTACTGCTGAAAAAGATTCTGAACACCCATTGGCAGAAGCCATTGTCAATTATGCAAAAGAAAAGCAATTAATATTAACTGAGACAACAACATTTAAAGCAGTACCTGGCCATGGTATTGAAGCAACGATTGATCATCACCATATATTGGTTGGTAACCGTAAATTAATGGCTGACAATGATATTAGCTTGCCTAAGCATATTTCTGATGATTTAACACATTATGAACGAGATGGTAAAACTGCTATGCTCATTGCTGTTAATTATTCATTAACTGGTATCATCGCAGTGGCAGATACTGTCAAAGATCATGCCAAAGATGCTATAAAACAATTGCATGATATGGGCATTGAAGTTGCCATGTTAACTGGCGATAATAAAAACACTGCTCAAGCCATTGCAAAACAAGTAGGCATAGATACTGTTATTGCAGATATTTTACCAGAAGAAAAAGCTGCACAAATTGCGAAACTACAGCAACAAGGTAAGAAGGTTGCGATGGTTGGTGACGGTGTAAATGATGCACCTGCATTAGTTAAAGCTGATATCGGTATCGCCATTGGTACAGGTACAGAAGTTGCCATTGAAGCAGCTGATATTACTATTCTTGGTGGCGACTTGATGCTTATTCCTAAAGCCATTTATGCAAGTAAAGCAACCATTCGTAATATTCGTCAAAATCTATTTTGGGCATTCGGCTATAATATTGCCGGTATCCCTATAGCTGCATTGGGCTTACTTGCGCCATGGGTTGCTGGTGCTGCAATGGCACTAAGTTCAGTAAGTGTTGTCACAAACGCACTTAGATTGAAAAAGATGCGATTAGAACCACGCCGTAAAGATGCCTAGATTCCTTAATAATGAAGGATTCGTTGGTGATTCTGAGATAGGCTAGTGATTGGCTCTATAATGTCGCGGTTTACAGTTGGATCTTCGCTCCAACTGCATATATAGTTACACTTTTCGCTTGGCGAATTAGTGTATCTTACCTAATAGCTCCGCCTATTAGGTTCCATCATTATTATAAATAATAAGTACACTACGGTTTACAGTTGGATCTTCGCTCCAACTGCATAAGAGCCACTAATTATTATAAATAATAAGTGGCTCTAAAAGGAGGTGAATGCTATGTCACAAGAAATTTTAAATGTTGAAGGTATGAGCTGTGGTCACTGCAAAAGTGCTGTTGAATCTGCATTAAATAATATTGACGGTGTCACTTCAGCTGACGTTAACCTTGAAAATGGTCAAGTAAGTGTTCAATATGATGACAGTAAAGTTGCTGTATCTCAAATGAAAGACGCAATTGAAGATCAAGGTTACGATGTCGTTTAATTAGGCAATATTCAACGTCATCAACACCAAATTAAAAAATCGAACTGATGAGAATCCCAACAATCCAAATTATCTCATCAGTTCGATTTTTAATTTACTCGTAACCTAGTATCTCCAGTCTGCAATACATCTAATGTTGCATCTAATGCATCGACAATTAGATTTTTAACTGCAGCTTCAGTATAAAACGCAATATGTGGTGTTAATATGACATCTTCCCTGTCAATCAACGATTCTAACAATGGATCGTTCAGTGTTTTGCCCCTTTGATCACTTGGGAAAAGTTTGCGTTCAAATTCATACGTATCAAGTGCTGCACCTTTAATCACACCATTGTCTAATGCGTCTAATAACGCCTTAGTATCTACTAAAGAACCTCTCGCACAATTGACAAATACTGCGCCCTTTTTAAAATGTTTAAATAATTCAGCATTAAATAGATAATGATTATATTTCGTTGCAGGTACATGTAATGTCACGATATCAGCACCTTCAACCGCTTCCTCAATCGTATCTTTGTAATCGACATACGTTGCAATTTTAGCATTAGGAAACGGGTCGTATGCGACCACATCACTTTGATAACCATTGGCAAATATATCGGCTACTACACGGCCAATTCGACCTGTACCAATAACAGCTACTTTTAAATCTTTAATGGATTTCGATAAAATAGTAGGTTCCCATCTAAAATCATGCTCCCGCACTTTCGTTTGAATTTGATTAAAATGACGAACCACATTAATAGCCTGGTTCACAGCAAACTCCGCAATTGAATTCGGAGAGTATGACGGCACATTTGACACAATAAAGTTATACTTGTTTGCTAACTCCAAATCATATGTATCAAATCCAGCACTACGTTGTGCGATTTGTTTAATACCTAGTTCATTTAATCGTTTATAAACATGCTCTGATAATGGTATTTGTTGTGATAGCGATAAGCCATCATAACCAGCGACACCTTCAACATTGTCATCAGTTAATGCTTCTTTAGTAATATCTACCTCAACATGATGTTTCTCTGCCCACGCCTTGATATAAGGCATATCTTCATCACGTACACTCATGATTTTAATTTTTGTCATTTTAACATCACCCTTAACTTTATTATTCATATAAATATGCTAGTTCTGTTAATCTTATTGCAGCTTCGTCTAATTTCTGGTCATCTAACGCCAATGAAATTCTCACATAACGATTACCATTCTCTCCAAATGGTTTCCCTGGAGCAACAAGTATTGACTTCTCTTGCACTAAAAATTGCTCAAATTGCTCGCTGTCATAACCAGGCGGTGTTTCCAACCATACATATATGCCACCTTTAGCATGAACAAATGGCAAATCAGCTTTTGCAAGCATGGCTTCGAATCGGTCACGACGTGTTTTAAATACATTGCTTTGTTCTTCTAAAAAATCATCATAATGATTCAAAGCATATATTGCGGCATCTTGTAATGCACCAAACATCCCAGCATTTGTGTGCGTTTGGTACTTTTTCAAAGCTTGAATCATATCTTTATTACCAACTGCAAAACCGACTCTAAAACCTGACATGTTATAACCTTTAGACAAGGAATAAATTTCAATCGCAACATCTTTCCCATTTTCCGAAGCAAGTATACTAGGATTTTTAGCGTCGAAACCGAAAGCACCATAAGCAAAATCATGCACGATTTTAGTGTCTGTACCTTTAAATTTAGCTATCGCTTCATCAAAAACTTCTTTCGTAGCTGTCGATCCAGTTGGATTATTTGGATACGTTAAATAAATGAGTTTTGTTTTATCTATTATTTGTGAATCAACTTTGGACCAATCTGGCAAATAATGTGGCGGTTCTAAATTAAGCGGGACTGGCTTGCCATCAGCTAAAAGTACACCTGCTAAATAATCCGTGTAGCCTGGATCAGGTAGTAATACATAGTCTCCTGGATTGATAACACATGTTGGTACTGCCACTAATCCATTTTTTGTACCATATAAAATGCATACTTCATCTTCTTTATCTAACGTCACATTATATTGTCTTTGATAAAAATCTACAATAGCTTGCTTGAACGCTTCTTTACCATGAAAAGCACCATATTTTTGATTTTCAGGAATAGTTAGTGCTTTTTGAAAATGATCAATAATACCTTGTGGCGTGGGCCCATCAGGGATTCCAACTGCCATATTAATTAATGGCAATGGTCCATGTTCGATTTTACGTCCCATCGTTTTCCCGAAATAACTATCAGGGATATTTGCTAATTTGTTAGAGATCATCAAATTCCTCCTCTATCATTAAACATAGCCTGGGCGACTATCATAATCCTAACAACTTGTATCACTCTCATTTAGATGGTTACAATGACATCGCCATTCACCGTTATGTTCAACAGAACTTATGACACACGTTGTATTGAATGAATTTATTTTCATTTTAGGTAGGTATAATATTATTGTCAATATTAGGAATTTTCAGATTAATATGCACTCAATCGTTATGATTTAACTGTCATGCATATCCGCATGCGCAACCAGTTAGATATGCTTATATAAAGTATAACGCCCATCAAGGTACGTATTCAAACGTGAACCTTAACAGGCGTCATTCATTGTTAAATAAAACTTCTTAAGCACATACTTATTTCACTATGCCTTTTACGTTCCCCTTATACTTTTCTCACATCTTTCTCTTAGACTACTCCCTTATACGCCCCGCTCAATATCTTTAATCATTTCATCTACAGTTATTTTCGCACTCGTTAAGACAATAGGAACGCCTGCACCTGGATGCGTACTTGCACCTGCAAAATATAAATCTTTATAATCTCGCGATACATTTTGTGGACGATAATAATTACTTTGCGCTAAAGTTGGCATTAAACCGAATGCCGAACCAAATTTCGCATGATACGTTTGCTCAAAATCATTTGGCGTAAAGATTGTTTCTGAAACAATATGCGATTTTATATCTTCAAATACTTCAATCGTTGCTAATTTACGATAAATAATTTCCTTTATTTGTTGCGTCAAAGCTTCATCTGACCAATCGATTCCGCTACCTGTTTTAAGTTCCGGCGTCGGCATTAGCACATAAATACCAGTTTTGCCTTCTGGCGCAAGTGATTTATCAGCGACCGCTGGTACATACACATAAATAGAAGGATCATATGATAAACGTCCCTCAAATATTTCTTCAATATTGCCTCTAAAGTCATCTGAAAAAATAACATTATGAAGTCTCACTTGATCTGTCACATCAATATCTATACCGATATACATTAAAAATGCTGAACAAGAGTAATCTAAGTCTGCAATTTTATGTGGTGGATACTTTTTAATAGGTGCAAAATCTGGCATTAATGATTCCGCAACACTAGGGAAATCAGCCGTACATAAAATTTTATCAAATTTTCTTATGTCACCATTCACTTTTATCGCATCGGCCCGTTTGAATTTAGGATCAATAATAATTTGCTCAATTTCAGCATTTAGTTCAATATTAACGCCTAAGTCTTTATTTAATTGCGCTAGCCCTTGAGCCATGCCATACATACCGCCTTTAATAAAATGCACACCAAACATCATTTCAATCATAGGAATAATTGAATATAGTGACGGGCCTCGTTTTGGATCAATTCCTATGTATAACGTTTGAAACGCTAAAAGCTTTTGTATCTTTTCGTTATCAATATAATGTTCAATTAGCTGATCTGCATGATTTAACGTTTTTAACTTAGCACCTTGCACAAGTGACGTCATATTATAAAAGTCACTCGGTTTGCGATACGTTCTTTCTAAGAAATAGCGACGTGCAATTTCATATTTTTTATAAACATCCGTTAAAAAGGACATAAAACCATGCGTTGAACCAGGTTCTATACTTTCTAGCATTTGCTGTAATTCAGCTAAATCTGTAGGCACCGTTATACGATCATCGTGGTCAAAATACACATCGTAAATATAACGTAATTGTCTCAATTCAATATAATCTTCATAATTTTTACCACACGCTGTAAAAACATCTTTATAAACATCTGGCATCATGACAATTGTGGGACCCATATCAAATGTAAAGCCGTCTTTCTTTAATTGATTCATACGCCCGCCTACATTATTATTTTTTTCAAATATCGTCACTTCATGACCTTGAGAAGCAATACGGGCTGCCGCTGCTAATCCTGTGACACCTGCACCAATTACTGCAATCTTCATTATTCAACCACCTATATTCTATGATATTTACTATTTATTTCATGAAACAACTTTGCCTTTTTCCTCTTATCCACAAAAACACGTTCATGTAATGTATAGTTAGCCTGTCTCACTTCGTCCAGTATTTCAATATATATACGTGCTGCTAATTCTATGATTGGTTGTGCTTCAATACTAAATACTTTGATTTGATCCATAACATCTTGAAAATCTTTTTCTGCGATAGCTGCATAATATTCCCATAAGTCAATATAATGATTATTAACACCATTTTGGTACACTTCAGCAATATCAACTTCATATTGCTTTAATCGTTGCTTACTAAAATATATCCGTTCATTGTCAAAATCTTCACCGACATCTCTTAATATATTAATCAATTGCAACGATTCACCAAGTCTTCTTGCGACATCGTATGTCTGATGTGTTTCATGATCACTTAAAATCGGCGTCAATACTTCACCTACTGTACCAGCAACACCATAACAATATCCGAATAATTCAGCGTCCGTTTCAAACATTGTAAAATGTTGATCTTTATATACAGTATCAATGAGATTATAAAAAGATTGAAAGGCGATATTTTTATGTTGTGCAACATGCTGAAGCGCCATCATGATTCTACGATCACTTTGAAAGTGATGATGTTCATATGGGTATTTTTCAATAGATTGTATATCTTCTTTTATTTGATTTAAAAATTGAATATCGCCATAAACATCTATACTGTCATCAATTTTACGACACACAGCATAAATTGCCCAAACCGCTTTTCTTTGATCTTCTGGTAACAAGTCAAAAGCGTAAGAAAAGCTTTTTGAATGTTTCTTCATGATTTTATGACAATATTTAAAATTCATATCCATCATTGTCATACTAGTCCTCCTATATTGAAATGCCATTACCTTGATTTATTGTTCTTTAGATATAGAATATTGACGACCTTTCCATTCAACTACACCATAACGATGCGTTTGTTTCCAAGATTGGATGAAAATTTTAGTAAAAAACATAAATAACAATGGATGACATACCATTAATAAATTAGAAAATTGGCCGACCCTTCGATGCAGATAAATAAATTGTGTAGTATAGCTCAAGTAAAGTGCTACCATTTTTCTTACAGACATTTGGCGATATTTTAAACTAAGACATAGCCCTAAAATACTCGCTATAGAACCAAACAACCACAACACAATTGCTGTCATGATCTTAGGCTTTGTGCCACCTGCCCCAGTTGACAAATGCTTTGTCCATCCTTCTTGTAATGACTGAAATCCTTCTTGATACATGCGAAATGCAACAAATGGAAACCCTTCATAAACTGTTACGGGCAATGATTGTGAAGTATATGCACTTCCTAAAGCAAATCCTTCAATAATATGACGGTTTGCACTTTTATGACCTCCAGTTGCATAATAATCTTCTTTATTTGTTAATGTCACCGGTCCAAATGCATGCTGGTTAGTCCGACCGTCGTCTAAGGTAGAAAATACATTCATACCAACGACTGTCATTAAATTAAATATCGCTGAAAACCCTTCGTAGAAACGCTTTGTTATATGATAAGGCTGTACGCTTAACAATCCTTTTTCACCTTGTAATTGATACTGATTAATCAACGTTTCAACAGCATCTTTCCTTAAGAAAGTTACATCAGCATCTACAAAGGCAATGCGATTCGTACATGCATGCGTCACACCTTGATAACAAGCATGTGATTTCCCATACCATTTGCCGTCAGTATCATCAACAACATCTACTACAGTCGCACCATATGAACGTGCTACACGTGCTGTTTCATCTGTCGATCCGTCATTCATAACAATGACATCTACTGGAACTTGCTGTTGTATTATCGAATGTAGTAAATGACCTATTCTTTTTTCTTCGTTTCTAGCCGGAATAATAATTGTTAATGCTTTATGATTGAAGTTCAGCGTTTTCGCCTTTAGCTGATGTCTACGATTAAATATCAATGCACCACACGCCATAGACATGGTCACTATTACTGTTAATATTCGTGATAACCATTTCATAGATATCACTTCCTATTCTTCGCTTCTCGCGCGTTTATTTTGTCTGCGACTTGTTGCCCACTTAATGTAACCATTGGCATGCCACCACCAGGATTTACTGATCCACCTACAAAGTACAAGTTTTCAAAATACTGACTTTCTTTAGGAAATTTAAATCCTTTGTTTTTCTTTTTATCTGCTACAACACCATATATTGCACCACGATTAGAACGATAATTTTTTTCAATATCCTCCGGTGTCCAAACATCTTCATAAATAATGTGTTTTCTTAAATCAGTAAGTCCCATTTTTTCTAATTTATCCAAAATTTTATCCCTAAACTTCGCATAATCTTCAGTGGTAAAAGGCTGATCTTGAATATATGGAATATGTGGTAAGACTTTGATATTTTCATAACCTACTGGCGCTTGTGTGTGATCAGTTTTATTCGTATTTACTAGATAAATGGTCGGATCATCTGGCAATACCTTTTCATGAAAAACTTGTTGATAATTGAGATAAGCATTTTCCGTAAAAAAGAAATTATGATGTGCTAATTGCGGGTATTGGCAAGCAACACCTAAATGCATCACATATCCTGAGCTTGCCGGCTCAAATTCCCTCTCTAATTTGTTTAATCGTTGAGTATCAAGGTGAATTAAATATTTATAAGTAGGTATGACTTCCATATTTGAAATAATATAATCTGCCTTTACAAACTCACCTGTATCTAATCTGACACCCGTCACACGTCTTTGATATGTTTTAATATTGTCCACACGTGCACCTGTATGAATTGTGACACCTTCTTCACGCGCTAGCTTTTCCAAGGCATTGGCTAAATGATGGATTCCACCTTCTACATACCAAAGGCCTTGCTCTTGTTGCATATGGAATAACATAGATAATACAGCTGGCGCATCGTATGATGAAGAACCTACATATTTGATAAAATAGCCTAACATTTGTCGCAAGTATGGATTCGAGATACGCTTGTCTATGGCCTGTTGCATAGTATGTACATAATCATAATTAATAAGAGCATTTAATGGCCCATGAAATTTAATAATTTGAGATAGTGTATCTAAACCATAGTTGAAATACCCTTTTTCAGTAATACGATCGATTCGTCTTGTATAATTCAAATAATTTTGCAGTTCCTCTATATCCTGTTTCGACAATATCGCATTATGCTGACCTGTTTCTTTAATACCTTCATACAAATCGATAGTCGTTCCATCTGGAAAAAAGCTACGCCATTGATGTGGCAATCGCTTGATTGTAACGTAGTCTGACATTTGCTTCTTGCTATATTCGAATAATTTTTCAAAAATATAAGGCATCGTTAAAATAGATGGACCTAAATCAAAGCCAAAGCCATCTGATTCATGACGATTCACTTTGCCTCCTATATGATTATTTTGTTCATATAATGAGACCGAATAGCCACTTTGTGCCATTCGAATTGCTGCAGAAATCCCACCTAAGCCACCACCAATAACGATGATATGTTTAGTCATGACGTTCACCTCTTCGTTTTAATATGCGTAGTAACTGCGTTAATCTCGGTCGATTATAGCGTTGCACAATAATGATTGGAACATTAGCTATCATTGCATAGAAAATATTTATATACTTTACTAAACGAGGGCCTTTATTGAATATGATGACTGGAAGTATCGATATCCAATGAATCAACTCTGCCCTCTTTGTCTCTATAATCATTTTTTCAATTTCATCAGTATTGATTGTCATTAAATGACGCTGATCATATATATTTTGATTAAGCTGATGACCATCTAAAATCTTATGTTTCCATTTTCTTACGTAAAACCATTTGTTCCAAAATTTTCCATGCTTCTCAAAGTTAAATGATTTAAATATTATGTACTTCTGACGAAAATACTTATCAGGAATTCTTGTACCTAAATTTGCTATATTTAGTTGAACAATTAACCAATACATACTACAAAAAAATGCTGTTTTAATATATTTTTTCATGGTTTTCATCTAAATTGAATCACTCTCAATCATACTGACATAGTATAAATTATCACTTTATTACTTAGTTCCCTAAAGATCAGTGAATAAACCGCTCTCATTTATATTTATATAAAACAAAAACGCCAATACTCTCATGTTAGAGAATATTGACGTCATTTGATTTACATTTGATTAATGAATGAAATTATATGAACCTGCTTGGTTTGCTGAAATTGTACGAGACGTAACCACACCAGCACCATGTCCATAGTTCATTTCTGAAACACGAACAGAACCGTTGCTGTTAACGCCTTCAACGTAAGCAACATGACCGTAATAGCCTTGTGTTGTTTGCATGATAGCACCAACTTTTGGTGTATTGTTCACTGTATAGCCAGATGATGCAGCTGCGTTAGCCCAATTACTTGCGTTACCCCATGTTGAACCAATTTTCCCACCAACACGATCAAATACATAATAAGTACATTGTCCTGAAGTATATAAGTTACTTCCTGATGCATAACCATTAGAAATTGAACGACCATTTGAAGATGGCGCTGCAGTTGTAGTCACATGAACATTATTACTTGTTGTGCTATAACTTGCACCTGAACCACCAGTATAATAGTTATTTGTTGCTGTTTGACTATTGTTTGTATAGTTATTGTATTGATATGAATGATTATAGTAGTTATTGTAAGATGCATTGTTATAACTATAAGTATTGTAGTTGTTGTAGTAGTATGTGTTGTTTTGCGTTAATTGACTTGGATTCCAATTTCCTGTCCAAGTGTAATGATAATTACCTTGTGCATCAATTGTATACGTATAGCTGTATGATTGAGCGTCATTAGAATTATATCCATTGTTATTTTGTTCTGCGGCTTGTGCATCATGTCCTGCAAATGCGATAGTGGCAAGTCCTGCTGTAGCGATTGTAGCTGTAACGATTTTTTTCATAATTAAATATCCTCCCAATAATCAAAACACTCTATACATATAGTCATTAGCGACTCAATTATTTTAAATTTTATATTTTTTATTTTTTTAGTATGCAAACAATTATAACTTTTATAGTTTTGCGACAAAACAAACTATAACAGAGATTAGGTGTCTTGCGGGCTTTGTTATCATAATGTAATCTGTTCCTAATAAAGCTTCATTGAATGTAATATACCAATTAGAATGTTTACAACACTTTTTCTGCACCGTTACTATGGGATTTGAAAATAAAAAAGCACTAAACTTTTAATGAAATACATCATTTTTGATAATAAATATCAGAAGTAATGTAATATTTCAAAAGTTTAGTGCATCAAATTATTTCTTATTTGTAGCATGTGTTTCCATCGTTTTTACAATCAAATCAGTCAGCGCTTTACTACCTGCATATTCTAAGTGAATACCGTCATATGCAAAGTATTCCGGATGACCTGCAGAAGCTTTATACCAATCGACTAGATGTACATTAGAGCGCTTTTCAGCTGCCTCATAAATTAATTTATTTATTCTACCTTCATAATCTCTAGGTACTCTAATAGAAACTAAATATATGTCTGCTTTTCCAAAACTATCCAATAGTTCATTTAATTGATCTTTCGTAAATGCCCCATTTGTACCAAGCTCTACTACAACTTTTTGACCTTTTTTAGCATAGTCTTTATATTGCGATTTCACAATTGGTGTAGCATCAACGAGTTGCCGTCCAACTTTACCATCAATTTGTGCATTTGGTATTTTCTTAGTAAAGACATTACCAATATCCACCATGACCGAGTCACCAATTAATAGTGGTGATGACTTTTTAATATCCTCTTTGCTATTCGCTGTCTGCTTATCCTCTTGCTTATCTTTTTTAACGACTTTTTTCTTCGTTGTTTTAAATTCCGTCTTCTTCTCTTTCTTCTCGGCTTCATGTTGTTTGCCAAGTGCATCAAACTGTCCACTGAGCACAACGATAGACGGAACCAATAATAGGATAACTAACACTGTTCTAGCAAATTGCCCCTTCTTTTTAGGTAAAAATGCAAAAGCTTTAAATCCTTTTTTACGTATAGGTGTTTCAATAAAGCGATACGAAATTTCAGCCATTAACGCTGTTAACAAAATTTCTATAATATAAACGTATACCGGTATTTGTCCTTGTACGTAATAACTGTTCACAAAAACAATGATAGGATAATGCCATAAGTATAAGCTATATGATCGTTTACCTATAATTAGTAAAGGTTTCATACTTAAAAATTTAGCAAATAAACTAGAAGGATGTACCGCAATTGCAATAATGAATAAAGTTGCAAATGATATAATGTAAAATCCTCCATTATAGATCCATTGATCTTGGTCTCCAACTATAAAGAACAAAGTCATTAGAACCGCAAAACCAGATATCCCTATAATATCTAATGATACGACAATCTTTTTAGAAATATCTTTTTTCAAAGCAAACGGAGGCCAAATAAATGCTAATATACAACCAAGCAATAAAGTTTGCAGTCGTGTATCTGTCCCAAAATACACACGTGAATTATCTCCAGTGATGAAATGAATCACTATCATAAGTCCTAAAGAAATCAACGATACAATAAATAGCGTTTGAATAATATTTCTCGGTTTAAATCTATGTAATAAGAACGTGATAACCAATGGGAAAAGCAAGTAAAATTGTTCTTCAATGGCTAAAGACCATAAATGTTTGAGTGGTTCAATAGCAAATTGGTTAAAATAATCTACATTCTGTGAAATGTACCACCAGTTTGAAACATAGAATATAGCTGCAATAGCATCTCGTTTCATTTGTATAATCAATTCCGGTTTAAATATCAGTGTGAACGTAAGCACGACACAGATTAAAAATAACACTGCCGGAATGAGTCGTTTCAATCGTCGCTTCCAAAACTCTAGCAAATCGATTTTTTGCGTCCGATAATACTCACTTATCAACAAACTTGTTATTAAATAACCTGAAATAACGAAGAATGTATCTACTCCTAAAAAGCCCCCACTTAACCATTGTGCATTCAAGTGATAAATAATGATTCCTATAACTGCGAATGCCCTCAATCCATCTAATCCAGGTAAGTATCGCGGGGAATACATTTTTTCTAAACGTTTAAAGTCTTTTGTATCCATGTTAATAAACGCCCCATTTATTTTTCTCTATTTTGTAGCATATCACAATATTTTTGAAAATAAAATATTGCACTGATTTTCATTAATTGATTTAACCCTTAATTAAGATAGTTTTAAATTTTTTATTAAGTAGAAAACAATTATTACAGTTGATTTCATTACTGCAAACCACATATAAATTTGTCGATTTTACTACATAACATAGATTATCATAGATTCTTGAATTTTTAGCAAAATAACTGTTATTTTCATTATATTTTTACAAAAAAAGGTTCGTTTTATATTTTATGCATCTTACTGTAACAGAATCATTAAGATATGCTATTCGAATATACTTTTTCAAAATTTATATAATGAATAAATTAACATGTATTGAAAAAAAAGCGAAATGCAGCCTATCCTCTAATGTAAACCAAACGATATATCTCGTCAGACTTTATATTTAAACGCTATGTGTCACTTTTAAAATGAATATTACTAAGATTGTCATATCAATTATTATTGCATCGAATTAATCTTTTAAATTTCTGTAATAAAACCTATTATCTACATCTAATTTAGGAAAACTACTTGGTAAATCTCCTCGCTTAATTTCACGGAAGTCATTATTAGAATAAAAATACTGTGCACTAATAAATTTATCAATTGTTCCTAAATAAATACCATCGATATTTTGTTCTTTACATGTCATTATAACTTTATCTAAAAGTTTTTTACCTATTTTTAAATTCCTATAACCTTTATCAACAAACATTTTTTTAAGTGCAGACATATTATTATCTAGTCTAATCAAACCTATAGTACCAACAATATTTTGATGATTGTTTATTGCAAGCCAAAATTGCCCTCCATTATTCAAATAGTTATGTTCGATGTTCTCCAAATCAGGTTGATCATCTCTATCAATTTTTATATTAAATTCATTTTTTTGAATCGATAAAATAAACTCGATTAGCTCTTCCTTATAAGACCTATTATATTCAATTATGTTTATAGCCATTTTTATCTCCTTTTTCATTTAATTTAATTATAAAATGTGCGTTTAGTTTGTATCTAGTGTACTCAGTACAGCCTCAAATGAAGTTTCATTCCACTTGGCACTTAATAAAGACAAGTATTTTAGCAGTAATACAATAAAGTCCAATAAATTTCCCTAACTTCAATATCCACTTTTTAAAAAATGTATTTTTAATTAATAAAAAAACTCTCCCCAATTTCTATGGGAAGAGCTATATATTTAATGTCTAAACATTACTTTTATTTATTATGAAGGAATTAGAATCCCCAAGCACCTAAACCTTGTGCTTTGTATGCTTTAACAGCTGCGTTGATTTGTTGGTCAACAGTGTTTGTTGGACCCCAACCTGGCATAGTTTGGAATAAACCTGAAGCACCTGATGGGTTGTAAGCATTTACTTGACCATTTGATTCACGAGCGATGATTGCAGCCCATGTAGAAGCTGAAACACCAGTACGTTGAGCCATGATTTGAGCTGCTGATGAACCAGTAGCACCTGCAGTATTACCATTGCTTAATCTCACTGAACTTGAAGTAGTTGAAGTGCTGTAGTTATGGTAAGTTGGAGCTGAAACAGCTTCAACGTTTGAGTTACTTGATTGTGCATTGTAGCTTACTGATTGTACATTTGAACCTTGGTTGTATGAAGTAGTGTAGTCTGCACCTGCAACGTTTGAGAAACCAGCAGTTTGACCATTAGCTGCTTCATAGCTCCATGACCATGTAGTACCATTTGAAGTGAAGTTATATTGGAAACCATCTTTTACAAAGTGGATGTCATATGCACCATCTTTGATTGGAGCTGCATTTAATTGATCTTGGTGATTATGCGCTAAGTCAACTAAGTGTGCTTGATCAACGTTTACTTCAGCAGCGTGTGCTTGATGTCCTGTACCTGCTGCGTAACCTGTTACACCTAATGCCACTGCTAATGATGATGCCATAATTGTCTTTTTCATAGTAAAAAATCCTCCAGTAATAATTGTAAGTTTATGTTTTTAGTAATTATATTTTGAATTTGAATGTCGTAGTGCAAGTTTAAATTGTCTTTTATTTCTTTCAACGGTACTCACTATATCACAAAAAACCAGCCAGTAAATTACACTTTCTTTACAAAACATTACAATATCAAGTGTTATTTGTAATGTTGAAATATGGCTGTTTTATACTGTAATGTGAAATATGTGCCCTTTAGAATCCAATCAACCCTTGAAATAGTCTTTAACACATAAGATTTTTACTATATTTAGCTCAACTATTACAGCTTTCGTAATATTACAGATTGTATTTTTGTTACATAGCTGTAATATATCTGACATGTAACTTCTCTTATTTTCGTACATTAAACGCAATTAAAAAGCAATCAACAAATATGTTTCTACACATGTATTGATTGCTATTATTGTTGTATATTCAAAGTTTTAAAACACACATCTTTTGTGAATTGTCTTATCTTTTATTAGCGCAAATAAACTGCAGCTCAATTATATTGTTCAACTTCATTCTCGCAATTCACAATAACATTAAATAATTTTTGGTCTCATATTTTCAAAAAACATACTGTTATTATCCCATGAATTTAAAAATATCATTAGTATATAAACGAAACACTTTACGATAAATGATATCTGCAAGCCAAGCTGTTACAAATGGTACAACAAAGAACGCTACTACAATTAGTAAGACACTCAACCAAGCAGAATCAACCTCCATAAATTTAAATGCATTAATCGGTCCTACCATTCCTATAAAACCAAATCCAGCTGACTCTTTCGTTCCATGAATACCTACTAATGCTGATACCAAACCTGATACAATGGCTGTCGTTAATATTGGTAACATAAGAATTGGATATTTCACCATATTAGGTATCATCATTTTAACGCCTCCAAAGAAGACGGATAACGGCACCCCTAAACGATTCACTTTACTTGTACCAATTATCAATACTGCTTCAGTCGCGGAGATACCAATTGACGCTGATCCAGCTGCTAAACCTGTAATACCTATCGCAAAGGCAATGGCCACAGTTGATAGTGGCGAAATAATAATAAGACTAAATACCATTGAAATCAAAATACTCATGACAATCGGTTGTAATTCTGTAAAACCATTAACCATATTACCGATGGCTGTTGTAATCATTTTCGTATACGGCAATATTAAAACACCAATTGCACCTGAAATACCGCCAACAACTGTTGGGAATACAATCAATGCCATACTACCTACGCGATGTTGAATAAGTAAAATGAATAACACTGCAATCGCTGCTGTAATCATTGTATTAATTAAATCACCAATACCCGTAATCATCCAAGCACCATTTTTAAACTGCGCTGCACCGCTTCCTACATATGCTGCACTTGCCACAACAGCAATTGCTAATGGCGATAGGTCAAATTTCATGGCAACCAATGCACCAATCAAAGCAGGTACTGTAAATTGAATTGCAACGACAACGCCTAATAACGTTTTAAAAATCGGATGATAATCCATAAAGTATTTAAAAATTTCTCCAAGTATCGCATTAGGAACTAAACCCGCAACAATACCTATGGCGACACCTGATAAAACTCTAAATATAAAATCTTTGGGTGTAATTGTTTTAATTGATGTCATAATATCATCCTTCCATTTATGTATATACATCTGTATGCAAATAATAAAGAGCCTTAAGTTATAAGCTGCCACTAGCTTAAATTCTAAGATGTGCATGCCGATGTTGTTATATTTAGGCTAGCAGTATCATCTATAACTCAAGACTATGAAAAATAGTATATCACAAAATTCTGAATTTTTAGATAAATAAATTGGCAATTTTTCAAACATATTGTTACAATACACTTTTATTTTATCTTCATTTTTAAAATCCATTAATACAATAGAAGAAAGACATTCAAATGCTTACCAAAAAGGTACATTATTTGTTAGGAGCGTATCAGCACTTACATATCATCAACACAATTGACAATATAATAGAAGATACTGATAATAAGTGTTAAAACAACAGATGTTAGGTAGTGAACAAATGATGGAAAGTAAATCCATAGATCCAAGAATCGTTAGAACCAAACAATTGCTTGTCGATGCTTTTCTTAAAATTTCTAGAGAAAAGAAATTATCTCAAATTACAGTTAAAGATATCACTGATATTGCTACGCTAAATCGTGCAACATTTTACGCTCATTTCACTGATAAAGAAGACCTCCTAGACTACACATTATCTGTAACCATTTTAAAAGACTTGAATGATAATTTGAGCATTTCTAATGTCATTAATGAAAAGGTTCTGCGTAATATTTTCATTTCAATTGCGAGTTATATCAAAGATGCTGCAAAGTCTTGCGAATTAAATAGTGAAGCATTTTGCAACAAAGCACATCAACGTATTAATAATGAATTAGAAGATATTTTTGCGATTATGTTAGAAAACAGCTATCCGGAGCATCAACGAGATATCATTGTAAATAGTGCGAGTTTTTTAGCAGCTGGTATCTCAGGCTTAGCATTACATTGGTTTAACACGAGTCAAGAGACAGCCGATGTGTTTATCGATCGCAACCTTCCATTTTTAATTCATCATATAGCACATTTTTAATAAAACTTGGTATTTAGTCATGCATCTTGAAATCACTATGTGACTT
The DNA here is from genome assembly GCF_001027105.1 of Staphylococcus aureus. Lineage (GTDB taxonomy): Bacteria > Bacillota > Bacilli > Staphylococcales > Staphylococcaceae > Staphylococcus > Staphylococcus aureus. Next base: position 2,597,812 of record NZ_CP011526.1, read on the forward strand.
AGGTTCATACTTGTACACACAATAAAATTTAACGTATTACGATTGATTAGCCGTGTCTAGGACATAAATCAACGTCCTATACTCTACAATGTCATATTAGCAGTCGTTAACTGAATGAAAATAAGCTTGTCATTAAAACATATAGATTTTAGTGACAAGCATTTTTGTTTTTGCGTACTTAAACAACACTTCAGGCAATATGTTGTTTAGGCAACAAATGATATGTGCGTGTTTATTGGCAAACGTACGACATAGTAGTATAGTATGTCTAAACAACATATGTTGCATAGTTGATATGCGTTGTTTAAATACTAAGATAGGAGGGATTGACGTGAGCGAGACAGATGAACCTCAGGGGTTTGAACGCACGCATAATATATTAAATATTAATCAGAGTAGTCTGGGTGTAGTGACATACATTACAAATAAATTAAAGTCGACGTTGAAGCAACACATAATAATTGCTCGTGGTAAAAAGCGAATCGACTATCGACTGTCGTATAACTTTTACACTACGTATTATGATAATGTAGAAATCAAGAAAATCGACTGTGAATATACCTATGCTATGCCCATTGCAATTTTAATAAGACACACGATGTCATTCGACAATGCTCATTTCTTTGCTCAGTTACGTCATCCTGTCTTATAAAACAACATTGCAGACATGTATATCAAACGACACTTCAATAACATCACTTTGCCATCGTACTACTAGTAAAATCGTGTCTCAAATCCCTTATTTTAATTCCAAAAATCTGCTGGTCAAAAGACCGAGAAACTAAAAACATTACTTAATGTGTTGATAAATTACCATATAAAAATAATCTCAAAATATATCAACACTTGATTCTAAGGAGGATATGACAATATGAAAATTTTAGATAGAATTAATGAACTTGCAAATAAAGAAAAAGTACAACCACTTACTGTAGCTGAAAAACAAGAACAACATGCATTGCGTCAAGACTACTTAAGCATGATCCGAGGACAAGTATTAACAACATTTTCCACAATAAAAGTGGTTGATCCAATCGGTCAGGATGTCACACCAGATAAAGTTTATGATCTTCGCCAACAATACGGTTATATTCAAAATTAATATTTGCTCACGAGGTATTGCACTTAAGGTGCCAACTGACCTCATAAACAAAGCCCATACTGATTGAAGACACTAATGTGTCGCACCATGGTGCACATTACGCTTCATCTCTGTATGGGCTTTTTATTTATTCTTTTGAGAATTTCATTTTAGCAGACCAAAAAATTAAAATGGTGTCCATCAAGATCTTTGAACATTGCTCCATAAAACCCTTGGCTTACTGTTGGTTCTTGAACGACTGTGCCACCCGCTTCTTTCACTTTATTCACCAACTGGTCAACTTCTTCATTTGTGTTCACACCTAGAGAAATCATCACTTCATTTGGTTCAGTATTAAGGCTTTGCTGACTTACATTTTGAAAATGCTTGTTTTCTATTAAAATTACGGTTGTTTGACCTATTTGAATGCCGACCATTTTATCTAACATTTGTGGGTTTCTATTTATTTTAAATCCTAACGCTTTATAAAACTGTGCGCTCTTTTCTAAATCTTGCACATGCAAATTAAACCACATTGATTGAATCATGATTGCACCCCATTCATTACTTATTATAGTTTTGGACTTTAAGCCAATCACTTAATGATAATCTTGTTGGATTTATTTCAGCCATTAATTCAAAGTCTACTTCATAACCTTTTTCTTCCAACCATTGCTTTTCTGCAACACCACTAACAAATTCTCCTTCTATAACAGTAGATTTACCTGTCACTTCACTAAAAATTGTTGCTGCTTCACTTAATGTAACTTCATCGGAACCAATCTCTATTGATTGATGCGTAAAGCTTTGTGGATGTGCAAAAATATACGATGCAATTTTAGCTATATCAATAGAAGAAATCATTGTGAATTTTATATTCGGATTAATAAATTCTGGTAATGTAATACGTTCATCTTCGACTTTAGCAATGCGTAAAAAATTATCCATAAAGAATGATGGTTTGATAACTGTTGCATTTATATTAGATTCCATTAATCTATTTTCTATTTTTGCTAGTACTTCAAAGTGTGGGCCAGTTCGATTTCGATTAACCCCTCCCGCAGTACTATACACAATATGTTGAATATTTTCTTGCTCAGCTATTTCAATTATCTTCATACCTTGTCTTAATTCTTCGCTAACATCATCTTTAACGATTGGCTGAATACTGTATAAGCCATACTTACCTTTCATCGCTGATTGCAAACTAACATTATCACTCAGATCACCTTCAACGATTGATAAATGCGGATGTCCTATGTCTGAAAGTTTACGATTATTCTTATTTCTAGTTAATGCACTTACATACCATCCATCCTCTAACAACTGTTTTACAACTGCATTACCTTGCTTCCCTGTTGCGCCTATTACTAAAATATCTTTCATTTTAGATCCACTCCTCTTTTTATCTTAAAAACCAATAGTCCTCTTTTTCACCTTTTAAATACGTATATGGTTCTGGTGTTTGTCCATTTCCTTTAATATTGTCGTTTATTACATCTCTGACATCCCATACTAAATGAATAAATCGTTGTAATTGATGACTAAAAATGCCTAGTGGCGCTGTCATAGCTAATACTTTTTCCACATCTTCTGTAGTGACATTCAGTTTTTCAGCAATCATTTGAACCGATAAGGTAGATGCTTCGAAATGTGCTTGCAACTCTTCAGCTGTGATGCGTCTTTGCTCTTTATTTAAAGACATTATCAACACTCTTTTCTTTTATGATATTTAATAGTTATTGCAAATTCATTGCTAACTTTCTTAACACGTTTTATAATAAACGGAGAGTTATCCGTTTGTCAATTTTAGAGAATTTTAAGTAGGTGTAATCATGCGAAAAGATGCAAAAGAGAATAGGCAACGAATTGAAGAAATAGCGCACAAACTTTTTGATGAAGAAGGCGTTGAAAACATTAGTATGAATCGTATTGCTAAAGAACTAGGTATCGGTATGGGGACATTGTATCGACATTTCAAAGATAAAAGCGATTTATGCTACTACGTCATACAAAGAGACCTTGATATTTTTATCACTCATTTTAAGCAAATTAAAGATGACTATCATTCTAATTATGAGGTTATGCAAGTGTCGTTAGATTATCTTTTACAATTTAAAATCGATAATAAGGCACTACTGCAATGTATTGAAGCAGGCAACAATAAATTACGTTTTTACCAAAGCGCATTTTATCAAGAATTATTTGATTTTTATTATGACTTATTTAAAAGCGATGACGACACTTACACGAAGTTCAAAACAGATATGCTGTTGCAATCATTATCAACTAGTGTATTTGCCTTCCAAATAGAGCATCGCCATATTTCAATTGAAGCGTACAGAAATTATTTATTAAACATTTATTTAGATGAGGTGGGACGTAATGACTAAAATTGTGTTAATCACAGGAGGCAATAAAGGGTTAGGCTATGCAAGTGCAGAGGCACTTAAAGCATTGGGTTACAAAGTTTATATAGGTTCTCGGAATGATGTAAGAGGACAACAAGCATCACAAAAATTAGGTGTTCATTATGTACAATTAGATGTTACAAGTGACTACTCAGTCAAAAATGCTTATAACATGATTGCTGAAAAAGAAGGCCGTCTTGATATCCTCATTAACAATGCAGGTATATCTGGTCAATTTTCAGCACCTTCCAAATTGACACCTCGTGACGTTGAAGAAGTATATCAAACGAATGTATTCGGTATCGTACGAATGATGAATACATTCGTCCCTCTCTTAGAAAAATCTGAACAACCTGTTGTCGTCAACGTATCAAGTGGTTTAGGTTCATTTGGAATGGTTACAAACCCCGAAACAGCTGAATCTAAAGTGAATTCATTAGCTTATTGTTCGTCTAAATCGGCAGTAACAATGCTAACGCTACAATACGCTAAAGGATTACCTAACATGCAAATCAATGCTGCTGATCCAGGCGCTACAAATACTGATTTAGTTGGTGATTTTAGTAATAATTCCAAACACGTTTCTGAAGGAATCAAGCCAATCATTCAATTAGCAACGATTGGTGCAGATGGCCCAACAGGTACATTTATTAATGGCGATGGAGAGATGCCTTGGTAGATCAATTTTATGTTACAAACATTGAAATTAGAGGTATATAAAAAATGCTTCTGCAATAGATGCAATAAACATGCAATACAATATGGAGGCGAAGTAAATGAAAAGTATTACGTTTGAAGAACATTATGTCATTGAAGATATTCAAAAAGAAACGATGAATGCGATATCAGCAGATCCTAAAGGTGTACCGATGAAAGTAATGTTAGAAGGCCTTGAAAAAAAGACAGGTTTTACAAATGCCGACGAATTATCACATCATGATGAACGTATCCAATTTATGAATAATCAAGACGTTCAAATTCAAGTCTTATCTTATGGAAATGGTTCTCCTTCAAATTTGGTTGGTCAGAAAGCCATTGAATTATGTCAAAAAGCAAATGATCAATTGGCAAACTATATTGCACAATATCCCAATCGCTTTGTAGGCTTTGCAACTTTACCTATCAATGAGCCTGAAGCCGCAGCGCGAGAATTCGAACGTTGCATCAATGATTTAGGATTCAAAGGTGCGCTCATTATGGGACGTGCACAAGATGGTTTTCTTGATCAAGACAAATATGACATTATTTTCAAAACAGCTGAAAATTTAGACGTACCGATTTATCTACATCCCGCGCCAGTTAACAGTGACATTTATCAATCATACTATAAAGGAAATTATCCTGAAGTAACTGCGGCAACATTTGCTTGTTTTGGTTATGGTTGGCACATTGATGTCGGCATTCATGCAATACATCTAGTATTATCTGGTATTTTTGATCGTTATCCAAAGTTAAATATGATTATTGGACATTGGGGTGAGTTTATCCCATTCTTCTTAGAACGTATGGATGAAGCTTTATTCGCTGAACATTTGAACCACCCTGTAAGCTATTACTTTAAAAATAATTTTTATATCACACCGAGTGGCATGTTAACGAAGCCACAGTTTGATTTAGTCAAGAAAGAAGTAGGTATTGATAGAATTCTTTATGCTGCTGATTATCCATATATTGAGCCTGAAAAATTAGGTGTATTTTTAGATGAACTGGGTTTAACAGATGAAGAAAAAGAGAAAATAAGTTATACAAATGGTGCTAAATTATTAGGTTTATCACCTAACAATTAACAAATGGAGGTCATTGAATATGGAAACTTTAGAATTACAAGGCGCTAAATTACGATACCACCAAGTCGGACAAGGACCCGTGCTCATCTTTATTCCTGGTGCAAACGGTACCGGAGACATTTTTCTGCCTCTTGCAGAACAGTTAAAAGACCATTTTACTGTTGTAGCCGTTGATCGTCGTGATTATGGAGAAAGCGAGTTAACTGAACCACTCCCTGATTCCGCTTCAAACCCTGACAGTGATTATCGTGTCAAACGCGACGCACAGGACATTGCCGAACTTGCAAAGTCATTAAGTGATGAACCTGTCTATATATTAGGTTCAAGTTCAGGTTCAATCGTTGCGATGCATGTGTTAAAAGATTACCCTGAAGTCGTTAAAAAGATTGCATTTCACGAACCACCAATTAATACATTTTTACCAGACAGTACTTATTGGAAAGATAAAAATGATGACATTGTGCATCAAATTTTAACAGAAGGCTTAGAAAAAGGCATGAAAACATTTGGCGAAACATTAAATATCGCACCAATTGATGCAAAAATGATGTCTCAACCTGCTGATACTGAAGAAGGACGTATAGAACAGTACAAACGTACGATGTTCTGGTCAGAATTTGAAATTAGACAATATACGCATTCAGATATTACTTTGGATGATTTCACAAAATACAGCGATAAAATCACCCTACTAAATGGGACAGATTCTAGAGGCTCCTTCCCACAAGATGTTAACTTTTATATAAATAAAGAAACTGGCATACCTATTGTAGATATTCCAGGCGGTCACTTAGGTTATATTCAAAAACCTGAAGGCTTTGCTGATGTATTATTAAATATGTGGGGTTAATTGATTGTTCTCTAATAAAACAGCTTGGACAGTTTTCAAATTATATTTGATGGCTGACCAAGCTTATTTTTATTTACGCTTAAACGTTCAAATCAACTCGTTATTATACATGAAGGCATGTTAACCATTCTCTTCCACTGAAAACACTACTGTTCCAAACATTGATAGTCTTCTTTTGAAATACCCTTTCCGATAAGCACCAAATATTCTGGCACTTTTTTTGAAAATGCTACAGGTGTTAATTCATATTGTCCTTGTGTAAATTGAATGAGATACGTATGTGCGGTGTCTTCAAATGTCATAAACCCTTTCAACCTATAAATATGAGACGGAAGGCATGCTAAACGTTTTATAAACTCTGCTTTAGTACATTTGACTGGTGATTGCACAAATTGATGATTAATCATTTGATGTAAAGACTTATGTTTATTGTCAGAAGTTGCTGTCATTTGTCTAACTGATATTGGCAAAGTGACGCTGCCATGCATACCGACTTGTATATCGGCCTCTGGGTTAATAACTTCTAAATCTTTCAATAGTTTGCTCGTTGTTTCAACATCTGCTGAATCTATTTTATTAACAAATAAGACAGAACAATATGCTAATTGCTCATAAAATAAGCCTTGGATGTCTTTAGGGAATGATTTAATGTGTTTATACATGCTTGCGTCTATTACACCAATCATATGTGTAATTGTTGTAAACGGAGCTAAAATAGGCGTTAAACAAGCATCTAAGACAGAGACCGGTTCTGCAATCCCACTACATTCAATAAATACAATGTCTGGTTGCTCTTTTAAATATAATTGATGTAACTGTTCTGATACATCTGCTTTCATTGCACAACAGATACACCCCTCTGTCAGTTCACTTAAAGGTATGTCTTCAGATACTAAGGCACCATCAACACTCATTTTCCCAAATTCATTCATGATGACTGCTGGTTTCAGCGATTCCTTTAATGATTCAGCGAGCAAATGATTTAAGACAGTCGTTTTACCGCCACCTAAAAACCCACCTATAATAACTATTTTCATCTGCGACTCTCCTCTTATACTTCATATGAATAGCATATTCCAAGATAGATCTCCTATTGACTGACATGACTCTATATTCAGTTATAGTTCATTTTTTTTAAATAATCAGCATTACTATTTTAACAATGATGCCTACACCAATAACTAAAGACAATGATGTCACCATTTGCTTTCCAATTAATTTTAGTGCTGACTGACCACCTAAATGTTTCAAAAGCATCGTCATTGTGACCGAGCACGCTGTAAATGTTGAACTAAAAAACACAAGTAGTAGTAACTGTGTTGCTGTCATTCCTTGTAATAAGGCGCCCTGATGCAAATTAAACAAGAGCATGCCGTCTTTTCGAATCATTGAAAATAAAATCCCTGGTGACAATTCTGACGAGATGCCTAATAACGATAATATAGGTGTAAATATTTGTGATAAAACATTCAAAATTGGCGTTAGTGATAAAATACTAACAATAAGACAGATTGTGATAAAAATAGGTAGCGCTTGAACGATAAACATTTGTATATTTTGCCACATTTGTAGCAACATTTGACGTATATTTGGCATATGTAATTGCCTATCATAAGGTAGCGGAACGCTAAGTTGTTGATCATTCTTTTTCAACCATATCCTATTATGTAAGATGCCACCTAAAAGTACTAATATTAAGTACGGCATAAATAGCCATGACTTTCCAGCTACACTAAAAATAGATAATGTCGCACCTATTTGATAACTACAAGAACTACCAAAGCTTATTAAACTCATACACTGTGTCTTCGTGCAGGTATGGCATTGGTGTGCTGCTTGTGAAATAGCTGCTGCATTACATCCAAACCCTTCTAATAGTGGCACGATATCATTACCTTGTAATCCTATCCATAACATTGACGGTTCAATTGCCCATATCATCCATGATTTGAGTCCTGTTTGATCAATTATAGCAGTTGATAAACTAATCAATATTACAACCGGCAATGCCCATACGAGCGAATATGTTCCAAGTGATAGCACACCATAATCACCAAATAATATATGCTGTAATATATCGTGATTGAGCAATGTTGTTTGAGTTAAATATTCTATCCATGCTGACACATACTGATTTTGAAACCAATCTGAAAATTGATAAGCGATACCGATTGGCAATGCAAACATTAAAAATATCAACAACCAGGCTAAAAATGTCGCACTTATTTTAGGTCTTAAATGTCGTCGCTCATGTTGAAATAGTGTCAATTGTTCTATCACATGTTCACTCGCTATAGGCGAAGAAACTACACTTTCTGCCAATGAAATATCTAATTTCTGTTTTATGATTAATAATCTTAATTTCGCTTTTTCTGTTGCGGTAAGTTTATCCGCATGACTAATAACCAAATAATGAGGTTCATTAGGTATGGGCGTATAATGCCCAGTTCTCATATCATATTTCACTTCTAACATGTGCATGACACTTCACAACATGAATAATCATCTAAATACATTTGATTTTTTTGATAATTTTCAATGACATCTTGTTTAGCTGGTAAGCCTTCCCGCTGTGTTAAAAGATGTGCAAGTACTGCAAATCGCGCTCTAAATTTATAGATATAGCATAATTTGGCATTATCATTTTCAACTGTTGCACCAATCATAAAAATATTCGGATAACGTGTCGATTCATCATGTGTTGTTAATTTAATATCTTGATTTGTTGTCACAAATAATTGTTGAACGATTGGATTTTTTGTTGCATCAAAGCCAGTTGCTAGTATTGGTTCATGAGGTGTAAGCACACTTTGTCCGCTATCAAAACTGATATGATACTGTCCATTGTTAAAATCAATATCTTTAACTGTATAATGTACATTCATTTCGATGCGAGCACCTTGCTTAATGACATTACCTAGTCGCTGACGTGTATAAGGTGACAATCTAACACTAGGATCAGCATCCGGATCATTTAAACCGGTTGTGCTAGTATAAAGTGCGATGTCAGAGCCATTTTTTGCAAGTTGATATGCAGCATCAAAGCCACTTTCATTACCTCCGATAACCACATATTGCCCCTTATTAAAGTTATCAAAGTCTTCAATTTCACTATAATGAATACCATATTTAAATGGCTTTTTAGGGAAATTATAATCACCTGTTGCGACAAAGATATAATCCGCGTGATATATCTCTGTTGTCGTTGCAATCGTATAATATGCATCATCTACAGATATATTTGTGACAACTGTATTTTCAAAGATATTCAGCTCGTAATGGTTGGCAACCACTTGTAAATATTCAGCATATGTTTCTCCGGAAATATGTTCTTCATTAAATGTAAATGCTGGTGAAGTATCCATGGAAATTGCATTCATATCAGGCATGCCAAATCCATTAGACGTAAATGATGGCGTGATCGTACGGGTCGATTTCGGCCAATGTTTAAATGAATGTCCTACTGTTCCTTTTTCTAAAATAATGACATCTGTTATACCGAAATCTTTTAAGGTAATGGCCATACCTATACCTGCAGCACCGGCACCGATAATAGCCACTTTATGATGTTGCATATTAACACTCCCTCAATGATCTATTTCAAGTTATTGTTTTTGATTATAAATCGTAATAATTACGATTTATAAAGTATAGACCTATCCTTGAGAAATTTCAATATTAAAAGAAAAACTTCCGTTATTGTAGAGAATTCATCTACATTTCGGAAGTTGGTATGTGTCTTTTTTTAAAATTTAAGGCTGCTACGTTTAGTTCAAATGATTATGAATGACATTTCATGGTATCATCCAGCCTCAGTACTTGGAGATAACATTTTGGCGGTGAGACAGAAATCATATTTTTACAAAATTTATTTCGTCGTCCCACCCCAATAAAGAAAAAGTATTTCTTTATTGTTGTGTAACTTCTCCACGTTGTATTTCACTATCCAAATTTTGTTTCATATTTTCAAACAACTCTTGAAATCTAACCTCATCTTGATCAGAATAACCTTTAAAAATAACTGAATCTATATTTTCCTCGTTAAAATAATAAATTTCATCTTCTACAACACCAATCGGATATTTACATGCAGAATAGTCAAACATATACTTTTGATTTTCAATTTCTACAATTGGTCCTCTATTAATAATCATTAACTTTTGCGAACCTTCTTTTAAATAAATAATGCTTCCTATTGTTTCCATTTATTTTCCTCCTTTGTCACCGTCTCAATTTCAACATTCCTTCGCATTTCCAAGTCAATCATCTCTTCTTCCACTTTACGAATGCCATGTTGAATTTGCTGTTGCTGCTCGTATAACGCTTCCGTTGAACGTCGTTTCGCAAAATGAAATTCATCGCGGAACTGTTCCATACGACTAGCCATATTGCTACTATAATAACGCTCACCTAAATGTTGATATAATTGATCTATCGAATGATTAAGCGCATCACTTTCATCTATCAATGCTTTAACCTCTCGCTTTTCATCATATAAGTCATCCATTTGCTCATGTTTCGCTGTGATTATTTTATTGATTTCATCCAGTTTATTCGACATCATTTCACCACGTTTTAATTTTTACCAATTTCATTACCAATCATTACGTCAGTTTGGTCAAAAGCCTCACCAACTTTTTGTATATTATCGCTCGCAGTTCGTATTGCTTCAGCAACAGATTGATTCTTACTCATCAAATCATCTATCACACTATGAGCATTATTATTTCCACTTACTGTTGTACTTTCATCTTTATCCGGTTTCGACACATTATTACATGTTTCAACAGCGCTTTTAATAGATGATGATGCACTATTGGTCTTAAAAATATCACTTTGAACTGTACTCATCATTTACACCTCTCTCCATTTAAATTATTTTAAAATTATTAGAAACTGTATCAATATATGATATTCAAACATTCAATTATACTTAAATATTGTTTTATGATTATATTCAAAATTATTGTATCAATAAATATGTATCATTCCTAGAATTTTATTGAACAAAAAGTTATAAAATCACTTTTATTGTAACTCAACCTTGTTTTACATTACAGAAATTAACAATAGCGATTAAAATTTTATTTTCCAACAATAAAAACGCACAAATATTTTTATTGAGGCAGCTGTATCGCTTCTCATTGTAAAAATATCTGTGCATATTATCTATTTATCTCAATCTAACGTCTTAACTAACTTGTTGTATCTTGTAAAATCTTATCCATAGAATGCGCAACACTATCACGGTACATCTCACCAAATTTCAATAAATGGACCATCAATAAATATAAACGATAAAATTCAAGTCTATAGGATGCACCTTTTGCGAGTGGATAATGTTTATTATACGCATCATAAAATTCGCTCGTAAAACCACCAAATACCGTTGTAATACCGATATCGAATTCTCTGTCACCATATAATGGCGCTGGATCAAATAACGCCGGACGACCATCTTGTAAGAACATATAATTACCACCCCATAGGTCACCATGTAATAAAGACGGTTTACTTTGATGCTTTTCTAATTCCGCCACAATTTGACGTCGCACTTTGTCATATACTTTGATATCGTTGGCATCCCATAGCCCTCTATTTAGCAACTCATCTTTCAAATGGTCCAAGCGTTTGTCGACAAAAATGGTACACCAATCGTCTTGCCAATGATTATCAAAAGAAATATCGCCACCTTCATAAGGTAATGAGAAGCCAAATTTGCCTTCTTCTTGTTGCTGACTGTGTAATTGAGCTACGAGTTGCCCTAATTGGCGTTGACTCCCTGAAGCCCCTTCTTCTAAATACGTCATCACTAAATACGCATCACCGTTAACCTCGCCACTTGCAATTACTCTAGGTGCCGTGATACCTGCACGTTCAAATTCATTTAAACCTGCAATTTCTGCAGCATAAAATGATTCTTTACGTCCACGTTGGACAAGTAAGAAAAATGTATCCGTATCTGTTTCGACTCGATATGCTTCGTTTACATCACCACCACTCACTGGTGAAATCTCTTTAATATCTTTTAAAGGTAAATGCTCTAACCATTGTTCATTCATACAAACACCTTCCAATCTACTTACTTTATACTATAATATTGCCTAATTAGGATGATTTAATCTTAAAAACGTTATTCAAACTTGCGTCAATTTTCAAAACTTTTTAGTTTTAACTAGGAAATTATGTATGGAAATGCTAGTCTATTAAAAGAATATATTTCACATATATTAAGTTGAGGATAGTAAGCCTCAAATATAATGAAATAGGAGCATACTCATGTACAAATTAATTAAACCTTTCTTATTCAAAATCGAACCCGAAAAAGCACACGGACTAACTATCGATGCATTAAAAACGTTACAAAAGTTTCCGGTTTTATTCCCAGTCGTCGATAAACTATTTACTTATAAGAATCCAACGTTATCACAAACGATACAAGGTAATACGTACGACAATCCAATTGGCTTAGCAGCTGGTTTCGACAAATCTTGCGAAGTACCAAAAGCATTGGAACACCTTGGATTCGGTGCTTTAGAATTAGGTGGTATCACACCTAAACCTCAACCGGGTAACCCTCAACCACGCATGTTTAGATTATTAGAAGATGACGCCTTGATAAATCGAATGGGCTTCAATAATATTGGTATGAACAAAGCACTAAGTCATTTGCGTAAAAATGCTTATCAAGTACCTGTTGGTATCAATGTTGGTGTGAATAAAATGACACCTTATGAAGCGCGTTATCAAGATTATATAAAGGTTATTGATACGTTTAAACACGACGTTTCATTTTTCACAGTCAACATCAGTTCTCCAAATACTGAAAATCTTCAAAACTTCCATGATAAAGATGAATTTTCAATGTTATGCCAAGCTTTAACAGCATTTAAAAAACAACATGATGTAACAGTGCCAATTTATTTAAAACTAACGTCTGATATGGATTTCGATGGCTTAAAAGCACTATTACCAGCGATTACTGAGACATTTGACGGTATCATCTTAGCAAACACAACGCGACAACGAGATGGTTTAACTTCTGCTAATAAAGTCGAAGAAGGCGGTTTGAGTGGTCGTCCATTATTTGAACGTAATTTAAAATTGATTAAGTATGCTTATCAGCAAACAAATGGTGAATTTTTAATTATAGGTACAGGCGGCGTATTCAGTACTGAAGATGCAATCAAAATGATGCGTCACGGTGCGTCACTTATTCAAATTTATTCATCACTTGTTATTGAAGGCCCAGGTTTAACTAAGAAAATGAACAAAGGCATCGCACGTTACTTAAAAGATCATCATTTTGACAATGTCAGTGATATTATAGGACTAGATGCCTAATCCAACATAGTCAAATAATACTTTAAAACTTGCTGAATCGTCTTATTAAAATTATGATATAACTCAAGAAGATATATTTATCACCATTTTTCAAAATAATGGCTTAAATATCACATATCATTAAATATAGCGTTTTATAACGGAGGCGTTTGTTATGACTAAAGAAACAGATAATAAAAAAACAGTAGCGACTTCTGACAACAAAGACACACAGCAACAAAATCAACCTGAAGAAGATGAACGTCAAGGTTTGAATGGTTATCGTAAAACAGATCTTGATTTAGAAATCGAGCAAGAGCTACGTGAAATGATGAAAACAGGAGAAAATGAAACGAAAAATGACTATAAAAAGTTTAAAGTGTTTTCACTTATTTCAACACTTGTCATTGTCATTTTAGCAATTATAAGATTTGTTCATAAAATGATGTAATTAGAGTGAGACATTGTTTTATGTCTCAGGATCCAGTTATTCATTATATCTACAATATTTACGATTATATAAATAACCCGAGATTTTAGTATGATTCATTTCACTAAAATCTCGGGTTTCTATTTGATAATTTTTAATGGGATATGGCATGTATACGTTCTTGCCTTTTATCTCATTTCCAATGATTAATCTGGATATTGTTCTAAAAATGCTTTCGCTTCTTTATTAACTGTTTTAAAATCAATACCTTGTTGCATCGCTGCAAAGACACATCCACAATAACACTGCCTAAAGATATTATAGTCATTACACATTTCTATGGAACGCTCATAACCTTTACTTTTCTTAAAATCACTTGGCAAATAGTTCACATCGTATATTTTTTGGACATCCATACCAAGTTCATTGATTAATTGTGCGTTCTTTTTAGGTGATAATGTGATTGCACTGCCAAAATAATCATAGCCATGTTCTACAGCTGCTTTCGCTACAATATCCAAACGCATTTCAAAACAAGCGGTACAACGTAAGCCGCCTTCTTTTTCATCAGCTAATTCTTTATCCTTCACCATTTTCACAAACTTATGCGGTTCATAAGGTGCTTCAATATACTTCACATTCGCACCAGTCTTGCGATTAAAATCTTCCACAAATTGTTCTTGCACTTTAGCACGTCGTAAGTACTCATTTTTCGGATGAATATTTGAATTCGCGAAATAAATTGCAATGTCTGCATATTGTGTTAAAAACTCTAATGTATATGTACTACAAGGTGCACAACAACTATGCAATAAGATTTTAGGTCTGATTGCTTCTCTTTCCCACTGCCCGATTAATTTCTTCAACACCTTGTCATAATTAATTTTTTGATTTTTCATTTTACTGATAATAGGTTCAGCATTAATCATGATTTAACCTCCCACATTTAATCATTAACTTCTATTATATATGATTCATATTAAATGTCAGTCAAAAAAGTTAGAAATTCATTTTAATGCATTTATATTTCGAAAATCCCTTATGTATCTAAAAGCATTTTTTAAACTTGAATTTTAAAACACTAAACAACACATACGTCTCTGTGTCATTTTCATTTTTTGTATGTCATATATATGTTTACTTCATTTAAATCAATTTCATCTTATAATTTATCGTGTATTTTACAAAAGATTGACTTCAATTCATCGTAAAAGTTATACTTTTGCCATTTTTTAATGTAACATGGTGTTAGTAATAAAAATAATACATTGAGGTGTTTTACATGACAGCATTATTCCCTTATATCGCTTTTGAAAATTCAAAAGAAGCCCTTGCATATTACGAAGAAGTATTTGGTGCAACTGACGTTAAACGTTTAGAAGTTGGCGAAGAACAAGCGTCACATTTTGGTATGACTAAGGAAGAAGCGCAAGAAGCAACTATGCATGCTGAATTTGAAGTGCTTGGCGTAAAAGTGTTATGTTCTGATTCTTTTGGTCGCGCTGACAAAATTAATAATGGCATATCATTATTAATTGATTATGATGTTAACAATAAGGAAGATGCTGATAAAGTTGAAGCATTCTATGAGCAAATTAAAGATCATTCTTCAATTGAAATAGAATTACCGTTTGCTGACCAATTCTGGGGTGGCAAAATGGGCGTCTTTACCGATAAATACGGTGTTCGTTGGATGTTACATGGTCAAGACTATACTGCAATCCAACAATAATGTTATTGATAAAGATATCATTTAATAAGCTTATGTTATTTAGCAAGGCAAGCCACTCTCGATTCATGGCTTGCCTTATTTTATTGTATATTTTTAATTATCGTTGCTGGCCCTTGATTGACAATCGTATTAAAATGCCTTATTAAGTCAACTTTGTCTATACGGTTTGGATCTTCTACCCAATGTCTTATAAAAGACAATCCCGCACCTGAAACATAACTCATGAAATAAGAAAATGGTATACCATTAATTTGATCATTTTCATTTTTATAACGTTGTAAATGACACATAATTAAATCATAAAGTTTTTCGTGGATATTTGAATCTTTACCCATACGAAACATCAATTGATAAAATGCGATGTCTTTTTCTATCATTTCTATTAAAACGGTCATAATTTGATGTATGTTATCCGTGGATAACTTAACTGCTCCATTTAACTTCTCATCATGAATGAAGTCTCTTATTTCCTCCAACTGCTGGTCCTCTAATTTTTCAAGCAAATCATACTTATCATAATAATGCGTATAAAATGTACTACGGTTAACATCAGCTAAATCTGCAATTTGTTGCACAGTAATCTCTTCTAATTGGTGTTGATGTAAAAGTTCAATAAATGCATTTCTCATTGCAACTTGTGATTTTCTAATACGTCGATCTATAGTCATTTATATCAAGTCCTCCCCAATGATTATAAACGTTATGTTCATTATCCCACAAATCTCCAACATTGATGATTGGCACACAATGTTTACCTGTTTAATATAGGTGATACAAACAAACAGAAAAAGGTGATAACAATGAACCAACATTTACTAGGAAATCCAAAATTAACTGTAACTCATGTCAATGAAGTTAAAGCCGGTATTAACCACATCGTTGTCGACAGTGTTCAATATGGAAATCAAGAAATGATTATGGAAAAAGATGTCACTGTGGAAATGCGCGATGGCGAAAAATTATATATTAATATTTTCAGACCAAATAAAGATGGCAAATTCCCTGTAGTTATGTCTGCAGATACTTACGGTAAAGATAATAAGCCTAAAATCACAAATATGGGTGCCCTTTGGCCAACATTAGGTACCATTCCGACATCTAGTTTTACACCTGAAGAATCACCAGACCCAGGATTTTGGGTGCCAAATGATTATGTTGTAGTTAAAGTTGCATTACGCGGTAGTGACAAATCCAAAGGCGTCTTATCTCCATGGTCAAAAAGAGAAGCGGAAGATTATTACGAAGTGATTGAATGGGCAGCAAATCAGTCATGGAGTAATGGAAATATCGGGACAAATGGTGTTTCTTATCTTGCGGTGACTCAATGGTGGGTCGCATCATTAAATCCACCACATTTAAAAGCAATGATTCCTTGGGAAGGCTTAAATGATATGTATAGAGAAGTAGCCTTTCACGGAGGTATACCAGATACTGGCTTTTATCGTTTCTGGACTCAAGGTATTTTTGCGAGATGGACAGATAATCCAAATATCGAAGATTTGATTCAAGCACAACAAGAACATCCTCTGTTCGATGATTTTTGGAAACAGCGTCAAGTGCCATTATCACAAATTAAAACACCTCTACTAACATGTGCTAGTTGGTCTACACAAGGTTTGCACAACCGTGGCTCTTTTGAAGGATTTAAACAAGCTGCATCTGAAGAAAAATGGCTATATGTGCATGGACGTAAAGAGTGGGAAAGTTACTACGCTAGAGAAAATCTCGAACGCCAAAAATCATTCTTTGATTTTTACCTTAAAGAAGAAAATAACGATTGGAAAGATACGCCTCATGTCATTTATGAAGTTAGAGATCAATTTTATAAAGGCGAATTCAAATCAGCGTCAGCGTTCCCTTTACCTAACGCAGAATATACACCATTGTATTTGAATGCTGAAAATCACACATTGAATCATGCAAAGATTAGTAGCGCGCATGTCGCACAATATGACTCTGAAGATAAACAACAAGATGTAAGTTTTAAATATACGTTTGACAAAGATACTGAGTTAGTTGGAAACATGAACTTAAAACTATGGGTAAGCACTAAAGACTCAGATGATATGGATTTATTTGCAGGTATTAAAAAGTTAGATCGTCGTGGTAATGAAGTTAACTTCCCTGATTTTAATCATATTGAAAATGGTCAAGTAGCTACTGGTTGGTTACGCGTATCACATCGTGAATTAGATCAAGAAAAATCCTCAATCGCGCAACCTTGGCATAAACATGAAACAGAATTAAAGTTGTCACAAGATGAGATTGTACCTGTTGAAATCGAATTGTTACCTTCAGGCACGCTATTTAAACAAGGCGAAACATTGGAAGTTGTTGTAAAGGGTAGTGAAATTGTAATTGGTAATAGTACTCCTGGCATGAAAACACGTTATGAACATGAAGAAACCGTAAATAAAGGCATGCACATGATTTATACTGGTGGTAAATATGATTCACAATTAATCATTCCTATCGTTAATTGATATGCAGCAATTACGGTCGCTTTTGATTAAAAGTGACATAGTGATAGGACTGTATAACAAGAGAAAGCCACACGCTTGGAATCTTAAACCAAGGTGTGGCCCTTTTTATTATTGATGGCTATTTAATTTTATAACACTATCGTATTTTCTTTTTCATGAATCATTTCAATAATGACATTATCTTCATTCATTACTGCTACTTTAGGTGCATGGTTTTTAATTTCTTCTTCATTCAACTGTGCATAAGTCATGATTATGACTACATCGCCTACTTCAACAAGTCTTGACGCTGCACCGTTTAAACAAATTTTACCACTACCTCTTTCACCAGCTATTACGTATGTTTCAAAACGTGCACCATTATTATTATTCACGATGGCTACTTTTTCATTTGGCAAGATGTCTACCGCTTCCAATATATCTGAATCAATCGTAATGCTACCTACATAATTTAAATTTGACTCAGTCACTCTTGCTCTATGAATTTTAGCATTCATCATTGTTCTTATCACTTTATTCAGCTCCAATTATTATATTATCTATTAAACGCGCTTTTGAAAATTTAACAGCTAACGAGATAAATATGCGTCCAGTTATTTCGTGTTGTTCTACTAATTGAGGATAACTATAAACAGCAACTTCTTCAATGCGTTCACTTATATGTGATTCAAGATATTCAGTAACCCTGTCTATAATTACTTTACTTTGACGTTCACCGTCTTGATACAACGCTTGTGCTAATAGCAAACTTTTACTTAAATGTACCGCTTCTTGTCGTTCTTGCTCCGTTAAATAAACATTTCTTGAACTTTTCGCCAAACCATCTGCTTCTCGAACGATATCAATACCAATAATTTCAACGGCATGATTGAAGTCTTTTACCATTTGCTCGACAATAGCCAATTGCTGGGCATCTTTTTTACCAAAATAAGCATAATCCGGCATAACAATATTAAATAGCTTATTAACTACTGTTACCACCCCATCAAAATGCCCTGGACGCTTCGCTCCTTCTAACACATCAGCTAATGGGCCTACTTTGACATCAATACCTAATTCACCTGGATACATATCTTCTACTGCAGGATGAAAAACAATGTCCGCTCCTACTTCTGATACTAATTCTAAATCTTTATCAATTTGTCTCGGATAAGCATCGAAATCTTCGTTTGGACCAAATTGTAATGGATTAACAAATACACTCACAATTGTAATATCATTTGTACTAACTGATTCGCGTACCATCGTTAAATGTCCATCATGTAAGGCACCCATTGTTGGGATAAAACCAATCGTTGTGCCTGAGCGTTTGGCTGCTTTAACAATGTGTTGCATCTCTTTTACCGTAGTAATCAGCTTAGTCATTGTTATTAACCTCATTCATAATTTTCTTTTTATACGTATATTCTTCTGATGGAAATGCACCAGATTTAACTTCTTGATCGTATTGTTTTAAACCATCCACACCAACACTAAAATCAGCAAATTGCTTCACAAATTTCGCTTTATGTTCAACACCATAATTTAACATATCGTGATAAACCAATACTTGACCATCTGTACCTTTTCCTGCACCAATACCAATGACTGGAATTGTTAAGTGCTTGCTAATTTCTTCTGCTAAATCATTTGGAATTGCTTCAAGTACTAACGCAACTGCACCAGCTTGTTCTACATTTTTCGCGTCTAAAATAAGTTGCTCCGCTGCTTCTTTCGTTGCACCTTGTAATTTATACCCCATAACGCCAACACTTTGAGGTGTTAATCCTAAATGTGCAACAACAGGAATACCAATTGCCGTTGCTTTTTCAATAAATGGTGTAATATGCGCTCCTTCTGCTTTAATTGCATTTGCATTCGTCTCCTGATAAAGCTTTAGAGCATGATTTAAGTCTTGTGTCATAGAGATGCCTACTGCACCAATCGGCATATCAACAACTACAAATGTATTTGGTGCGCCTCTTCTTACTGCACGACCGTGATGAATCATATCTGCTAACGTCACTTGTACGGTACTTTCATAACCTAATACAGTCATACCAAGTGAATCCCCAACAAGAATCATATCAATACCCGCTGCTTCCACTTGTTTAGCACTTGGAAAATCATAAGCTGTTACCATAGAAATTTTAGTTTGCTTTTGTTTCATATCTATTAATTGACTTACTGTTTTCAATGTTATTCAACCTCTTTTTGCAGTATTATTAGAAATAGTATAATGAATCTTTTATAGAAAGGAAAGAAGAAGATGTTATCAGTTGCGATTATCGGCCCAGGCGCTGTCGGTACAACTATTGCCTATGAATTACAACAATCATTGCCTCATACAACGCTTATCGGGAGACACGCCAAAACAATAACATATTATACTGTACCACATGCACCTGCACAAGATATTGTTGTGAAAGGTTATGAAGATGTCACAAACACATTTGATGTTATTATTATTGCAGTCAAAACACATCAACTTGATGCAGTTATTCCTCATTTAACTCATCTTGCACATGAGGACACGCTCATCATTTTAGCCCAAAATGGTTATGGTCAACTCGAACATATTTCATTTAAAAACGTATGCCAAGCAGTTGTCTATATAAGTGGTCAAAAGAAAGGCGATGTTGTTACGCACTTCAGAGATTATCAATTACGTATACAAGATAATGCATTAACTCGACAATTTAGAGATTTGGTCCAAGACAGTCAAATCGACATTGTATTAGAAGCAAATATTCAACAAGCTATTTGGTATAAATTGTTAGTTAACTTGGGCATTAATTCTATCACAGCACTCGGTAGACAGACCGTTGCAATCATGCATAATCCTGAAATACGTACACTGTGTAGACAGCTATTACTAGATGGTTGTCGTGTTGCACAGGCAGAGGGGTTAAACTTTTCAGAACAAACTGTCGATACTATTATGACTATATATCAAGGTTATCCCGACGAAATGGGAACGAGCATGTATTACGACATTGCGCATCAGCAACCTCTTGAAGTCGAAGCGATTCAAGGCTTTATTTATCGACGTGCACGTGAACACAATCTTGACACCCCATATCTTGATACTATTTATAGCTTTTTACGCGCGTATCAACAAAATATGTAAGCACATATATAATATAAAAAGACCTTAACGATGCATTTAGAACCACCTGTTCCTAATATCGCTAAGGTCTTTTAATTATATTAGACTATTCAGCTTCTCTAATTTCTTCTGCCACATCTTTATAGTCTATTTTCGCTTTAACAAACGTCTCGTTATTTACCGGGAAATGTTGTTGGAATGTTTCAAAGTTTTGTATCTCAACGACAACGTCATCCACTTCAAAGTCAAGAACATGTCCACCATAAGCTCTTTCATCATCCGCAAAATGTATATGAAAACCAGCAGACCCTACGCCATGAAATAATTCTGGTGTAAAAAATCCAACAATGGCACCACGAATATCTTGTCTTTTTTCCTCAGGTTGTCTGCGTGCTGAATCAATCAAACGTGTATATGGCGGTTGCTGAGCAGGCATCATTCGTACATGCATATGTTTAAATGTGCCATAAATTTTAACAGCCGAAAATAAATTCTCACTTAACATTTCATTTTTAATTTGTGCAAATACATCATCTTGTGATAATTGTTGCAATGGAAATGTCTTACTCGCTTTAAAATTAGTAATCGATGCATACGGTACTTTCTCATCGCCTTTTAATTCTATAAATTCTTTATGCTCGTTAGCATGATATGCCTTTCCGTCTAAAAATATTACTTCGCCATCAGACCCTGTTAACGTTGCAATCCCTAAATTCCCATGTTCTAACAATTCATTAATTGTAGCTGTGCCTTCTAGTAAGCCAGCCATTAACGTACCTAATGTACCATGTTGATACAAGACATTCGTCATTCCAAAACCATCTCCCTATAGTTATTCCTCGTTGTCATGCTCTACTTCGTGATTAATGCAGAACTACTTTCCTTTATACTCAATGACGCCTCAACATTTTTATTCATGTCACTAAATTTTCAC
This sequence comes from Staphylococcus aureus, assembly GCF_001027105.1. Classification (GTDB taxonomy): domain Bacteria; phylum Bacillota; class Bacilli; order Staphylococcales; family Staphylococcaceae; genus Staphylococcus; species Staphylococcus aureus. The sequence goes on from NZ_CP011526.1 coordinate 2,619,931, forward strand.
GAGTCATAATACTTTATTCAATTATTATTTTACGCAAAAGTATTGCCTCTATCAATGCTTGCTAAAAAAATGGACCTATCAGTGCCACGTGTTACTGCAACACTAATAGATCCTCTTACCATTAATATATTTCTAATTAATACTTAAAATAGGCTTAGTCTTCTAATAAATATTTAATTGAATCAAATGTATCTTCTAATGTTTTAACAGATTTATCGAACAACGCTTGTTCTTCGGCACTTAATGGCATTTCATAAATTTTAACTGCGCCATGTTGGTTAACTAATGTTGGTACACCTAGGTAAACGCCTTTGTGACCACCATATTGACCATCTAATTGTATAGAAACATTTAAGACATTATTTTCATTATTTAAAATGGCTTTTGAAATGCGCATCAATGCTAATGCAATACCATAGTATGTTGACCCTTTAGCTTGGATAATTTCATAAGCAGCGTCACGTGTATTCACATAAATTTCTTCCGCTTTAGCTTCGCTACCAGTTTGTTCTTTTAATGTGTCATATACTGAAATACCTGCTACATTTGCTTGTGACCAAACTGCAAGTTCAGTATCACCATGCTCGCCAATAATACTAGCGTCAACACTTGAAGGTGCAACACCAAGTTCTTGGCTAATTAAATATTGTAAACGTGCACTGTCCAATACAGTACCTGAACCGATAACACGCTCTGCTGGTAATCCAGTATATTCTTTTACAAATCTTGTTAAAATGTCTACAGGGTTTGCCGCGATTAAGAAATATCCATCAAAGCCACTATCCATAACACTCTTAACGATGCTCTTCATAATCTTAGTATTTTTTTCAACTAATTGTAAACGTGTTTCACCTGGCTTTTGAGGTGCACCAGCTGTAATAACAACTAAATCTGCATCTTTACAGTCTTCGTATTCACCTGCTTTCACATCAACTGGTGAAGGACTGTGGACTGTACCATGGTTTAAATCTTGAACATCTGCTTTTACTTTGTCTTTTGCAATGTCAATAATTACAAATTCATCAGCAACACCTTGCGTAACCATTGCAAAGGCATAGCTTGATCCTACAGATCCATCTCCGATTAATACAACCTTTTTACCAAATGTTTTCATAATTATGTCTCCTAACCTAATTGAATTTATTTTACACGTGACTACACGTAAAAATATCTATACTGAAATTAAAGATTAACAATTTTATTTTATTATAATATTATGCTACCAAATTACAAACATAAAACTGAGATGTAAGCGGAGTCAAATTACACTCTATCGCCAATAAATATTGATATCTCAAGCTTTAGCACGTAATTTGAAATTTGTGACAATTTTTAGCATTCTAAAATTGCGTAACGACGCTATTTAAAGGCTTTAACAAACTATTGAGCTTTCTATTTTTTTCATTTTAAAAAGGATGGCTATTCGACTTAAATGACTTACTATATAACCTCCTATTTTCCGCCTTACCCTCATCATATTTGATGCATCATTTTATAGTCAAAGAATTACATTTCATACAAACTAGCCAATCAGACATAAACATGAAATTGATTTTAAAAATATAATGTGCAAAATTGTTAGAAAATTAGCAAAAAATAGTACTTATTCATTTAATATCTGTTATAATCAGTTTTATCATTTAAAAAATCTATGGATGTTATCAAGACAAGTCATTAATACGTAACATAAAGTTGTGATTTTTCAGAATTTTTAGACAAAATATTGATTATTTGTGCTATGATATAACATATTAAAAAACACCGTATAGAATTGTTTATGAATGTTTGGGAGGAAAGTTTATGGGAAGTTTTTTCAATAAAATAGCACGAAAAGAGGATCCGGCTATCTATCAAAATAAAGATGGTCATTTAAAGCGTACACTTCGGGTGCGTGATTTCTTAGCTTTAGGTGTAGGAACAATTGTATCGACATCTATCTTTACGCTACCTGGCATTGTTGCTGCAGAACATGCAGGACCGGCCGTTGCGTTATCATTCTTACTCGCTGCTATTGTTGCTGGTTTAGTTGCATTTACTTATGCAGAAATGGCTGCCGCTATGCCATTTGCAGGTTCAGCCTATTCTTGGGTCAATGTATTATTTGGTGAATTTTTTGGATGGGTTGCCGGTTGGGCTCTATTAGCTGAATATTTTATCGCCGTAGCCTTTGTTGCATCAGGATTCTCAGCGAATTTACGCGGACTTGTGAAACCAATTGGCATCGAATTACCTGCAGCATTATCAAATCCATTTGGTACAAATGGCGGTTTTATCGATATTATTGCTGCTATCGTTATTTTATTAACTGCATTATTACTATCACGTGGTATGTCGGAAGCAGCTCGTATGGAAAATATTTTAGTTATTTTAAAAGTATTAGCTATTATTTTATTTGTCATCGTAGGTTTAACAGCAATAAATGTTAGTAACTATGTGCCATTTATTCCAGAACACAAAGTAACTGCTACAGGTGACTTTGGTGGATGGCAAGGCATATATGCTGGTGTTTCAATGATTTTCTTAGCGTATATCGGTTTCGATTCTATCGCAGCAAACTCAGCAGAAGCACTTGATCCTCAAAAGACAATGCCTAGAGGTATTCTTGGTTCTTTAAGCGTTGCTATCGTATTATTTATTGCTGTAGCACTTGTGTTAGTTGGTATGTTCCATTACTCACAATACGCAAACAATGCTGAACCTGTTGGTTGGGCTTTACGTCAAAGTGGTCATGGTGTTGTAGCAGCTATTGTTCAAGCTATCTCTGTTATCGGTATGTTTACAGCATTAATTGGTATGATGTTAGCAGGCTCACGTTTACTTTATTCATTTGGACGTGACGGCTTATTACCTTCATGGTTAAGCCACTTAAACGACAAACATTTACCTAATCGCGCACTAGTTATACTTACTATTATTGGTGTTTTAATTGGTTCTATGTTCCCATTCGCATTTTTAGCACAATTAATTTCAGCAGGTACACTTGTTGCATTTATGTTCGTTTCATTAGCAATGTATCGTTTGAGAAAGCGTGAAGGTAAAGATCTACCAATTCCTGCATTTAAATTACCTTTATATCCTGTGTTACCAGCAATTACATTTGTTTTAGTATTGCTAGTATTCTGGGGATTAGGATTCGAAGCGAAATTATACACTTTAATTTGGTTTATTGTTGGTATCATCCTATATTTAAGTTATGGACTTAGACATTCTAAGAAAAATGACGTAGCTGAATACCACCCACCAAAATAAAAAATAAAAAAAATCATTTCCCATCTGATTAACATCCAGATGTGGAAATGATTTTTTATTTTATATTAAGATAATCGCTATTACCAACCTTGTCCAGATATGTCATATTGATCTAAGTTACCTGCTTCCAAAGCAGTCAGTGCATCTTCTATAGTGTTTAACGCCGTGTCTAATTGCTCATATGTTATTACCAATGGCGGTTGGAATCGCAACACATTTCCTGCTACAGCTATAATAACTACGCCATGCTCAAAGCAGTAATTACAAATTTTAAGTGCCGCACTGGCATCACGTGTTTTGAGTTTTTTGTCGGAAACAATATCAATACCAATGCTCAGACCTTTACCTCTAACATCGCCTACACTATTGTATTTAGATACCCATTGATCCATTCGTTTCCTAACATATTCCCCTTTTTCCGCACTAGCCTGAAGAAGCGACTGATCTTCAATCATTTGAATTGTGGCTAATGCAGCTTCACAACTAACTGGATTAGCACCTGTTGTAAATAAATGTGCTGGTGCTTCTAAACAATTCATAATCTCTTTGCGTCCAACAATTGCTGACATAGGCATACCACCTGCTAAGGATTTTCCGAAAGTGATTAAATCAGGCGTAAAATTAAAATGCGAGACTGAACTCCATGTACCTGTTCTCCCAAAACCTTGTTGAATATCATCGACAGCGATTAAAATACCATGTTCACGACAAATCTTTTCTAACGCTTCAAAATACCCTGGAACTGGTTCTAAAAGTCCACCATCGCCTTGTATCGTTTCAATAACAATACATGCTACTTCGTCAGCAGGTACATACTTCGCAAACATTTCTTTTAAGGGTGCTAAATATTCTTCTACTGAATTAGCTTGTGGCTGCTCGTACATACCACGATATTTATCTGGAAACGGAATATGATAAAAACCATTCAATAACGGACCATAATGTTTGCGCATATTTAAACTAATAGCTGACATAGACAATGAGCCAAAAGTTGAACCATGATATGCATTAGTGAAACTAATGATATAAGGACGCCCTGTATATGCTCTGGCAAATTTAATGATGCCATCATTTGCGTCTGATCCGGTTAATCCGAAGGTCACTCTTTTTTCAAAATCTCCAGGTGCAATCTCACAAAGCTTCTTAGCTAAACGTACCAACGGTTCATGATACATATATGCTGGTGTATAATGAATAAATTTATCAACTTGTGCCTTTATCGCTTCTGTTACTTCTCTAGGTGCATGACCTACGTTTTGAGAACTCGCACTCGATAACAAATCGATATATGTCTTCCCCTCAATATCAACCAATGTTGCTCCATATCCATGATCAATCACTAACGGATAATATTTAATACGTCCTGATTTCGCAAAATAATGTTCATCCTCTTGAATTAATTGATGTGCTTTACTCATATACATTCCCCTCCCATTGACAGTATTAATGTGCAAGCAAAGTGGCCTCTCTTAAATCGATTATAAAATCCGATTTAAAATCCTGCTCAAATACCGTCATGCCTCTATGAATACTATCCAATATACTAATAAAATTCAGATTTGTAAATATATTCTGATAATTAAGAATTTTATATCAATCTACTTTGTTTATGCGCATAATTTTGTTCGATTAGGGAATTGTTTACTATATTCCATTTGACTCTGAGGTGATACGAATGCGTTTAAAAGTATTGTTCCATTTCATTGCTGCTATTTTCATATCATTCATGTTGCTATGGATGACCATGTTGTTTGACTTAATAAGCAATCAATCACATTTAAAAGCTTTATTATTGAATTTAGATTTTCTAATTCCTTCTGACAATACACCATATATTCTAGAAATAATATGTCACTTACTAATTGGTAGCGTCATTTATTTTGTATTTGTGTTGCTGTTTCATACTTCTAAAAGGCTTTACTATCTATGTTATATCCCTTTATTTTTCTTATTTATAGCATTGTATCCCTTTTTAGTATTTATTGCGCAACGTCCAATTTTTCAATTTAGTGTGACAGAATTAATCGGTTGGATTATTACACATATTTTCTTTATGTCATTAATGGCGTTAGTCATACCTAGAATAAAATAATATTTTTAATTAAACTGACAATTATTTTTCACATTTTATACACTTTTCAAGGTTTATGACTTGAGAAATGTTCTCATTTTTATCATACTGGAGGTGTATTGAAAAGTTAAGGAGTGGAAAGTATGAATAAAGAGCAATTAGAAAAAATGAAAAATGGAAAAGGCTTTATTGCCGCATTAGACCAAAGTGGTGGTAGTACACCAAAAGCACTTAAAGAATATGGTGTAAACGAAGATCAATATAGCAATGAAGACGAAATGTTCCAACTTGTTCACGATATGCGTACACGTGTGGTAACTTCACCTTCATTCTCACCAGATAAAATTTTGGGTGCTATTCTTTTCGAACAAACAATGGATCGCGAAGTAGAAAGCAAATACACTGCAGATTACTTAGCTGATAAAGGTGTTGTTCCGTTCTTAAAAGTAGACAAAGGTCTTGCTGAAGAGCAAAATGGTGTTCAATTAATGAAACCAATCGACAACTTAGACAATTTATTAGACCGTGCAAACGAACGTCACATTTTTGGTACAAAAATGCGTTCTAACATTTTAGAATTAAATGAGCAAGGTATCAAAGACGTTGTTGAACAACAATTTGAAGTTGCTAAACAAATTATTGCTAAAGGTTTAGTTCCAATTATCGAACCAGAAGTTAATATTAATGCAAAAGACAAAGCTGAAATTGAAAAAGTATTAAAAGCTGAACTTAAAAAAGGTTTAGATAGCTTAAATGCTGATCAATTAGTAATGTTGAAATTAACAATTCCTACTGAACCAAACTTATACAAAGAGTTAGCTGAACATCCTAATGTTGTTCGTGTCGTTGTATTATCAGGTGGTTACAGCAGAGAAAAAGCAAATGAATTACTTAAAGATAACGCTGAACTTATCGCAAGTTTCTCACGTGCATTAGCTAGTGATTTAAGAGCTGATCAATCTAAAGAAGAATTCGATAAAGCTTTAGGTGATGCTGTAGAATCAATCTACGACGCATCTGTAAACAAAAACTAATTTATACATTAAACTATTTTTTGATATAAACTACTAAAAAGGACTCATACATGTGCTTTAAAGGCATTGTGTATGAGTCTTTTTTGATTAAAGTTGATTTTGCCGTATGTATTAGATTACGTAAAAAAATCGGACAGCTGAAAAATCTTTAAGATTTCTCAGTTGTCCGATTTTAAATATAGCTATTAGAATTTAGTTTTCGTAGTAACCTAATTCTAAGTCTTTTGAAGTTTGTTTACGGATTTTTCTCATTAATTTTTCGTCTTCAATTAATGATTCACCGTATGATGGAATCATTTTCTTAATTTTAGGTGCCCATTCAGTTTTGTATTCAGGGAAGTTACGTTCTAATACTTCTAACGCAACTGAAACTGAAGTTGAAGCCCCTGGTGATTCACCTAATAATGCAATTACAGTGTGGTCTTGTGAGTTAACCACTTCTGTACCGAATTGGATGAATCCTTTACCGTGTTCAGGTGTATCTTTGATAACTTGTACACGTTTACCAGCAGTGTATAATTGCCAATCTTCATTACGTGCTTCTGGATAGAAAGTACGTAAGTGGTTCATACAACCTTCTTTTGTCATAATTACTTGGTCAAATGAGTATTTAATTAAAGGTAAGTTTTTAACTGCTGCTGCTAATAAAGTTGTAATGTTGTATGTTTTAACAGACTTGAATAAATCTAAGTTAGAACCATTTTTCAAGAATTTAGGTCCAACATTAGCAAATGGTCCAAATAATAATGTTCTTTGACCATCAATGTAACGCGTATCTAAATGAGGTACAGTCATTGGTGGTGTACCAGGTGGCTCTTTACCATAAACTTTGGCATCGTGTTGTTCAATAACTTGTGGGTTTGTACAAGCTAAGAATTGACCACTGATAGGGAATCCACCCAAATGTTTACTTTCAGGGATACCTGTTTTTTGTAATAATGGAATTGCTCCACCGCCAGCACCGATGAATACGTAGTCAGTTACTTGTTTGAATTTCTCACCAGTTAGGCGATTTTTAACAGTAACTTCCCATTGACCATTTGATAATTGTTCAAAATCAACAACTTCATGGTTAAATTGCACTGTAGCATTTGGATGTGCTTCAATGCTTTTAGCCATTTTACGTGTTAATTCACCGAAGTTTACATCTGTACCTTCGTCAATTTTACTTGCCGCCATGATACCAGGGTTATCTTCACGGCCTTTCATCATCAATGGAATCCATTTTTTCATTACTTCGATGTCTTCAGTATATTCGATATTATCGAACATAGGGAAAGCTTTCATCGCTTCGTAACGATCTTTTAAGAATTTAACATTGTTTTTACCTCTAACATAACTGATGTGTGGTAATGGATTGATAAATTCTCTTGGGTTCTCGATGCTACCGCTTTTCACTAAGTGACCCCAGAATTGTTTTGAAATCTCAAACTCTTCGTTAATCACTTTCGCTTTTTCGATGTCGATAGAACCATCAGGTTGTAAAACTGTGTAGTTCAACTCACATAATGCTGCATGACCCGTACCAGCATTATTTCTTTCGTTTGAACTTTCGATTGCAGGACGATCCAAGCGTTCGTAAACGTGGATATTCCAGTCTGGCTCAATTTCTTTTAACATTGAACCAAATGTTGTGCTAAGTACACCGGCTCCAATTAAAACGATGTCTTTACTATTAGACTTAGCCATTGGTTTCACCTCTCCAAAAATTGTAAATGTGTATCATCAATATGAAAGTTACATAAAACTGACATATTTCTTTAAAATATCAACGCCATTGATAACTTCCTGTTTTAATTGATACGCTGTAACAAAATACTATAGTTAGTGCTTACATGTATATGTTAAAGCAAGCAGTGGTAAATGTAAATTATAATTATTCATTAACTTTGCAATATATTAAATCTTTTATTCATAGAAGATAAATATCAAATCAATCATAATTATTTGACAACAAATAGCTAACGATTGTTTTAATCTACATTTGGCTTATAGCATTTTAAACCTATACTCTATTTTGATACAATATAAGTGTAAAATCAATCATAAAAAGGATATTCAATATCTGCATCCAAGAAAAACATTACAATTACCTTTAATATTGAAAATTATTTTGAATCTTGCACTTATAGGTATTGTAATTATCGTTCTAACACATACTGAGTTTCAACTTAATGCCGGTGATAGTAATGTGTTTTTATTAAACTGGGATATTCGAGGTTTAACATCTTATATTTTCTCATTCTTAATACTGGTTGCGCTTGTTTCTAAACTAATTTTAATATTTATAACTAGACGACAAAGAACATCATAAATAAACAAGCAGTCCAGTGCGTATCATCATACCTTACGCATTGGACTGCTTTGCTATGTTTATTGATTGCTATCTTTTTGTTGTTGCCATTTTTCTATTTCAGCATCTCGTAGTTCAACACGACGAATTTTACCTGAGTTTGTTTTTGGTAAGTCGTCAACGAATTCAATCTCTCTCGGATATTTATATGGTGCAACTTCATTTTTAACAAATTGTTGTAGTTCTTTAACTAACGTATCATCACCCGCAGTATGGTCCTGTAAAATAACGAATGCTTTAACAATATTTCCTCGTATATCATGAGGTTTTGCTACTACAGCACATTCTTTAACGGCTGGATGATTCGTTAACGCATCTTCAACTTCAAAAGGCCCAATCGTATAGCCTGAACTAATAATAATGTCATCTCGACGTCCTTCAAACCAGAAATAACCATCATCATCTACATGAGCTAAGTCACCAGTGATGTAGTATTTACCTGTTTGCGCTTTCGCCGTACGTTCTGGCTCTTTATAATACCCTTTGAAAAGTGCTGGCAAATCAAGTGGTACTGCAATATTCCCTTTCGTATTAGCAGGTACGCTATTCCCCTCATCATCTACTACAGTGACCGAACTACCCGGAATGCCTTTACCCATTGATCCAATCCTCTGTGGTGTATCTTTTAAAAAGCCTATAAGCAAGGTACTTTCAGTCTGGCCATATCCATCTCTTACAGTTAAATTAAAGTATTTCTTGAATTGTTCAACTACTTCTCGATTTAGTGGCTCACCTGCAGAAACGGCACTATGTAAATGCGTTAAGTCATAATCATTTAAGTTCTGTAATTTAGCCATCATACGATATTCTGTCGGTGTACAACATAAAACATTAATTTGATATTTTTGAAGCAATTCTAAGTATGTTTCAGGACTGAACCTTCCATTAAATACAAAAGCAGTTGCACCTGAACCTAATACAGATAAGAAAGGACTCCATACCCATTTTTGCCAACCTGGTGCTGCTGTTGCCCAAACTAAGTCATCTTCATTAATACATAACCAATGTTTTGGTGCCATTTGTAAATGTGCAAATCCCCATCCATGACAATGTGTAACGGCTTTAGGATTGCCAGTTGTACCAGATGTATATGACAGAATCGCCATATCATCACGCGTCGTATCTGCCATTTCTAGTTTGTTACTTGCGTTTTCTTTTTCAGCTTCAAGTGAAATCCATCCATCTTTTTGACCGGCAATAACAAATTTAGTTAACGCATCATATTCTTTAATTTTTTCAAATTCAACTGTGAATGGCTCTAGTGCAATAACTGCATTAATTTCACCATGTGTGATACGGTATTGTAAATCTTTAGTTCTTAGCATTTCAGAACATGGAATGATTGCAACACCTAATTTTAAAGCAGCAATATATAATTCATACGTCGCAATAGATCGTGGCATCATAATGAGTACTTTATCGCCTTTAGATAAACCGTGCGATGCTAAAACATTACCTACTTTATTAGACTGTTCAATGAGCTGTTGGTAAGTGACTGATATATCTTCGCCTTCAGTATTATGATATAAAATTGCCTTTTTATCTGGTATGTGGCTATATTTTTCGATTTCCGAAATAATGTTATATTTTTCAGGCGCGAATAGAGCTGACTTTTGCATAACTAACTTCCTTTCATACATCCACTTTTCCTGTGATGAACATTGTAATTTTATAAATGAATTATATACATCATACGCCTATCTTTACAGAATTTTCAATTAAATAGGGTTAAATACCAAAGTCCTCGACACTACACTTTGACATGACGTAGCATTCAAGGACTTTCAAATGATTGAGGGTTGATATCTCGGGCTAGACCATATCAGCTAATTCAATACGAATATTGTATGATAATTCACGATTAATTATTTTTACATCTGCACCTTTCGAAGTGCCACGATGCTTGTGTGTATGCTTGTACTCAGCTGAATTTTGCCAATGATAAAATGCTTGCCTATTTTCCCACAGCGTAATAATGATATAGTGTCTACCAGCTGTTCTAGGTCTTAAAAACCTTAATGCTTTAAATCCATCAACGTTTTTTAAATGCTTATTACGTCGCAAAAATTTTTGCTCGAATGTTTCTTCTTGTCCTTCGTTAATATATAAATGATTTAACACACATAATGAATCATTTGATAAATCATTTATCGCTTCTAGCACATCGTAATATGCAGTGTCATTATTTTTTTGTATTGTGAGACAATCATCCAGTTCTTCTATTACATAACTTCTATATTCATCATAAATTTTCATAATAAATGCCTTCATTTCATTTATATTTTTGGTCATATTACTTTATATCTATTACTAATTCATTCCCGTATTTATTAATTACAATCATAGTTTGGCTTCTTTTTAAAAGATAAGACTTTGTAAAAAGTATTAATATTTCATGCAAATGGGGGACAGGAGTCGCCCACTATTTTTGTGTCTTCAATTTCATGATCATTATTTAACATTAGTCATGAAAATAGCCGACAACTTCATCTGTGAAATCACCGGCCTTTTATTTTAGCTAACTTTATTTCTGATTTTACGATTTTAATTGATCATACAGAGAAAGTGATCTTTTTACAATTTCTAAAAACTCATGATCTATATTGGACATTTGATGAAAATAAGACAAAATGTTTTCTGTTAGCTTCTCTTGTTTTGGGAATGAATCATCTTCTTTAATCCAAATCGCTAATTCGCCTAATGGTGTTTTATCATCTTTAAATGTTTGTATATATTCGTAAAAGCTCATAGTATTCCTTCTCTCAATTTACTTATATAAATCCTACCACGAAAGCTTTCAAGAAAACACAATTAAATGTCTATTTAGTGAACTTTTTAAGGTTGTGCACTCTTTTAATGTCTGCCAATTAGGTCAATTAATCATCACAATGTACAATTAACTCTATTTTCAGTTCATATACTCACACACCGTTTTTGAACAACACATTAACTTCTCATTTAGATAAAACGCAAAAAAGCCTGGCACCAATACAATAGATGCCAGACTAAGAGTCTACTATATAAATTTATTTAGCGTATGGTTTTACTTCGATTGCACCTTCATTTTCATCATGAACACCATGCTTATAATAATCAATATATTGTGGCTCTAAAGGCTTTCTGCCACGTATAATGTCTGCTGCTTTTTCAGCTAACATTAAAACAGGTGCGTGTATATTGCCATTTGTCGTACGTGGCATAGCTGATGCATCAACTACACGTAAATTTTCCATACCGTGGACTTTCATTGTTAACGGGTCAACTACTGCCATTGGATCTGAAGCAGGACCCATTTTAGCACTACAAGATGGGTGTAATGCTGTTTCACCATCTCTACGAACCCAATCAAGAATTTCTTCGTCTGTTTGCACTTCTGGTCCTGGTGAAATTTCTCCACCATTGAATGGATCCATTGCTTTTTGAGATAAGATATTTCTTGCTACACGAATTGCTTCTACCCATTCTTTTTTATCTTCTTCTGTTGATAAATAATTAAAGCGGATACTTGGTTTTTCGAATGGATCTTTAGATTTGATTTTCAAGCTACCACGAGAGTTTGAATACATTGGTCCTACGTGAACTTGATAACCATGTGCGACCGCTGCCTTTTGACCATCATATCTTACAGCTATTGGTAAGAAATGGAACATTAAGTTAGGATAATCAACTTCGTTATTTGAACGTACAAATCCGCCACCTTCAAAATGGTTAGATGCTGCTGCACCTGTACGTGTGAAAATCCATTGTAAACCAATAAATGGCATGCGCTTGATATCTAAGCTTGGCTGTAATGATACAGGTTCCTTACATTTATGTTGAATGTATACCTCTAAGTGATCTTCAAAGTTTTCACCCACACCAGGTAAATGAACACGTGGCTCAATGCCTTTTGATTTTAGGAACTCTGAATCACCGATACCAGATAATTGTAGTAATTGTGGCGTATTGAATGCCCCACCAGACAAAATGACTTCATTAGCATCGATGGTATGTAGTTTGCCATTTTTCTTATACGTAACACCAGTTGCTCTTCTACCTTCATAATGAATTTCAGTTACAAAGGCACGTGTTTCAACGGTTAAGTTTTTACGCTTCATCGCTGGATGTAAATATGCTCTTGAAGCTGACATTCGGCGACCACGATGTACTTGACTATCGAACGGTCCAAAACCTTCTTGTCTAAATCCATTCACATCAGGTGTTTTATGATAGCCTGCTTCAACACCTGCATCAAAGAATGACTGGAATAAAGGATTCGTTGCTGGCCCTCGTTTTAACTTAATTGGTCCATCATGGCCTCTAAATTTATCATAAGGCGCTGCACCGTATGTTTTTTCTAATTTTTTAAAATACGGTAAACAGTGCGCAAAATCCCAAGTTTCCATACCTTCTGGTTCTGCCCAGCCTTCATAGTCCATTGGATTACCACGTTGATAAATCATGCCATTAATCGAACTTGATCCACCTAAAACTTTACCTCGGGCATGTGCTACTTTACGACCGCCCATATGTGGTTCTTCATCTGTTGAATAAATCCAATCGTAAAATTTATTGCCTGAAGGGAACATTAACGCAGCAGGCATTTGGATAAATAAATCCCAAAAATAATCACTGCGACCCGCTTCTAATACTAAGACTTCTTTATCTTTATCTTCACTCAGACGATTACCTAGTACAGAACCTGCACTGCCTCCTCCAATGATGACATAATCATATGATTTGTTTTTGTTACTCATCGTTATGACCTCCAAAGTTTGTTGTATTTCAAAGTGAGTATTGCATGAAATATTTGTTAGTGGCTGATTGGTTATCGTTGAATTGCTAAACTTAGCTAACCAAAACACTCGCTTTTCCTTTTACGATTGTTACTAACAGTAATGAAATAATCTATGATTCATTTTGCGTTTAGTCCAAATTATCAATCAACATTTCGCCACTTATACAAAACAAAGTGAGTGTCTTGTGTTCTTACAATGGCACTCACCTTATCTAATTTTTATTTGCTAAACCAATTCACTAATTGTGGATTTGTATTTGTTAAAATGTGTTTTGAAACAAGGTACTCTTCTAAGCCTTCTTTGCCTAATTCTCTACCGATACCTGATTGTTTGTATCCACCCCATGGCGCTTGTGCAAAATATGGATGGAAATCATTAATCCACACCGTTCCAAGTTTCAACTTGTTAGCAACGCGTTGTGCTTTTCCAATATCTTTAGAAAATACAGCACCTGCTAAACCATATATAGAATCATTCGCTAATTGAATCGCTTCTTGTTCAGTTTCAAAGCCTTCTACAGTAACGACAGGTCCGAAAACCTCTTCTTGTACAATACGCATTGACGTATCACAATTTGTAATGACTGTTGGCTCGAAGAATAGACCATCTTTTAAATCATCTCTATCTGGACGTTTACCACCAACAGCAATTGTTGCGCCTTCTGCTTTAGCTACATCCATATAAGATTCGATCTTATTACGATGTTCTGTTGAAATCACTGGTCCCATTTCAGTATCAGCATCAAAACCATTACCTAATTTGATTTTTTTCACGCGATCAATAAGTGCTTGCTCAAATTTGTCTTTAATACTGTTTTGTACTAATATTCTTGATCCTGCTGAACAAACTTGACCTGCATGGAAATATCCACCATTTAACGCTTGGTCTACTGCCAATTCAAAATCAGCATCATCAAAGATAATGTTTGGATTTTTACCGCCAAGTTCCAAGGCAATATTCGTAACATTATTAGCAGCATTTTTCATAATATGCTTACCAGTCTCAATGCCACCTGTAAATGATACAAGGTCAACCTCTTTATGACCTGACATTACGTCACCAACTTCAGAACCTGCACCTAGAATAAGATTAATTGTTCCTTTAGGGAAACCAACTTCTTCCATTAATTCAAAAACACGTATTGTTGTTAATGGTGTAATTTCACTTGGTTTCATAACTAGTGAACAACCCGTAGCAAGCGCTGGCGCAATTTTCCATGATGCTTGTAATAACGGATAATTCCAAGGTGTAATTTGTGTAACTACACCTACTGGTTCTTTAACAATTTTGCTTTCTGTATCTGGAATTGGTGAATCAATCATTTCGCCACCGTCTTTATCTGCTAATCCAGCAAAATACATAAACACATTATGAATATCATCCATATCTGCATATGATTCTTCTAACGTTTTTCCAGTATCTAATGTTTCTAATCGTGCTAACGCTTCGCGATGTTCTTTAATCTTGTCCGCGATGGCACGTACTTTTTTACCTCTTGTTTCAGCAGTTTCTTGCGACCATTCACCAGACTCAAACGCACGTCTTGCAGCTAAGATTGCACGTTCTGCATCCTCTTTTGTCCCTTCAGAAACCGTAAATATCACTTCTTGATTGTAAGGATTGATAATATCTCTTGTATTTTTATTCGCGCTTTCAACCCACTCACCATCAATATATTGACGCTGAGATAAATGTTTTAAAAGTTCCATTCAACAACCTCCGTTAAGTTTGTTAAATTTTTATTTAACGAATTTTACAAACTTATGTTAGCATAGAAATGAAAAATGTGTCAATTTACAAAACAACTCAAGAATTAAGTTTTGTAAGTTCGTTAGATTTTTATTTAACGAAACATTTAACTTTAATGCTTTAAATATTTTTAATGTCTTTTTTTAGAAAAGGTTTTATAATGTATTAGTATTTATTTTAACGTGACCAAAATGATGTACGGAGGTGCAATGATGACTCGTTCTCAGAACAAACAGCAACAATTAGAACAAGCAAAAGATATTGTAATTAATTCAATTGGACAGACAATGGATTTGTATGGCACTAATAGAAGTGTAGGAAACTTATATGGCACAATGGTGTTTGAAGGCAGTATGACGCTTGATGAAATGCGTCATCAATTGCAAATGAGCAAACCAAGTATGAGTGCTGGCGTTAAGAAATTGCAGGAATTTGATATTGTTAAACAACAATTTACGAGAGGAAGCCGCAAACAACATTTTATCGCCGAGAAAGACTTTTTCATCTTTTTCCGAAACTTTTTCACTAAAAAATTCCAGCGTGAAATTGACATCAATGTCGAAGCAGTAAAAGATGCTCAAGCTATTATCAATCCATTACTTGAAAGCAGTGATTTAACTGAAGCTGAAACACAAGAGGCACAAAAAATTAAAGCTCAGCTTGATCATACACATGTTTATTACGAATGGTTAGAACAGTTAACCGAAGCGATTGAAAGCGGTGAAATTTTCAAATATTTCCCAATTCCAGAACAGCCTTCTGATTCTGAAAATTAAAATTGACTCAAACAACGACAATGATGATTATGCATGATAAAAACAATGCAATAGGTCCACGAAATAAACGGTAATTTCTATCTCAATAAATAGAAATTACCGTTTTTGTTTTATATGACAATCAATTATGGAGGTATTTTCTAGGGCTTTCTTAGATTCGTTACATTGCTTCGCCAATATATTTCAATTAGCTATTCTCGCCCTCACGTACTCTATCAATAATATTTTGTATTTGTTCACGTTTTTCATATTCATTTTCTACAAAATAAACTAACGGTTCATCTTTGATAGTAACCCAAGGTACAAGTACATCAAAATCTAATTCTTTAACCATCTCTAAACTTTGAATAGATTTTTCTCTATCACTTGAACCTAATATAACTGTACGCCATCTCTTCCCTTCAAAACATATAAAATCTCCAGTAAATAAGTAACGGTGATGACCATCATCCCATAAAAATAGTGTCGTCCCTGGTGTATGTCCAGGCGCGGGAATAACTTCTAAATCCTTATCCAACATTACACGATTACTAAATTGTTTTTGAACAGAAATCTTATGTTTCAGTGCAGCCACATCATTTTCATGTATAAAGTAAGGGGCTTCAACTTGATTAGAACCTCCTATAGATTCATGATCATGATTCATCAATACTTTTGAAACACCACCTAATGATGCAATGTCTTGTTGGGAGTCACCTAAGTGTCCGGAATGATAGATAACAATATTACCTGTTTCACGTTTTAAAATAAAAGATTTAAATAGAAATCGATTATCAAAAGGCAGTTCCGAAGTAGGTGTCGCATATAAGTTTTTTGTGATGGATTCTAAACTGTCATGTAATTTGGACTGTTTATTTTTAAATTGATTAGTCATTTTATTTCATCCTTCGATTAATTTGAATTGTACATACGCAGTACCCTTTATTTAATTTAATAATCAATGAGAGTCTTTCAAACTTCGATTTAGAATATGCTTCATACAATAAATAAGTACTTGGAGCACTAAAAAATTAAATCTTTTAGTACAACATTAATGAAAACCTAAAAGTTCATCCTACAATGCTACTAAAAAAAGGGGAATGGAACAGAAATGATATTTTCACAAAATTCATTTCGTCGTCCCAGACCCGCTTTGAATTATAAATTATCGTCTTGTTCTTCTTCTGATACTTGAACGATTCGCAATGAACGACGTTCAACTTCTTTTAATTTTTCAGCACGCGTTTCAAGTTTAATTCTATCGCGCCCTAAAATGATTAAAAATGATATCATCATGAAAATAAAAATAACAATTAATGGCACACTTGCCAGTATTGAAGCAGTTTTCAATACTTCTAATGCACGTTCACCACCAACTAGCATCAATGAAAATGGCAATAAGCACAATGCAAATGCCCAGAATAAACGATTGGCACGTAATGGTTCGCCTACCACTTTTTTCTGAGATGCTGCCGCTAAAATATATGAACCCGAATCAAATGTTGTTGCTAAGAATAAGAAAGCAGATACTAAGAATAGTACAATCATCAATGATGGGAATGGTAAATGATGCACCACTTCAATAATGGTTGCCTCTGTACCATGTGTATTTAAATATTGTGTTACATTAAACTGTCCAGAAATTTGTAAATACACAGCATAGTTACCAAAAATACCAAAGAATAATACGCATCCAAGCGTTCCATAAATAATTGTTCCTAGCACGACTTCTTTAAGGCGTCGACCTTTTGAAATTCTAGCGATAAATAAACCGATAAATGGCGCATATACTAACCACCATGACCAGTAGAATATTGTCCAGTCTTGTGGGAAATTCGTTTCTTTTCGACCTTTAATACCACCGAATGGTTCTAACCATGTTGCCATATGAAAGAAATCTCTCAACATATTTCCGAACCCTGTCACTGTCGTTTCCATAATAAAAACAGTCGGTCCAATAATAAATATAAAGGCTAAAAGTACAAAGGATAGCCAAACGTTGATATCACTTAACTTTTGAATACCTTTTTTCAATCCTGTATATGAACTAATGGCAAATATAACCGTGATTGTTAATAAAATGGCCGAACGTAAAATCATATTTTTACCATCTAAACCAGTTAATCTTTCTATGCCTGCAGAAATTAATGGCACACCTAACGCTAGTGATGTTGCCGCACCACCTAGCAATCCAAAGATAAATAAGATATCTACAACTTTACCTACAAATTTATCTGTTTGACCTTTTAAAATCGGACGACAAGCTTGACTAATTTTATACACCGGTTGTTTTTTAACAAATACTAAATAACCAATTGGTAATGCTGGTAGAACATAAATAGCCCAAGCAATTGGCCCCCAGTGGAACATACCATATTGCGTCGCATATTGGAGTGCTTCATCACTCATACTTTTCGCGCCATTTGGTGGAACTTGATAGTAAAAAGCCCATTCAATAACGCCCCAGTATAAAATATCAGAGCCTATGCCTGCACAAAACAGCATTGCCGCCCATGTAAATGTATTAAATTCTGGTTTATCACTTGCTTTACCAAGTGTGACATTACCATATTTACCAAATGCGATATACATTACAAAGCAAAAAATCGCCAGCCCCATAAATAAATATATCGAACCAATTGAATCAGAAATGGCACTATTAATACCAGTGATGATATCTTCACTTGCTTTTGGAAAAGCCATCATAGGTATAACTGCAAAAAGAAGTACAGCTACTGTCCCTATAAAGGTCGTCCAGTCCATAACTTTCTCTTTTTTCAATTGTGCTCCCCCTAATTATTAATTTTATGAATCCTGTTTCGATTTATCTCAAAATGTAATAATTATATTGATTCACAAAATTGACAATAACTAACATTTAATAATAATGCAAATTTCATACAATTTGAAACTTGGCAATTATTGAATATTTATATAATTTTTCCCGTAATAAACAAAACCTTAATAGCGCTAAAATAACAGTGTTAAGTTACGATTTAACGAATTTAACAAATTTTACTAGAATGGCATTTAAGAATATTTATACGTTATTAACGAATATTTATTTATTGTAAAACGCTACCAAAAAGTTAGACTTCCTTCCCACTAAAATACCACTTTTCTCTTTCAACTTTTTTAAAAAACGGATATGCAACTTTTAGTATTGGTATCAAAATGATTGTTAGGTCATATTCTATCAATATATTTTTATAAAGAATTGCTTTTATTAACTTTCAATTATGTACCTAACCTAAAAAGAAGCCAAGGCAACGAATGTTACCTTGACTTCTAATACATATTCAACTAACTATATATTCAATCATACGCGCATGCGAGAGTGATTGTTGTACATCTATAATGCGTTGATTTAAAGAACCTTTATATGGTAAATCAGGTTTGAATAAGTGTTGTATAAATAGACCATCTACTAAAACGTCAATGTATGATAATAACTCTCGACGTTCTGTACAATCATTTGCTAAATATTCATATAAAAATCCAGTCCATACCCAAATTGTCTTTGTATTTCCAAAACGTGCTCGAAATGCTTTGACAAGATTTAATGTAATATCCAAATTACAAAATGGTTCGCCACCTAATAGACTTAGCCCAGATATATAATCATGATCGCAATCATCTAATATTTCTGCTAATATTTCATCAGTGTATTTCTCGCCATATCTGAACTTTTGTGAGGCTTTGTTATAACATCCAACACAATTAAATGGACATCCTGATACATAAACACTGCATCTTACTCCTTCACCGTCAACAAAGCTATTTGATTCTATTTTAGCAATATAACCTTGTCCTTGTTTAATGTCTAAAAGTATCATTCTTTAGGCGCTTTCATATGTTTTACTCGTGCGCAAATTTCTTTATGACGGCCTTTAATTACTGGACGTTGAACTGGATTGCCTAGGTAACCACATGTTCGTTTAACGACATCAACTGTTTTAGGATTATCATTGCCACAGTTCGGGCATTTAAATCCTTTTTCAGTTGCTTCAAAATCTCCATCGTAATCACATTCATAACAATGATCAATCGGAATATTTGTACCTAAGTAACCAACTTTGTCATAAGAGTAGTCCCATACCGCTTCTAGTGCTTTCAAATTGTGTTGCAATTTCGGATACTCACAATAGTGAATGAAACCACCACTCGCATAATAAGGATAATCTTTTTCAAAATCTAACTTTTCAAAAGGTGTAACATCTTTACGTACATCATAATGGAAAGAGTTTTGATAATATCCTTTATCTGTAATGTCTTTAATATCTCCAAATCTCTCTTGGTCTAAACGACAAAAACGATCCGTTAGCGATTCACTCGGCGTACTGTAAATACTGAACCAAATGTCATATAATTCTGTCCATTTCGTTTGATAACGTTTCATTTCTTTAAGAATTTCAAGCGTAAATGCTTTTGCTTCTTGAGATGTTTCCCAGTCTGGACCATAGAAAACAGTAGCTGTTTCATACAACCCTATATAGCCCATTGAAATCGTTGCACGTTTATTTTTAAATAACTCAGCAACATCATCTGTTTCTTTTAATTTATAGTTAAATGCGCCACTTTTATATAAAATCGGTGCGTTATTCGGTACAGCATCTTTCAAACGATTTATACGATAAAGTAATGCATCATGTAACACATCGATACGTTCATAAAAGATTTCCCAGAATTTCGTCATATTACCGGCAGATTCTAATGCCATTCTAGGTAAATTAAGTGTAACAACACCAAGATTACAACGACCATTATTTTCAAAATGACCTTCCGCATCTTTCCAACTTGGTAAAAATGAACGACAACCCATTGGCGCTTTGAAATCACCTAATATTTCTACGAGTTTGTCATAATTTAAAATATCTGGATACATACGTTTCGTTGAACACTTTAATGCTAGTTGTTTAATGTCATAGTTCGGATCTTGCGGACTAAAGTTGGTTCCTTTTTTAATTGAAAATACAAGTTTCGGGAAAATCGCTGTCGTGCGGTCTTTTCCTAAGCCTTTGATACGAGTATTTAAGATAGCTTGTTGAATTTTGCGACTTAAATGATCTGTACCTAAGCCGAATCCTAATGTTACAAAAGGTGTCTGTCCATTAGATGTATATAAGGTATTAATTTCATATTCTAAACTTTCAATCGCATCATTGATGTCTTTAGTGACTTGTTGATCAACATAACGATCAATTTCAGATTCTTTGACAAATTGCTTTGCGATATTCCTATGTTGTTCTTCATTATGTCGTGCATATGTACTAAGTAATTCGTCAACGCGGTCAACCGTACAGCCACCATATTGACTGCTAGAAACATTGGCTATAATTTGTACAAGCTGCGCTGATGCAGTTTGTATTGATTTTGGTGAAGTTACATTCGCGTTGCCTATTTCAAATCCATTATGTAGCATATTTTTAGCATCTATTAAACAACAGTTAGTTAACGGTTGGAATGGATGATAATCTAAGTCGTGAAAATGTATGTCCCCTCTTTGATGTGCATCTGCAACGTGCTTTGGTAATAAATGATTTAATGCGTAAGATTTAGAAACGATACCTGCTGTTAAATCTCTCATTGTTGAAAATGTATCACTATCTTTGTTAGCATTTTCGTTAACAATAGCAGGATCTTTAGAAATCAAACCCGTTAATGCTTCTTCGATTTGATTCATTTTACCCCTTCTTCCTATATATTGTGTCTACTCATTACGTTATACCACTATATATAGTATTTTCAAATTTTTATTAGTCTGTTAACTAAAACGTCACAAAGTTATTAACATTTAGTGAAATTCATATTTCTACACAATTATTTCATTAATTTTTAAAATTGTTTAAAGATTCGTCCGTCATTTCGACATGTTTATGCAACTATTATTTCATTTTGCAACGTGACCATAGTTTCTATTTTTTCATACTTAAATCGTCACAATGCCCATCAACATTGCAATTACTAACATAACGATAGCGAATCCCCAAATCCAAAAGAATGCATACTTAATATACGTGCCCATGTTTGCCTCTGCTAAACCAATTGCCAACCATAAGGCTGGTGAAAATGGGCTGACAAATGTACCTATAATATTCCCTATGACCATTGAATAAGCTGTTGATACAGACGGTACACCAAATTGCCCTGCTGTTTGTTCGACAATCGGTAACACAGCAAAATAATAAGCGTCTGTGCTAGTTAGTAAATCTAATGGTACGCCAAGTAAACCTACAATAATATGCAAGTATGGTCCTACTTCTGCAGGAATCACTTTGATTAAATTGGTCGCAATCGCTTTAAGCATACCGGTTTCATTTAGTACACCTAAAAACATACCTGCTGCAATAATCACTGCAGCCATCATTAATGCATTCGGCGCATGCGCTCTTAATCGTTCCATTTGTTCATCCACTGATTTAAAATTAATAACAAGTGCCAACGAAACACCTATCATGAATGCAAATTCAGGTGGCGCAATATTTATTAACATCGATAGAATAACAGCTAAAGTTAAAGCTGTATTCACCCATTTTATCCATGATTTTGTTCTTGCACGTCCTTTTACAGGAAACCTTACATCTTGATCTCGTTCATATACTTCAACTAATTTATGTACATCTATATCTTGTGTTTGCGGTAATTCATTTCTCTCTATTGCTTTTTTGATACGTTTCTGTTCTTTAAATCCAAGATATACCGCAAACAACATAACAAGAATGAAACCTATTATTTGAATAGGTATTAATCCATACCATAATTCATTGACACTTTTGGCTTTTAACACTGCAGCTACACGAGCCATTGGACCTCCCCAAGGTACCATGTTCATAATCGCCGCGCTTAATGCTAATAGTAAAATCAATAAATATTTATTCATATTTAACGCTTTATATAAAGGTAATAATGCAGGAATAGAAAGCAAAAATGTTACCGCACCGGCCCCATCTAATTGGGCTATTGTGCCAATTAAAGCTGTCATTGCACAGACAATGACGACATTGCCTCGTGTCATTAATATTAAGCGTTTGACAAGCGGCTTGAATAAACCACTATCGTTCATGATGCCAAAGAAAATAATGGCAAAGATAAACATAATAACAACGTTGATGACTTGATCTAACCCTTTAGCAAAAAATCCAACCAAATCTGTCACACTATATCCTAAAATCATTGCCCCTAAGCAAGGTATGATTGTCATACCTACAACTGGATTTATCTTTTTGGCAATGAGTAAACCTACAATTGAAATAATAATAATGAGCCCCATTACTGTTAACCACATATTATCACTATTCATATTATTTTCTCCCTCCACTTTTAATACAATTTACATAATCCCCCTCTTTAACTTAAATATTATAATTAATATAATTTTTTATATTTAAGTTATCTCATTTTATCAAAAAAATCTTTTTTGCGTAACTATCAATAGTGAAGTTTGATTTTCCTACTTGATAACATGGCATGACTAATCCTTGTATATCCTGTCCTGTATTTCATTTTGATCTATCATTTTTATTATTGCTTTCTATTGCACAAAAAATCTGGCTAAAGGTCGCTATGATAGTAACGACTTCAACCAGATTTCAATTTATCCACCTATTTTATTAAGTTTGTTCTACGTATCTTTTTCTCTATTGTAATATTCATATTTAAAACGCATATCATTATCGCTTAAATCCTTCATTATTAGACTATTCACAAAGCCGCCCATGTCTTAATTTCAATGATTAAGCGTTAAAGTTAAAATAAGAAGACTTACCTTAGACGGTTAGACGGTCCGCTATTATTATCTTACATCCAACCACGCTAAAAATTGAGCTTGTTTGTCATGATTTAAATATTCTTGTGACACAATTTGTGACAGTAACTGTTGCTTTTCGTTATATGTTATATCAAGTACTTTTATTTTCTGTCGGCAAGTATATAAAAAGTCGATATACGAACTGTATGATGGTGGATATAACGCCTCAAGCTCTGCCATAATTGATTTTGTCAACTTAGGACTCGCACCATCAGTTGATACACTGATAGTTAGCTTGTCGCGGTGTAGTGCACTTGGAAATACAACATTGCCATTTGATGCATCTCCAACATTATTAAAAAGGGCATGCTCAGGTAAGGCTTTTTTTACCGCTTCATTGACACGTGGCTCATTGGTTGCTGCAATAACTAGATACGCGTCTACAATATCGCTTGGTTCAAATTCTTTTTCTTTCCATATGACGACACCGTTATCTACCATATTTTGAAGTTTTTCAGTGATTGTCGGACTGATGACCGTCATATGTTCAACGTATTGATTTAATGTTTGTGCCCGACGACTTGCAACGACGCCTCCACCAACTATGACGACATTTTTATTTGTTAAATCTATCATTAATGGCATATTCATGTTGAGCAACATCCTTTATATCTTTTTACATCATTACACCTTAAAATATTTAACACCAATCGCTAATAAACATCACGTTGATAGCGTTGTTGTTGTTTCATTTGTCGCAATAATAACTCTGCTTCTTCTTGAGAAATATGACGTTCTTTTACCAATACATCTTTAATGGCTTGATGGACATCTTTCGCCATACATTTTTCATCGCCACAAATATAGATTGCTGCGCCTTGCTCAATCCATTCATTGAAACGTTTACTTTCTTCCATTATACGATGCTGTACATATTCTTTGTGTTCTTGGTCTCTTGAAAATGCTAAATCTACGCGTGTTAAGTTTCCATTTTCAAGCCATTCTTCTATTTCTTCTTCATATAAAAAGTCAGAACTACGGTGTTGATCACCAAAGAACAACCATGTTTTTCCAGTCATACCAAGTTCTTCACGTTCTTGTAAATATGCTCTAAAAGGAGCAATTCCAGTACCTGGTCCAATCATAATAACCGGTATATCTTGCTTCATCGGAAATTTGAAGTTCGGATTTTTCTTCAAATAAATTGGTACTATATCGCCTGGTTTAATTCGCTCAGCAAAATGAACCGAGCATACACCTTTTCTCTCACGTCCATGTGCTTGATAACGAACCGTACCAACGGTAATATGCACTTCATCTGGCGTTGCCATAAAACTACTAGAAATCGAATACTCTCTTGGTGGTAATTTTCTAAGGATTTGATACATATTCTCAGGTTGTAATTCTATAGTTGGAAAATCTGTTATTAAATCTATAAAGTCCCGATTTATAACATATTCACGCGCCCATGACTCATCTTGAATACGTTCAGATAATTCTTCATTGTCAAAATAGATATCTGCATTTTTCAATAATGGCAATGTTAATTTAGTAAATTCAAAATGTGATGTTAGTGCTTCAACAATAGGAACTGTATCACCATGATCATTAATTGGCACCGGAGATTGCGGATCCCAACCTAACATGGATATTAGTTTTTCAACCAATTCAGGGTCGTTTTGCGGTAATGCTACTATACAATCTCCTGGTTCATATGATTCACTAAAATCATCAAGTAAAAATTCTATATGTCGTGTTTCTTTATTTGAATCGGTACCATTTAAATTGATATTCGCTAATACTTCTGCTTGGTATGGATTTGATTTAGAATATTTCTTTTCTTTGGCAGACTTAATTGATTCACTTATCACCGATTCACTTTGAATACCTTCTGATGTGGTATCAATAATATTAATGATGTCTGCCATCCACTTTTCTGCGTCTTCTTCATAATCAATATCACAATCTACACGCTTACATATACGCTCAGCGCCTAGATTTTCTAGTAAAACATCTACATCTTTACCGGCTTGACAGAAAAATTCATATGTTTGATCACCTAAAGCTAGTACTGAATATCTCACATGATTTAAATTAGGTGCGTTATCGTCTTCTAAAAATTCAAAGAAATCCCATGCATTATCAGGCGGTTCTCCTTCACCATGAGTAGACGTAATAATAAATAAATCTTCTAACTGCGCGATGTTTGTCGTATCATATTCATCCATTGACATCAAAACAACTTGATGTCCGATATCACTTAAACGTTCTGAAAAAATTTCAGCTAAACGCATGGCATTACCTGATTCAGAACCATATAGCACTGTAACATGCCGCTGATTAGCTTCGATATGTGGCTCTTTATTTTGTAACATATACGTTGTTGAAGTTGCTTGTTCTTCTGATATTTGTGATTGTTGCCACACTTCTGTCTCTAATTGTTGTTGATTACTATCACTTGTCGTATCGTTACTATTAGCTAGTAAAAAACCACTAAGCCACTGTTGTTGGCTCTCTGTTAATGTTTGCAGCAGATTGTTAATCTCTGTGACTTGTTTTTCTGTAAATGGACTATTAGATGTATTTAATTTCAAATGTTTTCACCTCAATAAACTTGAAATAGATGATTGACTCTTTTTTTATCGATAGTTTAGTCAATTTTTTAATATGTATGGTATAAATTAAAACAAACTTGAGTTGTGTCTGATAGTTATACTTGCAAATATTTACAACCTTCATGTTGCTTGAATGACATTATCAGTAATTCAGACAAAACTTTGATTATGTCGTGTCAGTTATTAATGCATACAGTAATGCATCGTTGTTATTTTTTATTTATTTACTATTTATTATGTACCAAATCAGCCTTTCAGTAAAATAGGTCAAATTACTGATTTTCTAAATATAAAATGCCTCCTAATAACATACTATTAGTACATCATTAAGAGGCTCTTGTGTTATTTGCATACTAAGCGCTCAAATTTAAATTTAAGATGAAGATTCTTGCAATAATATTTCTATATTTGTCGATATATCCAATGGATCTTCCATTGGCAAGAATCGATTTACAACATTTCCTTGTCGATCGATTATAAATTTTGTGAAATTCCATTTTATTGGGGACCCAAAGATTCCTGGTTGTTCATTCTTTAAATGCGTAAATAACGGATGTTCATCGTTCCCGTTCACAGATATTTTAGCTAACACTGGAAATGTTACACCAAATTTCTCACGACTAATTTTCAAGATTTCTTCATTAGAACCTGGTTGTCGATTGTCAAAATTATTATTCGGAAAACTCAACACTACAAACCCACGATCCTTATATTTTTGAAATAAAGTCTCTAGTTTTTTCAATTGTTCGCTATATATACATTCTGTTGCAGTATTAACAACTAAAATCACTTTACCTCTAAATGCTTCTAATTTATAAGTTAAGCCTTTATAATCACTTACTTCGATATCATACACATTTCTATTATTCATAAGACACCCCTACACAGCCTTTTTTATATTGAATATGTTCTTTTTAGAATGTTCTGATAAAATAAGTGCGCGTTTACACCGTGAACACACATTATATAGCGTGATACATTTTTCGAGCACACGATAAATAATGTTCGAGTTTATGTTGTTGCTCAACCTATCCGATTTACCGTCTTTTTTCACCTGTCTTACTTTATTAAAATAATCACATTGTATAGCTGTATTAGTCCAGCTACAATATCTTCCGTTATAACCCCTCATTATAATCATCCTTATTTTCTATTTTTAAAAAGACAATTAGACCGCTCTTTAAACTATAGATTAATACTTAAGTTAAACTCATACATACTGATACCATACGTTAGATCTAACAATTTAAAATTCGTTATAACTATGGATTAAAGAGCTGCCCAACTCATATAATCCTTAAAAACTTCACATGTGATTGTTTATTAAGCCCTCCTTTATCTTATTAAATATCCTTATAACCCTTTTAAAATTAAACTGACACACTCATACATTGTTACACGCGACGATAAACGTCATATTATTGCATATCATTAAAACAAGTCACTTTGTATCGTGTGCGACCGAATACATATTAAATCATCAATAATGATTATTCAATTATTAAAAATAAAAACGAACATTCTATATAGAGTTTCTACTTATTGTTTTTTCAGCATTGTCTACATTACTTAACATTCGTGTTTGTAAGTAATATTGACCGCCAATATTTAGACACTTTATAAGTATGCCATTCATCATTTTTAATCATATTATTTTTCTTATTGATATTTCTATTCATATATTTCTGATTGTATATTTAGATATAATAATTTGTTATTGGAAAATATATGAAACAAATTTGACTCATCTTTTTCAATATCTAAATGACACGATGCATGATTTTTTAATTTTGTAATTAACTTCCTTTTAAATTAGACTGAATTGTGACAATTTTCAAACATTTTAATGTGTAAATCATTGGCAAAATATACGAATTGCATTTAAATCGTCAATTTACATATATTTTTGCGTAGTAATCAATCGTTATCATTGTTATTTATCGTTACATTATTTCGAGTATCAGTATGTATTTCGGGCTTCGTTTGATAACGACATTTCTTTGTGACATCGCTTCATCAGTGTAACAACAAATACAATGATTTCGTGATGTTAGTTACCCATTTTATGTGTTGCATAAAATATGTTGTTATAAAACATTTTAAATCATTTTATATAAACAATCTATATATTTTTGGCATTTCCAAAATATCACTTGTTATATTAAAAACCGACAAGACATTTTATCTTATCGGTTGAAATTTGTTATTGTTATTTGTAATGTTTTTAGGTTTCTTTTTAATATAATATATTTCAGTGAAAATACATGATTGATTGTGATTTCACTGAAACATGGTTAATTGCGTTGTTGATGAATAACTTTAGCATAAATATAGGAAGTTATTTTGTACATCGCCATATATAGAAACGAAATTATAATGACAGCTAGTACGTAACTTGTTAAAAATATATGATGGTTATTAATACCTATCATATTTAGTAACGTATATACAATGTTACTAGAAATTAATGTGTGAATCAGTGCTACTGTTATTGGTATTGCGAACAAGAAAGTCATTTGATTTCGTGTTATCTTTGCTATTCTTCCATTATCTAAACCAAGTTTTTTCATAATGTCATAATTGTGCTGATTTGCATAGGCTTCTGAGACTTGTTTATAATACATCATTAGAAATATTCCAATGACAAGTACAATTGATACTACGCCACCTACAAATATTAGTCCACCTGTCAAACGATCCCAAACCATTAGCATTTCTGATTTAGAATTTATTGACGCATCGTATTTTTTCGATAGCTTTTGTATTTGTGATGTTGTTAATTTCGTCTTTCCAAATACATTAAAGTTTATCGATATTGTCGAATTCTTTTGTTCATGTGCATAAAATCCTTTTACTTTTTGTAATTGATTGTTATCTTTAACAATTAAAACCATACTATCTTGAATCATCATCAAATTTAACGCATGTGCGTCAAGTTGTTTCACTTTAAAGACTTCATTATTAAGACCGACCTTAGACTGCTTTTTAAAAATAGGTACATTCGTAATCATACCTATACTTTGATTGTCTAAGTGTAATTTGTTTTGGTGATATCGATTATAATCTTGTGCAGTAAAAGCTGTAATCATTACTGATTGTCTTGAAAATATCGCGCCTTCATTACCAATGAAGTCTATTGGAATATCATCACTAGCCTGTTTTAACTTGTAATAAGCACGATTCTTTTCTAAAGAAGCTCTAAATAATGTCGTTTCATATACTTTGAAGTCTTTTGCATTAACCGAACCCTGTATATCACGTTTAATATTCTCAATTGTTTGTTGACGTTCTATTTGTGACTTAGAATTGTCGCTAAATGACAAATCATAATCATTCGTAATCAATTTCGTAATGGTATGATTCATATCACGATAGGTTGTTAATGTCATTGTGAGCGTTACAATCAAAAATGTACACAGCAAAGTGATTGTTGCAAGACTGACTGCATTCATTTTAAGACGTACACGCATCCCAACTACCACAAAAAAATACCGTGGATGATAGTAAACTTTTGATACCTGCTGCAATATACTAATAATTATTTCACTTATACCTACAAAAAATGCATAAGTACCGATAATAACTAATCCTATGACAATCCATATTTTAAAAAAGGCACCAAACGTCGTATCTTGTTGTAATGCAATAAAGTAACCTAAATATAGTGCTGCGCTTCCTATAACAATTAAAACGTAACGCAAC
Source organism: Staphylococcus aureus (assembly GCF_001027105.1). Taxonomy (GTDB): domain Bacteria; phylum Bacillota; class Bacilli; order Staphylococcales; family Staphylococcaceae; genus Staphylococcus; species Staphylococcus aureus. Next base: position 2,649,984 of record NZ_CP011526.1, read on the forward strand.
CATCGTGATATGACACTAGAATCGGAACGATGTTGATAAGTTATCGGCCGTTGAAAATTAATACTAAACAAGTTGAATATAAGTAGCATGCCCATTAATACAGCAATGATAATCAAAGTAATAAACATCGCTACAGAGTCAAATGGATAATACCTTAACGTCGCAACTTCACTGCCCATTATTTTCTGTATAAACAAGAAAAATATCGCACCAAGTAAGTATCCGCCGGCAATACTAACGACTGAAATTATCACAAATTGTAAGATAGTTTCCATCACTACAATTAAACGCATACTTTTCTTGGTCATGCCCAATGTCATAAAAATGCTAAACTCTTTTCGTCTTTGTGACATCATAAAGTGATTTGCATAGAAAATAAAAATAAAAGTTAAAAGCGCCATAAAAAAATTAGCTATGATAATAAATGGTACTAGGAAGTCATTCTTCTGTTTTATGTAGCTATTTAACCCAATTGACACAAGCGTATATTCAATCATGAATAGTACACTTACCGCTAAAATGAATGGAATGATTACAAGTCGCTGCGTAATAAATTGACGTCGCACTATGTGCCATAACAATCTTAACTTCATATATTGACACTTCCTCCATTCACAAGTGCTAAGCTATCTGTTATTCGTTGTTGAAAAGCTAATTGACTTTCTTCACCACGATATATTTCATGATATAGACGCCCATCTTTAATAAAAATGACTCGCTCTGCATAAGACGCATCGATATTTGAATGAGTTACCATTAAAATTGTCTGTTCCAATTGATGAATCTCTTGAAATAACATCATCAATGCCTTTGATGTTTTTGAATCAAGTGCACCTGTAGGTTCATCGGCTAGTAAAATCGTCGGCTTAGTAACTAATGCACGTGCAATGGCAATGCGTTGCTTCTGACCCCCAGAGATTTCAGAAGGATACTTGTTTAAGAATCCCTCTAAATGTAATTGTACTGCCAACTGATGTACCCTTTGTTCTATATCTTTTCGTTTAGCACCAGCTAAAATTAATGGCATCATTATATTTTCTTTATTCGTCATTGTTGGTAAAAGATTAAAATCTTGAAAAACAAAACCTACCATTTGTTGACGATACAATGCTTTACTTTTATTTTTCATATTATTTAAATGTGCGCCATCCACAATAATGTCACCTTCAGTTAGTCCATCAAAAGAAGCAATTAAATTTAGTAGTGTAGACTTCCCTGACCCAGACTCACCCATAATTGCAACAAATTCACCAGCTCCAACTGATAAATTCATTTGATTAAGTGCTGTCGTAGCATTCAAACCTTTACCATAAACCTTTTTTACATGTTTCACTTCTAGCAACATGGCATGCACCTCATTTCTTTGTTAGTTCTATATTAAAACAAAAAAATACTAATAACATTTAAATTAGTAAAAAAATGTTACTAGTATACTTACAATATTGAAAGTTTTTATTCATCTGGAAATTGAATCGTAAATGTTGTACCCTCATTTTGTTTAGATACGACTGAAACAGGATGGTTTGTGTGTGTTGAAATTTGTTTTACGATAAATAAACCAATCCCACTTGAGTTACTTTGGCGCTGGCCATTATAACCTGAATAGCCCTTATCAAATATTTTAGGCAAGTCCGCTTCACTAATACCGATACCATTATCTTTTACGTGTAATTGATTGGATTGCTCATCAAATTCAATCCATATATCTTTACCTCTCGCATACTTAAGTGCATTATTTATTAATTGTTCTATCATTAAAGAGGTCCATCTAACGTCAGTTAATACTTCGTGATGACAAGGTTCATAATGGATTTTTGTTTTTTGATCAATAAACTGTATTGAATATTTCATAATAATTGGGCGAATGATATTATTAATCGAAATTTTAGTGACAGAAATATCAGAAGTTTCATTTAATAACTTTAAATAACTAAGTGCTAAACTTGTATAGTTATCAATTTGAATAACCTCTTGACGAACACGATTAACAACATTAGGCTCATCTCTTTCAAGTAACAGTTGTGCTGCAGTAATGGGTGTTTTCATTTGATGTACCCATGTTAAAAAGTAGCTCTCTACATCATTTTTATATTCAATTTGTTCATTTTTAAGCTGATACAACGCATTTTCTAAGTTTTCAATTTGTTGTTGTTGGCTTATAGTTTTTACAAAACTTAAATATTTAATACCTATGAATATGAGTAATAATAATAAAATAACGCCAAGTGCTAGTAAATATGCTTCTAATGGCAAATGATACAGGTAAAACATTAAGCCAAACAAAGCAAAAATAACTATGACTATTGCTATTTCCTGAGTAATACTTTTAAGAAAGGTCATTGCATTCACCCTATACTTTATATCCGACATTTTTCTTTGTAATGATAAAATCATTAACGCCAATAGTATTTAATTTTTTACGCAGGCGCGTCATGTTAACAGCTAATGTGTTATCATCTATGAAGTTTTCTGATTCCCAACATTTTTCAATTAAAGCAGTTCTACTTACATATTTATCTTCATTTTGAAATAATAACTTTAATATTTGTAATTCAGTCAAAGATAGCTGTATGTTTTGTTCTTGATACACGACTTTTGCTTCATCTAATATTAATGTACAACCTTTAACCGTCAATGAATCATTAGCTACTGACAAGTCATAAGTTCGTCTCAATAATGCTTGAATTTTGGCAATCGTTAATGACAAGTTAAATGGCTTTTCGATAAAATCATCTCCCCCCATTTGTATTGCCATAATTTGGTCCATATTATCAATACGGGAACTAATAAATATAATTGGCACATTAGATGTTTTTCGGATTTCTTGACACCAATGAAAACCATTTAACGTTGGCAAATTAATATCTAGCAATACAAGCTGAGGTTGATTTTGGTTAAAGATAGACAGTATATCATCAAATTGTTCAACGACAATAACACCGTAATTCCATTTTTTAAGTTCAGATGCTAAACTCTCTGCTATAACAAAATCATCTTCAACAATTAATATTTTCATCTATAATCTTCTTCCTTCAATTGAATTATCCTTTGTTATCTTTTTGTTCTTTATCCTGCTGCAATGACGGCTCTTGATTTGAACTTTCCGTGTCATTTGTATTTTGATTTAGTGTATTTGCTTTTTCTTTCTCGAGTTGCTTTTTCTTCGTACGTTTACGCTCTTCTAAAATAGACAACACTATAAAGAATATGATTAATAATGGAGATAACATTACTAGTATCATTTTTCCACCTCAAATTATATTTAATTCTATATTTTCACACGCTTCTATTCTAACGCTTTCTATAACAAATTGTCATATATATTCATTTTTTGTTATTCTAAATCACTCTGTTTACATATTTTTAACTAAAACTACATAATTGCTCAAAATTCCTCTTTTACACTGAAGACATAGTCATATACTCAGGAGGATGTCTTATGTTATCAGTTAAAAAAGCCACAAAATTTGCAGTTGCTAACCTTATTATCGTGTCAACGGTTTTTAGTTCTGTCACACCTGCAATTGCGCAATCCGATAAAAGTTCTAAAGATGAAAGTTTCGCGGTTGGTAATACTAAAAATCCAAAAAATGTTATCTTTTTAGTTGGCGATGGCATGGGTCCATCATTTAACACAGCTTATCGTTATTATAAAAATGATCCGCATGCTAAAGAAATGACCCCTACTGCTTTTGATTCATATTTAAAAGGCACAAATCGTACATATTCAAATGACCCAAAACAGAATATTACTGATTCTGCAGCTGGCGGAACAGCCTTTAGTTCTGGTCATAAGACATATAATGGTGCCATCGGTGTTGACAGTAACAAGCAGAAAGTAAAGACGGTGCTTGAACGTGCAAAAGAAAAAGGTAAGTCGACTGGTCTTGTTTCAACAGCTGAATTAACAGATGCAACACCAGCAGCATATGCTGCACACGTGACTTCTAGAGATGATAAAAACGAAATCGCTAAACAATTTTATAAAGATAAAATCAACGGAAAGCATAAAGTTGATGTTTTATTAGGCGGCGGCGCTAAATATTTCGGTAAAAGTAATGGCAATTTAGATAAAAAATTCAAAAAAGATGGTTACGACCTTGCCACGAACAGTAAGGAGTTATCAAAATCTGATAAAGATAAAGTTCTTGGTTTGTTTGCAGATAAAAATATGCCACTTGCAATAGATGCTTCTAAAGACGAACCATCATTAGCTGATATGCAACAAAGTGCACTTAGTAAGCTTGAGCGCAATAAAAAAGGATTCTTTTTAATGGTCGAAGGTGCTTCTATAGATAAATCAGCGCATTCCAACGATATTACAGGCGTTATGTCTGAAATGGAAGGTTTTGAAAAAGCATTCGATGACGCCATTCAATATGCTAAGAAACATAAAGATACACTTGTCGTTGCAACAGCAGATCACTCTACTGGTGGTCTAACAATTGGTAAAGATAAAGGATACGAATGGAATCCTCAACCGATTAAATCTATGAAACACTCTGGATCATATATGACAGAAAAAATGGCTAAAGGTGAAGACCCTGAAAAAGTTATTAATGAAGGTTATGGATTTGAATTTTCACAAGATGATATGAAAAAGGTTAAAAAAGAGAATAAAAAGCTAAAAAGACTACTTAAAAAAGAAAAAGACGAAAAATCCGCAGAAGTAGAAACGCAAACAAAAGCCCTACAACACGCTATTCAGAAGCCAGTAAATGATAAATCTTATACAGGGTGGACTTCCGATGGACATACAGGCGAGGATGTTAATACCTACGCTTACGGACCTAGATCAGAATCATTTAGTGGTAATATCGAAAATACAGAAAGCGCAAAAATAATATTTGATATATTCAAGTAAAGCATAAAAAAATTCCCGAGCACTATAACAAGGTGTTCGGGAATTTTTTATGGTTTAATTTAGTACTCAATGTTAGGTGCTTGGTTAACACGTTCTTGGTATTTTTTAAATGCGAAGTATAAACCGCCAACTAATGTTAAAATAACTGCTAATTTTTTCATCATTCAAACTCCTTTCTAAGATGTGTTGAAACTGAGTTCAATTAAATTATATGTTTTTATTATACACTTTTTGACATATTTTTTAAATTTAAGAATGCGAAGATTTTTAACATTTCTGATGCTAGCTTTCTTTTTCATCTTTCAAATGCTTAATAAAATCAAAGCCAGGTCGCCCTTTAGCCAATGCTTCCATCACATCATACCAATCCGAACCGACTTGTTGATATATATTTTGCAATAATTCATCTTGCGCCTTGTTCAATTCAGCAATGAGTTGATCGCCTTTATCCGTCGAATATAATTTTTTGACACGTCGATCAGTCTCTAAAACTTTTTCAATAATGAGACCTTGCTCTTTTAATTTTTGAAGTGTTGCATGTGATCCTTGTTTAGAAATTTCTAATATTTCTAGTAATGATTTAATAGTAATACCAGGTAATTTATTGATAAAAAACAAAAAACGATGATGCTGACGACTCATACCATACTTCTCTATAATTTCATCAGCGGTAGTAATAAAGGTTTTATATGCAAAATAAAACAACATATGCTCATAATCGTTTTTATTGGTCGACATGATGATGACTCCTTTCAAAGCGTTAACCTCATTATAATAAAATTTATAATGTAAGTCATACAAATGATGATAAAACTATAAGCTAAATCTAAGTTTCACGAGAAACATTTTTGTGTATCAGCAAATTGCGCCAATCATATTAATACAAAAATAATTTAAACACTTAGAAATGTTAGTCGTGCGTAAATAGTTTGTATCTCTCACTCTGTGTATTTAATGCAGCCACATATTTTCCAAGAAATAATTAATCATTCACCATCCATGTTATAGCACGCTTAATCGCTTGATCCCAATATGCATAATCATGATCTCCTGGTCCATCTTCAAATTGATAAGGAACATTTATGCGTGATAAATAATCGATAAAATCTAAGTTGTCTTGATATAAAAAGTCTTGTTTACCACACATAATGAGCAATTTTGGAATTTGTTTATCTTCAGCTACAGCTTTGTCTAGCAAGTAATACGGATCATGTTCAGTTCCTTTAACACTTGAAAGATTGCCAATTATGGCCTCTTTTGAAAAATCATTCCACTCTAGATCCATTAAATTTTGCGCTTCAAACACAGCAGATAATGGTACAGCTTTGGCAAATTTATCCCCTTGTGTTAATGCAAATTTAATTGTGCCATATCCTCCCATAGAGTGACCTGCTATAAAATTGTCATCACGCTTTTTGGAAAGTGGAAATATTTGATGAACATAATCATACACTTCCAAAATATAATCATAATAGCTATGACCATATGCCATGTTAGCATATGCGCTATGATCCACATTGGGCATAATCACAGCTAATTTGTGTTCATTCGCATACCTTTCTATGCTTGTATATCTCATATATGTCGTTTCATCACTTGATAATCCATGTAACAACATTAAAGTTTTTAATGGTTTAACAGTTGTATCGCTATTAAAGAAGCTTTGATCTTCCGGTAAAATGACTGTCAAATTTTGATGCATACCAATTGTTGGTGAATGATAGTTTAATGAAATATAAGCCATACGTCATGACCCCTTTCTAATTCTACTTTATCAACATTTTACGCTTAATCAATTCACTTTAAAATCATTTTCAACAAAAAAACCGAATACAAATGTATTCGGCCTAAAAAAGTATTTACGCTTTTTCTTTATGATCTTGCTTGCGTTTTCTAAACAATAGTAATGATCCTAATAATGCCATCATTGCACCAAATAAAGTTGCATTTGTGTTTTCGCTCTTATCTCCTGTTTCTGGTAAAGCATCAGTTTTGTGTTGTTTTGATACCTTATTAGAATGGTTTACTTCACCTTTAGGATTTGATGGTGCTTTCTGTTCATTATTTGGTGGTGTAACTCTTGAATCGGAGTCACTATCTGAGTCTGAGTCGCTATCTGAATCCGAGTCGCTATCCGAGTCTGAGTCGCTATCTGAGTCTGAATCGCTGTCTGAGTCTGAGTCGCTATCCGAGTCTGAGTCGCTGTCTGAATCTGAATCACTGTCTGAATCCGAATCGCTATCTGAATCTGAATCGCTATCCGAGTCTGAGTCGCTGTCTGAATCTGAATCGCTGTCTGAGTCCGAATCGCTATCTGAATCTGAGTCGCTGTCTGAGTCTGAATCGCTATCTGAATCTGAGTCGCTATCTGAGTCTGAGTCGCTGTCTGAGTCTGAGTCGCTGTCTGAGTCTGAATCGCTATCTGAATCTGAGTCGCTGTCTGAGTCTGAGTCGCTATCTGAGTCTGAGTCGCTGTCTGAATCTGAGTCGCTGTCTGAATCTGAATCGCTGTCTGAGTCTGAATCGCTATCTGAGTCTGAATCGCTATCTGAGTCTGAATCACTGTCTGAGTCCGAGTCACTGTCTGAATCTGACTCACTATCTGATTCTGAGTCGCTATCTGATTCTGAGTCGCTGTCTGAATCTGAATCACTGTCTGAATCCGAATCGCTATCTGATTCTGAGTCGCTATCTGAACCTGAGTCGCTGTCTGAGCCTGAGTCACTGTCTGAATCCGAATCCGGATCCGGGTCTGGGCTTGGTTCCGGTTCTGGGTCTGGACTTGGTTCTGGATCTGGCGTTGGTTCTGGTTCTGGGTCTGGACTTGGTTCTGGGTCAACCGGCGGCCCTGGAGTTGGGTCTTTCGGATTTACTGCTGAATCACCATCAGCACTTCCACCACCATAACGTACAACATTCTCATTATTCCAACCGAAAATACTGTAGTCTCTATTTGTTACAGGATCAACATTTTCTTGAATAACCTGAGTTTTTAAGTTCTTACCTGTATTGTCGTAATGCCCTTCTACTAATACTACATATGTTTTAGTAATATCACCAAATTTAATACTAGCTACATTTGGATGCTCATAATAGATTCTATTTTTAAATTGGTCTGTTACTTCTTTAAGGTTAGAGTCATTTGGATCTGCATAGTAGCTATCTGATAATTTAGATGTATCATTCACTTCAAAAATTCTCAGTTTTGTATCTGTAGCACTTACTTTACCGCTACTTTCTTCGATTTTATCTTGGTAGCCTTTAATATACACCCACGTATTACCTAAAACTCGTTGCTTAGGGTTAACAAATACTGTTTGCTTGTATGTGTTTTGACCTGAAGCTGTATCTACACCAATAATTTGAGAAGAAATGTTCGCGCCATTTGGTTTATCAATTCCTGCAATTGGCGAACTATAGTTATAAGTAATTTTATTATTAAACATTTCATCCGCAATATTAATATTCGCATCATATGTTCCTGATTTAGGTGCCTTTGCTCGGTCTGTAAATAAAGGTAATGAAAATTGTCCGTTAATATTTTCTTTATTATTTACATAATCTGTAAAGACAAATGTATACGTCTTAGTCAAGATATCATATGTTGCTTTAGCTACAACATCGCCATTCGTACTTTTAATGTCTGCAATTGGCATCGTATTATTTGAATTAGAATAATCCACGTCTCCATTACCAGTTAAACTATCTGGTAACTTCGCTGTAAAATAATCCCCTGATTTCACTTTATCTGTCACTGTAAAATTTGCCGCCATAAATGTGTTACCACTTTGATTAGGGTCAAATGTAGTCTTTTCTAACTTGAAATTACTTGCCGTAACTTTATCATTTACATTTGTACCTTTAGCATCAGCAGCATTTACTACCGGTTCAGCAACAGCTAAACTACGTACAGCTCTCGTTCTAACACTTGGTTTACTAGTTCCTTGCGCATTGGAAATCGTTTGTGGTGATGATTGTGGTAAATCTAATGTTTGAGAATTTTTAAGCTCACTGTTTGTTGCTATGCTATTAGCATCATTCGTTGTTTTATTATCTACTTGAGAATTTGCTTCTTGAGGAACAGTTTGATCTTGCATTTTTGCAGCAGTTGCTTGATTTTTAATTGCCGTCGGTTGAGGTGTTTCATTTGTTGAAGCTGGCTCTGTTGTAGTGGTATTGCTCGTTTGTGTAGACATTGGTTTTGTTGTGCTATCTACATTCGCACTGTTTGTGTTTGCACTAATATCAGATGTATCATTAGCCGTTGTATTTAATTGAGGTGTTTCTATCATATTGTTTTTTTCGGAATCTGCACTTGCATTATTTTTCGAAGATTGCGTTGTATCGTTCGATTGTTCTGAAGCTTGTGCTTGATGATTGCCTATCCCAAATAGTATAGTTGCCCCTACTATTACTGATGTGGTACCTACTGTAAAACGTCTAATCGAATACTTATTCTGCTTATTCGACAAATAATCAATTCTTTTTTTCAAAAATATTACTCCATTTCAATTTCTAGATTAGTCTAAATTGTATAATGAAATAAGAATTATATCAATTGCTTTTCGAAAAAAATTACGTAAAATTTGTTTTCTTCCTATTTATATAACTTAAAATTTTCTGTTAACTAGCAAAAATCAATATACTATTTTTACACTATTACAAATTTTTTACTTTTCAAAAACTTAGAAGTTCTAAATTTTTCATCACCTTAAATTTTACTGTAATTTCAACAATCAAATTTAACTAACATTTTAAATTATTCATCATGCTAGCAAAAAAGGCCTAACGTATAAATGTACGTTAGACCTCATGTTCAACTTATTCATTTTACATTGTATATTAAACACATACATCATTGAATAAATGTTTGCTTACTAACCAATTTTTATGATCTTTAACAACAAGTTTTTCATCTTTAAGTTCATGAATAATATGACCAGCTGTTTCCCGGGAAATCCCAGCCATATCACTCATGAGTTGAATAGTTAAAAACTGTTTGATTTCATAAAATTCATCTTGATCGTATCCTACTGTCTGACATAGATGGCATATCAATTTGATAATTCGATCTTTAGCAAATTTACTTGTTAATGCCATGTTATAGTTCATGTGTTGCTGCTCATTATCATTTATTAATGCAAAAAGTGTCAAAAATATATCATCATTAGCTTTGCACAAAAAGGCCATCAATTCTCTAGGCAATCCAAGAACTGTACAATCGGTTAATGCTGTACACAATTCGTTAACCTCTTTCGGATGAAATAAGTTACTGATTGGAAATAATACTTGCTCTTTATTAAAATAACGATATACATCTCCATTTTGATTGTAATGTTCTCTAATAATGTTACCTTCAATTAAAAAGTAAATATTGCTACTTTCTTGTGGCGAAAAATAAATAACTTGGCCTTTCGTATAATGTCTGACAAAACATTCACTTTGATATGGTTGTAATATACTATATGGTATATTAATGTAATCTGCTAATGCCTTTAGTTCATGTTCTAATTTATTATTTCTACCCAAAATAAAGTTTTCTGTCATAAGTTAAACTCCTTCAAACCTTGCAAAGTGTCAGCAGACAACTTTTTCATTTGAATCAACGGAGAAACATATTTAATGTTTTGTCGCGTGATAAAGTGCTACATGTGAATGTGTGTACCTTTATTACCAATCAAAGCTTCGTATGCCTGCTCTAAATTGGTAATGATAACTTTTTTGTTTTCCCCACTTTCAACAAATCGTATCGCAGCTTCTATTTTTGGCAACATCGATCCTTCCACAAACTTACCTTGTGCCGCGTATTTTTTCAGTGTTGCTACATCAATATCATCGATTTGTTGTTGATTAGGTTCATTAAAGTTAATAAATACATTTTCTACATTCGTAAGAATCATTAAGGTATCTGCTTCAATCAGCGTTGCTAATTTCTCACTAGCAAAATCTTTATCTATAACCGCTTCAACACCTTCATAGGTATTTTCTTTTTTTATAACTGGAATACCGCCACCACCGCATGCAATGACAATATTTTTACCGTCTGCTAAAGTTCGAATTAACTGGTGTTCTAGTATAGATTGAGGTAGTGGTGACGCAACTACTTTTCTATAACCACGTCCTGCATCTTCTTTAAAGACTGAGTCTGGCTGTTCTTTTTGTAATTCTTCAACTTCTTCTTTCGTATAAAAAGGACCAATTGGTTTAGTTGGGTTATCAAATCGTGGATCATCTTTATCTACTTCCACACGTGTAACGATTGTGCCTACAGTTCTATCACTATTCATTTCAGTTAAAATGCGATTGATTTCAGTTTCCAACCAATAGCCTATCATACCCTGTGACATTGCACCACAAGTATCCAATGGCATTGCCGGCGTTGTGTCACTGTTCGATTTAGCTTGTTGGATTAATAAACTTCCAATTTGTGGACCATTACCATGTGAAATGACAATACGCGCTGGTGAATCAAATAAAGGTTTAAGGTTTTGCATCGCACATCTAATAGCTGTTTGTTGTGCTTCAGCTGTTGCTTCTGTTGTCTGTATCGCATTACCGCCTAATGCAATGACAATTTTCTCTTTCATATTTTTGTCGCTCCTTTTAAAAAACATTTATCGTTCCCATCAATAACTTAATTAACCCGATAACTGCAAGTACGATAATAATCATAAAAAGAATATAGTCTGATTTAATCAAACGTGTCTGATTATTCTTTTGAACGATTGTATAAACAAGAAGAGCTGGAATATAAAGTAACATCGTCAATAATAAGTAATTGATACCTGCTGCATATATAAGCCATATAGCATAAATTGAGGCTATGATACCAATCGTCCATTGTTTAGTAGTTGCTTGCTGTCGATGCTCTAAAGTGTATTTAACTTGGTAAAATGCACTGAACATGTAAGGGTATAAAATAGCACTTGATGCTAGTGAAAATGCAAATTGATACGCACTCTGTGTAAATAGCATACTTATTAAAAATAATTGTACTAATATATTGGTAATAAGCAGTGCATTTACAGGTGCTCCATTTTTATTTTCTTTAGCAAACCATTTTGGAAATAATCCATCTTTTGCAACAATGAAAGGTAATTCACCAGCAAGCAGTGTCCATCCTAACCATGCACCTAGTACCGAAATAATTAAACCAATATTTACAAGTGTAGATCCCCAACCACCTACAATAGTTGCAAGCACCTGTGCCATACTTGGCGAATCTAATTGCGAAATATGATTTTGCAAAATCACGCCTTGAGCTAATACAGTTAATAAGAAATAGATAATTAAAACTGATATAAGTCCTATAACCGTGGCACTACCTACATCTTTTTTATTTTTAGCTCTACTAGAAAAAATTACTGCACCTTCGATACCGATAAACACCCAAACTGTCACTAGCATCGTACTTTTAACTTGGCTCATTGTGCTCGCCCAACTAAATGGCAATACACCCTCTGACGTCATACTGAAAAAGCCTGTTTTAAAAGTGTCAAAATTGAATGCAATTATCATGCATATGATTACAAGTAAAATCGGTATTAACTTTGCAACAGTAACAATACTATTGATAAATGCTGCTGTTTCAACGCCTTTTAAAATCAAGAAATGGACACCCCAGAGTAGTAACGAGGCGACAATAACACTTGGTAATGTGTTGCCTCCTTTAAAAATCGGGAAAAAGTTACCTACTGCTGACATCAATAGTGTTGCATAGGCAACATTGCCTAAAAACGCTGAGAACCAATATCCCCAAGCACTGATAAATCCTACAAAATCGCCAAATCCTGCTTGAGCATAACTATAAATACCACCGTCTAGCTCCGGCCGTTCATTGGTTAAATTTTGAAATACGAACGCTAATGAAATCATTCCTATAGCTGTAATAATCCAACCAATAATAATGGCTAATCCACCGGCTTTACCGCCCATATCAGACATTATATTGAACGCACCGCCACCAATCATGGATCCTATAACTAGTCCAATTAAAGAAGATTTACTGAGTTTGTTATCTCCTGATTCGTTCATATTCATTTCTCCTTTAATACCAATATGAGGTGTCTGTACATGACACTTATATCATCAGACACATCATATTCATATCGTTCCATTTAGTGATTAACTCCCCAATGTTGCTGCCATTACTGCCTTAATTGTATGCATTCTATTTTCAGCTTGATCAAACACTTTTGAATGTTCACTTCTAAAGATTTGGTCTGTAACTTCCATTTCAGCTAATCCATATTTTTCATAAATTTCTTGTCCATAAAGTGTATTTGTATCATGGAATGCTGGTAAACAATGTAAGAATATCGTTGAATCTTTACCTGTTAAATCAAACATCTGTTGATTCACTTGATAGTCTTTTAATAAATTAATACGTTGTTCAAATTCACTTTCTTCACCCATCGATACCCAAACATCTGTATATATAGCATCTGTATTTTCAACTGCTTCTGCAATATTATCCGTAATCATGACTGAACCACCATATTGACTCGCTTTTTCTTTTGCAATATCAACATATGCCTCTTTTGGATTTAATGATTTAGGTGTACAAATTCTTACATTAACACCTAACATAGCACCTGCTACCATTAATGAATGCGCAATATTATTACGTCCATCTCCAACGTAAGTTAAGTTTATTCCTTCTAGATATCCAAAATTCTCTTTTATTGTCATAAAATCAGCTAACATTTGTGTAGGATGCCAATCGTCTGTTAATCCATTCCACACCGGTACACCAGAGAACTTCGCTAAATCTTCAACAGCTTGTTGTGAAAAACCACGGAATTCAATACCATCGAACATTCTACCTAATACTTTCGCAGTATCCTCTACAGATTCTTTTTTGCCTAATTGAATATCATTTTTTCCTAAAAATTCTGGATGCGCACCTAAATCAATAGACGCAACTGTAAACGCAGCACGCGTTCTCGTCGAATTCTTTTCGAATAGTAGTGCAATATTTTTTCCAGATAAGTAGTGATGCTTAATACCGTTTTTCTTATACTCTTTTAATGTAATTGCAAAATCAATAAGTCCTTCGAATTCTGCTTTGGTAAAATCACTTTCTTTTAATAATGATCTGCCTTTTAAATCATACGGTTTTTGAATTTCTGTCATTATTTTCACCCTCGTTTCTATAATTTATTACGTTAAATGTCCTCTCTGAATAATGGTTGACTCATACATCTAGGGCCCCCACGTCCACGTACCAACTCGCTACCAGATATTTCAATGACTTTAATGCCTTTTTGTCTCAATAAATCATTCGATACATAGTTTCTATCGTAAGTCACTACAACGCCTGGTCTTATACATAATGTATTTGAGCCATCATTCCATTGCTCTCTAGCACCATCAATGACATCACCATTTCCTGTTGGAATGAATTGGATATCATCTATACCTAGTACGTCTTCTAAAGTATCTTTTAAATGACTAGATTGTTTGATGGCAATATCTTTATTTACGTCATCATATTCAATAATAAATATATTCATATTGCCTTCTGCCTTTAAAATGGCTGAATGCATTGTAAATTTGTCATAATCTATCATTGTAAATACTGTATCTAAGTGCATAAAAGTTCGACTAGTTGGAATTTCAATTGCTACTACTTTTTTAAACGTCGCCTGCGGATTTTCAAAAATACGTCGCGCTAACTTTTCAATAGCTTGTGCAGATGTACGTTCTGAAACGCCTATAGCCAAGACATCTTTAGATAAAACAAGTTCATCGCCGCCTTCAATATTGAATGGGCAATCTCGATCTAACCAGATTGGAATATTCGCATCTTTAAATCTAGGATGATGCTTTACAATATATTGAATAAATATTGATTCTCGTCGTCGTGCTCTCCAGAACATCCGATTGATTGTTATACCGTGTCCTATTGAGGCTTGTGGATCTCTAGTAAAATAAAGGTTTGGCATTGGATCTAAATAGAATGGATACTTATCATCCATATACTCTACTAGATGTGTACATTTCGGATTAATTTCTTCCTTACGTACCCCTGACATTATTTTATCTACAAGTTCTTGATTAGAAAGTGTCGCAAATAATGCCTTAATTTCTTCTTCATGACCTAATATTGTTTTTTTAGACTCTGCTAATACATCATCAATAAATTC
This sequence comes from Staphylococcus aureus, assembly GCF_001027105.1. GTDB lineage: Bacteria > Bacillota > Bacilli > Staphylococcales > Staphylococcaceae > Staphylococcus > Staphylococcus aureus. The sequence goes on from NZ_CP011526.1 coordinate 2,664,996, forward strand.
ACTTCTTACTTGAGGATTTTCAATACTTTCAGCTGCTAACTTCTCAAGGTAAAGTACTTCAACACCCTCTTCTCTTAGCACCTGCGCAAAATGGTCATGCTCTTTTTGAGCTACTTCTAAATATGGAATATCATCAAATAGTAATCCATCTAAATAATCAGGTACTAAATTTTCTAATTCTTTTCCAGGACGCTTAAGTAACACAGTTTTTAAAGCTCCAATTTCGCTATTTACTTTAATTGGACCATCTGTCATGTCTATTTCCTCCTTTTATCTTTGAATTCATTTAGAGTATAGACAATCTTCAAACGCTTACATGTGATTATATTCACATAAAGAAAGTCGAAAATTTCATATCTTTTTGTTATACAATACATAATAATGGATTTTTATACATAAATAAAGGTATTTTGGGTCAAAATATACATTTTTTATTCAAAAATACCCATAAAAACATGTTGTATAAAGTTTTTTATACAGTCAATTGAATGACTATGAATTCTTTCTTTCCATAAAAAAACGCGTACACAAGTTAATATTTGGTAACTAACTTGAGTACACGTGATACGAAACAAATTTTTATTATTCATTTGATACATGTCTATTTAAATAATTTTGCATATACGTATTCTGCCATATCATTTGAGGCAGTTAAGATTAATGTAGTGTCATTTCCACTCACCGTACCTAATATCTCTTCTATATTTAGCTGATCGATAAAATAGTTTATGCCTTGGGCGAAACCAGGTGAGGTTTTGACGATAATGTATGAACCATTGATGATTGAACTTAGAACTTCATGTTCACAATAGTGTCTAAACTTTTCTCTCATCTCTTGTTCTGTTTGATTATTAATAGCTTTATAAATCCATGTCTCACAATCGATAGGGACACGATATATATTTAGTTCCTTCAAGTCTTTAGCAATTGTTGTTGCACTATATCTTACACCAAAATATTCTTCAATATATGAAATGATTTGTTCTTTTTTATAAATCTTATGCTTTTTAACTATTGTAGAAACAATTTCTAATCGTTTACTTTTCTTCATATTGTAAACTCCTTTGGTAGTTACGTTTCTTGTATTAAAAAATAAATTCATGCATGTTTCATTTATAATTTAACACTTTGTTTTGCAAAAGATAATAAAAATACATGTAAATTTTTTGTGACAACTTTTAAAATGAATTTTGTATTCTAAGTCAGCATTTAATTATCACATATCTACTACTTGTAATGATTTTAGACTGCCGAGTAGTCTTTCGGCAGACAACCCTCACACCCCTCTCATCTAATTACAAAGAGAGGGTATACCTACAAAGTCAATTATCAATGTAGGTATACCCCATATATAAGCTGTATTTAAAATTTAATTATTTATAAGTGTTTAACATTACTTCTTCTTGTTTATATATTTTTACTCCACGCCTACTTCATTCCATGCTTCATACACCTGTTCAGCTGTTTGCTCGTCATATAAATCTTTAGCCGCTTGGTATAATGCATCTTTACAATCTTTGAAGTTTGAATTACTTGTTAAGTATTCCGTTAATGCTCGGTAGTAAATTTGTTCTGATTTAGATTTCCCTATTGCTTGAATCACGTTATAAGCTGCTTTATTTGGAATTCCAGAATTCGTATGTACGCCACCATTATCTTTTTCAGTGAATACATAGTCTTTCATATGAGCTGGTTGACCAAATTGTTCTGGGTTTGACATGCTGCGTAAAGCGTCTCCCTCTTTTCCAGGTGTGTAGACATCTTCACCCATTAAGAAATCCTCGTCATCTACAAAGTATCCAAAAACATCTGAAAAGCTTTCATTTAGAGCGCCTGACTGGTCCTTATATTCTAAGTTCGCTGTCTCTTGTGTCACACCGTGTGTTAATTCGTGTGCTACTACGTCATTTGCACCCGATAAACTTGTGAATGTGCGACCATCACCATCACCATAGATCATTTTGTCACCGATCCATGCGGCATTATTTCTGTTATCTTGACCACCGTAGTTATTAACATGCGTTAATGAAACAATTGGACTACCTTGGTTGTCATATGATTCACGACCAAATGTGTCTTTGTAATAATCATATGTTTGTTTAGCGTAATAATTTGCATCTACGCCAGCACGTTGCTCATCTTTTACGAAGTTTTCATCTTCATTAGTAATCAATGTTGCTTGACCTGTTTGATCATTAAAGCTAAATGCTGATAATTTACCTTGATGCGTTAAATCTTCTAGGCTAAATCCACCGTCAATACTATTGATATTGATATCTTTTGTATCGCCAAGTACACCTTTTCCTTTACCAGTTTCTGCAGCTTCTTTAACTAAGTTCATTTTTTCTAAAATTTCGCCAGTTTGAGCATCAATTTTAACTTTCCAATGTGAAATTTCTGGTGTCACTGTAATTAACTCAACATTATAAACGTATTTATTACTGTCACCATCGATTTCAACTTTGTTTTCTTTAATGACTTTATCTTTAAGATTTTTCGCTTTATTCTTATCAATCTTAACTGCTTTAAATGCTTTGTCGGCTGCGTCATCTTTACTTAATGTCACTTTATTCGTTGGCTTTACTTTCTTCGCATCAGTATCCCCATTGATTAAAACGACTTTTCCTGATTTGTCTGCGTGTACTTTCACTTCTTTGTCAGGTGCATGAACACCATCAACACTCGGTTGCAATGTATAATGCGTAAATCCTTTTTTATCAGTTTTTACATCAGTAACAGCGTAATCTTGATAAATATTTTTTACATTTTCGGATTTAGGCAATTCTTTTAATGCTTTGACCGCATCACTCTTTTGAGTCACCTCAAATTTAATATCAGAATTAGCTGGTTTATTTTTTGAATCAATCGCTAATGCTGCTGGTGATAAAGTGCTCAACAAGGTTAATGCTGCCATACTTGTAAATGCATATCTTGAAAATTTCCTCACATTTCATTCCTCCTGAAATCTTAAAAACAGCTTATAAATAAAATATTAATTTAATTTTTCAGAAAAGTAAATGATTATTTCTATTTATTTCTATACTTTTTGTTCGTTGATTTTATTTATTGATTCTTTTCTTTTTTAAAAATGTTATCTGTAGCTAAATAAAATTTTAAAAATTGAGCTTAATTATATTTTAAAATTTATCAAGGCTTTATTTTTGTGAAAATATTAACAAATACAAAATAGTGCTCTATATACTTAATCAATGCTTGAAATATGTGAGATAACTATTTAAATAATCATAATCAAATAAACATTTTTATCAATTTCAAACAACTATGTAAGACGCAATAATCGTTATTATTTAATAAAAAAGACTAGAATGCGGTATCACTCCTCACACTCTAGCCTTAATATGCCATTATTTTATTTACTTGTTTTGTATGGTGTATGTCCAACTGTTACTTCGACAACTCTATTATGATCAACGACAAACCAGATGCCTAATGTCTTTTTAGCATTTTGATAGTAAAAAATACCGCTATCAGCTTCCTTTGTTTTACCATTTTCTTTTTTCAAGTCCTTGCCATAAGCTTTTTGGATATCTTTTAATGAAATATTATTTTTAACTACAAATTGCAATTGACTTGCTTCGTTTCCTTTTGCAGAAACACCTTTAAAAGTTTGATCATATTTCTCTACTTTTTTTATCGTATTCGTTTTAGCTAATTTAATACCATTGAATTTCACATTATCATACTTAATCGCGTTAATAAAATTCTTATCCAGAATAAAATTAGCATTATTACCAATATAACCATTATAAGTATAATATGGGGTTATTGCTGCCTGTGCCTGTTTACTTGTTGGCGCCGAATTTTCAACAACTGTTACTCCAATCAGTGTGCCCAATGCTAATGTTGCTGCTACACAAACTTTACTGGTTTTATTCATAATTATCTCTCTTTTCCATACAAATATTTTATTCCTTACACTTTTATTATAACTTTTTCAGCCATAAAAATACTAATGATTATATTTATAAATACATAACAGTTTTGTTATACTAATTGAAGTACACAAAAAACAATGAAAATATTAATATCGCCTACTTTTCTAATATTTATTTTTTAAAATGATTATGGCAATATTGAAATAAATTATTTAGCTTCACGTATCAACTACTTTTCATTAACATGGAGGCGTTATATTTGAAAAAACTTCTTATTACCATCGTAATTATCGTATTAATCGGAGCACTTGGGTTCGCAATTTATGCTGCAATAAATCATTCTACATCATCAAGTAATAACCAAGAACAAGAAAATAAATCTACGCATAAAAAGACAGAAACCGAAGAAAATGATCAACAAGATGATAGTGCAGACAAAACAGATAAAAATCAAAATAATGGCAATAACGTTACTAATGACAATCAACCATCTTCACCGTCAAATGTTCCTAACAACCATTCAACAGTACCATCGAATACGCAACCAGCTCAGCCAAAAGACTCAAATTCAAATAAAAATAATACTCACGGTGGTGGCAGTCAATCGTCAACAAACAACCAAAATAATCAACAACAGAACACACCACCTGCTAATAAATCAAATAATACCAATACGCCTTCTAAACAAACACCTCAAGCACAATCACCTAAAAATTAATCATTTGCCTGATACGTCCACAAGTACCAGATGCATAAATTCAGAAAAACAGCAGTGAGATATTTTTCTATTTGAAATATCTTACTGCTGTTCTTTATTTGCATAATTCGCACTCTGTTAAAATCATATAAAAGTTCGCTTTAATGTCATTGACGTATGTATAAGCTCTCATGTTTAATAATATTAATACACCCTTAAAAACGCTTACACGAAAAATTTAGAAAGGAGGTACATGTTAAATGCTTGATAGACACTTAAAACTACTCCAGTTTTTTATTAAAAATCCATCAAAGCACATTAGTTCTAATGAAATTGCTAAACATGTCAATGTTTCAAACCGCACAGTTCGCAATGATATCCATGTTATCAATAGCAATTTTATGGATGATATCATCGTAAGTATTAAATCTAAAGGATATCAATTAAATACATCTCAGTATACCTTAGAAACGATAACTGAACGTTACACGCATATTCAATCATATAAAGAAAAACTATTATTATCTATGGCGTATCAACTGCTAATGCACAATAAATCGCAGACATTGCAACAACTAGAGCAAGATTATCTATTATCTAAAACTGTGCTCAACGACTATTTCGTTCGAATTCAACAATGGTGTCAAAAATTTAATATCGCTTTAACAATCAAGAAAAAACAAGGTATTGTGGTCGATGGAACAGATAATGATATCACTAATGCCATCATCCATTTAAATCAATTATCATCAGGGCATGTACATGTTGAAGACCTAATTTTAAATGAATTACCTGATTCACACCAAAGGATGATTTCGCATATTATACAAGAGACACTTCAACAACATAGTATTGAAACAACTGATATTCAAATACAACAGCTTTTAATTCATCTCATTTTAATCATTAAACGTAAGCAATCTTTAAGTGAGCTAGACACGTTAAACCACGATTCAAAATTGATATCTCAATCTTGCATTAAGCAAATCAACGAAAGATTAGGTTATGACTTGAACGAAAAAGTAATCAATATGTTTTCATTCTTTATTGCTTATCATTTTAATAAACTCGATATTGGCATAGAACGTATATTTATACAAAGTTATATTGATCGCTTAATCGAATTGATGCAGCAACGTATTCATGTACCTTTCAATGAAGATTCGATTTTACAACAAAATTTATATAATCATTTTAGTAAAGCATATTTACGTATCACTCAAAACATTTATTTAAACAATCCTTTAGTTATAGAGATTAAAAAACTCTATCCCTTTGTGTTTAACACACTTTTTGAAGCGATTGATAAATTAGCAATTGATACTGATATAGAGATGAGCGAAGATGAAATTGCATTTTTAACAATTCATTTTCAAGCTGCCATCGAGCGTCGTACCAAAACACAATTAAATGTAGTCATTGCTTGTTATTATGGTCTAGGTGTGTCGAATTTTTTAGAAACTAAAATAAATAACTTATCCGAAGAGTTGTCAGTGATAAATACGATTAAACTAGAAAATATAACACACTATCACTTTGACAATGTAGATTTATTAATAACGACCCATGATATTCCTAAACAAACGCTAAACATACTTCCTAAGCACCTGACGACTATCAAGGTTGCACCATTATTTTCTGAAGATGATCGTCACAAAATCAGACACGTTGTGAAGCAAAAGCAAAATCCGGTTCAAGCACATCATCATATGGACACTGTCAATTTCCTTGTCGTAAATACTGAACAAAAATCACGGCATACTGTGCAAATTTTTGAAGAAGCTCAAAAAATATTACAAGCACATCATGCGATTGTAGAAGGATATATCGAATCAGCTTTAGAGCGTGAGAAATCATCTTCTACATACATAGGTAATTTTATGGCGATTCCTCATGGAGATCCTGAAAAAGTTTTACAATCACATGTGCTTATTTTTCGCACAAAAGATGTTTTTCCTTGGCGACAACACGATGTCAAACTTGTCTTTTTCTTAGCGATTTCGCATAAAGACAAAGCTTTTACAAAACAAATGATGCAATTAATTGCTAACTTGGATGATGATTCAGTGAACCATTTATGTAGTTTAGATGATCATAGTTTAAAGCAACAGTTATTTGAATACTTACAAGAATAATTGCCACTAGTAACGGTAATTATTCTTTTTTTTAGTATCGAGAATACGCTTACAATATAGAAAAGGAGATGATTTTATGAAAATTGTAGCTATTACCTCATGCCCAAATGGCATTGCACATACATATATGGCTCAAGAAAAGCTTGAGCAGGTAGCAAAAGAAATGGGTGTGGATATTAAAGTAGAGACACAGGGCGGTGTTGGTGCTGAAAATGTTTTAACTACGCAAGACATCGAAGAAGCTGACGGTGTCATAATTGCAGCTGATAAACAAGTTGATCTGTCCCGATTTGTTGGTAAACGGTTGATTAATGAAAATGTTCGCGAAGGGATTCATAATCCGAGAGGTCTAATTCAACGTATCATTAATCAAGATGCGCCTATTTATCAATCTGAAACAAATTATCATTCGAAAGATCGCGGTAAGTCTAAAAATGGTATTCAAATGGTGTATCAACATTTAATGAACGGTGTATCGTTTATGGTTCCTTTTATCGTAGTTGGTGGACTCCTTATCGCCATCGCGCTGACTCTAGGCGGTGAAACGACATCAAAAGGATTAGTCATCCCAGATGATTCATTTTGGAAATCCATTGAAAACATTGGTAGTTTAGCCTTTAAATTTATGGTTCCAATACTAGCTGGATATATCGCTGTTAGTATCGCTGACAAGCCCGGTCTTGTTCCTGGTATGATTGGCGGCGCTATCGCTGCTGACGGTAGTTTTTATGGCAGTGATGCAGGCGCAGGATTTTTAGGTGGTATTGTTGCTGGTTTCTTAGCAGGTTATATCGCAAAGTGGATTAAAGATATTAAAGTTCCAAAAGCAATGGCACCAATTATGCCTATCATTATTATTCCCATTATTTCATCGGTCGTTGTAGGATTGATATTTATATTTTTAATCGGTGCACCAATTTCTAATATTTTTGAGGCATTAACAACCTGGTTAAAAAGTATGCAAGGTGCTAATATTATTATACTTGCGATGATTATAGGTGCGATGATTGCCTTCGATATGGGCGGTCCAGTAAACAAGGTAGCATTTTTATTTGGCTCAGCACTTATTGCTGAAGGTAATTACGCCGTTATGGGTATGGTCGCAGTTGCTGTATGTACACCACCAATCGGTTTAGGTTTAGCAACGTTTGTTCAAAAGTATAAATTCAATCATTCCGAAAGAGAAATGGGTAAGGCTTCCTTCACTATGGGACTATTTGGTATTACTGAAGGTGCTATTCCTTTCGCAGCCCAAGATCCATTGCGCATTATACCTGCAAACATCATTGGTGCAATGATTGCATCAGTCATTGCAGCCATTGGTGGTGTCGGCGATAGAGTCGCACATGGAGGTCCAATCGTGGCTGTATTAGGTGGTATTGATCATGTATTATGGTTTATCTTTGCAGTGATAGTAGGTAGTCTTGTCACAATGACTACTGTACTATTATTAAAACGCAATACACCAGTTATAGCAGTAGATGCACCAGCGCAACACACGCAACTTCATGATACAGATATTACACAACATGATACAGAGGTTGACAATGTAGATAACACCGCGAAACATTCACATCTCAATAAACCTTCTCATGTTTTTGATCAACAAACTATGATAATTACTGATCACGACATGTCTCGAAACGAAGCAATTGATATGTTGATTCATAAACTTAAAATTTGCCGTTATGTAGAGCACACATCGCATTTAAAAAATGCAATACTAGAACGTGAAATGGAGTCTACGACAGCTATTGGCATGAACGTGGCCATTCCACATGCAAAGTCTGATGTTGTAAAACAACCGATTGTAGCTGTTATGAAAAATAATCATGGTGTTAAATGGGACAGTCTAGATGGTAGTCTACCTCAATTGATATTCTTAATTGCCGTACCAAACAACAGTCAGGATACACATTTAAAAATACTTCAGCGCTTATCTAAAGCGTTAATGAATGATGAGACACGCCAATCACTAATTAATGCAAACAGTACTACAGAAATTTATAACTTATTAATGAAAATATAGAGGAGTTTTAACTATGGCATTATTTTTACAACCCGTTTTTAAAGACAGAATTTGGGGCGGTCATGCATTAAAAGCATTTAACTATGATATCCCTAATGAAACAACTGGTGAATGCTGGGCAATTTCTGCACATCCAAATGGTCCTAATACAATTATCAATGGTCCATACAAGGATATGACCCTAGATCAACTTTGGTCACAACATCGTGAATTATTCGATAATGATTCACGAGATAGTTTCCCTCTGCTAACTAAAGTATTAGATGCCAATGATAAATTATCTGTTCAAGTTCACCCAGATGATGACTACGCTTTAAAACACGAAGGCGAACTAGGTAAAACAGAATGTTGGTATATTTTAGATGCAGCCCCAGGTGCTGAAATTATATATGGCGTACATGCACATAATAAACAGACGTTAATAGACATGATTGATAATCATGAATTTGACAGTCTTTTCAAACGTATACCTGTTAAGCCCGGTGACTTTTATTATGTTCCTGCTGGCACTGTCCATGCCATTGGTTCGGGTATTTTAATTTTAGAGACACAACAATCCTCCGATACGACATACCGTATTTATGACTATGATAGACGAGATCAAAATGGTCAATTGCGTGATTTGCACTTAGAGCAAAGTAAAGATGTGATTGAATTAGGCAATCATGAACCAAATACTACTCCTATAACAACTCACATCGACACACACACTGTAACTCAATTTGTAGATAATCAATATTTTGCAGTATATAAATGGGATATTCATGGAGATTTAAAATTCAATAAACCACATGCTTATTGCTTAGTTACAATTATCGATGGTACTGGTACTTTAACAGTAAACGATAAGCACTATGACATCCAAAAAGGTTCTAGCTTTATTTTAACTACGGAAGACGAGGATATTCACTTTGTCGGTAATATTAGTGCTATAGTAAGTCATCCTGGATAATAGCAATGATAACAACCGTCCCATAAAAGACAGAAATTACTATCTCTTCTGTCTAAAAACATAAAAATCCACACATTAAGGAGCTATAACCCTAATGTGTGGATTTAATTTTTATTCTGTAACGTTACTTTGGTCAACTTTTTCAGATACGCGCTTCATCAATGGATCTGTTACAGGTTTTAAAATTAAACCTACAACGAAGAATCCTATACCAAATAACGTTAATATAATTAATTTTGTAATTAGGATTTCCGGAACAATACCGCCTACTGTTTCACGTAATGAATCAATTGCATACGTAAATGGTAAGTATGGCGAAATGTTTTGGAAAAATTGTGGCGTAGTTTGAATTGGGAATGTTCCCCCACCACCTGCAATTTGTAATACAAGCAATACGATTGCAATGGCTTTACCTGGGTTACCAAGTAATGATACGCACGTATATACGATTGAGTTGAAAATAATCGAACAGAAAATCGTTATAAGTACAAATAATACAGGTGACTCAACTCCTGCTTTTAGGATTAACAAATCTCCAACCGATACAATGAGTGCTTGCAACATACCAAGCATTATAAAGAATCCTGCCTTACCTAAGAACACTTGTCTTGTCGTTAAGACTGACTCTAGACTCTTATGTTTATTATCAACCGTTAATAAACTTACCATCAAGAGTGCACCTACCCATACTGACAGTGCAGTATAGAATGGTGTCATACCTGAACCATAATCCTTAACTGGGAAAACATCAACAGTCTTCTTATTAATAGGATTTGCAATAATACCCGCTTGCTTTTTCAAATCATTCTTAAGTGTGTCGATTAATTTGTCGACTGCATCATCTTTGTCTAATTTCTTGAAAATTTTATTCGCTTTTTTCAAATCTTTTTCAACATCAGGCAATTTATTTTGAGAAAAATCAGCTAAATCTGATAAAGCCTTTTTCGCTTGTGGCTGATTTTTATTTAGTAATCCTACCGCTTGATCATAACCATTTAATAACGTTGGTAAATTTTTATTCACACTTGCTGTCGCATTAGTTAATCGCTGTTCTAACTGTGGTAAGTCATTGCGCACAAAGTTAGCAGCTTTAGCTACATCACTTTTCACTTTCGAGAAGTTTGCTTGAGCATTTTTAACAGCACTAATGTATTGTTGTTCAATACTTGGTAATACTGTTTGTAAGCGATCAATACGTGTTTTACCATTTTTTAAAATAGCTTGTCCACTGTTAATGACTTGATCAATTGTATTTAATTTAGACTGAACATTGGATAATGCAGTTTGCCCTTTGTTCAATTCATCCATAATACGTTGTGATATTGATACTAAAGAGCTGTTAAGATCTTTTTTAACATAATCTCTAAATGATGATAATGATGAATCTAGTTTTGAAAGTTGATCTAGTAATTTAGTAGCTTCAGCAGTTCCTGAACTACCATTCTTTAATGCATTGCTTAATTGATTAACTAACCTTAATGATTCATTAATTCGATTATTAGCTGCTTTTACCTTATCAATTTCTTTTGATAAATCAACATTTTCATTCTTCTCAATCTCTTTTAATGTATCGATAAATTGTTGATTATATTGCGTTGTGTATTCTAAACCGGACTTAACATTATCTAAAGACTCTCTAAAATCAGAAGGCTTGTCCGATGCTAAAATCCCATACGAAATATTACGTAATGCCTGACTATCTTTTTGTGCGGCTTTCGCTTGGGTATCTAAATTATTTGATAATGATAATAAAGAGCCCGTTAATGCCGCTTCCATTGATTTAACATCTTTATCTGTAATGTTTTGTGTGTTCTCGTTAGCTGTGCTGACTTGTGTTGTTGTTATATCTACAAAACTTTGACCATCTTTTTTCCCGCTTGTACTTTGTGGTGTAGTCGATACAGGCGCATTATTACTATTTGGTGCGGTATTTTGCGTAACATTATTATTTGGTGCAGTATCGCCACTTGGTGCACTTGGTGGCGTTGATGCTACACCATTACCAGCTGCAGGTGCACTATTTGATGTTTCGTTGTTCGCCGCGCTATTTTGAGGAATCTGTTGCTGGTTTCTTCGATTTAAATCTTGCGCGCGTCGAATTGCATCTTGATAATCACCGACTCTACTTCTAACTTGTGTGACGAAGCCTTTGGCATCATTTAACTGTCCATTAGCTTGATCAATACCTTGACTCGCAATGTTAAGTCCTTGATTAATTTTAGGGAACTGCGCTGGCACGTCATCAGCTGCAAAATTTAACGCTTTTTCAATTTTCGGCATATAATTATTTAAAGCTAATATCAACTTAGCCTTTTCATTAAGTTGCGGAATAGCACCATTGACTTCGTTTAATTTTTTCTGAGCATCTAAAATATCACCTTTATAATTTCCTAGTTTTCTAAAATCATTGGCATATTTATCTAAATCCGCTTGGTGGTTATTCAAATATACAATTTTATTCGCAAAGTCATTAATCTTAGGTAAAGCTTTATCTGCTGAATATACCGCATTTTTTATCTTGTTAATTGTCGGCACATTTTCTTCAATAGTTAAACCTGCTTTGTTAGCTTCTTCTAATAATGCTCGAGTTACTGTTTTATTAAATTGTTCATTCGCTTTTTCAACGACAACTGACGAACCAGTATCTGTTAGCTTAGACGCAACAGCGTTAATCTTCTGATTCACCTTAAATTCTACATCTGCTTTTTGAGGCTGCTTACGTAGTGTCCCTGTAATTTCATGTGTAAACTTAGATGGGATGTAAATACCTGCAAAATATTTACCCATTTTTATCTCATGATCAGCTTTCTCTCTACTTACAAACTGCCAATCAAAACTTTTATTTTTCTTGAGTGTATTAACCATCGTATTACCGACATTAACTTTTTTCCCTCTGATTGTGTCGCCTTTATCTTCATTAACGACTGCGACCTTGATGTGTCCCGTGTTGCCATATGGATCCCACATTGCCCATAAGTTAAACCAAGCGTAGAACGATGGCAAAATAGCTAAGCCTGCTAAGATAATCCACACAGCTGGCGTCTTAGCTACTTTCTTCAGATCCATTTTAAATAATTTAAATGCGTTCTTCATTGTCACACTCCTATGTAGGAATTATTCATATTTTTTATATATTTTTTGTAAATTAATTTATTTTTGCGTTGTGAATTAGTATAATCAATTTACTGGAAGATATTTAGTCGATTGATACCTATCAACTATTTTCAGCATACGATAAATTATAACAAATCATAGTTTATTATCACACTTAATTATTATATTTTTCAAGGGAGAATACGAAATATGCCTAAAAATAAAATTTTAATTTATTTGCTATCAACTACGCTCGTATTACCTACTTTAGTTTCACCTACCGCTTATGCTGATACACCTCAAAAAGATACTACAGCTAAGACAACATCTCATGATTCAAAAAAATCTAATGACGATGAAACTTCTAAGGATACTACAAGTAAAGATATTGATAAAGCAGACAAAAATAATACAAGTAACCAAGACAATAACGACAAAAAATTTAAAACTATAGACGACAGCACTTCAGACTCTAACAATATCATTGATTTTATTTATAAGAATTTACCACAAACCAATATAAACCAATTGCTAACCAAAAATAAATACGATGATAATTACTCATTAACAACTTTAATCCAAAACTTATTCAATTTAAATTCGGATATTTCTGATTACGAACAACCTCGTAATGGCGAAAAGTCAACAAATGATTCGAATAAAAACAGTGACAATAGCATCAAAAATGACACTGATACGCAATCATCTAAACAAGATAAAGCAGACAATCAAAAAGCACCTAAATCAAACAATACAAAACCAAGTACATCTAATAAGCAACCAAATTCGCCAAAGCCAACACAACCTAATCAATCAAATAGTCAACCAGCAAGTGACGATAAAGCAAATCAAAAATCTTCATCGAAAGATAATCAATCAATGTCAGATTCGGCTTTAGACTCTATTTTGGATCAATACAGTGAAGATGCAAAGAAAACACAAAAAGATTATGCATCTCAATCTAAAAAAGACAAAAATGAAAAATCTAATACAAAGAATCCACAGTTACCAACACAAGATGAATTGAAACATAAATCTAAACCTGCTCAATCATTCAATAACGATGTTAATCAAAAGGATACACGTGCAACATCATTATTCGAAACAGATCCTAGTATATCTAACAATGATGATAGCGGACAATTTAACGTTGTTGACTCAAAAGATACACGTCAATTTGTCAAATCAATTGCTAAAGATGCACATCGCATTGGTCAAGATAACGATATTTATGCGTCTGTCATGATTGCCCAAGCAATCTTAGAATCTGACTCAGGTCGTAGTGCTTTAGCTAAGTCACCAAACCATAATTTATTCGGTATCAAAGGTGCTTTTGAAGGGAATTCTGTTCCTTTTAACACATTAGAAGCTGATGGTAATCAATTGTATAGTATTAATGCTGGATTCCGAAAATATCCAAGCACGAAAGAATCACTAAAAGATTACTCTGACCTTATTAAAAATGGTATTGATGGCAATCGAACAATTTATAAACCAACATGGAAATCGGAAGCCGATTCTTATAAAGATGCAACATCACACCTATCTAAAACATATGCTACAGATCCAAACTATGCTAAGAAATTAAACAGTATTATTAAACACTATCAATTAACTCAGTTTGACGATGAACGCATGCCAGATTTAGATAAATATGAACGTTCTATCAAGGATTATGATGATTCATCAGATGAATTCAAACCTTTCCGTGAGGTATCTGATAGTATGCCATATCCACATGGCCAATGTACTTGGTACGTATATAACCGTATGAAACAATTTGGTACATCTATCTCAGGTGATTTAGGTGATGCACATAATTGGAATAATCGAGCTCAATACCGTGATTATCAAGTAAGTCATACACCAAAACGTCATGCTGCTGTTGTATTTGAGGCTGGACAATTTGGTGCAGATCAACATTACGGTCATGTAGCATTTGTTGAAAAAGTTAACAGTGATGGTTCTATCGTTATTTCAGAATCCAATGTTAAAGGATTAGGTATCATTTCTCATAGAACTATCAACGCAGCTGCCGCTGAAGAATTATCATATATTACAGGTAAATAAGTATTATATTAAACCCGTAAAATTTATAAGTATAAACAAGGAGTTCGGACTTAAACATATTTCTGTTCATAAGTCCGATTTCTTATTCAATTAAACCCGAGGCATTCAGTTCGAACGCCTCGGGTCGTTTTATATAAATATATTATTTTATGTTCAAATGTTCCTCATCATATCCGTTTCAATTGCCATCTCACACATTTTATAAATATGAGCAAATGTACTTATTCTCAAACATTACTGCCGAGCTTTAATTGACGTTATATTAACTATAAACTACTTTTCCATGACTCTACGGATTCAATGTCACATGAGCGTGATAAAATTTGTTCAATAATAAAGTCATGTTTATCATCTGATCTATCACCAACAGCATCTTCTAAAACAGTAATATAATAGTCTTTATCTACACTTTCTAATGCCGTGCTCAATACAGCTCCACTTGTAGAGACACCCGTTAATACTAAATGATTAATATCATTTGCACGTAAATAAACTTCCAAGTAACTACCTGTAAATGCGCTAAAGCGTCGCTTAGAAATAATCGGCTCATCTTCTAGTGGTGCTAAATCTTCAAGTATTCGTGTAGATGCATCTGCTTCAGTAATCGCATATCCTTGAGCTTTAATTGTTGAAAACACTTTATTACTCGAGGAGACATCATTAAAATGCTTATCTAACACTAAACGTATGAAAATGACTGGTATTCGATGTTGTCTTGCTGCTTCAATTGCTCTCTGATTCGCTTTAATAATATTTTTTATTCTAGGTACACTACTCGCTATACCTTCTTGCATATCCAAAACTAATAGCGCCGTTTTTCGAGACATCTTCATTCTCCTTTACTTGTGTAGTTCTAAGTCGTTAAATTCATTATAACGTTAAAATGATGGACAATCTATTCATTGCATTTTGCATATACTTCACAATAAATTAAGGGGAAATAAGACGTCTTATATACTTAAAAAAATATATAGATGCTCTTCCCCCAATATAATTATGCTTTATTTTTCAACTTATTGCGTCGTGATAACCAAATCATTAGTACACCCATTGCACCAACAATTACAGATATCGGCAACCAATGTTCTTTTATCGTTTCCCCCGCTTTAGGCAAAGATACATTACCATCAGCATTTAATAATCCACTTAACAATCCATTACCTTTACCAAGTGTTAACGTCTTTTCTGGCTTTGGTGTGGGTATATCTGGAATACTGTCTAATAAATCTGATCCTTGATTCATTAAATTTGCTAACTTATTTAAATCTGTCGTTTTCCCATTTTTATTCAATCGATCTAGTAAACTTGGACGATTTACTATTGGTGATAAAATATAATCTATATCTTTTTTCGTTTGATTGAGTCTCTTTTGTAAATTCAATAAATCATCCGCTTTACCATTCAATGCCGATTTAACTAAATTAAAAATTTTATTTTGATCTGTTTCTATTTTAGTAATTAAATCTGCCAGTAATTTTGCCTTTTGTCTTTCTATACGTGTTGCTAAAATCGTTTCAATTGCTTGTTTTTTATCTTTGGCATTATTCAAAATTGCTTTTAATATATCATCTGAAGACGTGTCGCCAGTTGATGCAAAATGTTTCTTCAATTGGTCAACGATTTGGCGATTTGATAATCCTTTATTCGTCCAATCTTTAGCCAATTTATCTGCTTCAGCTTTTCCTAATTTCGTTTGTAAAATTTGAGAAATCAATAGCGACTTATCTTGTGATTGATCAATCAATGACGTTAATAAATCATCACTCGTTGTCAGAGATAATTGATCAATATGACGAGTAATTTGATCTGCAATTTGTTGATCTGTTTTACCATCAACACGTATATCTTTTAGAATTTTAACTGCCTCGTCTTTATTAAATATACTTTCTAAAATGCTTTGTGTAGCATACTTTTTATCATCAGTACGTGCAAGTTCTTCCAAAATAATATTTCGTTGACTTTTTATACGCTCTTTCGTCTTATTTACTTCGCTCATTAAGTCTGATTTTTGATTTTTAGGAAGTTGCGTATTTGCAATACGTTGATCTAAAGATTGTAACGTATTCAGTTTATGATATGTGTAATGTTGCGTTGAGGCATTACTTTTAGCTAATTTTTCAATCATAGCATGATTAATTTTATCGCTTCCTTGTAATTTATCAGTGAGTCGATTACTATGGCTTTGATTCTCTTCATTTGAAAGGAATTTATTTAACACAACATGTCCAGAACCATCATTATTTGGCGTTTTAGCTACTTCATGATTATTATCTGTTGTAGACACTGCTGGATCTTCCGATGTATCTTTCGATGCATCTTTCGATTTGTGTATTTGCTGATTCAAATGGTCTAGGTCTTCTAACGCCTTATTTACCATTGCTTCATCATTTTTATCATCTTTTTCTCCATGTTTTGTTGTAGCCGTTTGTGACATATCATTTTTCATTGCATTAAGATCGTCCTCGCCACTTTGTTGACCCCTATCAACATTTGAAGAAACCTCATTTAAATCTTTAAGCAATTGATCTAATTTACTGTCTATATCACTTTGACCGTTCATTTCAGTGTGAGAACTTTTATTGTCTTTGCTATCCAACTCATTAGCTCGTTTTATGATTTCATCTATTTGCGATGCTGTTTTCGCTTCATTTAGTTGTGCTTTATAATGTTCTTTAGATGAAGCCGATAACTGTTTTAATTGCTCAATTTGACGAATTGCCTTGTCAACTTTGTCTAATAAATCTTGCTTAGATAATATCTCTTTTGTAATTTCAGTATCCTTTTCAGATGCAGCTTGGGCATCGTACGGCAAGATATTCGTTAAAATGATACTTGTCGCCATCATTGTCGAACACGATAACTTTACATATAATTGAAACGGTTTCCCTCGATATTTAGCCATCAACATACTCCTTCCTCACTTACTTCCTTCAAAGAATTACATACTATTATATACCTGTTTACAAGAAATTTACACTTATCTATCTAGTTATTGTTGTTAGTAATTATCTACTTATTACTTAGCTTATATTTAAGTAAACAAAACAAGCATGACGTAATATCATATTGTCCATGTCGCTAACATCATATTACGTCAAATCTTTTATATTAAATGATGTTTTATTTTAGACTGCTTTTTCCTTTTAGCTTTCGAGCGCCTGTTTAAAAACTTGCTCGAATTGTTCACGCGAGATTTCGTGTGCATGTGCTTTTTGTGCTAATAAAGCATCTCGAAACTGTTGTTGATCTTTCAAACTTTCTAACATTTGTATTAATTGGTCTTTACTTTCCATTGTTATCTCATCATTATGCTCAAATAAGTGCTCTGATAATGTTACTTTAGCATGGTGTGCGGTTTGACGATAACCTAAAATCAACAACTCATAGTCAAACGCTTGTTCCACCGCATTTAAAATTTCATTACCCTCATTGATATCAAGATAAATATCACATAACTGGTATAGTTCATTTACCCTGTCAATATTAATAGATGGGTATAAATGCACATTAGCATATTGATCAAGTTGCATTAGCTTATCAGACATCTCTGTAATAGCAGCGATGTGAAACTTAAAATCTGGTAAAGTTTCAACCAATACCTTGATGTTACGAAGTTGATCCGAGTTAGTTAATATTACAATTTCTTTAGTATATCTATTACGACTACGATAGTTATATAGATATCCGCCTTGTAAAATACGAGATTGAACCTTTGCGTCTGCTATATTGAGCATCGTTTCATATTCGTTTTTATCTGGAATAATAATATTACAATGTCGTTTCATATCACCTTTACACATCAATTGCATATTTCCCGGGACATTACCATTACAGTGTTCTTGCCATACCAAAACATCACTACCTTTTGATGGCAAATTATATAACACTGAAAATGGTAGGGCTAGTGAGTTAATAACGAAATGATGTTCCGTAATTTCAAGTTGCTTGATAAAAAATAATGCGAATGCGAGCTTTGAAGGGAAAAAGTAAGACTTCCCTTGCCAATCCAATATGACATCAGATGTTACAAAATTTTCATAAATCACTTCTTTACCTTCTGCTGTCATATATTTCTTCAAGATCGCTTTACGATTTAAATCGTAAACAGTTTGTGCAAATTTAATACCATTCTTAGAATAATAATCGACAAATCGGACACGTTGTTGGTCATCAAACCATTCGACACGACTAACAATTCTAGGGCGCTCTCCACTTTGATAAAATATTTTACCTCGTAGACGTCCCATATCATTAATTGTAGCCGAATTGTTGTTACCTTTAATTTCCCAAAAAGCTGGTACAGTAACCTGATTAAAAAATCGTGGTTTCATATTTTCTGTATTATGATTATCTGCAAAAAATTGATACGGTGATATAACATCGTCCGGTAAAAAGCCATTGTCATTGAGTACAATTGTTAAATCTTCTTCCAACTTACTGGCTTTAAAAGACTCATATAACTTTCGTGAATGATCGTTAAAGTAATCAAATAATTTAATCATGTAGCACCTCTTGAACTAATGTTTCCCATTTTAAAATAATATCTTGAGTCATAAATTGCTGTGCCACTTCATAAGAGATGTCATGTGGTGTCTGGGGACCATTGTTAAAATACATTACAATGGCATGAGCTAGTTTTGCGATAACATCATCCACACTATCTTCGTCGGTATCAAAAGGTACCAAGTAGCCATTTTCCCCATCTCGAATAAAGGTTGGGTTACCATAATTCACATTTAATCCAATCATACCTAGTCCTGAGCCTACCGCTTCCATTAGTGTTAACCCAAAACCTTCGCTAGTTGATGCAGAAAGAAATAACTCATAATCATTATAAATTTCATCAAGTTTAACATGCCCTAGTAAACGAATATAATCTTGTGCGCGGTGTGTATCAATAATTTTACGCAGTCGCGTCTTCTCGCTACCTTCTCCATAAATATCAAATGTTAATTCTGGCACTTGTCGTTTAGCCACGATAACCGCTTTGACAAGCCAATCAATATGTTTCTCATTCGCTAAACGAGATGCACTAATCATCGCATATGGCTTTCTTGATAATGTTGGATATGATAATGCATCAATGCTTCCCACAGGAATAGTATAAACACGTGGGCGATAACCTTGATATTGCTCAAATTGTCGACAAACCATATGATTTTGAATATCTGTTGCTGTAATAAAGAAATCAATGTATTTAGCTTTTGAAAATTGATATTCATAATAATTGTTCCATAGTATATGCTGCTCACTCATCATATTATTACTATAATGATCAGCATGAATCACAACACCAACTTTACTATCACCTTTATGCTGCAAAACAGCCTGACCAATATCAGAAGCGCGGTCTAATATGACAATATCGTCTCGGGTTAAATTCAATCGTTGTAAAAAGTATGCAATAAATTCCGTTTTGTTATACAACACCGCATCTTCAAACACATATATAGAGCTGTCTCCATCAATATATTCGTTATAAGCGATGGAACCATCTTGATTATAAAATTGTCGCATATATAATTTCGCTTTATTATCAGCTGGTGCATAATACTCAGAAAATATGCGCGTATAACTATAAAAATCTTTACGTACTAACATACTATTAATTACAAATTCTGCACGATCCACAATATCTTTTTGTTCATTTTGCAGATAACATGTTACAAATGATGATTTCCCATTAAAATATAGGCGGACTATCTTACCATTTCTTTCTCTAAAACTAATGTCATGACCAAGCTCACGTTCAATGTCATCTAACGTGTACGTTGTTGGTGCTAAAGAAATATCACTAAAATACTGATACAACCAAATAACTTCTTGATCTTTAAACCCAATGTTTTGCGTTAATGTCTGTATGTTCTCTGACTGTATAAAATCTAAAAACACAAATTTAGTGTCTTGATTTGTACGTCTCAATAATTTAGCACGGTAAGCTTGTGCATATTCAACACCGCTACTCGCCCAGCCTATACCAAAGTTTATATTATATATTGTCATGCGCTACCCCTTTTCATTTATGGAAAATGTATAACTGGCATACCCTCTTTATCAAATGTAATCATGCTTTGACAAATATTTTTCACCATTCTTTTTTTGATATTTCGTGTCATAACTTCAAATGAATCTAAGGCAACTCTATGGTATTCAAAAATAGCGTTACGTTGCCCATTTTGTCGTTGATTAACGCTTGCTTTTAATTGTTGTAAATAGTCGACTTGTTCTAACCAACATGAATCAATTGCTTTCAAAAAGACTTTTTGAACGAAAATATTATAATAATATGCACTTTGCATGTTTTTACGATTCAAAGCTAATTGCTTTTCAAATTGCTCTAATAAAAATGTCACTACTGCTTGCTTATCTTTAAAATTAACACAAGCCACATCTTTATTAAATTGGAAACTTAAATTTTGATAAATATACTCGACAACACGCGATTTTGTTAGCACCTTTTCCTCATTTACAAACATTTCAAATACATCTTTAGCTAACGCTTTAAAATCTTGATTCTCAGCATCATCTATTTCTAAAACTCGATTGCGTTCCTCGTATACAAGATCTCGCTGTATACTAATGCTTTTTTCAAATTCATTAGCCATTTCACGAGCTTTAACCCCTTGTTCTTCCGAGATACGCTGCGCTTTAACTACAATTTGCTTAACTTTGCGATTAAACAAATTACTTTGCGATAATCGTTGTGCATCTAATGAATATAATTGATTATTTTCCGCTAAATTACTATCGCTCCATCGCTTAACTAAATAATCATCTAGTGAAATATATATACAAGATGATCCCGGATCCCCTTGTCTACCAGAACGACCACGTAATTGCCTGTCTACACGGCTATTTTCCATATGTTCATGAATAATAACAGCTAATCCACCTAATGCTTCGACACCTTCACCAAGTTTAATATCTGTGCCTCGACCTGCCATACTAGTCGCAACAGTCATGGAACCAATTTGCCCTGCTTCAGCTATCATCTGCGCTTCTTTTGCAACATTTTGCGCAATGAGTAAATTATTAGGAATATCCATTTGGAATAATACTTTCGAAAAGTATTCAGCCGCTTCAGCAGTTCTCGTTATGAGTAAAACCGGTCGCCCCGTTTCATGAAGTTCAACTATATCATGAATCATCGCGATGTTTTTCTCATCAACTGAACGAAACACTTTATCTGGTTCATCGATACGTTGAATCGCTTTATCAGTTGGTACTTGTACGACTATTTTTGAATACAAATCAAAGAACTCTGATTCGCCTAATTTTCCTGTAGCTGTCATACCTGAAAATGATTCAAAAAGTTTAAATAAATTCTGGAAGGTAATTGTTGCCATAACACTTTTATCTGTTGAAACCTCCATACCTTCTTTCGCTTCAATAGCTTGGTGAAGTCCAGCTTGCAACTTAGTTCCCGGTAACATACGACCTGTAATACGGTCAATTAAAACAATATCACCATTATATACAAAGTAATCGACATTAGATTCAAACAAATATTGTGCGCGCAGTGCTAAATTAATATTACGCACTAGGACCATCGCTTGTTCGCTATATAAATCTTCAACATTAAAGTATGATTGTGCCGCTTCAATACCTTGATTTAACAGCCATATTTCTTTTTTGGTCTTCTTCATTTTAAAATGCACGTCTTCAATCAATGTATCTACAAACTCTTTCACAATATGAAATAGATTTGATTGTAATCTTGGTGCACCCGAAATAACTAATGGTGTTTGAGCAGCATCTAAAATGATTGAATCCACTTCATCAATAATACCGTAATTTAATTGTGGTAAAAATTTCCCTTCCGCACTATCAGCCAAATTATCAATTAAATAATCAAAACCGAGACGTCCATTAGTTGTATATATAATATCATGTTCATATATATTACGTTTTTCCCCTTTTTGATACTCATAATCCACAATATCAACAAAACCTAATGAAGCAGTTAAACCTAACCATTCATATAATGGTTGCATCTCTTCAAAATCTCGCTTCGCTAAATAATCATTCGTTGTAATTAAATATGTTCCTTTTCCCGAAAGAGCATTTAAATATAAAGGCATCGTTGCCGTTAATGTTTTACCTTCGCCTGTTTGCATCTCCGCAATGTTACCTTCATGCAATACAATCGCTCCGATTAACTGAACTTCTTTAGGATACATACCTAATACTCTCCAGCTCGCTTCACGTGCCACTGCATAAGCTTCAGGTAACAATGTATCTAGTGTATCAACTCCTGATGCTAAACGTTCTTTAAATTCTATTGTCTTTTGTTTTAACGCATCATCAGAATATGATTTAACTTCATCGCTCCATGTATTGATGCGTTTCACTATTTTTCTAATCGACTTTAGTCTTAATTCGTTTATCGTAACATCTAGTTTATGTTTCATTTACTTCCCCACCATTCAGTTTCGATACATCTAAGTAATCTAAAAATCGTACTGGATTCATTAAACGTGACATATAATTTAGATGTTTGTCTTGCTCTTCTTTAAAATAAACCTCGACATTTGTATCTTTTAGTTCATGATTTCCTGGGACATGTTCTGTAAGCCATCCTTTTAAATCATCATCTTCATGGCTTGTACGATACACTTTGCAACCCAAATGCTGAGCGACATAAGTTGCAAAAACATTTGACTTTGACCCATAACTAATCAAATTAATAGCCTTTAGGGTATCTTGACTTTGCAAATCATTCTTTAGTTGCTTAATATTTCCCTCGATATTGTCGTCCATCCAACGTTCAACGAGCCAAACATGACCAAACAGTTTCAAAAAATCATTCGAAATAGTTGGATAGGTGTCAGATGGTTCTGCAATAATGACATTGATCATATCATTTCCATATTGGTCATCGCCTATCTTCGTCACCCGCATGCTTTTATACTCTAAATCATATTGATGCGTCATCTCTGTGATTGTTAAACATCTAAATATAAGACTCGTCGATGCTGCATTCATCATTTTTATTTTATAAGCATAGGCTTCATCAGGATATTGAATCGTAATACTATTTGACTTTACAATCTCAGTACTTAGTTTTGTGCCATTTTTATTATAAAAAATGATGATAAAATACACTGAACCAGCAGGCGTTGCATCAAAATCAAAATGCAATTTATAATGCTGTCCTCTACGCAAAATTGGTAAACTTGGCGCACTTTTATATTTTGAAAATTGCTTTAACATCAACCACTCATGAATCGGTAATCCAGAGGGCATCAAAGGATTTATAAAAGTCACTTCACCATTTGAAAATGATACTTTAGAGCCATACATAAATGTAGTTTGTGAAATATAATTCCAAGTAACTTTAAATGTTTTGTTTTTCAGCATGTTGAACTCTCCCAAACTTGTCTTCCAAAATAATGTTGTAAAAATTAACAAACCAACTTGCAATGGTAGGTGAATCATCATTATGTCGCCCAGGAATACTGCGATTCATCACTCTTGCTTGGTGTGCTGTCAATACAGGTAATAGCTCTTGAAATGCATGTGGATCATAATCATCATGTTGCATATATGCTATGGCAAAAACAGTTTGTGACAATGATTTCTTTTGAAATGTTTGCCAAAATTTTTGATTTAATGCCTGTATCGACGCTTGAGATGTATCACCTTCATTAGACACCAGGACGTCTAATGCTGTACCGAACTCTTCTGGTCTAAGTAATCGCATATGTTCAGCAATCGTTCCAATATTAACAAGTGGTTTACCAACAATAATTGCCTGAGGATTTAACTGAGCACCATAATACAAGGCACCAAATGAACCCATAGATAAACCAGATAATATTAATTCATGTGATTTAAAATTCAGCTTTTCTAATGTCTCGTCAATAACATTGATAATACCTTGTTCATATTCAGATGAACCGATATAAAAACTACCACCTTCAACACGAGGATCGCCGATAAGTAAAAACGGTGCATTCATACGTTTCATCATATAATATCCTTCGAAACCTTCCGCTGTTCGATAACCACTAAAATATACGTTTAGTGGCGGTTTCATATCACCAGGGTGGAAATAATAAATAAATTCCTGTCGTTGACTATCTACGAAACGACTACCACCAAGTAAAAATTGACCCATGTCTAATCTAGACCATCGTTTGTGTATAGGTCCTAAATGTACCGTCCCGTTCCCACGCGCCTTAACAGTTACACTTATATAAGCATCAAATGGTTTCGCAGGTATCTCTAAAGGACTGTCTAACATATCATCAGTCAATACGATTTGTTCAATTAATGCACCATCAGCGCCAGTCTGAATCAATCTAAATGTATATTGCAACTCGACCGCACCATCAATATCAAATTCTGGCCATATTTGAATGACTTTATCTTTATCGTAAACGAGATTATTTTGCCAAGATGCGATAGGTTTAAATTCTTTCCCAAATTCTCCACTCAATGTGAGCTCTGAATTACCTTGGTAAACGACATCTCCTTTAAAATTCGGATGCACAAGTGCTAACTTAGGAGAAACCTTATCTCCATACTGTCCTGAGAAGCTAACTGCCTCTAATTTATTATTACGTTCTTCAATATTCCGGTAATGTAATGGTTGAACAACGTATTTTTGGACATTTTCGTCTTGTTCATATTCAACTGACCAAAATGATTCATCAACATACGTATTGTATGGTTCGCTTATCATTTGTAATAAATTCGTTAATGTCTCCGAGTATGGTGCTTGAATATAGATAAAATCAAAGCGCCCTTCTGCTTCAACAATCGCTTCAATAGCCTCTACATAACCACTATCAAATTCAAACAATCCAATATCGAAGTAATCCCAACTCACACCTTTTTTGTGTTGAAAAATAGGTTCTAAATCGTCTCCTCCAATTTGCAAAACTCTAAATTTACGTGGCATCATTTTCACCTTCTATTAACTCATCGAGCTGATTAATAATATTCTTAGAAGCATATGCATCTATTAATTTTAAAGAATAGGCGTACGCATAATTCCAATTTTTCAAATAAAATAAATAATAATTTAACGCATCATCTAATTCATCAACTGTATTTATAATACGGCCATTGTCATAATCAGAGACGTAATCTGTTTGTTGACCATTAATTTGTGGAATCCCAGCGCTAATTGCACTAATTTGTAAATACAAGTCAGGTTCTTTTGACATATCTATCACAAGTCGCAACGTCCGCAATGCTTCTACAACATCATGTTCAGCATGTATCGTCTTAACAGCAATGATGTCATCTTGATCTTCAGGTGTCATTAATGCTGAAACATTAACATCCGCATTCTGTTTAGCTTGGTATTCCTCATTTACCGACGTAATACATTCACGAAGCCACATCGGTATGTCATTTTGATGGCGCGATAATAAAATTAAACGGTAATAATCTTCCTGTGCGATATAATCCACAAGTCGTTGCATCATTTGTTGCAAATCAGCGTCACTCATACCATCTATCCATACACCTATAAATGTTTCCATCAATTGACTACTTATATTAGGTGATTGTCTCGTTTCAAATGGTGTGATTCGAATCATTGTATTCTCCCGCTGATACTTCTCTTGATGACTAATTAAATCACGTTCTAGTTGCACACTATCAACAATTAAATGGGCATTCTTTACGATAGATTGATATTCCTCATCTGACACAGTTTCATTTCTATTTTTAAAAAATGAATAACTTAATGATTTCGCTGGAATATGATTGGCTATTTGTCGATTGTGCCTAGCATCTGAAGCCACAATCACATGATCATCTTCATGTATTTGTTGTGCAATCATTGCTTGAAATTTTTCTTCAATTAGTTGAGCCATATTGTTATATTCTGTTTGTTGATAGTGATGTTGATATCTTTTTGAAACAGTGACTCTGCCATTTTTCAAATCTTCATGAAGTACACAATCTCCATTAATCGTTAAATATTCTTGGTAAGAAGCCTCTCCCTGATCATCAAAATAACGTATCGCTGATAAATAACCTCTGTCATCAAAAATATAACGCCGTTGTAACTGATCTCTTTCAAATTCTTCAAACCAAATTGAATACCCTTCTTGACTAAAATAAATATTTGTATAGGTCTGTTCACTCGTCACACATTTTAATAAATACGGTGTGTACACAAACTCAACATCATCCGGCCATTTTAAGTGATGATAATTAATCGCTTGTGGCGCATGGTGACTGAATCCTTGAATTTCATCAAACACAGACGAATACTTTGTCTCATATAAGTCATATCGATGTAAAAATGTTCTTAAATTTGGTGCATGATTGAGAACAATCAGTTGATAATCTAAGTCATTTTCAAGGTGCATTCCCATTAAACTAATCATATCGTCAAATTCCGTCTTATTTTGTAGTTGATAATACGGCACAGTCGTGTCTTGCCACCATCGTTGGTCATCGTACCAAGCTGGAATAAAGTATTTCATAATTACCTCCTTACCAATACTGGTTTAAAAATGGCTTATATTTATCAAAATATAAATATGTACGAATTGTTTCTGCAATATTAATACTGATGTAAACTAATACAATCAGTTGTACTGAGAAATAAATTTCAGTAGATAAATGCGGTACAAACAATGTGAAATAAAGCGGTATACCAATAATGACTGTAACTAATGCCAATCCAAACCAACATACGCGTCGTGCTTGATAATTTAAATAACGTTCTGTATCCTTACCAGGTTTAACTCCTGAAAAATAATTGCCACTCTTTAAGAAATCTTTGGATTTTTGTTTAGTATTGATTAAAAATCTCGATAAAAAATAACCCAATAACATTTGAATCACTAAATATACTGAAATACCTACTGGACTATCAAATGTCAGCATTGGCATGTCATCTGATATGCTTTTATTAAACATAGATAAAATAAAATGAATGCCACTTTTTAAGAAAACAAAAGCTGAAATACTCATCATTAAAGTAATACTGCCTGCAGGGTTAACTTTCCAAGATAAATAAGATTTCATATTTGTTGCGGAAACGTTCATTAAATCGATATATGGTATTCTCACTTCTACTAATTCAATAAATAATAAGATAAACAATGTGATTATCACAAGGATGATTAACAACGCAATCACAATATGACTTGCATCTATATATTCCATTTTTTGATGCATCATTGATTTAATAATACTAACCATTACAATCGGCATTGGTCCTGCGATGCCGTAGCGACTATTTTTGTCAGCTAACCAAACTAATAACATCGTTCCAGTAACCAAAATCAATATTGTTAAGTAAATATTGTCTTGATGAACACGTTCTTTCGAAACATATTCATGAATCACAAAATAACTTTGAATAACACTTAAAATTAATGTTAAGATGCGCTCTTTATAATGCTTCTCAAGACTTGTTTGTTTCATGTATTTATCCATATTCCGATAAGAAATCAGCATCAAGATAATCATTGATGTTAACCACGGACCTAATCCTAAAGTGAAAATGTTTAAAGTATTAACGTCTCCACCCATATTAGAAATAGCTATTTTAAAAAATGACTCATGTTTTACTTGCATATCGTTATAGGAAACGATGGAAATGTTTGTGCCTAATATATAAATAAACAAGATAAAACATGTGTATAGCATACGTTTATATATAATTTTATATTCGTATTGTTGTAAAAGTTTTAACATGTTGCACCTCTTTTATATCAAAAACATTAAAAAGACTAAGGGTTCATCACTAATTATTAAAATCCTATATCGATTTTTCTAGTGATTGGTGCCTCAGTCTTTTTAATTTTAGCCAGCTATAAATTCAATTTATGCTTGAGAATCATCTTGATCATTTTCATCTTTCTTTTTCTTTCTCTTCATTAAACCTAAACCAACTAATAATGTCATAACGCCACCTAGTAATCCATTTTGTTTTATTGAGTCACCTGTATCTGGCAATCTTTTTTCACTTTGTGCTGGTGTGCCATTATGTTTAGTCACTTCAGATGTTGCACTTAATGTAGACTGAGATTCACTCGTGCTCGTTGTTGCTTCACTTGATAAGCGAGATGTGCTCGTGCTGTGAGTATGATGCATACTCATTGAGTCTGACGGATGCATTGAGTTAGATTCAGATGTACTTGTTGAGCCGGACATACTTGTTGATGTTGAGTCAGAAATGCTTTGTGAACCAGACATAGATGTACTCAGTGATTCGGATGTGCTTGTCGAATCGGATGTGCTCAATGACGTTGATGTGCTTGTTGACACTGATTCTGAGTCACTAATTGATGTTGAGTCGGATTTGTCTTGTGACATTGAAACACTCGATGAATTAGATTCACTCATTGATGTTGAGTCAGATACGCTCGTTGAACCTGAACCAGACGTACTTAATGATTCAGATATGCTTGTTGAAGTTGAACCACTTGTTGAGTCCGATGTACTTGTCGATGTCGAGTCTGAATCTGATGTACTCAATGATTCTGAGTCACTGATAGAAGTTGAATCACTTGTAGATTCTGATTCTACTGTACTTTGTGAACCACTGATACTTATTGAAGTAGAATCACTGATACTGTCTGATGTTGATAATGATGTCGACACCGATGTGCTTTGTGATGACGATGTACTAGCACTCATTGACATTGATGTTGATATCGATGTACTTAAGGAACCAGATGCACTTGTACTTGTTGACTGGCTTTGTGACATTGAATCACTTAATGATGTAGATGTGCTTGTTGAGCTCGAGTCACTTACACTTGTTGAACCTGATATTGAGTCACTTAAACTTGTCGATGTTGAAACTGATACGCTTCCGCTCATTGAGTCAGATGTTGAAAGTGATGTACTCGTTGAATTTGATCCACTGATGCTAGACGAATCACTTGTAGACATTGAGTCGCTTTCTGATGCACTGATGCTCATAGAGTCAAATTGACTATTACTTGTTGAGCTTGACTGCGAATCGCTCACACTTGTTGACGTTGATTCTGATCCACTCATACTTTGCGAGCTACTCAATGATTTTGAATCACTTAATGAATCCGAAGTGCTAAGACTTGTGGAACCACTTAAAGATATTGATCCACTTAATGAGTCGGAGTCACTTGTACTAGTAGAATCACTCATTGATATTGAATCACTTAGCGAGGTAGACTCGCTTACGCTTTCTGAACCACTTAATGATGTTGAGGTACTCAATGAACCAGATGTACTTGTTGAAGTCGAACCACTTGTTGATTTTGAATCACTTAATGAATCAGATTCACTCACGCTTTCTGAACTTCTTAGTGACGTCGATACACTTAATGATGACGAATCGCTTGTGCTTACTGAATCGCTCATCGATTGTGAGCAACTCAATGAACTTGACTCGCTTACACTTTCTGATTTTCTTAATGACGTTGAGACGCTCAATGAGCCAGAATCACTGACACTTGTTGAGCCACTCATCGATTTAGAGTCACTTTCAGAATTAGATTCACTTACACTTTCTGAATCATTTACAGATTCTGACATACTTTGTGAATCAGATATGCTTGCGCTCATTACTTCACTAGCCGATGTTGATGTACTTGTCGAATCACTTAACGATATAGACACACTCATCGAACCAGATGTACTCGCACTTGTTGAGTCTGATGTTGAATCACTAACACTATCAGATAATGACGTTGAATCACTCATACTTGTTGATGTACTTGTCGAAAGCGACATACTTTGTGAATCACTAGTACTTGTACGCATCGAAGTACTAGTTGAAGCTGATGTACTACGAGAGTCACTTGTTGATGTTGATGTACTTGCTGATCCTGATGCACTTGTACTTCTTGATGTGCTTTGTGAATCGCTTAATGATGTTGATGTTGAATCGGATTCACTTGTACTTTCTGATGTTGAGCCAGACTCTGATGTACTTACCGATGTAGATAAACTTGCAATGGTCGACATGCGGTTTGAAGTTGATGTACTTAGCGAATCACTTAATGATGCTGATGTGCTTTGTGAATCGGATTCACTGCTTTGCATTGACGCAGATGTTGAATCACTTAAAGATGTTGACGACAAATCGGATTCACTTGCGCTTGCTGAGTTACTGAGCGATGTTGACGTACTTGCTGATCCTGAGTTACTTGTACTTGTTGAGTCACTGAGTGATGTTGACGCACTTTCTGATGTTGACTCACTTGCACTTGTTGAGATACTTTGTGAATCAGATTCACTCTCTGAACCACTTAATGACGCTGATGTGCTTACCGAACCTGATTGACTCGTACTTTTAGATATACTTGTTGAATCGCTTAGTGACGTTGATGTCGATGTGGATTCACTTTGGCTTGTTGACTGACTTGTATATGATGATGTGCTTTGTGAATCGGATTCGCTCGTGCTTGTACTTGTTGAGTTTGAGGCACTTTGGCTTGCTGAGTTTGAGTCTACTCCGCTTTGATTCATTGAGGCACTTAGTGACAATGATGTACTCGTTGAGTCAGACAAACTTGTACTCGTTGACGTACTTGTACTTCCTGATGTTGATTGAGACATACTTATGCTCATTGATGTTGAATCGGATTTACTTTCACTTGATGATGTTGAGTCGGATTCACTTTCACTTGTAGAACCACTTAATGATGTGGATGTACTAATGGAATCAGATTTACTTGTACTGATTGAATCACTTGTCGACATTGATGTACTTAATGAATCAGACTTACTATCACTTGTGGAATCACTTAATGATGTTGACAAACTTGTAGAGTCAGACAAACTTGTACTCGTTGACATACTCAGTGATGTTGAAACACTCTCGCTCTTAAACGTTGACGTTGATTCACTGATACTTGTCGATGTTGAAATGGACGTACTACCACTTGTTGAATTACTTAATGATGTTGATGTGCTACCAGATTCTGATGTACTGTCTGATAATGACGTACTCTCACTTGTCGAACTACTCACTGACTCTGATGTTGATTCAGACGTACTTTCACTTAATGATTCACTTAAAAAGGCAGATGCACTTTGTGATTCTGAATCGCTAGTACTATTTGATTCACTTAATGATATAAACGTGCTCTCTGAAGCAGATATTGCTTCACTTATAGAGTCGCTCGTTGACGTTGATTCACTTATTGAATCAGACTCTGATGTACTTAAGCTTGTGGAATCACTCATAGATGTTGATGTACGTTCTGAATTACTTGTACTTAACGATGTCGAAGTACTTACCGAACCAGATGTGCTCGTAGAAGCACTTTGTGATATTGATTCACTTGATGCAGTTGATGCTGATTTGCTATCACTCGTTGAATCACTAAACGACGTTGATATGCTCATTGAATCGGATTGACTTGCACTCATTGAACCAGACGTACTTTGTGATTCCGAAGTACGTACTGAAGCACTTGTCGACGTTGATGTACTTGTTGAACCTGATTGACTAGTACTTTGTGATAATGACTTACTATCAGAATCAGATGTACTTTGTGAATCACTTAATGATTCTGATGTACTACCTGACTGAGACGTGCTCATTGAACTACTTACGGACATTGATTTACTGTCTGATGCAGATAATGACCCACTTGTACTGATAGAGTCACTTACTATCTCTGAAGTACTCATCGAGTCTGATGTACTTGTTGAGACACTTTGTGATGCTGCTATGCTTAGTGATCCAGAAACAGAACCACTTGTGCTCGTCGAATCGCTCAATGATTCTGATGTACTCATCGATTTTGAATCACTTGTACTTAATGATATTGATGTACTTTGTGAATCTGATTTGCTTGTTGACGCACTTTGAGAGTTGGCTATGCTATTTGAAATACTGATAGAGTCCGAGGTGCTAGCTGACTCGCTCAATGATGTTGATGTACTAATTGCATTCGATGTACTGTCACTTAATGATGCTGATGTACTAGACGACCCTGATATACTCGTTGATAAGCTTTGTGACTTAGACAAGCTTCCTGATGTACTCATACTTAATGAGTCACTGAGTGATGTTGATGTACGCAATGAATCAGATGTACTTGTTGATAGACTTTCGGATTTTTCAGTACTGCTAGAGTTTGAAATAGAATCGCTTAATGATGTTGATTTACTAGCTGAATCCGACATGCTTGATGATACACTTTGTGAATTCACTAAACTTGTGCTTGTTGAGCTTGATACACTATTACTTTCAGATGTGCTTAATGACTTAGATGCACTCACAGAATCAGATAGGCTTACACTTGTCGATTTCGAGGTACTAGCTGATGTAGATACCACAATCGATCCTGATGTACTCGTTGATGCACTTTGTGAGTCAGCTTTACTTGTTGACACACTTTGAGATTGTTGTGTACTTCCTGATGTTGATACGGAATCACTCATGCTATTTCTTGTTACTTCATATTTAAAAGTTGTCGTCGTTTTGTTACCGCTCGCATCTGTAGAAACGATTGATATAGTACTTGTACCAATGTTTGTTGGTGTACCACTAATAGTATTATTTGTACTATCAAATGTTAGTCCGGATGGCAATCCAGTCACTGTATTCGTCACCGCATTTCCACTGTTATCTTGCGTAGCAATTTTAATCGGGGATATTGGTGAATACACTTCTGATGATTGATCTCCTATTGGTGTCACTGTTGGTGCTGTCGTATCCACAACATTTATTGTAAAAGTTGTCGTCGATTTGTTATTTGCTTGGTCAGTAGACACAACTGTCACTGTTGATTGACCAATTTTTGTTGGTGTCCCAATGATTGAATTCGTTGCACTATCGTAACTTAATCCGCTTGGTAATCCTGTAACTGTATTTGTCACAGTCCCAGTACCATTATCCGTTGTAGTCAATACAATAGGATTCATTGTTTTACCCACTTCTATGGTTTGATTGCCTACAGTTACAGTTGGTGCTTTTACATCAGTAAAATAATATGTCACTGATTGTCCAGCATTCGTCATTTTTACAGTTTTATTTGTATCATTATAAGTTGACGCATATGAACTATCGACGGACGTGTAGTTATATCCTTTAGCAGTCAATGCAGATTGCTGATTATCGATTGTCACGACTTGATCAACATTTCCTGAATATGTTTTTGGTGGAATAATATCTTTACCTGTTGTTACATCAACGTATCTCACTTGTGTAACAGCAGACTCTGTATATTCGAATGTTCCAAATTGTACTTGTTGTAAATTTGTCGCGCCACCTGTTGAGGCTGTCATTGATAATGAAAAGTTGGTCGTACCACTTTTCGCAATCCAATCTGAAATATTACGTGTCCATGTTTGACCTGCATATTTGACAGTCATAACCTTTGTATCACCATTATAGTTAATATCAAAATCTTGGAACGTGTTATTTGTAGGTTGAACATTTAACTTCGCAGCATTATCAGCTGTTGAACTTGATGTATACGTTGTCGCAACACCATAACTATCTGTTGTTACAAATGCACCAAACGCACCTCCACCAGCTACATTAGATGGGTCAGCATTCGCCTTTGCAGCTGAATTTGGTTTAGATGTATTGTGATACGTATCCAATTTGAAGCCAAATGCGTTACTTAAGCCACCAATACCTACTGCGGCACCGTTTAACCCTGTTTCACCTAATACACCTGGTGAAAAGGCAAAACCGATACCATCTCCACCATTTCCATGCCCTTCATATTTGTTACCTAAATTTACTTTTCCAGAAAAATGAAAACTCTTATTAGAGTCAATACGTGTTCCTAATGTAATAGCACCTTTTTGGCTGTATGCATCCTGTGTTAACGTCACAATACCGGTACTTTGATCATAGGTAGCATTACCTGACGTTGTCATATATTGTTTTAAGTTATCTTTATTAACTGTAATTGTATTAGCAGTTACTGCGGTTGTCGTCGCTGCTGACGCAAATGTTGACATAGCTAAGCGACTGAAAGTTCGAAGTTTTACTGGTGCGGTGCTAGTTGACGTTGTGCTAGTTTTGTTTAAGTTGACCGAAGATGGCGTTGTGCTTTGTGAAGTGTTATTTGATGCAGTACTTTGATTTGTTGATGTATTAATTGGTTGTTCTGTACTTGAAGTTGAAGCTACAGATTTAGTATCAGAACTTGATGTAGTATTCTTTGAGGATGTTGATTCTGATGTAGATGTCAATTTCTCTTGTTGATTGCTTGTACTATTAGTTGTCGAAGTGACCTTTTCAGACTTTTCACTTGAGACTGTGTCACTATTTGATGTTTGTACCGAACTACTATTTTTCGTTACACTTGTGGAATCGGCTGTTGATGTTGATGCTTCGATTGTCGTTGAGTTTTGATTACCTACTGTTTCACTTTGTGTGTTTAATTCAGAAGTTAATGGTGCATCAGAAGCCGCAAAAGCTTGCTGGTCATGCAACATATTTACCGTGAATGCACCACCAATAACCGCCGTAGTTTTCAGTCCGTATCCCGTCATTTTTTTACTAATGCTTTGATTATCTTGACTCACTAAACTATGACTAATAAATGGTAGCCCCATAATTTTGAACATTTCTATTTCTTTAATTCCGGATTTTACCCAATTTTTTCCAGATTTATAAAGTCTTACTCTTGTTTTTTCGTTTGCTAAGCTGTCATGAAATGCTTTCTGTC
This sequence comes from Staphylococcus aureus, assembly GCF_001027105.1. Classification (GTDB taxonomy): domain Bacteria; phylum Bacillota; class Bacilli; order Staphylococcales; family Staphylococcaceae; genus Staphylococcus; species Staphylococcus aureus. Next base: position 2,700,474 of record NZ_CP011526.1, read on the forward strand.
TTTTACTCATGTAATAACTCCTTGTATTATCTTTACATTCATTAGATTATAATATATGCCACTATTCAATTTAATACAACTCTTTTTTGATACAAAAATACTCATTTTGTTAAAATTTGTAAAAATTCATTTTTATTCGTCTAAATGTAATCGTTTTCATATTTTTAAAATTACTTTTTCTCGTTTATGCGTATAATCTTTTTTTATATAAATTTGGCTAATTGGCTTTATGTTTAATCATTATAATTGTTTCGTTTTTAAAATAATTATTGTATTAATATATCTATACCATCCACCTTTTATTTATAAATAGTTAATTTACAACTAAACGATAAATATTATATGCAAAATACATCTTTAATATTAAAGTAATACCAATATTTTTTCAATAAACCTAGTGTAATATATGTGTAATTCTAAAAGATTCTTCTTTAAAAATATAAATACCACGACATATTGCTTTAACATTTTCATTTATAAAGCGAAAAAATGCATCGCTACTAAGTTGAATGTTTAGTAAGGATGCATTGAATTCACTAAAATGATTAAATTACTTATATCTTTTCATCTGATTGATTATCGAAATTTCTTCCTTCTAAACCTGCTAACTCTTCTTTAGAAGCTGCAGGTGCTTTCATTTCAAATATCTCATTCACTACTGTGTAATCGTAATATCCTAATCTGGCAATAGGTTTAATCGACTTAATGTCCAATTTACCATTATCAAGAATAACCTTATCGTCAATATGAACTTGGGCAACTCTTCCTATAACAATATCTACGGTAGATACTGGATCTCCAGTTGGAATACGAATCGTTTGAACGTACTCACATTCAAAATGAACTGGCGATTCTTTTACACGATATCCTGGAGCTTCTATACATTTTTCCTTTGTTACACCTGCAAAATTAAATTCATCCTCTTCTGGTGGCAATGCTTTCGATGATAAATTAACTGCTTCTCTTAAATCATACGTTGCCATATTCCACACAAACCAACCTGTCTCTTCAGCATTTTTCACTGTATCTTTACGTTCGTGATCACCAAGAACGGATTGATTTGCTGCGAACATAACCATAGGCGGATCCCAAGTTAAGTTTTGATACTGACTATAAGGCGCTAAATTATCTTTCCCATCTTTCGATACAGTAGAGATCCACCCTATTGGACGTGGTACTGTACTACTTTTAAATGGGTCGTGCGGTAAACCATGACTTCTTACACCTTGTTTTGGCGAATAATTCATACTATCTTCACCCCTTATAAGTAATTACATTTAAGGTTACGCCCTCTTTACATAAGCGTCTAATATAAATAAACAATTTATTTATAAGTAGAAACTATATATGACGTGGTTGCTTATAATTTGCGTTCTTGATTCGAAAAATTCAGATAAGGATTTATACAATTAATATTTATGATATCTTTTGTAAATTTAATTAATTATAGTTACTTCAATCATGATTAGTTTATAATAATAAAGTGAAATTGAAAAAGACAGCTATTATGCGATGAGCGAAAAACTTCAAGTAAAACAAGAATTTAACGGCGTTACAAGGCAATACTTGAATTTCAGAACAGATAGTATCGATGATCTGGATAAGTTCAAAAAAGAATTCAAACCTGTTATGCACTTAAAAGGTGATGCATTCAATCAACAGTTACAATCTTTGATTAACAAATATCCACAAATACAAAAAAATATGAAATCAGAGTTCATTGCTTATTATGATAAAGAAAAAAATAGAGAAACAGTAAAAAACTATGCTTGGAACCTTCAAAAATCTATAAATGACATTATGCAATCATATCCTAGCACAAAATTTGTACAGTTTTATAAAGATGATGTTTCCCCGTCAATGGTAGATGGAAATGGCCGTTTAAAATCGGATACTAATGTAATTTCCATCGAGGGAGGAAAGTATGATGAGAACAAATGATCATATAACCGATTTAGATGCTATTGAGTTAAGTAGCGGTTGGAATTACAATTCGAAATTGGAGACTGGCAAAAATGCACTACTATCAGATAGCCTTTTAAGAGATATTAAAGTATTAAGTTCTAATGCTAAAGGCGACGCTGACATACTAGAAACAGAACTTCGTGCTGTAATAAACTCAATGTCTCAAAACGAAGGTAAATCTGTTGATGCACTTAAAAATAGTACCGCTTCTCTAAAAAACAATCTAACCAAATTAAAAGAGCAACTCGACAAAACTACACATTAATTTCATACATTTTGAGTGAACAGAATTATATTTCCATAGCAAACATTCCTAAACTACACATACGTTACATAATTGATTCATTTTTATAGAAACGGGTAAAAATGATAAAGTAATCATCTTTCACAAAAAATCAAATATTGGGAGGAATTAAATATGATTTTGCGTTACGCAACGAATTTAAAACTTGCGAAAGAGCTATACCAAGCCAGTAAACCTAAATTGCAAGAAGATAAGGGTATGATTGAACTGTTTGAACATACTTTTGGCTTGCAAAAAGAACTTGTAAAATACGTCGGCATTGCAGAAGCAACTACTGCTGCTTTATACTCAGCTAGCTTTATCAATAAAAACATTTCTCGCCTTGCATCACTATCAACGATAGGCATTTTAAGTGTAGCTGCTTACAAACATTTCGAAGCTGGCCAAGGTAAAAAAGGTGCACAACATGCATTAAATTTATTAGGTCTTGCTACTTTAAGTTTACTAGATACATTTTCTTGTAATAAAAAATAGTCTTCATTTTAGAAGCACATACTTTAGCACCTGTGTACTTTTGATTCAATTCATAAACGGTATACCGCTATAGCATGTGTTTTATTATTTTTCTGGTCTCTTTATCGTAAATATTCCCCCTAATTTAGCATAATCATTTCCGGCTAAACGAGAAACAGCCTGTAATGCGTGTGGATTGATTTTAAAATCACCCTCATAAATACTGTCATCAATATGATAAGTTACAATTTCACCTATTATTAAATCAGCCCCATCTAATACATCTCCAAGCAATATCATTTGCGATAGTTTACATTCGAATCTCATTTTCGCATCTTTAATTCCTGGCGTCTTAATCGTTGTAGATGTTAAAAGTGATAATTCTGTACGACTCAACTCACTGTCACCATATGCTAACGGCGCTGCAGTCTCATTAATATCTTGAACATTATCTTCGTCTGTAATATGCACAACAAAGTCTCCAGTCCGTTCTATATTTAATGCAGTATCTTTTCTCTTACCTCCTGCACGTTGAACTGCAATAGCAATCATTGGCGGATGATTATTAACAATATTAAAAAAGCTAAATGGTGCTGCATTTACTGATGCATCTTGATTTAATGTTGTAACAAAAGCTATAGGTCGTGGAATAATTGAACCAATTAATAATTTATAGTTTTCTCTAGCAGTTAATGATTGTGCATCAAACGTATACATAATACCTACCTCTTTTCTAAGTATATCTAGGTATTTCTCCGATTTTGGTTAATTTAAACATCTATTCTCCTCTGAAAATCACTTGTATTTATTTAGCAAATCTTTTGAAATATGACACATATGCATATCTTCTGGATATTTTTCTAAATGTTGCTGATGTTCTTCAGCACTTTTAATGTAGTTAGACAGCGGTAAGACTTCCACTGCAATTTGATCTCTGTCTTTACGTCGTTCAATGAACTGACGCGCTTCAATTAAGTGGTCATCTACACAACTATATAAACCCGTTCGATACTTTTGTCCAATATCATTTCCTTGTTGATTCACACTGTAAGGATCAATGATTTCAAATAAATAATTCATAATGTCTGTAATTGTTAACATACGATCATCGAAATGAAGTTTGACACATTCAGCATAACCATCATACGGACCGTCTAATTTAGAGCTTCTTCCATTTGCTCTTCCTGCTTCTGTATGTATAATTCCAGGTATTGTTGCAAAAAATGCTTCAACACCCCATAAACATCCTCCTGCTACATAAACAACTGCCATATTTACACCTCATCATCCTTTTTTATATTTTTAACAAGGTTATACCATTTAATACCGCCATGACATGATTCTGATACACCTTCATTACGATACCCATATTTTTCATAAAATGAAATTAATGATTCTCGACATGTTAACGTTACACCATGTCGATGATGATTCTTAGCAAGAGTTTCAAAATAGTTTAGTAAGCGACCTGCAATACCCTGACCTTGATAATTTGGTGCTACAACAAGACCTAACACACTAATATAGCCACCTTCACTATTATTTGTGGAGACATTTTTAAATAAATCATCGCTAATGTAACGCTCTTTTATGACTGGACCGTTGATGTATCCAATTACTTCATCATTCTTTTCAGCTACAATAAAAGTTTCTTGAATTTGTTCAATTCTCAATTTCAATGCCTCTCGTGTTGCAGCTTCTTCCGGTGAAAAACCAATATTTTCAAGTGCAATAATTTGATCTAAGTCCTGCATGATTACTTTTCTTAATACCATAAAAACACTTCCTTAGCCCTATATATCAAAAGTAATACCTTCATCTTTATATTCATTATTTTCAAACTACCTTCACTATAAAAAACGAGTCTTTTTATTGAAAGCCATTCGCCTTAATCAATTAGACAAGTTGTATTATACGAATTAGTAAATAATCATGATTATAATTCATTTTAAGCATACTCAAAAAGACTGGTACATGTATACCAGTCTAATTCGAAAAAATATATTTAGTTAAAACCATTTCAAAAACGACTTCACTTTTCCTGGCTTAGTCGGTCTGTCTAAATAAACAAAATTATCATTGATTACTGAACTGGCATTTCGAAGTAATGCTTCAATATCATTCGAATATTTCTTCAATTTATGATTGTGAAATAATTCTTGCATCAAAAATGGTCTTTGGTCACATGAATGTGCATCTGAAGCTACAAAATGAGCCAAATTACATTCTATAAATTGTAATGATAACTTTTGAATGTTTTTACCAAATCCACCAACTAAAGAACTCGATGTTAATTGACTCAGTGCCCCATTTGCAACCAATTCATATAATATTTCCGGATTTTTGGCGATACTTCTATTTCTTTCAGGATGTGCAATGATTGGTATGTAACCTCTCGATTGTATTTCAAAAAACAATTGTTTTGTATAATGTGGTACTTCGCCCGTTGGAAATTCAATTAATAAATATTTCGAACGATTAATACCTTGAATACTACCATTATCTAAGCCTTTCAGAATCGAATCTGTAATTCTAATTTCTTGCCCGGGAAATAATTTAATATCCAATGCTTGAACTTCTGGATGCGTTCTTAACTCCGCCAATTTCACAAGCACTTGTTGAAATGTATTATCATATCTCGGATGCAAATGATGAGGTGTCGCTACAATACTTGTTACACCTTCATCCTTAGCTTGCTTTAATAGTGCAATACTCTTTTCAATTGTTTTAGGACCATCATCTATATCAACTAATATATGGTTATGAATATCAATCATGATTCATCAGTCCCATAATATGCATAGTAACTAGCACTTTTATCTTTAGGCATTCTATTTAAGACTACACCTAATAATTTAGCACCTGTTGCTTCAATAAGTTCTTTTCCTTTTTTAACTTCATCTCTATTATTATTTTCCGAATTAACTACGTAGACAACATTGCCGGTAAACTTTGAAAATAATTGCGCATCTGTAACTGTGTTCACTGGTGGCGTATCGATAATTACAAAGTTATAATTCATCAATAATGTGTCATACAAATTTGCAAATGCCCTTGATGTAATTAACTCTGACGGATTCGGTGGGATTGGCCCAGACGTCAAGACGTCTAAATCTTGAATTTCAGTTGAGATAATACTGTCTTGATAAGTTGACCAATTTAGCAATAAACTTGATAGGCCTTCATTGTTTGGCAAATTAAAAATATAATGCTGCGTAGGTTTACGCATATCCCCGTCTACGATTAGTGTTTTATAACCTGCTTGCGCATATGCAACTGCTAAATTTGCTGCAATTGTAGACTTACCTGCGCCTGGTGCCTCTGAAGTGATTACAATGCTTTGAACTGCACTGTCAGGATTTGCAAACATAATATTTGATCTTATGCCTCGAAATTTCTCGCTAATAGGTGACTTTGGTTGTTCATGGACAATTAAACTTGATGTACTTCTTCGTGTATTCGTCATGGTAATTCCTCGTAAATTAAAATTTTTGTATTGAACCTAAAATAGGTAATCCTAGTTGCGATTCAACATCTTCTTCTGTCTTAATACGCTTATCTAATAATTCTTTTAAGAAAATAATCAATATTGCTAAAACAATACCAACAATAATGCTGATAACTAAGTTGACAGATACTATTGGAGATACTTTTACAGCATTATCATGTGCTGAGGAAAGTATCGTAACATTATCAACACTCATAATTTTAGGCATGTCATGAGCAAAAACTTTAGATATTTTATTAACAATTTTGTCAGATTCAGATTTATTCCCAGTGGTAACTGATACAGTAATAATTTGAGAGTTTGTTTGATTGGTTACTTTTAAAAATGAATTCAACTCAGCTGTTGAATACTGACCATCAAATTCTCTAGATACTTTATCTAGAATTCTAGGACTTTTGATAATTTCCGTATATGTATTAACAGACTGCAAACTACTTTGAACATTTTGGAAAGCTAAATCACTTGAGGACTTTTTCATGTTCACTAATATTTGAGTAGAAGCAGTATATTTGTCAGGCATAACAAAAAAGGTTAATGCCGCACTTACTACAAGACATATTGCCGGTAAAATAAGCAATAATTTAATATTCTTCTTTAGAATATTTAATAGTTTTACTAAATCAAACTTTTCTTTCATGGTTTCCTCCACATAATCAATCATTGTATTCATTATGTATGTTTTATAAATCGGACAATTATATCTAGTTTAACGACCACAAAACATACACAACTACATTTTCTCTAATTATTTATATAAATATTTTATCGTTTAAAATTATATCATGATTCTCTACCATTATGTATAACTTATTTATATTTTTGCACAAGATATAATATTGTCCAACTTTAAATATCCAAACCTATTAATAATAAAACTAGATACCATCGTACTCTATCATGGCTTTCTTATAATCGAGTAGAAGCATCATCATTACTTGATTATTTGCTCTTTACAACACCGAGCGTGCCCGTACTCGGTAATTCAATACCTTGCGTAACCCGTCACTGTGAGTTGGGTTAATGATAATAAAGCCCACACCTTTTAAAAAGATGTGGGTAATTTATATAATTTTTATTTACATTTTTAACTTATAAAAAAAAGCGCCTATGTCATGATTTACCATCACATAGGCGCTTATCAATAAATTATTACTTATTACTTTCCATTTCATCTAATTTATGCGGATTTCCTGTAATTAGATGACAACTTATTCTTTTCAGGGGAACATTACACTTTTATAATATGTTCAAAGACAAACTTAACCATTCACAAATATAAAGAATAATATTATCAAATCATTGAACAAATCGTATTTTGCAACAATTGATATTTATATTAATGTATTGCATTTAATTTATAAAATTCATATACATCTTAATATTCTCAATATCGATTTGTATTGTCAACTTTATATAGATTTAAAAAAATAATCTCATGTCTTTTTTTACAAAAGTAAGTTAATTATTACAAACTAGTAACAAAAATTATTTCTTCAAAAATATATTTAGTAGCGAATACACTTCATCTTTGAATTGACTTTTACTTTCTTCCACTGCTCCAAATTTTTGCGAAAAGGATGCTTTCAAATACCAACTTTCAAGAAACAGCAATATTAAATTCTGAAAGTCTTCTTTTGTCATCTTTATCTTTGATTCATCATAGAATTTTGCTATCTCTTTACTTAATGATTGATTTAAATCTTGTATTTGTCCGTAAATATTTCCAGAAAATTCCTCAGGCGTATTAGATAATTGAACGTACATTCTAATATACCTTTCTTCGATGTCGAAAATAAACTCAAATAAGAATTGATATAAAGCATCAATTGAATAGTTCGATTTATTTTGATTCATCATAATAATATTATTAAGGTAATCAAAACAACATTTAACACTTTGTTCGTAAATACTTTTTTTCGAGTCAAAATGGTAATATAAACTCGCTTTCTTTATATTTACACTTTTAGCTATATCATCAAGTGTTGTACCGTCATACCCCTTCTCTGAAAATAAGGTTATTGCGTTATCAATAATCTTATCCTTCAATTTTTATAACCCCCTACTGAAAATTAATCACACTATGTTACAGGAAAATTAAGTTGCAATTACAAATATTTCCGTTTAATTATAACAACAATCTATTGCAAATTAAAATACTATCAATTACCATATGGCTTACAACCTAACTAACGAAAGGTAGGTAAAGAAATTGCAATTTTTTAACTTTTTGCTTTTTTATCCTGTATTTATGTCTATTTACTGGATTGTCGGTTCAATTTATTTCTATTTTACCAGAGAAATTAGATATTCATTGAACAAGAAGCCTGACATAAATGTGGATGAATTAGAAGGCATTACATTTTTACTTGCCTGTTATAACGAAAGTGAAACGATTGAAGATACGTTGTCTAATGTTCTTGCACTCAAATACGAGAAGAAAGAAATTATTATCATTAATGATGGAAGTTCAGATAATACAGCAGAACTCATCTATAAAATCAAAGAAAATAATGACTTTATTTTCGTCGATTTACAAGAAAACAGAGGTAAAGCCAACGCACTCAATCAAGGCATTAAACAGGCTTCATATGATTATGTAATGTGCTTGGATGCAGATACTATCGTTGATCAAGATGCACCATATTATATGATTGAGAATTTCAAACATGATCCAAAACTTGGTGCAGTTACAGGTAATCCTAGAATTCGAAATAAGAGTTCTATTTTAGGTAAAATTCAAACGATAGAATATGCAAGTTTAATTGGCTGTATTAAGCGAAGTCAGACACTTGCTGGCGCAGTCAATACTATTTCGGGTGTCTTCACTCTATTTAAAAAAAGTGCAGTTGTCGACGTTGGCTACTGGGATACTGATATGATTACCGAAGATATTGCAGTTTCTTGGAAATTGCATTTACGTGGATATCGTATTAAGTATGAACCGCTTGCCATGTGTTGGATGTTGGTTCCAGAAACATTGGGAGGTCTTTGGAAGCAACGCGTGAGATGGGCTCAAGGGGGACACGAAGTATTACTACGAGACTTTTTTAGCACAATGAAAACGAAAAGGTTTCCTTTATATATTTTGATGTTTGAGCAAATCATCTCGATTTTATGGGTATATATAGTGCTTCTATATTTAGGCTATTTGTTCATAACAGCAAACTTCTTAGACTATACATTTATGACATATAGTTTTTCAATATTTCTACTATCATCATTTACTATGACTTTTATAAACGTTATTCAATTTACAGTCGCACTCTTTATTGATAGTCGCTACGAGAAAAAGAATATGGCTGGACTCATATTTGTAAGTTGGTATCCGACAGTATACTGGATTATTAACGCAGCAGTAGTTCTTGTCGCATTTCCAAAAGCATTAAAACGTAAGAAAGGTGGTTACGCAACATGGTCAAGCCCAGACAGAGGGAATACCCAACGCTAAAATCATCGCTAAATATTGTAAGAGAAACAGCACTTATCGCTATATCTTGTGTCTTTTGGATATATTGTTTAGTTGTTCTACTCGTTTATATTGGTACTATATTTGAAATTCATGACGAAAGTATCAATACAATACGTGTTGCTTTAAACATTGAAAATACTGAAATTTTAGATATATTTGAAACTATGGGCATTTTCGCGATTATCATTTTTGTATTTTTTACAATTAGCATATTGATTCAAAAATGGCAGAGAGGAAGAGAATCGTGAAGTATAGAAAATTTATAATTTTAGTGTTGAGTATCTTGATCATATTGCCTGTAAGCACACTGGATGGTCATCATATTGCAAATGCAGATGACGATTCACCTAAAAAACTGAAATATAAAGAAAATAGTGCTCTGGCATTAAATTATCACCGTGTAAGAAAAGCGAATTTTCTGAATAATTTTATTTACTTCTTTTCTAGTAGTAAAGAAATTAAAAATTATAGTGTTAGTCAATCACAATTTGAATCTCAAATAAAATGGCTAAAATCACATGATGCTAAATTTTTAACCTTGAAAGAATTTTTATATTACAAGAAAAAAGGTAAGTTTCCAAAACGAAGTGTATGGATTAACTTTGATGATATGGATGAAACTATTTATGAAAATGCTTATCCAATCTTAAAAAAATATAAAATACCGGCAACTGGGTTTATTATCACAGGTCATGTTGGGGAAGAAAACTTTCACAACCTCGATATGATTAGTAAAAAAGAACTAAAAGAAATGTATAAAACTGGGTTATGGGAATTTGAAACACATACCCACGATTTGCATAACTTATCTAAAAATAATAAGTCAAAATTAATGAAAGCTTCTGAAGCTACAATCATAAAAGATTTAAACAAAAGTGAAAAATATCTAACTAAAAACTTTAAAAAGTCGCAGAAAACTATAGCCTATCCTTATGGCTTGATGAATGACGATAAATTACCGGTAATCAAAAAAGCTGGGTTAAAATACGGTTTTTCATTAGAGGAAAAAGCAGTCACTCCGAACTCCAATGATTATTACATCCCTAGAATATTAATTAGTGATGATGCTTTTGAGCATTTAATTAAGAGATGGGACGGATTCCATGAAAAAGATTAGACTTGAACTCGTATATTTACGTGCTATTATATGTGCAATTATTATTATCACACATTTACTTACACAAATTACTTTAAAACATGAAAATATGGAGGGTGGATCCTTAGTGTTACAATTTTACATTCGTAATATTGTGATTTTTGGTACACCTTGCTTTATTATCTTGTCACAGTTACTGACAACCTTGAATTACCAAAAAGTCACCTATAGATACTTAACTACACGCGTAAAATATATACTTATTCCTTACATATTAATGGGATTGTTTTACAGTTATAGTGAATCATTATTAACAGATTCAAGTTTCAATAAACAATTCATTGAAAATGTCCTATTAGGTCAATGGTATGGCTATTTTATCGTTGTTATCATGCAATTCTTTATTTTGAGTTATATCATTTTTAAAATTAACTATAACCTATTCAACAGTAAAATATTATTATTGTTATCTTTTATTTTACAGCAATCATTTTTATATTACTTTACGAACAACACAGCGTTTCACGATACCGTGCTACACTATTATCCATTAAGTGAAAATACTATAATATTCGGATGGATTTTTTATTTCTTCTTAGGTGCATATATGGGTTATAACTACGAACGTGTATTAAATTTCTTAGAACGTTATTTAGTTATTATGATTGTATTAGCTGTAGCTACTTATTTTGTGTTTATTGCGTTAGCAAATGGAGACTATTGGAACGTTACCAGCTTTTCATATTCATTAACACCATATAATAGTATTATGTTTATTGTTATCTTGGGTATTTGCACGCATTTTAAAACAATGTTATTTAATACGATTCAAATGATTAGTGCTTTCTCATTCTTTATTTATTTATTACATCCAATCATTCTAGACTCATTGTTTGCATATACAAATATATTTGAGGATAATACAATGGTCTTTCTAGCGATATCACTACTATTCATTTTAGGATTATGTATAGGTGTCGGCATGATATTGCGTGAATTCTATATCTTTAGGTTTATTATTGGAAAACAACCATATAAATTGAACATTAATGCTTATTAATTATTAAGCTATGTTAAAAACACGCGGTGGGCGAAATCAGTTTGAATTGACTGACTTCGTTTTACCGCGTGTTTAATATTGTTATACATATATTCTAATTGCACATTTAAACTTCGTAAATGCCAATGGGAGTGGGACAGAAATGATATTTTCGCAAAATTTATTTCGTCGTCCCACCCCAACTTGCACATTATTGTAACCTGACTTTCCGCCAGCTTCTATGTTGGGGCCCCGCCAACTTGCACATTATTGTAAGCTGACTTTCCGCCAGCTTCTTTGTTGGGGCCCCGCCAACTTGCATTGTTTGTAGAATTTCTTTTCGAAATTCTTTATGTTGGGGCCTCGCCAATGTTTTACTTGAATAATTCTTTTAGAATTCTAAATAATGATCCGATTAATTGAAAGAAGTCTGCAGTCATTATTAATTCCTCCCTTTACTTTATAAATTATGCTTGCTTAGTATCAGTCAGCTTTTCAGTTTTCACTAAATCGTCTGCTAAATGATGCCAAAAATCTTGTAATTCTTCTCTTGTGCGCACTGTATCAGAACTGTCTTGTCCTACAAAGTCAACATGATCCCAATCATGTTTTGTAGGCGTCACTTGCCAAATGCCTTTTTGAATTTTATCTGTCGCTTTTGTATAAGCTTGATTAAATGGATGTTGAGAAGAAATAACGGATACTAAACCATCGTTTTCTCGCCATTCTTTTTCAGTAGCTTTACCGATTAAGTTACCAGTAATCACAAATGGGAAAAACATATTTAAGTCTGCTTTTTGTCTATCGCTATTTAATGCTTTGTGCGTTGCTTCACCAGTGTATGTTTTATACACAATGTTAGGGTTCAACGACGTTTTACGATTTAAATCTGTTGCACCCTCACGCGTCAGATCGTAAAATCCATTATCTTTTGATTTCCATAAATTAGATTGTTTAACGCGTTTGACATAATCAATATATGATTCATTTGGCTTCTGTTTTAGACCCCATTGAGCCAACCCGAAGTCTACTCTTGAATTTTTATTACCAAACATTTTACCGATATCAAATACGATTTGTCTCACTAAAGCTTCATTACCAGCTAAATCTGATGCGTGTGTACCATTATGTGGTGTTCCTAAAGTAGTAATTGATGAAATCATATTGTCATGATTACCTTTGAATAGTGGAGAAATTTCGCCACCATGTTTCTTTTGATACTCTATTTCTTCACGATTACCATTACGCAGTAATTCTTCTAGTTGACGTATCGTTTGACCGCCCATACTATGTCCAACTAGGTGTACCTTCTGTCCTGGTTTCCAGTCTTTGTAAATTCCTTCGTATGTTTTTCCATAACGTTCATGTCCATATTTTGCTGCATGTGCTGCACCATAATCTACACGACCGCCTTTGATATAATAATAAAGTTCAACTGCGCGGTCATAGTTACTTCCAAAAGCACTTATACTTGCTTCATAAGCTTTGTAACCATTTTCTTCTAAATCTTGGCGAATGTTCATTTTATTACCGCCCCAATAATGAGCTAACACTGAAGGATTAATATCATCTGTAAACCCATTGAAACCATGCACTAAAACGATAGGATCCTGATTTTTATACTGCCCTTGTTTGGCAACTTTATTCGTTTGATCATCTTTCGCTTTTGCAGTAAGTTCCTTTGTCCCTTTGTTTGGTAACGTTGCTACTGCACTACTTTTTAATAAATTTAATCCATTTTTCTTGTCATTGTCCTTTGTTGGTTCTACTGGTGATTTTTGATTGTTTTTTAAATCTGAAACTGATAGTGTTTTTTCGTCTTTTTGAGGTTTCACTTCTTGTTCATTGTTAAAATTGTAGTTAGTAATTTTATCATTCGCTTGATTATTTTGTTGTGGTTGTACTTTCTCTATTTCTGTCTCATTAACAATTTCTCGTTGACTTGTTTGATCTAACTTATTTAATGATGGTGCTTCCTTTATTCGACTTTGTGAAGGTAGATTGTTATTAGCGTTTGAATCTTGACTATTATCTGCCTCTTTTGACTGTTGCTGTGACGCCACTTTACTTTGTTTACCATCATTAATAGCCTGTTCTAACCCTTGATTTACATCGCTAGGATTAGCATTGTTATTTTTTGTTGTATCACGTTGAATATTTTTATTATTAAGCGATGATTTTTTATCATCCTTTAGTTGATCTTTATTCAAATCATCTGTTTTACGATGATTTTCTTCTGATATTGTTTTATCATTATGCAAGTTCTTAGTTAAATTTTCAGTATGTTGCTGTTCGTCAACACCGTTTTCACGTTGATAATTAGCATTTTCCCTAGTTTGTTGATCCCCAATAGATTGTGCTGTAACTGTATCCTCCTGTGAATTTCCCATATTCACTTGCTTCTCAGCTGCTTGTGCTTGTCCACCACTTAAAAATAGTAATGTAGCTATTAAAATGGAAGATGCACCTACACTAAATTTACGAATACTATACTTATTTTGACTTTTCATCATTGTCAGCACCTCTATTTTTTTATTTTAGATAAACAAATTGATAATTATTCGAGGAATAAACTCAAATAATTTACTTAACCAAGCACTCATAATGACCATCCTTTCTATTGTTTAATTTGACGAGAAAGCGTTTACATTTGTATTTAAAAAATATATTCTCCAAAGAGAATTTAAAGTGTATACGCTAATCATTTCAAATTATTAATTAATATTATATTTGGCAAAATTTAATTAGTCAATAATTAGACACAATTTAATTATGCAAATTGTAACTTTTTTACATATATCTTTTTTGATTTTTAATATTTACATGCTTGGGGCTTAATTCCAATGATGTATTATTTTTTTAGATTAGCTATATGGGGAGATTTATGAGCTATTACAGTTATTATGTTTGCTGGTGTCGTATTTTAAACCTAAAAATATCATCCCATCCAAAATAATTGTATCAGGATAAACCGTAATACTTGTTCCTAAACTAAATATATACAGTTAATTTTCTTCCCTCAAAGTAAGTATCCTACTATTTTTAATTTATTGTTTAATTACTCTTGAACTACCTTTAACTTAATCTCGAATTTATGATGATTAGCATAAAAATACATCCCATAAAGTTAGTTTTTTAGTCTAACTTTCGGGATGCATATCTTAGTTCTAATGGAGATTGTCTTTTAAATAGGCTATGACATTTCTATTTCAGGCTAGATATATTTGTATTTATAGTATAAATACAAAGAATGTAAAGACAACTATGATATTAATAGGTAGTAACGACAAACATAACTCTTTAGCTTTTTCGCCATTTTTTCCCTTCATAACTTCATTATATCGATTCATATACTTTTCGACATCTTTAACAGTGACATCTATTCCTGAGTTGCTCAATTTACTTTTTATAATTATTTTTGATTTCGTATTGTGATTATCCACTACTTATCTATAACGAGTTCGCAACTTTAGTACCATCACAGCATTCATAGTTAAAATATGTTGGTGTCGTATTTTAAACTTGAAAATGTCACGTTTTCCACAATATTTGTAAGTGTATAAGCCATGATCCTTTTCCTTATATCTTAGTCCATACTTGCTTTACCACTGTTCGATATTTTGTCGTTCACCTTTAAAGTTATTGCGCTTATGATGTCTACGCGCTAATTCCGCCTCAATTTCTGAAAAATCGACGCCAAGCGCATGCATCAAGACAAATAAATGATAAAGTTCATCTGCTACTTCACTTACAAATGCTTTTTTGTCACCTTTAATTGCTTCAATTACGACTTCAAAAGCTTCTTCACCGTATTTTTTTGTAATCTTTTCTATACCTTCTGTTAATAAATATTTTGTATATGACTTTTCATTATTGGATTGGGCACTATCTTGAACTGTCTGCGCTAATGTTTGCACTGAAAATGGAACTTCTGTGTTGAAACAACTTTGACTGCCTGTATGACATGTTGGTCCATTTGGTATGACATCAATTAAAATAGTGTCATTGTCGCAATCTACATGAATATCTTTAACACGTTGCGTATGACCAGATGTTTCACCTTTTGTCCATAGCCGTTGTTTCGACCGCGAATAGAAACATACCACACCATCTTCTATCGTTTTATCAAAAGCTTCTTGGTTCATATAACCCAACATCAATACTTGTTTTGTTTGATTATCTTGTAAAATTGCTGGCACTAAACCTTTGCTAAAATCAATTTTATATTTGGTCATCTTACTGCTATACCCCCTTGCCGTATCACTTCTTTAATAGATTGAACCGTCGTTTCTCGATCATGTAATATACTTGCAGCTAAACCTGCAGAAACATCCGTCTGATCAAATAATTCTACAAAGTGTTGTGCATTGCCACCACCACCAGAAGCAATGATTGGAATATTTACAAGAGACTTAATATTTGCTAGGTGTTCAATATCAAAGCCTTGTTTCATACCATCATGTCCCATACTTGTAACGAGGAGCTCACCTGCACCTAACTGTTCTACTTGCTGTACCCAGTCATATACTTTAATATTTGTCATTTTTTTACCACCAGTCGTACAACAATAATGTGCTTTTCTTTCAGGATCATAATAGCTATCAATTGCTATGCAGATGCATTGTCTACCGAATTTATCACTCGCTTGTTTAATGAGCTGTGGATTTTTTAAAGCACTTGAATTTAATGATACTTTATCTGCACCATGATTTAGCAATTGGGTAATATCATCGAGACTTTGAATCCCACCCCCTACAGTAAGAGGGATAAACAAGCGTGACGCTGTCTGTTCAATCACTTCTAGCATTAAGCTATGACCCTCTTCCGTCTTAGAGATGTCTAAAAATACTAATTCATCAGCACCCGCTTCATTGTAATACATTGCTAAATCAACAGGATTCCCAATATCCCTTAATCCTTTAAATTGAATCCCTTTAACGACACGACCATCTTTGACATCTAAACATGGAATGATACGTTTTTTAATCATTTTAGCCCCTCCCAAAAAGATGCTTGATGTGCAGCCTTTCCTATAATAGCAGCGTGAACATTTAGCGACGCTAATCGTTGAATATCTTGCTGATGTCTAATACCACCGGAAGCAATGACAGGAATCGTCGTTGCCTTTACTAATTGACCAGTTAATTCAAAGTTAGGTCCGGACATTTTGCCATCTTTAGCAATATCAGTATATATAATGCCGCCAAGAGGTATATCCGATAACCGTCTCACAAAACTAAATAAATTTAACTCTGTGTCCTCTTCCCATCCGTTCACTTTAATATCTTCTCCATAGGCATCAACAGATAAATAAATGCGACCTGGAAATGTATGTGCCATCTCTTTAAGCCAATCAGTATCTTGAATACCTTTCGTTCCAACTATGCAATAATTAATCCCTGCGGCAAAGTAGTCCATGATTTGTGACTTCGTACGAATGCCACCACCTACTTCAATATCTTTGGTTGTTAATCTCCTCAATGACTTAATATAATCAAACTCTCGGGCATGCTGTGCCTTAGCACCTATCAAGTCGACGATATGAATACGATTCACACATTCAAATTGACTATAGTAAGCAATACTTTCTTCAGCCGAGCGTGACATTTTTTCTTCACTATCATATTTACCCTCTGTTAACCTCACACTTGTTGACCCAATCAAATCAATCGCTGGCCATAATTCAATCATTTATAAATCCCCCTTGTATTGCCTGACGCAAAATTTGTAACCCATATGTACCGCTTTTTTCAGGATGGAATTGAATACCAATATAATTGTTAAATTGAACAATTGCCGGAATATCAGCCCCATACTGCGCATATGCAATTACATTTTCTGACATCGGCGCTTGATAAGAATGTACGAAATAAACATCTTGATTTAACATAGGGTGCTTACTCACTAAATTATTCCAGCCTAAGTGTGGCACTGGGTATTCTGTTTGGATACGCGAAATATTTCCTGGGATAAACCCTAATCCAGATGCATCGCCTTCATCACTATGCTCATACATTAATTGCATGCCTAAACAAATACCAATCATCTTCTTATCAGTATTCTTAGCCAATATTGCATTGAGATTTAATCGTTTTATCTCTGACATCGCATCTTTAAAATGGCCGACACCGGGCAATATGATTGTTTCTGCTTGATCGATTATTTTTGAGGTATTTGAGACAACCACCTCATACCCTAAATGTTCAATAGCGCGTTTTACATTACTAATATTCCCTAATCCATAATCAACGATGACAATCATTCAATCACACCTTTCGATGACGGCACACGCTGATCATCAGTTGCAGTTAGCGCTATGCCTAATGCACGGGAAAACGCTTTGAATATAGCTTCAATTTCATGGTGTGTATTACCTCCACGAATTAAATCAATATGCGTTGTTAATCTTGCATTGATTACGACCGCTCTAAAAAATTCTTCTACTAACTCCGTATCAAACGTACCAACTTTTTCTTTACTTAATGATGCATTGAATGATAGGTATGGGCGCCCACTTATATCCACAACGACACGTGCTAATGTTTCATCCATTGGAATGTACATCGTTCCATAACGAACGAAATGCTTTTTATCTTTAATCATTTCAAGTAACAATTGGCCAATGACAATGCCGATATCTTCAGTTACGTGGTGATCATCTACGTCAATATCACCTTGTGCCTCAATGTTTAATGACAGACCGCTATGAAATGTAAACAAGGTTAACATATGATTTAAAAAGCCCACACCTGTATTAATATGCGATGGTGACTGATCATCAGATATTGAAATATTTAGTTGCGTTTCAGCTGTGTTTCGTTGTTTTTGATAAATCATATTTTGCACTCCATTCTTTAACAATTTCTTCTAATTGCTTTAACTGTGATGCTGTTGCAATTGAGTATCTTACATAGCCCTTCATCACCGGCTCATCATAAAAGCGAGGTTTAAATCCTTGTTCATATACGTATTGTCCTAATTGTTGCGCTGCTGAGCCTTTAGTAAGTACAAAATTAGCATTTGATGGGAACACTGACATTTTATCTGCAACATGTGTATCAAATATTTGTTTTAACTGCTCAGCTAACTGTCGTTGCATCGTTAAAAATTGTCTTGTCTCTTCTCTATGTCTAAAAATATAAGTCGCAATATTTAGCGTAAATACATTTAATGGATATGGATGTTCTATTTTTTGAATATGCTTTATCGTTCCAGCAGTACTAATTAAGACACCTAATCTTAAGCCGGCAATTCCAAACGCCTTTGATAATGTACGCATTCTTAAGATGTGTGGTGCCAGTTCCACGTCATATGCCGTACCATAATCTAAATATGCTTCATCAATGACAAAGTATCCGTTTAATGCTTTCATCTTATCTGCAATAGCTGTTAAAAATGCCGTATCAAATTGCTTGCCTGAAGGGTTATGTGGATTACTCATAATAAAAAATGATGGTTGTACTTCATCGATTTTCGTTAAAATGGTTTCCAAATCAAACGTTAAATCTGATCCTGCATCTACAAATGCAATTTCACGATTTACTTGTGCCGCATATGCTTGATACATAAAAAAATCAGGATTTAGCGTTAATGCCGGACCTTCTGGCATGATCAGCATTAACTTTTGAATCAATTCATCAGATCCATTTCCTGCAATAATTTGTTCAGGCGATAATCCGTAAAACTTAGCATAAGCTTCCTTGAATTGTTCATATGCTGCATCAGGATATAAATTATATGGCGTTGCACTAATAATAGACGTCATTGTTTTTTCATCCAACGGCGTAACTGGACTTTCATTTTTATCAATATAAATCATTTCAATTACACTCCCCTAAGACTGACGTATTAAAATAGACTGCTGGTGATTGTATAATGCTTCAACATGAGCAATATGTTGTGCTGAATCAGCAATTTGTTCAAACGTATCTTTTGATAAATGGATGACCGTGTTCCGTGTTAAGAAATCATTGACCGATAACCCATTGGTAAATCTAGCTGTTCTATTTGTAGGTAATACATGACTTGGACCTGCAACGTAATCTCCTATGACCTCTGGCGAATAATGTCCAATAAACAATGCACCCACATATTTCACTTTTTCAATATATGGTTGAGGATTTACTGTTTGAATCGACGCATGTTCAGGCGCGATTGTATTCATGACATGGCATGCTTCATCAAAATTACTAGCATGGATAAGGTAGTGTTGATTAGCGATACTTTTAGAAACAATGTCGTATCTGTCCACATTAGGCAATGCTTTAGCAATACGTGATTCTAAATCTTTAAGGACTTGCGCATCTTCACTAATGGCATATGTACGTGCTAATTCATCATGTTCTGCTTGTGCAAAAACATCATATACGATGGCATCTAAATCTGCTGTTTCATCAATAATAAGTGCTATTTCTGTTGGTCCAGCTATTTGGTCAATACCTACTTGTCCAAATAAATATTTCTTGGCATATGCAACAAATTGATTGCCTGGACCTACAATCTTATCAACTTTAGGTATCGTTTCTGTGCCATAAGTTAACGCAGCAATACTTTGAGCACCACCAACTTGAAATACTTGATCAACTTGCGTAATATAGCATGCTGCTAATACTTCTTGAGACACACCATTAGGTTGAGGTGGTGTCACAACGACAATATTTTCCACACCTGCTACTTGTGCTAACGTCGCTGTCATTAATACCGTTGAAGGATAACTTGCTTTACCACCAGGCACATAAATACCGACACTTTCTAGTGGATGGTATATTTCATAACACTCCACTGATTCTTCTAACTGTTGATTCGTCTGTTTAATACTTTCTTGATATGCTTTAATTCTTTCATAACTTTGTTGTAATGCTTGTTTTGTTTTTTCATCTAATGTGTCAAATGCTGCTTTAATTTGTTCATGACTAATTTCTAAATGATCTGTTTTCGTATGATCGAATGTTAGATTATACATTTTCAAAGCCTTATCTCCATGAACTTTAACTTCCTGACAAATATCGCGAATAATTGGATACAATGACTCATCTAATGGTGCTTCTAATGAAAATTGATTTAAAAATTGTTGTGCATTAAGCATTGGCAATAGACACCTCCAAAGAGCGAATAAATTGCTCTATTAATTGTGATTTTTTAAAATAAGCTGCTTTATTAGTTATTAATCTTGCATTGATATCACTAATATGTTGCTTTTCAACCAGTCCGTTCGCTTTTAGCGTAGTACCTGTTTGAACGATGTCGACAATTCCGTCTACCATATCTACAACACAGGCCAATTCAACAGAGCCATTCAATTTAATCAATTCGACATCAATACCTTTTGATTTAAAATATGTTTCAGCAGTATGAACATAACTCGTTGCGATTTTACGATAATTGGTCGTTTCAGGTTTCGCTGCAACCGCAAAATGACATGCTCCAAAAGGCATATTCAACAAATTATTAACATTATATTGGCGCTCATCTAATATGTCGCTACCAACAATGCCTATGTCTGCCATTCCTTGTTCCACATAGATTGGCACGTCACTTCCTTTTACTAAAATGCATTCAATATTATCTACACTTAATAATAATTGGCGTTCTCTATTTTTTAATGTTTCTGATAATGTCGTATATTCAATTACATCTAAATAGTTAATTAAACTATCCATTAGACGTCCTTTGGCTATGGCGATTCTTAACATTGTGCATACTCCCTTACTTAAAGTGTTAATCCTAATCCAAACCCTTCGATGCTTCCTTTGTAATAACCACCTGTTAAAACTCGAGATTCATTTTCAGCAAAATGACATTGAATAAATAAACCTGTGTAATAGGATCTAGGTGGCTGCGCAGTAATATCTAAATGGATGTCTTTGTAACCTTGTTTATGTAACCAACGTTCCCATATTTTTAATTCAACGAGTGCTGGATGGTCATTTGGAATATAGTGTTCCAATACATTTAATTGTTGTTGCGTATTCTCTTTCAAGATTTGCACGATTGGATGTTCAGTCGACAAATATGTAACCAGTCCCGATAAATTACGTTCCTCAATCATTGATAGTATGTCTGGTGTTTGTAACGATTTATCGAGTAAGGCATCAAGCAATTGATAATGTCCCAATACAACAAAATGCACGTTGTCTCTCAACTGCTGTTGAATAAACTGAATAAAGAGCTTTAAGCTCTGTTGCACATTCGCTAATGATGGTGCATAGTTTTCCAAACCAACTTGTACAGCCGCTTCATTATTCCGAATGATTAAACCTGTGTATGCCACTTTTGTTGCTGCAGTTGGATACATTGAGTAATAACGCAATAATTGATCTGTAAAATCATTTCGAAGTGCATAAATTTGATGCTCATGTTGCCAAAAATTTCGCTCACCCATCTGCTGCAAATCCTCATGGTTCAATTGTTTCCAGTCCAACTTTTCAACCACACTAAAATCAACTAACTCATAATCCGCTTTATTAAAATATTTTAAAAATGCTGTTTCCGATTCTTTTAACGCAATTAATTGTTCTGAATTATTCACTCGACCACCCTTTACTTTCAATACTGTATTTAAAATCACTTGGTATTTTCGTTGTTTGCTTTACTTCTCTACCACGCTAAAGTGTAATATGATTAATAACTTATCATTTTTAGCAATACATTACAACCTTTTTCAGAAAATTCGGTGTATTGATTTTAAAATTTTTTAAAATAAAAAAGGCAAGACATTTGTGCCTATAAAAATGCTTAACCAAGATTTTTATATTGAAGTTGTACTTCTTGCACATATTGTCCTTGCCTTATTATGTAAAGTTATTTTCTTTCTATCTTTTTATTAAATTTAACTATTCTTCATAATCCCGATTCCCTTTAAAGTAACGTCTATCTTGTTTACTATATACATTTTCAGGATTAAAAAACGGTTTGAGTTTATATTTAAATTCAAATAAGTTTAGACCATCAATCGCAACCCTATCTTGGTAAACGTTCGTTGCTGATATATCTGTAAAATTGTTTGGACCGACACCTGCAATAAACTTAAACTCTGCTTCATCTACCAAATAATCATACGCTTGTGTATGTCTATCCTGTGCGCCATGTGGAAATACAAACATATCTGTTTTACCTACAATTGGTTCAACTTCATCTTTCCATCTTTTAGTATCACGTTTAATACCTTCTAAAGATGTTTTTTCAAAATTAATGTGACCATATGAATGACTCGCAAATGACCATCCATCCCGTTTCATTGCGCGAACAACTTCCTCAGCTGCCTTTTTATTCTTTGTATAATCTTTACTCGTTAATTCATTCGTGCGATAACCTAATACGCCCTCATAACCGGTTAAAGCAACAACACCTTTTTCACCATTTAAAGAAAAATCTGGATGCTCTTTTACAAATTTATTTAAAATTGGCACGATATCATTGTCATCAGAATAAGTAGCATGGCCTTTTTTGTCTGTAGTTTCAGAAACAACATGTTTATTTTTATCGAGTACTAAACGGTCAGCATAACCATGGTGTCTCATGTAACTATAGTAATTCATATCATCAATTGAGATGATTAGTGGCTTTTTACCTTTCGGCAATTTTATTTTTTTGGCTTTTACATGATGAGATGATAAGTCGTATACATCATGTGGATTAACGATGATGTAATTATTTTTATATAATTCGTTCAATGATTTTTTAAATTCACTTACAGTAATCATCCAATCATTGTTGCCCTTAGCTTGGTGTGTATCTCCTGTAAACGCAACTTTTGGGTCTGTAATTAATGGGTGATAAAACACATGATAAACTTGGCCGTGATATGTTTCCCAATGTTCATCCATTTTCGATTTATGCTTTGCATACTCATTTGGATTAACAGATTTATTTTGAGCTTTCTCATTTTGCTTGGAACAGCTATATAACAATGCAACTGATAATAACAGAAAAAATAGCAATAAATATTTTTTATGCATTAAACATTCTCCCTATGTTTTATTATGCACAATTATAACATTTTTATTATGTGGCTCATAACTTTTTAAGAAACTGTTGGGATTTTAATTTTATTTTTTAGATAATGTCATAGTATTTTATTTATAAAACACAATATCTCCTTGATTGATAATGTCGTCCATAGTATCGTCTCGCTTGAATTTAAGCCTTTCTGCTAAATTTATTGAACGTTGGTTACACTTATTTGTCCTGATAACTTTTACTGTTTCTTGATCGATATAATTCACAAAATTTGTGATTGCTGTAATAGCCTCACATGCGTACCCTTGTCCTTCAAAACTTGGATGTAATTTATAAAATAAATTTAATACTGTTTCTTGCTTTAATTGTCGATATTCATATCCACAAATACCAATAACACTACAATCTATTTTTTTTACCAATACAAAGTAACCAAATTGATATTGTTGCCAATGGTTTCGCCATTTTTCAATCCACCGTTGTGTGTCTAATTTGGAATTATGTAAACCTTTGGGAGTGTATATATTTGCTTGTGGATGACTACAAATATTATAAAGTTCAATTAAATGCGAGGAACTTGGAATCATTAAATTTAATCTTTCAGTATTTATCATTAAATGTCTCCCTCCTATTTCTATTTAAAGACTATTTATATGAATACTAATGCCACGGGTTGAAATATCGACTATTATTTAAAAAGAATAATGTAACTACTAACATCAGAAGTATTAACGTCAAACACAAAACAACATAATCATCTTTTTTTAATTGTTTTTTGACGTACCAGGTTCTCCTTTTATACTGTCCGAATTGTCTTAACTCCATAGCAGTACTAATAGTGTCAATTCTTTCGATACTAGAAAATATTAAAGGTAACACAATGCGTTTGATACCTTTAACACGGCTAGTAAATTTTGCTTTTTTCGAATTATCATATCCTCTTGCTTGTTGCGCTTGTGAAATATTAAAATATGTTTCTTGAATATCTGGAATATACCTTAATGCTAGTGAGACTGCGTAACTGATTTTATAATTCACACCTAGCTGATTTAAACTTGCAGCAAAATGACTCGGATTCGTTGTGAATAAAAATATTAACGCTAAAGGAACTGTACTAATATATTTTAATATTAGATTAAAAAGATAGAATAATTCCTGTGATGTTAGCGTAAATCGACCAATACCATTGACTAACTCTGTACGCTGATTATAAATCTTCACACCATATTCAGGGTCAAATATGTACACGGCAATAATATTTAATATTGTGAAAAACAGAATGAATTTAACAACAAAGCGAACTTGTTTCCATTCAATATGAGCATATTTGACCAATAAAATAGATGAAGCACTAATTAAAATTAAATATCTTGTGTCATAAGTCACCATTGCAGAAATAGAAACAACTAATAAGAATAAAAGTTTAACAGTCGCATTTAATTGATGAATACGACTATTTCCCGGGTGAAAACCTATAGTATTATATTGATTCATTGGCGTCTCACCTTCCTATCATGGTTAATAAATAATTGTACTAATTTCTGTGGCTCGCTAATCCCTATATATTCGGCCATTTCAAATAGCGATGTTTGTCTCAATGATGCAATCTCACAGATTTTTTTATCATTTAAAACCAATACTGGCGTGGTATCAGCAACGACTTGACCTTTTGATAATACAACTGTTCTTGAACTATACTCAGACAATAAATGCATATCATGCGTAATCATAATAATCGTCTTCCCCTGTCTGTTTAGTTCAATTAAAAATGACATTATCTCATTATAATGATAGAAATCTTGACCAGCAGTCGGTTCATCCAATATGATTATTTCCGGATTTAAGACTAAAACAGATGCTATAGTGACCCTCTTTTTTTGACCATAGCTTAAAGCTGCAATTGGCCAATTCCGAAATGCATAAAGTCCGCATATTTTGAGCACATTCTCTACTCGTATCTTTATATCTGATTCTTTCATACCTCGTGCTCTTAACCCTAATGCTACTTCATCGTAAATCATTTTTTCAGAAATCATATGATTTGGATTTTGCATCACATAACCTACGAATTCAGATCGTTCGCTAATTGACAATTGATTAAATCCCCTATTACAAAATTGGATATTACCTGTTATATCTAAAAATCCACAAATTGCTTTAGCAAGTGTTGATTTGCCGGCACCATTGTGACCAACTATACTAAGCATTTCTCTTCTATAAACATTTAATTGAACATTATTAAGTACACTATTACTATAGTCACTATATTGAACACATACCTCATTTAATTCTAATAGCGGTTCAGATTTGTACTTATTATCATTATTTGCAGATGTTTCATCTATCCATTTTTTCACTTTAAATTTAACATGTTCACTCATACAAACGTCACGTAAATTCGCTAAGTTATCAATGGATTCGACATCTACTTCTGCATATTTAAGCGCTGTACAGTATAATGGTTCACGTATGCCTGCTTCTTTAAGCTTAGATGATTTTAGCAAATCACTAGGCGTTGTATTAGCGATGATTTTTCCATCTTTAAAAAGAAGAACTCTATCAAACGTATCATCTAATGATTCTTCTAATCGATGTTCGACAATAATCATCGTTGACTTTGTTTCTTCATGAATATTGTTTAACAATCTCAGCGTTTCATGTCCTGTCGCAGGATCTAAATTGGCCAGTGGCTCATCCAATATTAAAATAGGCGTACGATGGATTAATATACCACCTAATGAAACGCGTTGTTTTTGACCTCCAGATAAATCTTGCGGTCGGTGATTTAAATGTTCTATCATGCCAACTTTTTCAGCCCAATAACTTACATTTTTCTTCATATCATCTTGTTCAACACAATTATTTTCTAATAAAAAGGCCATATCTTCAGCTGCTGTTAAGCCTATGAACTGTCCATCTGTATCTTGTAAAACTGTACCAACAACATTAGATCTATCATGTAAACAACTAACGGTTGCATCTTGATTATTTATATATAGTTCCCCAGTTATGTTACCTTTAGTTTTAAATGGAATTAATCCGTTTATGCAATTTGCAAAAGTCGATTTACCACTACCCGAAGCACCAACTACTAATACTTTTTCTCCTGGATAAATATCAACATTTATATTCTGTAATGTAGGTGTTGCTTGACTATGATATTGAAAACTAAAGTCTTTGAACGAGATAATTGGTTCAGTCATGATATATCATTACCTTTCTATATTCATTTACATATCTGATTCAACAAAATAACTATTCCTTACGTAAACTACCTTTTTTAATTTGAGATGAAGCATATGCTTTTAATAATATTGTCCCAATAATGCCAACTGAAATAATATTTAATACTGCAGAGATAACACCTTGTGTATAAACCTTGTTAGCTGGTTCGTTATAAATCAAAATATCTAATGTTGGTGCAATAAGTGCCCAGCAAATAATATTCGCAATAATTTGACCGATATTAAAATAAACCATCGATTTCCTAGAAAATCGGCCTGAAGAAAGATTTAATTTTAGTCCAATCCAGCCATATAAACAGCCTATAATTCCCGAGCAAATAACCCAACTCCACCAGGCACTACCGTATGTCGTAAAATCTTTAATAGCATGTCCAACTAATCCAGTCATTAAACCAGCAAAAGGTCCAAATATTGCAGATATTAATGCTAAAAATGCATATGATGTTTCTATATTCGTATTAGGAAAACCTGTTGGTATTACAACAAAACGCCCTAAAATTACAAATACCGCTGCTCCTATACCAATTGCAACAACAGTTTTAACTGAAATATCTTGTTTTTTCATCTTCATTACTCCTTACATAAAAAATTCATTATATTGATGGTGCTTTAGATAAATGAATCGTCCAATCATTTCCAGTACCAATATGATATAAATCTGAAAATGAGTCTTGATTGACTGCTACACCAATATTTACTAGCGAGTTAACATACACAAGAGGTTCACCCACATTAACATCTGCAAACGATCGCGCAAATTTAATAATATTTTGATAGACTTTCTTATCTTGATGATAAATTGTTACCACCAAATTATTACCATGAACAATTTCCAAGGATTTTAAGAATGCCAATGGAATATTTGTCCATAATGACCCAAATCTGATATCTAAAATATCAATGCTTCCTGTAACAGAATCCTCATTTTTTGTCACTTCTCTTATTTCTAATGCCTCAATACTATCAACATTAATTGCCTGACCGAGACGTTCAAACGCTATCTTATTTGCAGCTAATCTCGCACCATTGTATGCATAAACATCTCTACCATGAAAAGTATGACTTTCTTCCGAATGAGGCAATCGGCTTTTCACTTCATCAATTTCGATAACTTTTTTAATACCTTCGTAATGTTTAATATGACTTAAAGAACCATTATCAGGTGTAATAATGTAATGACCTGAATATGTTAAGCAAGCAATGCTCCGCCTATCACTACCTACACCCGGGTCTACCACTGATACAAAAACTGTGCCTTTAGGCCAGTATTTTACAGTTTGATATAAACGATATGACGCTACCCAAATGTCATACGGTGGTATATCATGCGTTAAGTTTTCAACACGTATATCATCACTTACAGTATATGCAACTCCATACATTGCACTTACAGCGCCATCACTAAGTCCAAAATCTGATTGCAATACCAAATAATTTCCCATAAAATGCCTCCTTTTTTTAAAACTTCAAAAAAATATTATCTACATATTTAATGTTCTATATTTTGAATTTTCAGAATTATATTAAAATAGTACGAGTCACTTGATGCAAAGTCAATAGTAGTGACTATAAAAATGATAATAATAGTCAGATTTATCTCATTAACTAAATTTCACGGACTTGTAATCACTTCTTTATGTTTGAATTAATTGACTAGGGTATAACAATAGTGTGGTGTTTTATAGGTCATTCTTTAAATACATCACAGAAAATATTCGAATTCGAAATAAAATGCTTGCATCTTTGTTTTTTAGGTGGTATTGTATGTATATCAAGTATAAAAAATATATCTAAGAGATAAAAATATGGAGGTTTTATATTATGACTAACTTTACTTTTGATGGTGCACACAGTAGTTTAGAATTCCAAATTAAACATTTAATGGTTTCTAAAGTGAAAGGTTCATTTGATCAATTTGATGTAGCTGTTGAAGGAGATATTAATGACTTCAGTACTTTGAAAGCTACTGCAACAATTATTCCAAGCTCAATTAACACTAAAAACGAAGCACGTGATAACCACTTAAAATCTGGTGATTTCTTTGGTACTGACGAATTTGATAAAATTACATTTGTGACAAAATCAGTATCTGAAAGCAAAGTTGTTGGTGATTTAACAATTAAAGGCATCACTAACGAAGAAACATTCGATGTTGAATTCAACGGAGTAAGTAAGAATCCTATGGATGGTTCTCAAGTAACAGGTATTATTGTTACTGGTACAATCAATAGAGAAAAATATGGCATTAACTTTAACCAAGCACTTGAAACTGGTGGCGTAATGCTAGGCAAAGATGTTAAATTCGAAGCATCAGCTGAATTCTCAATCTCAGAATAATCTCATTACACAATCCTCATTGTTTTAATATATATACGAAATGCCA
Organism: Staphylococcus aureus; assembly: GCF_001027105.1. Classification (GTDB taxonomy): domain Bacteria; phylum Bacillota; class Bacilli; order Staphylococcales; family Staphylococcaceae; genus Staphylococcus; species Staphylococcus aureus. Next base: position 2,729,894 of record NZ_CP011526.1, read on the forward strand.
ACTATATCATCCCTAGGTATAGTTGGCATTTTTCGTTTAACTCATGTGTAACAAGCACTAACTGTTCACCCTAATTTTAGACGCCTTTCATTCAGGTAGGTCTTATTGAAACTGAAAACTTTGATGACCTTTTGCAAAGCCATTAACTGTATAAAGCATAGATCCTCCGCCCATTTCTATATCATTGGAACAAATGATGAGTTGATTTGTTCCAGGTATAAATTGCGGATGAGTAGAACGTAACATATGCCCTTCATCTCGGCCTGGTATCAATATTTGTCCTATTGGATAACCCCTTTTATTAAAAACTAACACTCGACCTTGACCATACATTGCTACGTATAAATTATCGTCACTATCAATACAACATGAGTCTGGTCCTTCATGACCTGTAAAATAGTACGGTATGGTAGCTCCAAATGGTTGTATCGTCACACCATCATCTTCAAGTGCAATGCGATGTAATCGATTGGCTGTTGTTTCTGTTACCCATAGTACTTTTTCATCTGTACTTAAAGCAATACCATTTGCTACGCTAATATTTTGAATGATAGGCGTCACTGTTCTAAAGTCCGGCGAAACATAATAAACGCCTCCTAGTGGATTGGTAGAGTATCCTCTAAAATCTGTAAAATAAAATCCACCTTTAGAATCAAATACCATGTCATCAATACAATATGCTGTTGAAAGATCTTCAATAATATCTTGTAAGTTGTCACCATTTTCTGTAGCTGCAAAAATGCCTCCTGTAGATTTAAAATCTCCTAAATAACAAACGAATAATCGGCCATCTTTATGTATTTTGATTGCTGCAGGATTCGCTTTGTGACTTACAAAAGGTCGTTTGATTTCCTTCGTTTCAGGATTGATTTTGAAAATATTGCCTTCGAATACATCCAATAAAAAGAGTTGTCCCTGCCGATCAAAGTTCAATCCTTCTAGTTGCAATCCTTTTTTGGAAATTTCAAGCCATGGTTCAGCTGTAATTGTTTGTAATTCACTTTCAGATATAATTGGAACAGCACTATTGGACTTCCCGCTATAAAATAATGTAGGTAAATCTTGTTGTGACATCATGATCATTCCTTTCATTTCATTCGTTTTAACTATCAATTTTATTTTAAACAAGATAACTATCAAATAAAATGATAACGGTTTCATCTATCTATTTTATCGGTCTAGTGGCTGATTTCAAGCTAGAAATATTGAATGACAATACAACTCTGTTAAAATGATGGACGTAGACAAATATGCGTATTGACGCTTTATTTTAAAAATTAACATGCTTATAACATGTTTATAGAAGGAGATTAACCTATGAACTATCAAGTTCTTTTATATTATAAATATATGACGATTGATGACCCTGAACAGTTTGCTCAGGATCACTTAGCCTTTTGTAAAGCACACCATTTAAAAGGTAGAATTCTTGTTTCTACAGAAGGTATTAACGGCACATTATCTGGTACAAAAGAAGAAACCGAACAATATATGGCACATATGCATGCCGATGAACGATTCAAAGATATGGTGTTTAAAATTGATGAAGCTGAAGGACATGCTTTTAAGAAAATGCATGTACGTCCTCGAAAAGAAATCGTTGCTTTAGATTTAGAAGATGACGTCGATCCAAGACACACAACTGGCCAATATTTATCACCTGTAGAATTTAGAAAAGCTCTTGAAGATGATGACACAGTCATTATTGATGCACGTAATGATTATGAATTTGATTTAGGTCATTTCCGAGGTGCAATTCGTCCAAATATCACACGTTTTAGAGATTTGCCTGACTGGATTAAAGAGAATAAAGCGTTATTTGCAGATAAAAAAGTGGTTACGTACTGTACTGGTGGCATTCGATGCGAAAAATTTTCTGGATGGCTTTTAAAAGAAGGTTTCGAAGATGTAGCTCAACTTCATGGCGGTATTGCTACATATGGTAAAGATCCTGAAACAAAAGGTGAATATTGGGACGGTAAAATGTACGTATTTGATGACCGTATCAGTGTTGATATCAACCAAGTTGAAAAAACAATTATTGGTAAGGATTGGTTTGATGGCAAACCATGTGAACGTTATATTAATTGCGCTAACCCAGAATGTAATAAACAAATATTAGTTTCTGAAGAAAACGAAACTAAATATTTAGGTGCATGCTCTTATGAATGTGCTAAACATGAGCGTAATCGTTATGTTCAAGCAAATAATATTAGTGATAATGAGTGGCAACAACGTTTAACAAACTTTGATGATTTACATCAACATGCTTAGTTTTAATTAAATACCTTTCAAAACACGCTTTGAAAATCCGATTTATAAAGGTTTTTCAAGGCTGTTTTTTATGCGCATACATAACCTGATATGTTTTTAATTATGCGCGTGTTATACTAAATTAAATTTTAATACTGCGGGGTGTCTTAAAATGCACATTTTAGTAACAGGGTTTGCGCCTTTTGACAATCAAAATATCAATCCCTCATGGGAAGCTGTGACTCAACTAGAAGATATTATTGGCACACATACAATCGATAAATTAAAACTACCAACCTCTTTTAAGAAAGTAGATAATATTATAAATAAAACGTTGGCATCTAATCATTATGATGTTGTACTAGCTATAGGACAAGCTGGTGGTAGAAATGCCATTACCCCAGAACGTGTCGCCATTAATATTGATGATGCACGTATTCCAGATAATGATGATTTTCAACCTATTGATCAAGCCATTCACTTAGACGGTGCGCCAGCTTATTTTTCAAATTTACCAGTTAAAGCAATGACTCAAAGTATTATTAATCAAGGACTTCCTGGAGCACTTTCAAATAGCGCAGGTACATTTGTTTGTAATCACACACTTTATCACTTAGGTTATTTACAAGATAAGCATTACCCTCACCTACGATTCGGATTTATTCATGTGCCATACATACCAGAGCAGGTCATTGGTAAACCCGATACACCATCTATGCCATTAGAAAAGATAGTTGCAGGTTTGACTGCAGCCATTGAAGCTATTTCTAATGATGAGGATTTACACCTAGCCCTGGGCACAACGGAATAGTTATAAGTGCACAAACAAAAGCACCCTAATTTGTTAGTTTAAGTCTAACTTTAGGGTGCTTTTGGATGATTGGTATACAGTTTTACTATAATGATGTATTTTAGCTAAACGACATTGTTTAGTCTTCTTTTTTTAACTTCCTAAAATTTACAAATGTATAAATAATAAATGCTATATTTAGAATGATGAGTATACTTACTGAAACTAAATTAAAAGTGTCTGGTTCTTTACTAAAGATAGCTGCTATCCTTGCTATCAAACTTGGCAATGAAATTACCAACACGATGAGCGCATAAATTTTCTGTTTAATTAAAATACAAGTTCCAATGAGCGCAATTAAAAGTACTAACCCAACGATGAAACTCTGTTTGTCACTTAACTCAAAGAAACTATAGATAGGATATTTTTTAATAATCAAGCCACCTAAAATCATCCATAAAAATACGATAATTCCATAAGTCACATTTATAACATACGTTATTTTTTGGTCACCAAATCGGACTAATGTATTTCGTAGAATCAGCATACCAATGACAACACCTAAAATAACGATACTAGCTATATAAAGTAAAAATGCAATTGTCACATCAAATGTACCCAAATCTAAAAACCTAGGAATTATAATGACTGCTAAAATAAAAGCGAAGTACAAAGTAATATATTTATACAAACCGGTAGTAAGACTTATCTCAGGTGATAATTGATCAGCCATTGACTTAATCGGTGTATTAATAATTGAACTTGTATCTTCGTTATTTTTTTCAGCCATAGTTAAATGATCTTCGAGCTCTTCCAATAACTCTTCTACTTCTGCTTCAGTCTTACCTCTAAATAACAATTCAACACGTAATTTTTCTAAAAAATCTTGAGATTGTTTACTTAACATCGTTTTCCCCTCCAAACAAGTTAATCATCCCTTTATTCAAAACTTGCCATTTCGATTTAAATACTTTTAGTTCCTTTAAACCTGAATCGGTAATCGTATAGTATTTCCGCCTCGGGCCGCCATTACTAGATTTTTTTATTGTCGTATCAACGTATCCTTTTTTGTTTAAACGCATTAAAACTGGATAAATACTACCCTCACTTATCTCTGGAAACTCTTGATTCTTAAGTTTCGTCATAATTTCATATCCATACGTTTCGCCTTGGGCAATGAGACCTAATATCGCCCCATCTAAGAGACCTTTCATAATCTGATCTGACACTGACATTTTAATCACCTACTATCTTACATAATAAGATAGTACATTGAGAACTTTTCGTCAACTATCTTTTATTGTAAGGTAGTTGTTGTACACATTCCTTAAATGACTAACAACTTTGTTAATAGGGTAATACTTACGGAAGTATATTTTATTTATGGGGGAGGAATTAATAATGACTACAAAAACAGTATTTGATGTCATTGATATGGGGTTAGGATATTTAGTAAATGTGTATGATGCTTGGAAAGTTGAAAAGGTACTTGATGATTATCATAAGCCTTTTTCTAATACCATTCATTGGCAATTTGGTCATGTATTAACAATTTTTGAATCGGCCTTAGCTGTTGCTGGTAAAGAGAATATTGATTTAAATATCTATAGACCTTTATTCGGAAATGGTTCGTCTCCAGATGAATGGAAGGATGAAGTACCGAGTATTGAAAGGATTTTAGAAGGTCTCCAAACTTTACCTGAACGTGCACGAAATCTAACTGAAGATGATTTAGCAATTGAATTGAAACAGCCAATTGTCGGTTGTAATAACTTAGAAGAGTTATTAGTATTAAATGCCATTCACATCCCACTTCATGCTGGTAAAATTGAAGAGATGTCTCGTATATTAAAAAATTTAAAATAAATATGTGCTTATTAACCGTTAACAACACGTTAACGGGTTTTTTATTTGTTTAAAAGGTCACTTTTTTGAATTTAATAAACACCATCTATACCAGTTCTTCACCGATTCTCGAAAAATAATTATATTAATGATTTCGTTAATTTAATTTTATATTTAATTATTACTGTACATCTTTTGTAGTTAGCTTTATTCTTAAATTGAAATATGTATAAAACATAGAAAGAAGGACGTTTTAACATGGAAAACACGGTTAAATATCGTAAGTTTATACTCCCTATCGTTGTAGGTCTCCTTATTTGGGCACTTACACCTTTTAAACCGGATGCTGTGGATCCAACAGCATGGTATATGTTCGCAATATTCGTCGCGACAATCATTGCTTGTATTACACAACCGATGCCAATTGGGGCCGTCTCTATAATTGGATTTACAATCATGGTACTCGTTGGCATTGTTGACATGAAAACGGCTGTCGCTGGTTTTGGTAATAATAGCATTTGGTTAATTGCTATGGCATTTTTCATTTCGAGAGGATTTGTGAAAACAGGTCTTGGTAGACGTATCGCACTTCATTTCGTCAAATTATTTGGTAAAAAAACATTAGGATTAGCATATTCTATCGTCGGTGTAGATTTAATTCTAGCGCCTGCTACACCAAGTAATACCGCGCGTGCTGGTGGAATCATGTTCCCAATTATCAAATCACTTTCTGAATCATTTGGTTCGAAACCGAAAGACGGATCAGCACGCAAAATGGGTGCATTTCTTGTTTTCACAGAATTCCAAGGTAATTTAATTACTGCGGCTATGTTTTTAACTGCAATGGCCGGTAACCCCCTTGCACAAAATTTAGCATCTAGCACATCTAATGTTCACATTACATGGATGAATTGGTTTCTAGCTGCTTTAGTTCCTGGACTTGTTTCCTTAATTGTTGTACCTTTTATTATTTATAAAATTTATCCACCAACTGTTAAAGAAACACCAAATGCTAAGAGTTGGGCTGAAAATGAATTAGCGACTATGGGTAAAATCGCTTTAGCTGAAAAATTTATGATTGGTATTTTTGTCGTTGCGTTAACACTATGGATTGTCGGAAGTTTCATTCATATTGATGCAACTTTAACGGCCTTTATTGCGCTAGCATTGTTATTATTGACAGGCGTCTTAACATGGCAAGACATTTTAAACGAAACAGGTGCTTGGAACACATTAGTATGGTTCTCAGTATTAGTGTTAATGGCCGACCAATTAAACAAGCTTGGATTTATTCCTTGGTTAAGTAAATCCATTGCTACAAGTCTTGGTGGCTTAAGCTGGCCTATAGTCCTGGTCATTTTAATATTGTTCTACTTCTATTCACATTACTTATTTGCAAGTTCTACAGCACATATCAGTGCGATGTATGCAGCATTACTAGGCGTTGCCATCGCAGCCGGTGCACCACCATTATTCAGTGCATTAATGTTAGGTTTCTTCGGTAACCTATTAGCTTCAACAACACACTATAGTAGTGGTCCAGCGCCGATTCTATTCTCTTCAGGTTACGTGACTCAAAAACGTTGGTGGACAATGAACTTAATATTAGGTTTCGTCTACTTTATTATCTGGATTGGTTTAGGATCACTTTGGATGAAAGTAATTGGTATATTTTAAAATATTTAAATTAGCGCTCGAATCTCATTGATTTGGGCGCTTTTTAATTTGTATTTAAAATCAACCTTTGCTAAATCAAGACTCCCTTTTTAAAATACGTTTATCCTTTAAATCATTGCGTGCTTCACTGAAAATTTGTATAAAGATTTAAGTCATTACGTAACATCACATAAAATACATTTCTATACTATTCCGCTTCATTGATTAACATTACGTATGCCCTCATAAATCATCATACAAAAAACACCTTCGTTTAAATTCATTTTAATTGCGAATTCAACGAAAGTGCCTTATTTCATATTTAATGTTTCAAATTTATACGTCTGTCACTGTTACTGCACACATACCTCAGTCTCACCTCATCATGACACAAAGGATATTGAAAACACGTATAATTATCTTTCCTCGTATTTTATAGGGTTTTTGCGACCGGATGTTTCTTCAATTTAATGTATTGAGAAAGACTATATAACACAATACCTGTCCAAATAAATATAAACGTAATTAATTGATCTATACTAAAAGGCTCTTTGAAAACAAATATGCCGAGTACAAACATTATTGTTGGTCCAACGTATTGAATAAATCCTATTAGCGAAAGTGGAATACGTTTTGCCCCGGCTGAGAATAGGATTAGTGGTATTGCCGTAATAGCACCAGAAAATAACAACCAAAATGATGACATGTTCAATCCAAATGACATCTGATGTTGCTGCCATAAATAAATAACGTATATTAGTCCAGCAGGTGCGGTAACAATACATTCAATCGTAATACTGCTGATGGCATCAATATGTACTACTTTTTTCAATAATCCGTATGTACCAAAGGATAACGCTAATATAATAGAGACGATTGGGAATTCTCCAATCTTGAGCGTCATATATAATACACCGATGAATGCGAATAAAATGGCTAGCCATTCAAATTTATTGAATCTTTCTTTTAAAAAGATAAGTGCGAGCAAAATGCTAACAAGTGGATTTATATAATAACCTAAACTTGTTTGTAGGACGTGACCGTTCGTTACAGCCCAAATAAATGTACCCCAATTTAATGTAATGACATAGCCTGCTACGACAATCGCTAATAGCTGAATGGGCTTGCCTAACAATTGATTCATATCTCGTTGAAATGCATTGCGTTGTTTTTGTCCAACCGCGAGTATGAAAATCATGAATATTGCTGAAAATATAATACGAAAGGCTAAAATTTCAAATGCGCCTATTGCATCAACGAACTGCCAATATATAGGTAGTATTCCCCACAGAATGTATGCACTGAGTGCTAAAAATATGCCTTTTTTATACTCTGAATTCACCTTCAAACCTCCTTACTTTCCTAATTTTTAATTTACTGCATACGCTCACTTGGTTATGCTAATATAACGATTTTACTAATAATATTTCGATAAAGATATCATTTTGTTTATATTTCCCACATTTATTCACCAACCACTAAACAATATTAATTTTATAAATAATTCTGTACAAATCAGGGTATATTGCCAGAAAGACTACCATACAACATAAAGGATGGATACAAATGACTTTACCTAAAATTGGAAAGCCTGCAACACGCGCGCTAAATTCACAAGGTATATACACATTAGAAGCAGTATCACAATATACGAAGTCATCTCTAATGGAGATGCATGGCGTTGGTCCTAAAGCTATATCAATATTGGAACAAGCTTTATTTCAGCACCAACTACATTTTAAAACGGAAGTTCAGTCATCATTACCTTTTAAGTTAACAGGAGATGTGTCATGCAATCATGCGCCTAAACGTCAACAAATGATAGATTTTATAGTTGTTACAGCAGCATTAGATATTGAATTATTACGTTCACTGGTTACAACAGAATTTATTTGGTCTGTCCCTGGCCGCTTTGACATATACGGACCTCAAATATTAATTCAAGAACTATCTAATCATTACAATCAGGTTGCTAGTCTCAATATCCATTCCAGCATCACACATGGGTGCTTAGGTTCCATGCATGGTATTGAAATATTAAAAACTGGTAAAGAGATTCATTTTGCTCATTTTTTTGAATTTGAAAATCATAAAAAGGATGCCAAGTTAAGCAAAGTGACATCTTACATTGTTGTTGGTTAATTTATCAAATTATATATATCGCAAAAAATCTTTTGTGGTTACATGTATATTTTTATATAACAAATAATTTGGCATAACATTTTTGTTATATGAACACTTATTACTAGAGTGCCCATTGAACATACAGTATGATTAAATATCATGTTATGAAAGAAGGATATATTTTGACTGTTTTTAAAAATGAGCGCTTAAGCTGGTTACCATACATAGCTATTGTCATTTTGTTACACGTTATTGGGTTTAGTTTTTTATGGATTGCTGGAAAAGACCATCATATCTTATTTGGTATGGGGATTCTTGCATATACATTAGGTTTGCGTCATGCATTTGATGCAGATCACATTGCTGCAATAGATAATACGGTTCGCAAATTATTACAGCAACGCAAAGATCCATCTGGTGTGGGTTTCTATTTTTCAATTGGACATTCATCTGTCGTATTTTTAATGGCTGTTTTTTTAGGGGTATCTGTAAAATGGGCTAAAGATGAATTACCGCATTTCCAAGATATTGGTGGAACGATTGGTACACTAGTTTCAGGTTTCTTTTTAGTGCTTATCGGTGTGTTGAATCTAATTATTTTAATCTCTTTAATTAACTTGTTCGCTAAATTACGTCGTGAACACATTGAAGAAGCTGAAGTCGATGCATTACTTGAATCTAGAGGATTGGTTTCTCGATTTGTAGGACCTTATTTCAAATTAATCACGCGTAGTTGGCACGTATTGCCACTTGGCTTTTTATTTGGACTTGGTTTTGATACAGCTAGTGAAATTGCGTTACTCGCTCTTTCTTCAGGCGCATCACAACAAGCCATTTCATTTATCGGAATCTTATCTTTACCAATTTTATTCGCATCAGGTATGAGTTTATTGGATACATTAGATGGTGTTGTAATGAAGTATGCCTATAATTGGGCATTCTTCAATCCTATTCGCAAAATCTATTACAATATAACGATTACTGCGATATCAGTCATGGCAGCATTAGTGATTGGGATGATTGAATTGCTACAAATTCTTGCTGATAAGTTAGATTTACATGGTGCGTTTTGGGCATTCATTGGTTCGATCGAATTTGATTATTTAGGCTATATTTTAGTTGCATTATTTTTAATTACTTGGCTTATTTCAAGTTTAATTTGGAAGTTTGGTCGCATAGAACACAAATGGTCTAGATAAGGCAACTTGTCTTGCAACTACCTTTGTATTGTTGCATTTTTAGACACCCTGCACACTTCTTCCATTATGCTACGCTCTCAGTAGTCATCTTTAAATCGTTTCTTTTAGAGATGACTTCATTTTGAGAGCGTATTTTTCTATTTAAAATGTATTTATCCAAAATTCAATGCTTTCGAATTTAAAATTTCAGTATTTCTGTTTAAAATTTAATTATAATCTTTAATACAGGAGGCGCTATGCTTATGAATATTGCGAAGTTAGAGAATTATTTACAAATTGATTCATCTCGTTATAATCGACCGAGTATTGAAGCATTAAATTATTATGCAACACGTTTTATGTTAACTGTACCTTTTGAAAATATTGATGTTCAAAATAGTAAGCCGATATCTATAAATATCGATGCACTTTTTAATAAAATTGTTCATGATAAACGTGGTGGTTTTTGTTATGAATTAAATACATTTTTCAAAGCCTATTTACAACAAAAAGGATTTAATCCTGAATTAATGTCAGCTACTATTCACACACCCGGTGGCGGTCGTAGTCTGAACGGTTCACATGCTTCACTTGTTGTTTCTATAAATGATGTATTCTATGTAACTGATGTTGGCTTTGGAGACTTACCTCTACATGCCATTCCTATTACTTCATCTGAGCATACACAACCAATTACTGATATCAGTGGTACATTCCGCGCTATTTTTAACAACGAAGACAAGGATATTTTCTATGTTCAAAAATTCGAAAATGATCATTGGCATACAAAATATGAAGCTGAATTCAAACCTAAACAAATAGAAGATTTTAATAGCAACATCGAATATAATCAAACGCATCCAGATTCAATATTTGTACAGCATTTATTAATTACAATGCCACAATCATTTGGCCGTGCTACAATGTCTGAAAATCATTTAACTTTAACAAGGAATGGTAGCTCAGAAAAATTTGATGTCACTAAAGATAACTATAAACATTTTTTAGAAAAATATTTTGGACTAAATGTAACTATTAATCGTATTGAAAAACAATAATAGTAAAATATAAAAATATGGGCGTATCTTACTTATTGTAGGTAGCGCCCCTTTTTTATGCTTCATAAACACAACAAAAAGGATATGACACAAACTTCATGTCACACCCTTCTTTTGAACCGCTTCATTTTACTTAAGCAAGTGCATCTACAACATAAATGACACCTACGAATACAAATGCAATAGCAATCATCGTCGAAATAAAGACGATACCCATTAATGGATTAAATAATAAAATGACACCGAAAACAATACCTAATAAATTAAAAATCACTGAAATTAGTTTTAAGCTACCACTACCCGAAAACGTAAATAATCCAGAGATAGAACTAAAAATAAACCAAAAAGCAAACATATAAATAAAGAATGCTGAACTTGCGCCAACATTAAAAATAACTAATAGACCAAATAGAATATCTACAATCCCCATAAACAGAATCCAATTTTGGTTACCACCTACTAAAGCTTTTGCTTTTCTACGGTAAACGATTTGAATCACACCGTTAATTAATACAAACAGTCCAATCAACCAGGTAATAGCATAAAAATTTTCAATTGGAAATGTAAAAATAACGACTGCCAACATTAATAATAATACACCCATTATTAAACTAGACCATTTAATACCTTGATTTCCTTTTTCCATAACAATCAATTCCTTTCAAATAAAACCCTCTTTTAATTTTTACAAAAAATTTATTATACAATAATTAAATTCCCTTTTCTCAATTTACACAAACATCATCACTTAGAAAGCACCATTGCTTTTGTCTAATATGTACGATGAATCTGTATCCTCACTCAAAAATCTACTAAGTAGCGATAGCTTTCAACTCTGTAAGGTTCATTCATTGAATTGTAAGTTTAGATAAAGGCTACTACTCCAAACATTATTTAAAATGAAATTAAATACAAAAGGAGTGAGACTATGACGATATTATCAGTGCAACATGTTTCAAAAACATACGGTAAAAAGCACACATTTCAAGCACTTAAAGATATTAACTTTGACATACAAAAAGGCGAATTCGTTGCGATTATGGGGCCTTCTGGATCAGGTAAGACAACCTTATTAAATGTACTAAGTTCAATTGACCAAATTTCTAGCGGTAGCGTGATTGCTAACGGACAAGAGCTTAATAAACTTAATCAAAAAGCACTTGCCAAATTCCGCAAAGAATCATTAGGTTTCATCTTCCAAGATTACAGTATTCTGCCGACATTAACCGTTAAAGAAAACATTATGTTACCTTTATCTGTTCAAAAAATGTCGAAGGCAACAATGGAAGAAAATTATAAAGCGATCACGACAGCATTAGGTATTTATGACCTAGGAAATAAATACCCTAGCGAATTATCTGGTGGTCAACAACAAAGAACTGCAGCAGCGAGAGCATTTGTTCACAAACCACAAATCATATTTGCAGATGAGCCAACAGGCGCACTCGACTCGAAAAGTGCAAATGACCTATTACAACGTTTGGAAGAAATGAATAAATCGTTTGATACAACTATTGTCATGGTTACACATGATCCGGTTGCAGCAAGTTTTGCAGAACGTGTTATCATGCTAAAAGATGGCCAAATTCATACACAACTTTATCAGGAAGGACGTTCTAAACAGGCCTTTTATGAAGACATTGTACATCTTCAATCAGTATTAGGTGGTGTCTCAAATGACATTTAACCATATCGTTTTCAAAAACTTACGACAAAACTTAAAACATTATGCAATGTATTTATTTTCATTATTTTTTAGCATCGTCTTATATTTCAGTTTTACAACCTTACAGTTTACTAAAGGTGTAAATAATGACGACTCGATGGCCATCATTAAGAAAGGTGCTTTAGTCGGATCAATATTTTTATTTATCATTATTGTCATCTTTTTAATGTATGCCAATCATTTATTCGTAAAACGCCGTACACGTGAATTTGCGCTATTTCAGTTGATTGGTTTAACACGACAAAACATTTTGAAAATGTTAGCACTTGAACAAATGATCGTATTTTTAATCACAGGTGTTGTCGGTGTATTATGTGGCATTGCAGGTGCACAATTATTGCTTTCCATAGTATCTAAATTGATGTCGTTATCGATTAACTTATCGATACATTTCGAACCTATGGCCCTTGTTTTAACTATTTTCATGCTAATTATTGCGTATGTACTGATTTTATTTCAAAGTGCTTTATTTCTAAAAAGACGTAGTATCTTATCAATGATGAAAGATTCAATTAAAACTGATGCCACAACTGCTAAAGTAACGACTGCAGAGGTTATTTCAGGCGTATTAGGTATTGCTATGATTGCACTAGGCTATTATATGGCGACAGAAATGTTTGGTACGTTCAAAGCACTAACTATGGCTATGACATCACCGTTTATCATTTTATTTTTAACGGTTGTAGGCGCCTATTTATTCTTCAGAAGTTCCGTGTCACTTATTTTTAAAACATTGAAAAAATCAAAAAATGGACGCGTATCTATTACCGATGTTGTATTCACATCGTCTATTATGTACAGAATGAAGAAAAATGCCATGTCTTTAACTATCATTGCAATTATTTCTGCAGTTACAGTAACTGTATTGTGTTTTGCGGCATTATCTAAATCAAATACAGATCAAACCCTTACATCTATGGCACCAAATGAATTTAACGTGGTCGCTACTCAAGATGCTAAACAATTTGAAACTAAACTAAGCCAACAACAAATTACATTTTCTAAAAATGCTTACGAAACTATTACTGTAGATAATGTTAATGATCAGGTTATTACTTTGGAAAATGGTAGTGATTCAGGTCGCACGAATTCTATTTTAAGTGCAAATAACAAGTTAACAGGCAACAATGCCATCATTACAAATACAAAATCGCTGCCTAACATTATTAATATCCATTTAAACAAAGATTTAGTAGTAAAAGGTACTAAGAATGAAACTTTCCGTGTTACACAAGAAGACAAAGGTAAGGTTTATCCTTTAAATCTAAGCTTCAACTCACCTGTCATCGAAGTAAGTCCTGAAAAGTATCAGCAGTTGAAAACACAAAATAACGTTCATACTTTTTATGGATATGATATTAAACAAACATCACAAAAGGAAAAAGCTCAAGCAATTGCAAAACAGTTTGGAGACAAAGTCATCACGTATGATGAAATGAAAAAAGAGGTCGATGCTACTAACGGTATTCTAATATTTGTTACATCATTTTTAGGATTAGCATTTTTAGTAGCAGCTGGATGTATTATTTATATTAAACAAATGGATGAAACTGAGGATGAACTAAGTAACTTCAGAATATTAAAACGCATAGGCTTTACGCATACAGATATGCTTAAGGGATTATTATTAAAAATTACTTTCAACTTCGGTTTACCATTATTGATTGCTATATTACATGCAGTATTCGCCGCAATAGCATTTATGAAATTGATGGGTAATATTTCCTTCATGCCGGTTATTGTAGTAATTGTTGTATACACCCTCATTTACATTACTTTTGCTTTAATTGCTTTTGTACATTCAAACAAATTGATTAAGAAAACCATTTAACACTTACGATTAAAAGATGCTTCATTAGATATTTTGATTTTAAGCAATGCAGTATAACTATTAATTGATTTAAGAAAAGGAGAGATTGAATCATGAAATTTAGAGAATTAGTAAAACAATCATATGAGGATTTGAAAAATTTGACTGTAACTTGGTATAACGTCATTGCTTTAACAATACTTGTTATTGTATTAAGCTCATTCACAACACCAATGATAGGCATTCCAGCTGGTTTATTAGGTGGCGCCTATTATTTAAAACGTCGTGAAGAAAAAGGTAAATAAATAAGCCTTATGTGCTAAACTCAATATGTATTTCCTACCAAAGAAAACATAAGGAGTTTGGACATCTTGAAGGAGATACTATTGTTGGTCGTCGTCATGGTAGTGCAATCATTACTTTGGTAGAAAGAGTATCCAAGATGATTATCACCTTACGACCCTTAGGTCGTAAGGCAACTGATATAGAAAACGCTCTACACTCAATGTTTTCATCTTTACCTTCTCATATATTTAAATCAATTACTTTTGATTGTGGTAAGGAGTTCTCAAACTGGAAAACATTATGTAACTGTCACGATATATCTATATTTTTTGCTGATCCAGGCACGCCATCACAGCGAGGTTTAAATGAACATTCTAACGGAATACTTAGACGCAGTGGATTAGATAAAGAACTAGATTTCAATTTAGTAACAGACGATCATATCATCAGTGTTGCTCAAAAAATCAATCATCGTCCTAGAAAATCTTTAGGTTATAGAACACCATTGGAAGTATTTATGAGTTTCATCGAAGATGATAAACTTGTCCAGCTTAATTTGACAATCTAAAGATTTATAAAAAAGCCGTTGGTCTCTTCGAAACTACGGCTTTTCTCTGTGCTATAAAATCAGTATGGCGAAGCACAGTGATCATTGAATTCTGACTTTATATAATCAAGAGTATCTTTGGATACACTGATGATATCTATAACAGCATTGCTAATGTAGAATATATTTTCTTGATTATAGAATACAATAAATGGCTCCACTAAACCTTTTTTAATATATAAAGAATAATCAATTAAGTCTTTGTTTTTTATATTTTTAATAGTTGCAATAACATACTTCTCATCGGTAGAATGGATTTCTTCGTACCAGTTAGTAATATTAAAAAAACGACCAATTCTTGTTTTTTCTCTAAATTTAACAGGATATAAGTATTCAGACAAAAATGTACATTTCGTCTTTGATTGGTTATTAAATATAACATTAATAATATTAGAAATTTGCTTTTTATTGAGAACATCAATATCTAAGCGTATCCTATTTTTCTCAGGTGCTTGAAAATAGGGAATTTCATGTTCTAAATCAAAATGTATTTGTTGTGTTTCAAGGTTAATAATCATTTTAATCTCCAATTCTTTTTAGGTTAGCATCGTATGTACCACTTCTTGTTTTCTTGCTACCTAAATTCTTAATACTGCTTGCACCTTTTCATTTTATCTTCTCATATATTTAAATCAATTACTTTTGATTGTGGTAAGGAGTTCTCAAACTGGAAAACAATATGTAACTGTCACGATATATCTATATTTTTTGCTGATCCAGGCACGCCATCACAGCGAGGTTTAAATGAACATTCTAACGGAATAATTAGACGCAGTGGATTAGATAAAGAACTAGATTTCAATTTAGTAACGGATGATCATATCATCAGTGTTGCTCAAAAAATCAATCATCATCCTAGAAAATCTTTAGGTTATAGAACACCATTGGAAGTATTTATGAGTTTCATCGAAGATGATAAACTTGTCCAGCTTAATTTGACAATCTAAAGATTTATAAAAAAGGAGAGATTGAATCATGAAATTTAGAGAATTAGTAAAACAATCATATGAGGATTTGAAAAATTTGACTGTAACTTGGTATAACGTCATTGCTTTAACAATACTTGTTATTGTATTAAGCTCATTCACAACACCAATGATAGGCATTCCAGCTGGTTTATTAGGTGGCTCTTATTATTTAAAACGTCGTGAAGAAAAAGGCAAGTAAGCACATTCCATCGGTATAGAACATTGCTATGACCTTTCAAGTCAGATTTTAATATCAACAAGTAGCGTTTATCGCTGCTTGTTTTTTATGGATTGCTTATAAAATCATCATGTTTAAACGATATGTCACTTTGAAAACTAGCAAACACCATAAAAGACTACAATTTTTTTATTTTTATAAACCCCTTTAAATCAACGTTTCTAAGGTTTTTAAAAATCTTTTTTAATTTATTTTCAAAAAACACTGTACATTATGCCAATATGAGCGTATAGTTGGTCTTACGTAATAAAAGCTCGTGAATTAAATTGTAGTGTATTTGTTTAGAATATCCTCTTTTTTAGTTATGAATTTGTTACAAATATTAAGTGCAAAAGCACACGGAGGTTTTCTATATGAATAACGGTACAGTAAAATGGTTTAACGCAGAAAAAGGTTTTGGTTTCATCGAACAAGAAAATGGCGGAGACGTATTCGTACATTTCTCAGGTATCGCTAGCGATGGCTACAAAACTTTAGAAGAAGGTCAAAAAGTTACTTTCGAAATCACTGAAGGTCAACGTGGAGACCAAGCAGTTAACGTACAAACTGTTTAATCTTACAACATAAAACGACTCATTATAAATGAATCGCTTTGATTACCAACAAGGTTCTAAATCTTGTTGGTATTTTTTTATGCTATTTTGGATAATATAAATAATATGAGACGATACCACGATGATTTATAAAAACTTATTTGCCAAATACACACTAAGGAAAATTATGAGGCTGAGTATACCAATTACTGATATAATAGAAAGCGCATTTGTCATCGTATTTCTAGCTTTAGTCGTTTGTACTTCACTAGGATCTTTTCCATTCATAAAAGCAACAATTCGATCGTAGTTGTCCATTTTATGCACTTTTTTTAAATCTTCTATTTTCATAGATGCATAAAAACCTATTCCCAAAATGATTGCCACCGTTACACCCCAAGTCCAATTCCAATAAACAACTAAAGGTCCCATTAAAATTGCAGCTAATGTCATGAAAATAAGCATCACATATGTCCATAAGTTAAGACTTCGTTGCGCTTTAATATCAGGTACAAATGGAATGGTCCCTTTTACTAAATCATCTAAAGTTACATTGAACAATTCACACATCATTAATAAGTTATGTATGTCTGGTAAGCTTTTGTCATTTTCCCAATTAGAAATACTCTGCCTAGATACATATAACTTTTCAGCAAGATATTCTTGTGAATAACCATCTCGTTCCCTATACTTTTTAATTTGTTTACTCAGATTCAATTACATACGCCTCCAGTCAATTAGTACAATCATTACAATCAGACTATCAGATAAAGTTAAATCAAGTCACCTTTATGATTGACTAAATGTTTTGACATACGACAACATCGGGGTTCGAAGACTCCCTTAAGACAGACCTGTATGATTACGCGCTTGTAATTTTCTCAATGCCAACTTGAATTTCACTTATTAATGATGCAACTTTTCCATGCTATTCAATGCTTGCAAAGTTAGTCCTAGTTAAGAGATTACGTTCACACTATTTACTATTCGATTTTCCAGCTTTCCAACTATGCTTTTCTAATCTTTTTTGTGCTATAAATTCTACCGCTTCAAAAATACATACTGCACTGATGAACCAGCTTAGGAAACCAACAACAATGCTAATCAACCACATGTGCGTCATATGTAACATCATCCATGTAACTAAAATACAAACTAATACCCCTGTCATACCAAACACTGCGCCACGACTTACATGCACAGCGACTTTATCACCATATTGCATACCTGTAATAAACATAGACACTAAAAATACTGCCGGAAACGTTGCAAATATACCGCCAAATTCTTTCCAAGGTAGTGTTACAGATACAATATAACTTAATAATACTGCAAATCCCCCCACAAAAAATTTCATTAATGTTAATTTCATGATGTTCTGCCTCCAATAATTTATTACTTAATAACTGAATACAACTAATTATCACGCATTTTCCAAACTATAAATGTCTAATACTGAATATTGCGAGGGAAATGACAAACCAACAAACAACTGTGAATATTGCGCCTTTCCGATAACCTTTATGCTTAATGTAGAGAGATGTCAAAAATACAGTTAATATACAAGACAGAATACCGACAATTGCTCCAGTACTAAGATTCATCGACATCTCCACTAATTGCGTACCACGATGATCTAAAGCTAATGCGATAATAGCCGCAAGAAAGACTGCCGGCATAGTAGCTATAATACCTCCTAACTTACCACCTACCTTATCAGCAATAATTGAAGCTAATGCAACAGCGATACCACCAATGACAAAATGAAGAATTGCACTTCCAATTGAAAACATCTTCAACGTACCTTTCTATAATTAATTCAATACAAAACGTATCATTCACACAAAGTGTAAAACTTAAATTTTCTACTGTAAAGGCAACTCAAGCGATGTTCATAAAGCTTTCATGATACTTTCATAAACTAGCAATAAAGGGTTCAAATGAAAGTATATCCAGCTCAAATTAGGGAGTGGGACAGAAATGATATTTTCGCAAAATTTATTTCGTCGTCCCACCCCAGCAAGGTTGACTAGAATTGAAAAAAGCTTGTTACAAGCGCATTTTCGTTCAGTCAACTACTGCCAATATAACTTCGTAGAGCATAGAACATTGATTTATGTACCAGCCTGATCAACATATAAATATAAATTTTTATGTTTCACGTAAAACAAAAAAAAAAGACAAAGCTGTTATGATCTTAGCTTTGTCTTTTATGTGTTAGTCATCATGTATACGACATCCTACTACTAACGTTTATATATTCGAATTTTTATTTCATAATAATCTTCATGATCTTTGTCTTTATGCTCAACATGTAATCCTGTTTGTTGAATCGCTTGGATACTTTTGCCTACCTCATCTCGTGCTTGAGTGACATCTTGTGCAAAGCGAAGGTTTTGTGCTTTGACTTTTTCGGGCCCCGTTTTTTGGCGTACTCTATCTTCAGTCTGTTTCACATTTAGCTTTTGTGCAATGACTTGCTCAATCAACGCTTCTTGTTCGCTATCAGACAATGATAATACCGCTCTCGCATGACGTTCAGTAATTTTACCTTCTCTTAAGCGAAGTAGTACTTTCGGCGCCAACTTCAATAAACGCAACTTATTTGCAATAAAGCTTTGACTTTTACCTAAACTTTTTGCCAATTCACTTTGCGTTGTATCACCAATTTCCAATAATTTCTTATAGGCTTCCGCTTCTTCAACAACAGACAAATTTTCTCTTTGAATATTCTCAATTAATGCAACAACAGCCGTCTCTTCATCATCCATATCACGAATAATAACGTCTGCTTGAGGTAAATTTAGTGATTGTATTGCTCTAAATCGGCGCTCTCCAGCAATAATTTCAAACATATCTTCTTCAATCGGTCTTACAACAATAGGTTGTAGTAAACCATGTTCATGTATTGATTCAGCAAGTTCTTTAATTTTATTTGGTTCAAACACCTGTCTTGGTTGATAACGGTTGGGAACGATACGTTCAATTTGAATGGATTCAACATTACTATTGCGATCTTCTTCAATATGTCCAATGATGTCATCTTTGTTTTTCAAACCAAATAATTTTGAAAAAGGTTTTTTCATTATCCATTCGCTCCTTTTATGTTAGTTGTAAAGGATTATGCATTATTTTTCAAGTAAAGGAGTCTTATTAGGCGTCCCTGGTTTTCTTGGATACTTTTTCGGCGTCTGTCTTTTTTTATCAATAATGAACATCTGGCGCTCTCCAGCATCTTCTGGCAATTCAAAGGTATGTGTTTCTGTAACATTACCACCTAACACACTAATTGCAAATTTTGCTTCTTCTAATTCTTCTTCACCTTTTGAAGATTTTAATGCAACAAACTGTCCACCTTTTTTAACTAGCGGTAAACACAATTCACTTAACACGGATAATCTAGCTACTGCTCTTGCAGTAACAACATCATAAGACTCCCTGTAGACACCCTTACCAAATGTTTCTGCTCTATCGTGTATAAAGCTGACATCCTGTAATTGTAATTCTGACGCTAAATGGTTTAAAAATTGAATACGCTTATTTAATGAATCAACAATCGTCACTTTTAACTGCGGAAACATTATTTTTAACGGAATACTTGGAAAACCAGCTCCAGCGCCTACATCACATATACTTATAGGCTGATTAAAATCAAAATAAAAACTAGGTGCAATGGAATCATAAAAATGTTTCAAATATACATCGTGTTCATCTGTAATACTTGTCAAATTCATCTTTTCATTCCATTCAACAAGTAAACGATAATATGTTTGAAACTGTTGTTTTTGAGTCTCAGTTAATTGAATATTATGTTCTTTTAATTGTTCTGCTAACCATTCTACAGTCATTAGTCACTCACCCTTTGGAGTTTACCTTGTTCTAAGTAAATCAATAATATAGATATGTCTGCTGGATTTACCCCTGATATTCTAGAAGCTTGTGCAATATTTAAAGGTTTTACTTCTGATAATTTTTCTCGCGCTTCAGTCGCCAAACTATCAATCTTACTATAATCTAAGTCTTCTGGAATTTTCTTCTCTTCCATACGCTTAACTTTCTCAACTTGTTGTAGTGATTTATTGATATAACCTTCATATTTTGTTTGTATTTCTACTTGTTCTTCAACATCTGCATTCAATTGATGTTCTTCTTCTAAAAGTTCTAAAATTATATCGTAAGTCATTTCAGGTCTGCGTAATAAATCGATAGCTAAAATACCATCTTTTAAGCGAGAACCACCATGTTGTTCAATAATCGCTTGCGTATGTTCGTTTGGTTTAATACGAATATCTGATAAACGCTTAATTTCCGCATCAATTTGCTGACGTTTTTCATTAAAACGTGCATATCTTTCTTCAGAAATCATACCAAGTTCATATCCCATATCCGTCAATCTCAAATCAGCATTATCATGACGTAGTAACAAACGATATTCTGCACGTGATGTTAGTAAACGATAAGGTTCATTAGTACCTTTAGTTACAAGATCATCGATTAAGACACCAATATATGCATCTGAACGACTTAATATCTTTTCGCCTGTGTTTAACACTTTACCTGCAGCGTTAATACCTGCCATCAATCCTTGTCCTGCTGCTTCTTCATAACCAGATGTACCATTAATTTGACCTGCAGTATATAAGTTTTTAATCATTTTCGTTTCAAGTGTAGGCCATAACTGCGTTGGCACAATCGCATCATATTCAATTGCGTAGCCGGCACGCATCATATCTGCTTTTTCAAGACCTGGTATCGTCTCTAACATTTGACGTTGCACATGTTCAGGAAGACTTGTAGACAATCCTTGCACATATACTTCATTTGTATTACGACCTTCAGGCTCTAAGAAAAGTTGATGTCGCGGCTTATCATTAAATCGAACAAATTTATCTTCAATTGAAGGGCAATAACGTGGCCCGGTTCCTTTAATCATCCCTGAATACATTGCAGATAGATGTAAATTATCATCGATAACTTTGTGTGTTTCAGCATTAGTATACGTTAGCCAACATGGCAATTGATCTAATATATATTCTGTTGTTTCAAAGCTGAATGCACGACCTACATCGTCACCTGGTTGTATTTCAGTCTTCGAATAGTCAATTGTTTTTGAATTTACACGCGGTGGTGTACCTGTTTTAAAACGAACAATATCAAAACCAAGTTCTCTTAAATTGTCTGATAATGTGATTGATGGTAATTGGTGATTTGGTCCACTTGAATACTTCATATTACCTAAAATGATTTCACCACGTAAAAATGTTCCCGTTGTAATAATTACTGCTTTAGATAAATACTCTGTACCAATATTTGTACGTACACCTTTAACTTCATTATCTTCTATAATAAGTTCGTCTACCATACCTTGCATTATATGCAAATTTTCTTCATCTTCAATCACGCGTTTCATTTCTTGTTGATAAAGTACTTTATCTGCTTGCGCTCTTAGTGCTCTTACAGCAGGTCCTTTACCTGTATTTAACATTCTCATTTGAATGTGTGTTTTATCGATTGTTTTTGCCATTTGTCCACCTAAAGCATCAATTTCACGAACAACGATACCTTTAGCTGGTCCACCTACAGATGGGTTACATGGCATAAATGCAATATTATCTAAATTTATTGTTAGCATTAATGTTTTAGCACCACGTCTTGCAGATGCTAAACCTGCTTCTACACCTGCATGTCCCGCACCTATAACGATTACATCATATTCTTGAACCACAATATAAACCTCCTTATTTGATATCTTACTAGCCTTCTTAAGACGGTATTCCGTCTATTTCAATTACTATTTACCTAAGCAGAATTGACTGAATAACTGATCGATGAGTTCATCACTTGCAGTCTCACCAATAATTTCTCCTAATATTTCCCAAGTTCTAGTTAAATCAATTTGTACCATATCCATAGGCACACCAGATTCTGCTGCATCAATCGCATCTTGTATCGTTTGTCTTGCTTGTTTTAATAATGAAATATGTCTTGAATTAGAAACATAAGTCATATCTTGATTTTGTACTTCTCCACCAAAGAACAAATCTCGAATTTGTATTTCTAATTCATCAATACCTTCTTGTTTTAACATTGAAGTTTGAATTAATGGCGTATCACCTATCATATCTTTAACTTCATTAATATCTATGTTTTGCTCTAAATCCATTTTATTAACAATTACGATTACATCTTCATTTTTAACCACTTCATATAATGTGTAATCTTCTTGAGTCAATGCTTCGTTATTGTTTAATACAAATAAAATTAAGTCTGCTTGGCTAAGAGCCTTTCTAGAGCGTTCAACACCAATCTTCTCTACTATATCTTCTGTCTCACGTATACCAGCAGTATCAACTAATCTTAATGGCACGCCACGAACATTGACGTACTCTTCTAAGACATCTCTAGTAGTACCTGCTACCTCAGTTACAATCGCTTTATTATCTTGTATTAAATTATTTAACATCGATGATTTACCTACGTTTGGTTTACCAACAATAACTGTAGATAAACCTTCACGCATAATTTTACCCTGCGCACCGGTATCTAATAAACGATTAATTTCCTGTTTGATTTCTTTAGACTGCTCTAAAAGAAATTCAGTAGTCGCATCTTCAACATCATCGTATTCAGGATAATCAATATTCACTTCCACTTGAGCGAGTATCTCTAATATAGATTGACGTTGTTTTTTGATTAAGTCACTTAGACGACCTTCAATTTGATTCATCGCAACTTTAGAAGCTCTATCTGTCTTCGAGCGAATAAAGTCCATAACTGCTTCAGCTTGAGATAAATCAATACGACCATTTAAAAAGGCACGTTTTGTAAATTCACCTGGCTCAGCCATTCTAGCGCCATATGTCATAGTAAGTTCCAGCACTCTATTAATCGTTAAAATACCACCATGACAATTAATTTCTATAATATCTTCGCGTGTAAATGTTTTTGGCGCTCTTAACACAGACACCATAACTTCTTCAACCACTTCTTTAGACTCTGGATCAATAATATGACCGTAATTAATCGTATGTGATGGAACATCATTTAAAAGATGTTTTCCTTTATATAATTTGTCAGCAATTTCAACGGCTTGCGGTCCAGACAATCGAACAATTCCAATTGCCCCTTCACCCATTGGTGTTGAAATACTCGTAATTGTATCTAAATCCATATTGCTACTCGCCTCCTTCAACGATGTGAATACATTTTAAAGTAAGTTATTATAACCCTAAGGTCAGTCTTACGTTTGTCTGAGGTAAGACTTCGGGATGTGTTGAGTGGTTAATGTTTTCCTTCCCCTACCCTATCCTTACTTAATCTTTTTATTAAAAACTTTGGCAATTTTAAGTACGTGCTCAAGACTATTCTGTATTTGTAAAGTCGTCATATCTTTAGCTGGCTGTCTTGCTATTACAATAATATCTTTGGCCAATATATGCGACTTATGTACTTTGAAATTTTCACGTATTGCTCTTTTAATCTTGTTTCTTAACACTGCATTACCTAGTTTTTTAGAAACACTAATACCTAAGCGAAAATGGTCTATTTCTTTATTATTACAAGTGTATACAACAAATTGTCTGTTGGCTACAGAATGACCTTTTTTATATATTCTCTGAAAATCTGCATTCTTTTTAATTCGGTAAGCTTTTTCCAATAACATCACTCGCTTATTTATCGTTTTTATTTGAAGCTATATTTAAACTTCTATTGAGCTTATAACATAAATTTCTATTTATTCTTAATTTAAACGAAAAAAAAGATCACTGATGAGTCAGTGATCTTATGCAGATAAAACTTTACGGCCTTTACGACGACGGCGCGCTAAAACTTTACGGCCATTTTTTGTGCTCATGCGTTTTCTGAAACCATGAACTTTACTATGTTTACGTTTATTTGGTTGATAAGTACGTTTTACCATGCAAAACACCTCCATCTTTATACAGTTATCTAATATACCAGATTATGCAGACTCTGATCACTTTAATAGATAAGATTTTGCGTTTCTTAGATTAAAATTCTCGTATTAGCTCATTGATTATCTAGTCATAATTCAAGCAACTACTACAATATAACAAAATCCTATTTATAACGCAAGTTCATTTTAT